>NZ_JBIVCX010000003.1:183660-852941 GCF_044746825.1 Pseudomonas sp. NPDC090201
GTCTCTCCCTTTGGTGTCGTTTCTATTTTTGCGTGCGGTTTTCCCCCCCCCCCCCGCGGGGCGGGCGCGGGGGGGGGGGGGGGGGGGGGGGGGGGGGGGGGGGGGGGGCCGCGCGGGGGCCCCCCCCCCCCCCCCCCCCCCCCCCCCCCGCTCCTACGGGAATCGGTGCGCAGATGACCTTGAGAACGCCCCCAACCCCGTAGCAGCACGGCTTGCCGGCGGGGGCGTCCTCAAGATCGTCCCGCGGGCAAGCCTGGCTGCTACGGTGGAATTAACTCATCAATGCGGAGCGCGGGGGATGGTCTTGAGCAAATCCGCCGGGCTGATGTGGCCCACCACTGGCGCACTGCCCGGTTGCGGCGAGTGCAGGATGTGGCCTTTCATCTTGCCGATGATGTGCATCTCGCACGGCTTGCAATCGAACTTGAGGGTCAAGACTTCATCGCCATGCACCAGTTGCATCGGCGCAACCTTGGTGCGCACGCCGGTGACGCCCTTGGCCTGTTTCGGGCAAAGGTTGAACGAGAAGCGCAGGCAGTGCTTGGTGATCATCACCGGCACTTCGCCCGGTTCCTCGTGGGCCTCGTAGGCGGCGTCGATCAACTGCACGCCATGGCGGTGATAGAAATCCCGCGCTTTCTGGTTGTACACGTTGGCCAGGAACGACAGGTGCGACTCAGGGTACACCGGCGGCGGGCTGGTTTCAGCCTTGCGTGAGCCACGCGGATGGGCCGCGACGCGGGCGGCCGTCAGCGCCTCGATCACCTCGCGGCGCAGGGCCTTGAGTTGCGAGTTCGGAATGAAGAACGCCTGCGGGGCGTCCAGCTTCACGTCAGTGGCGTGGTACTGGGTGGTGCCCAGTTGACCCAGCAGGTCGCGCAATTGCTCAAGGGCCTGTTCAGGCTTGTTGGCCGGACCGAAAGGGCCATCCAGGGCAACGCTGGCACTGATGCCTTCTTCACTGGTTGCCACCAGCTCAAGGCGCTCTTCGCGCAGGGTGGCCTGCCAGGTCAGACCGATACGGCGTTCGGCGGAGGTCTTGAGCAGCGCCTGTTGCCAGTTGTGGTCCAGGTTGCGGCTCAGTGGATGGTTCGGGCGCACCTTGTACAGGTCGGCCGGCATCTCGTTGGGCTCGACGCGATAGCGATAGCGTTTCTCGCCATCTTCCTCGAACTCGCCCTTGGCTTCGGCGATATTGGCGCGGAAACCCACGACTTCGCGCTTGATTTGCACATTGAGGCCGTCACCGTTGGACAGCGGTTCATGGGTCACCACTTGCAGGTCGCGCTTGCCGACTTTCTCCACCACACCCACCGGCAGGCCGGTGAAGGTCGGGGTGTCGAAAGCGCCGATGTCGATCTTGCGGTCGGTGACGAAGTAATCGGTGCTGCCACGGTGGAAAGTCTTTTCCGGGTCCGGCACGAAGAAATGCGCAGTACGGCCGCTGGAAGCGCGGGCCAGGTCCGGGCGGTCTTCGAGCACGTCGTCCAGGCGCTGGCGATAGTAGGCCGTGATGTTTTTCACGTAGCCCATGTCCTTGTAACGCCCCTCGATCTTGAACGAGCGCACGCCGGCTTCCACCAGGGCGCGGATGTTGGCGCTCTGGTTGTTGTCTTTCATCGACAGCAGGTGTTTCTCGAAGGCTACGACGCGGCCCTGATCATCTTTCAACGTGTAGGGCAGGCGGCAGGCCTGGGAGCAGTCGCCACGGTTGGCGCTGCGGCCGGTCTGGGCGTGGGAAATGTTGCACTGACCGGAAAAGGCTACGCACAGCGCACCGTGGATGAAGAACTCGATGGCAGCATCGGTCTCGTCGGCGATGGCGCGGATTTCCTGCAGGTTCAGCTCACGGGCCAGCACCAGCTGGGAGAAGCCTGCCTGATCGAGGAACTTGGCCCGTTCCAGGGTGCGGATATCGGTCTGGGTGCTGGCATGCAGCTCGATCGGCGGGATGTCCAGTTCCATGACGCCCAGGTCCTGGACGATCAGCGCGTCGACGCCTGCGTCGTACAACTGGTGGATCAGCTTGCGCGCCGGCTCCAGTTCGTTGTCGTGCAGGATGGTGTTGATCGTGGTGAATACCCGCGCATGGTAACGACGGGCGAACTCCACCAGGTCGGCGATCTCGCTGACTTCGTTGGCAGCGTTATGGCGTGCGCCGAAGCTTGGGCCGCCGATGTAGATGGCGTCGGCGCCATGCAGGATGGCCTCGCGTGCGATGCTTACATCGCGCGCAGGGCTGAGCAATTCCAGGTGATGCTTGGGTAGGGACATGTTTTTTTAGTCAGGATCGTCACGGTCAAGCCGCGCATTGTACCGGCGAAATGCCTGGGCGGCATCCTTGTGCTGCCGGGTGGTGAGAAACGGCCGATGGATCGCTCCTCACGGGCTGCGTGACAACAGCCACGGAAAGCCCCACCTCCCGTAGCAGTCCGGCTTGCCGGCGGGAAAGATCTTGAGGACGCCATCGCGGGCAAGCGCGCTCCTACGGGATCGGGTGCATCCTCAAGATCGCCTCGCCGGCAAGCCGGACTGCTACGGGTGTGGGCTACCTCAACAGCGACGAGCTGGATCAGCCCTTGGCCGCCATCGCCGTCACTTCCACGCGCATGCCTTCAACGGCCAGCGCCGCGACGCCTACCGCTGCACGTACCGGCCATGGCTTGGCGAAGAAGCGTTTGTAGACCTCATTGAAAGCCGCGCGGTCGGCCATGTCGGTCAGGTAGATGGTCAGGTGCATGACCCGGTCCATCGAGCTGCCCGCTTTCTCCAGCGCCACTTTCAGCGCTTGCAGGGTGCATTCGCTCTGCAGGGTGATGTCGCCCAGTTCAAGGCTGCCATCGGCGCGGGTCGGAACCTGGGTCGAGACCAGGATGCCGCCGAAACCGGCCACATCGGAAGAAATGGAATCCGCATCGGGATCGGGAGTGAAGACGACGTTTTCGCTGGACATAGGCATCTCTTGCTTGAAGTGAGTCGATAAACCGCCGGCCATGATAAGGCACTGCGCCGCGCTTTCAACCTTGCCCGCTGCTCCCGAAGGCCGTTCGCCCGACATTTCAGTGGCTGGCCCGCAAAGCCAGTGAAATTAGCCAGCCTGTCATTCTGCCCGGTCGGGTGCGCGCTATGATCGACCCGTTCTGCCAGGATCATCGTCGGCATGGAGGTGTGTCATGGGCTTCACGATTTTTTACACGTTCGAAGGTAACGAGCGGGCGCTGGAATGTCACGACGACAACCTGTGCTCTCACGATGCGGTGTATTACGCCTTGATCCACTCAGGCGCCGAGGTGGGCGCCAGCGGACGCGAGTGGCAGGGCAGTTACCATTCGATGGTCGAGGCTGCGGAGCGTTCCGGGGTCAGTCAGATTCGCTGGCACCGTTCGGCGGGGCAGTAGGCTCTCAGGCTCGCTGGACGGCGATCAAA
The DNA here is from genome assembly GCF_044746825.1 of Pseudomonas sp. NPDC090201. Classification (NCBI taxonomy): domain Bacteria; kingdom Pseudomonadati; phylum Pseudomonadota; class Gammaproteobacteria; order Pseudomonadales; family Pseudomonadaceae; genus Pseudomonas; species Pseudomonas sp. NPDC090201. The sequence goes on from NZ_JBIVCX010000003.1 coordinate 187,088, forward strand.
TCGCCGCCCGGCTCGACACCCGGCATGAGCCCTCAAGTCGCCCCATTGCAGAGCGACCCGGTGCGTAGCGCTTAACGGTAGCGTTCAAGCCAGTGCGCGTAAGGGGCGGGCAGGGTCCAGGAGGCTTTGTCCACGCCCAGTTCCTTGGCCGCGAAGTACGGCCAGTGCGGGTCCGCCAGGTGCGCGCGGCCGATGGACACCAGGTCCAGATGACCGGCCTTGATTGATTCTTCCGCCAGTTGCGGCGTGCCGAAACCCCAGGCCGAGGTGACCGGCAATCCGGTTTCGCGACGCACGCGCTCGGCAATCGGCCCCATGAACGCCGGACCCCACGGAATGTTGGTCTCTGGAATGGTAAAGCCGACGCTGACGCTCAGCAGGTCCAGGCCGCCATCCTTGAAGCGGCGCGCCAGCTCGATGGACTCGGTGAGGGTCTGCTCGTCGCGACCGTCATATTCCAGCACGCCGAAACGCGCGGTCAGGGGCAGGTGCTCCGGCCACACTTCACGTACGGCGGCCAGGGTTTCCAGCAGGAAACGGCTGCGGTTGTCGAAGCTGCCGCCGTAGGCGTCGGTGCGCTGGTTGGAGTGTTCGGAGAAGAAGCTCTGGCCCAGGTAGCCATGGGCGAAATGCAGTTCGATCCATTCGAAACCGGCGTCACGGGCGCGGCGGGCGGCGTCGGCAAAGTCCTGACGAACCCGGGCGATGTCTTCCAGGGTCATGGCTTGCGGCACTTTGGGCAGGCCTGCACCAAAGGCGATAGCCGACGGGGCGATGGTCTGCCAGCCGCGTGGATCGGACTCGACGATATGGTCGTCGCCTTCCCAGGGGCGGTTGGCGCTGGCTTTACGGCCGGCGTGGGCGATCTGGATGCCCGGCACCGCGCCTGCGGCCTTGATCGCCTTGACCACCGGCACGAATGCCTGGGCCTGTTCATCATTCCAGATGCCGGCGCAGCCCGGAGTGATCCGGCCTTCCGGTGCCACGGCGGTGGCTTCCACCACCACTAGACCCGCGCCGCCACGGGCCATGCCGGCCAGGTGGACGTGGTGCCAGTCGTTGATCAGACCGTCTTCGGCCTTGTACTGGCACATCGGCGGAATGGCGATGCGATTGCGCAGGGTGACGTCTTTGAGCTTGAAGGGTTCGAACAGTGCCGACATGGTCGCCTCGAAAGGTGTGATTTACGATTGTTCGATAGTATTCGAACAATGGCTTTTTTAAAACCCCCTCGCTATCATGCCGACCCATGCGAGCCTACAAACACCCCGATCCCGAGAGCTTCGAACTCGAGCGCATTCTCTACGCGCTGAGCGATCCTGTTCGCCTGGAAATCGTTCGCCACCTGGCCGGCGTGGCCGAAGCCACTTGTGGCGAACTGGACGGCGGACGCCCCAAGTCCAGCGTTTCCCACCATTTCCGCGTGCTGCGCGATTCGGGGCTGGTGCATACCCGCAACGTCGGCACCACGCACATGAACTCGCTGCGGGGAGAGGAACTCGACGCCCGCTTTCCGGGGCTGTTGGCCGCGATTCTCGGGCAGTCCTGAATTCAGCCGGGAACCGTCTCGCTGCCAACGGCCATCGGCGCCGCATCCTTACCGGTCAGAATCACCCGGAAGATCTCCACCAGCGCCCGCAGGTTCACCCGATGCCAGGCCGCCCACAGCGGCATGCTGAACGTCAGCCACGGCAATTCCCTGAACACCACACCCGGGTGCGCCGCCTGATCAAGACTCTTCTGGGTCATGGTGATTCCCAACCCGGCCGCCACCAACCCTAGCGCGGTGTAAGGCTCGGCGGCTTCCAGCCGAATCTGCGGGGTGAAGCCTGCACGAATGCAGGCGGCCACGAATTCGCCGTGCTGGTCCTTGCCCTGGCTGGATTTCACCCCGATCCAGTCCTCATCCTTCAAGTCCGCCGGGGTCAGGCGCTCCCTGGTCGCTAGCGGATGATTGGCCGGCAATGCCAGCAGCATCGGGTCCTCCAGCAACTGGCGGCAGAGCAGGTCCGGGTCGTCTTCCCGTGGCGGCTCGCTGACCAGCGCCACGTCCAGGCTGCGCTGGCGCAAGCCCTCAAGCTGATCGCCCGAACTCATCAGGTACAGCGCCACGTGCACGGCCGGGCGGTCAGCGCGCACGGTGCTCAACGCCTTGGGCAGGATGTTGGCGTGCATGGCGTGCTCGATGTAACCGATGCACAGGCCGCCTTCCTCGCCACGGCCCAGGCGCTTACCCAGGGATTCGAGGCGGTTGGCGTGGGTCAACAGGCTACGAGCTTCGGTGAGAAAGGTGCGGCCATCGCTGGTCAGGCGGATACGCTGCTGGCTGCGCTCGAACAGGTTCAGGCCCAGGCGTTCTTCCAGTTGGGCGATCTGCCGGCTCAAGGGCGACTGGGAAATGTGCAGGCGTTCAGCGGCGCGGCCAACATGTTCCTCTTCGGCGGCGACGACGAAATAGCGCAGTTGGCGGAGATCGATCATGTGATGCTCGCTAGGTCTTAAGTCTGACTCATTATGTCTTGGACGGTCTTGATGCGGCAATCTAGGATCTGCTCAACGGTCGCAACAGCGACCCCTCAACTGGAGATCAGAGCCATGAGCTTGAAAGACAAACTGCCAGGCGTCCTCGGATTCGGCACCGCACCGCTGGGCAACATGTTCCGCAACATCCCTGAAGCCGAAGCAGAAGCCACCGTCGACGCGGCCTGGAATGCCGGCGTTCGTTACTTCGACACCGCGCCGTTCTACGGCGCAGGCCTCTCGGAAATCCGCCTGGGCGAGGCCCTGCACAAATACAAGCGCGATGAATACGTGCTCAGCACCAAGGTCGGCCGGGTGATCCTCGACGAACTGGACAACAGCGCCCGCGACCTGGGCGAGAAAAGCGGCGTATTCGAACACGGCCTGCGCAACAAGATCGTCAACGACTACAGCGCCGATGCCACCTTGCGCTCCATCGAAGACAGCCTCAAGCGCTTGAAGACCGACCGCCTGGACATCGTCTGGATTCACGACATCGCCCAGGACTTCTACGGTGACCAGTGGCTGCAGTACTTCGAACAGGCGCGCACCGGGGCCTTCGGCGTACTGGACCGCCTGCGTGACGAGGGCGTCATCAAGGCCTGGGGTCTTGGGGTGAACAAGGTCGAGCCCATCGAACTCACCCTTGGGCTGGACGAACCCAAACCCGATGGTTTCCTGCTGGCCGGGCGTTACTCGCTGCTGGACCACGAACGCGCGTTGCAGCGCGTAATGGCCGAGGCGAAGGCCCGCAACACCGACATCGTCGTCGGCGGCCCGTACAGCTCGGGGATTCTGGCCGGTGGCGAGCATTTCGAGTACCAGAAGGCCAGCCCGCAGATCATCCAGAAGGTCGAGCACATCAAGCGCATCGCCCAGGCTCATGGGGTTGATATCAAGGCGGCGGCGCTGCAGTTCTCGCTGGCCAACCCCGCCGTGGCGGCAGTTATTCCGGGCGCCAGCCGCCCAGGGCGGATTGCCGAGGATGTGGCCGCGCTCAATGCGGTGATTCCTGGCGCTTTCTGGACCGCACTGCGCGAAGCCGGGCTAATCTCGATCAACGCGCCGGTGCCGGCATAACCTTTGTTGCGATTTACCGGCCGCTGCTCGACGAACCGGCGGCCGGAACCCATCGATTCATTTCACTGGAGAACTCCAATGTCCCAAGCCTCAGCCTACATCGACATCCCGGCTTCACCCGACACCGTGTGGCAACTGATCGGTGGCTTCAATTCACTGCCTGACTGGCTGCCATTCATTCCAAAGAGCGAACTGAGCGAAGGCGGGCGGGTGCGTACGCTGGAGACTGCCGATGGCGAAGTCATCATCGAACGCCTGGAAGGTTTCGATAATTCGGCGCGCTGGTACAGCTACACCATCACCCAGGCGCCATTCGCGGTCACCGGGTACAAGGCAACGCTAGGCGTCGCGCCGCAAGCCGATCCAAAGGTTTCGCGGGTGACCTGGTCGGCGAACTTTACACCGGCCGGTATCAGCGAAGCCGAGGCGATTGCCTTGTTCGAAGGCATCTTCACTGGCGGCCTGGCAGCAATGCGCGCCAATTTCCCTGAGTAAACGGCCCAGACTTGAGAGCGGCTCGCGCTGCTCTCAAGGTTCGCAACGCCTTCAAGCTACCCACTGAACAGTTTCATCCGGCATCGATTGACAGCACGGCAATTCTGAATATGATGACCATCATCCAAAACGGCAAAGCGCCATTTTTCGAGGGTCATCGCATGAACATCAATGGATCAGTGGTTTTCGTTACCGGTGCAAGTCGTGGTCTGGGCCTGGCCTTTGCCAAGCTGGCAGTCGCCCAGGGAGCAGCGAAGGTATACGCCGGCATGCGCAACCCGGAAGGCTTCGATGTGCCAGGTATCATCCCGGTCAAGCTGGACGTGACCGATGACGCGACCATCAAGGCCGCAGCGGCGCAGTGTTCAGACACCACCTTGCTGGTCAACAACGCCGGCATCGCCAAGGTGATGGAGAGCGCGCTGGCCGAGAACATGATCGAGCTGTCCAAGGAGCTGATCGACACCAACGTGTACGGCCTGGTGCGGGTCAGCGCGGCGTTTGCGCCGATCCTCAAGCGCAACGGGGGTGGCGCGATCGTCAACGTGCTGTCCAACATCACCTGGTTCAACGCGCCGGCGCTGGCGGCCTATGGTGTGTCCAAGGCCGCTGCCTGGGGTTTCACCAACGCACTGAGGGTGCAACTGCGCACCGATCAGACCCAGGTGCTTGCGCTGCACGTCGGCTTCATCGACACCGACCTGGTCAAGGATTTCGACGTGCAGAAGACCAGCCCGCAGGACGTGGCAGCCCGCACTTATGCGGCGCTGGAAGCAGGCGAAGAGGAAGTGTCGGCCGACGAAGGCACCCGCCAGATCAAGGCCAGCCTGTCGTCGAGCGATGCGTTCTACTTCAACCCGGTCGGGTTCTGATACCCCGAGCAATTTTAGGGCGAGGTGTTGTGGGAGCGGGCTTGCCCGCGAAAGCGGTGGGTCAGCCGCTGTCAATGCGTCAGGTCCAGAGCATTCGCGGGCAAGCCCGCTCCCACGAATTGTGCGTTTGATCCATATGCGGCAGCGCATATGAGAACGCCCCCGCCGGCAAGCCGGACTGCTACGGATTTGGGGTTGTTCTCAAGGGCGCGGTTACGCCAATCCCATAGGAGCGCGCTTGCCCGCGACAGCGGTCTGTCATTCACCAATGAGGTGACTGGCCTGACGCTGTCGCGGGCAAGCGCGCTCCTACAGTCCACCGCCAGGATTACAGGGAAATCCTGGAATCAGACCAACCGGTCTATTCCTTGATGAACCTGTCAGTGGCAAACGAGGAATAGTCAGGCAGCACTTTCTCGATCTTGCCCTGATCCTTCAAGAACTCAGCCGTTTTCGCAATGTCCGCGACCGTGCCACCGCCCAGCAGCGCAGGGGATTGCTGTTCGGCTGCGGTCGGGAAGTGCGAGCCGTCGAGCAGTTCCGGCACATCCGCAGCGTTGGAGCCGGTGAAGCGGGCGATGGTCTTGACCGGTTCCGAATCCACCGTCCACTGCGATTTGTGCGCCGTGTAATCGGCAATCGCAGCCAGGCTGACCTTGGCGAAACTGGCGACGACCTCAGGATGTTTCTCGGCGAAGTCCTTGCGTGCCACCCACACTTCGAACGTTGGCGATCCCCATTGGGAGACCTGGCCTGCGTCGGTGAGAATCTTGCCGGTCTTGCGAATTTCCCCAAGCGCAGGGGACCAGGTAAACGCGCCGTCGATGTCGCCGCGTTTCCAGGCAGCGGTGATCTGCAACGGCGTCAGATTGAGAATGGTGACCTGCTTCTGATCGATGTTCCAGTGCTTGAGTGCGCCCAACAGGCTGTAGTGGGAGGTGGACACGAACGGCACGGCGATCTTCTTGCCGATCAGGTCTTCGGGCTTGTTGATCCCGCTGCCGTTGCGCACCACCAGCGCCTCTGAACTCTGGATTTGCGAGGTGACGATGAACGCCACCAGCGGCAGATTTTTCGAGGTGGCGGCCGCCAGCGGGCTGGAACCCAGGTTGCCGATCTGCACATCCCCCGAGGCCATCGCGGCAACTACCGCAGGACCTGCATCGAATTGACGCCAGTTGATTTTCGAGCCAATCGCCTTTTCGTATTCGCCATCGGCGATGGCGCGTTTGACCGGGTCGATTCCGGTGATGTAGCCGATGGTCAGGTCAGCGGCGTGGGCCGCCACCGACAGCGTGAACACACCCAGCGCCAATGTAGCCTTTGCCGTCCAGTGCTTGATCGTCATTCTCTAGATGCCTTGGGTTCAGCGCGAATTCGAGGATGATTCGCGACCTGAAACCAAGCATAAGGTTCTATTAAATTAGATTTAAATACCGTTTGGGAATTAGCTTAGGCTGTGAAATCAGCCCGCAGGTTGCCGGTGCGGGCGGCTGGCGTGGCCCGACACCGGCGTGCGGAGGAGGGACGTCAGTCGCCGCCTTTCATGCGCCGGGCGATCAGGTAGATACCCAGGCCCGCCAGGGCGGTGGCTGCCCCGATGTACCCGGTGCTGGTCCAGCCCAGCCCCGCGCTGATGGCGATGCCGCCGAACAGCGGGCCCAGCGCGTTAGCCAGGTTGAACGCCGCATGGTTGGACGCCGCCGCAAGGCTTGGCGCTTCATGGGCGATGTCCATCAGCCGGATCTGCAGCGGCGCGGCCAATGCGACCATGGTGCCGACCAGACCGATGCCCAGCAGCACGCCCGGAAGCGAACTTGCCGCCAACGGGAAGAACAGCAGCACGGCCATCGACCACACCAGCAATACGCCGACCGCGCGGAACTGCATGCGGTCGAACAGCTTGCCGCCCACGATGTTGCCGATGATGCCGCCCACGCCAAACGCCGCCAGCCCGAACGGAATCCACTGCGGGGTGACCCGGGTGACTTCCAGCATGGTCGGCGCCAGGTAACTGAACACGCAGAACATCCCGGAGAAGCCGACCGAACTGATACCCAGCGCCATCCACACCTGGGGCTTGGTGAACGCACGCAGCTCCTTGCGGGGATCGCTGCGCGGCTCGTCGTGACGGTCAGGCACCAGGTGCCAGATCAAGGCGATGGTGGTCACTGCGATCACGCCCACCAGGCCGAACGCCGAGCGCCAGCCCATGAACTGCCCCAGGAAGGTGGCGATGGGGTTACCCAGCAGCATCGCCAGTGTCAGCCCCATCATCACCCGCGCCACTGCCCCGGCGCGCTGATTGGACGGCACCATGCTGGAGGCGACCACGGCTGCGATGCCGAAATAGGCGCCGTGGGGCAGGCCGCTGATGAAACGGAACGCCACCAGTGAGGCGAAGGAGGGGGTGAACGCGGTGGCAATGTTGCCCAGCGCGTAGAGCACCATGAGCAGCATCAGCATGTTCTTGCGCAGCAACTTGGCGCCAAGAATGGCCAGCAGCGGCGCACCGACCATCACGCCCAGCGCGTAGGCACTGATGGCATGGCCGACCTGGGGTTCGGTCAGGTGCAGGTTATTGGCGATGTCGGGCATCAGGCCCATGATGGCGAATTCGCCGGTACCGATGGCAAAGCTTCCCACTGCCATCGCCGCTTCCATTTTCGCTGCGGCGCGCCCCGGCAGCACATGCCCGGGCGTTTGTTGGATGGACATGCGTCGCTCCGTTCAAGGGTTTCATAGAGAACCCACCATGCTAACCAACGGATGGCGCAAGCGTCTAGGACAACGGTCAGGCAATGCCAAACGTACGGGTTGGAGGACACGATCGCCCTCATCCCCGTAGGAGCGCGCTTGCCCGCGACAGCGGTGTGTCATCCAACAACGAGGTGTCTGGCCTGACGCTATCGCGGGCAAGCGCGCTCCTACGGCCTTCGGCCAGAACCCGGGCTCGCGTTGATCACACAGCGACTTTCAGGACCTGAGCCGGCGTTGCCGCCCGGGCGCCAACCCCAGGTATCGCCGCCAACAACTCGCGGGTGTACTCACTGGTCGGCCGCTCAAAAACGTGCCTCAGCGCTCCCTGCTCGACGACCCGGCCCTGACGCAAGACCAACACCTGATCGGCCATCCGCGCCACCACCGCCAGGTCGTGGGAAACCAGCACATAGGCAATATTCGACTCGCGCTGCAACTCATCCAGCAGGTCCAGAATCTGCGCCTGCACCGACACATCCAGCGCACTCACAGGCTCATCGAGCAGCAGCACATCCGGATTCAACGCCAATGCCCGGGCAATCGCCACACGCTGACGCTGCCCGCCGGACAACTCATGGGGCAAGCGATCAAGAAAGTGCACCGGCAACTGCACCCGGCCCATCAGTTCGACTGCGGCCTGTTCAAGCGCCGCGCCCTTCAACAGCCCAAACGACACCAGCGGCTCGACAATGCAATCGAACACCGTAAACCGGGGATCCAGGGCAGAAAACGGATTCTGCTGCACCAGCTGTATCCGCCGGCGCAGAGGCCGAAAGGCTTTCCAACTCATCCCCGTCACATCCTTACCTTCGAACAACACCCGGCCTCGGGTCGGCTGTTCCAGCCCGAGGGCGATACGCAGCGTCGTGCTCTTCCCAGATCCGGACTCGCCGACAATCGCCAAGGTCTGTCCCGCAGACAAGTCAAAGCTCAGCCCCTCAAGGGCCGCAAACTGGCGGTCCCGGCCTTTTAGACCAGGCAGTTCAAATGTTTTGCCCACGCCTTGCAGACACAGAATCGGCCGTGCGGACTTCGGGGCAAAGCGGCGCACCGTGGTCGTCGAAAACGCAGGGGCTGCCGCCAGCAGCGCCCGGGTGTACGGATGTTGCGGCGCATCGAGGATCTGCCGTGGCGTGCCTTGCTCCACCAACTCGCCCTGTTTCATCACCAGCAAGCGGTCGGCGCGGTCCGTGGCGACACCCAGATCGTGAGTGATAATCAGGAGGGAAATCCCGCGTTCGGCCACCAGGCGTTGCAGATGGTCGAGGATCTTGCGCTGCACCGTCACATCCAGCGCGCTGGTGGGCTCGTCCGCGATGATGAGCTGAGGGTTGCCGGCCATGGCAATGGCAATCAATACCCGTTGACGCATACCGCCTGACAGTTCATGGGGATACTGCCGGGCGCGCAGTACCGGGTTGTCCAGCCCCACCAGCCCCAACAATTCCACGACATCGGCATCGGCACTGCGATAACCCCGTCCGTTGGCCAGCTTCAGCGCCTCGCCGATCTGCTGGCCGACGCGCAGAGTCGGGTTGAGGCTGACCATCGGGTCCTGCGGCACCAGCCCGATGGTGCGCCCGCGAATCAGGCGTTTCTGGCGTTCACTGGCGTGGCGCATCTCAACATCGCCGACCCGCAGTTCGCCCTGATCGATAGAGGCAGCCACCGGCAACAACCCGAGCAGGGCGTTGGCGAGGGTCGATTTGCCCGACCCTGATTCCCCGACGATGGCCACGGTTTCACCGCGCTGCAAGGTAAAGGACAGGCCTTTTACCGCCTGAGTGACCAGGCCCTTGGAGCGATAGCTGACGGACAGATCGCGCACATCCAGCAAATGGGACTGGCTCATCGCTGATGCTCCTCGAATGTGCGGGCGATATGGTTGAGGCTGAACACCACGGCGACGACAAATGCGCCGGGCAGCAATGAAACCCAGGGCGCGGTCACCAGAAAGTGCCGACCATTGGCGATAAGCGTTCCCCATTCGGCCGCCGGGGGCGCGGCGCCAAAGCCCAGGAAACTCAAGCCTGCGGTGGCGAGAATGGCGGCGCCGAAGTCCAGTGTTGCCAGCACCGCCACCGGGCTCCAGGCGTTGGGCAACACATGGCGCAGCAGCGTGCGCCGCCAACTGGCGCCACCCAGCCGCGCCGCTTCCACGTAGGGCAGGGTCTTGATGCGCAATACTTCGGCGCGGGTGGTGCGAGCAAAGCCTGGAACGATTCCGACGCCCACTGCGATGGCAACCGGGACCGTGCCGAAGCCAATCGCGGTGACAATGGCCAGCGCCAGCAGCAGGCCGGGCAGGGCGAGTTTCACATCGATGATGCGCATGATCACGGCGTCGAGACGCCCGCCAGCGAAACCTGCCAGCACACCCAGCCCAAGCCCGCCGCTCAAGGCAATGCCGACGGCGAGCAGCGCGGCTTGCACCGACAGGCTGGAACCGTAGATCACGCGCGTATACAGGTCGCGCCCCAGTTCATCGGTGCCGAACCAGTGCAGCGTGCTCGGCCCGAGCAGTTTTTCCCGAGGAGAGGTCGCATACGGATCAAACCCGCTGAGCCAGTGGGGTACGAGGGCTGCCGTCAATGCGAACAACACCACGAATAACGCCAGGCTGAAACCCGGCTTGCGCAACAGCGGCGTCCAGGCATCCAGCACGCGGCGGATGCGAGAGCGCCGCCGCCAGGTCGCCGGCGCAGCGCCAGAGAAGAAAGGGGGATTCGTCGCCATTATTCAGGCCACCTTGGGTGAATGAGTGATACGCGGGTCGAGCCAGGGGTACAGCAGATCGACGATCAGGTTGATGACCACAAACGCCGTAGCCGACACTGCGACAATCGCCAGCACCACCGGGATGTCCTGACGCAGTACGGCTTCCTGGGCCAGGCGGCCCACGCCGTTGCGCGAAAAGATGGTCTCGACCAGCACCGCGCCCGAGACGGTGTTGCCGACTTGCAGGCCCACCAGCGTCAGAATCGGCAGTGCGGCGTTGCGCAATCCGTGACGGGCCTGCACCTGGGCACGGCTGAGGCCCTTGGCAAAGGCGGTCTGGATGTAAGGCTCCTGCCAGACGTTTTGAAAACCCCGTTGCAGCACTTGCGCGTAAACGGCAGCACTGGGAATCGCCAGGGTGATCGCCGGCAACACCAGGCTTTCGAAGCCTTTGCTGCCGGTGGCTGGAAACCAGCCAAGGCCAAAGGCGAACACCTGAATCAGCAGCAGCCCCATCCAGAACACCGGGATCGAAGACCCGAAAGACGGCACCCGGGTCAGCGCCACCTTCAATGGCCGCCATTGCACGTAAGCCGTCAAGTAGGCCAGCCCCACGCCGCCCACCAGCGACAGGAGGATGGCCAACCCGGCCAGCGACAGGGTTTGCGGCAGCCGTTCGGCGAGCAGATCAACCACCGGGCGATTCAACGACAGCGACTGCCCCAGATCGCCGTGCAGCGCCCGGCCGAGCAGATCGAGATACTGCGCGATCAGGCCCTTGTCCAGACCGTAGTAGGCCCGCGCCTTGGCCAGGTCCGCAGGCGACAAGGCATCGGCTTCCATGCCCGATGCGCTGAGCATGATCGACAGGGTGTCGCCGGGCAGCAGGTACAGGATGAAATAGGTCACGGTGTAGGCGCCCCACAACACCAGCAGCGCCTGCCCCACACGGCGAATCAGGTAACCGGTCATGGTTTGCCGACCTCGATGTCGCTGAGGAAGGCAAAGCCCTCGGCGGTCCAGCGGAAATCCTTGACCCGTGGCGATGTCGCCGCCTGCCAGACCCGCTCATAGATCGGGAACGCCGAGCCCTCGTCGGTCAAAAGGTCCTGCAATTTACCGTAGGCCTGCTCGCGTTGGGCGCCCTGTGTCGCGGTAATGCCGGCATCGAACAGCGCCTGGGCGGTGTCCAGGGTGTGGGGCTCGTAGGTGTTGGTGGCCAGGGTCGCGCTGTTGGCCGAGCGCGGATCGAGGATGGTCTGCAGGATGATCGGATCGGCGCGGGTCATGTAGGTGGAGGTCAGGTCGTAGTTGCCTTGGGAATTGCCGGCCACCCATTCGGCGCGGGTCAGCACGTTGATCTTGAGCTCGATGCCTACCTTGCGCAGTTGATCCTGAATCAACACGTCGCCAGCGGTTTCGGCGGGCGTCAGGTTGTAGCGGATGCTCAGGCGCTTGCCGTCCTTGTAGCGATAGCCGTCGGCCTGCTTTTGCCAGCCTGCCTGGTCCAGCAGGGTTTCGGCGCCCTGGGGGTCATAGGCCAGCTTGTCGGTTTGCGCCTTGAAGTACGGCGTAGTGACGTCGTAGATCCCGCTCACCACCGGGAAATCGGCGTTGTAGATGGTGTGCGCGTAGGACACCCGGTCAATGGACTTCTGCAACGCCAGGCGCACCTGCCGATCAGCCAGCACCCGCGCATTGCGCGTGTTGGGGTACAGGTTCAACGCAGGGCCTGGCAAGGAGCGGCTTTGCAGCGTGGCGCCCTTGGACTGGAACAGTTTGGAGTCCACTTCGGAAAACGGATTGCGCGGCCAGAGGATGTCGGTCTTGCCTTGCAGGAACAGGCCGTTGCGCACGCTTTCTTCGGGCACATAGCTGATGTCCACCACATCGACGTGGGCAACGCCCTGGTTTTTCACGTTGGACGAGGCCCAGGCGTAATCGGCGCGCTTGACCAGCCGGGCGCCCACTTCAGGAGTGTAGTGATCGAGGGTAAAGGGGCCGGTGCCGATGATCTTGCCCAGCGAACGCTCCTTGGCGGTCAGCTTGTACGAGGCCGGCGCCAGTATCGCCAGGTTGGTGGTGGAGGTCGCCTGCAGGAAGCCTGCGTTGGGGCGCGAGAGCACCAGGCGCACGGTGAAATCGTCGATGACCTCGGCATGGTCATAGCCGGCCAGATAGGTGGCCCCGAAAGTGGCCGGCAGCTCCTTGGCAAATGCCTTGTTGCTGTCGAATGCGGTCTTCACTGCCTGTGCATCGAAGCGTTCGCCATTGCTGAAAGTGACGTCCTTGCGCAGGTGGAAGGTGTAGCCCAGGGCGTCGTCACTGACCTCCCAACTGCTTGCCAGCCAAGGGATGATCTTGCCGCTGGCCGGGTCCTGGTCGGTCAGGGATTCGGCGACGTTGCGCAGCAGGACGCGATGCTCCAGCCAGTACACCTGGAACGGATCGACACTCACCAGCGTGGTGTTGTCGCCAAAGAAGGTGATGTTCAGGGTCTTGCCGGTGGTCTGTTCATTGGAAGCCGAGCACGCGGCCAGGCCCAGCGCCAGGGCGCACGAAGCCAGCAGCGCCCGGGTAATTCGCGGTGCATTCATGGTGGCTTACTCCTGATAGTCCAGACCTTCACGATTGAGCTGGCGGATCAGCGCATCCCAGTGGCGTTGAATGCCTTCGCCCTTGCCATCGGAATAGCGTTTTGACTGCTCATGGACCTTGGCGATGGCCGCCGGCGAGGCATGCTGCAGGGCGTCGTTGCCGCCGGCCTGTGCCGCGATCTGGATGTTGCAGGCGCGCTCCAGGCCGTGCAGTTCGCGAAAGGCGTGCTCCACGCTGATGCCACCGGTCAGCAGACCATGGTTGCGCAGGATCAGGATGTTGCTGTCGCCCAGATTCGCCACCAGCCGCGATTGCTCGTCCAGATCCAGCGCCACGCCTTCATAGCTGTGATAAACCACCCGGCTGTAGAAGCCCAGCGCATGCTGGGAGATGGGCAGAAGGCCCTCACGCTGGGCCGACACCGCCGCCCCATCGCGGGTGTGGGTGTGCAGCACGGCGTGAAGGTCGGGGCGTGCGCGGTGAATCGCGCTATGGATGACGTAGCCGGCCTGGTTGATGCCCAGCCCCAGCGGGTCGTCGATGATGGTGCCGTCGACGTCCACTTTCACCAGGTTGGAAGCGGTGATCTCATCGAACAGCAAGCCGAAGGCGTTGATCAGGAAGTGCTCGTCAGGCCCCGGCACCCGCGCCGAAAAGTGGGTGTAGATGTGGTCGGTCCAGCGAAACAGCGCGGCCAGCCGGTAAGCGGCGGCGAGCTTGACGCGCACCTCCCACTCCTCGGGGCTGACGCGTTGGCGGACGGTGTTCTGGCTGGCGTTCAAAACAGAAACGGAACTCATGGGTGTTCTCCTGAAAAAGTCAGTAACCGCGCTGCACGTCGACCAGGTTGCTCAACGGCAGTTGGGCGCGGTAGCGGGTGAAGTTGTCGATGAATCGGTCCAGAAGCCCCTGGGGGCCTTCTTCGGAAATGGCCGAGGTGTGTGGCGAAATGAATACCCGGGGGTGGCTGTACAGCGGGTGACCGGCGGGCAGGGGTTCAGGATCGGTGACGTCCAGGCTGGCGCGGCCCAGGGTTCCGGCGTCCAGTGCGTCCAGCAGCGCTTCGTGATCCAGCAGGCCGCCACGGGCGATGTTGACCAGGTGCAGGCCGGGTTTGGCATGGGCCAGCTCGGCGTGGCCGATCATCCCGCGAGTGCCTGCGGTCAACGGCGCGGCGAGTACCACGTGATCGGAGTGGGCGAACAACTGCTCGAGCGACTGCGCCTGCTCGACACCCGCCACCGGCTCGATGGCCTGCCCGGGCCTGCCGACCGCCAGCACCCGCATGCCCAGCGCCGCGGCCTTGCGCGCCAGGCTCTGGCCGATATGGCCGAAGCCGACGACGCCCAGCGTCCTTCCGCTCAGAGGCGCCAACGGCGTGAGTTGCCAGTGGGCATCCTTGACCCACAACCCCGGCAGTTGCTTGGCGGCGGCGAATACCAGCGCCAGGGCGAACTCGGCCACCTGATCGGCATTCGAGCCCTTGCCGCTGGTCACCGGCACACCTTGAAACAGCCAGTGGGGAAAGAAGTCGATCCCGGATGACGACAACTGCACCCAGCGCAGGGACCAGGGCCAGCCCACTGGCGCGGTGAGGATCTCTTTCACTTTGATCGGCCGGATGAGCAGCACGTCCGCCTGGGCGGGCACCTCAAGGGAGCCCGGCGCAAGATCGATCACTTCATGGTCCGGCAAGCGGCTGCGCAGGTAGGCATTGGCAGCGGCGTCCAGTTGGCTGGCGATAATCGAAGTGCTCATGCAGGCTCCTGAAGCAAAGCGTTGCGGCCGACCTGGGTAAAGACCACGTCGTCCTGCGGGGTATGAATGCGGCTGCACAGCACGTCGCGGTAATGGCGTTCCAGAGGGTTGTGCCGGGACAGGCCGGGATTGCCCGCAGCGGCGATCGCCAGTTCCACGGCGCGGATGGCGTTGGCACAGACCGCCTGTTTGATCTGCGGGGCTGTCGCGGGGTCTGTATGGCCCAGGACTGCGGCATCCAGCACGCTCTTGTTGGTGAACAGCAGGGTGTCGATTTCGCCAGTCACCCCCTGAAAACGCGGCAGGCTGGCCAAGGGTGTACCCAGATTCGAGGGTGTGCGGGTCTGCAGGAAAGACACCCACCAGTCCCGCGCCGCCCGGGCCACGCCGTCATACAGCGCCGACAGCAGCACGGCCATCCACAGCAGGCCTTCGTCGTCCAGCGCGGGGGCAGGTTCGCTGGCGGGGCTGACGCTGACTGCGTGATCCAGCGGGATCAGCGCGTCCTCGAAATCCACCCGATGACTGCAAGTGGCTCGCATGCCCAGATGGTCCCAATCCTCGACAATGCGCACGCCCGGCGTGTTTTTGTGCACCAGATAGCCGCCGACCAAGGGGTCTGCGTCATCGCTGCGCGCCCAGACCAGATACCAGGTCAGGCCGACGCTACCAGTGGAGTAGATCTTGCTGCCCGACAGACGCCAGCCCTCAGGCGTTCGCCGCGCGACGGTGGCCGGAAGCCCGCCGCGGGAAGGCGAGCCCAGTTCCGGCTCGACGCGGAAAGTGTTGAACAGCGCGCCGTGTTCGACAGCGTCTCGGGCGACCTGAATGCGCAGATGCTCAGGCCAGCGTGAGTCTTTATGCAGGCGGCCATGCTGCAAGTACCGCATGACCAGAATCAGCGCAGTGGAGGGGCAACCCTTGCCGACAGCGGCGATCACTCGGCGCGCGGTCTCGAGATCCGCACCACCGCCGCCCAGATGTGTGGGCACGGTCAGGGCCAGCAGGCCGTGGCGGTGCAGCAGTTTGAAATTGTCGGTGGGGAACGCACCGCTGCGGTCCGAGCGCTCGGCGCTGGCAGCCAGTGCCTGGGTCAACTCGGCCAGGGTGCCATCGGAGGGTGGGTGGCTCATGGGGCGTCATCCTTGGAAATCGGTTTGAACAGGTCCGGTCGGTGAGGCGACGTCGAACGTGGTCAGAACTTATTCGTATGGATGGGCGGTGTAAAAGGCCTGTTGGCTATAAGCTAATATTTATAAATTGCATTTAGCTAGTGGTTATTATGCTGTTCGTGGATATTTTGATGTGTGTGGCACCCTCAAGCCGCTGACGCCGGCAAGCCGGACTGCTACGTAATTCGGCGGTGTTCTGGTGATTGCGCCCGGACACTTGACTCCGTAGCAGTCCGGCTTGCCGGCGAGGCGGCCTCAAGATCGCTCCCGCCGGCAAGCCGTGCTGCTACGTAATTCGGCGGTGTTCTGAAGATCGCTTTCAACCACGTAACCCGTAGCAGCACGGCTTGCCGGCGGGGGCGTCCTTGAATCCGCCACACAACTACTGGCCGGCCACATCACCACCATGGGCCGCCGCCAGTTTCTGCGCATGGGCCAGGTGCTCCTTGAGCTTGGGCAGGGTCTGGGCGGCGAACGCTTTCAACTGCGGATCCTTGCCATCAGCGGCTTCCTTCTCGAACAGCGCAACCGCCGCTTCGTGGGCCTTGACCTGATTGTTGGCGTACGCCTGATCGAACGACTTGGCGCTGCGCAGCTCCAGAATCATGGTCTTGATCTTGTCCATGACCTCCGGATAACTGGACACCTCAAGCTTCTGCGCCTGGGCAATGGTTTTCAGTTTCTCGTTGGCAGCGGTGTGATCGGTGACCATCATCTGCGCAAAGGCTTTCACGTCCGCGCTGACCGCTTTTTCCTGAGCGAGCTTCCCGGCTTCGATTTCGGCGACGCCCTTGGCGGACGCATCGTCCACGAAGCCATCGGGATCCTGGGCGGCAAATGCGCCCTGGCAACCGAATGCGAGGGCGAGTGTCAGCGCGCTGATCTGTAAGTACCTGGCCATGTCGAATCTTCCTTCTTGTTTGAGGGGCGCTGTCCTTCAGGACATCGTAATGAGTCGACTGGCCTGCAAGGCCGAACGTTCAGCCTTTCAGCTGTCCGGCGTCGGCGCCCGTGGCACCGACCCACGAACTCCAGACAAAACACGCAAGAAAAAGACCGATCGCGCAGCCAATTTCCGCCTGCATCGTTTTGTCACAATCAGGTCCCGACAGACGCAGATAGTAGCCAGCCCAACCTGTATTCAAGGAGGCTACACAGTGTTTCCCCGCATCTTGCCGACGCTCTCTGTCCTGACCCTTTCCATCAGCGCTGCCCACGCCGCCGACACTCTGGATACGCCACGCCTGGCCGGCATGGACAATTTCCGTGATGTCGCAGGCACCACCACGGCCTACAGCACCGCACTGGACGGGACCATGCGCGCCGGTGTGTTCTACCGCTCCAACGCATTGACGCCGACAGCCTCCGACCTTGCCATTCTCAACGGCCTGGGCATCAGCGCGGTGTACGATTTGCGCACCGCCAGCGAAATCGCCGCGACGCCCGACACGCTGCCAGCCGGCGCCACTTACACCAACATCGACATCATCGGCAGCGGCGTGTCGGGGGCGAATGCCACCAATATCTCAGTCAGCAGCGCGGCCGAGGCCGTGGCCATGATGCAGCAGGCCAACCGCAGCTTTGTCAGCGACTCCGGCATGCGCAGCCAGTTCTCGGTGCTGTTCAACGACCTGGCGGGTGTCGACGGCGCGGCGTTGTTCCACTGCACCGCCGGCAAGGACCGCACCGGCTGGACCGCCGCCGTGCTGTTGAGCATCGCCGGAGTGGACAGCGGCACCATCATGAGCGACTACCTGGCGACCAACCAGTACACCGCTGCGCGAATCGCCGCGACACTGGCCGCGATGCCTGCGAGCATGGCGGCGATCTACGGACCGTTGCTGACTGTCGATGCCAGCTATTTGCAAGCCGGGCTCGATGAGGTGACCGCCGAATACGGCTCCATGGACAACTACCTCAAGCAGGGCCTCGGGCTGTCTCAGGAAACCATCTACGTGCTGCGGGCCAAGATGGTCTATTACAACAGCCTCCCCGGGCAGGCCGAATTCCTGGGCAACGACGCCGCCGGCGCGCGGTTGTTGCAGCAACTGCAGAACAGCAGCCTCTCGGGTAACTACACCGCCTACAACTTCTACCTGCAATCGGCGCTGGACGCCGGGAACCTGGGTGGCGTGCAGTCCACCGTCGGGGGCCAGGTGCATGCCGATGCCGCCAGCTATCTCTTGCGCCAACCCGGCGTGGTGGGGCAGGCGACCGCTGCGTACACCAGCGGCGTGGGCCTGAAAGAAGGGCAGAGCCGGGTATGGACCACTGGCCTCGCAGGCTATCTGGGCACCGACGGTTCTAGCCGTGCTGCCAGCAGCAACGAGCACACTCAAGGCACGCTGTTCGGCATCAGCCAGCGCTTCTCCGAGCAGCTGAGTGGCTATGCCGCTTTTGGCTACAGCCGGGGTAATGTCGGCAGTGCCGCAGGCGAAGTGGACACCGACCTGACCCTGGGCACCCTCGGCGCACGTTTCGCACCGGACGGGCTGGAGCATGGCCTGTTCCTGGCGGCGGACCTCAGCGCCGGGTACGTGGACTATCACAGCAAGCGTGAGATCGGCGGCGGCCTGGGTGATGCCAAGGGCGACACCCACGGCAACCTGGCCAGCGCAGGTTTGGCCTTGGGTTACCGTGTGCCGATGAACAGCATCACCCTGGAACCAAGCCTGGGCGTGCGCGCCACGCGCCTGGACCTTTCAGGATTTCAGGAGAAGGGCAGCGAACTGGCGTTGCAGGTCGATGGCACCCAGCAGACCCGCCGCAGCGCATTCGGCAACGTCAAGGCGACCTTGGCACCCATCGGCCAGAGTGGCGGCTGGCAACTGGTGCCTGGGGTCGAGCTGGGCTACGAACACGTACTGGGTGACCACAAGACCGAGAGCGATGCAGGGTTGCTGGGGTTGAGCGTCCAGCAGCAGGCGGCCTACGCCAGCCGCGACCAGTTCAATGGCGCGGTGAACATGATGGCGACCCTGGGCGCGTTCAGCATCGGTGCCGAGGCCGGGGCGATCGGGGGCGGCGACAGCCACGGTTTCAGCGGCAGCCTCAAGGCCAGCTATCAATTCTAAGGCGCCGCTTGAAGCGTCAACGACGGTGCAGCCCCAGCTTCACATCCTGGGGCTTTACCCCATAGGCGCTCTGAAAATACTGGCTGAAGCGCCCGGCATTGGAAAAGCCGAGACTCAGGGCCACCTCACGCACCGAGGAACACGGCTCGCCTTGCAGCAACCGCCAGGCGTGCTCAAGGCGCACCTGACGCTGGTATTCCACGATCGAAGTGCCAGCAAAACGGCGAAAACCCTCTTGCAGGGCGCGAAGGCTGACATGGCTCAGGGCCGCGAGCTGCGTGCCGCTGACCATGGACTGCGGGTGTTGCCGAAGATAATCCATGGCCAGTTTCACGTGCCGGGGTGCAAGGCCCGGGGCAGGGCGGTGCAGCGCCTCGCTGTAGGAGTGTGGCCATACCTGAAGCACCGCATCGATGAGCATTTCCTGAAGGCGCTCAGGCATCAGGCCGCGAGCGTTGATCAGCGAGTCGGCTTCGACGCTGGTGGCAAATTTCACCAGCGCCTTGAGCCCGTCGAAGGCGGCGTCGTGCAGATCGACACTGCACTGAAATCTGAGCGGTTTGACCGCAGGCTTGCCCAGCAGCAAGGCCAGACGCTCGACAAACAGCCCCCGACGCACGGAAAAGCCGTACTGGCTGTGCCCCTCGACCATTCTCACCGAGCGCATCTCGCATTTCTCCACCGCCAGGCCCACTGAAGTGTTGCCAATGGCCTGGTCCGCAAGGTCGACGATCACCTGGCCCGCCGTGGGCAGGATGAAGCTGATCTCGTCGTCCATGTCCGGTGTTTCGAAGGCGAAGTCACCGCCGTAACTCATCTGCCTGAAGCTCGTACCCTCATAGCGGCCGTACACGCCGGATATGCGGATCGGCATCTGTGGGGTGGGGAAATGGGAATACAGGTTGCCGAACGCACGTGTGAACAACGCGCCGAAATCATCGGAGTTCATGTCATCGGAGCGGATCACGATTTGCTGGCGCAGTGCGGCAAAGGTCATTGTCTGTCTGTACCAAAGTGGAGGACAGCCCTAGGGCGATGGCACGCTAGCAATCCTCTGTGACGCAATTGTTACATGTGTACAAAGTGGAGCTGCTGCGAAAGCGCTCAAGCCTGCTTCATGAAAAAATCGTAGCGCTGCGATAGTTTCTGCAATATGCTTTCCGCCACATTTCGCAGCGCTGCGAATCTGCAGAAATCGAGGGCATGACGGGCGCTGTTCCTATAAAGACAAGAAGGAGACACGCCATGTCCGCAGGAAAACTGCACACCACGTTCGCCAGCCAGTTGGGCGGCCTCAATGCGCCGATTGGCACCTGGTTGATGTCCGCCTCGGCCAGCACCGCCGAAGCGCTGGGTTATGCCGGGTTCGACTGGTTGCTGGTGGACATGGAGCATGTGCCGATCGAATACCGTGACCTGTGGCAGCTGCTCCAGGCCGTGCAATGCACCGGCGCCCAGCCGATCGTGCGCCTGGCCGCCAATGACCCGGTACTGCTCAAGCGTGCGCTGGACCTGGGCTCGTTCAATGTAATGGTGCCGTTCGTGGAGAATGCCGAGCAGGCCCGGGCTGCCGTCAACGCCGTGAAATACCCGCCATTCGGCACTCGCGGTTTTGCCGCCGTGCACCGCGCCAGCCGCTACGGCACCTGGGCCAATTACGGCAACGAAGCCAACGACGCCGTGACCTGCATCCTGCAGATCGAAACCCCGAATGCACTGAACAATCTGGAAGAGATCGCCGCTGTTCCAGGCGTTGACGCGCTGTTCCTCGGCCCTGGCGATCTCTCGGCGGCGTGCGGCCACATCGGCAATCCGGGCCACCCGGAGATTCAGGCGATGATCAGCGACGCCATCGTGCGGGCGAAGAAAATCGGCATGCCGATGGGCATCGTCGGCGGCACCCCGCAACTGGTGCAGAGCTATCTGGAACAAGGCTATGCGTTCGCCGCGGTGGCCTCGGACATGGCGATGATGATGAACAAGGCCAACGAATTCCTGAAGGCGCTCAAGGCCAATCAGGCCCCGACAGCCGTCGCGACGCCTTACTGACCCGGCAGGCCGACGACCAATGATGAGTGTCAGCGCGCATCTGGGCTTTCTGTTCTGCGTCGCGGTGGCGACCTTCGCCCAGAACACCACCGGCTTTGCCTTCGGCTTGTTGCTGCTGGGGCTGACCGGCCTGTTGCAACTGGCCCCGGTTGAAACCGTGGCCAACGTCAGCTCGGTGCTGACCCTGGTCAATGCCTTCGTGATGTTGCGCCGTCGCCCGGACCTGGCGCCGAAACTGCTGGCGCTGATTCTGGGGTGCAGCCTGTTGGGCGTGGCTGCCGGGGTGGAATTGCTGGGGTTGCTCGGCACCCATGAGCGCGATCTGCTGCAACTGCTGCTGGGCTCGACCATCGTGCTGTGCAGTTTCCTGCTGGTGGTGCGCTCGCGCCATCTGCAGCGTCTGTCGGGCTGGACCAGCTTTTCCTGTTTCGCCGGGTTGTCCGGCGTGATGGGCGGGCTGTTTTCCAGTGCCGGGCCGCCCTTGGTCTATCAACTCTACCGCCAGCCGCTGCCGACCAACGTGGTGCGCGACACCCTGATCGTGGTGTTTGCCGTCAACGCGCTCATGCGCCTGATCCTGCTGACCAGCACCGGGCGTTTCGACCTGCAATCGGGCTACCTGGCGCTGGAAGCGGTGCCGGTGGTGTTCGCGCTGACCTGGTATATGCGCCGTCGTCCGCCGGCCATCGCCCCGAAAACCTTGAAGTACGGTGTGTTCGCTTTGCTGTTGCTGGCCGGCGCGAGCCTGGTGGGGCAAGCGTTGCTGGCCCTTTAGCCATTGCGCCCGAACCGTTGAAAACAGCCTTTTGAATCAATCAGTGGAAGCTAACTTCATGTCCGAAAAAATCAAGAAACTGGAAGAACTGCGCAGCCAGCGTTGGTTCGCCCCGGACACCATCCGTGCGTTCGCCCATCGCCAGCGCCTGCAACAGATCGGGTTGCGCCGCGAGGAGTTCATGGGCAAGCCGGTGATCGCCATCCTCAACACCTGGAGCGAAATGTCGCCCTGCCATTCGCATCTGCGTGAGCGCGCCGAAGCGGTCAAGCGCGGCGTGTGGGCCGCGGGCGGCTTTCCGGTGGAACTGCCGGTGCAATCGGTGGGCGAGGTGATGGTCAAGCCCACCACCATGCTGTACCGCAACCTGCTGGCGATGGAGACCGAGGAACTGCTGCGCTCGCTGCCCATCGACGGCGCGGTCTTGCTCGGCGGTTGCGACAAGTCCACACCGGGGCTGTTAATGGGTGCCCTGAGCATGGATCTGCCGATCCTCTATTGCCCGGCAGGCCCGATGTCCAACGGCAAGTGGCGCGGGGTGAAAACCGGCGCCGGGACGCACACCAAGAAGTATTGGGACGAGCGCCGCCTGGGCCTGATCGACACCGTGGCCTGGGAAGAGCTGGAAGGGGCGATGACCCGTTCCATCGGCACCTGCAACACCGTGGGCACGGCGTCCACCATGACCAGCATCGCCGACGCCATCGGTTTCACCCTGCCGGGCGCTTCGAGCATTCCGGCCGCCGATGCCGCGCACCCACGCATGGCCTCCCAGTGCGGGGAGACCATTGTCGACCTGGTCTGGCGTGATCGTCGCCCGTCCACCTGGCTGACCCCGGCGCACTTCGCCAATGGCGTCGCGGTGTACATGGCCATGGGCGGCTCGACCAACGCGGCGATTCACCTGATCGCCGTCGCCCGCCGCGCAGGCATCGACCTGACGCTGGACCAACTGGCTGAAACGGCGGCGAAGATTCCGGTGCTGTTGAACCTGTTCCCGTCCGGCAACGCGCTGATGGAGGACTACCACTTCGCCGGTGGCCTGCGCGCCCTGATGCGGGAAATCACGCCGTTCCTGTCCCTGGATTGCGCCGGTGCCACCGGGCAGACCTGGGACAGCCTGCTGGCCGACGCCAAGTGCTACGACAGCGACATCATTCGCAGCCTCGACAACCCGGTGGTCGGGCTGGTCCAGGGCTCCACCCTCGCTTTGCTGCGCGGCAACCTGTGCCCCGATGGCGCGGTGATGAAGTCGTCCGCCGCCAACCCCAGCCTGCGCAAGCATTCAGGCCCCGCGCTGGTGTTCGACGATCACGAAACCCTGAGCCGGATGATCGACGACCCGGCGCTGGAGATCACCGCAGACACCGTGTTGGTCCTGCGCAACGCCGGCCCCGTGGGCGCGCCGGGCATGCCGGAGTGGGGCAACCTGCCGATCCCGAAAAAGCTGCTGGAGGCCGGCGTGCGCGACATGCTGCGCATTTCCGACTCGCGCATGAGCGGCACCCACTACGGCAGCTGCGTGCTGCATGTGGCCCCGGAAGCCGCCGTGGGCGGGCCGCTGTGCCTGGTGCGCACCGGCGACATCATCGATCTGGACATCGCCGCCGGCACCCTGAACATGCGCGTCAGTGACGACGAACTGGCTCGCCGTCGCGCAGAACACGTCCCGGTCCACCGCCAGTACGGGCGTTCGTTCGCCGCGCTCTATCAACAGCATGTGACCCAGGCCAACGAGGGCTGCGACTTCGACTTCCTGCAAGCCGGGGAAGTGGTGCCCGAGCCGCCGATTCACTGATGCCGCCGATTTTTCTGACCTTCACAGGAGTTCGCTTTTCATGATCCATCTCAAGGATTCATCGTTGTTCCGGCAACAGGCCTACATCGACGGCAAGTGGGTCGGTGCCGACAACGGCCAGACCTTCGACGTCACCAACCCGGCCACCGGCGAGGTCATCGCCAGCGTGCCGCAAATGGGCGAAGCCGAAGCGGAGCGCGCGGTGGTCGGGGCGCACAAGGCGTTCAAGCAATGGAAACGCAAGACCGCCAAGGAACGTGCCGAGCTGCTGCAACGCTGGTACGCGCTGATGCAGGAAAACCTGGACGACCTGGCGCAGATCCTCACCGCCGAACAAGGCAAGCCCCTGGCCGAGGCCCGGGGCGAACTGGCCAATGGCACCTCGTTCGTGCAGTGGTTTGCCGAGGAGGCCAAGCGCATCTACGGCGACACCATCCCGCAGCCCTCGGCCGACAAACGCATCCTGGTGACCAAGGAGCCGATTGGCGTGGCCGCAGCGATCACGCCGTGGAACTTCCCCCACGCGATGATCACCCGCAAGGTCGCGCCGGCCCTGGCGGCAGGCTGTGCGATGGTGCTGCGCCCTGCGAGCCAGACGCCTCTGTCAGCCTTGGCCCTGGCCGTGCTGGCTGAACGCGCAGGCATTCCGGCCGGGGTGTTCAGCGTGGTCACCGGCAGCGCGACGCAGATCGGCAGCGTGCTGACCCGCCATCAACTGGTGCGCAAATTCAGCTTCACCGGTTCCACGCCAGTGGGTCGCCTGCTGATCGGCCAATGCGCCGAGACGGTCAAGAAAGTGTCGATGGAGTTGGGCGGTAACGCGCCGTTCATTGTCTTCGACGATGCCGACCTGGATCAGGCGGTCGAGGGGGCGATGCTGTCCAAGTTCCGCAACGCCGGTCAAACCTGCGTCTGCGCCAACCGCATCTACGTGCAGGACGGCATCTATGGCCTGTTTGCCGAGAAACTGGCTGCGGCAGCACGTTCACTGTTGCTGGGCGACGGCACCCAGCCCGGCGTGACTCAGGGCCCGATGATCGACGAGGCGGCGGTGCGCAAGGTCGAGGAGCACATCAGCGACGCCCTGGAAAAAGGTGCGCGGCTGGTCACCGGCGGCAAGCGGCATGCGCTGGGCGGCAGCTTCTTCGAGCCGACGGTGATGATCGGTGTGACCGCCGAGATGAAGGTCGCTCAGGAAGAAACCTTCGGCCCGCTAGCGCCGCTGTTCCGCTTCAGCAGTGAAGAGGAGGTGATTCAGCAGGCCAACGACACCGAGTTCGGCCTGGCCAGTTACTTCTACGCCCGGGACATCGGCCGGGTGATGCGCGTCAGCGAGGAGCTGGAATACGGCATGGTCGGCGTCAACACAGCGGCCATTGCCAACGAGATGGCACCGTTCGGTGGGGTCAAGCAATCGGGCCTGGGCCGCGAAGGCTCGAAATACGGCATCGAGGATTACCTGGAAACCAAGTACGTGTGCCTTGGCGGCGTGGATCGCTGACCCCCACCACCGCCCCCGCCGGCAAGCCGTGCTGCTACGGTCTGGCGGCGGATCTGTGACCCTCGTCTAACCCGGAGCTGTGGGAGCGGGCTTGCCCGCGAAGGCGTCAGACCTGACACATTGAGGGTGACTGACCCACCACCTTCGCGGGCAAGCCCGCTCCCACAGGTTATTGGTATTGCCCCCGGACCTCATAAATACTCCGATCCCGTAGCAGCCGGGCTTGCCCGCGGGGCGGTCTTGAGGCCTACGCGCGGGTGCTCTCGCGCACGATCAGCTCGAACCCCAGATCCACCGTTTCAGGCTCTGCCGGCAGGGTGCCGGTCTCGATCCAGTGCAACAGCCGGCTGGCCACCGTACGCCCGATTTCCACAGGATACGGGCGTACCGTGGTCAGGCGCGGAGCGCTGAGTTTGCTCAGGGGCAGGTCGCCAAAGCCTGCAATCGCAAGCTCGCCCGGCACATCGATGCCACGGCGGCGCGCTTCGAACAATGCGCCAATGGCCAGCACGTCGTTGGAGCAGCACAGGCCCTGGGGCTCGCTGGCCGTCAGCGCCAGTTCGTCGAACACCTGGGTCAGCACCGCATCGGAGGTGCCTTCCTGCAGCGCAATCACCCGGGCCTCACAGCCTTTGTTGGCAAGCCAGGCGGTGAAGCCTTCAGCACGCTTGCGTGCGCGATGGTCAAGGTGCATGCGGGCGCCGACGTAGGTGAACTGGCGCAAACCCAGGTCATAGAGGTGTTCGGCCAAGGCCGCGCCGACGTGCTCGTGGAAGAACCCCACTTGCAAGTGAAACGGCGTGTCCCCCAGTTCCCACATCTGCGCCACGGGAATGCCGGTGGCCTGCAGGAGGGTGCGCGCGGTTTCATGCTGGCTGCCGGTCAGTACCAACGCGGCCGGGGACCAGGACAGGTGGGCGCGCAGCAGTTCAAGCTCGCGTTCGGGGTCGTAGTTGCTGTTGCTGATGAGCAACTGATAGCCACGCTCTTCGAAAACGTCCTGCATGGCCTGCAGGGTTTCGGAGAAGAAGGCGTTGATCATCGACGGCACAATGACCGCCACGGCCCGGCTGTGGGAGGCGGCGAGGGCGCCTGCCAGGCGGTTGACGGTGTAGCCGGTTTCCTCGATGGCCTGGCGGATGCGCTCGGCGCGCTTGCTGGACACCGCTTCAGGGTCACGCAAAAAGAGTGAAACCGTGCTGGGCGACACCTTGGCCCGTTCGGCGACCACATCCATGGTCACGCGATTGCCCTTGCGACGGCCAGCATTGAGGTTGGCCACGGTGGCCGGTAAGTCGCTCATCTGCTACCTCAGGTGCAAAAGCTCAAGAGAATGAAAGCAGCCCGCGTGCAAGTCAATCGTGACCATCGCGATGTTCGAAATTTCGAATGCGAACAAAAATGCGCGGCAAACGAACGAAAAATCGTAGCGCTACGATTTGGCTTGGTTTATTCTCGCCCTACAAAATTTAGCAGCGCTGCGATTTTGCCGTGCTGCTGCCCAACCCACGTTGGAGAACAACTATAAAAATGACTACGTCCCTTTTCACATTCCTCAGCATGCTGTTTTTCACAGGCCTCGTCGCTGCCATTTCCTGGTCCTTCACCCGCAAGGCCAAGGACGTCGGCGCCCACGGCTATTTCATGGCCAGTGGCGGGCTCAATGGCTGGTTCATTGCCGGTTCCATGATGCTCACCAACCTGTCCATCGACCAGTTGGTGGGCCTCAACGGCGACTCCTACGCGCACAACCTGAGCTCCATGGCCTGGGAGGCGACTGCCGCCGTATCGACCATCGCCCTGGCGCTGTTCTTTCTGCCGCGTTACCTGCGGGGCGGGTTCTCGACCCTGCCGGAGTTCATCGAGAAGCGTTATGACGTGACCACCCGCCGCGTGGTCAGCGGCCTGATGGTGGCGACCTACACCCTGGTGCTCAACCCCGCGTCGCTGTACCTGGGGGCGATCACCTTCAACCAGATCTTCGATTTGCAGACCATCCTCGGCTGGTCGTATCCGGCGACCATCTCGCTGCTGATCGTCAGCACCGGTGTGATTGGCGCGGCCTACGCGGTGCTGGGCGGCCTGCGCGCGGTGGCGGTGTCGGACACCATCAACGGCGTCGGCTTGCTGGTCGTGGTGGTGCTGATTCCGGTGATCGGCCTGTGGACCCTGGGCAACGGCGACGTGCTGTCCGGCGCACAGACCATCATGCATGACACCCCCGAGAAGCTGAACGCCATTGGCGGTCCCCAGGACAAGGTGCCGTTCGGTGCGCTGTTCACCGGGATGATCTTCGCCAACCTGTTCTACTGGTGCACCAACCAGGCCATCGTGCAGAAGAGCATGGCGGCCAAAAACCTCGCCGAAGGGCAGAAGGGCGTGTTGCTCTCCGGTTGCCTGAAGTTGCTGGTGCCGCTGGCGATGCTGATGCCCGGCGTCATTGCCTGGCACCTGTTCCGTGACCAGCCGCTGGCCAACTCGGACCTTGCCTACCCGGCGCTGGTCTCGGCATTGATGCCATGGTGGATGAAGGGCTTCTTCGTGGCGGTGATCTTCGGCACGGTGATGAGCCACTTCAACGCGATCATCAACGGCACTGCGACGCTTTTGACCTACGACTTCTACAAGGCCCTGCGCCCGCTGGCCGACGACCAGGCGCTGGTGCGCTTCGGCAAGCGGGTCAGCATCATCGCCGCGCTGGTGTCACTGGTGGTCGCGCCGATGCTGATGTACGCACCGGAAGGCATTTATGCGGTGCTGCGCCGCTTCACCGGGTTCTTCAACATGCCGATCATCGCGATCATGCTGTTCGGTTTCTTCAATGCCCGTGGCGGCGCATTCCCGGCCAAGCTGGTGCTGGGCCTGCATGCCTTCTGCTACGCGGTGTTCGTGCTGGGCTTCAAGATCGACACGCGCTTTGGCATCAGCTTCATCCACGTGATGGGCATCATGTTCGCCATCGAAATGCTGATCCTGATCGCACTGCGCAAGCGTTTCGCCCGCGCCGAACCTTACGTGGTGCAGGTCGCGACCCGCACCATGGACCTGACCCCATGGCGCCACGCCGGCAGCTTCAGCATCTTTCTGCTGGCCGCCCTGGTGTCGATCTACCTGACATTTTCCGGACTGGGTGTGGCCAGCGCCACCGGCCCAAGCCCTTGGTACGGACCGCTGATGGCCGCGGTCTGGGCTCTGGCACTGGTGGCTGCAAGCGTCAGCCGCCGCCGCTGGAACCGCCGTGAACTGGCCAACAAGTCCGCTCTGACAACCTGCGAGGCACATTCTTGATGACAGCGTTCAATTCTCTCGCCCAGGCAGGCTTTCAACAGATTGACGATGAAGTACAACTGATGGTCGGCGGCCGCGTGCTGCTGCGTCACAGCCAGGCCAACCCTGGGATTTTCATCGGCCATGGCGATGCCAGCATCAGCATGCAGCGCGGCAACTTCTCCATCACCGATTACGTGCAGGAGCGCATCGCCCTGCGTCATGCATGGCTGGACACCGCGACCAATCGCCTGGATTTCCGGGTGTGGGCCGACGGGCCGGTGATGTTCAGCCTGGCGCTGGAAGTACAAGGCAACCTGTTGCGCCTGGTGCCTGTGAACGTAGATGCCGGGATCAATCGCTTCTGGCTACGGGTGCCAGCACTGGTCGATGAGCACGTATGGGGCTGCGGCGAGCAGATGTCGTATTTCGACCTGCGCGGCCGGCATTTCCCGCTGTGGACCTCGGAGCCTGGCGTGGGCCGCGACAAATCCACCTGGCTGACCCTGCAGGCCGACAACGAAGCCAACGCGGGCGGTGACTACTACCACACCAACTACCCGCAGCCGACCTACATCTCGTCACAGCGCTATTGCCTGCATGCGGTCACCACCGCCTACGCGGATTTCGACTTCCGCCACGACGAGTTCCACGAACTGCAGTTCTGGGCCGTGCCCGAGGCGTTCGAATTCATGCTGGGCCAGGACTTCCCGGATCTGGTAGGCCAGGTGTCGAGTCACTTTGGGCGACAACCGCGTCTGCCGGAGTGGGTGATGCAGGGTGCGATCCTGGGCCTGAAAAACGGTCTTGAACACGCCCAGACGCGTCTGGATGATGCATTGCAAAAGGGCGTTGCGGTCAGCGCCCTGTGGTGCGAGGACTGGGAAGGCCTGCGCATCACCTCATTTGGCAAACGCCTGTTCTGGGACTGGCAGTGGAATGCCTCCCGCTACCCGAATCACGCGGCCTGGGTCGACAAACTCCAGGCCCAGGGCGTTCGCTTCATGGGCTACGTCAACCCGTACCTGTGCAACGACGGCCCGCTGTTTCTCGAAGCGCAGGAGGCCGGTTATCTGGCGACTCGCGTCGAAGGCGGGACCTATCTGGTGGACTTCGGCGAGTTCCTCTGCGGGGTGGTCGATTTCACGCTGCCGGCAGCGGCGCAGTGGTTTGAAGAGCGCATCCTGCGTCGCGAGATGCTCGACAAGGGCCTGTCCGGCTGGATGGCGGACTTCGGCGAGTACCTGCCGATCGACCTGAAACTGGCCGGCGACGCCGACCCGATGCTGGAACACAACGCCTGGCCGGTGCGCTGGGCCGAGGTCAACGCGCGGGCCATCGAGGCTGCCGGCAAAACGGGCGATGCGTTGTTCTTCATGCGCGCCGGTTACAGCGGCGTGCAGCGTCACTGCCCGTTGCTCTGGGCGGGCGATCAGTCGGTGGACTTCAGCCGCCACGACGGTTTGCAGACCGTAATCTGCGGCGCATTGTCGTCGGGGCTGCTGGGCAATGCCTATCACCACAGCGACATCGGCGGCTACACCAGCCTTTATGGCAACTGCCGTACCGCCGAGCTGTTCCAGCGCTGGGCGGAAATGGCGGCGTTCACCCCGGTGATGCGCACCCATGAGGGCAATCGTCCTGACCAGAACCTGCAGTTCTGGGACCACGACGAAACCTACGCACATTTCGCCCGCATGACCCGTCTGTACGTAGCATTGCGGCCGTACCTGCAAAGCCTCGTCGAGGAAGCGCAGGCCACCGGGTTGCCGTTGCAGCGTCCGTTGTTCCTGCACTACGAAAACGATCCGGACACCTACGCCATCCAGGACCAGTACCTGTACGGTCGCGACCTGTTGGTGGCCCCGGTGCATGCCGAAGGCCAGCGTGAGTGGTCGGCCTATCTGCCCCAGGGCGACCGGTGGCAACACCTGTGGAGCACCGAGCGCTTCGAGGGTGGCCAGCGGGTCCGTGTCGCCGCGCCTTTGGGCCAGCCGCCGGTGTTCATCCGCGTCGGCAGCGCCTGGCAGGAGCGCTTCGAAGCGCTGGGCCGCAACGCCTCATGAGTTGATTCCCACCGCAGTGCGCACGCGTCTGTGCGCCTTCCAGAGAGAAGGCGCCGGGTTCGTGCGCGCCCAGGAAACACCAACACCTGCGTTATCCGAGTAAGTGAACATGCATAACAAGAAAAATCACTGCTTTGCTGCTTTTGCGCTGTCTGCCGGGCTTTGCTCGGCCACCCAGGCCCAACCGCTGGTCTTCAAGGAAGGCAACTGGCAGGTCAATCCTTACGGCATCCTCGATCTGTCGCTGCAGACCGGCAAGTTCACCGACGATCATCCCGCACACGGCATGGTGTCCGATGGCAACCTGCAGGCCTCGCGCATTGGCTTGAAGATCGACTACAAGCTGGGCGACTCAGGCTATGGCCTGCGGGCGTTCGGCGAGCGCGGCCTGGTGCTGCGCAATATCTGGCGCACCGGCTACAACGAAGGCAAGATTTCCACCAACCGCGGCTATGGCGCCGGCGTGACCGGGCCCTTCGGTTCGGTGGATGTCGGCAGCCTGTACATGCCCATCTACTGGGTGTTCCTCGATTCGGACGTCGCGCTGTACGGCCTGTCGAACATGGCCTCGATCATGAGCCTTGAGCACACCACGACCCTGGGCAAGAGCGGCACCGGCGGCTTCTACGACACCACGGTGCGCTATCGCTCGCCAGAGGTGGCAGGCTTCTCCACTGAGCTTGGCTATTCCTATGGCAATTCCGACGTTGAAAACGGGCCCAAGGAGAACCGCACCAGCGGTTTCAACCTGCGCTACCGCGATGGCGACACCCGGCTGGGCTACGGCTTCAACCGCCACGATTCGATGCCTTCGCTGACCACCGGCGAAACCTACACCCAGAACACCCATGTCATCACCGGCACTTACCGGCTGGGCAAGGTATTGTGGGGCGCCAACTACATCTATTCCGACCGCGACACCGACGCCCGCTGGTTCGCCTCGGCGCAGATGATCAATGCGCGCATCACCTTCGGGCCCGGGGATGTGACGCTTGGGGTGTCGCACCGCATCGAAGCTGAGGGCGCCCGCGCCTGGGCGACGCACGCCGGCTACCTGTACTCACTCAACACCGACACCCAGCTCTATACCTACGTCTCGCACATCGTCAACAACGGTGACTCGACCCAGGGCTTTGCGCTGCTCAGCGAAAGCTACCCGAGCGTGCCGAAGGGTTACGATCCGTGGGCGATGACGGTGGGCATTCGCTGGGGATTCTGACATTGAAGGCCATGCATGGACATTCTTGAACTCGACAGCGGTGACCTTCACCTTGGCGTGCTGCCCGAACTTGGCGGTGCACTGGCCTTCCTGCGCCATCGCCAGACGGACCTGCTGCGGCCCTGGGACCAGACGCCAACGGTGCGCCGTACCGCGTGCTACCCGCTGGTGCCGTACTCCAACCGGATCGCCTGGGGGCGCATGGTCGTGGAAGGCCGGCAGTATGAGCTGGCGCGCAACTTCGGCGATCATCCGCACTCGATTCACGGGGTGGGCTGGCAACGTCCGTGGGCGGTTGTCGAGCAATCGTCTGTGCATTGCGTGATGCGTCTGACCCACGTTGCGGACGAGCATTGGCCTTTCGCATTCCAGGCCGAGCAGACGCTGAGCCTGGACCAACAGGGCCTGTCGCTGGTCATGAGCCTGCGCAATGACAGCGCGCACCCCATGCCCGCCGGGCTGGGGTGGCACCCGTATTTCCCAAGGAGTGCGGGCATCGAGCTGCAATTCGATGCCGCTGCGGTCTGGCTCAACGATCAGCAATCACTACCCGCCGAGCGCGTGGCAATACCGCCGCCATGGCAGTTCGCGCAGCAGCGTGAGGCGGGCTACGTGGAGCTGGACAATTGCTTTGAGGGGTGGGGAGGGCAGGCGCGTGTCTTCTGGCCGCAATCGGGCCTGGAATTACACATGGACGCGGGGCCGGGCCTGAACCATCTGGTGGTCTTCACGCCACCCCAGCCGCAGGATTTCATTGCGGTCGAGCCGGTCAGCCATTTGAACAACGCGATCAACACGCCGTCGCCCGAGGCGCACGGCATCGTCCTGCTCGCAGGCGGTGAGCAGATCGAACGCCGCCTGCGCATGAACGTCAGGCAGCTTGCAGCAGGAGCAACAGCATGAGTTACACCGTCAATTGCGTGGTCACGCGCACCAGCGAACTGGGCGAATGCCCGGTGTGGTCGGAGCGCGAACAGGCGCTGTACTGGACCGATATCCTGGGCCGGCAACTGCATCGCCTGGACCCTGCCACCGGCGCGGTGACCAGCCTCACCTTGCCCGAAGACCTGGGCTGCTACGGCCTGCGCCGTGGCGGCGGCTTCATCGTCGCCCTGCGTAGCGGCATCTACCTGCTCGACGAACAAGGCGTGCTGGGCAAAAAGCTCGCCGACAACCCAGGTGGCGTGGAGAACAGCCGCTTCAATGATGGCCGCGTCGATCCTTGGGGGCGGTTCTGGGCGGGCACCATCTGGCAGCCACGGGATCGCAACGGCGGTGTACTGATGCGCGTCGATGAACACTTGAACGCGCAGGTCATGGCCGACGACGTGATGGTGTCCAACGGCCTGGCCTTCAGCCCCGACCGCGCCTGGGCCTATCACAGCGACACCCCCAACCATGTGCTCTACCGCTACCCGCTGGATGCAAACGGCCAGCCCGGCCCCCGGCAACTGGTGCGCCACTTCGAGCGGGGCAGTGGCGGGCGGCCTGACGGCGGCGCCTTCGACAGTGAAGGCTGTTACTGGAGCGCCCAGTTCGACGGCGGCCGCATCCTGCGCCTGGCACCGGACGGCACGCAGCTGGACGAAATCCGCGTGCCCACGCGCTGGCCGACCATGGTCGCCTTCGGCGGGCCGGGGCTGCGCACCCTCTACATCACCAGCTCCAGGGAGAACCGCAGCGCCGAGGAGCTGGCCGCCTGGCCGCTGTCGGGATGCGTCTTCAGTGTGCAAGTCGGCGTGGCCGGTTGCCCCGAACCGCTGTTCCTGGGTTGAACTTCAATACTTTCTGGCAAGGACATCATCATGACGCATCACACTGACACCCGTTACCCGTCGCTCGGCGGCAAGGTCATTCTCATCAGTGGCGGCGCCTCGGGGATTGGCGCAGCCTTTGTCGAAGCCTTTCATGAGCAGGGCGCGCGGGTCGCGTTTCTGGATCTGGACGAGGCCGGTGGTGTAGCGCTGGCAGGATCGCTGGAGCCGGAGCGGGTATTTTTCGCGCCCTGTGACGTTCGCGACATTGACCGGCTCAAGGCGTCGATTCAGGCAGTCGAGGAACGCTGGGGCGCCATCGACGTATTGATCAACAACGCAGCGCGAGACGACCGCCACCCGATCCAGGACGTCAGCGTCGAATACTGGGACGAACGCATGCAGACCAACCTGCGGCATGCCTTCTTCGCAGCACAAGCAGTTGCACCCGGGATGGCGCGCCGGGGCAGCGGCGTCATCATCAACATGGGCTCGATTTCGTGGATGCGCGGCCGGCCGGGCATGGTCTGCTACACCACGGCCAAGGCTGCATTGAACGGCATGACCCGCACCCTGGCGCGGGAGCTGGGTGACAAGGGCATTCGGGTCAACAGCCTGGTGCCGGGGGCCATCCGCACCGAACGCCAGGACGCCATGTGGTCCAACGACCCGGCAGGGTTGCAGGCTGCCAGCCAGCTGTTCATCGACCAGCAGATGCTCAAGTTCCGTCTGGATGCCAGCGACTGCGCGCGCATGGCGCTGTTTTTGGCCAGTGACGACAGCCGTGGCTGCACCGGGCAGAACTTTGTGGTGGATGCCGGATTGTCGATTCAATAAATCGATCCAGACGCTCGGTCTATTTTCTGTCCAGCAGGTCGAGGCACTGCCTGAGCACCGGCGACACGTCCCCGGCACGGTAGCTCACGACAATCGGCGAGGTGGCGCTGCTGTCGAGCAGCCGGGTGTAGCCGATGTCGTCGCGGTGCAGCCGCTGGACCGAGGCGGGCACCAGGGTGATACCGATGCCGGCGGCCACCAGGCCAATGGCGGTCTGCAGTTCGTTGACGGTTTGCGCCACGCGGATGCGCAAACCCTGGGCGGCAAAGATGCCCAGCACATGGTCGGCGTAGCTGGGGCGCGGGCTGCCCGGATACAGCACGAAGGGCTCGGCGGCCAGTTGCGCCAGGGTCACAGGCCCACCGAGTAGCGGGTGCCCGGCAGGGAGCGCCGCGACCAGTGGATCCTCGCGCAGGATTTCCTGGGTGATGGCCGGGTCGTCAAACACGATCCGGCCGAAACCGACATCGATCCGCCCGCTTTTCAGCGCTTCAAGCTGTTGCAGGGTAATCAGCTCCGACAGCCCCAGCTCCACATCCCCCAGATTGCGCAGACGACGGATCAGCTCGGGCAGGGCGCCATACAGCGTCGACGGCGCAAAGCCGATCCCCAGCCAGCGCTTTTCCCCAGCCGCGACACGTCGGGTGTCATCGCCGATGCGTGCCAGTTGTTCGAGCAACTGGCTTGAATGCTCGTGAAAGAACCGTCCTGCCTCAGTCAACCGTAACGGTCGGGTGCGCTCGATCAGCGCGACGCCCAGTTCATCCTCCAGTTGCTGGATCTGACGGCTCAGCGGCGGCTGGGCGATGTTCAGTTGCTCGGCGGCGCGGGTGAAGTTCAGAGTCTGGGCGAGCACCCGGAAATAGCGCAAATGTCGAAGCTCCACGATACCTCCAAGGTATTAAGCGAGACCTATTCAATATTGGACGGTCGCAAGCCGGGGCGTCAATCTGCACCCAAGAACAAACACAAAGCAGACGGAAAGCCCATGACTGCCATCACTATCGAACGCTTCGATATCCAGATCGTCGATCTGCCCACCATCCGGCCGCACAAGCTGGCCATGCACACCATGCACGGCCAGACGCTGGTGATCCTGCAAGTCCTGTGCAGCGACGGCATCATCGGCATCGGCGAAGCCACCACCATCGGCGGGCTGGCCTACGCAGGGGAAAGCCCGGAAAGCATCAAGGTGAACCTTGAGAAATGGTTCGCACCGCTGCTGATCGGGCAAGACGCCACCAACCTCAACGCGGCCATGCAACGGGTCGACCGGGGTATCCGGGGCAATACCTTCGCCCGTTCTGCCGTGGAAACGGCCCTGCTCGATGCCCAGGGCAAGCGTCTCGGGCTGCCTGTGGCTGAACTGCTGGGCGGCCGGGTTCGCGACGGCGTCGAAGTGGCGTGGACACTGGCCAGCGGCGACACCGGCAAAGACATCGAAGAAGCCGAGCGCATGCTCGACATTCGTCGCCACCGTCATTTCAAACTGAAGATCGGCGCAGGTGACCCTGCACGGGACATCGCCCATGTCGCGGCGATCAAGCGCTCCCTGGGCGACCGTGCCAGTGTGCGGGTGGACATCAACCAGGCCTGGAGCGAGGCGGTGGCCGTGCGTGCCTGCCGTCTGCTGGCCGATGCCGGTGTCGAACTGGTCGAGCAGCCGCTGTCCCGCCATGACCGTGCAGGTATGGTGCGCCTGAGTGCCCACAGCCCGATCCCGCTGATGGCAGACGAGGCCATCGAGTCGGTGCAGGACAGCTTTGCCCTGGCGCAGATGGGCGCGGCGTCCATTTTTGCGCTGAAGATCGCCAAGACCGGCGGCCCCAAAGCAGTCCTGCGCACGGCGGCGATTGCCGAAGCGGCCGGGATCGGCCTGTACGGCGGCACCATGCTCGAAGGCAGCGTCGGCACCCTGGCGGCGGCTCACGCCTTTGCCACGCTGGACAAGCTGGAATGGCACACCGAGCTGTTTGGTCCACTGCTGCTGACCGAAGACATTCTGGTGGAACCGCCGGTCTATCGCGACTTCCAGCTGATGGTCCCCACCAGCCCCGGCCTGGGTATCACCCTGGATGAAGAGCGCCTGTCGCGCTTCACCCGCCGCTGATCCTGCCACGCCGCACATTCCTTACTGACAGAGGACCCGACATGCTTTTCCATGTACGCATGACCGTCAAACTCCCGGCCGACATGCCGGCCGAAAAAGCCGCGCAGCTCAAGGCCGACGAAAAAGAGCTGGCCCAGCGCCTGCAACGCGAAGGCGTGTGGCGCCACTTGTGGCGGCTGGCCGGGTTGTACGCCAACGTCAGCATCTTCGATGTGGCCGACAACCAGGCTCTGCATGACACGCTGATGCAACTGCCGCTGTACCCCTACATGGAAATCGAAGTCACTCCGATGTGTCGGCATCCATCGTCCATTCACGCCGACGACCGTTGAACCCGCTGCATCAACGCACTGACATCAACAAGACAAATAAAAGTGATGAGGATAGAAAAATGACCGTTCGTATCTCGCAGACCGCCGACGTGCAGCAGTTCTTCGAACAGGCCGCAGGCTTCGACCAGCCAGGCGGCGACCAACGGATGAAAACCGTCGTCCACCGGGTGCTCAATGACTCGATCAAGATCATCGAGGACCTGCAGATCACCCCTGAAGAATTCTGGAAGGCGGTCAATTACCTGAATGATCTGGGCCGCCGTCAGGAAGCCGGCCTGCTGGTGGCGGGCTTGGGCCTGGAACACTACCTGGACCTGCTGCTGGACGCCGAAGATGCTCAGGCCGGCCATGTGGGCGGCACGCCACGCACCATCGAAGGCCCGCTGTACGTGGCCGGCGCGCCGGTTTCCGAACACTTTGCGCGGCTCGATGACGGCCAGGACCCTGGCACCGTGCTGTACATGACCGGCCAGGTGCGCGACACCGAAGGCCAGCCGCTGGCCAACGCGGTGGTCGATGTGTGGCACGCCAATACAGGCGGCACCTATTCCTATTTCGACCCGTCGCAGTCCGAATTCAACCTGCGCCGTCGCATCCTCACCGACGCAGACGGGCGTTACCGCTTCCAGAGCATCGTACCGTCCGGCTATGGCTGCCCGCCATATGGCCCGACCCAGCAATTGCTCGATCAGTTGGGGCGTCATGGCCAGCGCCCGGCACACATTCACTTCTTCATCTCGGCACCGGGTCACCGTCACCTGACCACCCAGATCAATCTGGCCGGCGACAAGTACCTGCACGACGACTTCGCCTACGCCACCCGTGACGAACTGATCGCCGAGATTCATTTCAGCGAAGACGCCAAGGGCCCACGGGCAGACATCGATTTCGACTTCGTGCTGCAGCCCACCGCCGCGCCCGAAGACCAGACGCGCCGCGAGCGGGTGAGGGCGCTCGAAGCCTGATGCCGCCCATGGCTTGATACCACGGCCTCCCCAGCGCACGCTGGCGGGGGCTTTGTGGTTTCTCGCAGCCTTGAATACAACAACAAGAGAGGCAAGACATGACCGTGTTATTGAGTGAGCGCAGTCAGATTTTCGACCGTGCCGATGCCTATGCCGTGTCCGAATACGTGAACCAGCATGTGGGCAACCACTGCATCCGCCTGCCGCCCAAGGGGCGCCCGCAGGCCAGCATCAGCCACCGGACCTTTTCCAGCCTGGACCTGTGCCGCATCAGCTATGGCGCGCCGGTGCAGGTCACGTCCACGGCGCTGGAGACGATCTATCACCTGCAGATCCTGCTGCAAGGCCATTGCCGCTCGGCGTCTCGCGGCAAGGAGCAGATCTTTCGCGCAGGCGAGGTGCTGCTCATCAACCCCGACGATCCGGTGGACCTGACGTACTCGGCCGACTGCGAGAAATTCATCGTCAAGCTGCCGGTCAGGCTGTTCGAGAATGCCTGCCTCGAGCAGCACTGGGCGCTGCCGCATCAGGGCATTCGCTTCGTTGCCGAGCGTCAGCACCTGGACGACATGAACGGTTTTGCCCAGTTGCTGGGGCTGATTTGCCATGAAGCGGAGAACGCCGCAGACCTGGAAGTGCAGACGCTGTATGAGCGCATCGTCGCCAAGAAGCTCCTGGCACTGCTGGCCAGCAATGTGCTGCGGGTCATTCCCCGGCAGGAGGAGGGCAGCGGCTTTGAGGCGGTGCGCCAGTTCATCGAGGCGCACCTGACCGAAGACATCAGTGTGGAGCAGTTGATGGCGGTGTCGCGGGTCAGCGAGCGGTCGCTGTACTTGATGTTCGAGCGCAATGTGGGCCTGTCGCCCCGGGACTACACACGCCAGCGCAAGCTTGAGCGGGTGCATGCCGAGCTGCAGAAACAGGCGGCGCGCAGTGTGACCGAAGTGGCGCTGGACCACGGGTTCGTGCATCTGGGGCGGTTCTCGGAGGCGTACCGCAAACGCTTTGGCGAGCTGCCGTCGCAGACCTGGCGTCGCCAGCGTGAGCCGGTTGCGCTGGGTGGATAGCGATTTGCAGTAGGCGGATATTGACGGCGGGGGCAAGGGAATAGGGTGAGGGGGCCTGATAAAAGAACAACGGAGGGCCCGCCCCATGTCCAACACTCTCGACCGCCTTGCCCGTCAACTCAGTGAATCGGTCCAGGATGACCCCGCCACTGGCGTCTTTCGCTGCCGCCGCGACATCTTCACCGACCCTGACCTGTTCGCGCTGGAAATCAAACACATCTTCGAAGGTGGCTGGGTGTACCTGGCCCATGAAAGCCAGATCCCCGGGATCAACGACTACTTCACCACCTACATTGGCCGCCAGCCGGTGGTCATCACCCGCGACAAGCAGGGCAGCCTGCACGGTCTGGTCAACGCCTGCGCCCACCGTGGCGCGATGCTGTGCCGGCGCAAGCAGGGCAACAAAGGCTCCTTTACCTGCCCCTTCCATGGCTGGACATTCAGCAACGCCGGCAAGCTGCTCAAGGTCAAGGACGCCAAGACCGGCGCCTACCCCGACAGCTTCGATTGCGACGGCTCCCATGACCTCAAGCGCCTGGCGCGGTTTGAAAACTACCGCGGTTTCCTGTTCGGCAGCCTGAGTGACGCCGTGCCCGAGCTGAGCGACTACCTGGGCGAGACCCGGGTGATCATCGACCAGATGGTCGATCAGGCGCCCGAGGGCCTGGAAGTGCTGCGCGGCAGTTCGTCCTACATCTATGACGGCAACTGGAAGCTGCAGATCGAAAACGGCGCCGACGGCTATCACGTCAGCTCCGTGCACTGGAACTACTCGGCGACCATGGGCCGTCGCAACTACGAGGCCGAAGGCACGCGCACCGTCGACGCCAACGGCTGGTCGAAAAGCCTGGGCGGCGTCTATGCGTACGAGCATGGCCACATCCTGCTCTGGACCCGGCTGCTCAACCCTGAAGTGCGCCCGGTCCACGCCCATCGCGCTGCGCTGGCAGAGCGTCTGGGGCAGGAACGTGCGGACTTCATCGTCGATCAGACGCGCAACCTGTGCCTGTACCCCAACGTTTACCTGATGGATCAGTTCTCGACGCAGATTCGCGTGGTGCGGCCGATCTCGGTCAATCAGACCGAAGTGACCATCTACTGCATGGCACCCAAGGGCGAAAGGGCCGAGGAACGCGCGACCCGCATCCGCCAATACGAGGACTTCTTCAACGTCAGCGGCATGGGCACTCCGGACGACCTGGAAGAATTCCGCGCCTGCCAGACCGGCTACCAGGGCGCGACCACCCTGTGGAACGACCTCAGTCGCGGTGCCACCCAGTGGATCGAGGGCGCCGACGACAACGCCCGGGCCATGGGCATGAACCCGCAACTCAGCGGCGTGAAGACCGAAGATGAAGGCCTGTTCGTCAAGCAGCACGCGCACTGGGCCGCCAGCCTGCAAAAAGCCCTGGAGCTTGAACAGCAGACGCTGATCGCAACCGACAAGGAGGCACGCCCATGAGCCTCTCAAGAGAGAACCTGCTGGCGTTTCTCTACCGTGAAGCCCGGCTGCTCGATGACCGCCAGTGGGACGAATGGCTCGAATGCTACTCGCCCAGGGTCGAGTTCTGGATGCCGGCCTGGGACGACCAGGACATGCTGACCGAAGATCCGCAAAGCGAAATCTCGCTGATCTACTACCCGTCCCGCGACGG
The DNA here is from genome assembly GCF_044746825.1 of Pseudomonas sp. NPDC090201. Lineage (NCBI taxonomy): Bacteria > Pseudomonadati > Pseudomonadota > Gammaproteobacteria > Pseudomonadales > Pseudomonadaceae > Pseudomonas > Pseudomonas sp. NPDC090201. The sequence continues at coordinate 227,530 of NZ_JBIVCX010000003.1, forward strand.
CCTGGAAGACCGCGTGTTCCGGATCAAGACTGAACGCTCCAGCGCCAGCACCCCCGAGCCGCGCACCGCGCATTTCGTGGCCAACATCGAAGTGCTGGGCGAAGACGCCGGGCACATGGACGTACGTTTCAACTGGCACACCCTCAGCCACCGCTACAAGACCACGGACAGTTACTTCGGCACCTCCTTCTACCGCCTGGATGTCAGCGGGGACACACCGCTCATCACGCGCAAGAAGGTCGTGCTCAAGAACGACTACATCCATCAGGTCATCGACATCTATCACATCTGAGGACAGCCCCATGACGTACTCCATCGCCCTCAATTTCGAAGACGGCGTGACCCGCTTCATCGACTGCAAACCCGGCGAGAAGGTGCTGGACGCGGCCTTCCGCCAACGCATCAACCTGCCGATGGACTGCTCCGACGGCGTCTGCGGCACCTGCAAGTGCCGGTGCGAAACCGGTGCCTACGACCTGGGCGACGACTACATCGAAGATGCGCTCAGCGAAGACGAGGCCCAGCAAGGGCAAGTGCTCACCTGCCAGATGGTGCCGCAATCCGATTGCGTGATCGCCGTGCCGGTGCCGTCCAACTCTTGCAAGACCGGCACCAGCCGCTTCGCCGCCACGGTCGCGAGCATCACCCGACACGCCGATGCGGCGCTGGAGATCAGTTTCGATCTGGACCAGGCGCCGGTGTTCCTGCCGGGGCAATACGTGAATATCGAGGTGCCGGGCAGCGGGCAAACCCGCTCCTATTCCTTCAGCAGCCGCCCAGGCGAGACCCGCGCCAGCTTCCTGATAAAGCATGTGGCGGGCGGATTGATGAGCGGCTGGCTGGAACGCGCAAAGATTGCCGAGCAGGTCAGCATGACCGGGCCTCTGGGCAGCTTCTACCTGCGTGAAGTGAAACGACCGCTGCTGTTTCTGGCAGGGGGCACCGGGCTTGCGCCATTCCTCTCGATGCTTGAAGTGCTGGCCGAGCGCAACGACACCCAGCAGGTATCGCTGATCTACGGCGTGACACGCGACCAGGATCTGGTGATGGTCGAGGCGCTGCAGGCGTTCGCGGCGCGCCTGCCCAACTTCAGTTTCGTGACCTGCGTGGCCGACCCCGCAACCCTTCACCCGCAGCAAGGCTATGTCACGCAACACATGGCGGCCGACGTGCTCAATGACGGCGACGTCGATGTGTATCTGTGTGGGCCGCCGCCGATGGTGGATGCAGTGCGCAAGCACTTCAAGGATCAGGGCGTCACGCCTGCGAGCTTCCACTACGAGAAGTTCACCCCCAACGCAATCGTCACCGGCAACGCGGCCTGAGGACAGTCCAATGAACCCACGTTTCAAGCAAAAGGTGGCGCTGGTGACCGGCGCCGCCCAAGGCATCGGCCGGCGTGTCGCCGAACGTTTGCTGGAGGAGGGCGCCTTGCTGGTCGCGGTGGACCGCTCGGAGCTGGTGCACGAGATCGCCCATGAACGCGCCCTGACCCTGACTGCCGACCTTGAGCAGCACGCCGAATGCGCCCGGGTCATGGCCACCGCGAACGAGCAGTTCGGCCGTATCGACATTCTGGTCAACAACGTCGGCGGCACCATCTGGGCCAAGCCTTTTGAGCACTACGCCGAAAGCGAAATCGAAGCGGAAGTCCGCCGTTCGCTGTTCCCGACCCTGTGGTGCTGTCACTGCGTCTTGCCGTACATGCTCGCGCAAGGCAGCGGCGCCATCGTCAACGTGTCGTCGATTGCCACTCGCAGCCTCAACCGCGTGCCCTACGGCGCAGCGAAGGGCGGGGTGAACGCCCTGACCGCCTGCCTGGCGCTGGAGACGGCCGGGCGCGGGATTCGGGTCAACGCCACCGCACCCGGTGGCACCGAAGCACCGCCGCGGCGCATCCCGCGCAACAGCCAGCCACAAAGCGAACAGGAGCAGGTGTGGTACCAGCAGATCATCGACCAGACCCTCGATAGCAGCCTGATGAAGCGCTACGGGACCATCGATGAGCAGGCGGGCGCGATCCTGTTCCTGGCCTCGGACGAGGCTTCGTACATCACTGGCGTGACCCTGCCGGTGGGAGGCGGCGATTTGGGCTGACTTGATGCATCGGTTTTATCTGCGGATCTCACACACAAAAATAACAATGAGAGTAATGCCATGCGAATCATCGACGTTCATGCGGTTGTCGAGGGCGCCCGCTTCGGGCGCTTTCACGGGATGGTCATGGGCCTGTGCGCCTTGCTGTTGATTTTTGACGGCTATGACCTGTTCATCTACGGCGTGGTACTGCCGGTCATCATGAAGGAATGGGGGCTGACCCCGCTGCAGGCCGGCGCACTGGGGAGCTATGCGCTGTTCGGCATGATGTTCGGTGCGCTGGTGTTCGGCAGCCTGGCCGACAGGATCGGTCGCAAGAAGGGCATCGCCATCTGCTTTGCGCTGTTCAGCGTGGCAACCGTGGTCAATGGATTTGCCACTTCACCCAGCGAGTTCGGCATGTGCCGTTTTATCGCCGGGCTGGGTTGCGGCGGGCTGATGCCCAACGCCGTGGCGCTGATGAATGAGTACGCACCCAAGCGGATGCGCAGCACCCTGGTGGCGCTGATGTTCAGCGGCTACTCACTGGGTGGCATGCTTTCGGCCGGGGTCGGCATCTTCATGCTGCCGCGCTTCGGCTGGCAATCGATGTTCTTTGCCGCCACGTTGCCCTTGTTGTTGCTGCCGGTGATTCTGCTGTTGCTTCCCGAGTCCATCGGTTTTCTGATCCGCCAGGGCCGTGTCGAACAGGCGCGCAAACTCTTGATGCGCCTGTCGCCGCACAGTGAAATCAACCCCGAAGACAGGCTTCAAATCAGCGACCCGCAAGGCAAGGGTGCCTCGGCCATGGCCTTGTTTCGGACAGGCCTGGCGGTCCGGACGCTGGCGATCTGGGTGGCATTCTTCTGCTGCCTGCTGATGGTCTACGCACTCAGTTCCTGGTTGCCCAAGCTGATGGCCAGCGCCGGTTACAGCCTGGGTTCGAGCCTGTCGTTCCTGCTGGCGCTGAACCTGGGCGGCATGGCGGGTGCCATTCTGGGGGGATGGTTGGGGGATCGCCTGAACCTGGTCAGGGTCACCATCGGTTTCTTCCTGGCGGCTGCGATTTCCATCAGCCTGCTGGGCATCAACAGTCCGATGCCGGTGCTCTACCTGCTGATTTTCATTGCCGGGGCCACCACCATCGGCACACAAATCCTGCTGTACGCCGCCACCGCGCAGCTCTACGGCCTGCACATCAGGTCCACCGGCCTTGGCTGGGCCTCGGGCGTGGGCCGCAATGGCGCCATTGCCGGGCCCATGCTGGGCGGTGCGTTGATGGGGATCGAACTGCCCCTGCAACTCAACTTTCTGGCCTTCGCCGTGCCGGGCGCCATCGCCGCACTGGCAATGACCGCGTTCGCCCTCAATGAACGCCGTGGTGCCCAGGTTCCGGTGCCTACGCCACCTGCCCAAGCCTGACCCAACGCAGCAAAACCCGAGCGCCCAGGCGCCGGGTTGTCGATAACAATAATTAAGAGCGACGAAATGAATCAGCAGACCACTCAGCGTTTCTGGCTATCACTCCTGGGCGTTCCTCTGGCGGCATCGGCTGCCGACCCGGGTGCGAACACGGGTTTGATCGAGGGTTCGACCGCGACCCTGCAAGCGCGCAACTACTACTTCAGCCGCGACTATTCGGACATTGTTGGCGCAAGCAAACAATCAAAGGCCGAGGAGTGGGCGCAGGGCTTTATCCTGAATTTCAAATCCGGCTATACGCCTGGCCCCATTGGTTTTGGCGTCGATGCACTGGGCACGCTTGGGCTCAAGCTCGACAGCAGCCCGGATCGGGTCAACACCGGCCTGCTGCCGGTCAAGGACGATGGCCGCGCGGCTGACGAATACAGCCGCCTGGGCCTGACCTTCAAGGCGAAAGTCTCGAAGACCGAACTGAAGGTCGGCGAACTCCAACCCAACATTCCAGTGCTCGCCTTCAGCGATATCCGCCTGCTGCCCCCGAGCTATCAGGGCGCGAGCATCAGCTCCAGCGAGATCAATGGCCTGACGGTGCAGGCCGGCCACCTGAGTACCACCCATCTGCGCAACGAGGCCGGCGATGAGAAGATGATCGCCATGCTGGGCCACGTCCCACAGCGCAAGGCCGACAGCTATGCCTTCAATTACCTGGGCGCCGACTACAGTTTCAACAGCAACCGCACCAGCGTCAGCCTCTGGCACGGCCAGTTGAAGGACATCTACGCGCAGAACTTCATCGGTTTCAAGCACAGCCAACCTGTGGGCGACTGGGTGCTGGGTGCCAACCTGGGTTACTACGACGCCCATGAAGACGGTAGCCAGAAGCTGGGCAAAATCGATAACCAGGCGTTCTTTTCGTTGCTCTCCGCCAGGCGAGGCGGCCACACCTTCTATGCCGGCTACCAGGCGATGTACGGGGACTCTGCGTTTCCTCGGGTCTTCGCCAACATCACGCCGCTGGGCAACGAGGTGCCCACCTATGAATTCGCCTACACCGATGAGCGTTCGTGGCAGGCGCGTTACGACTACGACTTCGCGGCCATGGGGATTCCCGGCCTGACTGCCACAGTGCGCTATATCACGGGGGATAACGTCGATACCGGAGCAGGCTTCGAGGGCAAGGATCGCGAGCGCGATCTGGACATCGCTTATGCGTTTCAGAGCAGCTGGTTAAGCGGGCTGGGCGTGCGGGTTCGCAACGCCATGGCCCGTTCGAACTACCGAAGCGACATCGACGAAAACCGACTGATCCTGAGTTACACCTGGAAGCTGCTGTGAGGCAAATCGCAGCTTTCGGTTAATCAGGATCGTCGGTTACCGTTGCTTCAAGGGCTGTCAGACTTGGGCCTGGCCACCGTCGGCGAACAGTTCGCTGCCGTTGACGAAGCTCGAATCACTGGAGGCCAGGAACAGCGCGGCCTTGGCGATTTCTTCAGGCTCGCCCACGCGGCCCAGCGGGATCTGCGAGGCCAGGTAATCGAGCAAGCCTTGCTGCTGGGCAGCGTCGGGGCCTGCCAGGTCGACCAGGCCAGGCGTGCGGGTGGCGCCAGGGCTCAGGGTGTTGACCCGCACGTTGCGGTCCTTGAGGTCCAGGATCCAGTTACGGGCAAAGGAGCGGATCGCGGCCTTGGAGGCGGCATATACGCTGAAGGCCGGGGTGCCGGTGCTGGCCGCAGTGGAGCCGGTGAGGATCACCGAAGCGTTCTTGGCCAGCAGCGGCAGTGCTTGCTGCACGGTGAACAGCGTGCCTTTGACGTTGCGGTCGAAGGTGTCGTAGTAGTGCGCTTCGGTGATTTCGCCCAGTGGCAGCATCGAACCGCCGCCGGCGTTGGCGAACAGCACGTCAATGCGGCCCTGTTCGGCTTTGACGCGCTCGTAGAAGGCGTTCAGTTGTTCCACTTTCGAGGAATCCACTTGCACGCCGGTGGCGTTGCCGATCTGCGCGACGGCGGCGTCCAGTTCTGCCTGACGACGGCCGGTGATGTAGACCGTGGCGCCTTCGCTGGCGAAGAGTTTGGCAGTGGCCAGGCCGATACCGCTGGTGCCGCCGGTGACGATTGCAATTTTGCCTTCAAGTTTGCCGATCATGGTGTTTCTCCTGATTGAGTAAGTTGTTGCGTTGGGAGAATCCTATCGACCCTCAGATCTTTTCAAAATAGAATTGTCTGAAACTCATCGTTGCAGAAATGAAATGAGCAGACTTCCGGATTTCGAAGGGCTGGCGATGTTCGCCAAAGTGGCTGAAGAAGGCTCGTTCGCCGCCGCCGCCAGAGTGATGGGCGTGTCCGTGCCGACGGTTTCGCGAGCCGTGGCCCGGCTTGAAGAGCGACTGGGCGGGCGCTTGCTCAACCGCACTTCGCGACAGTTGTCGCTGACCGAGTTCGGCCAGAGCATGGCGGCCCGTGCGGGTGAGATCTATCGCCAGGCCGAAGCGGTCGAAGGCCAGGCCATGGAATTGTCGGTGCAACCTCGCGGGCTGGTGCGCCTGGCAGTACCGATGTCGTTCGGCGTGCGATGGGTCGCGCCGCTGATGCCCAGCCTGATACGCCGTTACCCTGAGCTTTCGGTGGACCTGCACCTGTCCGACGCCTCGGTTGACCTGATCGGCGAGGGCTTCGATGCCGCCTTGAGAATCGCCGCCTTGCCAGACTCCTCTCTGGTGGCCAGACGGCTGTGTTCGGTCACCCAGTTTCTGGTGGCGTCCCCTGAGTATCTGGCGCGGCACGGCCACCCCGGGCATCCACGGGAACTCGCAGGCCGGCCATGCCTGAGCTACGCCTACCGAGCCCGATCACAGCTCTGGCGCTTCACCCATGAAGATGGCGAAGAAGCTGACGTCGAGCCCAAAGGCCCCCTGCGCATGACCAACTCCGAAGCGGCAATTCCGGTACTGCTCGAAGGTCTGGCCATCGCCGAACTGCCGGAGTTCATGGCCAGCCAGTACCTGGCCGATGGGCGTCTGGAGCGGGTTCTCCCGGAGTGGAGCATGACCAGGGGCGGCTTGTATTTCGTCACGCCCTCGGCGCGCACACGCTCGATGAAAATCACCGCGCTGTCAGATTTCTTTCATGAACATCTGTCACAACCGGTGTGGCAATGGAGCGGTAACCCACCTGTTCGTACAATCTGATAGGCCTGTGTATGATAATGAGGCGCGTTAACGTGGCCATACGCCCCATCACATTATCCAGACGTTGAAACAAGGGCTCTACTGCATGGCCTATATGTCGCCCAAGCTCAACGGCAATTCGCCTGACGTGTTTCATCTGGAAACCACTGATGGCAGTGGCTATGCCGTCGATTGGCATGCCCACGACTGTCACATGCTGCTCCTGCCACTGCAGGGCGGGCTGTTTCTTTCCACAGAAAGCAGCCAGACAGCGCACATTTCAAGGCAGTCGTTTTCGTTCGTGCCCGCAGACTTCGCCCACGCCACCCAGGCAGCGCCGGGCCGCGAAAAGCACATGACGTTGTATGTCGATCCTTCGTGGGTGACGCGCCAAGGGCGAATGAACGGTTACCGCAGCTTCGCCAAACAGGTCCAGCGCACCGGCATCTGGCAGGGCACCGAGGCGCTGGACAACATCCTGCGCCTGCACGACCAACTGCAGGGCAGCACCTCCCCGGAGGCTTTTGAGCGTCAACTGCCGCACCTCAATCACCTGATGTTCGAAGAGTGCGCGCGGGTCATCGCCTGCCAGGAGACGCAACCCCAGCCCACCGAGCACCAACAGCATGCTGCGCTGGTGCGCGATATCCAGCGTTATGTGCGGGAAAATCTGGAAACCGACCTGAGCATCGAATCCATCGGGCATCAGTTTCACCTGTCGCGGCGTCACCTCACGCGGATTTTCAAAGCCGTGACCAACGAGACGCTGCTGGACTTCACCAACCGCACCCGTGTAGATACGGCCGCGCGGCTGGTGTCCAATACGGCATTGTCGATACTCGACGTCAGCCTGGCGGTGGGCCTGCATTCCCCCTCGTATCTGACCCGCCTGTTTCATCGCCACCTGGGCCTGAGCCCGGGCGAGCTTCGCAAGCCCCGCTGAGGCGATGGCCCAAACGGGCACATGCACGGCCCGATCGAGCCGTTGCGCCCGGTCAATGCTCGGCACAATAGACCTCGTCCCCAGCACTTCAGAGGTCACGATGAGCCATGTGAGCGTTGCAAAAGCCGCTGCATCCATAGGCATCGATTTCGCCCGGCTCAGCCATGAACAACTGATCGTGCTCGACCGCTACCTGCGGCGTCTGCAGCCAGGCAGCGATGCGGCCAGGCTCAGCCCCTGGCAGGAGAGGGTGGCCAAGAAGCTGATGATGGACAACCTCGATGGCGGTATTCAGATTGCCGACGTAGCACGAGAATGTTCGTTGTCACGCAGCCATTTCTCCCGCGCGTTCAAGAACAGCACCGGGCAGACCCCGCGTGACTGGCTGCAACTGGCACGATTGACCCAGGCCAAGGAGCTGCTGGAGCAGACGGACCTGTCCATCTCGCAGGTCGGTCTGGAGTGCGGGTTCGCGGATCAACCGCATTTCACCCGGATGTTTACAAGACGGTTTGGCATGACGCCGGGCCGCTTGCGTGCAGAAATACGCAAGGGTGCCGCCCTACAGGCGATTTGTTGAGCGGGCTTTACCAGAGTTCAAAGGTATACGTCAGGTACAACCGATTGTTGTCGCGGTCACTGGCGTAGGTCGAGCGCGACACAGCGTTTCGGTATTCGATCCCCAGGCCTTTGAGTGACCCTGCCTGAACGATGTATCTGAGATTGGTATTGAGCTCGTGCTCGCGAGCCAGGCGATCTTTGTAGGCGCCATCGTCGCCTTTGTAGTAGCGGGTCATGAAACTGAGCCCCGGGATTCCCAACGCTGCGAAGTCGTAGTCATAACGCAGCATCCATGTTTGCTCACCCGGCTGGATGAACTTGCCCACTCCCGCATTCGAGAACGAATACACCGTACTGACGCTGGCGTAGGGTAATGCAGTGTCGCCGTAGACTTTCTGGTAGCCCAGACTCAGCGCATGCCCGGTCAATCGATAAGTGAGCAGGCCGCTGAACATGTCGCTGTCGACTTGCCCATTACGGGCAGCGCCCACGTCCGCGCTGTTGAAGTAACGTAAATCGGTGGTCAGGCTTCCAGGCCCGACGGGTGTCTTGTAAACCAGACCCAGAAACTGTTGCTGATAAAACTCTCGCATCTGACCGTAGTAATAGGTTGCGCTGAGGTTTTTGGTCAATGAATAGGTCGCGCCGGCGAAGTCGAAATCCGTTCCCTTGGTACCGCTGTAACCCTGCGGGAAAATATCGACGCTGTCGGTCGAGTTGCGTGCCTTGAACTCATCCAGATGCCCCGCGTGCAGGTACAGCTTGTCGATGCCGGTGTATTCCACCTGGGTGCCGCGAAATGTCTGTGGCAGCAGGCGGCCGTCGTTGTAGACCAGAACCGGAATCTTCGGCAGCAGCGTGCCAGTCTTGATGAGCGCATCACCCCAACGAATTTTTGCGGTCAACCCCAGGCTTGAGTATTCATCTGCGGCGTGACCGTCATCGTGCACAGGCAACAGGCCAGTGCCTGCGTGTTCAGGGGACGAGTCAAGCTTGAGTCCCGAAAGCCCCAATACATCAAGGCCAAAGCCGACGGTGCCCTGGGTGTAGCCTGAGCGCATGTTCAGCAAAAAGCCTTGTGCCCATTCCCGGCGGTCGTTGCCCCCGTCCCGGTAGTCGTCGTTGAAGTAGTAGTTGCGCAGCGCAAGGCTGGCGTGGGAGTCCTCGAAAAAACCCTGCGCCCGGGCTTCAGGGCACATCGATATCAATGCACTTGCGCAGGCCAGTGTGGTGGTCGGGATGGATTGACGCATGAAAACTCCTCGGCTGGATATTGTCTTTTTTGGCAGCGGAACAAGGCACTGATATCGCCATGGCGCGAGTGCGCCTCTGGACTTGCGAGCGCTTGGTGCCGGACACTAATCGGCCATAAATCACCGCGCAACGTTATGAGTGAATCGCATTGGGCTATGCGAAACGCGCTGGCGCTGTTTAAAAAACGCATGGTCCTGGGAGTTCTCCGGTGAATCTGAAACAGCTCGAAACCTTCAAGGCGATCATGGCAACCGGGTCGACGATCGGTGCCGCGACTCGACTCGGCCTGTCGCAATCGGCTGTCAGTCGCTTGCTTGGACAACTGGAGGAATCACTGGGATTTGCGTTGTTCCTGCGCCGCAAAGGGCGGCTGACGGCCACGCCTGAAGCGGAGGAGTTCCTGGCCGAGGTCGCCGGGCTGGTGGACAACCTGCAGCGCGTGCAGCGTCTGGCCGATGAGCTGCGGATGGGTCGCTCCAGGCGCACCTTGCTCAAAGTCGCGGTGCCCACCAGCATGACGCAGCACTTGCTCCCCAAAATCGTCGCGGAGTTTTTGAAGGATCGCGAAGACGTTGTGATCGAGCTGCTGACCGGCTCCTATGACAGCCTGGAACGCGCAGTGCTGGATCGTACGGCCGACTTCGCCTTTGTCAGGCTGCCCACCGAACTCGAGGGTTTTGATATCGAGCCGGTGCTGGACACCAACGGCGTGTGCGTTTTGCCATCCGGCCACCCCCTGGCTGCCAGGGATGAGCTTCGAATCGAGGATCTGCGCGATGTACCGCTGGTGCTCCTGGGACGCCAACGCAACTTGCGTACCGAGCTGGATCAGCGTTTTCGCAGCGCGCACATCACGCCGCAGGTTCGGGTGGAAGTGCACTCGGTCAGCGCAGCCTGCGCTTTCGTGGCTCAGGGGGTAGGGGTCTCCATCATCAATGCGCTGCTGGCCAATGATTTTTCCGGGCTGCCTATCGTCACCCGGCCGTTGACGCCCGCGTTGCCCTATCGGTTCGGGCTGATTTTCCGCAGCGATCTGCCGCGCTCCAAGGCTGTGAGCGCGTTCGCCGAACACCTCAAAGAGCGTTTGATCCTGGGCGCCTCTCACATCGTTTGAGGGCGCAGAATCCCAGGATTTGCATAGCCTGACCCGGATTGCTCATAGCGTTGTGGGCGCTGATCGATTGTTTTAGTGTCCTGCCCATACCCCGTCAGGGGCATCACAAAAACAACTATGAGCGCGCCGTCATGCCCACTTTTTCATCGCTCTTCACCCAGCGATCAAACGCATCCGTTCCTGTGCTCTTGTCTGATCCGATGCTCGCCAGTGCACTTTGCATTCCTGCCCCCACCTGCACGCGTCGCGCATTTATCCGGGTTCAACAAGATGACTGATATCACCAAAACGACGACCTCTGCCCCGAGTGTGTGCTCACCGGCGAGAGATGATGACAAGGGCTCGCCGAACAGACAGGTCAACCCGTCCCTGATCCTGCTCGCGATCGTTTTCCTGGCACTGATCCTCACCTACGTGGTGGACTCCGGGGAGTTCCAGCGTAAGGGCATCGCAGTGGTTCCAGGGTCTTACCATGTACTGGAGAAAGACGACTCGTGGATGCAACTCATTGCGACCGCGCCCAGGGCCGTCAGTGGCGAAAGTGCTCGGGCGGTTTCCATAACCGAAGCCTTCATGGCGATTCCCCAAGGCATCGAGAAACGCGCGGGTTTGATCTTCATGGTGCTGTTTATCGGCGGCATGTTCGGCGTGCTCAACAAAGCCGGGGTTATCGAAGCCGGGCTCGAGCGCTTGCTGGGGATGACCCGGGGCAATGTCTATGTGCTGATACCTTGCCTGATGCTGGCATTCTCAGCGGGCAGCACATTCATGGGATTGGCCAAGGAATACATCCTGGTAGTGCCGCTGATGGTCGCGATGACCACCCGGCTGGGGCTGCCCAATATCATTGGCCTGGCCATAGTCGCCATCTCGGTCAAGGTGGGGTATCTGGGCTCGATCTCAAACCCGGTCGCCCTCGCAGTCGCGCAACCATTGGCAGGCGTTCCGATGTTCAGCGGGCTGAGCATGCGGGTGGCAGCGTACGTGATCTTTCTGCTGGTGGGCATTGCGTTTGTCTTGCTGAGCATTCGCCGGCTGGGCTTCGACACTTGCGCTGAATTCGCATTCAAGCATGCGCCGCTTCCCGCCCGACACGTCGTCAATCTGCTGATAATGGCCATCGGTATCGGGTTTCTGGTGTACGCCTCCAACCGTTGGCACTGGAAGTACCCCGAGCTTTCTTCCTATTACCTGGCCCTGAGCATGCTGTTTGCCGCCGTGGCTGGCCTGGGGGCGAGCGATGCCGCCACGGCATTTGTCGACGGGATGAAAAAGGTGCTGATGGCAGGTGTGCTGATCGGCCTGGCCACCGCTGTAGAAATCATCCTGAGCACCGGCCAGGTGCTGGATACCATCGTCGAGGGGCTCAGCGAGATGATCGGACACCATGGGCCGCTGGTTTCGGCCTTCGGGATGTTCTTCGCTCAACTGAGCCTGGACGTTGTGATCCCGTCGACTTCGGGGCAGGCCGCAGTGACGATGCCGATCTTCGGGCCGCTGGGCCAGTTATCCGGTGTCACCGGGCAAACCACAGTGTTTGCCTTTCTTCTCGGCAATGGCCTGACCAATTTGATCACACCTACTTCCAGCGGTCTGCTGGTACTCCTTGCCACCGCGCAGGTGGGTTGGGGGCAATGGGCACGTTTCATTTGGCCGCTCTTTGTGGTGTTCGCTGCAATTGCCCTCGGCCTTCTGAGCTACGCCGTGTTCAGCGGCTACTGAGCCGTTCTTGATGACTGTTCGATGAGTTCGTATCCATGCAAACACTCCGTAATCTGAAAGTGCCGATGCGCGACGGTATCTGCCTCGCAACCGATGTCTATCTGCCAGACGGGATGACAACTGCGCTGCCTGTCGTCATCGAACGCACGCCCTATGACAAGTCCAGCCCCTCACGTTCGGAAAAGCAGCTCGATGGCCATCATCTTTCCCGGGAAGAAATGGCGTTGGCGTTCACCCAGCGTGGCTTGATTGCGGTGTTCCAGGACTGTCGAGGGCGCTACGCCTCCGAAGGTGTGTTCGTGAAGTACACCCACGAAGCCCAGGACGGTTTCGACACGCTCGCCTGGTTGGTGGAGCAGCCCTGGTGCAATGGTCGAGTGGGCAGCATGGGGCTTTCCTATGCGGCGCACACCCAACTGGCAATGGCCTGCCTGAATCCACCGGGGCTCACGACCATGGTGCTGGACTCGGGTGGTTTCGCCAACGCCTACCAGTGCGGGATCCGCCAGGGCGGTGCGTTTGAACTCAAGCAGGCAACTTGGGCGTTCAAACAGGCCAAAGAGAGCCCGGCGGCCAAGGCAGACCCATTGATCTACGAGGCATTGCAGCAAGAGGACATACGTTCCTGGTTTGCTCGCATGCCTTGGCGCCCTGGTCATTCGCCGCTGCGCCATTCGCCTGAGTACGAAGACTATCTGTTTTCGCAATGGAGCCACGGAACCTTCGATGATTACTGGCAGCAGTTGGGCCTTTACGCCGAAGGCTATTACGACATGATTCCGGATATCCCGGTGATGTTCATGTCGAGTTGGTATGACGCCTACGTCAGCTCAACCCTGAGCAACTACGCAGCATTCACCCGCGCACGGTCGGCGCCGCAAAGGCTTGTCATGGGGCCATGGCTGCACGGCGATAGGAACATCACGTTCAGCGGCAACGCAGAGTTTGGTCCTCAAGCCAGTTTCGACGGACACGTTGCACCAACCTGGCTGGAATGCCGGCTGCAGTGGTTCGAGCAGCATTTGTCAACGCGCGAGGCGGCGTCTGTTCAGTCTCAGCAGGTGCAGGTGTTCCTGATGGGTGGAGGAAGCGGGAAGCGCAATGCCGACGGACGCATCGAGCATGGCGGGCAGTGGGTTTGTGCCAATCAATGGCCGCTGCCCGGCAGTGTCGAGCACTCGTTGTATCTCACTCAAAGCGGTGACCTTGAACGGTCGAAGCCGATTGATACCGATCAGCAATTAAGCTATTGCTTCGACCCGCAGAACCCCGTGCCAACGATAGGCGGCGCTCTGACCTCAGGTGCTCCGGTTTTTGCTGGCGGTGCATTTGACCAGCGCGAGTCGGCGGACTTCTTCGCAACGCTCAGGAACAACAGGCCGCTGATCGAGCGTGCCGATGTATTGAGTTTTGAAACGCAGCCATTGAACGAGGACGTGATCGTCGCCGGCGATGTCCGCATCGAGTTGTGGGTCCAGAGCGATAGTCTTGATACCGACTTTACCGCCAAACTCGTGGACGTCTATCCGCCATGTGCCGATTACCCAGACGGTTATGCCATGAACATCACGGACGGGATCTTTCGCTGTCGCTACCGAGAGTCATGGAGCGAGCCGACGCTGTTGACGCCTGGACAACCGTTCAGGATCACGATCAAGCCTTTCGCGACCTGCAACGTGTTCAAAGCCGGGCACCGCATTCGGCTGGACATTGCCAGCAGCAACTTTCCGCGTTTTGACATCAACCCCAATACGGGCGAGCCCGAGGGTTCGGCGGTGGGACATAAAGTTGCACGAAACACGGTACATGTGAGTGCGATGATGCCGTCTCGTCTGATTCTGAGCGTTCTGCCCACGGCGCCCGATGCGGGAAGACAAGCGGTTAAGGGATGGCCGCGGACAGTACTCGATGGAGCGCCAGGGTGCCTGGCAATCGGAGCAATGCGACTTGTCCAGCCCTAGGGCCTGTTACGCCGGCAACGCTCGGAGCAGTACTTCACTTCGTTCCAGCAGCGTGCCCATTTCTTGCGCCAGGTAAACGGCAGGCCGCAGGTGACGCAGATCTTTGTAGGCAACTCGTTTTTCTTCAACTGGGCGCTCCAGCGTAATACCAAAAAAGGGCCTTCCCATGATACGGGAGGCCCTTTGATTTTGATGCTTGCGCAGTAGCCAGACTCACTGCACCTGTTTTTCCAGCGCCGTCAGCGAGGTACCCGCAACAAAAATGGAAGCCGCCAGCAGCCCGAGGTCTTTGAGCAGGAACTGCCCTGGCACTACCGAGATGGCCGGGAAGCCAAGAGATGGCTCGAACACGCCCGGCGTTGTCAGCATGAACGACAGCGTGGTGAAGAACAGCCCGGCTGACAGAATTCCGCCCAGAAGGGAAAGTTTGGGCGAGATCAGCCGGCCAGCGATCAGCACACCCACGGAGATTTCCAGTACACCCAGGAAGTTGGAAAAGCCCTGAATGCTCATGAAGCTGTACATCCAGGACAGCAACGGGCTGTTGCTGACAAAACCGTGAATCCCGTTCGCTTCGTAACCTGAGAATTTCATCCCGCCGAACCACAGGTAAATCACCGTCATCGCAAAGTAGAGGGCGCCGATTCCAAGTCTGGTTACCTTATCGCCCAAACCCTTCTTGAGCAGGCTGACGGAACCAGTGTTATTGCCAGTTGTGAAGGTAGTCATGATGTCTCTCCAAAGGTGCAGCGCGTTGTGCGCTGTGTATGGCGAGATCATGCGCTGGAACTTCATCGCATTGGACGCAGATAGTCGATACTATGCTGCAGATCGTCCAGAGTAGGTGAACACCATGGATCGCCTGTCCACTTTACTGTCGTTGTTCGGCGTGCGCGCCAACATGTACTACAGCGGCGAGCTGTGCGGAGTGAGCCCCCTATATGGCGCTGTACAGAGAGGCTATCTGCACCTGCTGCAACAGGGAGAACTCGGGCTGGCCATCTCGGGCAAACCGGTTCAGCGCCTGACCCAGCCCAGCCTGATCTTCGTGCCCAGGCCCAGCCGTCATCATCTGATCGGCGACGAGGAGGGCGGGGCACATCTTCGATGCGCCTCCCTGGAATTCGCAGGCGGGGCGAGCAACCCTCTGGCGGCGTCGTTGCCGGACCTGATCGTGCTGCCACTCGCCGAATTGCCGATGCTCGCCGACACCCTCAAATGGCTGTTTGCCGAAGCTGAGGCCGATCATCATGGCCGTCATGCGGCGCTGGACCGCCTGTTCGAGTTGGTCGTCATTCAACTGCTGCGCCATCTACTCGAGCAGCAACAGCTCAAATCCGGAATGATGGCGGGCCTAGCGGACCCTCGTTTGGCGCGCTCGCTCATGGCAATCCACGAACAGGCGCAGCACCCTTGGTCAATTGCCGAACTGGCCGCGACATCCAACATGTCGCGAGCCAGTTACGCAGCGCATTTCAAAGCGGTGGTAGGGCAGACTCCGGCTGAATACCTGCTGGCATGGCGGATAAGCCTTGCGCAGAAGCTGTTGAGGGAAGGGCGTTCAATGGCCCTGATTTCTGACCAGGTGGGTTATGAAAGTCCGTCGGCCCTGGCGAGGGCCTTTCGGCGCAGGACGGGGTTGAATCCTCGGGACTGGATGAAGTCGGTGGATGCGGATTCACCACCTGACTGAACTACGACCGTGACCAATCGTAACGGTCAGGCTTTTATGGAACACGATATTTTTCACAGAGCTCGATGTACTTATCATTAAATAAGTACTTGTTATATTCATTCAGATTGATGCTGACTTCAGTGCCTGTTTTCGCAGCAATGAAGGTAGCAACCTCGGCAATCGAAATCCTCCATTGCTTTTCATAAAATCCATTGCCACTAACCTGAACCACTTTGTCTGATGTCGACAGTGCTTGCAAACGGTCATCCCTGAAGCGTATAACCAACCAGCCCGCAGCCTGAAGTTTTGTATCTTTTATTTTGTCGGCCTCAAGCTTTGTCTCATGCCAACGAAACCCATCAACTTCGATGGCAATCTTTTTGTTATTCTTTTCAAACGATATATCTATCTCGATTTTCGCTCCATCAATGTCGTACTTTTTTGAATGCTTAACCACAACACCCAGCAAACCCTCGATCTCGCTAGCGAACCTTAGCTGCATACGGCTAATGTTGCTATTACATAGAGGACATCCTGGATTTGTCATGCGAGCATCAATAGAACGCTTCCAAGAGTGATCTGGATGCAGAGGGCACTGCCACAGAACCTGCAAGCGCGAGTTGGGAGGGACGTCTGCCGGTCGCAAGCTCGGATACTTAGGGCAAACCTGCCACTGGTTCGCAATGTTAGGGTTTACCTCAGCGAGGTTGCCTCGTTTAGCGATTCGAGTCGCCCAGTTTTTCCGCATTGAATGTGCTTTACGAAGTGTGACGCATTCGTGGTCAGCGCAATAGAGCTCGCTATCTTTTGTAGCGCTTTGCAATTGGCGACGGACGGGGCCGCTACATCCATCACAGCTGAATATGCCATAGCGATTCGATTTTGGCTTAACGGTAGCCAAATCTACCATGCAGGTGGCATGTTGCTTGGCCGCCAGATTGGGATATTTATCTTTTAAGCTTTTACCAGGACCAGCTAGCTTCGCGTAAGATTGTCGACCTGACGAGACGGTTTTCTTGTTGGTTTTGTAGGCGGCTCTGCAGACTGTCTCTTCGCAGAAGAGAGCGTATTCATCATCCTTAATCGATAGCGGACTGCAGACAATGTTAGGCTTATTACAACTCCTGCAGCGAAACACAAGCTGTGCCTTAGACTTACGGGACGTGGTTGCGGCCAGACGGGCATCATACAACTGATCAGCAAGCTGTGGCCTGTATTCTAGAAGAGACTGAAAATTCTTGCCCGTCCGCGGCGGAAGTTTCTCTCTGCGCTCTTTCTGGCAGGATTCTTTATCGCAATAAATCAAAGATGCATCACCAGTGCGCGCAAGATTATAAATAATCCTTTCTACAAAATTTCCGCAACTTACCCCCATACACTCAAATCTGAGTCGCTCATGAGAATTCCGCGCCACAGCACTAGGGTCCACGGTAGGGTCAAGACGCTTGCTCAATCTGGGATAAGCATCCAGAAAACTCTGTTTTATCGCTGCCACGTTCTATTCCTTGAGCTTTTAAAAATTGCACTCATGCAGAGGGCAGTAAAGCATCTTCAGATGCCTAAGGAGAATCATCCCCCCGGAGTTCTTGAATAATTGTATAACGATCTTTGATAGGAAGTCTGCATAGGGAGCAGGGGGATGGCTGCCAATTTCAACTTCTGGCGAAGGTACGATGGAGGCGAGCGCAATCGCCGCAGCGTCCTAGTGGGGCTATGGTGAAATCGGTGTGCGTCGATTAGATAGCGGTGACTGCGCAAAAAAATGCCGACTGCTTGATTGCCACCAATCGCATTTTGGGTAATGCCTCCGAACGATGTACCGTTAATGCTGGCCCGAGATACAGGCTGTGTGTCCAGTTAACTCATGGCGAACATCGACCGAGTCATGGCGGCCAAAGAGAAGAACCGTGGAAGGAAGCTAGGGCGAGAACTGCCACAACGTGCAATATCCGGGTCTGACAGTTATCGGATATTGCAAATGCGTCTTTCCACGCTCCAGGGCTCTAAACCGAGCCTTTTCGCCGATTAGCGTCAATCTGACCATGAGTTGCTCTAAACGTAGATCAAATGCCTTTCATGCATTTGCGGACATCGTCGTCGATTACATTCCCAGGCTTGATGCAATCCCTCAACGGCTTCTCATCCTGCAACGCCTCGAACTCGGCTCGCTGCCTGTTCTTACAGTTCTGATTCATGGCCTTGCCAAGCGCCGAGGTGTCGCCTTTGTAGGATTCGCACATCGATGCATTGGCGAGCCGTTGCATCTGGATGACCATAGGCAGCGTCACGGGATCTGCAGCCCATGTGCTGGAATGAATGCAAGCCAGGAGAATGAGCGCCGCGTGTTTCATTGTTCGTCCTTGAGTTGGAAAGTGAAGCTGGTGATCTGGTGGGTGCGGATTGTAAGTGGGTCTGGGTGGTGAGAGACAAGCGTCGTGATTGGCATGGCGATGATGGAGAGCGTTGGGATGGGATTGGTCAGTATGTGGGTGTGGTGAATGGGATGAACTGAGTGCTGACAGGATTGGGGGTTTTGGAGCCTTTCAAAGCGAGACACCCAGCCTCGGGAAACGGATACGCAATTACGTATAATGTATATTATGTTAAATAGCGTATTAGACGCGTTCGCACTTCGCGTCACCAGCCTCATGGTTTTCACGGTTGTCACGTCGAATCTGCCATATTGCTGCTGCATCCCAACCGCTTTCGTCCGGCCACTCGCAACGTAAATGTCACGCCGTTTGAAAACGGCTTCTACACTGCTAAGTACCCAGCCGCTCATGAGGTGTGCCCGTGCCCCACATCGAGCACCATGCCATGACCGCTCTCGATAGCCTCAAGTATCTGCGAGTCGTTCTAATTCTGGCCGGCCTCGCGTGCCTTGCCCTCTACCCACTCATGTTGTTTTGGCCTTCCGGCTGGGCCTGGCATAACGGTCACTCGGACTACCCGATGATGATCGTTGGCATCTACGCCACACTTGGCGTGTTCTTGATTTTGGCCGCACGTGATCCACTCGCCAATCTGAGTCTGATCTGGTTCACCGTCTGGTCTAGCGCCATACACAGTGGAGTCATGGCCGTCCAGGCGCTCACCCAGCCGGCGCAGATGGGACACTTGGTAGGTGACGTGCCGGCACTCTTCATTGTGACGGTGGCCTTGGCCATCTTGACGCCTCGTCATCCTCCGGAGCCCGGGGTACCTCATCACCGGGCAATCGGTCGAAATGGCGAATAGCAAGCTGGATGGATGTGATGGCATCGAACCCGCTTCGTTCGTTGCTGCTCATCCTGTCGAATGAGCAGTCATTCCTCATCAAAAGGCAGAGGGGAATCGGAATCACGTCGGACGTCAAAGACATTCAAGGTCATCGCCACCAACGCGTAATACCCGTACACCCCGACAAGTTCGACCATCGCTGACTCTCCAAAAAGCGCGACACCTTGCTCATACAGTGCAGCATCAACCCGCCGGGTTTGATAAAGCGACTGACCGATCTCATACACGCACTGTTCGTCAGCACTGCTGAAGACCGGTGTCTGCTGCTGCCTGAGAGACTCGATCACAGCGTCGGAGATTCCAGCGTCTCGGGCGATGGGCTCATGAATCTGCCACTCGGCCTGGGAGCGCCACCAGGCAGCCGTTGTGAGAATGGCGAGTTCAGTCAGCCGGAGCTCTAACGCAGTGCCGTATCGACAGAACGCTCCTAAACGCTGCGCGTGGTCGGCCAACTCCGGGCTGTGGATCCAGGCCAGGAACGGGCCATCCAGATTACCGCGAGGCCCTTTCAGAATGTCGGCCAATACGCGCTGCTGGTCTTCGCTCATCTCGTTCGGCTGCAGTGCTGAAAGACGTGATTGAATATCCATCGTTTACTCCTTGCAGATTTGAGTCGCTACGTCACGCTCGAACCCAGGCCTGGCGCAGTCGGCCAATCGAACCTGCATACAAAATGGACATTGGGCTGCAGCCTCGCTATCTCGATTCACCGCAGACAGCCTGTCAAGCACCAGGAGCCGCTGCCTTCAACCGCAAGAACGACCAATTGTTACTGGCAAGAATGCACGATGCAAAAATCAAAACTCCCCCTATCCAGCTTTGTAAGGTGATCGGCTCACTGAGCCAGAGCATGGCAAATATCCCGCCGAATATGGGTTCGCTACCCATCAGCAAAGAGACTCTCGTGGGGTTGCTTCGCTTTATCGCGTAATTCTGGGCAAAAAAAGCAAACAGCGTGCATGCCATGACCAGGTAGCCGATGTAGCCCCAGAAAGCCGTGGGGTCGGAGATCTGGGCGAGGCTTTCCAGTGGCGCAGGCATGGTGAGAAACGTCAGCAATATGCAGCCCAATGCAACGACTCCAGACTGCAGTGCAGTCACGGACAATGCTGGAATCTGGCTGCTTTGGACGACGCGCTTGATCAGGCAAACCTGCACTGCCCTACCCAACGCAGCCAGCAAGATCAGCGCATCACCGGCGTTGATTTGGAAATGACCGTGCTGGGTCATGAGTACCGCACCGATTACGGATATGCCTACCGCCAGCCACTCTAGTTGGGTCGGCCTTCTTTTCAGCCAGAACCACTCGACCAGGGGCGTGAGCATTACGCAAAGGCTGATGAGAAATGCCGCGTTTGTGGCGGAGGTGTAAAGCAGTCCGAATGTCTCGCTCAGAAAAATCGCCAGCAGCAGAAACCCCGTGCTCAGCAGTCCCAGAAATCCCTGCAGTGATAATCCAGCCAGTTGCCGTAGCGCTGGGCTCAGGATGATGAAGGTGATTCCGAATCTCAGGGCTAACAATCCCAGCACTGGGTAAAACACCAGAGCGGACTTCACTACGCCATAGCTTGTGCCCCACACCACGGCTACGGCCAAAAGCATGAGGTCGCTGATGAATAACGTTTTACTGCGGTTGATCATTGGTACGCCCCTTTGTCTAGGCGGGCAGTATTGAGCCGCACTTAGGGCAAGACAACGCATCTGCGCGACACATGAGTTATGCTGCGGTTGCACAAATCACACTAGTGAACTGATCATGACCCCTGCCCAGCTACATGAATCTCTGGCCGACATGGCGCTTCTGGTGCGTGTCATCGATGCGGGTAATTTCTCGGAGGCGGCCCGCCAGCTCGGTAGTCTGCCCTCCTCTGTGAGCCGGCAGATCAAGCGTCTGGAACAGTCCTTGGGCGCACAACTGCTGGAGCGTACAACGCGGCGGCTTCGTCCGACCGAGGCCGGGATGGAGGTTTATCGCCACTGCAGCCGCATGCTTGAAGCCGCCAACAGTGCAGTAAACGTCGCGGGAGAGCTCGCCTCCTCGCCCAGAGGCCGGGTCAGGCTGAGCGCGCCTACGCAGTTTGCGCGGACAGTATTGCACCCGCTTGTGCCGGCATTTCTGGGCCTCTACCCGCAGATTGATGTACAGCTGGTTTACAACGACCTTGACGCCGACCCTCTGGCGGATGATGTGGATCTTGTGATTCGTCTCACCAATCGCCCGCCACAAGGGCTGGCTGGACGTCCGCTGGGAAGGGTTCGCTGGCTACTTTGCGCATCACCCGGGTATTTGCAGCGCCATGGCCTCCCGACAGTTCCGTCGGACCTGGCGCAGCATCAGTGCGTGTATCTGGGGGAAACGCCCGATGACAATCATTGGAGGCTCCGACAGGGAGATCGAACTCAGTCTGTCCATGTCAAAGGTCGCTACATCGCAAATCACGCCGGCGCGCGATTGAGTGCGGCGGAGCAGGATCTGGGTATCGCAAATCTTCCAGATTTCATCGCCAGAGACGCCCTGCAGAGTGGGAGAGTTACTCACGTGTTGCCTGAGTGGGAGCTGGATCCGGGCAAGTATCATGGTGAGATCTGGTTGCTCTACCACCCGACGCGCTTTCTGCCTGCGAAGGTGCGCGTACTCATTGACTATCTGATCGCTCGTGTCGGTGAACAGTTATACCCTTCAGGGGCCGAGCGGTAGCTTGTCTTCTAACGGCTAACACGGAAACGGCGTTTCAACGCCGACGGCATGCTCTGCCCCGGTCGCCATGCGATGGAAGCAGAAACGTTGCCATTGTCAGGCAGCGACTCTGTCAGGTAGATGTAAAGGACATGTAAATAATTGTTTTATATGGTCATTTAGACGGAGCCCCACCCGAACTTCTCGTTTGTCTCAGGTCTATTTGATCAAGGTAGCTGGTCTTTGCCCAAGCCAATAGGCTCCCTCAACCGTTATTCATGCCTTCTCTTTGTTAACCTGAGGTTGCATCCTGAATGAAACCCCACCTCCCCCAACTGCTGCTAGCTGGACTCTTCTCGTTCACGGTGGTGAGCAACGTATCCGCCATGCCGATTCAGCACTCCGCTGCAGCAACGCCGGCTGATCAGACAGCTGCCCCAACCCTATCCCATCCCGTAGAAAACCCGTGGCCTAACCTGATCAGCTCGGAAACCTCGACATCCGAGCCAATGCTGGCCCAGAGCGACCGTTACTGGCACGACGGTCGATGGTACTCGCGCAAGGAAGAGATGCGCCGAGCCCATTGGCGAAGGGAACAAGCCCGCAAAGAAGCTGAACGCCGTCGAGAATGGGAGCGTCATCATCCACACGCAGTCCACCATTACCATCGCTAGTGCCACAGTGCTTTGGAAGCTATTTAGGTAAATCCATTGGCGCAGCCGTTGGATAAAGATTCAAGCTGTTGTGGTCAACCTAAGACGTGACGAATTCAGCTGTGACCAACCGGTTTTAGCAGTCGTAGCTGAAGGCTCGCAGCTAGTTCAGCCCTACTCGCTTCTCGATCAGGTTGCCCCAGGCATCGTAGGCATATTCCTGGTCGCGCCAGCGCTTAATGCGGTTGTCTTTGACCTGGTCGAACTGGCTCGTATTGAAGTTAAGTCGGTTTGCGGCAGCGTCATATCGAAACTCCTCGCTGTCAACGAGGCGACCGGTGTCACGGCTGTGCAACTGGCCGTTGGCTTCGTATTTGTATTTGATCTCGCCGCGCAGTTTGTCGAGGGTGCGGGTGAGTTCGCCCGCCGGATCGTATTCATAGCGACGATGGATCGGGTTGTAGGCGTGATCGACCAGCAGGCTGTTGTCGCCGGGGTTGTGGATTTACGAGAGCTTTTCACCGGGCAGCGTCGATGCGAATTGCCATGCTTTGCGACCCATGGCGTCGTAGCCGAAGCAACTGGTGAGTTTGCCCTGGCTACGGTAGACCTCTCGGTGCAGGTCGTCGCGTTCGATATCGCTGACGAGCAGGCCATCGAGGTTGAGTTGATGCAGATGGCCAATCGGGTCGCGTTCAAACTCAGTGGTGCGTTGTGGACGTTCGGCCCGCTCGCCGTAGCCGATTTCATCGACACGCGTCAGATGCCCGCCAAGGTTGTAGCTGAAACGGCGGGTCAGGTTGTCGATGCGTTTTTCTTCGGTCAGCCGGTCGCTGGCATCGTACGCGAACTGGTACGCAGCATTGTTTTCGTTGACCAGAGCGATGAGGCGAATGGCCTTGTCGTACTCGTAGCGAATGCGCTGGCCTTTGGCGTCGCCGCCCGCGAGCACCTCCAAGATAACGACTCACCAATATTGCCAAAGTGATCAATACGCTTCTGTTTGGCAGGACGTGAAAACTGCCTCATCAAAAATCCCTTGACGAAGTCATTACGCGCCAAGGCCGAAGCCGGAAGGAAAAATATTATCTCGCGGCTGCGTATCCTCAAGAAAAATAGACATCCACGTGTCCATAACATCAAATACATCAACATCCAGCTCGGGTTCGAGAGGCTGTTCGTGCCACCAAATAACACCCTTGCCTTGCGAGCTAACCAAATCTACTGCCAAGTAATCCCCACCGCCATTAGAAAGTACTGTCATCCATCTTGACGCAAACACAGTATCCTCCTCATCAATCAAATCAGCCACACAGGTCAAATGCTCTATTTTTTGTGGCCCCATGGATTGAGCAGGATAGAAAGTAAATCCATTATGAACTTTGTGATAAAAATCTGAAAGCTTTCCTTTAAATGGAAGGGTGCTTCCAGTTTGACCTTTACACTCATTCAACGGAAGGCCGCCGACGTAATAATACAAACCATTAGCATCATGAAAAACATACAACAATTCTAAACTGTCTCCATCTAAGATCGCGGTACCTATCAAGCCGATGTTAAGCAACGACAAGACCCAAGGAAGTTCTTCTGAAAACGATTGCCAAGCAGCGGGAAATCCAGGAGCGCCTCCCGAATAAACACCGAAATTTTGCCATCCTGTAGGAACTGCAACGTTCGCCGGAACATCATCTGGAGTGAAGTATATTTTCCTATCTAGAAACTCTGCTCTAACTGCTTCTACAACGTCATTTACAATCATCAAAAGATCTTCCAATCAAGGCAATAGGCTATAGATTTTATCTTGAAGCTCGGTTTCCAGCTTACCTGAACGCTCTATCATACTACTTCTGAACTCCGAATCAACATCAATCCCGCCTTTTTTGTAACGCGTCCATTGCTCGAATGTCTTAGCGCCTCTTGAAGTATTTGCAGTCTCACTAAGAGGTGAGAAATTAGGTTTATAATTCAAAACCTCAAGCTGTTTGTCAAAGCTCAACTTGTTGAAACCATCCATCTCTGTAATTTGCTTCATGGGGACTATATGATCAGCATGTAACGGCTTAGTAATTTCCAACCCAGGAAGCGCCGGATCCTTCATTGGAAGCACTACTTTTTCATTAACCATAGCCTGTATTTCTTTGCTTGGAGTCCTCGCCCTCAATTTTTGGTAGACCTCCGGGGAGACCCCTTTAGGACTGGCAGGTGGAATAGTGGCCCGCTTGGTAATCTTCACATTCCCAAAATTCGACCCCAACCCCTGCGTCTTGATCTCATACCGCGCATCAAACCACTTCCCGCCCTTGGTCCCCAGCCCTCCGCCCAGCAACGAACCGCCAAACGCCATCAGCTTCTGACCGTCCGAGCCTTCGCCAAACAACTTGCCGCCTGCCCAGTTGCCGCCCAGACCTCCTGCAATACCACCCACCAGCCCGGCAATGACCACCACCGGGCTCGCCAGCACAAAAGCGCTCGCCAGGCCAACAACCAGTACAGCCCGCTCCAGCCACTCCGGCACTTCCGGATCAATGGCGTCTGTCGTTTCCGTGGGACCTCCAATCGTAACGTTGCTGGAGCCCGCACTGATTTTTCCGTCACAAACCGTGCGATCGCCCACCCGTGCGGCGGGCATATTGTTGATGTAAACCGTCTTGCTGCCCTGCGCGATGATCTTCGGCGCAGGGCCGTGCTCATCGCATTTGGCAGTGTCGACGTGCGCCCTCGCTGCCGGTTTGCCGTTGGTATGAACGTTGCCAGAGCCGCTGAGAATTTGCCCAGTTCCATGGCTGCA
This sequence comes from Pseudomonas sp. NPDC090201, assembly GCF_044746825.1. Lineage (NCBI taxonomy): Bacteria > Pseudomonadati > Pseudomonadota > Gammaproteobacteria > Pseudomonadales > Pseudomonadaceae > Pseudomonas > Pseudomonas sp. NPDC090201. The sequence continues at coordinate 252,821 of NZ_JBIVCX010000003.1, forward strand.
AAAGGAAAGGCTGCCAATAAGCTGACCGACGCCCGCGCCCGCCGCGGCCGATGCACCCACGATGGCAACGGCGGCAAGCCCGCCGGTGCCCACGATCAGTGCCGCGCCTATCGCGCCAATGGCCAACCCTGCCAGCAACCCGGTTAACGATCCCGTGTGTTCAATAGGATCATCGACCCGCGCTGCTTGGCTCATGCAGGCGTTTCCTGCGCGTCATCAACAGGCGGCACTCGCAATTCCAGCGTGTTCACCACTGAGTAAAACGCAGCGCGTTCCTGGGCCGTCATGCCTTTCGGATCGTTGCTGGTGCCGGTGATTTGCATCAGTAACGGCTGCTGATGCTCGTCCTGATGCAGGAACATCAGTTGCAACTGGTGCACCAGCTGGCCCTGCTGGCGCCACTTGAACTCGACGCGGCGCGCTTCTGTTCCGGCGACTTCTGCCGGGCTCAAAGGCTCGATCCATTCGAGATGTGACAGTGCTTTTTTCAGGTCGGCGAGCAACTGCTGAGCCATGGTTTCCAGGTCCATCGCCCCATCAATGGGCGTTCGCCCAATCACCACCGACAGCGGACTTGGCCCAATATCCGTCAGCGTGAACACATGAAAGGTCTTGTCTTTGAAACCCTGGGGTCGAACGAAGCTCAGCTCGTTGGTCTGAAATCGCTCGTGGGGTTTGGGAATCGATGCTGCGAGACGCTCCTGCTCAAGCCTTTCGGCTTCCAGGCGCTGCTCCTCGCGAATGCGGTTCTCCGAAATGCGGTCGTAGATACTGGTGCGCATGGGCCGTCCTTTGTCCTTCGCTTATTTGTTCAGATTGATCATCGTTGAGCCATCCACATTGACCTCGATCCCGGACAACGTGATGGTGCCGTCTGAATTCATGACCAATTTGCTTGACCCTACTTCAAGGGTGATGGAAGTGGCTGCCTTGATCTTCACTTCGCCCTTGTCGACGGTGACGTAGTACGAACCGTCCTCCACCGCAATGCTGGTATCGAGCTTGATGGTTTCGGAGTGCAGTCCCTTGACCTTGATCGTGCGATTGCCACCGACGTCATGGGTTTCATCGGCCTCGATCTCGGTGTCGAGATTGCGCTCGGCATGCATGATGATTTGCTCGGCGCCAGCCTTGCCTTCAAAGCGAAAGAAGTTCGCGTTGGCCCCTTTGCCCTTCATCGACCGGGTCAAAAAACCACTCTGGGTCTTGTTCGCCGGCAGTGACCAGGGCGGGGTGTTCTGGCTGTTGTACAGGCTGCCCATGATCAGCGGGCGGTCGGGGTTGCCGTCCAGGAAGACCACGACGACTTCGTCGCCGACGCGTGGGATCTGGATGCTGCCGAAGCCGCCGCTGGCACCGGATTGCGCGACGCGCACCCAGCAGGAGCTGTGGTCGTTGTGCTGGCCCTTGCGGTCCCAGTGGAACTGGATTTTCACGCGGCCCAGTTCGTCGGTGAAGATTTCTTCGCCCGGTGGGCCGACGATGATGGCAGTCTGCGGGCCGGGGATCGTCGGGCGCGGCGTGGACAGTTGCGGGCGGAAAGGGATCTTTTTGCGCACGCAGGTGAAGGTGTTGTAGTAGCTCGCCTGATGGCCATTGAGGTAGTTGTTGTGGCCTTCGCTTTCGACGCCCATCAGCAAAAACTGCCGGTCTTCGGCCGAGCCCTGATCGTGGTCGTAGTGCTGCAGCAGCTCGAAGGTGTAGCCGGGTTTCATCGCTCGGCAGTTACTGGCGCCTTCGAATTTCTTGCCGCGCAGTTCCCGCGCTTCCATGCGCGGGTCCGAGGCTGTCGTATCTGTAAGTGCCGGTGCTGTACAGCTTCGCTAGCCCGAACCACATTGGACATCAACTTCAGTCACTCACTTAATTCACATCATACCTAACAAGAAACTTGTCATATGTTGATGTAGAATTGATAACTTTTGCCGATTCGTTCTCTATACTTTCCGATGCATCATCATCAGCCATAGAGGCGAACACAACTGCACCTTCAGCAGCCTTACTAATACTGTCAAAAAAACGTTCTTTGACTAGCAAATCTAACGCACCAATCATAGCGTCTAAAACCTTTCTCTTGAATTCTTCAAAATCCGACCTTTCAGCACTTTCTCTTAAACTCTTATTGATCCCTCTGAAAAATTCTCCGCCCACTGTTTCATAAGCCCATTCAGAAAAAGCCCATTTATAGTAAGCCTCATTTGCAGGAGTTCTATCTTCATCGTCGAGCTCTTGCTCAATTTTCTCATCTAACGCTTCAATAGAGTTAGCCGACGGACTAATACTCATCACACTGCTATCAGTATAAAGCACGAATGCGTAGAACTCTTCCTCGGAATGCCCTTCACATAACTCTATGAAAGCGTTCTTTGTAGAATTATAAATACACTCTTGCAATTCAGACCAATTCATACACATCCTCGCCAAGTCAATTTCCAAAAACTTCAGCACCAATTTTTTGCAACTCTGCTTTCATAGCTGATACTGCTTTTTCGAATGGCAGGTCCCTCGCCATGATTGATTTATCTGCCGCTTCTAGCTTTGAAGCAACGAGCTTAGCATTAGCAATAGTATGTCCCTGATTTTCAGCCCACATCATTGCAGCAGGATCGTGCAGTGGGTCTATCTTGTAACGATCCAACACTATCCGGCTTCGTCCTAAAGCCTTTTTCATCATAGGTGATTTTGCAAACTCCCCTTTGAAAACGATGTAGTGAGCGTGGGGTCTCACCATTGTGCTTGGAGGCGTGGTTCCTGTTTTCCTTGAATAGTAAGCGCCCCAGTCCTTATCGGCGCGTAAGCCCCCAGGGTCCAACCATAAAATCGGGTTATCGACATGCTGGTAAAGATTCGTGCCCCCCTTCAACCCAATCGGATCCTGCGTAACGATGCGTCCGTCAACGTCCGTCATCTCCAGCGGCGTGCCGATCTGGTCGGTGTGGAAGTAGTAGAGCTTCTGTTCAGTCTCACCCTCTTGCTGATCGACTCTCGCCAATAGCGTATAGCTACTCGGCTCGTAGACATAAAGGCTGCTCTGCCATGGCGTTTCTTCGCGCAGCATCCGCAAGCCTTGCCACAGGAAATGCTTGTGTTCGGTCCGGCCGTCTATGTCGGACGTCTTGCCGATGCGTCGGCCAAGGCTGTCGTAGCGGTAGCTGCCGGTGCTGTGAAGCTTGCCGTTAACCAACGTTTCAGCTTTGACGAGGCGGTTTTCACAGTCATAGCTGAAGGTCTGCAGCTTGCTCAGCCCTACCCGCTTTTCAATCAGATTGCCCCAGGCATCGTAGCTGTATTCCTGATCGCGCCAGCGTTTGATGCGGTTGTCTTTGACCTGATCGAACTGGCTCGTATTGAAGTTCAGTCGGTTTGCGGCAGCGTCATATCGAAACTCCTCGCTGTCGACGAGCCGGCCAGTGTCACGGCTGTGCAGCTGGCCGTTGGCTTCGTATTCGTATTTGATTTCGCCGCGCAGTTTATCGAGGGTGCGGGTGAGTTCACCCGCGGGGTCGTATTCATAGCGACGATGGATCGGGTTGTAGGCGTGATCGATCAGTAGGCTGTTGTCGCCGGGGTTGTGGATTTGCGAAAGCTTTTCACCGGGCAGCGTCGATGCGAATTGCCAAGCTTTGCGACCCATTGCGTCGTAGCCGAAGCAACTGGTGAGTTTGCCCTGGCTACGGTAGACCTCTCGGTGCAGGTCGTCGCGTTCGATATCGCTGATGAGCAGGCCATCGAGGTTGAGTTGATGCAGATGGCCGCTGCCGTAGTACAGGTGATTGAGGTGTTGGCCTGTCGGCAATGTCAGCGTGGTCAGGTTGCTGAGCGGATCGTATTCGTAGTCCAGCGCGCCTTGGGGGGTGGTTTCTTTGATCAGGCGGCCCAGGAGGTCGTACTCGAACGTGATGGTTTCTTCGCTGACGCCGAGTTTCTCACCGGCTGCGTTGTGGACGTTCGGTCCGTTCGCCGTAGCCGGTTTCGTCAACACGCGTCAGATGCCCGCCGAAATTTTATGGAAAATCGTCGATGATGAAATCGGCGGGCACTAGCAACTATGGAACTTTAAAATAGAATTCTAAAAAATCGTTAAAATTTCTCCACTGCGGGCTTAGTCGACCATTGAGGAAGTTAGTAATCGCGCTGCCTAGCGACAACTCTACTACATGGCCGCTATTTTTATCATAAAAAAAGCCGCTCTCTCCTTCAAAACTATCCAGTGGAATATAGTTATCTGGCAATCCTAGAGTTTCATGCGTCCTCTTAAGTGCCAGATCAAAATTAGTATTTTTAGAAAACCAGCAAATCTGATATATCTCTTTCCCTTGACTCATAAACGTCGGCCCATCTTCAGCGTGAAGATAGAACTGACCAAAATCGCTGAGCGGATCTATGCCAATCCTTTTTAATTCCATTTCATAGTCAGCGCTTGCATCATCAAACCACCAACCTTGCTGCTTACAGTAATCGACCACTTTTGTAGAGATCATAATCTCACCCGCAATTGATAGCGCCGGCAGAACGTCCAGCGTTTCGTCTGTTAACCTCGGTTTGGGCACGCCCTTTCCAGTACGCCTCCCTGTCACCATTGAACAAATCTCGATCAACGGGATTATAGGGATGTTGACCTGGGAGGTGTGGGTGTAGAGCGTTGGTTTTCCCAAAATTTTGGTGTGTATCAGCAGAGAGCTCAAAAAGGGAGCCTAGCCCATCCTGTTTAGAATGATGAAGGTTGAGTTGTGAATAGCTACCATTTTTCACTACAAATGGACTTCTCCCCTCTGATGCCAAATCCAAATTGGTTTTGATACCGCTTCGAGTATTTACGGGAAGATCCCAATCAATAGCCTGCTGATATACCGTATGAACACTACCAGATGGCGCTAAAAATGTGGATGGCGAAAAAAAGCCTGTCAGACCAAATGGGTCAATCCAATTGATAGCGCTCGGGGCATAGCGGTATAAATTGAATCCGCCCAACAACCCAATCGGATCCTGCGTAATAAACCGCCCGACCTGCGGATCGTAATACCTAAACGTGTTGTAGTGCAGTCCCGTCTCGTCATCAAAGTACTGCCCCTGAAACCTCAGGTTCTGCTCGATCGCGTTGACGGCGAACGCCTCCACCTCCCCCCACGCCTTGTACGTCGCCTGCCAGACGATGCTGCCATCAACGTCAGTCATTTCCAGCGGCGTGCCGATCTGGTCGGTGTGGAAGTAGTACAGCTTCTGTTCGGTTTCGCCTTCCTGCTGATCAATCCTTGCCAGCGGCGCATAGCTACTCGGCTCGTACACATAAAGGCTGCTCTGCCACGGTGTTTCCTCGCGCAGCATTCGCAAGCCTTGCCAAAGGAAGTGCTTGTGCTCAGTCTGGCCGTTTATTTCGGAGGTTTTGCCGATCCTTCTTCCGAGGCTGTCATAGCGGTAGCTGCCGGTGCTTTGCAGCTTGCCGTTAACCAACGTTTCAGCTTTGACGAGGCGGTTTTCGCAGTCGTAACTGAAGCTTTGTAGCTTGGTGATCCCCACCCGCTTTTCAATCAGATTGCCCCACGCATCGTAGGCAAATTCCTGATCGCGCCAGCGTTTGATGCGGTTGTCTTTGACCTGATCGAACTGGCTCGTATTGAAGTTCAGTCGGTTTGCGGCAGCGTCATATCGAAACTCCTCGCTGTCGACGAGCCGGCCAGTGTCACGGCTGTGCAGCTGGCCGTTGGCTTCGTATTCGTATTTGATTTCGCCGCGCAGTTTATCGAGGGTGCGGGTGAGTTCACCCGCGGGGTCGTATTCATAGCGACGATGGATCGGGTTGTAGGCGTGATCGATCAGTAGGCTGTTGTCGCCGGGGTTGTGGATTTGCGAAAGCTTTTCACCGGGCAGCGTCGATGCGAATTGCCAAGCTTTGCGACCCATTGCGTCGTAGCCGAAGCAACTGGTGAGTTTGCCCTGGCTACGGTAGACCTCTCGGTGCAGGTCGTCGCGTTCGATATCGCTGATGAGCAGGCCATCGAGGTTGAGTTGATGCAGATGGCCGCTGCCGTAGTACAGGTGATTGAGGTGTTGGCCTGTCGGCAAGGTCAGCGTGGTGAGGTTGCTGAGCGGATCGTATTCGTAGGCCAGTTCGCCTTGGGGCGTAGTTTCCTTCGTCAGACGGCCCAGGAGGTCATACTCGAACGACAGGGTTTCTTCGCTGACGCCGAGTTTCTTACCGACTGATGTAGGCAAACGTGCGATGGACAGCAGGCGGTCGGCTTCGTCGTAGGTGTAATCCTGTCGGGCATCCTGATTGACCTTGGCCTGCAATCGGCCAATCACATCACGTTCAAATTCGGTGCTGCGTTGCGGACGTTCGGCCCGCTCGCCGTAGCCGATTTCATTGACACGCGTCAGATGCCCGCCAAGGTTGTAGCTGAAACGGCGGGTCAGGTTGTCGATGCGCTTTTCTTCGGTCAGCCGGTCGCTGGCGTCGTAGGCGAACTGGTACGCAGCGTTGTTTTCGTTGACCAGTGCGGTGAGGCGTATGGCCTTGTCGTACTCGTAACGGATGCGCTGGCCTTTGGCGTCCTGTCGGCTGCTGGGTAGACCGCGTGCGGTACGCAGCAGACGCGTCGTCTGGCCTTTGCCGTCGGTGTGCGTCAGGATCTGGCCGAGGGCGTTATAGGTAAAGGACTCGGCGGTGCCGTCCGGGTGATCGATGCGCAGCACTTCGCCATCGGGTTTGCGTTCGAGCCGGGTCGTTTGATTCAGCGCATCGGTGACCGCGATCAGGTGAGCGCGGTCGTCGTAGCGGTAGAAGGTGCTTTTGCCCGAACAGTCCTGAAAACGTTCGACTTGGGCCAGACCGTTCCACCAGAGGTATTTGGACTTCTGGGTCGCGTCGATGATGGTGTGTGGCAGGCCGTCGTCGCTGTTGAGGTATTCGGTCTTGTGGCCGAGGGCGTCGGTTTCGGCGATGAGGTTGCCCTTGTCGTCGTAGCGCGCCAGCCAGATGCTGCTGTCCGGGTAGGACACCGACGATACCAGCGTGGTCAGGTGGTGATAGCTGTACTTGATGCTCCGTCCCAGCGGGTCGGTTTCTTCAACAAGGCGTGAATAGTCGTCGTACTTGAGGTGCAGGCGATTTCCATCCGGCAATGTCAGGCCGATCATGTTGCCGCTGTCGTCGATGTCGATCGCGTAGCGCTCGCCGCCATAATCGCGGCTGGCGATCACGCGGTGGTCTTCGTTGTAATGAATTTCCAGCTCGCGCCCCAGCACATCGGTGGCCCAGGACATGCGCTGTTTGAAGTCGTAACGGAAGTGGAGTTTCGACTGCCCTCACCGAGCACAACGCAAAAAAGCACCTACTATAAGCAAAGCGACTCACTAAACTGACAACACCTGCGATAACTCATAAAAAACTAACTATTTAATTGCCGTTCAATCTCTTCATCGGCCGAATCCAATATCCCGCTCACAAGACTCATATCAATCCTCCAAACGTCAAGCTTCGCATTTCCAGCGTATTGCTCACCATAAGGAATTTCAAAATATTCTGCACTTAATTTTTCTTCATCTATAACACCCAGAACCGCTCGAATTACTTTAGCATGAGACTGATAGTCGCCTTCAAAAATTTCCACCTCTAGGATCGGCTCGCCTTTTGACCAAGCAGCCTTGAGCAACTGCACAGACGTTCCAAGCACACGGTGTAACTTCATAACTGCTTGAGCAGTCATTGAACTCTTATCAAGCACGATCGCAATAACTGACATTAAAATTCCTCAGGGTATTTAAGGTTCACCGGCTCACCAAATGAATCATTTCTCCAATTACCTCCATGCCACCTCTCAAAATGCTCTGTCCGAGTAGCAGGATAGATATTTTTTGGATCGCTGGCAAGTTGCGGATGATCCAAAGCATTGTACTTATGGTGCCCTTGAATAGGCTCTCCATTATATTTTGGGGTTTTATTCGACAAGATCTCCGCCTTTTGCTCCGGGGACCAATTTCGAGTGCCCGGCTCGCCGAGCTTTAGTTTGGCACGTTCATCGGCCCAAAACCTTGAAACTCCTTTTGCACGCTTATTCGAAAATCTACGATCCCAATCAAGGCGCTTATATTCCTCTTTTGTCAACGTTCTGTTATCTAGCTTCGCTTTCAGGTTAGCTCTTTGCATCTTCGTGACGGGGGCGTGTGGAACTTTATGGGTAGGGACCTTAACCGACTCATCGGTAGGTACCGTTCGACGCTGTATTTTTACATTCCCAAAATTCGACCCCAGCCCCTGCGTCTTGATTTCATACCGCGCATCAAACCACTTGCCGCCCTTGGCACCTAATCCTCCGCCCAGCAGCGCTCCGCCAAACGCCATGAGCTTTTGACCGTCGGAGCCTTCGCCAAACAGCTTTCCGCCGGCCCAATTACCGCCCAAGCCGCCTGCTATCCCCCCAGCGAGACCCGCGATCACGATGACTGGGCTGGCCAATACGAAAGCGCTGGCAAGGCCAAGCGCCATAATTGCGCGTTCCAGCACAACAGGAACCTCTGGATCAATGTCATCCGTAGTTTCAGTTCCGCCCCCAATATGAACATTGGCAGACCCGGCGCTGATTTTACCGTCACATACGGTCCGGTCCCCCACGCGCGCAGCAGGCATCCCGTTGATATGAACGGTGTCGCTGCCCTGGGCAAGAATTTGCGGCGCTGAACTGTGCTGGTCGCAATGGGCGGTGTCGACATGAGCCCGGGCTGCTTCCTTGCCATTGACGTGTACGTTGGGTGACCCCGTCAAAATTTTTCCCGCGTCATGACATGCGAATGACAGGCTGCCAATCAACTGTCCAATCCCGGCTCCGGTGGCTGCTCCTGCACCGACCATTGCCGCGAGAGCCACTGCGCCTAATCCTCCGGTCCCGACAATCGCAATACCTATCAGCACAGCGCCCGCACCAACCGCCAGCCCCGCCAGAAGCCCGCCCAGTGCACTGGAGTGTTCAATCGGATCATCGACCCGTGCGGCCGCCGCACTCATACCGACACAGCCTCTGCATCGGTAGTGTCGGGCGGTGCATCAGCCCTGCGCAGTTCAACGGTGTCGATAATGGAAAGGAACGCGGAGCGCTCTTCGGGCGTCATGCCTTTTGTGCCGTTACTGGTGGCGGTGATCTGCATCAGCAAGGGTTGTTGCTGCTCGTCCTGGTGCAGAAAAATCACCTGCAACTGATGTACAGGTTGACCTTGCTGGCGCCATTTGAACTCCGCCTGTCGTGCTTCAACGCCCGCAATGTGCGTTGGAAACAGGGGTTCGACCCATTGCAGATGGGAAAGGGATTTCCCTAGTTCTTTGAGCAACTGCTGGGCAACGGTTTCAAGATCAGCGTTATGCTCAACAACTGACCGGCCAACCACGACAGACAAAGGGCTTGGTCCGATGTCGGTCAATGTGAATACATGAAAGGTCTTGTCTTTGAAGCCCTCAGGTCTTACGAAACTCAGCTCGTTGGTCAGAAATCTTTCCGGCGGCGGAGGTGGTGCGTCAAGCGCTTCCTGTGCGAGACGCTCCTCCTCCTGGCGCTGTTCCTCGCGAATTCGTTGCTCGGAAATACGATCGTAAATGCTTGTCCGCATTGGGGCGTTCCTTGTCCGTCAGCTTATTTGTTCAGATTGATGATCGTTTTGCCTTCGACATCGACCACGTTGCCAGACAAGGTGATCGTCCCGTCTGCTTTCATGATCAGCTTGCTGGCACCTACTTCCAGCGTGATGGACGTGGCAGCCTTGATCTTCACTTCACCTTGGTCGACTGTGAGGTAATAAGAGCCATCGGACACCGCAATACTGGTTTCAAGCTTGATGGTTTCGGAGTGCTTGCCGTCCACCTTGATCGTGCGATTGCCGCCGACTGTATGGCTCTCATCGACCTCAATCTCGGTATCCAGATTGCGCTCGGCATGCATGATGATCTGCTCGGCGCCCGCCTTGTCCTCGAAGCGGAAGAAGTTCGCATTAGCGCCCTTGCCCTTCATCGACCGGGTCAAAAAACCACTCTGGGTCTTGTTCGCCGGCAGTGACCAGGGCGGGGTGTTCTGGCTGTTGTACAGGCTGCCCATGATCAGCGGGCGGTCGGGGTTGCCGTCCAGGAAGACCACGACGACTTCGTCGCCGACGCGTGGGATCTGGATGCTGCCGAAGCCGCCGCTGGCACCGGATTGCGCGACGCGCACCCAGCAGGAGCTGTGGTCGTTGTGCTGGCCCTTGCGGTCCCAGTGGAATTGGATTTTCACGCGGCCCAGTTCGTCGGTGAAGATTTCCTCGCCTGGCGGGCCGACGATGATGGCAGTCTGCGGGCCGGGGATCGTCGGGCGCGGCGTGGACAGCTGCGGGCGGAAAGGGATCTTTTTGCGCACGCAGGTGAAGGTGTTGTAGTAGCTCGCCTGATGGCCATTGAGGTAGTTGTTGTGGCCTTCGCTCTCGACGCCCATCAGCAAAAACTGCCGGTCTTCGGCCGAGCCCTGATCGTGGTCGTAGTGCTGCAGTAGCTCGAAGGTGTAGCCGGGTTTCATCGCTCGGCAGTTGCTCGCGCCGCTGAAACTTTTGCCCTTGAGTTCCAGCGCTTCGACGCGCAAACGCACCAGCGCCTCACCCTCGTCATAGGTGCCGTGGGTGTACTGGCCGGGGAAGTCGTAAATCTCGAAATTCTCGACATCGCCCTGTTTGTTCAGGCTGTTCATCGTCACTGGCAAACGGTTATTCGGTTGGCGATAGTCGAAGGTCTGCACGGCGATCTTGCCGGACTGCAGCTGGCGGTTGCCGCTCCACTGGGTGATGGAGTCGGCGGTCTCGGTGACGGACGCGGTGTGAAAACGGATCTGCGGTTGTTCAGGCAATGCCACCAGCGTGCTGGAGTCATCGCAGATGATCATGGTGTGGCCTTCGGCGGTGTGCTCGAAGTAGTAGAACATGCCCTCTTCTTCCAGCAGGCGCTGGACGAAGTTGAAGTCGGTTTCACGGTACTGGGTGATGTAGGTGTAGCGCTTTTGAGGTCTGGTCAGGCGGAATTCATGCCGGGAAAACGCCGGGCACAGCGCGAAGACTTGAGTGACGACTTCCTCGACCGTGTTGCCTTGGAAAACCCGCGTGTCGAAGCGGTTTTTGAGCATCGAGAACCAGGGGTTCAGCGTCGCGGTGTAGCGCGCCATGCCGCCGTCACTGCCAATGCTGGCGAAGCGTGTCAGGTAACCGGCCAGGTAGCGCGGGGCCCCAGTGGCGAGCTCGATCTCGATGGTGACCAGTTGGCCCATCATCGACTTGAGCTCGACTCCCGAATCCTCGCAAACCAGCAGCAGTTCAAAGCTGTACGCCTGCGACAACCCTTCGCGTCCCTTGAAGGACTCAATCAGCAATTGCTGTTCAGGGTTAGCCAGGTTGTTGAACTTGAACAGACGCCGGTTCTGAGGCGAGAGCAACGCGGCAAGGTCCATCGACATGTGTATCTCCTTGGAGGCATGGGGAACAACGCTACCGCCATGCTCGGCAACAACAGGTTACGAGCAACCGGGGGAACAGCTATCCCGTTGCACTATCACTGATTAATCCAGTGCGCTTCGACATACGAACGCACTGCCCGCCGTAGCGCTGTTCCGAGCGCTGTGTAAGACCCTGACTACCGCTGCGTTTACTCATGCGTCGGCCAGCAACGTGCATTGCGCGATCATTCGGCATTGCCAGGGGACGGCGTTAATCGTTCGACTAACGCACGCATTAGCACAGCTGGACAATGCGACCGCCAAACAATTCGAAAGTGCCATCAGTGCATCAAAATTGAGAATGGGTGCACAGTCTCACAAATGTTACAGACGCCCGAAAGCGAGGAAGGAGACACCTGCGGGCCGCGTCGTGTCAACCCACAAACGGTTTTTTGCGAAGTGATGCGCAGTGCTCTGGTTCAATCTTTGGGTAGAATCCGGAAAAAAATCTGCAGCTTTGGGAACGGCTAAATTTAACTGCGACAGTGAGTTATGGGCCTGGCATCGCAAGTTGATATTCATATGACATCATTGCTGATGTGTAACGTAGATGAGAAGAATGCGATCCACTCTGGAATTTAATGCGTAAGTGATGGTCTTACCTGCCACTAGTGGCTCTGTGATATCGAACGGGGCAACTTAATGGCCGATATCTGGCTAGCGGCTTTCACTCAAGGACAGTGATGTGTAAATGGATCTTTTAGCCCACGTCCCCAGTTGGGACGACATCGAACGAAACCTGGACCATAAATTCAGCGAACTGAACCAAAGCGTCAGCCACGGTTTGCAAAGCGCTCATGACGGCTGGGACGGTTTCACCCGGCGGATCAGCAATGGCGCGAGTCAAGCCTATGGCGCCATGGGTGGCCATCGGATCGACAACGTCCGGAACGCGATGGCCCTCTCCTACCCGATCATGCAGTCTGACCTTACCCGCAAGTGGGCGTCGATCAATATCAAGGAAATCCTGCCGGTATTGCTCAAGCTGGTGCAGGAAGTGGTGATGATTCTGGGGGGGAGCGTTGCGGTGGGTGGTGCCGTTGGCGGCGCTGCTGGCTCTCTGGCATTCGGGATTGGAGCTGCGCCAGGAGCCGTGGCAGGTGCTGGCATCGGCTTGCAAGTTGGCAACCTTATCCTGATGGCGCTGGGCCTGTCGGCAATCGCTGAATACTTTTACAAAGGCCTACCAGCCTGTTTGTCCACTCTGCAGGAAGGTCTGGCAACGGCCTGGTATGCCGAAGACGGACTCAAACCGGCAGGTCTCGATCCAACTGGCGGCTCTTCAGCGCAGATTCAGGAACGTACCGAACGCGCTGCCAGACAGCTCGCTCGCGGGCAGGAGCAATTGGTTCTGTTGTTGCTCACGGCCATCGTGACCTACCTGACGCGCGGGCAGATGAAGGCTGGCGTGATCAACAGCATGGAGAGCATTGCGACGCGCAGTGCCACGCTTCAGGCGAGTATTTCGAACAAGGAGTTTGCGAACTGGCTGGCGAAGAATCAGAGTAAGATTCTAGCGGAGCCGGAGTTTCAGGTGAAGGACGTGATGCCTTTAAAGAAACCGGAACCCGAGCCACTCCCGGAGCAACGCGGTGAGCTGCGTGTTGCTCAAAAGATAGAGGTGTTTAAACCGGGATGGACTGCAGAGGAGGTTCTGGCGATACCGAAAGGGTCTAGACCCGATCCTTCAGTTTATCTGACACCCGAGTATATGGCGAATCATCTTGCACAGTTTAAGAACGGCGCTTCGCGTATCATGCCAGTGCGCAACTTCGAAAAATATGGAATAGCGCAGACAGATGGCACCTCATTCACCATGGCCAAGCATGAAGTAGACGAAATCTTCGCGAAGGCCGCGGGTGACAAACGAGTACTGGAACAAAAACTCGGTCTTCCAGAAGGGTTTCTGGAGAACGATAAGCTAGTGCGTATTGATATAGCGACTCCTGAAGAGCTAGGCTTGCGTATTCCGTCTGGCAATGAAGCGGGGGCCAACAATTTCTGGCTTCCGGGAGGAAAACTACCAGATGGTAATTTAGAAGCTGTCATTGATGCTGGTAAGATACCCGCGGAACGATTTATAACAACTCCAATACCATAGAGGGTCATTATGAAATTTACAGACATGTACTTTAACCGCGAAGAACGCTTTTCACTAGGAGTGGAGGAAACGTCCGGAAAGTTTTACGTTTCATTCCCTGTTAAGAATGACATGATTGAATATGAGGAATATTACGAAATTGACCACGCGCAGTTTGACCTATTTCAAAGGAATCTCAGTGCTGCACTGGCATTCGTCACCCGATGCCGCCGCAGAGAGTTAGACGAATTGCTGATCCAGAAGCCCGGTAGTAGAAGAGGGACGGCTATTTAATTTACGGAATTTATCCGCGATTATGACAACAGCTGCTGGGACTGGAGCTCCACCAGCGAAGCTAATCTGCCCAAATTTTTGCGGGGCCCACGACAAAAGGTGGTAAGCGAACGTCAGCGAAACTCAACAGCAATGGCATGCAAAGCGCCCACGAGAGCTGGGACGGTTTCACCCGTCGGGTCAGCAATGGCGCGAGTCAAGCCTATGGCGCCATGGGTGGCCACCGGATCGACAACGTCCGGAACGCGATGGCCCTCTCCTACCCGATCATGCAGTCTGACCTTACCCGCAAGTGGGCGTCGATCAATATCAAGGAAATCCTGCCGGTATTGCTCAAGCTGGTGCAGGAAGTGGTGATGATTCTGGGGGGGAGCGTTGCGGTGGGTGGTGCCGTTGGCGGCGCTGCTGGCTCTCTGGCATTCGGGATTGGAGCTGCGCCAGGAGCCGTGGCAGGTGCTGGCATCGGCTTGCAAGTTGGCAACCTTATCCTGATGGCGCTGGGCCTGTCGGCAATCGCTGAATACTTTTACAAAGGCCTACCAGCCTGTTTGTCCACTCTGCAGGAAGGTCTGGCAACGGCCTGGTATGCCGAAGACGGACTCAAACCGGCAGGTCTCGATCCAACTGGCGGCTCTTCAGCGCAGATTCAGGAACGTACCGAACGCGCTGCCAGACAGCTCGCTCGCGGGCAGGAGCAATTGGTTCTGTTGTTGCTCACGGCCATCGTGACCTACCTGACGCGCGGGCAGATGAAGGCTGGCGTGATCAACAGCATGGAGAGCATTGCGACGCGCAGTGCCACGCTTCAGGCGAGTATTTCGAACAAGGAGTTTGCGAACTGGCTGGCGAAGAATCAGAGTAAGATTCTAGCGGAGCCGGAGTTGCAGGTGAAGGACGTGACGCCGCTGACCAAAACTCAAGAGCCCTTGAACGAAAGTGCAGCGAAAACTAGGGAAACCCTTGGAAAAAGAAATGCAAAAAGGGGCGACATCACCTATCGTTCTGCCGCCGAAGTCAATTCGACATTTCCCGAAGGCTGGTCCCCCCCATACAAACCTGGCACGCGAGTCACCGAGTTCACTAATACTGTTGACGATGTCTACGTTAGAGTGCACGGAGAGAACAACATGGCTCGCTCCTGGATGATGAAACCAGAAGCGATAAGGGGGTTAACGCCGTCGCAGATCAAATCAAAATTTGCGCTTCCAGAGCTGCCATCATTCATGTCGGAAGTCTCAGTTCCTGCCGGAACGAGAATTAGGACTGGAATTGTAAACCCAGTATTTGGGGGGATTGGCAATGCCACTCAATACGAGCTACTGGAACGACTACCCACATCAGCCTTTAACAACACTGTAAGGTTAGGCCAATGACTATAGATGTCTTCGCAATATCTGATAGCAAAATTTTAGTTCAAGGGAAAGAAATTTCTTTGCCCCACCCGGTGACCGAAGCAAAAATCTATCACGACTTGATTATCGTGAAGGTGGAACCGCCACCAAGAACTATTTTCAATAGAAACATATTTGGACTGTCCAAAAATGGGGAGATCCGCTGGCAAATTCAAGAGAGTCCTCACGGAACGCAGAAGGACAAACCCTACATTGACGTCTTTATTAGCCCTTCTGGTGCGCTAATTGCTGCGAACTGGAACGGCGTAAGCTATTCGGTCGACCCAGATAATGGAAAGATAACAGTTGATGCGTTCAATAAGTGATATATATGAATCCAGGAGTACCTGTAGCGCGGCAAAAACGTGAAGGTCGAGCATGAAATTCACTGAGGAACCTTTGACTTGAAAAAAGCCATCGATTACATCGACGAAGCCATCAGTATAACGCGATCGAGACTGGAAACGGGCTCAAGGGAAGCCGTGTATTCAGGCCTGCTTTGCAACCTTGAATTCCTGAGAAATGTGGTGCTGGGCGTCGAGACAGACAAAGCTCAACTGCACAGGCTAAAGATCTTTGTCTGGCCGGCAGAAGATTTCTATCGAGATGACCTGAAGCATTCAGATGCACTTGCTGTAGCCGACCACATCCGTGACCAGATCGCACACGGGCTGAAAATACAGTTACCGGATGGGCAGCCGCCAGAGAGCCTTTCGGAAAATTTCTAGGCCATCGCTGCGCATTCGAGTGAGGCGGCGGCCATGAAGCTGTGTGACCGGATTACCAATCTTCAATCAGTACCCGTAACATGGACGCAAGCCTAGAGAGAACTATCTGGTGGAGTCGGGCAGATCCTGCGCGCGTTGGGGTCGGCGGGATGGGGTCTATCAGCGATGTCGTCCTTTACCGCGAAGGGCACCTGCTGACAACCGAAAACGACGCACTTCATCAATTGCTGCCGGCGCTCTACGACGATTGCAAGAATGCACGCAGTACTTGAGGTCTGCGCAGTACCGTCAGCACATGACCGTTCTTTGGCGCAAAAAATTGTCTTATTGAAGTCAGGCGGTAAACGAATCCACGTACAGATCGAAGGCCTGAACCTGCCCGCTGGCCAGCGGCCAACCCCTGTAGTGATCCACGTCCTTGCGATATTCGATGAAAGCCGCCGATGTAGGCCCATCTGCGAACAGCGATGTAATGGCGGCACACTGCATGTACCAGTAAATCCCGATCCACTGTTCAGTCGCTTTTGCGAGAGCCAGGTCAATCGCCCGGCTATGACATTTGCGCGCCAACAGCCGCCCTCTTTCTCGGTCGGCTTCTGTCATTCGTTGAGGGCCGACCTCCTGAGCGTAGGTCACGTAAGTCAGATACCGATTGCGCAACTCGGTGTCTTTGTCCATCAGCGGCGGACACCCAGGTAAAGGCATTGAGAGAGGCTCGGGCTCTAGGTTGATCGGCAACCGACTCAAGTTCTGCTGCACCCGGCTCAACGTTCGCCCCTCTGGCACCTGCGGCGGACGCACTGTCGGCTCCGACGCCTTCACAGGTTCGTTACGACTCAAGCAGGCTCTGACACGGCGCAACCATTGCATTGGCAAAACTCCCTATCACGTGTTCACTGCTACCCGGTCATCTCGATACATACCGAGGTTTTAACAAGCCCAGTGGCACGTTGCCCTCAGCACGCAAAACCGGCCGGCGCGATGGCGGCGTTATACCTTGATACCGATCCTGACGTAACCCCCGCCCTCGCAACCAAGCCTGGCTTTTCAAATCGAACCTCTGTCGTCCTGATCGGCCGAACCCCTCCTCCAGATCCCGAGGTTGCCATCACTGGACTCATTGAACACTCGCTCCCGCTTCTGATTTTCCGCTTAAACGTCAGGGGTTCAAGGTGAACCGGTTCACCTTTTCACCTTTTATTCGAGCGCAGTAATGGGATCCAAAAAATCGCTGTAGCCATTGATATACAAGGCTTAGAGCGACATAAAGGTGTATCAGAAATGTTACTGCTAGCACTCGGACATCATTGCGATATGTATCAAAAACGAGAAAAACTTGCCGTCTGTAGGAACTTCCCTACGTGAAATGGTGCCTGAGCTGACGCTACTGGCTAGACAATATTGATTTGCTAGCACCCCACTCCCACCTATTGTGCGGGGCGATTTCGTGATCCTGTGTCCGGAGTCGAACCTCTTGAGCAGGTGTGCCGGTTGAGAAACAAATAGCCCTTCCAATTGCCCTGTCGTTGTCAGGGCTGCCGTCAAGGAGGGTCAAGGACGATGTATCGATGACTCAGACGTTTGATGTAGAAGCATTGATAAAGCTGCGAAGCCAGACGCGAGCGATTTCCGATGTGCTCAAAGCCCAGGCTTCGGATTATCTGGCGACGCTGTCCTTGCTGATCCGCCCGCAGAATCTGTTTGGCGAATACTTACAGGGCGCGCAGCGCAGCAGTGGTCGTGAAACCCAGCATCACTTCAAAGAACTCAAAGAGTTGTACGACAGAATTGGTGCGGCGTCTCCGTTCCAGTTGGTCAATGAGATGGAAGTGCCGTTGAACCTGATCAGCACCACACCCGAGTTGTTCCCACTCGAGTACGACAAGGTTCTGGCACAAAGCGGCCAGACCATCCGTATCACCAGCCCCACGCGCTGGGTAGTGGGGTTCAATTCGTTCGATCTGGCGCAGTTTCGCAAAGTCATTAAAGACCCGAACCGCAGCAGCGCCGAGCTGTACCGCTTCGTCGTGCATTACTTGGTGCTGTTCTATTGCGTCAGCAAATCGCCAGGGTTGGGCCGCTTGTTCGACGGGCTGCGATTCCCGGTCAGTTTCGAGCGATTGAAGGATTTCGGGGACCTGCCCTTCTGCGTGATCAGCTCTCCGGTGCGCTCGACGCTGCCGGACGATTCGGTCATCCGCAGCAGTACGCAGATTGCCGGCAACGCCAGTTTTGAAGAGCTGGTGGGCCACGACAGCATCATGGACATGAAAGATGAGATACGTCAGCGCCTGCTGATGACGATCGAAGGACTGTAACGCGGCCGGCTCATCGTCGGGCCGGCACGCAAATGACTTGCAGCGAGTTACTCGCACAGGAGATCACGATGGCGAAAAAGGAAAGTACCCAGCACAAACTCGATCGCGTTCGCGCCCCTCGGGTTCATATCACCTACGACGTGGACATCGGCGACGCTCAGGAAAAGAAAGAGCTGCCCTTTGTCGTGGGCGTGCTGGGCGATTTCTCTGGCAATCCGCTGGAGCCTTTGCCGAAGCTCAAGGACCGCAAGTTCATCTTCATCGACCGCGACAACTTCAACGGCGTGCTCAAAGGCATCAAGCCGCGCCTGGCCTATCGGGTGGACAACACGCTGGCGAAAAACGGTACGCAACTGGGTGTCGAGCTCAACTTCAACACCCTCGAAGACTTCGAGCCGCAAAACGTCGTCAAGCAAGTCGAGCCGCTGCGCAAGCTGCTGGAAGTGCGCAACAAGCTGGCCGACCTGCGCAACAAGATGGGCGGCAACGACAAGCTCGAAGAGCTGCTGATGGATGTGCTGCAGAACACTGAAAAGCTTAAAACGCTGGGCAAGGAATTCGGTCGTGAAGCCGCCGTTCCAGCCACCGATGCCAAAGAGTAAGCAGGAGCACGACGATGAACGATAAACAAACCGTGGCTCAGCAGGACGCCGATCTGGTTGAAGTGGAAAACTTCGCGCCACAGTCGTCGCTGCTCGACAGCATCATTTCTGAAAGCCGTGTCGCGCGCTCCGAAACCGAACGTACTCGCACACGTGACCTGATCGGCGAGTTGGTCGGCCAGGTGCTGGAAGGCGAGATGACGCCTAGCAAAGATCTCATTGCAGTTTTGGATGCACGTATCGCCGAAATCGATTCGATGCTTTCCGAGCAGATGAACGAAATCATGCACGCTCGCGAGTTCCAGCAGTTGGAAGCATCCTGGCGCGGCTTGAAGTATCAAGTCGATCAGACCGAAACCAGTACCACGCTAAAAATCCACCTGCTCAACGCCTCCAAGAAAGATTTGGTACGCGACCTGAAAGCCTCGTCCGAATTTGACCAGAGCGCTCTATTCAAGAAGATCTACGAAGAAGAATACGGCACCTTTGGTGGTGCGCCGTTCGGCATGTTGTTGGGTGACTATGAGTTCAACCGCAACCCGGAAGACATGTACCTGCTCGAAGAGATTTCCCATGTCGCCGCTGCGGCCCATGCGCCATTCATTTCCGCAGCGTCCCCCGAGCTGTTCGGCTGGGACTCGTTCACCGACATGTCCGGCCCGCGTGATCTGGCGAAGATTTTCGATACTGTGGAATACGCCAAGTGGAAGTCCTTCCGTAACTCCGAAGATTCGCGTTATGTCGGCTTGACCCTGCCCCACGTGCTAGGTCGTCTGCCCTATGGCCCGGATACCACACCGGTGGAGGAATTCAATTTCGTCGAAAGCGTCGACGGTCGCGACCATAACAAGTACCTGTGGATGAACGCCGCCTATGCACTGGGCACGCGCGTTACCGATGCGTTCTCGCGTTATGGCTGGTGCGTGGCGATTCGCGGTGTCGAGGGCGGCGGTCTGGTGGAAGGTCTGCCGACCCATACCTTCAAGACCGATGACGGCGAAATCGCGCTCAAGTGTCCAACCGAAATCGCGATCACTGACCGTCGCGAGAAAGAGCTTTCGGACCTGGGTTTCATTCCGCTAGTGCACTGCAAAGGCACCGACTACGCCGCGTTCTTCGGCACGCAGTCGACGCAGAAGCAGAAGCAGTACAACACCGACATCGCCAACGCCAACGCGCGGCTCTCGGCACAGCTGCAATACATCTTCGCCACGTCGCGTATCGCCCACTACATGAAAGCGATCATGCGTGACAAGGTCGGCAGCTTCGCGTCGCGCAAGGACGTCGAACTGTTCCTGAACAAGTGGTTGTCCAGCTACGTACTGCTGGACGACACCGCCAGCCAGGAAGCCAAGGCCAAATTCCCGCTGCGCGAAGCGCGTGCCGAAGTCTTCGAAGTACCTGGCAAGCCCGGCGTCTACAAGGCCGTGACCTACCTGCGTCCGCACTATCAACTGGATGAACTGACCGCGTCCCTGCGACTGGTTGCAGAGTTGCCACAGTCCACACGCGGCTGATCGATGTCGTTGCCAGGGAGGCAATATGAGTAGCCAACACAAGCTGTTGCCGTCACTGCTGGACCGGTTGCTGGACGACCGTCCGCACCAGTCCGTCGAAGCGTCCTCGCAGCGCTTGTGTTCGCTGGCCGATTACAAGGCCAGCATCGTCCGTGACCTGGAGATCCTGGTGAATACCCGCCAGTCTCTGGTCGCCGAAGAACTCGACGGCTTCGCCCAGTTGAGCGGCACGATCCTCGACTACGGGATGCCTGACTTCACCAGCAAGAGCGTGCTCGACCCGCAGGATCGTCTGTTGATCCAGCGGCAACTGGAGAAAGCGATCTCGGTCGGCGACAGGCGCTTTCGCAGCGTCAAAGTACAACTACTGGCACAACAAACAGGCCAACGCATGCTGACTTTTCGCGTGGACGCCGTACTTCGCCTGCAGGATGTATCGCGTCAGGTTTCGTTTGACGCGGTGCTGCAGGTCAACACCCAGGAATACAAAGTACAGAACCTCAACTGATGCTCGACGACCTGCTCCCCTATTACGAAAAGGAACTGTCGCACCTGCGCTTTTTGGGCCAGGAGTTTGCGAGCCAGTATCCAAAAATCGCTTCACGGTTGCTCATCGAGGGCGATAACTGTGAGGACCCGCATACCGAGCGTTTGATCGAGGCGTTTTCGTTTCTGGCTGCCCGCGTCCACAAAAAACTGGACGACGAGTTTCCGGAGATCGTCGAGTCTTTCCTTGAGGTGCTGTACCCGCATTACCTGCGGCCTACCCCGTCGATGTCCATCGTCGAATTCAGCATGGGTACCAACGAGAAGGTCACTGAAGCCTATCGCGTCGCCCGCCACACGGAGATGCATGCCAATCCGGTGGACGGCATCGTGTGCAAGTTTCGTACGTGCTACCCGGTGGAGCTCTGGCCGATCACCGTGCAACAGGCATCTTTTGTCGAAATGGAGCGCTCCGCCTTCAATGGCCACAGCGCCGAGTTGGTCGCACGTCTGCGTATCGGTCTGGGTACCACCACCGATGCGCTGTTTGGGCAGATGGAGCTGGACAGCCTGCGATTTTTCCTCGACGGCGAAAGCACCCTGATGCTGCAACTGTACGAGTTGCTATTCAACAACCTGGCCAAAGCGACTGTGACATTTCAGGATGAAGGCCGCAGTCGAGAAGTGACGCTGCCTGCCGGCGCGCTCAAGGCCGTGGGTTACGGCCTGGATGAAGGTCTGGTCGACTACTCGGAACGATCATTCCTGGGTTATCGCCTGCTGCATGAATATTTCACTTTTCCGGACAAGTTCATGTTTTTCGACCTGTCCGGGTTCGGCCGCATCCTGGCGGGCAAGACACTGGAAAAGGTCGAGATCAATTTCTACTTTTCCGACTACGACCTCAACGACCGCCTGGCGCGTCTGACGCAGAACATTGGACGTAGCAACTTCAAGCTCAACTGCACGCCGATCATCAATCTGTTCCGGCAACAAGCCGAGCCGATCAAATTGACGCACGCACAGCACGAGTACGCCGTGATTCCGGACGTGCGCCTACAAGGTTCGGCCGAGGTGGTTTCCATTGATCGTGTGCGCCGGATCAAGAAGCTCGGCGGTATCGACCAGGTCGCCACCTGCCACCCGTTTTTCGAACCCCGCGCCGATCAGGGTCCCGGCAACAGTTTCTGGATCGCCAGACGTCGCCCGGTGCAAACCCGGCAAAGCGATGGTACGAACGTGGTCGTTCGTGTGGTCGATCGTGATCTGGAGCTGATTGATTCCAGCAACGACACGTTGAGTATTCGTCTGACCTGCAGTAACCGCGACGTGCCCGTGATGCTGCCGTTCGGCGGCGAACGTGGCGATTTCAACATCCCGGCCAACTCGGTCATCAAGGACATTCGCTGCTTACGCAAGCCCACTGCCTCGGTGCGCGTGCCACTGGGCAATGGCGTGATCTGGCGGCTGATCTCGCACCTGTCGCTGAACCATATGTCGCTGGTCTCGAAAGGCCGTGAGGTCCTGTTGGAACTGTTGTCGCTGTACAACTACCGCAACACCTCCGCGATCCGTAAGCAGATCAACGGGATCGTGTCGGTCGCGAGCGAGCCGGTGGTCGCCCGCATCGGCCATCCACGCCCCAACTTCGTTCGCGGCGTCGGTATCACCCTGACCTTCGATGAAAGCCAGTACACCGGCAGCGGTGTGTTCCTGTTCGGCATGGTATTGGACCATTTCTTCGGCCAGTACTGCTCGATCAACAGCTTTACCCAATTAACCCTACGCACCTTGCAGCGTGAAAAGAGAGTGGTCCAATGGCCCCCGCGAACCGGCGATCAACCCCTGGTCTGATTGATCAGGCACGGGCTGAGCCGCACCGATTCGAGTTCTTTCAATTGGTGCGTTTGCTCCGCCTGCATTACAGCAGAAACGGACGTATGGACCTGCAGACGCGGCCGCATGAAGATCCGCTGCGCTTTCGTTCGCAGTTGTCGCTCAACTTTCCGGCGAGCGAAGTCAGCGACCTCAAGTTTGAGCGCGAAGGCAAAGTGTCGGCCACCGGCCTGCCGCTGTCGGAGGTGCAGGTGACGTTCATGGGGCTGGTCGGGCCTTCCGGTGTCTTGCCGCGACCGTACACCGAACTGCTGATGGAGCGGCACATTCAGTACCGCGACGACGCGGCGCACGCCTTCCTCGATGTGTTTTCGCATCGCATGACCACGCTGTTTTACGAGGCTTGGCAAAAGTACAAATTCCATATCGAGTACGAGCGCACCGGTACTTCGGGCTTCGATCGTTACCTGCTCAATCTGGTGGGTTTTGGGCCTCAAGCGCAGAAACAGAAGTTCGGCCCGAACGGCTCGCCGCTGCGTCAGGAATTGTTCAGCTACTTCTCCGGTTTGTTCGCGCAGAAACCTCGCAACGCGCTGAACCTGCAAGTGATGCTCGGCTTTTATTTCTCACTGCCGTTCAAGGTGAGTCAGTTTGCCGGGCGCTGGCTGAAGCTTGATGTCAGCCAGTGGACGCAACTGGGCCGTAAGAATGCCGTCCTTGGACAGAGCGCGGTGGCGGGTAATCGTGTCTGGGATTACCAATCCTGCGTGCGCATCGACATCGGCCCGCTGCAACTGGCCGATTACTTGCGCTTTCAGCCAGGCACACAGGACTACCGGAGGCTGGTGGATCTGGTGCGTTTTTACATCGGAGCCCAGCTGGATTTTCAGATTGCGCCCAACCTTGCGCGCCAGGCTGTGCCGCTCGCCCGGCTGGGTCGTCAAGGCAATGTCGCGCTGGGCTGGCTGGGCTGGCTCAAACGCCCGGACGTCGAGGTCGAGCCTTCCCGCTGTGCCGTTTTCCATATTCCTTTTGATGGGGTCTCTCTGTGAACCTGAAGTCGCTGTTCGCCAAGCTCAACGAAACCAGTCGTACAGCCACAGAAGCCGCCGCCGCCCTGTGTCTGTCCGAGCATCATTACGAGGTTGAAGTCGAGCATCTGTTGCTGCAACTGCTTGAGGACGATGGCAACGACCTGCCGGCCATTCTGCGTCATTACGACGTCGTACCTGAGCGTTTGCAGGCGCAGTTGGTCACGGCGCTGGCCACCTTCACAAAGGGCAACACACGCACGCCTGCTCTTTCGCCGCACATCACTCGCATGATCGAACAGGCGTGGCTGCTGGCCTCAATCGAGTTCGGTCAGAGCCAGATTCGCACTGGCTACCTGATTCAGGCGCTGCTGGACGACGCTGAACTGCGCCGCGTCGTGGTGGCCTCGGCCGCCGAGCTCGAAAAAATCAACGCCGACGACCTGCGGGTCAATCTCGCAGCCCTGGTCGAGTCAAGTCCGGAATCGCGACAGGCCAAGCCGCTGGGCACGCCCGAGGCGAGTGCCGGTCGCCCCCTAGCTGGCAACGGCAAGACGCCTGCGCTGGATCAGTACACCGTCAACCTGACCCAGAGCGCACGCGAAGGGCGCATCGATCCGGTGCTGGGTCGCGAATTCGAAGTGCGGCAGATGGTGGACATCCTCACTCGTCGTCGGCAGAACAACCCGATCCTCACCGGCGAAGCGGGCGTTGGCAAGACCGCAGTGGTCGAAGGTCTGGCGTTGCGCATCGTGCAGGGCGACGTGCCTTCGGTGCTCAAAGACGTGGCGATCCACACGCTGGACCTGGGCCTGTTGCAGGCCGGGGCTGGGGTGAAGGGCGAATTCGAGAACCGCTTGAAATCGGTTATCGAGGAAACCAAGCGTAGCCTGCACCCGATCATTCTGTTCATCGATGAAGCGCACACCCTGATCGGCTCGGGCGGTCAGGCCGGGCAAAACGACGCCGCCAACCTGCTCAAGCCTGCGCTGGCTCGTGGCGAGTTGCGCACCATTGCCGCGACGACTTGGGCAGAGTACAAGAAATACTTCGAGAAAGACGCCGCCCTCGCCCGCCGCTTCCAGGTCGTGAAAGTCGAAGAACCGGACGAAGACAAAGCCATTCACATGCTTCGCGGCCTGCTCGGCAAAATGCAAGAGCACCATAAGGTTACGGTGATGGATGAAGCGCTGGTGCAGGCTGTGCGCCTGTCCAATCGCTACATCACCGGACGCCAGTTGCCGGACAAAGCGGTCAGCGTACTGGACACCGCCTGCGCTCGCGTGGCCTTGGCGCAGTCCGCCCAACCCGGCCCGCTGGAAGACTGCAAGCGACTGATTGAAAACGTACGGTCGGAAATCGTGGTGCTGCAACAGGAAGCGTCCAGGGGCAGTGACCATTCTCGTCGTCTGGCGGCGCTCAACGATGAGTTGAAGGCGGCCACGCAACGCCGTGAAACACTGGAGCATCAGTGGAAAAACGAGCTTGAACTGGTCGAGAAGCTCGCCCGCGCCAGTGCTAGCGAGACGCCGGACGCCCATGAAATTTCTGCCCTGCACGGCGAGCTGACGGGCGTTCAAGGCGAACAGCCTCTGGTCCATGCGTTGGTCGACGGCGGTACCATTGGCGAAGTGATTTCGGGGTGGACCGGTATCCCGCTGGGCAAGATGCTGCGCGATGAAATCGATACCGTGCAGCATCTGCCCGCCCTGCTCGGTGAGCGCGTGCTGGGCCAGGACCATGCGCTGCTGGAGATCGGCAAGCGCATCAAGATCTCCCGCGCACGCATGGAAGACCCGAACAAGCCCATTGGCGTGTTTCTGCTGCTGGGCCCAAGCGGCGTTGGCAAGACTGAAACCGCACTGGCGCTCGCCGACACGCTCTATGGCGGTGAGCGTAACGTCATCACCATCAACATGTCCGAGTACCAGGAGGCGCACACCGTTTCCAGCCTCAAAGGCTCGCCGCCTGGCTATGTCGGCTACGGCGAAGGCGGTGTCCTGACCGAAGCCGTGCGGCGCAAGCCTTACAGCGTCGTGTTGCTCGATGAAGTGGAAAAGGCACACCCGGATGTCCTGGAGCTGTTTTTCCAGGTCTTCGACAAGGGCGTGCTGGACGACGGTGAAGGCCGCGAGATCAACTTCCGCAACACCGTGATCATCCTCACCTCCAACACCGGCACTGACCGCATCATGCAGCGGTGCCTGAACGCATCGGAGCAACCGAGCCCTGAGGAAATCGTCGAAGGGCTGCGCGACGAACTGAATCACGTGTTCAAGCCAGCGTTCCTGGGCCGTCTTTCCATCGTCCCTTATTACCCGGTTAAAGACGCGATCCTGCAAAGCATCGTGGCGCTGAAACTGGAACGTATCCGTAAGCGTTTTGAACGCAATCATCAAGCGGTTCTCGGTTACGACGAGTCGCTGGTCGCAGCCATTGCAGCGCGTTGCACCGAGGTCGACAGCGGCGCCCGCAACATCGACAACATTCTGTCCAAGACGCTCATGCCCGAACTTGCGCAGCATGTGCTGGAGCGCATGGCTCAGGACAAACCGATTCAACGTCTGGACATCGAACTGGGCAGCGACGGCGACTTCGCCTACCGCCTGACCTGATTCGAGCATTCATAGGTAGCAGTCATGAAGATGCACAACATGGAACGTACCAGCGCTGGCTGGGCAAAAGGCTTGACGATTCTGTCGCTGCTAATGGCCCTGACGGCCTGCGGCATCACCGACCGAGCCAGCAAGCGCGTCGACGACACGTGGGCGGGCGACATGCTATTCGGCGACAAAGAAAAGGTAATTCTGACGTCTGACGGCGGTAATCAGCTGAACCCGGACGAGTCGGGAAAACCACTGTCGGTGGTGCTGAGGGTCTATCAGCTCACGGCACTTGAGCGCTTTGCGTCCATTGATGCGGACTCTCTGTGGGACGACCCGCAACGCGCCCTCGGCAACACGCTGATCGACAGCCAGGAAATCACCCTGCTGCCCGGCATGGGTCAAAACAACCAATGGCCCTTGAACAAAGCCACCGGCTATGTCGGCGTGGCGGCCTTCTTCCGCTCTGAAGAAAAGAGCCGCTGGAAAGTCGCCTTCGACGCTAACTCGCTGCGCAAGGATGGGATCTGGTTTTCATCCGATGGCCTGCGCGTGCTGGTCGACAACAACCAGGTGGTGGCGGTGCGCGGCGCCGATGTATTGCGCCAGACACCTACCGAAGCGCAGATAGCCAGAAACAATACCCTGCCACAGGACTCGGCCAATCCGAGCCTCGCGCAGAAAATGCAGGACGCGATGATTCAGAAAACCGAAGACAGCGCCGTCGACTCGGCGCAGAAAGGCATGCAGTCAAAATTCGATTCACTCCTGGAAGGCGTTCATGAGTAAGCAGAGCCGTGTGATGTGGTCTGAAGGGATGTTCCTGCTGCCACAGCATTTTCAATATCAGGACGAGTTTCACCAGCACCAGCTCACCGAATCGAGCTTACGCAGCACGCCGTTTCATTGGGGCGTTCAGACCCTGCAGATCGATGAAGAAGCGTTGGCTAATGGCTCGTTGCAGCTGAAACGGCTCAAGCTGGTGTTCCCGGACGGTAGCCTGTTCGATGCACCTCAACACGACCCGTTGCCGGCCGCCAGAGATCTTAGGGAATTGCTCAAAGGTAACGATTTCAAGGTATACGCCGCGCTTAAGCTGCCCGAGCCATTTGGTTTGAATTATGTCGAGGACGGTCAGGAGCAGAAAAGCGCGCGACGGTTTCGCAAGCAGTTCGACATCCTGCCCGATCTGAACGAAGGGGATCTGGAAAACGAGATCACCAGCCTGCGGCTGAACGTGGTGATGCTAGTCGACGGCGACACGCTTGACGGGTACAGCTACTGCCCGGTGGCGCGCCTGTCACGCAACAACATCGGTGGCTTCAATCTCGACACACACTTCGTGCATCCCACCTTGCACCTGGGTAATCACGAGACGCTGACCGGTCTGGGCAAACGCCTGCTAGGCGCGCTGCAATCCAAAAGCAAAGCGCTGTCGGGCCGGCGTCGCGAGCGTGCCGACCAGATCGCCGAGTTCGGGTCCAGCGATGTCACGCTGTTCTGGCTGCTCAATACGGTGAACCGAGCGTACCCGAACCTGGCACATCTGCTTGCGCACCCGCGCCTGCACCCGGAACGTCTTTATCTGTTCCTGGCCGAACTGGCGGGCGGTCTGCTGACGTTCTCCCTGGACACCGAGCTGAACGGCATACCCGAGTACGATCATCACGATCCGGCGGCCGCTCTGGTCAGGCTTGACGAGATGATCCGGGTGTTGCTGGATAACGTCATTCCAAACCAGTGCATCATGATCAACCTCACCCAGACCAAACCATCGTACTGGCAGGGACAGCTGCACGATCCGCGCCTAGCCGAAGCCGACTTCTATGTTTCGGTGCACGCCGACATGCCCGGTTCCAGCCTCCTGGATCTGGTGCCACGGGCGTTTAAGGTCGGCTCGCCGGAAGACATCGAAGTAGTCGTCAACAGTGCGATGCCCGGCGTCACGCTCAACCACTCCACTCGCCTGCCCAACGCGATTCCAGTGCGGCTGGACAACCACTATTTCTCTATCGAGCCTCATGGGCAGGTCTACGAACGCATGATGAGCGCCCAGGCCATTTCTTTCTACGCACCCAGTGCCTTCACCAATCTCAAGCTTGAACTGATGGCGGTCCTCAAATGAACGAAGCCATGATGCAAGGCGCTACGACCGCCACTGTCGCAAAACCCACGTTGAAAGATCTGGTGCAAGACTTCATCAGCATGGCGCTGATCGTACGTCGTGGCCGCCAGGTGACGTCGATCGACGCTTTCGAAGCCAGCGTCGACGGGTTCTTCACCCAGTTGGAGCGTGCGGCTCGAAACGCCAACTACAGCGTCGATCAGGTCAAGGACACGCAGTACGCGCTCTGCGCGTTTCTGGATGAAAGCGTGCTTCGCTCGGGTGACAACGAGCTGCGCCGCCACTTCGAGCTGTCGCCCATGCAGTTTCGCTATTTCGGCGTACATCTGGCCGGTCAAGGTTTCTTCGAGAAAATCGACTCGCTGCGTGCCGACGTGAAAAACAACCTCGATGTGCTGGAGGTTTACCACCTGTGTCTGGCGTTGGGTTTTGAAGGCAAGTTCGGCCTGAGCGAGAAAGATCAGTTGCGCTATCTGGCCAACACTCTCGGTCAGGACATCGCGCGGTACCGCAAGACGCCCAAGGTGCTCTCGCCCGACTGGGCGCTGCCTGACCAGGTCTCGCAGATGCTGCGGCATGAAGTCCCTGTATGGCTCTACCTGGCACTCATCGCGCTGGTCTGTGTGGGTGTCTACCTGACGCTGGACTGGCTGCTGGGCAAAGACGTTGCCGTACTGTCAGAACACATCAGCCAACTGTTCAGTGCCTGAGTAATGGTCAGGTAACCGAGTCAGGAAGACATGAAAACATTACTTCGTGCGTTAAAAAACTTCTGGTTCCTTGTCGTCACGCTGTGGCTGGCAAGCCTTGCCATGTGCGGGTTCGTCGCCCCGCGCGTTCAGTGGTCGCGTGATCACGTGCTCGAAACCATGGCAATCGTCAGCGCCTTCTACCTGTTGATCATCGTGCTGCGTCAGTACAAACGTATCCGTACCGAGCACAACCTCGAAAACCTGGTGCAGATCGAAGTCGATCGCTCGCTGACATCGAATGGCGAGTTCCGCGACCAACAGGTGCTCAGAGACAGGCTCAAACACGCCATTGCCATGCTGCGGGCGGACCGCTCCGCAGGCGGCGGTGGATCTTCGGCGCTGTACGACTTGCCGTGGTATCTGGTCATCGGCATGTCAGCGGCGGGCAAGACCTCCCTGCTCACCCGGTCGGGCCTGTCTGCCAGCATCGCCAGCAGCCAGAACGACTACGACAGCGGTACACAGCACTGCGATTGGTATTTCAGCCCCGATGCGGTGCTGATCGACACTGCTGGTCGTTACCTGCGAGACGACCAGTCGGCCAGCGAATTCACCACGTTCCTGCAACTGCTGAAAAAGCAACGCAAGAAAGCGGCGGTCAACGGGCTGGTGCTGGTCGTGAGCTTGCCGGAACTTCTGGCGGCTACCGGCGACGAGCGCGCGCAAATGGCTACGCAACTGGTGTCGCGCATCGAAGAATATGCGCGCTGTCTGGACGCCAATCCGCCGATCTACCTGATGTTGAGCAAGACCGACCAACTACCCGGCTTCAATCAGGCGTTCGACGGTCTGGACCTCACCGAACGTCAGCAGCCGCTAGGCATGACGTTCAGCCTGTCGGAGATCCGCAGCTTCGGGCTGCGTGCTGTACTCGACAGCAAACTGGCGAAACTGCACAACGGCATTCAGCGCCACGTCGACGCGCAGATGATTAATCTGGGCGAGGACGCCAGCAGTGCGTTGCTGAACTTCCCGAACTACTTCGCCGAGCTGTCGGGCGTACTCGAGCAGTTCCTCGAGCATTTCACCCAACCGGCCAGCCACGGCAGCCCCCTGTTGCTGCGTGGCCTGTACTTCACCAGTGCGTTGCAGACCGACCAGCAGTTGAGTCAGGTCTACGAGGACGATCTGGCGGAATCCTTCGCGCTGCTACCGGGTCAGGACCCGCTGGCCGGCGGCGAGGCAAGCGGCAAAAAGGTCGGCGACCGCAGTTACTTCATCACTGACACCTTCCGCCGCGTGATCTTTGCAGACCGTGACCTGACCCGCTACCAGTCGCGCAGCGGTCGCGACACGTCGCTGAGCCCGGCCTTTATTGCGCTGGCGGCACTGGCCGGTGTTGCCTTCATTGGCTGGCAGGCACTGGCGTTTCAGAACAACCGGACGTGGATCGCAGCGCTCGAACAGAAAATCAGCGACCTGAACGCTGCTCCCGATCGTGACCAGCGCATGGCCGCCGGCGAAGGCCTGGAACTGCTGCGCGATGAACTGATGCTGATCGAAAAACATCGTGCCAAGGGCGTACCGCTGCAGTTGAGCGCGGGCCTGTACCGTGGCGACGATATCTTCGCTGCAGCCGAGTCGGCTTACCTCCAGCAACTGCGCACCCAGGCGCTTGAGCCGGTGGCATTGAAGCTACAAATGCAGATGCGCACGTTCAACGAGTTCGCCAAGTCGATGGATCCTCAGAACGACTTCCCGGCCGCCGCCGGCAAGACGACCGGTAAAGTCGGCAAGGGTCAGAAACTGATCGACCAGGGCGTGCAGAACCTCGCCGCCAACGCAGGCAAACCGACGCTGAGCAGTATTGAGCGCAGCACTGGCGACGCGGGTAATCGGCTCAAGGGCATGGCCAAAGGCGCTGCCAGAAACACCCGCGACGGCGCAATGGCCGACTTGCGCAACCCTGCGACCGCCAGTGATGCGGCCGAGCTTTCGGCGACCACCGGCGGACTGTCGCTGTCCGAGGAAATGCTGGGGCGTCTGGATGAGCAGCAAGTGGCGTCGATCATCGAATCGTACAACTCGCTCAAGCTGTATCTGATGCTAACGCAGCCCAATGCCCATCCGGACTCTGAATTCGTCAGCGCCGCGCTGCCGGTAGCCTGGGCCGCCACCTCGAACGAGGGCAGCCCCGTCAGCGACCAGGTCATCCAGGACAATGCGCCGATGTATGTGCAGTTGCTCAAGAACGGCCAGGCCCCTGCCCTGCCGCGCAACGAACAACTGGTCGAAAGTACGCGCAAGAGCCTGAAGTCCTTCATGATCTCCAGCTCGCTGGTGGACCGCGAATACCTGCGGCTGCAACTGGAATCCAGCCGTCAGTTCCCGGCCATCAGCCTCAATGAGCTGGTCCCGATGCCCAGCCGCCAACTGCTGTACGGCAGTGAGGCGGTGCCTGCCATTTTCACCCGACAAGGCTGGGACGGCTTCGTCAAACCGGAGTTGATCAAGCTGGTGTCGGGCAATCTGCGCAACGAATCCGACTGGGTGCTCGATGGCGAGGGCGGCGACAGCATCGTTCAGAAAGCCAACTTCATGCGGGAATTCATGGCGCGTTACAAGCGTGACTATGCACAAGTCTGGTACGCGCTGCTCAACGGCGTGGGCGTTCGGCACTTCACCGACATGGCGAACGCGACCGAGCAACTGTCGTTGCTCAGTGACGTGCAGAATTCGCCGGTCAAGATCCTGCTTTCGGCGGTCAATGACAACACCCAGTGGGACCTGCCTGCCCCGCGTGAAACGCAGCAAGCAGGCAGCGCGCCGCAGGACACGTTCTGGGGCAAGGTGACCGGGCTGTTCGATGATCCGCAGAAGTCATCGGTGGCGATGCTCTCGCCGTTGCCGCCGGTGGACGACGGCAGCCTTGCGAAACGCTTCGAGCCGGTTTCCCGCGTGTTCACCGCACAGAACTCGGAGGGTGCCGACAGCACGATCATGGATCGCTATCTTGCGGCGTTGCGCAAACTCAAGGTGCGGATGAACAACATCCAGCGCTCGCAGGATGTGGGTAAGAGCAGTAAGCAGCTGATCAGTGAAACCCTGGAAGGTCAGCCGAGTGAAGTGACCACCGTGCGCAACTACGTGGAAACCACCGTCGACACCAGCCAGGGCAGCCTGTCGGCTTCGCTGCAGGGCCTGTTCAATCTGCCGATCCAGTTCGCCTGGGAAACCTTGCGCGATCCGGCCGGCCAGCAGATCGCCAAAGCCTGGGCGCAGCAGATCGCCAAGCCGTGGGAACAGGTGATGGCGCATCGTTACCCGATCGCTGCCGGCAGCCGCAACGAAGCATCGGTCAAGGACCTGCAGCGGTTCGTCGACCCGGAATCCGGCCTGCTGCCTAACTTCAAGCGCAATGAAATAGGCAACCTCTCTGGCGGCGAAGGCCTGGGCATGAGCAGCGGCGCCAAGGCTGCACCGCTGGTCAATCCCAACATGGTGAACAGCATCGACAAGGCCAGTTCTCTGGGCGAAGTCATCGCCAGCCTGTCGGATAAGGAAAACGGCTTCGAAATCATGCTCGAACCGTCGGCTAATTTCACCGACATCATCTTCACCCTGGACGGTCAGGAGCAGCACTATCGCAACGGGAAAACCATCTGGAGCCGCTTCTCCTGGCCTGGTACGACCACGGCACCGGGCGCTCGTCTGGATGTGGTGACGCTGACCGGCGAGCGCATCACGGTGTTCGATTACCCGGGCCGCTGGGGTTTGCTGCGGATGAGCGACAGCGCTCGCGTGGATGATCTGGACGGCATTCAACAACGCTTCAGTTGGAGCACTGCTAATGGTCAGGTGAGTCTGGCTGTGCGCAACTACGGTGGCGTCAAGCTGACCGACCTTGCCAACGTCAAGGCGCTGAGCGCGTTGAACACTCCAGTCAACGTCGCGGACGGGCGGACCAAGTGAGCCCGCACACCTTGAACCCAAGGAGCAGCCGATGATCGGTTGCTTCGGAAAAATACCGGCCAGTGCCGACTTCGTCAGCCTGCATGGTGCCGCTGACGAGGTCTGCGAATTCGACAGCTGGCTGCAGGACTCACTGGCGGCGATTCACTCGCGCGAGGACTGGCGCGCGCTATTCGATCGCATGCCGGTGTGTTTCTTTTCCTTCCGCGCACGGTCGGGCAACTGGCTGCTGGGCGGGCTGATCAGCTCGATGGATGCCAGTCAGCGACGCTATCCGTTCTTTATCTTCCAGACGCTCAAAACCGTGGAAAGTGAATGTTTGATCAACCCGTTCACACTTTGCGAACTGTTCTGCGCACAGATCAAATCGCTGCTGCACCTTGGTGTGCAGGGTGAACAGCCGGCGCTGCTGTTTGAAAAGATCAGGGCACTGCGCCCATTGCAGGCTCAGGACTTGGCGCTGTTCCGCCAGGTGCATGAAAAGTTTTTGCGCAACTTCACCCTGCGTGACATCAGCGAGGCATTGGAAAACTCTTACCCCGAGTTCATCACCCACGCGGTGCTGACCCGATTGCATGCACTGCGCCGCCCGTTGCATCACGCCGATGCGCCGAGCATCTGCCTGCCATTGCCCGCTGAGCGAGGTTTGAAAAACCCCACCGCCGATCTGTGGGTTGACTGGCTGACACGCCTGAGCGCAAACCAGGCATCGCCGCAGGTGAGCGTGCTGGCCGACGACTTCATGCGTCCGAAGCTGTTCTGCTTTCCGTCCAGAAGTGCCCACAGCCTGTACGCCGTGCTGACCGACAATGGCGCCAAGACGGGCAACTATGACGTACTGGCGAACTTTGCGACCTTCGACGAACACTATCGGCCGCCCGAATTCCCTGACTCCGAATGCCCCCTTTATGACGTCATCGACCGTTTTGTCGACGCGCCGGATGTGAAGTCTGTATGAACAAGATCAAGTATTACTTTCTGCGGTACCAGCCCTACATTCTGGGGATCTGCTTCTTTCTGACGATCTTCGTGGTGTGGATCCTCGGGCGCGCGCTGGATTTCAATTCATTGCACAGCCTGCTGGCCGGCATCGGCCTGTTCCTCCTGCTGTCCGCCGGTTACGTGCTGCTGCTCTACCGAGGTGCTTCACGGCACCACAATCTGGAAGGCCTGCTGCGCGCTGATGCTGATCAGGCGGTGCTCAACGCCAGCCCTGCCGACCGTGAAGAAGTCAGCCTGCTGCGCGAGCGCCTGTTGCAGAGCATTGACCGCCTGCACAGCAACAAACCGCGTGGTACCCCTGGCAAGGACGCACTGTATGCACTGCCGTGGTACTTGGTAGTCGGCCAGCCGGCCGCGGGAAAAAGCACCATGCTGTACCAGTCCGGCCTGAATTTCCCTTACGCCGAACGTGAAGGGGTGCGGGTCGCCGGGTTGGGAGGCACGCGTAATTGCGACTGGTTCTTCAGCTCCGAGGCTGTGCTTCTGGACACTGCCGGGCGCTACATGAACAACCAGGAAGAAGCCGGCAAGTGGCGCGCGTTTCTCCAATTGCTGCGTCAACATCGCCAGCGGCGCCCGCTCAACGGGCTGATCGTGACGGTGAGTATTCATGACATCCTGCAGAGCTCGGTGGAGGATCAGGAACGCCTGGCCAAGCGTCTGCGCGAGCGCATTCAAGAAACCCATTCACTATTGGAAGTCCGCCTGCCGGTCTATCTGGTTTTTACCAAATGCGACCTGGTGCCGGGATTCAGCGCCTTCTACCGCCGCCTGGACGAAGTCGCCCGCGGCGAGGTAATGGGCAAGACCTTCACGCACAAGGATTACGAAAAGGCCGACTGGGGTCAGCGGTTCGGCGTAGCCATGGACGAGCTGACCCACTACTGGCAAGAGGTCGCCAGTCAGCAGTTGGTGTTGCAGGACATCCAGATCACTCGTCAGGATTGCGCCGTGTACCGCTTTCCGCTGGAGCTGGCGTCGCTCAAGCCCAGGTTGCAGCAGTTCGTCGATGCCTTGCTGCGCGCCAATCCGTACCAAAACGCGGAACTGCTTCGCGGCTTCTATTTCACCAGTGCGCTGGACGCCGACGCGCCGGAATTGGGGGGCCATGCGCGACAGATCAGCGAACGTTTTCACCTTGAAGCCGAGCTGGCGGGCATCAGCGGCAACGCACAGCCGCAGCCGTTGTTCATCAATAGCCTGTTCCGCAAGGTCATCATCCCTGACCAACATCTGGTCGCGCTGTACACCACTAATTTCCGCGAGCGTCGCCGCAAGGCTGCGTGGGTAGGCGGCGCCAGTCTGGTCGCACTGCTGCTATGCAGTCTGTGGGGCTGGTCGTACTGGAACAATGCGTCCGCCATCGAAACACTTTCGACGGAACTGTCCGCAGCGGCGGCGCAGGACAAAACCACCCCGCAGCAGTACACGTCTTGGCAGACCCTGGACCGCTTGCGTTTCTGGGCGGCCGATTACTACGCGCGGCATCACGATCAGGGCGTTGCGTTGCGCCTGCGTCTGGGCCTCTACCAGGGCTACAAAATTGAGCCTGTGCTGCGCAACCGTTACTTCAGTCGGCTTGAAACCGTGATGCTCAAGCCGACCGCCGACAACCTGACACGCTCGTTGTACCTGCTGACCACGCTGAAGGTATACCAGCGCAACGCAAAGGACCTGATGCCGGTCACAGGTGTAGACAGCGTCGAGCCCCGGGCGCTGCCGGCAGACAACCGCGCTCAGTCGATTGCCGACTTCGGCAAGGCCACACTGGAGACGTACGTAATGCTATCGCGCTCGCAACGCGAGAAAGCGGACCCGGCGTTTCTCAAAGCACGAATCCCTGATTACTGGTACCCGGCCATTGCCAGGCAGACGGGTAAAAACACGACCGTGGCGGCCGCCTCGAATACGGGAAACGACTACGAACTGGCCAGCCGACAGGTCAATTTCTACAGCGATCAGATCCACGAACCTGACGTGCCACGCATTCTGGATAACGCTTTCCTGACTTCGAGTTCGCGTAATTACATCAACAGCCTGCTGTCGCAGTCGCTGCGCTCGATCGAGACGATCACCCTTGAGTCGGACACCTTGTTCGCGTTCGCCCGCGCCGACTTCCAGAGCCTGAAAACCGAGGGGCAGAGCCAACTGAGCGCCATCGCCGGCAAGCTGTTGAGCACGCCCAATATCGGCAAGATCATCATCGCTGGGCATGCTGACCAACTGGGTGACCCACAAGGCAATCTTCAGGTGTCCAGGCAAAGAGCGCAAACCATCAAGACCTATCTGGTCGGCAAGGGCGTGCCCGCCGATCTGGTGGAGGCCGTAGGTGAAGGCAGCGAAAAGCCACTGGTTAAATGCGACATGCAGTTGC
This sequence comes from Pseudomonas sp. NPDC090201, assembly GCF_044746825.1. Taxonomy (NCBI): domain Bacteria; kingdom Pseudomonadati; phylum Pseudomonadota; class Gammaproteobacteria; order Pseudomonadales; family Pseudomonadaceae; genus Pseudomonas; species Pseudomonas sp. NPDC090201. The sequence continues at coordinate 289,367 of NZ_JBIVCX010000003.1, forward strand.
CAAGGGCGCAGCTCATACAGTGCCTTGAGCCCAATCGGCGAGTAGAAATCGAGGTACGTGCGCTCAACTGAGTGCGCTTATTGCCTTAGAAGGAACCGGCGCCTGAGCCTCTGCGTGCGGAGGCTCAGGCAGCGGCAACGGACCTCTCTTGAATGATCAAGGAGGTCAAATAGAGGGGCTGAGATCTGGCCGCAGGTAAAGCTAGCCCTTAAATGTAAGAAAATGGAGACGTAAAAAATGGCATTTGACGCATATATTCAGATCGACGGGATTCCGGGTGAAGTGCTGGACGACAAGCACAAGGACTGGATCGAAGTACTCGGCTACGAATACGGCGCCACTCAAGCGACTTCGGCGACCGCCAGCTCCTCGGGTGGTGCGTCCTCCGAGCGCGTCGCTCTGAGCGATTTCAGCATTCGCAAGGCAGTCGACAAAGCGTCCGCGAAGCTGTTCGAAGCCTGCTGCAAAGGCACACACATCGCCAAGATTCAGCTGAACGTCAACCGTGCCGGCGGCGACAAGCTGACCTACCTCACCATCAACCTGGAAGAGGTTGTGGTGTCGTCGGTCAAGGCGATTGCGGGCGGCAACCAGGATGGCGAAGACAAGTCTGTGAGCGATCTGCCGATCGAAGAAGTCAGCTTCAACTTTGCTCGCATCAAAACCACTTATACCCAGCAGAGTCGTGGCGACGGCCAGGGTGGCGGCAACGTCACTGGCGGTTGGGACCGTACTGCAAACAAGGTTTTTGCCTGATCGCGTAAGCATCTCGGGTCATCATCGATGACGATGGCCTTACTCCACACCATGCCGAGTTCGTCGGCGTGGTGTTCTCTTTTCCATTTCCGAGCTGAACATGTCTGAATTTCTCAACGACCTTTCACTGACTGAACTGACAGCGCCTATCAATGGAGGCAGCGGCGAAGACCTGAGCTTTTCCACGCTGTTTGACAACGTCAAAGAGGCTCGTCGGGCAGACCCTGATTACCTTACCCAGGGTGACTGGCAGACCGATCTAAAATCATCGGATTGGGACCTTACCATCACCCTGGCCGCACAGGGACTCGCTCAGCAGAGTAAAGACCTGATGCTCGTCGCATGGCTCAGTGAAGCGCTGGCGCACAAATACCATTTTCTGGGGATCACCTTTGGACTGACCCTGGCAGATCGGCTACTGCAACGCTTCTGGGACGACCTTTTCCCTGCGCTCGATGAAGGGCTCGAAGAGCGTGCCGCCCGCCTCGCCTGGCTGAAAACCACTCTGATTGATGTAGTAGGCCGGCTGCCGATCACCCAAGGCGATCAGTTCGGACTGTTGCGCTACGACGAGTCCCGGCACATTGAAAACCTCGCGCTGCAAAATCAGCAGGCCATGCGCATCGCGCTGGACGAAGGGAAGATCAATGCAGAAATATTCCAGCGCTCGGTGGTATTGACCGACACCGAACATTTTTTGCGCAAGGCGTCGGAAATCAACGACAGCCTGCAGGCCTGTCGCCAGTTGCAGACCACGGCTGACCGGTTGTTCGGTGATGAAGCCCCGAGTTACACCGGACTGAGCGAGATCCTGTCCCGTGCGGCGCAACTTGCAGAAAGGCTGCTCAAGGATCGAGGCGTCGAACTCAGTAACCCAGCGCAACAGACACCTTCAGAATCCTTGGCTGTATCGGACGATCAAACCACTGCAGGGCCCGCGATGACCACGACTGTCAAAGACACACCATCGACGCCAATGCGCACTACCCCGCTGACCCGCGATGAGGCTTTCACTCTGCTGGCTGGCGTTGCGCAATTCTTCAAACAGACTGAACCCCAAAGTCCAGTGCCTTACCTGATCGAGCGGGCGATCAAATGGGGAAACATGCCGCTCGAAGGCTGGTTGAGCGATGTGATCAAAGACAGCAACGTCATCGATGGCATTCGCGATGTATTGGGGACAAAAGAACCCAAGCCTTGACCGCCATGGGATGCACCTGAAGCTGTAGAACTGGCGGTTGATGACGCCCAGAACGATGAATGGAATTCCCGGAAGAACACAAACATCAATGGAACGGAAGGACGACGCTATGAACACGACTGAGCAGCTTCAGGACTCGGGTAAATACAGCGGGAAATGGCAAGCACGGTTTGATTTTTTCGACAGCTACGGCGCACCCAGCGACCCGCGCTACAAAGCAGCACTCAAGGCGCTGCCGACCTTTCGCAAAAAGCTTCTAATCAACGGCAACCTCATCGCGTTCTTCTTCGGGCCGATCTACCTCTTCGTGCTCGGTCTGTGGAAGAAAAACCTTGCGTTGCTAGGCACGATGTTTCTGATCTACGCCGCGCTCTGCGTCATCTTCGCAATTCTAGGCATGCAATTCCCCAAAGCGCTGGATAATGGACTGGGCCTAGGATTTTCGTGCATGTATGCGATCGTCACCAACTACGCTTATTACCTCAAGGAAATAAAAGGCGAGCAAGGCTGGAATCCGTTCCAAGGAATGCGTTTTTAGAACTTCGATGCAAGGTTCTTGTCAGCAAGCGCTTTTCAATCAGGCATTACACGAAGTAATGCCTTTTCCACCACAGGCAGCACACACTTCGCAGATTATCGTCCATAGCGCGGTGTCTCAGCCCGCTGAACCATTTTCTGCACAAAAAAACGCCCACCCTGTGCCCAAGGCTTCAACGCCCCGTAAACCTGCCCATGTGAAGTGATGGAGAACCTGATGATCGGGCCTATACATCACAACATCACCGCGGTTTGCGTGCCGCACCCCATCGAAAACGCCGAACAGGATACGTCCTGAAAACACCCTGAATTCATACCCAACCCCGCAGTCCTAAATCAAAGCCCCTCAGAGTGCCAACCATGATCAGGATTGCGTTACGCATATGTGTTGTCGGCGGGCTGTTGGGCCTGTTGCTGGGCTGTTCACCTCTGAAAGTGCTGAACGCCTTCACGCCCGGTGGCACTTTCAGCAAGGCATCGGACTTGAAGTACGGTGACGATCCGCGCAACCGGCTGGATGTCTACACGCCGATCAATCTCACAGCCGACGCGCCGGTAGTGGTGTTCTTTTATGGCGGCAGTTGGAACAGTGGTTCGCGCAGTGACTACAGCTTTGTAGGCGAGGCGCTGGCGGCACGGGGTATCGTGGCGGTGCTAGCCGACTACCGGCTGTATCCTCAGGTCCACTACCAAGGCTTTCTCGAAGACAGCGCGAGCGCGGTGGGCTGGACTCGCGAACATATTCGCCAGTACGGCGGTGATCCGGGCCGGCTTTACGTAATGGGCCATAGCGCCGGCGGTTACAACGCCGCGATGCTGGCGCTCGACCCCAAATGGCTGGCAGCCGTGGGCATGAAGCCTTCGATGCTCAGCGGCTGGATCGGTCTGGCCGGGCCCTATGACTTTCTCCCCATTGAGAACCCGGAAGTGAAACCGGTCTTCTACTTTCCGAATTCACCCCCCGATTCTCAACCGATCAATCACGTCAGCGCCCTCTCGCCCCCTGCGCTGTTGATAGCCGCGAAGGATGACACACTGGTCAACCCCGAGCGCAACACCGGCGGCATGGCCCGATTGCTGCGCGGCCACGGTGTACCCGTGCGCGAGCTGTATTTCTCCAAGCCGGGCCACGGCACGTTGATCGCTGCATTCTCCCGCCCGATGCGCGGACTGGCACCGGTGCTGGATGAGGTGGTGACGTTCATTCACAGCCGGGATCAGGCATTGGTCTACTGACTCACGCCAATGCGCGCCATGAACGCGCGAGTCAAGCCAGCCATCTGCTCGGTCTGCTCATCGAGGGCAAAATGTCCCGCCTCTAGAATGTGTACTTCTGCGCCTGGCACATCGTCCTTGTAGCGCAGGGCCCCGGGCACAATGAACGAGGGGTCGAATTTGCCCCACATGACCAGCATGGGCGGCTGATTGTCTTTCAACCACCGCTGCCATTTCGGGTACGAGGCGACGTTGTTGCGGTAATCCAGCAGTAAGGCTGACTGTATCTCGCGCTGGCCGGGCCGGGACAAAGCCGCAAACTCGTCTTCCCATGCATCGGGGTTGTAGCGCTCGGGATGAGGGCTTGTGCCCAGGTGACGTTGTTTCGTGCCCTCGTATCCGGTGAACCCATCGACTTGCTCGGGGTGCTCCGAAGGTGCCTTCCAGTATTTGGCAATGTTTACCCACTTGGCGCCCAGCCCTTCGTCATAGGCATTAGCGTTCTGAATGATGATGCCATGGAGTTTCTGCGGGGCGTTGAGAATCATCCGAAAGCCCACCGGACCGCCGTAGTCCTGCATGAACAGCGTGTACTTGTCGATATGCAACTGCGTCAGCAGCGTTGCCATGGTTTCGGCCAGGTGGTCAAACGTATAAGCGTAGGCCGCCGGGGAAGGCGCGTCGCTTCTGCCAAATCCGGGGTAATCGGGTGCAATCACGTGATACTTGTCAGCAAGCAGCGGTATCAGCGAGTCCCACATCCGTGAGGAGGACGGGTAGCCGTGAAGGAGCACCAGCACGGGGGCATCGGCAGGGCCGGCCTCGCGGTAAAAAACCCTTACGCCGTCTACGCTGGCCCAGTGATAGGACGCGGACTTACTGGTGTACGGGATGGAGGCCACGGGTTCTGCCGCTTGCGCTGACTGGGTAAGGGTAAACGTTGTCACGAGGGCACCTAGCAGGCTGAGGGTTCGGAGGTTCACTTGGATCGATCTCGACTGTTTGCATTTCCCGGCGAAATGCACTTGCCGTCAGCGTGAACGCATTGACGGGTCGACACCATTGGCCCAATTACCCTTTTTCATTATTATTGGGCCAACATCGATCAGGCCACCTCCCGTGACAAAAACACTGAACGTCTGCGTCATTGCCTTCAACGGGATCAGCCCCTTTCACCTTTCCGTCCCTTGCCTGGTGTTCGGCAAAGACCGGCGAGTGGGTGATTCGCCCTGGTTCAAACTGGCCGTCTGCGCAGGCGAGGATGGGGGTTTGATGACCAACGCCGGCTTCGCCATCCAGTGCGATCATGGGCTGGACCAGGTCACCCGTGCTGACATCGTCGTGGTTCCGAGCTGGAGAGACGTCGACGCCCGCCCACCGGACGCGATTCTCGACGCGCTCAATGCAGCGCACGCCCGAGGCGCGCTGGTGGTCGGGCTTTGTCTGGGCGCGTTCGTCCTCGCGCATGCAGGTCTGTTGGACGGCAAACAGGCCACCACTCATTGGGCGTGGGCGGCACAGCTGGCGCAAGACTTCCCACAGATCGACGTGGATGCCAAGGTGCTCTACGTCGAACAGGATCAGGTCCTGACCTCGGCAGGCGTGGCCGCAGGGCTCGACTGCTGCATCCATATCGTCAGGCGGGCCTATGGGCGTGAGATTGCCAACACCCTCGCCCGTCGCCTGGTCGTGTCGCCACACCGCGAAGGCGGCCAGGCGCAGTTCATCGATCAACCCGTCCCTCAGGGTGCCAGCGATCAGCGCCTGAGCCTGCTTCTGGACTGGCTGCGGGCGAACCTTGGAGAGGCGTTGTCAATCGACCAGGTGGCGCAGAGGCTAGCGATGAGCCGGCGTAGCTTCACGCGCCACTTCAAGCAGATCACCGGTTCGACGTTCGGCAAGTGGCTGACCAATGAGCGAATCAAAGCCGCCCAGCAGCAGCTTGAAACCACCCACGACAGCGTCGAGAAAATTGCCACCGTTTGCGGATTTGGGACAAGCCTTTCTCTGCGGCAGCACTTCTCGGCAGTCGTGGGAGTGAGCCCGACGAGTTACCGAAAGACGTATCGGCGGTAGGCCGGAGGCGTCAGCCCCTACTCAGCAACTCCGCCACCCTGGCCGTCAACGCATCCAGTGCGAACGGCTTGATGAGCACGGCGGTCGGTGGCGATGCGGGCATGTGGACTGGCATCGCTGGCTCGGCGTATCCCGTCATGAACAGCACGGGAAGGCCTGATCGGCAGCCGCGGCCTTCTTTTGCCATCTGACGGCCGTCCGCACCGCCAGGCAGGCCGACGTCGGTTACCAGCAAATCGATTGGCGTGTCGGAGCGCAACAGCTTGAGGCCGGCCTGGCTGTCGGCCGCCTCGATCACGACGTAGCCCAGGCTGCTCAAGGCCTCGCTGACAAACAGGCGAACTGTAGGCTCGTCATCGACCACCAGCACGGTCTCGCCCGATGCCACCGGGCCCATCTGAGCCGCCGGCTGCATCTGATCAAGGGTTTTCAGCTCGGCCGGATGATACGGCATCTGCAAGCAGACCCGGGTGCCCTTGCCTTCCTCGGACTCGATCCTGACCTGCCCGCCCGACTGCTTGGCAAAGCCATAGACCATGGAAAGCCCCAGCCCTGTTCCCGCCCCGACGGGCTTAGTGGTGAAGAAGGGTTCAAACGCCTTGGACAGGGTTTCCGCACTCATGCCCGTCCCGTTGTCGGCTACGGTGATGGTCAGGTAGGTGCCCGGCGCCAGGTCCGGGTCCAGGCCACCGCCCTCCTCCTGGACCTGATTGGAGGTCTGGATGGAAATCTTCCCGCCTTCCGGGAGTGCGTCTCTGGCATTGATGCAGAGGTTCAGCAGGGAGTTTTCGACCTGGGCCTGATCGACCAGGCAGGTACTCAGCGCTGCATTCAGTTCGACGCTCAGGTCGATGCCAGGCCCCACGGTGCGGCGGATCAACTCTTCCATCTCGGCGATCAGCACATGCACGTCGGTGTGTTCGGGAAGCAGGGTCTGCCGGCGGGAAAACGCCAGCAAGCGGTGAGTCAGTGCCGCTGCGCGCTGGGCCGCTCCGTAGGCCACCGACACGTAGCGTTCGACATCAACCGTGCGGCCCTGATTGAGTCGCAGCTTGATCAGGTCCAGGCTGCCGGTGATCCCGGCCAGCAGGTTGTTGAAGTCGTGGGCGATGCCGCCGGTGAGTTGGCCGATCGCTTCCATCTTCTGCGACTGGCGCAACGCAGCCTCTGCCGCCTCGCGCTCCGCGACCGCTTGAGCGACGCGCACCTCCAGCGTCCGGTTGAGCTCCAGCAGCGCATTTTCGGCGTGTTTCCTGTCGCTCACGTCGATCGAAGAACCCACCAGGCCTATGACCTCGCCCGCGTCGTTCAGCAGCGGGGCCTTGGCAGAGAGCCAGGTCGTTGCCGACCCGTCGGGCATGTCGACCCGTTCCTCGATCTGTTCGGCCACACCGCTGCGCATGATGCGCTGATCGGTCGCCATCACCTGCCGGGCCTGGGCCTTGTCTTCGAGGATTTCCAGGTCCGTCTTGCCCAGGTAAAACTCGGGCGGCTTGCCGATCAGCTCGGTGGTGCCGTGGTTGGCCACCAGTAGCCGGCCTTCCAGGTCCTTGGCGTAGATAACCCCCGGAACCGCTGCGGTGAAGGTGCGCAGCATGGCCGACATTCTGTCGCGCTCGGCTTCGGCGGCTTTGCGCGACTCGATGTTCATCAGCACGCCGGGAAAGCGGATTGCTTGCCCTTGAGGATTGAGTTCGGCGCGACCGTTGGCCTCGACCCAGCGGTAGAATCCGTCGTCCTGGCGAACGCGATATTCACAACGAAACGCGCCGCCTCTGGCCATGGTGGCCTCGATTTCAGAGGCCAGGCGATCAACGTCCTCGGGGTGAATCGAGGAAAACGCTTCGGCGATGGGAATCCCGGATTTGCAGCGCTCCACCGGCAACCCGAACGAGCGGGCAAAGCGTTCGTCCGCCGTCACGCGGTCGCTGAGAATATCCCACACCCAGGTGCCGATGATGGCCCCCGCATCGAGGGCCAGTTGAAGACGCTCGGACGCATCTGCCGGGAATTCGCAAGCCTCAACCAGAGCGGACGTACCCGCCGGTTGAACAAGCGGCTCAGAGTTGCCTTGTTCCATTCCCAACCTCGTTCCCGCGTCATCTGCAAAACGTGCAGGATACGCGCTGGAGCCGGTCAGGCGAAGGCATGGCAGATGAAATGCCTTGTTGCGGGCATCACTGCGGCGGCCTGATTGTCGCCGCCATCCCGGCCTGCGCGGCAGGTTGGCGCACCAGGGTGATGCTCAGCAGCATGCCGGCGGCAAGGCAGAGGGCGATGCACGCCAGGGCGATCTTGAAAGCCTCGGTGATGGCTGTGGGGTCCGTGCGGGTACCCAGTGCGCTGTAGAAGATCCCGCCGATCACGGCCACGCTCAGCGCCGTGCTGATTTGCAGCGTGGAGCTGACCACGCCGGCGATCATCCCCGAATAGGCCGGCGCTACCCGTCCTGTCACCATGCGCATGAGGGTAGGCAGCGCGAGCCCCTGGCCGAAACCGATGGTGAACAGCAGCGGCGCCAGGAGGATCGAGGCCGGGTGCATACCGATGGGCGTCGTCGTGATAAGCCACAGCAAGCCAAGCAAACCGGCCGACTGCAGCCCCATGCCGAAGGGGTTCACGTACACCCCGAATGCGCGGCGAAACAGTGGCGTGAGCAGCGGCCCGAGCAGAAAGCCTGCGCCGAAGGGCAGGAACACCAGCCCGGCGCTCAGTGCCGAGGTGTGCAGCGCGCCTTGCAGGAACACCGAGAACAGCAGGAAAAACGGCGCGATGGCGTAATACAGCAGTGCAACCACCAGCGCTCGGCCCAGACCCGGCGCCTGCAACACGGCCGGATCCACCAGGGGCGATCCACCGGCACGGCCCAGCCGGGTTTCATACCGCCAGAACAGCCACGCCAATACCGGCATCGCGATCAACAAGGCCCTGGCCCACAGCGGCCACCCAGCCTCCCTCCCCTCGATCAGCGGGACGATCAGCGCCGCCAGGGTCAGCATCGACAGCGCCATGCCGCCCGGATCGAGCCGGGTGGCGTTGCGCGCGCGGGTTTCTTTGAGCACCCGGATGCCAAACAGCAGCACCAGCGCCGCAACCGGCAGGTTCACCAGAACGATGACCCGCCAACCCAGGCCGAACAGGTTCAGCGAAATCAAGACGCCTCCCAGTGCCTGCCCGACCACCGAAGCCAGGCCGAACACCGCGCCATACAGGCTCAGCGCCAGCGGCTTTTCAGCTTCGGGGAAGATGGCCTGCACCGACGCCAGCGCCTGGGGCGCCATCACTGCCGCCGTGATGCCCTGCAAGGCGCGCCCGATCACCAAGGCCCAGGGCGACCCTGCGCAACCGCAGAGCAGCGACGCGGCGGCAAAGCCGATCAGGCCGATGAAGAACATCCGGCCACGGCCATAGATGTCACCCAGTCGCCCGCCGGTGATCAGGGTGACGGCGTAGAGCCCGGCATAGGCTGAAATCACCAGTTGCTCGGTGGACGCTGAAGCGCCCAGGTCCTGCCTGATCGATGGCAGCGCGACATTGATGATGAAAAAGTCCAGCGGCGGCAGGAACGCGCCCACCAGCAGGATCACGAACATGGCCCAACGGCGCGGGTCAGGCAGGGAAACATCTTCCCGGGACATGGAAAGCCTCCATAGGCAACGGTGGCGAAACAAGGGGGGTGAATCGAGGCGGCGCATCGCGGGATGTGCCTTTGGATGCGCAACGTCTAGGTGCGCTCGAACGCTTCGGAGCCGGCGACAGGCTTCCAGTTCACCAGCGGTGTCAGGAAGTGCAATTCGAACCGCCGCGCGGTGAATCGCCACTGCCCGCCGCGCCGTTCGAATCGGTCGTGATACAGGCCGCTGACCTGCACTGGCCCCTGCTCGACATCATGAAACAGGCAGTCTGCGGCGACGGTGGCCGTGGCTGATCCCCCGTCGATGCTGATCATCGGGTTGGACATCCAGTGGTGCATGTGAGGCATCCGTTGCCAGTTCCTCTGGGCCATCGCCAGGATTTCCTCGGGACTTGTGCCGCCACCGAACCCCGGCAGGTCAAGGATGGCGTCGTCATGCCAGAGGGTGAGCAGCAGTTCGCTGTCCATCAGGTCGAAGGCGTTGGCGTAGCCGGAAATCAATGACTCGATCGCCGCGCGGCTTTCCAGTGCTTCCAGCCGTGCAGCCAGATGTTCAAGGGTCATGGTCAGGTCCTTGTGTGGGTGTTGGTGCAGCTGGACTGAGTTTGTCTGCTGGCGAGGACCATTGTGAAAGCGTCGGGGTTGCTACGGGACTGCCATTGCTGCATCTTCGCCGTTCACTTTTGTACGAGGTACGCCATGGATTGGAATGACCTGCGCGTCTTTCTGGCCATCGCTCGCGGCGGCTCCCTGGGCGCTGCCGCGAAACTGCTGGGCGTCAGCCACCCCACCGTGGGGCGGCGCCTGCATGTGCTTGAGCAGGCCAGCGGTGAAGTGTTCTTCCGCCGCACAGCCACGGGGCTGGTGTTGACCGACAGCGGCGAGCGGATCTTCGAGCTGGCCGAGGACATGGAGCGCAGCGCCCTGACCATCGAGCGGCGTATCGCCGGTGAAAGCGACCAGCCGGAAGGCCTGTTGCGGATTTCATCGGCGGACTGGTTCGCCTGCTACGTGCTGGGACCGGTGTTGAGAGAGCTGCTGGTGCGTCATCCGCTGATCGTGCCCGAAGTGATCGCCGGGCACCGGCTGTTCGACCTGACACGCCGGGAGGCAGACATCGCCTTCAGGATCGTGCCATTCACCGAGCCCGACATCGTGCAGCGGCGATTGACCACCCTGAGCTACGGGCTGTACACAGGCGCCGGGCAAGCGTTCGAACCGGGTGCCGAGGGTGAAGGCATCGGGTTGATCACCATGAACACCGCCCAGGCCCACTACCCCGACGTGCTCTGGCTGCAGGAGCGGTTTCCCCAGGCCCGGATCACGTTCACCAGCAGCAGCCGCACGGTGCAGGCACGCATGAGCGCGCTGGGGCTCGGGGTGTGCGTGCTGCCAAGGGTGTTGGGGGATCAGTTGCCAGCCCTCAGAAGGCTGGACATCGGCCTGACGCCGCCAGGGCGCGACATCTGGATGGGGTATCACCACGACATGCGCCAGATGGACCGGCTGCGTGCGTTTGCGGATCTTGCGGGGGAGATGGTTGGCGAGGATCCGGGGCCTTCCTTGTAATGCGACAACGCTGCAACACCGTGCGCTGTGACAACGCGCACCTGTAGGAGTGAGCTTGCTCGCGATGGCAGCGTGTCAGTCAACATCTCTAACCCTGACACACCTCAATCGCGAGCAAGCTCACTCCTACAGGTTTAGGCTGGAGAATACCGCACGCCCCGTGCGCGCCAGGCGAACCCCAGGACCATCAACAACCCCAGGGCCGCCATCAGCGCACCCGCCAGCGAGATCGCCGGATAACCCAGCCCGGCATTGATCACCGCGCCACCGAGTGCCGCGCCGATGGCATTACCGAAGTTGAACGCGCCGATGTTCACCGCGGACGCCAGGTTCGGCGCATCCTTGGCCGCTTCCATCACGCGCATCTGCAGCGGCGGCACCAGGGCGAAACTGGCGACGCCCCAGATCAGGATCGCCACGGCGGCAGGCACAGGCCAGCGCATCAGCACCGAGAACGCCAGCAGGACCAGAATCAACACCACCAGCGAAACGATCAGGGTCCGGTCAACCGAACGGTCTGCTGCCTTGCCGCCCCACATGTTGCCCAGCGTCAGGCCCACCCCGAACAGCACCAGCATGGCCGTGATGAAGGCGGTGGAAGCATGGGTTTCGCTGCTCAGGATCGGCGCGATGTAGGTAAACACTGTGAACATGGCGCCAGAGCCGACCACCGTCAGCGCCAGAGCTGCCAGTACAGGACCGCGGCCCAGCACGCGGATCTCGGCCAGCACGCCATCGCTTTTCGGCAGCGGCAGGTTGGGCAAGGCGTACCACAGCGCCGCCATGGCGACGAAACCAAGGCCGGCAATGCCCCAGAACGCCGTGCGCCAGCCCAGCAACTCACCGAACCAACTGGCCAGCGGCACACCGCCGATGGTCGCCAGGGTAAGCCCCATGAACATGGCCGCCACGGCCCCTGCCCGTTTCTCGGGCGGCACTACGCTGGCGGCAACGATGGAACCGATGCCGAAAAACGCGCCGTGGTTGAGCGACGTCACGATCCGCGCGACCAGCAGGCTTTCATAGCTGGTGGCCATGGCCGACATCAGGTTGCCCAGGGTGAAGATCGCCATCAGGCCGATCAACAGGTAACGCCGTGGAATCTTGCCGGTGGTCAGGGTCATCAGGGGCGCGCCGATCAGCACGCCCAGTGCATAGGCGCTGACCAGCAGTCCGGCGGTGGGGATCGAGACGCCGAGGTCGGACGCGATACTGGGCAACATGCCCATGGGGGCGAACTCCGTCACGCCGATGCCGAAGGCACCGATCGAGAGGGCTACAAGGGGTGGGTTGATTCGCATGAAATGGCTCCTTATCTATGCCGCAAATGCTACGATCATGGCTTTCGAGGCGGTAGAGCCCTTTCGGTACAAGCACTTTTGCGTACGAGGCACAAATGGACTTCAACGGCAGGTCAGGAGAAATGGAAGTGTTCGCCAGGGTGGCGCAGGCCGGAAGCCTGTCCGCCGCGGCGCGGGCACTGGGGCTGACACCCTCGGCAGTGAGCCGGATCATCGCGCGCACCGAGCAGCGCATTGGCACGCGCCTGCTGTTGCGCACCACCCGCGCCATCACCCTAACCGCCGAAGGTGAAGCGTATCTGCGTGGGGCGCGGCGCATCCTCGCGGACATGGACGAAGTCGAGCAGGCCATCGCAAGCCAGGGGGTGCCCCGTGGCCGGCTGCGGGTCAGCGCATCCCTGGCCCACGGCCGGCTGGCCATCGTGCCGCTGGTGGCTGCCTTCACTGCGCTCTACCCGGAAATCCTGGTGGATTTGACCCTGGGCGATGAAGTCGTCGACATCCTCGCCGGCCAGGCCGACGTCGCCGTGCGCTTCGGCCATCTGCCGGACAGCCCCTTGAGCGCCCGCTGCATCGGCGAAACCGGCCAGGTGATCGTCGCCTCGCCCCAGTACCTGGAACGCCACGGCACGCCCAAACAGCCCGAAGACCTGAGCGAGCACAACTGCCTGCGCTTCAATTTCCGCAGGGCCGCGCCGGACTGGCCGTTCTGTCGCGACGGTCGCGACTTCTCCCTGAAAATCTCCGGCACCATCGCCTGCAGCAGCGGCGAAGCCCTGGCGCAAATGGCCAGGCTCGGCGCCGGCATCGCACGCATCGGTGCGTTCACCGTGGTCGACGAGATCGAACGCGGGGAGCTGGTGCCGCTGCTGGAAGACTTCAATCCAGGCGACCGTGAGCCGATTCACGCCGTGTTCGTCGGCGGCTCGACGATGAGCGCCAGGGTCAGGGTGTTCGTGGACTTTCTGCTGGAGCATCACCGGGACGGTCGGTATTCAATCGCGCCGTGACACTGACTGCGTCATTCCCCAACAAACTGCGCAGCGGCACTTGACCTTCATGAGGGACGGCCTCTTCAAGGTCAGCCTCCTGCGATAGCGATTGAGCACGCGTGTCCTTGGCCGCCAGCAGTTGCTTGAGCAAGGCGCTGATTTCCTGCAGCGCCGAGACCTGAGAAAGCGACGCCAGTTGCAGTACCGTACTGCCAGGGTCGGTCGGGCTCAGCGGGTCCTGATGCTGCAGTTGCGTGATCAGCAAGCGCAGGAACCCCTGGCTGTCGATCGCAGGCTTTACCGGGTTCACGGGAGTGACCGGCGCTGTGTTCAGTGCGGTCGGCAAGATAGTCATCGTCATCACCCCTGTGCCTGTCGAACAAGGCGCCCGCCGGCTTTTCGCAGAAACACCACCTGGGCCACCACGCCGACAATCAGCGCAAGGGCGATCAACCCCAGTGCGCCTTTGAGCAACGGCGAATTCGGGTCGGTGACGATGGGATGACCATCGGGGACGCGGCGCAGGGTCTCCGAGACGGTCGGCACCATCAGGAAGAACACCGTCAGGCTCAGCAGGATGGTTTCAAGGTATATCCCCGCACGGCCCAGCCAGGCAATGAAGCCCACTCCGTAACCCGCGAGCAGCAGCACCAGCGTGACCGCGCCGATCACCGGGCTGATGGGTTGATGCGCCACCAGAAACACCGTACAGGCGCCGATCAGCATCGATACGAAGTAGGCAACGCCTGCGCCCGAGCGCGGCACGATGCGCCCATGGCGGACTAGCATCCAGGCGGCCAGAGGGATGGCAGGCAGGCTGCCCAGTGTGTGTACCCAGCCAAGGGCAGAGATCCCGAACATTCGATTATTCCTTTTTTGTCTGGATGATAGGCATAGCGCACGGAGCGCTGTGCAGTTGCCGATCAGCCGTGTGAAAGGGTTATGATTTCAGGGTTCAGACTATTGAAGACGCGGCCGGACTGACATGACGGATTTACTCGAAAACTTGACCATTCTTCCGGAAATGCAGTTGGAAGGCTTGGCCACCGGCGATCTGCTCTCGCAGGTACTGGCACAGATTCGTCTGACCGGGGATCGCGTCTACTCCACCACACAGGCTTTGGGTCAGTGGCTGCAGCTTGACGAAAAAAGCTCGCACATCTGCGTCTTGCAACAGGGCCAGTTGCGCATCGAAGGCCCTGACGGGCATGGGCAGTTGATCGAGCAAGGCGACATTCTGCTGCTGCCCCATGATCCGTCATCCCTGAACATTATCACCACAATGGGGCCCGCCGCGCTGGTGATCTGCCGCTTCTGGTTCGACGCCAGCAGCTTCCAGGCCATGCTGTTCGCTATGCCGTGGCTGATCCACGTCAGGCGCGCCGAAGCCGCCGCCTGGTCGGACGGCATCCTGCATTTCATGCTGATCGAGGCCAACGACACGCAACCTGGCGGCGCGTTGATGATTTCCCGTCTGATCGACCTTACCGTCATTCGCATCCTGCGAACCTGGGTGCAGCACGGCATGGCCTCGGGCTGGCTGGGCGGCTTGTCGGATGCGCGCATCGCCAGAACCCTCAAAGCCATCCACGAAAAACCCGGTCAACAATGGCGCATCGACGCACTGGCCAGCGTCGCCGGCATGTCACGCTCAAGCTTCTGCGAACGCTTCACCGCGCTGGTGGGGCGCTCACCCCTGCGCTATCAGAATGAGTGGCGACTGGCCCTGGCGAAAACCATGCTGGCCCGGCACGACAGCCGCATCGGCGAGGTGGGATTTGCTATTGGCTACGAATCCGAAGCGGCATTCAGCCGCGCCTACAAAGCGTTTTTTGGCCGCTCGCCACGGGACGACAACAACCAGATCCTGCCCTAGCGCTGCTGAAACGCGATCTTCAGTCCCAGTGCCATGAACATCGTGCCGATGATTTTTCCCTCCCATCGACGCAGCCCGGCAAGCCCCTTGATCGCCTGGCTCAAGGGGCGAATGGCGAGGGCCAAAAGGCTGGTGTAGCCCGCGCTGAGGCCTGAAAAGATCAGCCCAAGCACCGCAAACTGCAGGAACGACGAGCCGGAAGCCGGATGGATGAATTGCGGCAGGAACGCCAGGAAAAAAATCGCCGTCTTGGGGTTGAGCACTTCGGCGCCGATCGCCTGGAAAAACGCCTGGGCCGGCGTCACCGCGCTCAGTTGTACTTTGGAATCTCCGCCTGATCTGGACATGAACGCCCGCACGCCCAGGTAGATCAGGTAGCAAGCGCCGACCAGCTTCACCACGTTGAAGGCGGTGGCGGAGGTCATCAGGATCGCCGACAGCCCCAGCGCCGCGCAGAGGGTGTGGATCAGATCGCCCGCGGCAACGCCCAGCCCGGTGGCGATACCCACCTTGCGCCCACCCTGCACGGTGCGCGTCATCACCAGCAGCACCGCCGGCCCGGGTATCAGGAACAGTCCCAACACGACGGCTACGTAGGTCAGCAAGGCGCTCAGGTCGAACATGGCGGGTGATCTCGATGGGGGGGGCGCGAACGCCAGTAATCCTGATCCGAACACCGAACGCAAGCTGTCTGTAATTCCCGGTTGATCGGCTGTCCGGGCGCACGTATACGGTGGGATCAACCTATCCTTTCAATCCAGTCGTTTCTGCATGAAAAACCGCTGATGCCCCGGCGGAAAATCATCCAGCGTTCCAAACTTGCTGAAGCCCAATCGCTCGTAGAAGGACGGTGCCTGGAAATCAAAGGTGTCGAGCCAGAGGCCGACGCAGCCTCTTTCCCGGGCGACCTCTTCAGCCATCGTGATCAGCCGTGAGCCAGTGCCTTGACCTTGGGTTTGCTCAGGTATCGCAAGCAGTTCGATGAAAAACCAGCGATAGAATATCTCTCCATACAGGCCTCCGATAATTTCGTCGGTCTCCTCATCACGGACCACCAGAGCGATTGTCTCGGGCTTTGGATCACCGGCCCGAGACAGGTTATGCGCCCGCAATGGCATGAGGATGGCTGCACGTGCGTCATCTGCCGGATCGACCATCATTTCTATACGCGTCGTCATCGCTAATCCTTTAGGTACTCACATTGATAGGGTAAAACGGCCCGCAGCTGCCTGCGCTTCTCGCGATGCGCTCGCAACCTTGAAAAGATACAATAAATTCAATGATTTATTTCTGTTGTTCATTTCCCATATGTCGCCCCAGCCAAGGGAATCTCAATGTCTGCGCCTGCCACTCCCCACCCGCTGTTTGAAACCTATGCCCGATTCGGCGAGTTGAACTTCAGCTCCCTGAAAGAAGAACTCTCGGCCATCACCGATTACCTTGGGCAGTTTCCCGAACAGGCGCAGGCGGTCGAGGGCTACCGGGCGGTGCGCAGTTTTCTCAAATCCTATGCGGGGAACGAGGCAACGTTCAATTCCTACCGCACCCACGTCGAGCGCTTGCTGTTGTGGGCGCTGCTCAAGGCGCGGGTTCCCTTGCTGGAAATGCGCCGTACCCACGCCGAGAGTTTCATGGAGTTTTGCCTGGCACCGGACCCCGCCTGGGTCGGCCCGGTGGTCAAGTCGCGTTTCAATCGTATCGGGGCGCGCAAGAAATCGAGCAGCGATACCTACGTGCTCAACCCCGAATGGCGCCCGTTCAGCCAGACGGTGTCCAAGGAGGAACGCAAACGCGCCAAGGAACAGAATCGCCCTGCGCAACTGGACGCCTACAAGCTCGCCCAGGGTTCTATCGCGCAGATTTTCGCGGTGTGCGGGAGTTTCTTTCAGCACGCCATCGATGAGGGCTTCTGCGAGCAGAACCCGTTTCGGGCGGTCAAGCAGAAGAGCAAATACAAGCAGCGCAATACCGACGACCAGGACACCCGCATCCTGACCTCGCTGCAATGGGATTTCGTGCTGGAAACCGCCGAGCAACTGGCTGCGGCCGATGCCCGGTACGAGCGCACGCTGTTCATCGTGGCAACGATTTTCGCCATGTACCTGCGGGTTTCCGACCTGGTCGGGCGTGACAACTGGAAGCCGACCATGGGCGACCTGCGCAAAGACAACGCGGGCAACTGGTGGTATCACGTGGTCGGCAAAGGCAACAAGGCGGGCAAGATCAGCGTGCGCGACGACTACGTCGAGAACTATCTGAAACGCTGGCGGCTGCACCAGGGCCTCTCGCCCCTGCCCGGCTTTCGTGAAAGCACGCCGCTGATCGCGACCCAGCGTGGCCGTGCGGGGCTGTCGGACCGGCACATCCGCGTTTTATTGCAAGAGGTGTTCGACCGTGCGCTTGCGCGCATGCAGGCCGAGAACTGGGCGGACGAGGACGTCGGCCGGCTGCGTGCGGCCTCGCTGCACTGGTTGCGCCACACCTCGGCTACCTTCGATGCGCCCCATCGCGACATGAAGGATTTGCAGATCGACCTGCGTCACAACAGCCTGAGCACCACGCAGAACGTCTATTACAACTCCGAAGACGAGAAACGCGCCTACTCGGTCAAGCGTCTGGCGATGAAAGAGCGATAGCCGGCGCTATCGCTCTCAACCTGGTGTCAGGCCTTCTTGCCGCCAGAACCAAAGGCGGCGAAGCGCTTGTTGAAGCCTGCGATACGACCTTCGGTGGTGGCCTGGCGCTGCTGACCGGTGTAGATAGGATGCGAGGCGCTGGACACATCAAGGGCGACGTATGGATAGGTGTTGCCGTCGGTGTGCTGGTGGATACGATCGGTGTCGGCGGTCGAGCCAATGAGGAAGTACACATCAGCGGCGGTGTCGTGGAACAGCACGGTGCGGTATGCGGGGTGGATATTCGGTTTCATGATGGTCTCCAGGATTGGATATCGATAGATACGTTATACTGTATCTTTTTGATATTTTCAAGGCGCCCCCCCCGGGTGGGTGGTTGCGCCGTTTGTGTACATCCGGGCGTTAGTGGCGCCGAAAGACGAAGCTGTCGCTGCCGTCTGGCTCGACCGCTTGAAGAGTCTCCACCTGCGTGAAGCCGACGGCCTTTGCCAGACGCTGGCTTGCGGTGTTGGCGCTGGCGGTGGTCAGATACAGAGACTGGCCCTCAAGCAACACCAACAACGCCGCCAGGGCCTCCTTCATCAGGCCTTGGCCGGCATGGCGCTGGTTGGCCCAGTAGCCGATTTCGAAATCTTCATTCGCAGTCGGCCCAGGCATCAATCCGATGCAGCCGACAATCTCCGGGGCGCCGTTGCGCGGCAGGACGAGGTAGCGCTTTTCGGCACCGCAGCGGAAAAAATCCCTGGCGGCCAGTTCCAGACTTTCAGCGGCTTGTTCCAGCGTCCAGTGGGGCTGGCTCCAGGCGAGGAATTCCCGGTGCAGGGTGTAACTGGCGTTCAGGGCGCAGGCCAGGGCCTCGGCGTAGCAGACCTCAGCCGGCACCAGGCGCAAACGTTCGGTAACGAGGGTCAATGGCACCCGTACTTCGGGCGCCAGGCTGTGCGCCCAGATGACGCCCGGATGTGTCAGGGCGGGGATAGATGAAGGTGGTGAATCCATGCTCACAGAAGCTCCTTGGGTTAGTCGCCCCTAATGTAGGAGCGCTCGCCTTCGGCTGCAATGGACCTGACACATCAACCCTGAGCACGCCGCGAAACTGTAGGAGCGCGCTTGCCCGCGACAGGGCCGTGTCAGGCGCCAGCGATGCGACAGGTACACCGCAGTCGCGGGCAAGCGCGCTCCTACAGGGCGATGGCCGCAACCGCTCGCGATGGCTTTGCGGTGATTACCGACTCATGCGTCGCCAACCGGGCTCGCGGCCGGCGCAGTATCCACCGCTGCCGAACGCCGCCGCGTCAGGTACCAACCTATGGTCAACCCCACTGCCAGCACCGGGATCATCGCAATGGTCCAGGTCCCGCTCGGATAATCGAACGCCATCAGCACCAACACTGCCGCCAGGAACCCCATGGTGGCCCAGGAGGTATATGGCGCCCACGGCATCTTGAAGGTCACATCCGGCAGTTCACCGCGCTTGACCGCCTGGCGAAAGCGGATCTGACACATCACGATGAAACCCCAGGTGGTCACGATCCCCAGCGAGGCCACGTTCAACACGATCTCGAACGCCTGGGCCGGAACGATGTAATTGAGCGGCACGCCAATCGCGATCACCGCGACGGTCACCAGGATCCCGCCGTAAGGCACACCACGGCTGTTCATTCGCGAAACGTACTTGGGTGCAGAGCCACCCATCGCGAGGGATCGCAGGATGCGACCGGTCGAATACAGCCCCGAGTTGAGGCTCGACATGGCTGCGGTCAGCACCACGATGTTCATCACGCTGCCCATGTAGGGCACGCCCAGCTTGCCGAAAAAGGTCACGAACGGACTCTCGCCTGCGCTGTACGCCGTCCACGGCAGCAGCAAGGTCAGCAGCACCACGGAGCCCACATAGAACAGGCCGATTCGCCACATGATGGAATTGATCGCCTTGGGCAAGACCTTGCGCGGATCCGCCGTTTCTCCGGCAGCCACGCCCACCAGTTCGATGCTGGCATAGGCGAAGATCACCCCCTGAATGATCAGCACCGCAGGCACCAATCCATGGGGAAACAGCCCGCCGTTGTCGGTAATCAGATGCAGCCCCGTGGCGTGCCCGTCAATCGGGTGGCCGCTGGCGAGAAAGACCGTCCCTACGATCAGAACCAGGCTGATGGTGAGCACTTTGATCAACGAGAACCAGAACTCCATCTCGCCGAAGTACTTGACGCCGATCATGTTAAGGACCGTGACAATCCCCAGTGAGCCCAGCGCAAACAGCCACTGCGGCGCGTCGGCAAAAGCGCCCCAGTACTTCATGTAGATGGCAATCGCCGTGATATCGACGATGCCGGTGGTTGCCCACACCAGGTAATACATCCAGCCGGCAACGTAGGAGGAACGCTCGCCGAGAAACTCCCGGGCATAGGACACGAAGCTGCCCGTGGTGGGACGGTGCATCACCAGCTCACCCAGTGCCCGCATGATGAAAAAGGCAAACACGCCGCAGACCAGATACACCACCGCCAGGGCCGGCCCGGCCATCTGCAGGCGTGCCCCGGCCCCCAGGAACAGGCCGGTGCCGATGGCGCCGCCCATGGCAATCATGTGTACGTGTCGGGATTTGAGCTTCTTTTCGTATCCGCTTTCGTGGGAAGCGAACAGGTCTTCATTGCGGACATGCTTCATGAGCGTCTCCAGGTGCGTGCTTCTCGGGAAGCGATTTTTGTAATAGTCAGGGAGGCATGTTGAGCATGGTTCGGTGATGCAATTGGCGGGTTGCAAGGTCGGTAGCCTGCCCGTCGAATCACCTGTTCTTCCTTGATGATGTTGCGCTTCTAACGACTTCACCTGCGTTGCGCCGATTCTATATCGTTGCGTAGAATCAGGGTTTTTCGCAAAATCAAAACCTGTTTTGCAACCAGCGCAAAAAGAAGCCAGCCATGAAATCGAAAGCAAAAGATGCAGGCCCGGATGACCTCGGGGCGATGAGGACGTTCGTCAAAGTCGTCGAAGCCGGCAGTTTCTCGGCCGTCGCGCGGGAGGCACACCTGTCCACCTCTACGGTGGCGCGCAAGGTGTCGCAGATCGAGGAGTCGCTGGGTGTGGTGCTGCTGCATCGCTCGACGCACAAAATCAGCCTGACCGAAGCCGGCAGCCTGTACCTTGAGCGCGCCACCACGCTGATTGCCGATTTCGATGACACCATGCGGGTAGTGGCCGAACTGGACGCCCAGCCTAGCGGCCCGCTCAAGCTCACCGCGCCGGTCGCGTTCGGCCGCCGCTATCTGGCGCCTCTGGTCGCGCCGTTCCTGGCGCACTACCCCACCATCCAGCTGGATGTGCGCCTGACCGACAATCACAACGATCTGGTTGCCGGCGGCTTCGACCTGGATATCCATGAAGGCGAGAACTACCTGGACAACCTCATCGTCCAGAAGCTCTCACGCAATGACAGCGTGCTGTGCGCGGCCCCCGCCTACCTTGAACGCCGGGGACGGCCCCTGCATCCGGACGATCTAAAGGCGCACAACTGCCTGCGCTACGTTCACCCCGAGGGCGACCCGCGCTGGCACCTGGTGTCAGGGAAGGACCGGCACAGCCTGCTGCCGACCGGCAACCTGGTGTCCGACCACTCCGAGCTGTTGCTGGAGGCCAGCTGCGCGGGGCTGGGCATTGCCGATTTCGAAATCTGGCTGGTGCGCGACTATCTGGCCACAGGCCGCCTGGAAGTGGTGTTGCCCCAGTACCGTCTGGAGAACACCCTGACCGGGCGGCACATCTACCTGGCGTATCTGGCGAACCGGCGCGGGTCCACCAAGCTTCGTGTATTGCGCGATTTCATCGCCGAGCAGTTGCAGCACATCGGCAGTTTTTCCGATGAGGAATTGCGCAAGATGCGCGGCGATGACTTCTAAAGGTAGCGCTCCATCACTCAGGGCTTCTGAAGCTCGAAGCTGAACTCGGCGTGACCAATCTCGCGTTTCATGGTGTTGATCATCTTCGGGCGGTGGAAAGCCGACAGCAGGCCGCGCTGTTGCGAGGTGCCAATCTGCAGGCGCTCGAGGATTTCACAGACGAGCATGTACAGCGCCTCGATATTGCCGTCCTCGACTTTGACCGAGAACCCCAGCGCGCCATCCGAACCCAGCCGCAGTGTCTGTTCCGACGCACGAATGCCAATGCCGTATGAACCGTCGGCACCGAGCTTGCCGACCACGTCGCCATCAAATGCCTTCATCAGTTCGGTGCAGAACCGCCCTTCGCCGGCGACCATTTCAGGGTGACGGGTCATCGCCCGGTAGATCTTCGCCAGTGCCTCGGTGCGTTCGCTGGCGATCTCGCCCGACGCGGTTAGGTCCGCCGCCGAAGCAAGCCTTGCGTACATCCGTGCCAGGCGGTCGAGGGGGAATGCCGGGGTCGGCAGGTTGCATCCGTCGGTGGCCCACTCCACGCCGTCCACCGGCAAGTCGCACAGGTCCGCGACAACAGCCTTGACGTGGCGCTGCAGCGGGTGATCGGGGGATTCGTAGTTCTCGGCCGTCTGCCCCAGGGCCAGCGCTGCGCCGAGCATGCCCACGTGCTTGCCGGAGCAGTTGCTGCAGGCGGCCGTGGGTGTGAAATCGCGCTTGATCCAGTCCTTATAGACCGCATCGGAAATCGGCGGGTGACCGCCGCAGCGCATGCTCGATTCGGTGAGGTCGATCTTGCCCAGCATCGCCAGGGTTCGCTCGATGTGCCGCGGCTCGCTGCTGTGGGAGGCGCACATCAAGGCAAGGTCTGCCTCATCGAAATCAAAGCGCTCGAACGCACCCGCTTCCAGCACTGCCAGCGCCTGGGCAGGCTTGGCGGCTGAGCGCGCCAGGGTCATGCGTTGAGGATTGCCGAAGCCATAGAGCAGCTTCCCGGAGGCATCCACCACCGCCACATTGGCGTGATGCAGGTTCTCGACAGAGCCCCCACGGTACGTCACCACCGCAGCTTTATTGTTGTTCATTCATGTCATCCTCAAACCGGTCGAACTGATTCCTGAATTCGGTGCCTAGTGTATGAGGATCGGTCATTAATGGGCTGTCCAGCCTGTGAAAAGGGGTATTGCGTCAGATGCAATACCGGATGGCTGCCGCTCATGGCGGGAAGCTCCACAGCGTTTATGCCCACGGAGCGGGTGAATACCAACTACATTGCCTCCAAACCTTGCAGGAAAATGCCCCTTGGCCCTCAACCCACTGACACCAGGCATCACCCAGGAAGACGCCGGTTCCACCGCGCTTGGCGTTTTGCTGCAAGCCTGTGCCGCCGGTAACCGACTGGCGTTCGAAGCGCTGTACCGCGCGACCTCGGCAAAGCTGTTCGGCATTTGCTTGAGGTACGTCAACAACCGCGCCGACGCCGAGGAAGTTCTTCAGGAAGTCTTCACCACGGTCTGGCTCAAGGCTGGCAGCTTCGATCCCAGGCTTGCGGGCGCGATCACCTGGATGGCGACCATCGCCCGGCACAAGGCGATCGATCGACGACGGGCGCAACATCGCCATGAAGATCTGGATGACGTCACTGAATGGCCGAGCCAGGTGTCGGTGGTTGAAACCGTCGACGCCCAGCGCCAGAACAGCCAGATCGACCGCTGCATGGATACGCTGGGTGAGCAGCAGCAAACCTACATCCGCGTGGCCTTCTTCGAGGGCTATTCCTATGCCGAACTGGCAGCGCGTCACAGCGTAGCGCTGGGGACGATGAAAAGCTGGATTCGGCGGGGCCTCTTACAACTGCGGGCGTGCCTTGGACTATGAGCGAACATGACACTACACCCGGCGATGAGCATGATCTGCTGATCGCCGAATATGCATTGGGCGTGCTGTCTGCCCAGGAGCGTGCGCAGGTCGAGGCGATGCTGGTGCAGAGTGCGCCGGATCGGGCGTTATTGGCGGCCTGGCAGTCTCATTTTGCCGGTTGGCTCGCTCGCTTGCCCGCTGTCGAACCTCCGGACGGGGTCTGGCTGGCGATTCAGCAAGAGTTGTTTCCCGCAGAAGTTTCGCCGAACCAGCGGACAACGCCGGGCAACAATGCCGGGATCTGGCGCTGGACGACGGCCATCGCGCTGGCCGCTTCGCTGCTGTTGGCGGTGTTCATTCTCGTGCGGCCTGCCCCGCTTGCGCCGCCATCCATGATCGCACGCCTGGCGCAGGACGACGGCGCCGTGCTGTTCACCGCCACGGTGCAATCTCAAGGACGGCAAGTGTTGCTGGTGCCTACACGCAAGGCAGAGTGGCAGGACAGGAGCGCGCAAGCCTGGGTCATCGGCGGCGACGGCAAACCGCACTCGCTGGGGCTGCTGCCGACCGACAATGCCGTTGCGCTGTCGGTGCCTGCGGATCTGGCGGAGTTGTTGGCAAGCGGCGCGGTGCTGGCGGTATCGCTCGAGCCCCCAGCCGGCTCACCGACAGGATTGCCGACCGGGCCCGTCATCGCCACCGGCAGGATAACCGCCCTCTGATCATGCCCCTGTGGGAGCGCGCTTGCCCGCGACGGCGGTGGGTCAGGCACATCATCGTCGTCTAACATACCGCCATCGCGGGCAAGCGCGCTCCTACGTGGATTGTGGCGTTCGACGAATTTTGTTCAGACCACGATCATATGGGCGTTGTGGCATTCGACGAATTTTGTTCAGACCACGATCATACGGGCATTGGGGTGTTCGACGAATTTCGTTCAGACCACGATCAAACGGACATTGTGGCGTTCGACGAATCTTGCTCAAACTCCAATCCGCTGTAGGAGCGCGCTTGCCCGCGACGGCGGTGGGTCAGTCACATCATCGTCGTCTGTCACACTCAATCGCGGGCAAGCGCGCTCCTACGGGTGGTGGCGTTTGGGCGATGGAGCAACAGGCTCAGATTTCGCCCGGATGCTCCGGCATCGGCGAATTGTTGCGCTCGACCTTTTCGACGTCCTTCTCCAGCGGCGCCTCATCGTCGGGATCGAGGGGGATGTCGTCGTCGCCGCCCACGGTGTCGGGCGGCATTGGAATGACGTCCGGTCTGCCGGGTTCCAGTGGCTGGATGGAGTCCACTGCGTTTTCTGTACCGCCGGGTATGCCTGATGAAGCGTTCATGTTCACCTCGCCTGGTCACGAATCAGTCGCAACCTTTAAGGTTCGAATTCGCAGTTCACCCAGGGTTCGATGATTTTCCCGAACGGACTATGGGCACGCCTCACCCGACAGCCCCGTCAGAAGTTGGCCGGGGTGTTGGCGCTGATGATTTCCGCTTCGTCCTGGCCGATGTTGCGAAACCGGTGCGGCAACGTGGTCGGGAAATAGTAGCCGTCACCTGCGGTCAGGATGCTGATCTGGCCATCGACGGTAAGTTCGATGGTGCCGCGCGTCACTAACCCGCACTCCTCGCCCTGGGCATGCACGATGGGCTCTGCACCGGAGCTGGCGCCGGGGGCGTACTGCTCGCGCAGCATGCGCATCTGCCGGCTGGGAACCGACGCGCCGATCAGCAACAGACGCAGGCCATCGCGGCCCAGGTCCGGCTGCTCACCGGCGCGGAAGATGTAGCGCTGTTCCTGTGGCGGCTGGTCGAACGAGAAAAAGTCCGCCAGGGTCATGGGGAAGCCTTCGAGCAGTTTCTTCAGGGAACTGACCGACGGGCTGACGCGATTCAACTCAATCAACGAGATCGTGCCATTGGCGACGCCGCTGCGTCTGGCCAGCTCTCGCTGGGACATCTTGTAGCTTTCCCGCACTAACTTGAGTCGTGACCCCGTATCCATGACAGCCCTTTGTTAAAGCCCGAGGGTATCGAGGGACGCGCCTTGACCGGGCACCTCCCCCACTTGATTGGGGGTGATTAGAGCACGTTTGGGCGCCGTGAACCTATACGCGCAAGCGACATCCACAGGTCGCTTGCGCACAGGCCCTACTCCACCTGCGGCGGATACTCGGCGATGAATTGCCCGATCACGTCGGCGAAGTCGTGGTCGGCGGTAAAGCCCAGGTCCTTGGCGTATCTGGCCGTGAATGATCCGGGCCAGGAGCCGACGATGCGCTCGATGGCCGGGTTGCGCTCATGACGAATACGGCTGACGACCTCGTCCCCTGCGGTGCGGCGCAGGGCGTCGATCATCTGCTGAACCGTGATCGACAGGCCAGGCATATTGATGACCCGACCCTGGGTCAACAGCTCAGCCTTGAGCTCATGGCCGTGAATCAGGTTGGCAATGGCCTGGGCGGGCGACATCAGCCACAACGGCATGTCCAGCGCCACCGGGCAGACGCTCTCCTGTCCGTTGAGCGGTTCACGAATGATGCCGCTGGCAAAACTCGACGCCGCCATGTTCGGCTTGCCGGGGCGCACCACGATGGTCGGCATGCGCAGGCTGCGTCCATCGACGAAACCCCGGCGGCTGTAGTCGGCCAGCAGCAAGTCGTTCATGGCCTTTTGCGTGCCATAGGAGCTTTGCGGCGCCCAGACGTGATCGTCCTCGACCTGCGCCGGCAGTTGCCCGCCAAACACCGCCACCGAACTGGTCATCACCCACTTGGGGCACGTCCCGACCTTGCGGATGCGCTCGAGCAACTGCTGCGTGGCGCTGAAGTTGATGCGCATCCCCAGGTCGAAGTCCTGCTCGGCCTGGCTCGACACCACCGCTGCCAGATGGAAAATACTGTCAGTGTCGGCGTCGACCAGGCCTTCGAGCACCTGCGGGTCGGCGATGTCACCGCAGACCACTTTCACCCTCGCGTCATCGATGCCGGCCAATGGCACCACATCGAACGCCACGATACTGCGAATGCGCTGTGTCACGCCTTGGCGGTCGGTCAAGGTGCCGCGCTCAAGCAGCGCTTCGATCAGGCGACGGCCCAGAAAGCCGGCCGCGCCGGTCACGAGAATATTCATCAGTTGCTCCTAATGCTCAGCGGTTTACCAGTTTTGCAGGAATGCGGAAGACCAGTGCCGCGCCCAGAAACAGCGCGCTGGCCATGACGTACATGCCGATGGTGGTGCTTTGCGTCATGTCCTTGAGAAAGCCCATCAGGTACGGCGAGGCGAAACCGGCCAGGTTGCCGCAGGAGTTGATCAGCGCGATGCCCGCCGCGGCCGCAGTACCGCCCAGAAACGCAGTGGGCAATGGCCAGAACAGCGGCAGCGTACTCAGCGCGCCCATCGCCCCCAGGGTCAGCCCGATCATCGACAGGGTGAAGTTGTCGCTCCAGGTCGCGGAAATGATCATGCCGATGCCGCCCACCACCGCCGTCAGCGCCAGGTGCCAGCGACGTTCGCGCAGCCGGTCGGCGTTGCGCGAGACCAGCAGCATGGTGATCACCGCCGCGCCATAGGGAATGGCAGTCAGCAGACCGATTTGCAGGACATCGGTCACCCCGGCCTGACGCACCAGGGTCGGCAGCCAGAAGCCCACGGTGTAGAAACCGGCAATCAGGCAGAAGTAAATCGCGGTCAGCAGCCAGATGCGTGGCTTGCGGAACACCTCACGCACGCTGTGCGCCTCGTGGCCATGGCTTTCGGCGTCGATGCGCGATTGCAACAGGTTCTTTTCTTCCTGGCTCAGCCAGCCGGCATGGGAAATCCGGTCGCTGAGGCAGAAGATCACCATGATCCCGACGAACACCGATGGCAGGCCTTCGATGAAGAACAGCCACTGCCAGCCGGCAAACCCGTGGGCGCCATGGAAGGCCGTCATCAGCCAGCCCGAGAGTGGCGCGCCGATCAAGCCGGACAGCGGCACGGCGGTGGCGAACAGCGCGAACATCTTTCCGCGCCGGTGCGTGGGGAACCAGTACGACAGGTACAGGATAACGCCCGGATAGAACCCCGCCTCGGCCAGGCCCAGCAGGAAGCGCATGATGTAGAAGGACATCGGCGTGGTGACGAAAGCCATGCACGAGGAAATCACGCCCCAACTGATCATGATCCGGGCGATCCACAGGCGCGCGCCGACCCGGTGCAGGATCAGGTTGCTGGGGATTTCCACGAGGAAGTAGGCAATGAAGAAGATGCCGGCGCCCAGGCCGTACACCGCTTCGGAGAAATGCAGGTCATCGGACATTTGCAGCTTGGCAAACCCGACGTTCACCCGGTCCAGATAGGCCACCAGGTAGCACAGCAACAGCAGCGGCAGAATCCGCCAGGCGGCCTTGCGGTAGGCCGCGTCTTCCGACACGACGGCCGAGGAGCCCGTCAGGTCCTGAGTCAGTGATTCACTCATGTCTTTCCCATCCCGTTGTTTTTGTAGTGGGGGTGATTTTTGGGGGTAGAACGGTGCGCGACGAAATAAGTAACATAATACGTCATACGAATTCAACAAACGGTTGATGCGGGACGCTGGGGTCGAAATGCAGTAACGTGCGCTGATTTGAAGCATGAGATCGCTATGGCTCACGTCGACCCTTTTTCTCTGCCCCCGCTTACGCCAGCCCTCAAGGACGCATCCAAAGGCACCTTGGCCGATCAGGTGACGGCAGCGTTGAAAGCCCATATCGCCAGCGGCGAAGCCCTGCCCGGCTCGCGGCTACCGACGGAACCGGTGCTGTGCGAACGCTATGGCGTGAGTCGCACGGTGGTGCGCGAGGCGATTTCCCGGCTCAAGTCCGCAGGCCTGGTCGAAGTGCGCCAAGGCAGCGGCACCGTGGTGTCGGAAGGCGCGCACATCAAGGCCTTCACCATCGACCTGGACGTGAGCGGCTCTATCGAGGCGGTGTTGCGGGTGACTGAACTGCGTCGCGGCATCGAAGGCGAAGCGGCGTCATTGGCGGCCCAGCGTCACACCCCTGCCGGGCTTGAAGCCATCGAGCGCGCCCTCAAAGCCATTGACGAGGCAGAACAGGCCGGCCGTGACGGCGTCGAGGAGGACCTGGCGTTTCATCTGTCGATCTCCCACGCCACGGGCAACCCGCTGTTCCCGTCGCTGCACGATTTCATCGCCCAGTTCATCAAGGAGGCGATACGTATCACCCGCTCCAACGAAGAGCGACGCAGCGAACTGGCCAGAACCGTGCGCATCGAGCACGTGGCGATCTACGACGCAATCGCCGCCAGCGACCCCAACGCCGCGCGCTTTGCCGCCCTCACTCACATCCACAACGCCGTCGAGCGGCTGAAAAGCGCGGACCCTGCCTTCTGGCAAAACCCAGGCTCGCGGGGCACCTGAATCGCGTAAAGTGACCGTTCGTCGTCATTTTCCAAATGAGAATTAGTTATACATTGGTTTTCACACAATCTTCACGTCCGAGGGTCCAGTCTGAACCCACTCCTTTTGATCCTCTTTAAAGCCCGTCTTCCCCAGCGGGCTTTTTTTCTGCGCGTTATTTGCTTCATTTCCCAACGCCAAGCCCGCCCCGCCGCCTGTTTGCGCTCGCTGATGAATGTTGTGCTACACCTATCTGCACGCACTGTTCAGCTATCAGGGATGACACGGTCTTATGCGTTTGAATATGCCGGTTACACAGCAGGAAAGGACTTTCGCTGCACATGAACGCCTGATCTCGACCACGGATCTGAGCAGCCGCATCACCTACTGCAATGACGCCTTTGTCGCCCTGAGCGGTTTTACCCGCGAAGAGCTGATCGGCCAGCCGCACAATCTGGTTCGTCACCCGGACATGCCGCCGTCGGTGTTCGCCCACATGTGGGAGACCATCAAACAGGGCAAGCCGTGGATGGGCGTGGTGAAAAATCGCGCCAAGAATGGCGACTTCTATTGGGTCAGTGCCTACGTCACCGCGATCTACGAGGACGGCAAGATCGCAGGTTTCGAATCGGTTCGCTCCTTGCCAACCCGCGATCAGGTGCGCCGCGCCCAGGCCCTGTACGCCCGGTTGCGTGACGGCAAGGCTGCGGTCTCCAGGGCGAGTACGGTGCGTTTTCACCTGCTGCGTCAGTTGCCGTTGCTCATCGCTGCGGTGGTGCTCGGCTTCTCGAATTACCTGCTCTCGGACCACGTCGAACTGGTGGTGATGCTGTTGACGCTGATCGCCCTGAGCGCCGTGCTGGAAATGCGCCAGAGCAAGTCCCTGCAGACCATCCTCAACGATCACCCCAAAGCCTTTACCGATCCTTTGATCGCCCTGACCTACAGCGACAACCGCGGGCCCCAGGCGCAACTGGATCTGGCGATGATCAGCGAAGAAGCGCGGTTGCAGGCGGCCTTGACCCGGCTTGCCGACGCCGGAGAAGGTGTCAAGCAACGTGCCGGGCAATCGGCAAGCCTGTCGTTGCTTCAGGCCGAGGCGCTGGATCAGCAGCGCAGCGAAACCGATCAGTCGGCCACCGCCATCACCCAGATGGCCGCGACCATTCAGGAAGTCACGCACAACGTACAGAACACCGCCCATGCGGCGCAGGAAGCCGACACCCTGGCCCAGCAAGGTCGCGGGCTGGCCGATGACAGCCTGCTGGCGATCCGGCACATGGCCAACTCCGTGACGGAGATCGGTCAGGCGGTGGGCGAACTGGCGGGCGCAACCCAGTCCATCGGCAGCGTGGTGGATGTCATCAACTCCATTGCCCAACAGACCAACCTGCTGGCACTCAACGCCGCCATCGAGGCGGCCCGCGCCGGTGAGCAAGGCCGGGGTTTTGCGGTGGTGGCCGACGAGGTGCGTTCCCTGGCCTCGCGTACACAGACTTCTACCGAACAGATTCAGGGCATCATCGGTGAACTGCGTGAAGGCGCAAGCCGTGCGGTGGCCACGGCAACCCGTGGCCAGGCGATGTCTCAGGAAAGCGTGGCGAGCGTCGAGGCGGTGCAACAGGCGCTGAGTGGCATCAGCGAGGCCGTCACCCGCATCACCGGGATGAGCCAGCAGATGGCTTCGGCGTCCGAGCAACAAACCCATGTGGCCGAAAGCATCAACCAGCAGATCAACCGCATCGCCCAGTTGTGCGACCAGAGCGCAGGCCAGGCGCAGCAAGGCTCGACCATCAGCCGCGAGCTCGAGCAGATGGCGCAGTATCTGCACAGCCTGGCCGAGCGCTTCAACCGTTAACTGCGCAGTTGGGCGATGGACCTGGCCAGTTCCGCCTGGCTGAAAGGCTTGGGAAGACGTGAGAAGCCGGCAGCCGATGCCGGCGGTGTGTCGGTGAATGCCGAGCAGATGACGATGGCCAGCGCCGGAAACAGCTCACTGATCTGCGCGGCCAGTTCCGAGCCGCTCATGCCGGGCATGACTTGATCGGTGATGACCAGGTCGAAATCATGCTCTTGCCGAATCAGCGCCAGCGCCTCTGCACCGTCGCCTGCGGCCATGGCCTGATGCCCGAGGTCTTCGATCATGGCCCGGGTGCTCAGCAGCACCAACGGGTCATCGTCCACCAGCAACACCTTGAGGCTGCGTGACGCCTCGGCGGTTTCGTCCGGCGCGGGCGCCCCGCTCCCGCCCTGCCCCAGCACGATGGTGGAAATCGGCAGCCACAGTTGCGCCGTGGTACCCTTGCCCGGTTCGCTGCTCAGCACCAGTTTGCCACCGGATTGCGCCGCCAGCCCGTGGATCATCGACAACCCGAGCCCCGTGCCCTTGCCCAGCCCTTTGGTGGTGAAGAACGGCTCCATGGCCCGTTGCAGCACGGCCGGTTCCATCCCGGTACCGGTGTCGGTGACCGAGATGCAG
The DNA here is from genome assembly GCF_044746825.1 of Pseudomonas sp. NPDC090201. Classification (NCBI taxonomy): domain Bacteria; kingdom Pseudomonadati; phylum Pseudomonadota; class Gammaproteobacteria; order Pseudomonadales; family Pseudomonadaceae; genus Pseudomonas; species Pseudomonas sp. NPDC090201. Next base: position 320,772 of record NZ_JBIVCX010000003.1, read on the forward strand.
ACGAACGGATCGGCACACGCCGCAGTTGGCTCAAGGATCGCCTCGTTTGCGGATACGGTGATCTGTCCACCGTCGGGCATGGCGTCGCGGGCGTTGATCATGAGGTTCATGATCGCCATTTCCAGTTGCCCGGCATCGACGAACACCGGGCGCAGCATCAGCGGGAAACGGGTTTCCACACTGATGCGCGGCCCCAGGGAGCTGCCCAGCAGTTGCGACATGCCACGCACCAGCGCGATCACGTCCACGGGTTTGGGGTCCAGCTCCTGACGGCGGGCGAACGCCAGCATGCGCTGGGTCAACGATGAGCCGCGATGGGCCGCTGCCATGGCGTTGTCCAGCAGCGAATGGCTCTTGGGATCCTCGCCCAGGCGTTTCTTGACGATGCCCAGGCTGCCGAGGATCACTGTCAGCAGGTTATTGAAGTCGTGGGCGATGCCGCCGGTAAGCTGACCGATGGATTCCATCTTCTGCGCCTGGTACAGGGCTTCGCGGGCTTCCTTGAGCGCGGTCTGGGCCTGGACGCTGTCGGTGATGTCCCGGGTGATCTTGGCAAAACCGATGATCTGGCCGGCATCGTTGCGAATCGGGTCGATGACCACGTGCACCAGAAACCGCGTGCCGTCCTTGCGCACCCGCCAGCCCTGGCCTTCGTAGCGCCCTTCGCGCTCGGCGATGTCCAGCGAGCGCTGGGGCATGCCGGCCTCGGCGTCGGCAGGCTCGAAAAACAGCGAAAAGTGCTGGCCAATCACTTCGATCGGCTCATAGCCCTTGATCCGCTGCGCACCGGCGTTCCAGGTGGTGATGATGCCCGTGGGGTCGAGCATGTACAGCGCATAGTCGGTCACGCCCTGTACCAGCAGGCTGAATTGCTGCTCGCTGTGGCGCAGTGCCTCCTGCGCCGCCCGGCGTTCGGTGAGGTCACGGGTGACCTTGGCGAAGCCGATCAGCGCGCCGTCCTGGTAGATAGGGTCGATGACCACCGACGCCCACAGCCGGGTGCCATCCTTGCGCACGCGCCAGCCCTCGCCCTCGAACCGCCCCGAACTGGCAGCGATCCCCAGCGCCCGCGCGGGCATGCCAGCCTGGCGGTCTTCATCGGTGTAGAACAGGGAAAACGAACGCCCCAGGATCTCGGACTCGTCGTATTGCTTGATGCGTCGTGCGCCGGAATTCCAGCTGCGCACCAGGCCGTCGGTGTCGATCATGTAGATCGCATAATCGAAGACCGCATCGACCAGCAGGCGATAGCGGTCCTCTTGAGAAACCAGTACGGGTGACTCGGCTTGCTGCATGTCGGCCTCGGACAACGGGAATGGCGCGTGTTCGGTAGGTTGGCCTGATCCCGGACCGCTCCGGGATCAGTTCTTGTGACCGTCAGGCTTGACCAGCGCCGCGATGCTGGCCAGAACCGCCTGTATATCGAACGGCTTGTCGAACACTTCCACGAACAGATCAGGCCGGGCGACACCCAGATGGCCCTGGGCACCGCTCATCAGCATGATCGGCAGCGACCCGAGTTTCTCGTGCTTGCGCACCTGTTCGGCCAGCTCGATGCCGTTCATGCCCGGCATCATGTAATCGGTGATGATCAGCTGCGGCTGTTCCCGCTCCAGGATACTCAACGCTCTCGCGCCGCTGCCTGCCGTCACGGTCAGATAGCCGACATCCTCCAGCGCGAAACTCAGGATATCGGCAATCAGGTACTCGTCATCGACAATCAATATCGTGGTCATGGCGCCCTCATTCCGCTCAATCGGTGACGAGCGTGCTGGCGAGCGCGACGGTTACGCGTTTGTGCTATCGCCAAGGGCATGGGTATCAACCTTCTTCACGTCCAGGCCTCGCGTACCGATGGTGACTTCAAGCAACGCGGGGTCGTAGGGATTGTCCCTGATTTTAAGAATGGAAAGCTGGCGCTTAAGTTCACGCGATGTCTGAACGAAACGCAGGAGCATCAGGTTATCGACGATGCACGAGAGGTCCGGGGCCGGGGCATCGATCTCCGAACCCAGCAACGTCAGCACTTCCCAGGAGGCGACGACAGTGACGTCCCGGGCCCGCAGCTCGTTCATCAGCGCCGTGTACAGGTCCAGCACCCGGGACTTGTCGGCGGCCGCGCGAGCCATGCCCGCCAGGCTGTCGATGAACACGCGCTTGACCGACCTCGCTTCCACGGTGCGCAGCAGGTCCAGTGCGATCTTGTCGATCGGCTCGGTGGTGATGGATTTCCAGACGATCGACAGAGCCCCGCTGTCTTCCAGGGCCTTGAAGTCCACACCCAGCGAGGCGGCCTTCATGCGCAGGCGCTGGGGCGACTCGTAGAAGCCGAAATACAGCCCCGGCTCCTCAAGCGTCGACTGCCCCAGGAAGCTGATGCCGAAAGAGGTCTTGCCTGAGCCCGATGGCCCGACCAGCAGCGATACCGAAGAGGTCATCAGCCCGCCGCCGATCAGCGGGTCGAGGGAGATCAGGCCACTGGAGACCATCGAGAAGGTCTCGCTGTCGCGAATCCCCGAGTGGGTGACCGTGCTTTCCAGCCGTGGGTAGACCACCAGGCCGTCTTCGGTGATTTCGCATTCATGGGCGCCGGAAATTGCGCCGCTGCCGCGGGTCTTGCGCATCTTGATGCGGCGCACCGCCCTGCCGCCGACCAGCTCTTCGCCCAGTTCCAGCACGCCGTCGACCATGGTGTGCTCGGGGCTGCCGTCGTCCAGTTGCGAACTTGTGAGGAAAAACACCGTGCAGCCGGCGAAGGCGGCATGCCCCTGCAGATCGGAGATGAAACGCTTGGTGTTCAGCGGCGAGTCGGCCCGGGAACGGGCGTTGAGCAGGCCGTCGAGAATCAGCACCGTGGACTTCTGCCGCACGATCTCGCGCCGCAGCAACTTGACCACCTCGTCCAGACCGTCGTTTTCCATGGTGTCGAAAGCGCTGACGAACTGGATCTGATCGCCGACCTTGTCCTTGTCGAAGAAACTCAAGGTGGACAGGAACTGGAACAGGCGCTCGTGGGGTTCGGCCAGCAAGGTCGCAAACAGCACTCGCCCGCCGTTGCGGGCATGGTTGAAGCCTATCTGGTTCGCCAGAATCGTCTTGCCCGATCCAGGGCGCCCCTGAATGATGTACGAGGACCCTGCGACGAACCCTCCTTTCAACAGCTCATCCAGCCCTTCAATCCCGCTCTGAAGGCGTTTTAGCTGATTCAAATTTGCGTCCTCCACGTGAGGCGTTCGGCACGTCGTATCGTGCGGATCATGCGCACGCGTCATGCGGCCATTCTTTCGCGTTTGGAGGCGTATTCCAAGAACAATTATCTTTCGTGACGCAGGGTTGCGCGCGTTCAGGGCGAATGGCGCCTACCTGGGCGGGCATGAGGGGAAATCCGGCTTACATCGATTCGCATAACGCCAGCCGGCAACTTTTCAACTTTATGTTGCACCGTAACAAGTAGTGCGAGGCCTGGCGATACACTCCGCTCATCTGTATTACTTGGCGATCCTCTCTGTAACGGCTTTGTTATTTCGACGCATTTTCAGTATTCGTTCAGCTTCATCGGCGTAGGCTCAATCGCATAACCGAAAGAGGCTCGAGCGCATTCCAACGCCCTTTCGAAACCGCGCCCCGAAAGCTTGCAGGCCAGATAAACCGTGCCTTCAAGAAAAGCGGCGTAAAAGAATAGCCTGTTTTTATGACTTTTCCATTTCACTCGGCACAGTTGAGAAATACTTCGCAAAAAAATGGATTCTGGATGAAAAACCAACGCCCACTAAACGGAATTTTCATAAATAACCTTCTATCGTCTTAACCACAGTTCGGGATCAGCCTAATCCTCGACACGGATGTAACAGCAGTAATCCATGGAGCGGTCACTATTCACAGTTCTATTGCCTGGGCCTTCATTGCGCCCGCCTCATACCCATAACGAGCACCCTGATCACAGTGGCGCACGCGGTCTTCGTGCGCGCTGATTTTGAAGAACTGGCGGAGGATTTACATGAGTCTGGATTTTCTTCCTTTTTCCCGCCCCAGCATGGGCGATGAGGAAGTCGCGGCGGCAACCCGGGTCTTGCGTTCAGGCTGGATCACCACCGGCCCCGAATGCCAGCGCCTGGAGCAGGAGTTCGCCGAGCACTGTGGCGCGAAGCACGCGGTGGCGCTGTCTTCGGCCACCGGCGCCATGCACATCACCCTGCTCGCCCTGGGGATTGGCCCAGGCGATGAGGTCATCACGCCTTCGCAGACCTGGGTTTCGACAGCCAACATGATCTGCCTGCTGGGCGCCACGCCGGTGTTCGTCGACGTCGACCGCGACACGCTCATGACCGACGCCGCGCGCATCGAGCAGGCCATCACGCCACGCACCAAGGCCATCGTACCGGTGCACTATGCAGGCGCGGCCCTGGATCTCGACCCGATCTACGCCGTGGCGCGCAAGCATGGCATCGCCGTGATCGAAGACGCCGCCCACGCAGCAGGCACCCGGTACAAGGGCCGCCCGGTGGGCAGCTCAGGCACGGCGATCTTCTCCTTTCATGCGATCAAGAACATGAGCTGCGCCGAAGGCGCGATGTTCACCAGCGACGACGAGCAACTGGCCGACCGGGTGCGCCGGCTGAAATTTCACGGCCTGGGCGTGGACGCCTATGACCGCCTGACCCACGGCCGCAAACCCCAGGCGGAAGTGATCGAGCCCGGTTTCAAGTACAACCTGGCCGATATCAACGCCGCAGTCGCGCGGGTGCAACTGGAACGTCTTTCGGCGATCAACGCACGCCGTGCCGAGCTCGCCAACCACTACCTGGAGCGCCTGACGGGCAGCCCGGTGCTGCCGCTGGCGCAACCGCGCTACGACCAGCAGCACGCCTGGCATCTGTTCATCCTGCGCATCGACGCTGCGCGCTGCGGCATTGACCGCGACGGCTTCATGAAAGCCCTGCAGGCGCAGAACATCGGCAGCGGCATCCATTTCATCGCCACCCACCTGCACAGCTACTACCGCCAGCGCTTTGCCGACGTGCAGCTGCCCGACACCGAGTGGAACTCGTCGCGGCTGTGCTCCATTCCCCTGTTCCCGGACATGACCCTCGCCGATGTCGACCGCGTGGTCGGTGCCATTGAATCGATTGTGGAAGCCCGCTCGTGAAACCTTATCCCATCCAGCTCGTGTCGATCGTCATTCCGGTCTACAACGAAGCGCAAAGCCTTCCCGAACTGCTGCGCCGCACCGAAGCGGCCTGCGCACAGGTCACCCAGCCCTGCGAAATCATCCTGGTGGACGACGGCAGCCGCGACGACTCCGCCGACCTGCTGCTTGAAGCAAGCCAGCGCCCCGGCAGCCCGGTGGTCGCGGTGATCCTCAACCGCAACTACGGCCAGCACGCTGCGATCATGGCCGGCTTCGGTCAGTGCAAGGGCGATCTGGTCATCACCCTGGACGCCGACCTGCAAAACCCGCCCGAAGAGATCCCGCGGCTGGTCAAGGTCGCCGAACAAGGCTACGACGTGGTCGGCACGGTGCGCGGCAACCGCCAGGACTCGGCCCTGCGCCGCTGGCCCTCAAAGCTGATCAACCTGGCCGTGCAGCGCTCCACCGGTGTTGCCATGACCGACTACGGCTGCATGTTGCGCGCCTATCGACGCAGCATCGTCGACGCCATGCTCGCCTGCAGCGAGCGCAGCACGTTCATCCCTATTCTCGCCAACAGCTTCGCCCGTCACACAACGGAAGTATTGGTGACACATGCTGAGCGCGAGCACGGGGAATCCAAGTACAGCGCCATGAAACTGATCAATCTGATGTTCGACCTGGTCACCTGCATGACCACCACGCCCCTGCGGCTGTTGAGCATCATCGGTTTCAGCATGGCCTTTCTGGGCATCGCGTTCGCCACGCTGCTGATCGTGTTGCGCCTGATGTTCGGTGCTTCATGGGCCGGCCACGGCACCTTTGTCCTGTTTGCGGTGCTGTTCGTGTTCACCGGCGGCCAGTTCATCGGCATGGGCCTGCTCGGTGAATACCTGGGCCGCATGTACAGCGACGTGCGCGCCCGCCCACGGTTCTTCATCGAAAAAGTCGTGCGCAGTCAACCGGCTGCCGTCGCCACCACCGTCGATTCCCCCGCTCCTATTTTGAATAAGGTCGCACCATGAGCCTCAAAGCCGTAGTTTTTGCCTACCACGATATCGGTTGCGTCGGTATCGAAGCCCTGCTCAAAGCCGGTTACGAGATCTCGGCGGTCTTCACTCACGCCGATGACCCTGCCGAAAAGACCTTTTTCGCCTCCGTCGCGCAACTGTGCGCCCAACATGACATCCCCGTGCATGCCCCCGAGGATCCCAATCATCCGCTGTGGATCGAGCGGATCGGCAAGCTGGCCCCTGACTTCATCTTCTCGTTCTACTACCGCCATCTGCTGGGCGAGCCGCTGCTGGCCTGTGCCAAACAGGGTGGTTTCAACCTGCACGGCTCGCTGCTGCCCCGCTATCGTGGCCGCGCACCGGCCAACTGGGTGCTGGTCAATGGCGAAACCGAAACCGGCGTCACCCTGCACCGCATGGTCAAACGCCCGGATGCGGGTGCCATCGTTGCCCAGCAGCGCATCGCGATCAGCGCCACCGACACCGCGCTGACCCTGCACGGCAAACTGCGCGCCGGTGCCGCCGACCTGCTGTCCGAAACCCTGCCGTTGCTGGGCAAGGGGCAGTTGCCCGGCGTTGAGCAGGACGAATCCAAGGCCAGTTATTTCGGCCGTCGCACCGCCGCCGATGGCCTGATCGACTGGCAGCAGCCCGCCTCTGGCCTTTACAACCTGGTGCGCGCCGTCACCCAGCCTTACCCCGGCGCCTTCTGCCCGGTGGGTGAGCACAAGCTGATTGTCTGGAATGCAAAGGTGCAGGCTGGCAACGACGGCCAGGCACCGGGCACGGTCATCAGCTGCGATCCGTTGCGCATCGCCTGCGGTGAAGACTCCCTGCTGATCACTGCCGGTCAGCGCGGCAGCGAAGGCCTGTACCTGAGCGGCCCTCAACTGGCCCGGGAATTCGGCCTGGTGGATGGATCGCGCCTGCTGGGCAGCGAGAAGCGCAAGTCGGTGCGCCGCACGCGGGTGCTGATCCTGGGCGTCAACGGCTTCATTGGCAACCACCTGTCCGAGCGCCTGCTGCGCGACGACCGCTACGAAATCTTCGGCATGGACATCGGCAGCGACGCCATCGAGCGCCTGCGCAGCCATCCCAATTTCAACTTCATCGAAGGCGACATCAGCATCCACACCGAGTGGATCGAGTACCACATCAAGAAATGCGACGTGGTCCTGCCGCTGGTGGCCATCGCCACGCCTATCGAATACACGCGCAACCCGCTGCGGGTGTTCGAACTGGACTTCGAAGAGAACCTGAAGATCGTTCGCTACTGCGTGAAGTACAACAAGCGGGTGATCTTCCCTTCCACGTCGGAAGTCTACGGCATGTGCCAGGACAGTCATTTCGACGAGGACACCTCCAACCTGGTCGTCGGCCCGATCAACAAGCAACGCTGGATCTACTCGGTGTCCAAGCAACTGCTCGACCGGGTGATCTGGGCTTACGGCCAGAAAGGCCTGCAGTTCACCCTGTTCCGCCCCTTCAACTGGATGGGGCCACGGCTGGACCGCCTGGATTCGGCGCGCATCGGCAGCTCCCGCGCCATTACCCAGTTGATCCTGCACCTGGTGGAAGGCACGCCGATTCGCCTGGTCGATGGTGGCGCACAGAAGCGTTGCTTCACTGACGTGGTCGACGGCATCGAGGCGCTGGCGCGGATCATCGAGAACCGCGACGGCCTGTGTAACGGGCAGATCGTCAACATCGGCAACCCGGACAACGAAGCCAGCATCCGCCAGTTGGGCGAAGAACTGCTGCGTCAGTTCGAGGCGCATCCGCTGCGTGATAACTTCCCGCCGTTCGCAGGATTCCGCGAAGTGGAGAGCCAGTCGTTCTACGGCAAGGGCTATCAGGACGTCAGCCACCGCAAACCGAGCATCGATAACGCACGACGCCTGATCGACTGGCAGCCAACCATCGAACTCAGTGAAACCATCGGCAAGACCCTGGACTTCTTCCTGCGCGAAGCCATGGCCGAGAAGGCGGAAGCGAACTGATGCGGGCCGGATTGCGCATCGACGTCGACACCTATCGCGGCACCCGTGACGGTGTGCCGCGGTTGCTCGACCTGCTGGACGAGGCGCGGATCAAGGCCACGTTCTTCTTCAGCGTCGGCCCTGACAACATGGGGCGCCATCTCTGGCGCCTCGCCCGCCCGCAGTTTCTCTACAAGATGCTGCGCTCGAAGGCCGCGAGCCTCTACGGCTGGGACATCCTGCTGGCCGGCACCGCCTGGCCGGGCAAGCCGATCGGCCGCGACCTTGGACCCTTGATGCGTCGTGCCCAGGAGGCCGGGCACGAGGTTGGCCTGCATGCCTGGGACCATCACGGCTGGCAGGCCAACGCCGGGCACTGGACGCCCACGCAACTGACCGCCCAGATCGCCCGTGGCGTGGATTGCCTGAATGACATCCTCGGCACGCAGGTCACCTGCTCGGCAGCGGCTGGCTGGCGCGCGGATGAACAGGTGGTGCAGGCCAAGCAGTCCTTCGGCTTTCGCTACAACAGCGATTGCCGGGGCCACAGCCTGTTCCGCCCGGTGCTCGCGGACGGCCGACCCGGCACGCCACAGATTCCGGTGGATCTGCCCACCTTCGATGAAGTGGTGGGCCCCAAAATCGCCCCCGAAGCGTTCAACGATTACCTGCTCGATCAGTTCAAGCCCGATCACCTCAACGTCTACACCGTCCATGCCGAGGTCGAAGGCATCGTCATGGCCGGTCAGTTCCGCCAGTTGCTCAGCCAGGCCAGTCTCAAGGGCGTCGAGTTCCAGCCCCTGGGCGAACTCCTGCCGCCAAGCCTGCGGTCCATCTCCCAAGGGCATCTGGTGCGCGGCGCGCTTGCCGGGCGCGAAGGCTGGCTGGGAGTGCAGCAACCATGAGCCGCCATCAATCCATCCTGTGGCTGGTGGCCGCGTTCGTGCTGGCCTACCTCCTGCCGCTGGGCACCCACGGCCTGTGGATTCCCGATGAAACCCGCTACGCGCAGATCAGCCAGGAAATGCTCCACAGCGGCAACTGGGTCGCGCCGCATTTCATGGGCCTGCGTTACTTCGAAAAACCCGCCGCCGGTTACTGGCTGATTGCCGTTGGCCAGGCCATTTTCGGCGAGAACCTGTTTGGCGTACGGATCGCCTCGGCGCTGGCCAGCGGCCTGACCGTGCTGCTGGTGTACCTGATCGCGCAAAAGCTCTGGAGCGACCCACGCAAGAGCTTCACCAGCGCTCTGCTGTTCATGAGCTACATGCTGATCGCCGGGCAGGCAGGCTACGCCAACCTCGACCCGCAGTTCATGTTCTGGGTCACGCTGTCCCTTGTCGCATTCTGGTACGCCACGCACAGTGTCGGCAGGCCGCGCCTGTTGAGCTGGGCGTTGCTGGGCCTGGCCTGCGGCATGGGCTTCATGACCAAGGGGTTCCTGGCCTGGGCACTGCCGGTGATCGTCGCCCTGCCCTACATGGTCTGGCAGCGTCGCCTGCGCGAATTGCTGACATTCGGCCCGCTGGCGATCCTGGTAGCGGCCATTGTCTGCCTGCCCTGGGTACTTGCAGTCCACGCGCGGGAGCCCGATTACTGGCGTTTCTTCTTCTGGCATGAACACATCCGCCGCTTTGCCGGCGATGACGCCCAGCATTCGCGGCCGTGGTGGTTCTACCTGCCGTTGCTGTTCGCGTCCAGCGCGCCGTGGGCCGTGTTGCTGCCCGGCACCCTGAAACAGGCCTGGCAGGAACGGCGCATGCCGCAAACCGGCTTCCTGCTGCTCTGGCTGGCGCTGCCGCTGGCGTTCCTGAGCATGAGCCGGGGCAAGCTGCCGACCTACATCATGCCGTGCATGATTCCGCTGGCCTTGATGATGGGCCACGTGCTGGTCGAGCGCCTGCGCCAGGCCCGCAGCGGGACGTTGCGCACCAACGGCGTACTCAACGCGGTGGTCGGTGTTGTCGCGCTGGTGGCACTGCTGGTCGTGCAGCATCGCCAGGATCTCTACGATCAGCAACCGCTGCACCTGACGCTGGCGGTGCTGATCCTGGTGGGCTGGATTCTGGCCAATGCCCTGCAAGGCCTGAAACCCCTGCGCTTCTGGGCGCTGCCTGCGGCAGGGGCGTGGCTGGGCATCGTGCTGATTCCCATTGCCCTGCCCGACAGTGTGGTGTTCAACAAGACGCCGGACCAGTTCGTGGTGCGCCACATCGATGAACTGACCTCGGCCAACCAGTTGCTGAGCAACGACCTGGGTGCCGCGGCCGCGCTGTCCTGGCGCCTCAAGCGCAAGGACGTCGTGCTCTACGACACCCAGGGCGAACTCAAGTACGGGCTCAACTACCCGCAGGCCAGCACCCGTGCGGTGGACTGGAACCAGGTTCAGGCCTGGATGACCCAGGCGCGTCGCGAGGGATCGGTGGCGGTGCTGATGCGCGGCGACGAAGCCGACAACGCCCACGAGTTCAGCCTGTTGCCTGCGGACGGCAAACGTTACGAGGAAGGCAACCTGACGTTGCTGATCTTCGACAGGACGCCTTCATGACCTTTGCCCTCCTGCTGTGCGCCTGCCTGCTCACCTGCCTGGGCCAGATCGCCCAGAAAATGGCGGTCGAGCAATGGCAGGGCCAGTTTCCCGGCATTGCGCTGATGCTGCGCACCCACTGGCTGTGGCTGGCGATCGCCCTGCTGGGCGCCGGCATGCTTTTGTGGCTGCTGGTGCTGCAGCGCCTTGAAGTGGGCATCGCCTATCCGATGCTGGCGCTCAACTTCGTGTTCATCACGCTGATCGGCCGTTACCTGTTTGACGAGGTCGTTGACCGGCGTCACTGGATGGGCGTGGCCATGATCCTGGCGGGCGTGATGCTGCTGGGGCAACAGTCATGAACCTGGGCAGAGGCCTCGCCATGGCCGCCGGCAGCGTGGCGCTGGTCAGCGCGGCACAACTGGGCATGCGCTGGAGCATGCTCAGGCTGCCGCAACCGGCGCAATGGCTCGCTGCGATACAAAGCGGCAGTGTCGACACCCAGGCCCTGGGCGTGGTCATGGCGGCCATCGTCGCCTATGGCCTGTCGATGCTCTGCTGGCTCGGCGCCCTGCGGGATCTGCCGCTCAGCCGGGCCTACTCGCTGCTCAGCATCAGCTACGCGCTGGTGTACCTGGCCGCAGCGTTCCTGCCTGTTTTCAACGAATCGCTCACCCCTGCAAGAACGGTGGGCGTCACCCTCATCGTGCTCGGTGTGGTGACGATCAATTACCGGCGTAGCCACAGCAATATCGCTCACAGCGACAAGGAGTTTTCCCGATGAAAATCAGCGTCTTCGGTAGTGGGTATGTGGGTCTGGTGCAGGCCACCGTGCTGGCGGAAGTCGGTCATGACGTGGTGTGCATGGACATCGATCCGGCCAAGGTCGAGCAACTGGGCAAAGGCCACGTGACCATCTATGAGCCGGGTCTCGAAAACCTGGTGCGGGAGAATCTGGAAGCCGGGCGGCTGCACTTCACCACCGACGAACGCCGTGCGGTGGTGCACGGCGAAGTGTTGTTCATCGCTGTCGGCACCCCTTCCCAGGCCGATGGCTCGGCGGACCTGCGCGGCTTCTTCGCGGTGGGTGAAGCCATTGCCCGGCATCGCGAGGCCCCGGTCATCATCGTCGAGAAATCCACCGTCCCGGTCGGCAGCGGCGACGCCCTGCGTGCCCACATCGAGCAGCAGTTGCGCCAGTCGGCCCGGCTGCTGAAATTCGATATCGTCTCCAACCCCGAATTCCTCAAGGAAGGCTCGGCGGTCAAGGACTGCCGGCGCCCGGACCGCATCGTCATCGGCTGCGGCAACCCTGATGTGTTCCCGGTGATGCGCGAACTCTATGCGCCGTTCAACCGCAACCACGACCGCATGATGTTCATGGACCTGCGCAGCGCCGAGCTGACCAAGTACGCGGCCAACTGCATGCTGGCGACCAAGATCAGCTTCATCAACCAGATCGCCGAACTCGCCGAGCATCTGGGGGCGGACGTGGAGTCCGTGCGCCTGGGTATCGGTGCCGATTCGCGCATCGGCTATGACTTCATCTACCCAGGCTGCGGCTATGGCGGCTCGTGCTTCGGCAAGGACATTCGCGCATTGATCCACAGTGCCCGAGAAGCCGGTTGCTCGAACGACCTGCTCAACGTGGTGGAAGACATCAACGAGCGGCAGAAACACAAGCTGTTCGACCGGGTCAATGCGTTCTTCAAGGGCGAACTCAAGGGCAAGACCTTCGCCCTGTGGGGCCTGGCGTTCAAGCCCAACACCGACGACATGCGCGATGCACCCAGCCGCGTGCTGATGGAAGCGCTGTGGGCCGCAGGGGCAACGGTACGCGCGTTCGACCCCGAAGCGATGCAGGAAACCCAGCGCCTGTACGCAGAGCAGCCGAACCTGATCCTGATGGGCACGCCTGAATCCGTGCTGCTGGGCGCCGATGCGCTGATCGTCTGCACCGAATGGCAGCAGTTCAAGGCGCCGGACTTCGACCTGATCGCCCAGCGCCTCAAAGCGCCGGTGATCTTCGACGGCCGCAACATGTATGACACCGAGCGCATGGCCAAGCGTGGCTTCCAGTATTTCCCGATCGGTCGCGGGGATTCCTGCAACCTGCCGATCCCGCAGCAGCAATGGGCGCCCTACGAGTTGCTGGCCAACCACCCGGCTGTGTGACCTGACCCTCCCCTAAAGCGCGGCCTGATTCTGTCAGGCCGCGCTTTTTTCATTGCCCTTGCACCCGCAGCAACACGTAGTCTTCCTTGTCGAACCGCCCGGTCAGGGACACCGGCAGCCCGGCAAACCGCGTGCCTTGCAGGCGCTGGAAGTCACTGTTGCTCATCACCACGTTGGCGGGCCCCTGCACGGCGTTGAGCTGCTCGGGCGTTTCGGTGAAAACCGGTAGCAGGTCCTGATCGACGTTGACCATGAACTTGATGGCCTTGGCATCCTTGCCCATCGAATGCAGCACCAGAGGCGCGTTGTCCCCTTGGGTCACTGCACGCACCGCCTCAGTGAAACGATGGGTGTCGTACAGGTTGCGCTGGACCTTCTCGTAGACCCCGATGTAGCAGATCCATACCGCCAGCACCGCGCAGGCCGGCAAGCCGTAGAGCCTCAAGCGCGGACGCATCAGCAGCGGCAATGCGATCAGTTGCAGCATGCCCAGCACCACCAGCACTGGGCCGATATCGCCCAGGGCTTCGGGAAACCTGGGGCGTACCGCCAGCAGCCCTGCCATCAGCGCCCCCGGGATGAAGCAGTAAAGGGTCAGGGTCATGCCGCGCAGCCACCAGAACTGGCGGCCGATACGCATCTGGAACGGGTAGCCGGCGATGATCGCCGCCATTGGCGCCATGGACAGGATGTAGCGCGATTTCTTGGCTTCGGGAATCGACAGCCCGACCATCACCGTCAAGGCGGCGAAGGCGCACAGCCACAACAATTGCTGGGCGGAACTGCGTTCGGTCCTGGCCGTGATCGCGACGGTTACCAGCACCAGCAGCGCCAGCGGATACGCCAGTGCATAGTTGCCCAGTGAGCTGCTGAAGTACCACAGCATAGGGCTTGCACCTTCACTGCCGTCCATGCGGCCAGTGATCTGCATGCGGATCACCTCGGCCACCAGCGCCTGTCCGCCCTCGACGCGCGCCATCAGCAACAGCGCCAGCATGCACACCCCCAACAGCACCAGCGCGGCCACACCGGACAGCCACATCCGCTGGTATTGCCGGCTCAGCAGGTAGTAGCTGCACACCACTCCGGTAGGTACCACCAGGCCGATTGGCCCGCGGATGGCAAATCCCAACACCAGCAGAACGACAAACAGCCACAGGCGCCGGGACGAGCCGAAGTGGTCCCTGGCATAGGCCAGGTAGAACGCCGCGAAAGCCACGGTCGCCAGCATCTGGTCCAGGGACACGGCGCGGGTTTCGCTGATGAAGGTGTTGCTCAACAACAACGCCGCGATGCTCAGCCACGCCCAGCGCCGGGAATAAGGTGCGAGCAGCCGGTACATCAGGCCGACCATGACGGCGCTGGCAATGCACGTGGGCAACCAGGCGGTAAAACTGGTGACTTGCCCCAAGGGCAGTGAAGCCAGGTAGATCAGCCAGGTCGAGAATACCGAATAGTCAGGGTAAGGCTCGCCATAGGTGGTGGGAAAAAAGCCCGGGCCGTGGCGCAGCATTTCCTGGGCAAACATCACGAACCGGGAATCGAAACCAATGATGGTCAGATGCCAGCTGGCGGCAATGAACAGCACAAAGGCCAGGCCACCGGCACTCCATGCCTGACGCCGGGCCTGCGCGGGGGTGACACCCGATAAAAACTCGGAAACGATCGATGTCAACGCAGGATCCTCTTGGCGGTTCGGCGGCACGCAGGGTGTTCAATGAATGACAGCATAGTAGACGGGGTTCTGGCGCCGAACCGGGGCGAGTCCATTGAAGCGGATGATGAAGCGGATGGTGGCATGATGATTACTACAACGTTTTGAAGAGTCGGCATCATAAAGTTGAATCAATTGCATTACACCTTCTTCAACTTATTAATTATTGCATCCGATGACAATGTAAAACTTTCGTGAAAATACCCTGCACAGTCCGTTGAATATTTAAACATTCATGTTCGCTGCCCGTAACATGCCGACCCAGAAAAGCTTGAAGCCGCCCCTGGACCGCGTTGCCCCTTGCAGATCAGGGCCTGCGCGGGCGAGGCGGCAAATGTGAAAGCGTTTTTCACATGCACTTCACCCCATCTTGACTCTTGCCTCTATAACCTGCGCTCACAATTCTGTTAGTGCCTGTCTTGTTCGACCACAGCACACTTTGCGTCGCGCGTACTGAAACAGTGTCAGTGCGAATCGTTTATAAAACCCAGACGGACCGATCATGAATTCATATTTCAGTCACACGCTGAACATGCTGACAGCGCGCTATTACGCGCGAAAAAAAACCGTGCGACTGCTGGCCCTGGTACTGGGGAGCCTGTTACTGGTTGGCGCGACCGCCTTTGCCGTGCGTCCGGCCCCGGTGACTGACCTTGCGGAGGCCCACCACGCCCTCAAGGCAGATTTCTATTCGCTCTGGGATCAGGGCAATCTGGTGGTGCTGATGCGCCATGTCGAGCGCTGCGATCGCTCCAGCAACCGCTGCCTTGACGAGCCCGACGGCATCACGGTCAAGGGGCGCGCAATGGCAGAACGGGTCGGGCAGTCCTTGCGCCAGTTGGGCTTGGGCCAGGTCGATATCTTCAACAGCCCGCTGCAACGCACCGAACAGACCTCCCGCTACGCCTTCAGTCAGAAGACCCAGGCCCAGGACTGGCTGATCAACTGCCGCCGCTCGATGCTCGATGACGTGCTCAAGCACAAGCTCGATCACCGCAACCTGGTACTGGTGACGCACAGCGAATGCATCACCGAGCTGCAGAAGTCACTCAAGGTGAGCTCACCCTGGTCTGCCGAGTACGGCTCGTCGCTGGTGGTCGAGGTCAACCCGGGCGACCACAGCACCCGAGTGCTGGGCTATGTCGAAGCGCAGGACTGGGGCAAGGTCCTGGCCCGACGCCCATGAATCCATCTTTCAACCACCCGACGGACGACCCAACCGTGTCTGACAGCAAAACCCGTTTCTATCTCAACCACGCCGGCGCCCCGCTGCTGCTGGCCTTGCTCCTGTTTGTCAGTTTCGACCTGACGGGCCTTGACGTGATTCTCAGTGACTGGATGTACAACACCACCACTCACGCCTTCCCGTTGCAGCACAGCAAGCTGTTCGAAACCATCACCCACAAATGGGCGCGGATCATCCCCAACTGGACCGGCGAAGCGGCGGTTGTCGGCGCGGTGCTGTCGTTTATCTGGCCGCTGCTCAAGGCCGAGAAACACCCGAGGCTGCTGGCCTGGCTCGAGAAAACCCGGATCGGGCCCGTGTTGCGCTTCTTGAGCCGCCATCGTCGGGATCTGCTGTTCGTGGTGTTCGCGTTCTCCATCACGACGGGCGCCATTCACTATTTCAAAAGCCACACCAGCATCTATTGCCCGGTGGAAACCACGCTGTATGGCGGCATCGAGCAGAAAAAGGAATGGTTCGAGAACTTCAACCTGCTGCACGACGCCGGCAAAGGCCGCTGCTGGCCAGGCGGGCATGCGTCAGGCGGATTCACCATGATGGCGCTGTTTTTCGTGGCCCGTCGTTATCGCTGGCGCCACGCCCGCAAGTTGCTGGCGTTTTCCCTGGCGCTGGGCATGGTCTATGGCACCACACGGGTCCTGCAGGGCTGGCACTTCATGTCGCACACGTTCTGGGCAGGCATCATCGTCTGGTTCTCGATGTTCCTGACGGCCATGGCCTTTTATGGCCGCAGGCGGCTGGATCCGGCGATCCAGCCGTCACCTGCGAACACTGCCAGTTCCGCCTTCAAACCGGCAGCGTGCCCGGTGCCTCAAGCACAACCGTAAAGCAGCAGCCTGCCGGCTCACGGCTGGTCAGTGTCACGGTCCATCGCTGGTTGGCGCAGATGCGCTGAACCAGCGACAAGCCCAGGCCCAACCCCTCCCCGCGCTGCTCGTCACCCCGCACGAAAGGCTGGAACATCGCCTCCTGCTTCTCCAGCGGAATGCCGATGCCGCTGTCTTCGACCTGAAAACCGTTGGCGTTGAGGGTCAGGCTGATCGCGCCGTGATCGGTGTAGTGCCAGGCGTTGCGCAGCAGATTGCCCATCACCGAACGCAACAGCGGCGCGTTGTACAGCGTATCGTCCCCCGCTTCACAGCCGTGATAGACGAAGTGCAGACCCTTCTCTTCGATAGGCTGGCGCCAGGTTTCGATCAACTCTTCGGCGATCTGCGACAGCGTCGCTTGCTGGCCCTGCGGGGCGTTCTTGCCCTCGGTGCGCGCCAGCAGCAGGAACGTCTGAACCAACTGATTCATACCCGCCGTCGCCTTGCTGATGCGTTGCACCTGAGTGCGCGAACGCTCGTCCAGCCGCGGGTATTCCATCAGCAGTTCACAGGAGGTGGCGAGCACCATCAGCGGCGTGCGCAGTTCATGACTGACATCACTGGTGAACAGCTTTTCTCGCCCCAGCGCCGCCCGCAGGCGCCCCAGGGTATCGTCGAAGGAACGGGCCAGCGCACCGACCTCATCCTGGGCGTAATCGTTGGCGAGCACGGGCGCGCGCTCTAGCACCTGGTCGCGATGACGAACCTGCCCCGCAAGGCGAGACACCGGCGCCATCACCCTCGAAGCCAGCAAACGGCCCAGCAGGATGGCCAGCAATACACTGAGGATGAACCCCACCAGCACAATCCCCAGCAGGATACGCTCGCGCTTGGCGGATTTGCGCTGGTCGCGCAGCAGCACATAGCGGCGTTCACCCACCTGCTCGACCATGGCGTAATAGGATTTCTTGCCGCGCTCGAAGGTCTGGAATCCCGGTTGAAGGCCCTTGAGGTCATCGCTCATCGCCACTTCATCCAGGCCATCGTCGGCGTAGAACAACTCGTCCTTCTCGGGGCGGTGACGCCAGTCTTCGATGCGGTCCGAGGTCAGTTGCCGATGCAGATTGCCGCCCATACTGATCATCGTGAGCCGGTTTCCCACCACATGCACGGTGGCGATGATCCCGACGGCGAATACCCCGGCCACCAATGCGCTCATCAACGCAAAAACGATGACAATCCGCTGTTTCAAGCTGTGTTTGATATCCATCAGTGTGCGCACATACCCAATGCCGACTTCGTGTCCTTATAACGAGGCGCCATTATCAAGGGCGGTATGTCATGGTTTTGTTAATTGCTGGATCGGAAGATGAAACAGCGGCCCCAGAACGCATTCGTGTTGAATCGAGTGATATAAAAAACACTTTTTTCACGGCCCTTTGACTGGTTTTTCATCTTTGCCTGATTGGCTGCCACGCCCCGGTTTCTGCGGATTGTGACCGTTTGACGAAGGCTGGCCAGGTAATCAATTCCGGATGTTTCAGCGCATGCCGCCGTACTCGAATGAATGGCACTATCCGCCGCTCTTGACCCGGCGCTTCATTCACGAATCGGCCCCCGACGGATGCTCGACAGCATGCAGGCCCCGGGTTGTTGTTCCAGGCCCAACCCTCGATGAATCAAGGGACTTCCCAATAACAAGGACCGTTCGATGCATTTCTTTCGTTTCGCGCCCGTGCGTTTTCTCACGTTGCTTGCCAGCGTCTGGCTGACGATCTTCCTGATCACCCGATGCGTGCTATGGCTCACCCACATGGATGATGCCGGCGGTGCGACCCTGGGCACCTTCGCCACTGGTTTGCTCTACGACCTGGCGTTTCTGGCCTACGCGCTGTTGCCAATGACCTTCTACCTGCTGCTCTGCCCTGCCAGGCTCTGGAAGACCAGGCTGCATCGCTGGATGTTGCAGGGCCTGACCTGCTTCAGCCTGTTCGTCATGCTGTTCACGGCGGTGGCCGAATGGTTGTTCTGGGACGAGTTCGGTGTGCGCTTCAACTTCATCGCCGTGGACTACCTGGTCTACTCGGACGAAGTGCTGAACAACATTCTCGAGTCGTATCCCATTGGCAAATTGCTCAGCACCCTGGCGATTATCGCCATTGGCTTGAGCCTGCTGCTGGCGCGCTATGTTCGCCGGGCAGCAGAGGCGCCGATGCCTGCCCCACGCACCAGGCTTGCGATGGGACTGGGTGCCCTGGCACTGGCCGGATTGTGCGGGTTGGCCGTCAACCAGGACACGCCCCGGGGTCAGGGCGGCAATGCTTACCAGCGCGAACTGGCGAGCAACGGTCCTTATCAGTTCTTCGCTGCATTTCGTAACAATGAACTGGATTACGCGCAATTCTATGGCACGCTTCCCGCGACCCAGGCAGGCAATCAATTGCGCAGCGAGCTGCAGAGCGCGGACGTCTCGTTCGTGGGGCAGGACCCGCTGGACAATCGCCGGGCCATCGACAACCCGGGCACGCCACGCACTCCGAACATCGTTCTGGTGACCCTGGAAAGCTTCAGCGCCAAGTACATGGGCAGCAACGGCGACGCGCGCAACCTCACGCCCAACCTGGACGCACTGCGCAAGCAGAGCCTGTACTTCAACAACTTCTACGCCACGGGCACCCGTACCGACCGCGGCCTGGAAGCCATTACCCTGTCGATCCCGCCCACTCCGGGGCGCTCCATCGTCAAACGCACCGGTCGCGAGAGTGGCTATGCCAGCCTGGGCCAGCAACTGACCGCCAAAGGCTACGACGCCGTCTTCGTCTACGGCGGGCGCGGCTACTTCGACAACATGAACGCTTTCTTCTCCGGCAACGGCTATCGGGTCGTGGACCAGAGCAGCGTGGATGAGTCGCAGATCTCGTTCAAGAACGCCTGGGGCATGGCCGACGAAGACCTCTATCGTCAGGCACTGAATGTAGCCGATGAAGACTTCGCCAAAAACCAGCCGTTTTTCCTGCAACTGCTGACCACCTCCAACCATCGCCCCTACACCTTCCCTGACGGTCGCATCGACATTGCCTCGGGCAATGGGCGCGACGGCGCGGTGAAGTACACCGACTGGGCCATCGGCGAGTTCCTGGCCCAGGCGCGCAACAAACCCTGGTTCAGCAACACCCTGTTCGTCTTTGTCGCCGACCACACCGCCGGCAGCGCGGGCAAGGAAGACCTGCCCATCGCCAACTATCACATCCCGCTGTTCATCTATGCTCCGGAGCTGTTGAAGGCCGGCGAAATGTCGCAACTGGCCAGCCAGATCGACCTGGCGCCCACCCTGCTCGGGCTGCTGAACCTGGACTACACCTCGACCTTCTACGGACGCGACCTGTTCCGCGAAGACGGCCTGGCGCCCCGCGTGCTGGTCGGCAACTACCAGCATCTGGGCCTGTTCGACGGCAAGGACATGGCCATCCTCAGCCCTCGCGCCGGCTTGCGTCGCCATGACGACGCCAAGGGCCAGAGCATCGAGCGTCACGTGCAGATCGACGACCCGCTGATCCTGCGCGCCATTGCCTACTATCAGGCGGCCAGTCATGGCTTCAAGCAGCAGCTCCTGAGCTGGAACGCCGGGAACTGACTGCCTGATTCGTTACACGGCGTGTTTCAGGCGGTGGATTAACGCCCTGTACACGCCGTTTTAACGAATTTTTCTCGCCGGCAACCCTAATTTGCCACTCCCTCCCATGCGCTAATGATTCGCATTGAGGGAATGAGGCCTACACTCACTGCACCGCCGCTTCAGGCGCCGGTTTCACGACTCCCACACTTCTTCGGGAAGCATAACAATGACTCGGCACACCCCCTCGTTCATCAAAGTCTCTCTGGCAGCCGCGCTGGCCTGGTCCTGCGCCAGCGCATATGCCGATGACGGTATCGTCGTGTACAACGCCCAACATGAAGGCCTGACCAAGGCCTGGGTCGAAGGCTTCACCAAGGACACGGGCATCAAGGTCACGTTGCGCAATGGCGACGACAGTGAAATGGCCAACCAGATCGTTCAGGAAGGCAAGGCGTCGCCGGCCGATGTGTTCCTGACCGAGAACTCGCCGTCGATGGTGCTGGTCGACAACGCAGGCCTGTTTGCGCCGCTGGCACCGGCCACGCTGTCCCAGGTGGCAGCGCCTTACCGCCCGGCCCATGGCAATTGGGTGGGCATCGCCGCGCGTTCGACGGTGTTCGTCTACAACAAGGAAAAACTCTCCGAAGACAAGCTGCCCAAATCGATGCTAGATCTGGCCAACCCCGAATGGAAAGGCCGCTGGGCCGCATCGCCTGCCGGTGCCGACTTCCAGGCCATCGTCGGCGGCGTGCTGGCGCTCAAGGGCGAAGCAGCCACGCTGGAATGGCTCAAGGGCATGAAAGCCAACTTCACTGCCTATCGCGGTAACAGCGCAGTGCTCAAGGCGGTGAACGCCGGGCAGATCGAAAGCGGCGTGATCTTCCACTATTACAGCTTCGTCGATCAGGCCAAGACCGGTGAAAACAGCAAGAACACCGCCCTGCACTACTTCAAGCACAAGGATCCGGGCGCGTTCGTGAGCATCTCCGGTGGTGCCGTGCTGGCTTCCAGCAAGCATCAGGAGGAGGCCCAGAAGTTGATCGCGTGGATCACCAGCGCCAAAGGCCAAGCCGTGCTCAAGGATGGCAAGTCGTTTGAATACGCAGTAGGCCAGGGCGCGGCATCCAACCCCAAGCTGGTGCCACTGGCTGACCTGGACGCTCCGGCCGTTGACGCCTCCAGGCTCGACAGCAAGAAGGTGGTGGACCTGATGACTCAGGCAGGGTTGCTGTAACCGTGCAATCGGAACCTTTGCCCACCCTGGCAAGCAAAGCCACCGCAGGCGTGATTTCCCCTGCGGCGGCCTTGCGCAGACGCCACGGGCGACGGATGGCGGCTTGGATCACCGGGAGTTCGCTGGTGGTCTCGCTGCTGGCGCTGCTGCCCCTGGGGTTCGTCATCTATATCGCCTTCGTCAGCGGCTGGGACATCATCGTGCAGTTGGTGTTTCGCCCCCGGGTCGCCGAACTGCTGGTCAACACCCTGTTGCTGGTGCTGATTTCGTTGCCACTGTGCATCGTACTGTCGGTGGCGCTTGCCTGGCTCACCGAGCGCAGTGATCTGCCCGGGCGTCGCGCCTGGTCGCTGCTGGCCACTGCGCCGATTGCCGTTCCGGCGTTCGTTCACAGCTACGCCTGGGTCAGCCTGGTGCCCTCCCTGCACGGTTTGCCCGGAGCGGTGCTGGTGTCGGTGCTGGCGTATTTCCCGTTTCTTTACTTGCCGGTGGCCGCGACCCTGCGCCGGCTGGATCCGGCCATCGAAGACGTCGGCCAATCCTTGGGGCTCAAGCCTGTGGCGGTATTTTTCCGTGTGGTGCTGCCGCAACTGCGACTGGCCCTGTGCGGCGGCTCGCTATTGATCGGCCTGCACCTGCTCGCCGAGTACGGACTGTTCGCGATGATTCGCTACGACACCTTCACCACGGCGATTTTCGATCAGTTCCAGTCGTCCTTCAACGGGCCTGCGGCGAACATGCTGGCCGGTGTGCTGGCCCTGCTGTGCCTGGCGCTGTTGACCCTGGAAGCTGGTGCGCGAGGCAAAGCACGTTACGCCCGGGTCGGTTCGGGCAGCGCCCGGCAGCCGCAGATTCAGCGCCTGAGCCGCGTTGCCGCGCTAATCTGCCTGACATTGCCCTTGAGCGTGACCTTGTTGGCCCTCGGCGTGCCGTTGCTGACCCTGACCCGCTGGCTGATCGCAGGCGGCAGCGAGGTCTGGCAGCAGGAAGGGTTGCTCGATGCCGTGCGCCAGACACTGGTGCTGGCCTCGACCGGTGCGATCCTGATCACCGCAGCGGCGTTTCCCGTTGCCTGGTTATCGATTCGCTCGCCGGGACGCTTCAACCGTCTGCTCGAAAGCTGCAACTACATCACCAGTTCCCTGCCGGGTATCGTCGTCGCGCTGGCACTGGTGACCGTCACGATCAAGGTCGCACGGCCCATTTACCAGACTGCGATCACCGTACTGCTGGCCTATCTGCTGATGTTCCTGCCGCGTGCGCTGGTCAGCTTGCGGGCCGGTATCGCTCAGGCGCCGGTGGAGCTGGAAAACATTGCCCGCAGCCTTGGCCGCTCTCCCGCCCAGGCCCTGTGGTATGTGACCCTGCGCCTGGCCGCACCGGGTGCGGCGGCGGGCGCGGCCCTGGTGTTCCTGGCGATCACCAATGAACTGACCGCCACCCTGCTGCTGGCCCCCAGCGGCACGCGAACCCTGGCCACCGGCTTCTGGGCCATGACCAGCGAAATCGACTACGCCGCCGCAGCTCCCTACGCGCTGATCATGGTGCTGTTGTCGCTGCCCCTCACCGCCCTTCTCTATCATCAATCCAGACGCACGGCAGGCCGATGAACGCCCTCGAATTGCACAACCTGCACAAAACCTTCGGCAACGTGATTGCCCTGGACAACGTCAGCCTGTCGATTGCCCGTGGCAGCCGCACCGCCATTGTCGGGCCTTCGGGCTCCGGCAAGACTACCTTGCTGCGCATGATTGCAGGCTTCGAGTTTCCCGACAGCGGGCGCATTGCCATGCATGGCAAGCCGCTGGTGGATGACACCCGGGAGGTCGCGGCCCATCAACGCAATATCGGCTACGTGCCGCAGGATGGCGCGCTGTTCCCGCATCTGTCGGTCGCGGCCAATATCGGTTTCGGTCTGGCGGGTGATCGCGACAGCAAGCAACGACGCATCGCCGAGCTGATGGAGATGGTGTCGCTCGAAGCCTCGATGAGCCAGCGCTGGCCCCATGAATTGTCCGGCGGCCAGCAACAGCGTGTTGCGCTGGCTCGGGCCCTGGCGCAGAACCCCGCGATCATGTTGCTCGACGAGCCGTTTTCCGCACTGGACACTGGCTTGCGCGGCAACATGCGCCGCACCGTCAGCAAGTTGTTGTCCGACGCGGGGATCACCACCGTGCTGGTCACCCATGACCAGGCCGAAGCGCTGTCGTTTGCCGACCAGCTGGCAGTGATGCGCCAAGGCAAACTGGTGCAGGCCGGCGCGCCGATGGAGTTGTATCGTCACCCGATCGACGAGCAGACCGCCGTGTTTCTCGGCGAGGCGATCATCCTGCCAGCGTGGATTGAAGGCGATGTCGCCAACTGCGAGCTGGGCCCGATCCCGGTGCTCAAACCCCGTCGCCAGGGCGCCGCGCAGATTCTGCTGCGACCCGAACAGCTGACCGTCTCCACCCAGGCGCACGCCCAAGGCACTGCCGGCAGCGTTACCGACGTCGACTTTGCCGGTGGCACCTGCGTGCTCACTCTGGAGCTTGCGCCCCGGCTCGGCGCCAATGGCGAGCAGATTCCCCATCGAACATTGAACGTGCGCAACCCCGGCATCGACATCCCGGCCATGGGCAGTGCTGTCAGCCTGTCCGCCGCCGGGCATGCCCATGTGCTGTGAGCGTCAGGCCTTGATCGTCACCGGGCGCATGACCAGCATCACCACCGCGCAGCCCGCCATCAGCACGCAGGTGACGATGAACACGATCGGCATGCCGAAATGCCCACCCAGGTATCCGCCGGTCAGCGGCCCCAGCACCTGGCCGACGTACTGACTGGAAGTGGAATAGCCAAGCATGCGCCCTGCCACGATGTCTGGCACCGAATGCCGGATGATCGCGGCAATGCACGGCAACAGCCCACCCAACGCAACGCCCATCAGAAAGCGCAGCACCACCAGTTGCCACTCGTTGCTCACGAACGCCTGGGGAACCAGCAGAACGGCCGCGACCGTGAGGCAGCCCATGACCACTTTCCAGTGGCCGACGCGGTCCGCCAGTTTGCCGATACGCGAGGCCGACAACACGCTGGCCAGCGCCGTGGCCGACATCACCAGCCCCGCCATCAGCGTCACGTTTTTTGTGTGCAGTTGCGTCAGGTACACGGTGATGATCGGCTCGATGGACATGATGGAGAACATCACGAGGCTCGCCACCACGAACATGGTGAACACCGGTTTCTTGTCCGGGATCACGTCCCAGGCGCGTACCGTGACCTTCTTTGCGGCTCCGGCTACAGGTTTTGGACGCGGCGCCTCCTTCATCAGAAACAACGTCGCGAGGAAGGTCAGGAAGATCACCCCGCCGGCCAGGAAGAACGTGTTGCGGATCCCGATCAGCGGCGGCAGCAGCCCGCCGATCAAGGGGCCGGTGAGGTTGCCGGCCATGATCCCCGACGACAGCATGCCAAGGGCCCAACCCGAGCGCGCCTTGGGTGTCTGGGTGGCCACCAGGATCGTGGCGCCGGAGGCATAGCCGCCCAGCAGACCGGCGAGCAAACGCAAACCCACCAGTTGATAGATGTTTTCCGCAAGGCCGATCAGTGACATGGCGATGGCCATCCCCAGGCTTGCACGGATCAGCATCAGCTTGCGCCCGTAGCGATCACCCAGCCGGCCCCACAGTGGCGCGGTGAGTGCGGCCGACAGAAAGGTCGCACCAAAGGCCACACCCGACCATTGCACGATGGCCGCAGGATCGCTCACGCCGAGATGCTCGACGTACAGCGGCAGAAATGGCAGCAGCAGGGTCATGGCGATGATCGTGGTGAACGAACCCAGCACACAGACCAGCAGGTTGCGCTTCCAGTGCTCTTCGGCGGGGTTGTCGGTACGTGCCTCTTCTAGGGCGGCAGGCTGCTGGACGGTCATGGTGGCTCCACGGGTTCGGATGCACCTACGGTAAGACGCTGCACACCATAAATAAAATTCATGTTTTTCATGCAGTGGATTCCAGTCAGGAATAGGGCCAATGCCGCCGCCCTCTCCCGGAACTTTTAAACGCCGCACATCAGCGCCAATGATGACGCCTATCGACAGACAGTATTTCTGTGACAACGACCGCCCTACTTAAACTTCTCCCATCAGCAAGCCCCGCCCTCGACCGCTTGCTCTAACCGGTAAGTTGGGAGTTCGTCATGAAATACGCATTGTTTGCCGCACTGTCGATGTTCAGCCTGTTGGCGTCGGCCAATGATTCTGCCGGTTCGACCGTCGCAGCCTCCGCCCAGAACAGCCAGTACGACTACACCCAGGACCTGGACATTGCCAAGGTCGTGCGTATCAGCAATGGCGCCAATGCAGGCAACGCCTGCGGTCCGCTCAAGGCTCAGATGGAATACGTGGACAGCAAGGGCGTGACTCACAAGCTCGAATACACACGGCTTGGCGACAGTTGCGAGAACGGCTGAGCCGGTCTGGCGCTGGTCGAAACTGGACCATTGAGGCGTATTTTTGCAACAGTCAATTACTGTGCAAGAAACAATTAACCTCAAAGTAACGCGCAAACGGCTTTTATCACTAATCGTGATTGCGCTAATCATTAACGACCATTTTTATCAATGGAACGACGCTCCTAAGATGACCCCTAACAGCAAGACACCTGGTAGTTTTGCTTGAAACTTTTGTGGAGTGAAATGATGAAATACGCACTGTTTGCCGCGCTGTCGATCTTCAGCGCACTCGCCTCGGCCAACGCGAGTGCTGACGCAGCGCCTGAGTCGACTCCCCCTGCCGTCGAGTACAACTATTCCCAGCATCTGGACATCGCCAAGGTCATCAGCATCACCAACGCTGGCAACATCGCGACCGAGTGCGGCCCGGTTGAATCGCACATGATCTACGTCGACAGCCAGGGCGTGACTCACAATCTGGAATACACCCGTTTGGGTGAAGGCTGTCAGAATGGCTGATGCCTTGCACCGCGATCCAATCGCAAGCAACAAGCTGAAATAAAAAACCGCTGCCTGCCCCGCAGCGGTTTTTTTATGGCCCGCAGGCCCCGCAGACCGGGACATTGAGCGTTTGAGGCAAGATGAGGGCTGCGCTGTGCCGGGCATTTGAGGTTAGAGTAAGGAATGCTGGCTTCGCGCAGATACCCCGGTCTAGCGTGGAGCACTCTCCATTCAACTGCCTGAAGGAAGTCCGCGTGAATCTACCGACCCAACCTGCGAACATTGCCGAACTGATCGTCGACGCCATGCGCCAAGGTCAGAAAATCTCCGAGATTCGCCCCGATTACGTGCCAGCCGACAGCGCCAGCGCCTATGCCTTGCAGCGGGAAATCCTGAAGCTGCGCGAGACGACGGTCGGTGGCTGGAAGGTGGGCTCCAAATCCACCAGTGGCGGCCCTATCAACGGCGCCCTGTTGCCCGAAGACGGTCTGTTTGCCAGTGGCAGCCAGCTGGAAAGTGTCGATTATCCGTCGCCGATCCTGGAGCTGGAAATTGCCTTTCGCCTGAACCGCACCTTCGAGGCACGCCAGGAGGCGTATTCAGACGAGGAAGTGTTGAGCAGCATTGGCTCGATGGGCGCGACCATCGAGGTGGTCAGCAGCCGTTTCATCGCCTGGCCGAAAATCGAGCCGCTGCTGGCGCTGGGTGACCTGCTCAACCATGGCGCACTGATTGTCGGGGATTTCATTCCCTACGACGAAAGCTTCCCTTTCCTGGAGCCGGCGCTGACCTTCACCTACGCCGACCAGGACATCGTGCCGGGCGACGGCGCCAACCCCGCCGGCGACCCGCGCCGCCTGCTGCCGTGGGTGGTCAATCACCACACCCAGAACGGCCAGAGCGTGTCGCCGGAACTGGTCATCACCACGGGCTCGTACACGGGCATGTACCTGACCAAGGAGCCGGGCCTGGCGGTGGGCGAGATCCGTGGCTTGCCACCGGTGTCGGTGGAGTTGATCTAACACGACCTGTAGGAGCGCGCTTGCCCGCGACGGCGATTTTTCCAACACCCATGTGGGGAATGACACACCGCTGTCGCGGGCAAGCGCGCTCCTACAACGGTCCGGGCCTTACTCCTGCTTCCAGTACCCCGGCCGGTTGTACACCTCCTTCAGGAACGCAATGAAAAACCGCACCTTCGCCGGCAGGTAATGCTGCTGCGGGTACACCCCCTGAATGTCGTAACTGGGCAAGGCAAACTCGTCCAGCACGGTAATCAACGCCCCGCTGTCGATCTCGTTCTGGATCTCCCAGGTCGAGCGCCAGCACAGTCCCAGCCCGCGCTTGGCCCAGTCATACAGCAGCTCGCCATCGTTGCAGTAGAGGTTGCCCGCCACCTTGATCGCCACCGGTTTGCCGTCGCGCTGGAACGTCCATCCACGGTGCTGGCCGCCCTGCAGGTTGAACGTCAGGCAGTTGTGTTCGGCCAGGTCTTCCAGCGTCTGCGGGTAGCCGCGCTCAGAGAAATACTGCGGCGAGCCACAGACCACCCGTTTATTGGCGAACAGCTTGATGGCCACGTAGTTGGGGTCGAGCACCTCGCCGATGCGAATGCTCATGTCATAACCCTCGCGCACCAGATCGACCACGTTGTCGGTTAGGTTGAACGACAGTTGCAGGTCCGGGAAACGCGCCTGGAATTCCGGCGCATGAGGCGCCACGTGCTGGCGGCCGAAGCCGGCCGGCGCAGACACCACCAGATGCCCGCGCACGCTGCTTTCGTTCTCGCTGATGCTGGCGTCCAGCTCTTCGAAAGACTGCAACACCACCTTGGCGTTTTCCAGATAGGACTCCCCGGCATCAGTCAGGGTCAGGCCGCGAGTCGAGCGGTGAATCAGCTTGACCCCCAGGCGTTCCTCCAGCGCGCTCAAACGCCGCCCCATGATCACCGGGGTCACCCCTTCCACCAGCGCCGCCGCGGCAAAACTGCCGCGCGTGGCCACCAGCACGTAGCTGCGAATTTCTGTATAGCGGTCCATTCGATACTCCTGATACCGATAGAACCGATAAAAACAGCCATTCACAAAAACTTCAATTCAAATCAGTCTGGATGTGTACAAAAACTACCGAGTTTCAGGAGAACAACAAAAATGACCATCATGAGAGCCATCGAAGCAGCCGTTCTGGTGATGCGTCGCGAAGGGGTCGATACCGCCTTTGGTATCCCCGGCGCTGCGATCAACCCTCTGTACGCCGCATTCAAGAAAATCGGCGGCATCGACCACGTGCTGGCCCGCCACGTCGAAGGCGCCTCGCACATGGCCGAGGGTTACACCCGCGCCATTGCCGGCAATATCGGCGTCTGCATCGGGACTTCCGGCCCTGCCGGCACCGACATGATTACCGGCCTCTATTCCGCCTCCGCCGACTCGATCCCGATCCTCTGCATCACAGGGCAGGCACCCCGCGCCCGCATGCACAAGGAAGACTTCCAGGCCGTCGATATCGCTTCGATTGCAGCCCCTGTCGCCAAATGGGCCACCACCGTCATGGAACCGGGCCAGGTGCCTTATGTGTTCCAGAAAGCCTTCCAGCTGATGCGCAGCGGTCGCCCGGGCCCTGTGCTGATCGACCTGCCGTTCGATGTGCAGATGGCCGAAATCGAATTCGACATCGACGCCTACGAGCCGCTGCCGGTCATCAAGCCGCAAGCCAGCCGCAACCAGGTCGAGAAGGCTTTGGCCATGCTCAACGCCTCGGAGCGTCCGCTGATCGTCGCCGGTGGCGGCATCATCAACGCCGATGCTTCCGATGCGCTAGTGGAATTCGCCGAACTGACTGGCATTCCGGTCATCCCGACCCTGATGGGCTGGGGCACCATCCCGGACGATCACCCGCAAATGGCAGGCATGGTCGGCTTGCAGACTTCGCACCGCTACGGCAACGCGACCATGCTTGAATCGGACATGGTGCTGGGCATCGGCAACCGCTGGGCGAACCGTCACACCGGTACGGTTTCGGTCTACAGCGAAGGCCGCAAGTTCATCCACGTCGACATCGAACCGACCCAGATCGGTCGCGTGCTGACGCCAGACCTGGGCATCGTTTCCGACGCAGGCGCGGCGCTGGCGATGTTCCTCGAAGTGGCCCGCGAGTGGCACACCGCTGGCAAGCTCAAGGACCGCAGCCAGTGGCTGGCCAGTTGCCAGGAGCGTAAGCGCACCATGCAGCGCAAGACCCACTACGACAACGTGCCGGTCAAGCCGCAGCGCGTCTACGAGGAAATGAACCAGTTCTTCGGCAAGGACACCTGCTACGTCAGCACCATCGGCCTGTCGCAGATTGCCGGCGCGCAGTTCCTGCACGTGTACAAGCCGCGTCACTGGATCAACTGTGGCCAGGCAGGCCCACTGGGCTGGACCATCCCGGCAGCACTGGGCGTGGCCAAGGCCGACCCGAGCCGCAAGGTTGTCGCGCTGTCCGGCGACTATGACTTCCAGTTCATGATCGAAGAGCTGGCCGTGGGCGCGCAGTTCAAGCTGCCGTACATCCACGTGGTGGTGAACAACTCGTACCTGGGCCTGATCCGTCAGGCGCAGCGCAACTTCGACATCGATTATTGCGTGCAACTGGCGTTCGACAACATCAACGCCCCTGAACTGGAAGGCTACGGCGTGGACCACATCGCCGTCGCCGAAGGGCTGGGCTGCAAGGCGATTCGTGTCAGCGATCCAGCGCACATCCAGGCGGCTTTCGCCGAGGCGGCGAGCCTCATGCAGCAGTACAGCGTTCCGGTTGTGGTCGAGGTCATCCTTGAGCGTGTCACCAACATCGCCATGGGCACCGAGATCAACGCGATCAACGAGTTCGAATCGCTGGCCGAAAGCCGCGACGACGCCCCGACCGCCATCAGCCTGCTGGACTGAACAGCCGCTCGCACGAGCCAGAACAAGGAGCCACCCATGCCACGTTTATGCGCCAACCTGTCCATGCTGTTCACCGAGCAGGACTTTCTGCAACGCTTCGAAGCGGCCGCCAACGCCGGTTTCAGCGGGGTCGAGTATCTGTTTCCGTACGACTTCAGCTCGGCGCAGATCAAGGCCGAACTCGATGCCCACGGCCTGACACAGGTGCTGTTCAACCTGCCCGCTGGCGACTGGGCCAAGGGCGAGCGCGGGATTGCCTGCCACCCGGACCGCGTCGAGGAGTTCTACGCCGGTGTCGATCTGGCCATTGCCTACGCCAAGGTGCTGGGCAACACCCAGGTCAACTGCCTGGCCGGTATCAAGCCACAGGGTTTCGACGATGCGCTGATCGAAAAGACCTTCATCGACAACCTCAAGTATGCCGCTGACAAGCTGCAGGCCCAGGGTATCGATCTGGTCATGGAAATGATCAACACCCTCGACATCCCCGGCTTCTACCTCAACACCACAGCCCAGGCCCTGGACATCCGCGAGAAGGTCGGCAGCCGCAACCTGTCGTTGCAGTACGACATCTACCACATGCAGATCATGGAGGGCGACCTTGCCCGCACCATCGAGAAAAACCTGCCGGTGATCCGTCACGTGCAACTGGCGGACAACCCGGGCCGGCATGAGCCCGGCACCGGGGAGATCAACTACGGCTTCCTGTTCGGGCATCTGGACAAGCTGGGTTACCGCGGCTGGATCGGTTGCGAATACAAGCCACTGACCACCACCGAAGCGGGCCTTGGCTGGCTCAAGACCCATAACCTGATCTAACGCGCCCGCTGTAGGAGCGCGCTTGCCCGCGATTGCGGCGTGTCATTCAACACATCGATGACAGTCCCATCGCGGTCGCGGGCAAGCGCGCTCCTACGCAAACAGCATATAAAAAGAGGAACATCTCATGGCGAACATCGGCTTTATCGGCACCGGCATCATGGGTCTGCCCATGGCAGAGAACCTGCAGAAGGCAGGCCATCAACTCTTCCTGTCCAAACACTTCGTGGCACCGCCCGCCTCGCTGGTCTCCGGCGGCGCGACCGTGCTGGCCAACCCGCGCGAAGTGGCTCAGGAAGCCGAATTCATCATCGTCATGCTGCCGGACACCCCACAGGTCAACGACGTACTGTTCGGCGAGAACGGTCTGAGCGAAGGCACTGGCGCAGGCAAGGTGGTGATCGACATGAGTTCGATCTCGCCTTCGGCGACCAAGGCATTTGCCGAGAAAATCAACGCCACCGGCGCGCAATACCTCGACGCCCCCGTATCGGGTGGTGAAGTCGGCGCCAAGGCTGCGACCCTGAGCATCATGGTCGGCGGCAACCAGGGCACCTTCGACCGCGCCCTGCCCCTGTTCCAGACCATGGGCAAGAACATCACCCTGGTCGGCGGCAACGGTGACGGCCAGACCGCCAAGGTTGCCAACCAGATCATCGTCGCCCTGAACATTCAGGCGGTGGCCGAAGCGCTGCTGTTCGCCTCCAAGAACGGTGCCGATCCTGCCAAGGTGCGTGAAGCGCTGATGGGCGGCTTCGCGTCCTCCAAGATCCTGGAAGTGCACGGCGAGCGCATGATCAAAGGCACCTTCAATCCTGGTTTCCGCATCGCCCTGCACCAGAAGGACCTGAACCTGGCGCTGGAAGGCGCCCGCGAACTGGGCCTTAACCTGCCCAACACCGCCAACGCGCAACAAGTGTTCAGCACCTGCGCTTCGTTGGGCGGGAGCGGTTGGGATCACTCGGGGCTGATCAAGGGGCTGGAGCACATGTCGAACTTCTCGATCCGTGGCGATCACAAGCCTGAATGAGATCCGGATGCACGAACAAGAACGCCAGGCAGATGCCTGGCGTTTTCGTTTGCCTGCAGACGATCAGAACACGTTGATCGGGTAATCGGCGATCAGACGCAATTCGTTGTTATCGCCTTCAGCCTGATCGGCGTTGGCGCGGTGGAAAGACTGACGCAAGCGCAGCGACAGGTCTTTGGCAGGGCCCGCCTGAACCACGTATTTGGCCTCGATATCAGTCTCGTGGTGCTTGCCGTCATCGCCGTAGCCGTAGTTCACGTAGGTGCTGTTGGCCGGCATGTGCGAGCCGTCGATATCATCACCGGTGATATAACGCGCCATGAAACTGAGCCCCGGCACCCCATAACTGGCCATGTTCAGATCATATCGGGCCTGCCACGACTTCTCGCCCGGGCCGTTGAAGTCCGAATATTGAACCGAGTTGGCGAGGAAGATCGAGTCGGCAGTATCGCCAGGGCCGTTAATCCCGAAAGCCACATAATCGAAGGGGGTATCGCCATGAACTTTCTGGTACGCAAGTGTCACTGTGTGCGCAGTGAGGAATGAATAAGCCGCTGCCAGCGACCAGGTGGTGTTGCTGATATCCCCGGCCTTGGCGGAACCGGCATCGTTGGTGCGATAGATATTGAAATCGAAGTTCAGCGACTGATCGCTGGTGATCGCCTGGGTGTAATTGATATTGCCGTAGTACTGATCCCAGACATCCTTGAGGTTCGAGCCATAGAGGCTGGCGGTCAAGTTGTCGTTGAAGGTGTATTTGCCGCCCGCATAATCGATGCTAGATGCCGTAACGCCAGCATAGGATGCATAGATATCGTGATCATGGTTGGTGGTGACCGGGCCGTTGCCGCCGGTGAAGTGACCGCCATCGAGTTCCAGCCCGGCGATATCGCTGCTCAGCAGGTTGAAGCCGGTGGCCGTTTGCGGGAACAGGCGCGAACCACCCGCTGCGAAGACTGGCGCCGCAGGCATCAGGTCGCCGTAGCGCAGCTCTGTCTTGGAAATCCGCATCTTGATGGCACCGCCCGCCGTGCCGTATTCATCTTCCGGGTCGCCGTGGCGGTCGACCGGCAGGTTACCGGTGCCCGCCGTTCCCGCACCGCCGTCCAGCTTGATGCCCCAGTAGCCGTAGGCGTCAACGCCGAAACCGACCGTGCCCTGGGTAAAACCGGAGCTGAAATTGCCCAGCACACCCTGGGTCCAGTCCTTGCGGTCGCCGCCGCCGTTCTTGCCATCGCGGTTGAAGTAATAGTTCTTCAGATGCACGGTCAGGCTGCTGTCTTCGACAAACCCCTTGGCTTCGGACTGGTCGCTGACAACACCCGCCGATGCCAGTTGACTGACGCCCAGCGACACCGCGAGCGTCACCAGATTCCATTTTACGAAGGTCATTATTATCCCCTGTCTCAATTATGGCCCAACGTTCCGTGAACCCGGAATACGGGGCATCCCCCTGAATTCAGGCGAAGTTCGAAACGTGTGGAATACGCGCTATGGCAGATGGGCTAAATACATCGAACCGTATTGACAAACACGGCAAAACTACAGGCTTTCAGCCCATTTCCTTATTGTTTCATGAGGCGCTGGACGCCCCGTTCTAGCGGGGTTGCTCCCCCGACGCGAAAAACTTTTAGCATTTTTCAGCCGGGCGGTTGATAAATGAGGGGTGATAGTCACTATCGATCTTCATAATAGTGAGATGCGCCGAACCGGTGTTACCGTTGTCGGCGATGAGGCAGTTGGCTCTATCGCCTGATGACTCCGCAGCATCAGGCAATCGAATCATGCTCCACTTCATCATTCCTTTGGTAAGACTTTTTAGCCACCCCACGTCAGTGCGGTGGCTTTTTTTATTTTTAAATTATTGTTCATGTTCGCTGCACTATTCGGTTAATTCACCCTGAACTAACACAGTTGCCAGCTTAGTTCAACAACCTGAAATCCCCCTCACACTTGTAGGAGCGCGCTTGCCCGCGACCAGCCCTTTCAGCCCCCACCAAGGCGTATGGGAGGATGCTGTCGCGGGCAAGCGCGCTCCTACACGGGGAGGCTGCGTCCATGACAATCAGCAAAATACTTTGCGGCCTACCGAATAACCCTCCCCCCTGAGGTGTTCATTTCGTGACACCCACAGGGATCTTTCATGAACAGTACGATTTCCGGCCTCGGCAGTGCCGTTTCTCAACGTTATGACCGTCTGACCCGCGCCTTTCACTGGCTGACGGCCGCCCTGGTGGTTTTCATGTTCGCCAGTGCCCACATCTGGGAAACCCTGCCCAAAGGCACGCCGCTGCGCAAAGGGTTGCAATCGGTGCACATCTCGCTGGGCATCGCCATGGCGGTGTTGATCGTGGCGCGCATTGCCTGGCGTCTGCTGGGTACTCATCGCCCGCCAACCAACATTCATCCGGCGCTCAATCTGGCGGCCCGCCTCGGCCACGGGGCGCTGT
Organism: Pseudomonas sp. NPDC090201; assembly: GCF_044746825.1. Taxonomy (NCBI): domain Bacteria; kingdom Pseudomonadati; phylum Pseudomonadota; class Gammaproteobacteria; order Pseudomonadales; family Pseudomonadaceae; genus Pseudomonas; species Pseudomonas sp. NPDC090201. The sequence continues at coordinate 355,373 of NZ_JBIVCX010000003.1, forward strand.
ACCTGCTGCTGGTGGCGCAAGTGGTGCTGGGGTTTGTGTTTCGCTGGGCCCAGGGCGAGCCATTCAATTTTTTCGGGTTGTTTCCAATTCCGGCACCTTTTGCGATCAGCCACGACCTGCGCGGCACCCTGGGCGGCCTGCATGACAACGTTGCCTGGGCAATCATCCTGCTGGCCGGTCTGCACGCCGGCGCGGCGCTGTGGCATCACTATATCGTCGGCGACAGCACCTTGCGCAGCATGCTGCCGGGGCATCGGGGCGACATCCGAGGCTGAAGATTCAAATGCCGGGAATAAACCGGACCGATTGACTGTTTCATGTATGGCTGCTGCAGTTTTCCCGATCTGATTGGTTACGGAGCATGACAACAATGAGAACCTGCTACCCACACGCTTTCAGCTACCGCACATTGCTCGTCGGCGCCTGCATGGCCATGGCGCTGCTGAGCGGCCAGGCCCTTGCCTCTGGCGGGGGCAGCGACGATGAGGCACCGCGCAAGCCCAACTGCCCCAAAGGCCAGGTGTGGGACAGCAAGACCCACAAGTGCACGATGCAGACCAGCAAGGCGACCTCCGATGAGGATCGCACCGACTACGCCTACCGCCTGGCCAAGGACGGACGCTACGAAGAAGCGCTGTCGCTGCTCGATACACTGAAAAATCCGGACACCGCCAAGGCGCTGAACTATCGTGGATATGCAACGCGCAAACTGGGCCGCACCGACGAGGGCATCGGCTACTACCTCAAATCTGTCGCGCTGGACCCCAAATACGCGCAAGTGCGCGAATACCTGGGCGAAGCGTACGTGATCAAGGGGCGCGTTGATCTGGCCAAGGAGCAACTGGCCACGATCGAAACGCTGTGCAGCAGGACGTGTGAAGAATACGAGGATCTGGCTGCGGCAATTGCCGCCGCGCCCAAGACCTGAGTCCCAGACCACTGGCGAGATTTCGGGAGGCTGCTATAGCCACAGACGCTGATTTTCGAAGCGAACTGGGCCAGTTGTTGCCACGTTTGTGGCGCTACGGGTTAGTGCTGTCCAGACAAAAGCACCTGGCCGACGATCTGGTACAGGCCACCTGCGTCCGGGCGCTGGAGCGTGCCGACCAGTTCATGGCTGGCACCCGCCTGGACCGCTGGTTGCTTTCGATCATGCATTCGATCTGGCTCAATGAAATCCGCTCGCAGCGGGTGCGTCAGGGCCAGGGTTTCGTCGATGCCGAGCAGGAACTGTCGTTTGACGGCGAAACCCTGGCGCAGGATCAGGTGTTGGCGGCGCAGGTGATCAAGCGCGTCAACGCCCTGCCCGAGGCACAACGGGAGACGGTCTTTCTGACATACGTCGAAGGGCTTTCGTACAAAGAGGCTGCCGAGATTCTGCATATCCCGGTCGGCACGGTGATGAGCCGGCTGGCCGCTGCACGCTTGAAACTGGCTGAAACCGCAACACAACGCGCCATGTCGGATAAATCGACAGGAGAACGGCGATGACTCACAGCAACGCGCACTCCCCACCTTCGGACGAACTGCTGGTGGCCTATCTGGACGGCGAACTGGACCGGGAACAGCGCCAGGCCGTCGATCAATGGTTGCGCACCGATGCGCCGGTTGCCGAGCGCCTTGACCAGCTCAAGGGCGGGGAGCTGCCATTTCGGGACGCCTTCGACTCGCTGCTCAAGGAAGCACCGACCGACCGCTTGCAGGCCATGCTCGATTCACTGCCGCCTGCAGCAGCGCCACAGCACAGGGCAACCATGAGCCGTCGGGGGTTCCTGGCCACCGCGGCCAGCTTCGTGGTGGCCGGCATCGCCGCCGACCGGCTGTTTCTCAACTGGCAGAATGCCGAGCCCGATGACGGCTGGCGTGCGTCGGTGGCTGAGTACATGGCGCTTTACACCCCGCAGACGCTGGACAACCTCAACCTCGACGAGCGCACCCACAGCGCCCAGCTCAGTGCGGTGGGCAATCAACTGGGGCTGCCGTTGACGGCTACGGCGGTAACCCTGCCGGGCGCGGAATTCCGCCGTGCACAGATTCTCGACTACGAAGGCGTACTGATCGGCCAGTTGACCTACCTGGACCCGCGCCATGGCCCGTTGGCCCTGTGCATCACCACCACCAAGGGCGGCACCGATTCGCTGACCAGCGAGGAGCGCTCAGGCATGCATGTGGTGTACTGGTCCAACCAGACTCACGCCTTCATGATCGTGGGCCGCAACCCGTACGAAGACCTCCGCATCATGGCCCGCAGCGCGCAGAAAGGTCTGCCGGCCTGACAAATGAGGTGATTCACGGGAGTCGGCAGTCCGTTTCTGGTCCAGGCTGCGTACGAAATGTCCTGACACTCGGCGATGCTGCGTTGAAAACAGCCTCGAAATGCTCATTTACAACCAGTAAACTCCGCTTTCTCGGCTGTTTTCGCCTTGCTTCACCTTCGCGTCAGAACTTTTCGTACGGAGCCTAGTATCCTTCGAATTTCGAGAACCGATGCCCATCGGTTCCTGCCATGAACGTTGCTGCAACACGCTGCCGCACAACCAGAGGTCCCCTTGATGTCTGCCCATCGCGTAAAGCAAGCTCTTTCCTGCCTCTCTCTGCTGGCCTGCCTCACCACCTCCTCCGCCTTCGCCCATGCCCATCTGGAAAGCCAGTTGCCTGCCGCCGACAGCGAGGTCACGTCGCCCAAGGAACTGCGCCTGAATTTTTCCGAAGGCGTGGAAGAGAAATTCACCAAGGTCGCCATCAGCCTCGACGGCCCCGGTGAAAGCACCGAAATCATCCAGACCCAGAGCGTCGCCACCGACCCTGCCAACAAGAAGGTGCTGATCGTCGTCCCGGCGGTGCCGCTGGCGCCGGGCAAGTACAAGGTCGAATGGCACGCGGTGTCGGTCGACACCCACAAGAGCGAAGGCACCTATCGCTTCAAGGTGACGCCATAACGCCATGCAAGATGGATTGATCCTGTGTCGATTCGTGCATTTCGGCGCAGTCCTCCTACTGTTTGGTATCGGCCTGTTTCGCCACCTGCTGTTCACCAGGGCCCTGCCACCGTTCGAAGCCAGCCCCGCAAGCCGGCGCCTTGACCGGGCGCTGGGCTGGATGGCGGGGGTGGCGCTGCTCAGTGCGCTGAGCTGGCTGATGCTGACCGCTGCCAACATGACCGATAGCTGGCACGATGCGGCGGACCCGCACACCCTCGCTCTGGTCCTGACCCACACTTTTTTCGGGCATGTGTGGATCCTGCACCTGTTGCTGAACGTACTGTTGGTGTTCTGTGGCTTTGCCTTGCGCAACCGGCCCCGGCTGTCGCTGCTGTTGGCCGGCCTGCTGCTGTTGACGCTGGCCCCGGTCGGCCATGGGGCCATGTATGACGGCTTTACCGGGCGACTGCTGATTTTCAACCAGATGTTGCACCTGATCGGTGTCGCCACCTGGCTCGGCGGCCTGATTATGCTAGCCACGCTGCTCCTGGGTTCTGCTACGGTGGACCTGCGGGCCGTGCTGGGGCGATTCAGTGGCATCGGCTATGGCCTGGTGGCGCTGATTGTCGCCACCGGGATGATCAACGTGCGCGCCCTGAGCGGTGCGCTGTGGCCTGCGCCGGCCCTCTCGGGCTTTGGCCTGGTGCTGGGCGTGAAGGTCGCGATGGTGCTGTGCATGCTGGTTCTGGCGGGCACCAATCGCCAACTGGCGCGCAACCAGCTGCTGAACCTGGGCTGGCTTCGCATCAGCGTGCTGCTGGAATGCCTGTTCGGCGCCGCAGCGCTGGGCGCCGTGTCACTGTTGGGCACCCTGCCACCGATGCTGGCCTGAATTTGAGCGCAAGACTCGGAGTTTCACCCCCGGCGACCGGCGCTAAGCTGCGGCACATCAGGACCAATGCGGAGTAACACAGCGATGGGACGCAGCAAACCACAGCCAGTAATGAACGCAAAAACCAACGAAACCCAGCACGACCCGCGCTGGGCCGCAGTGCTCGCCCGTGACCCGGCCGCCGACGAACAGTTCGTCTACGCCGTGCGCACCACGGGCATCTACTGCCGGCCCAGCAGCGTTTCGCGCCTGCCTCGGCCCGAGAACGTGGTGTTCTTCGACAGCGCCGAGCAGGCCGAGGCCGCAGGCTTTCGTCCGAGCAAACGCGCGGCCACCGACCAGACCGATCTGGCCCGCCAGCACGCCGCGCTGGTCGAGCGTGTCTGTCGGCAGATCGCCCAGGCCGACCAGCCGCCAAGCCTGCATGAACTGGCCCTTGAATCGGGCATGAGCCCCTGGCACCTGCATCGCATCTTCAAAGCCGTGACCGGACTGACGCCCAAGGCCTGGGCCAACGCCAACCGGGCTGATCGGGTGCGCAGCCGACTGGTCCAGCCCCAGGGACAGTCGGCCAGCATCACCGATGTCATGTATGACTCAGGCTTCAACTCCAACAGCAGGTTTTACGAAACAAGCGGCAAGTTGCTGGGCATGAAGCCATCGGACTACCGCAAGGGCGGCACCAACGCCGATATTCATTTTGCGGTGGGCGAGTGCTTTCTCGGTGCGATTCTGGTCGCCCAGAGCCAGCGCGGCGTGTGCGCGATCCTGCTGGGCGATGACCCCAACCAACTGGTGCAGGACCTGCAGGACCAGTTCCACAGCGCCCGGCTGATCGGCGGCGATGCGCAGTTCGAGCGGCTGATCGCTCAGGTGGTCGGGTTCATCGAAGCGCCGGGCATCGGCCTGGATTTGCCGCTGGATCTGCAAGGCACGGCGTTCCAGCAGCGGGTGTGGCAGGCCCTGGCGCAGATTCCACCGGGCAGCACGGTCAGCTACGCCGAGATTGCCCAGCGTATCGGCGCGCCGAAATCGTTTCGCGCTGTGGCTCAGGCCTGTGGGGCGAACAGCCTGGCCGTGGCTATCCCTTGCCATCGTGTGGTGCGCAGCGACGGCGGTCTGTCGGGTTATCGCTGGGGCGCGGAGCGCAAACGCCAGTTGCTGGACCGCGAAGCACGGGAAAATGCCTGTAACAGCTTGGCGCTTGAGAAACCCTGACAGAGGCGTAACGTCCGGTGTTCTTGATACCTGCATCGAGGACTACGCAAGTGCCCGCCATCTCCCAAGCAGTGAACAACGAGGCAAGCTCGGCATTCTGGCTGATCGCCGACCAGCTCAACAACCGCAACGAAAGCGAACGCCTGGCCTATATGCGCACTGGCTTCCCGCCGGGATGGGTCAAGGCGGTGCGCAACGCCTTCCACCTGAGCAACGGCCAGCTCGAAGCGCTGCTCAGCAGTTCGGTTTCAACCCTCGAGCGGCGCCTGCGCCAACACCGCCCGCTGGACCTGGTGGGCTCCGAACGGCTCGACCGAGTCGCCGCCCTGGCTGTCCGGGCGGCCGAAGTCCTCGATGATCAACACGCCGCGCAACGCTGGATGGTGACGCCCAACCGGGCGCTGGACGACCAGATCCCCATCGTGTTGTGCATGACCGAAATCGGCGGCGCCCAGGCCAGCCGTGTGCTCGCGGCGCTGGAACATGGCGGAGTGCTCTGATGCTGGCCTGGAAAATCGGCAAGGCGGCGCAGATTCACGACCTGTCCGGCGCGGGCCCGGCTGTCATTGGCGGGCGCTGGAATCATCCCGATCATCCCGCGCTCTATCTCAGCCTGAGCCCCGCCGCAGGTGCTCTGGAACTGTTCATGCTGGCCGGCGAGATGCCGCGCCTGCCTCTCAGACTCATGCACCTGCGACTGCCCGGGAATCCGGCGCTGTACCAGCACATCGCCGCCGAATCTCTACCGGCGGGCTGGAACGCATCGCCGGCAGACCAGCCCAGCATGGATTTCGGCACGCAGTGGCTGGAGCGCCGCGAACAGCTGGGTCTGATCCTGCCGTCGGTGGCGATGGAGCAGAACCGTTGTCTGCTCGTCAACCCGCTGCACCCGGCTGCAAGCCTCATCGAGGTACTGCGCATCGACGATGTCGACCCGGGTCGGCATTGCGTCGCCGCCAGCGGCTGAGGGGTGTCAGCGTTGCAGATTGACCACCACCCGGCCGCGTACTTCGCCCTTCATCAGGCGCTCGGCGGTCTGCACCACGTCCTCCAGGCCGATTTCCTGAGTAATCAATGCCAGCGCGTCGCGATCCAGGTCGGTGGCCAGACGCGCCCAGGCGTCGATGCGGTCCTGACGGGGGCGCATCACACTGTCGATTCCCGCCAGGGTGACGCCGCGCAGGATGAAAGGGGCCACGGTGGCCGGAAACTCCATGCCCTGAGCCAGGCCGCACGCCGCGACCACTCCCCGGTAGCGCGTACTGGCGCAGATATTGGCCAGGGTGTGGCTGCCCACCGAATCGATCGCCCCTGCCCAGCGCTCTTTGGCCAAAGGCCGGCCGGGCTCGGACAGGGTCGCCCGGTCGATGATCTCGGCAGCGCCCAGTTGCCTGAGATAGTCGGCTTGCTCCGGTCTGCCGGTGGAGGCAACCACGCGGTATCCCAGCCGCGCCAGAATCGCGATGGAGAAACTGCCCACGCCGCCGTTGGCGCCGGTGACCAGGATCTCGCCCTTGTCAGGCGTTACCCCGTTCTTCTCCAGCGCCATCACCGCCAGCATCGCGGTGTACCCGGCCGTACCAATCGCCATGGCCTGCGACGCAGTGAACGCCTCCGGCAGCGGGATCAGCCATTTGCCCTCCAGGCGCGCCCGTTGCGCCAAGCCGCCCCAATGGCCCTCACCCACGCCCCAGCCGTTGAGCAACACCTGATCGCCAGGCTTGAAATCCGGGTCGCTGCTCTGCTCGACTGTTCCCGCCAGATCAACGCCCGGCACCATGGGAAACTTGCGCACGATCGGGCCCTTGTTGGTAATCGCCAGCGCGTCCTTGTAGTTGAGCGTGCTGTAGGCCACGTTCACGGTCACATCGCCGGAAGGCAACTGCGCGTCGTCGATGGTGCTGAGTTTGACGCTGTAACCGGCGTCGTCCTTGTCGATCAGAATTGCCTTGAACATGTGAACCTACCTTTTAGACCGATCGTCTATAACCATCCGTTAAAAAACAGGGCCGTGATATCAGCGCGGCAGACCGCGCAGGAACCCGGCGATGAAGGTATTGAGTGGACTGTCGTTCTGCACCAGGCGCGCGCGCAACACTGCACCTTCCCAGCCGATCCAGAAATAGGCGGCCAATTCCGCGCAGTTGGCACTGCGCGGCAACTCACCCGCCTGCATGGCTGCGTCAAAACACGCGCTCAAGCGCCGTTGCCAGTCCAGAAAGATGGTTTCCAGGGCATCACGAAAGCCTTCGGGCAGCACCGTGACTTCCTGCCCCATATTGCCCACCAGGCAACCCCGGCGGTACCCGTAGCGCGCCATGCTGACCTTCGAGTGCTGGACGAAACCGGCCAGGCGCTCCAGCGGCGACAGCGTCTCATCGAGCAGCCAGCGGTCGAGGCGGCGAGCGAAATACCCGGCGTAACTGTCCAGAACGGCCAGACCGTAGACTTCCTTGCTGGAAAAATAATGGTAGAACGAGCCTTTGGGCACACCGACGCGCTTGAGAATGCCGTCGATGCCGGTGGCCATGAAGCCCTGCTCGGTGAGCACTTCAACGCCGCAACGGATCAGCGCTTCGCGGGTATCGAAGTCGTCAGGACGAGCGATTTTCGGGGGGCGCCCCGGGCGTCTGGGTTTTGCGATCATGTCATTCATGGGGTTGCATATTAGACCGACCGTCTATTAAATCAACCCGAACGTTTGAAATGACCACAAATCATATTTGCACTCTTTCACTGCCCCGGAGAACCTGCCCATGATCGCCTGGCCTGACACCCGCATCCTCAAGCTGCTCGGCATCGAAGTCCCGATCCTGCTCGCGCCCATGGCGGGTGCCGCCGGGTCGGCCCTGGCGATTGCCGTCGGCAAGGCTGGCGGCCTGCCATCCCTGCCCTGCGCCATGCTCAGCCATGAGCAGATCCGTGAAGAAGTCGCGCTGATCCGGGCCGGGACCCATGCGCCGCTGAACCTCAACTTCTTCAGCCACCAGAATCCGCAAGCCAACCCGGCGGCCGATGAGGCCTGGAAACAACTGCTCAAGCCCTACTACCAAGAGCTGGGCGCTGACTTCGACGCGCCGACACCCAAGTCCAACCGCGCGCCTTTCGACGAGGCCAGTTGCGCGCTGGTCGAAGAGCTCAAGCCTGAAGTCGTCAGTTTCCACTTTGGCCTGCCCAGCGAGGACTTCGTACGCAGGGTCAAGGCGGCTGGTGCCATCGTCATCTCCTCGGCGACCACCGTTGACGAAGCGATCTGGCTGGAGCAACGGGGTTGCGACGCGATCATCGCCATGGGCAACGAAGCAGGCGGACATCGCGGCATGTTCCTGAGTGACCAGCTCTACACCCAGGTCGGCACCATGGCGCTGGTACCGCAGATTGCCGACGCCGTGAGCGTGCCGGTGATCGCTGCAGGCGGCATTGCCGACAGTCGCGGCATCGCTGCAGCCTTCATGCTCGGCGCCTCGGCCGTACAACTGGGCACGACTTATCTGTTCAGCCCTGAGGCCAAGGTCTCCAAGCTGCATCAGGCCGCCCTTGCCAATGCCAAGGACAGCCAGACCGCCGTTACCAACCTGTTCACTGGCCGCCCTGCGCGGGGCATCGTTAACCGCATCATGCGCGAAATCGGCCCGATCAGCGCCGCTGCACCGGCCTTCCCTACCGCAGGCGGCGCACTGATGCCGCTGCGCGCCCAGGCCGAGCCTCAGGGCAACGACGGCTTCATGAACCTGTGGGCTGGCCAGGCGGTGGGCATCAAACACCAATTGCCTGCCGAGGAGCTGACCCGTCAGTTGGCGGTGCAAACCCTGGAGAAACTGGGTGGCCTGCGAAACTGATTGAAAAGCGCAACTGATTGAATGCGCAAAAGAACAGGCTTCCTTGAAGTGATGACTCGCTATATATTCGGGTGTATAGCGTTTGGCCGGTATCTGGCCGACATGAGTCATCACTTCATAAAAAACAACACGGAGCCGTTCCATGCGCGTCACATCCCTTCGCGTCACCCTCAACACCCTCGCCCTCACCTTTGCGGCCCTCTCGGCCAGCAGTGCGTTCGCCGATGAAGTCCAGGTGGCCGTCGCCGCCAACTTCACCGCCCCCATCCAGGCCATCGCCAAGGATTTCGAAAAGGACACCGGACACAAGCTGGTCGCCTCCTTTGGCGCCACCGGCCAGTTCTACACCCAGATCAAGAATGGCGCGCCGTTCGAGGTTTTCCTGGCGGCTGATGACACCACCCCAGCCAAACTGGAAAGCGAGAACGAGATCGTCAAGGGTTCGCGCTTCACCTACGCCGTCGGCACCCTGGCGCTGTGGTCGGCCAAAGACGGCTACGTCGACGACAAGGGCGAAGTCCTGAAGAAGAACGAATACCAGCACCTGTCCATCGCCAACCCGAAAGCTGCGCCTTACGGTCTGGCCGCCACTCAGGTCCTGGAAAAACTCGGCCTGACCGACGCCACCAAAGCGAAAATCGTCGAAGGCCAGAGCATCGCCCAGGCCTACCAGTTCGTGCAGACCGGCAACGCCGAGCTGGGCTTCGTCGCCCTGTCCCAGGTGTACAAGGATGGCAAGCTGACTGGCGGTTCCGCGTGGATCGTCCCGGCCAACCTGCATGAGCCGATCAAGCAGGACGCGGTCATCCTCAACAAAGGCAAGGACAACGCCGCAGCCAAGGCGCTGATGGAATACCTCAAGGGCCCGAAAGCCGCTGCCGTTATCAAGTCGTTCGGATACCAGCTGTAAATGCCGCTGGACAGTGCCGACCTCGCTGCGATCTGGCTGACGCTGAAACTGGCGTCGCTGACTACCGTGATCCTGTTGATCGTCGGCACGCCCATCGCGTTGTGGCTGGCGCACACCCGGTCCTGGCTCAAGGGACCGATTGGCGCGGTGGTGGCATTGCCACTGGTTCTGCCACCGACCGTCATCGGCTTCTACCTGTTGCTGTTGCTCGGCCCCAACGGTGCGCTGGGTCAGTTCACCCAGAGCATTGGCCTGGGGACGCTGACCTTCAGCTTCACAGGGCTGGTGATCGGATCGGTGCTGTACTCCATGCCGTTCGTGGTGCAGCCGTTGCAGAATGCCTTCGTCGCCATCGGCCCGCGACCGCTTGAAGTCGCAGCCACCCTGCGCGCCAGCCCCTGGGACACGTTCTTTTCGGTGGTCTTGCCGCTGGCCCGCCCCGGCTTCATTACCGGCGCGATCCTTGGCTTTGCCCACACCGTGGGCGAGTTCGGCGTGGTGCTGATGATCGGTGGCAACATTCCGCAGAAAACCCGGGTCGTCTCGACGCAGATCTACAACCACGTCGAATCCCTGGAATATGCCCAAGCCCACTGGCTGGCCGGTGCCATGCTGGTGTTCTCCTTCCTTGTTCTGTTGGCGCTCTACTCCAGCGGCAAGACCAAATCGGCCTGGAGCTGACCCATGAACACGGCACTCGAAGTCCGCCTGAAAGTGGACTTTCCTGAATTTTCCGTTGACGTCGATCTGCACCTGCCTGGGCGCGGCGTCACGGCGCTGTACGGCCACTCGGGCTCGGGCAAGACCACCTGCCTGCGCTGCATCGCCGGGCTGGAAAAAGCCTCGCAAGCGTTCATCCGCGTCAACGGCGAGGTCTGGCAAGACAGCGCCAAAGGTATCTTTCTGCCCACCCACAAGCGCCCGCTGGGCTATGTGTTTCAGGAAGCCAGCCTGTTCCCGCACCTCACTGTGCGCAACAACCTGACCTTCGGCCTGAAACGCATCGCCCCCGGCGAACGCAAAGTCAACCTGGAACAGGCGACGACACTGCTGGGGATCGATCATCTGCTGGAGCGCCAGCCTGACAAACTCTCTGGCGGCGAACGCCAGCGCGTCGGCATCGCCCGCGCGCTGCTGACCAGCCCTCGCCTGCTGTTGCTCGATGAGCCACTGGCCGCACTGGATGCGCCGCGCAAGCGGGAAATCCTGCCGTATCTTGAGCGGCTGCACGATGAGCTGGATATCCCCATGCTCTACGTCAGCCATTCCCAGGACGAAGTGGCGCGGCTGGCCGATCATCTGGTGCTGCTCAGCAACGGCCAGGCGCTGGCGAGTGGGCCGATTGGCGAAACCCTGGCGCGGCTGGACCTGCCCCTGGCGATGGACGATGACGCCGGGGTCATCATCGAAGGCGCGGTGAGTGCCTACGACAGCGCCTACCACCTGGTGACCGTCAAGCTGCCGGGCAGCGACCTGACGATCCGCGTCGCCCACGCGCCCCTGCAGGCAGACAAGCCCCTGCGCCTGAAAGTCCAGGCCCGCGACGTCAGCCTCAGCCTGCAACCCGACAGCCAGAGCAGCATCCTCAATCGCCTGCCCATTACCGTGGTCAGCGAGGCCGCCGCCGACAATACCGCCCACGTGCTGGTACGCCTGGATGCCCAAGGCACCCCGCTGCTGGCGCGCATCACCCGCTATTCCCGGGATCAGTTGCAACTGCATCCGGGGCAAATGCTGTGGGCGCAGATCAAGTCGGTGGCGTTGTTGGCTTGAAAGATACTCGGCACTGCGGCGCCCCTGCATGGTCAACGTTAAGACCAGCCCCAAGGATTGCCGCCCATGCCCGATGCCACCTCAAGGGAAGACCTGCCCAAGGATCTGCACTATGTCGACGACAGCCAGCCGGGGCTGACGCGCAAGATCCTGCGCGGCAAGTTTGTCTACTTCGACCGCGACGGCGAGCGCATCCGCGATGAGGCCCAAATCAAGCGCATCAACGCTCTGGTGATCCCGCCGGCCTACACCGATGTGTGGATCTGCGCCGACCCGCGCGGTCATTTGCAGGCCACCGGTCGCGATGCCCGGGGCCGCAAGCAGTATCGCTATCACCCGCGCTGGCGGGAGGTGCGCGACGAGAACAAATACTCGCGTATGATCGCCTTCGGGCTGGTGTTGCCCAAGGTGCGCAAGCAACTGGAAGCGCAACTGGCGGCACCCGGCATGGGCCGCGAGAAAGTCATGGCGGCGGTGGTGTCGCTGCTGGACCAGACCCTGATCCGCATCGGCAACAGCCAATACGCCCGCGACAACCGCTCCTACGGCCTGACTACCCTGCGCAACAAACACGTCGATGTCCACGGCAGCAAGATCCTCTTCGAATTTCGCGGCAAGAGCGGCGTGGAGCACCGGGTCAGCGTCACCGACCGGCGCCTGGCCAACATCATCAAACGCTGCATGGAGCTGCCCGGCCAGAACCTGTTTCAGTACCTGGACGACGAAGGCCAGCGCCACAGCGTCAGCTCCTCGGACATCAATCAGTACCTGCACGACCTGACCGGCGCCGACTTCACCGCCAAGGACTACCGCACGTGGGCCGGCAGCGCCATGGCCCTGGCCACCCTGCGCAAACTCGACTGGGAGCCCGAGGCCGATGCCAAGAAGCACATCGTCGCCATGGTCAAGGAAGTCGCCCGTCTGCTGGGCAATACCCCCGCCGTCTGCCGCAAATGCTATATCCATCCGGCGGTTCTGGAGGCCTTCGTGGTGGGCGAACTGGCTAAACTGCCCCGCCTGCGACAACGCAAGGGCCTACGCCTTGAGGAGGCGGCACTGGCCGGGTTTCTCAAGGGCTTGCAGGCCGCCGAGGCACTGCAAATGGCCAGCGAAAAGAAAACATGAACCTGCACGCTGCCCACTCAACCGGTAAGCTGCCTGCTGAAATCCTTCGACCCTGGGCCCTTCGATGACCACTGCGCCACACCTGCCTGACGACGCCACCCGATCATCCGCTTCCTTCACCGTGGCCCCTGACCTGCCCGGTTTTGTGCGAGTCCGCGGCGCCCGGGAGCACAACCTCAAGGACGTGGACATCGACATTCCGCGCGATGCGCTGGTGGTGTTCACCGGCGTTTCGGGCTCGGGCAAGTCATCGCTGGCATTTTCGACGCTGTACGCCGAAGCCCAGCGCCGTTATTTCGAGTCGGTTGCGCCCTATGCGCGACGTCTGATCGATCAGGTCGGTGTGCCTGATGTGGATTCCATCGAAGGCCTGCCGCCGGCCGTCGCGCTGCAACAGCAACGCGGAACGCCCAGCACGCGCTCCTCGGTGGGCAGTGTGACGACCTTGTCGAGCCTGATTCGCATGCTCTACTCCCGCGCCGGTCAGTACCCGGACGGCCAGCCGATGCTCTACGCCGAAGACTTCTCGCCCAACCTGCCCCAGGGCGCATGCCCTGAGTGTCACGGCCTGGGTCGGGTCTATGAGGTGCCGGAAGAGCTCATGGTGCCCGATGATTCCCTGACCATTCGCCAGCGGGCCGTGGCTTCCTGGCCGCTGGCGTGGCAGGGCCAGAACCAGCGTGACATCCTGGTCACCCTCGGCTACGACGTCGACATCCCCTGGCGCGATCTGCCGAAAAAACAGCGCGACTGGATTCTGTTCACCGAAGAACAACCCACCGCTCCGGTCTATGCAGGCCTGACACCGGCAGAAACACGTACCGCCCTCAAGCGTAAACTTGAGCCCAGTTATCAAGGCACCTTCATCGGCGCCCGACGCTACGTCCTGCACACCTTCACCCACTCGCAAAGCGCGCTGATGAAAAAGCGCGTATCGCAATTCATGCGCGGCAGCCCCTGCCCGCTTTGCGACGGCAAGCGCCTGAAACGCGAAGCCCTGTCAGTGACCTTCGCCGGGCTGGACATCGGCGAGCTGTCGCAGATGCCGCTGCTGCGCCTGGCCGAAGTGCTGCGTCCAGTGGCCATGGAAAGCGCCTGCGACGACCCGGCCAACCCCAGCCTGTCTATCGAAAAACGCCTGGCGGCCCAGCGCATCGCCCAGGACTTGCTGGCGCGGGTCAGCACCCTGACCGACCTTGGCCTGGGCTATCTGGCGCTGGATCGCAGCACGCCGACGCTGTCATCGGGCGAGCTGCAGCGTCTGCGCCTGGCGACACAATTGGGGTCGCAGTTGTTCGGTGTGATCTACGTGCTCGATGAGCCCTCCGCCGGCCTGCACCCGGCCGACAGCGAAGCCCTGTTCGCGGCACTGCAACAACTCAAGGCCAGCGGCAATTCGCTGTTCGTGGTCGAGCACGATCTGGAAACCATGCGCCGCGCCGATTGGCTGGTCGATGTCGGCCCCGCAGCTGGCGAGCATGGCGGTCGGGTGCTGTACAGCGGCCCGCCGGCAGGTCTCGCACAGATCGAGGCTTCACGCACCCGCCTGCACCTGTTCGCCGCGCACAGCCAGTTGCGCACAGAACGGCGCAAGGCCAGGCACTGGCTGCGCCTGGAAAGCATCACCCGCAATAACCTCACGGACCTTTCTGCCGAGTTTCCGCTGGGCTGCTTCACCTCGGTCACCGGCGTTTCCGGCTCAGGCAAATCCAGCCTGGTCAGCCAGGCCCTGCTGGAACTGGTCGGCGCTGCGCTGGGGAGCACCAATGCCAGCAACGACCAGGAAGAGCCGAGCCTGGAAGACGACACGCCGCAACCCACAACAGGTCGCATTGCGGCCGGCCTCGAATCCATCAAGCGCCTGGTGCAGGTCGACCAGAAACCCATTGGCAGAACGCCGCGCTCGAACCTTGCCACCTACACCGGACTGTTCGACAACGTGCGCAAGCTGTTCGCCGCGACCGACGATGCGAAGGCTGCCGGTTACGACGCCGGGCAGTTCTCCTTCAACGTCGCCAAAGGTCGTTGCGAGGTCTGTGAGGGCGAAGGCTTCGTCAGCGTCGAACTGCTGTTCATGCCCAGCGTCTACGCACCCTGCCAGACCTGCCACGGCGCCCGTTACAACCCGCAGACATTGGCCGTCCGCTGGCGCGACCTGAACATTGCCCAGGTCCTGCAACTGACCGTCGATCAAGCGGTGGAAGTATTCGCCGAGCAACCCGCAGTGCTGCGCTCCCTGACCGTACTGCGCGACATCGGCCTGGGCTACCTGCGCCTCGGCCAGCCCGCTACGGAGCTGTCCGGCGGCGAAGCCCAGCGCATCAAACTCGCCACCGAACTGCAACGCAACCCTCGCGGCGCCACCCTCTACGTACTCGACGAACCCACCACCGGCCTGCACCCCAGCGACGTCGACCGCCTGCTGGTGCAACTCAACGCGCTGGTCGACAACGGCCACAGCGTCATCGTCGTCGAGCATGAAATGCGCGTCGTCGCACAGAGTGACTGGGTGATCGACATCGGCCCGGGCGCAGGCGACCAGGGCGGCAACATTGTCGCCAGCGGCACGCCGGAGAAAGTCGCCAAGGCCAAGGCCAGCCGCACAGCGCCATTCTTGCGTGCAGTGTTGGCAGGGATCTAATTCCCGCCCACGCGGTCCGACGATACACGCAAACCACCCAGGGACAGATTCATGAAACGGATTTCCACCGCTGCACTCCTGCTATTGATGCTCTGCGGCTGCACCACCCCCGGCTCAAGCGTGAAAGACAAGATCTGGTACGCCGAAAAAGAACAGCCGGCGCGAGTGCCCTGGCACGTCTACCTGATGTTCAAGGACGATAACCATTTCATCTGGTGGCGCACCGTCGAAGGCCCCGACGCGGTGCTGAAGAAGTTCGATGCCTACACCCACGACAACGGGCCCGGCGTCGATTCACCGGTCAGCTACGTTCGCACAGGCGACCGCATCACAGCGCAGTCCCGCGACTCCGTGCACAGCAAGACAGGCGAAACGATCTTCACCGACATTCGGACATTCGATGGCCGATTCGTTGGTGACAGGCTGGAGATGGACTATCAGATGACCACCGTACGACCCGACCGTCCTTCGACTGAGGAGCGGGTGATTCGGTGGTCGTTGAAGCGGTTGAGTAGCGTGGGTGGGGAGTGACGCTAAGGACAATTAAAGCCCCCCCTACTGCCCCATGATGATCCGGTACCGCCGCTGATACTCCTCGTACGAGACGTTCTCCTGCGTCAGCTTTTGTACTTGCTATGATCGAAACCTGCCACGCCGAACACTCGCTAAACCCTCGCCGAGCCTGACAGGTTTGCGTCTTTCCACCGAAAGGCTCGGCGCCGGCATAGCCCCTCAATCACTTCGCAGCACGAAACTTCCGGATTAGTCATATGGTTCAGTCGTCAAGCCACTTGTACGCGCTTACAGTTGAGGCGTTTCAACGAAGCACGTAAGAAGGAGGCCCCATGCCGTTCAACAACAGATCTCAGCGCCAAGTCCAGAGCCTGCGACGTATGCGCGAGTGGCACCTCAGCCAAGCCGTGAAGGCAAAGATTGACGGAAAAATCGAGGAATCGGATTACCACTACCGGTATTACGACCTGCTCGGCCCGGCGGTCGAGGTAGCGACACCGGCAGGCCGCTGATCAATGCCTTTTAGGGCCGGACTGCTCAGTAAATCGAATGCCCGATCGCAGGCGAGGCCGGCCATTCTGGATTCCATAAGCTTAAACCAGCTCTCCCGCACGTTTGTCAGAGCGCTGGGGCTGGTGGGAGAGCATCGTTGGGGCGCGAGTGGCTGACGCGCCTCACTGGGCAGTTCCGGCCTTCGCGGCTTGGCCTGCTTGACGGCCGTGTCAGGCAGGACATTGGTACATCACCAGGGCAATCGAACTCAACATGTGCTGGTGAATACACTAAACATTGCGCGTAGGCAGGAGAGGAGTTGGTAAGCATTGATTGCAAAAAGCCCCGCGTGGCATAGGCCAGCGGAGCTTTTTGAGAAGGACTTAGCGCCCTTGGGAATCGCAATTGGTGCCCCGAGCCGGAGTCGAACCGGCACATCCTTTCGGACGACGGATTTTAAGTCCGGTGTGTCTACCAATTTCACCATCAGGGCGGTAGCACGTGTGCGTTGTCAGAGCTGCCCAACTGATAAGCAGTGGGTGCCGACAAGAGGTGGGAATATATACATCCCTACCCGGTGAAGCAAGCTTGAATGGCGTCTAAATGCGTCTGGACCTAAATTTCATGCGGATAAAAAAGCTCCGCAAAATCAAGGCCCTACTGCATCAGCGAAAGCATCATAGTCATGGGTGAAAGCTCAGGACAAGGAACGAAGCCTGCATGCCTGGCATAGTAGGTCACAAGGCTTTCGTTCAAGGGATGCACAATCACGGCGACTGACCCGATGATCTCGGAGGCTACGATGCAGCGTTCGATGGCGTCCGCCAACAGCGCGAGCGACAGACCACATCCACCCGCCCTTAGCGAAACGCCCATTCTTCCAAGAATTGTCACAGGCAATGGATCTGGAGCGTTACGGCGCATCTTTGCGGTTGTGCCATGGCGACGATCCACTGCTCCGTTGGAGAGCGTGTAGTAACCGGCGATGTTGTGAGTACCTTTGAAACAGACCACGTAAACCATAGCGTGTTTCGCCTGCTGCGCCTTGAGCGCTTTGGCTCGCAGGTATTCGTTGATCGAAGCTTCACCACAGTCGAAGTCATCGGTGATGTGAAGCGCATTCAGTTTTTCCGGTGGGCTTAGCTCCAGGGCTTTGGCCTTGCGAGCAGTTTCTTCACGCATTCGTTGCCCCCCAACGGATTATCTGCAAGCGCCCTCTCGAATCGGTCAAACGCATCATCGCCCAGTAAAAATAGCCTGCGATCCAGCAGGACCTCCTCGGCACGCTTACAAGCGGCGTCGATGATGAAACTGGTCCGGTCAGTACCGAGCAGTTCAACCGCAGCATCGATCAGGCTTCTTTTCCTGGTATCGACCCGCATGTTGATTGGAACGGGTTTCTCACGCTCTAAGGGTTGGTTCATGGTCTGGTTTCCTCTCCAGGGTGTTGCACGGCCGTGCACACAGATGGCTGGTGACTTGGCACAACACGGGGGTGTCCTTCCATTGACGCAGTGACGGGCAAATCGCAGTTGGATGCTAACATCCTGTATAGCTATCGTATAGCTGTATAGCAGATGCACTTACGATCTGCATGCGAGTAGCAAAATGCACAGTCGTCTCGCGCAACGACCTGACTCGAAGCGTAGCCCGTACTGGAGGATTTCAAGGTTGCGGAAATGATAGGAAATGATGCGGAACTGATCGCCTGAATTACAGGCACAAAAAAACCCGTAAGACGTTGATCTTACGGGTTTTAAATGTGGAGGCCGAGGTCGGAATCGAACCGGCGTAAGCGGATTTGCAATCCGCGGCATAACCATTTTGCTACTCGGCCCCAAACGTACAGTACCCTGACAACTGACACTGAACGCGTTACAAACTGGAGCGGGAAACGAGACTCGAACTCGCGACCCCGACCTTGGCAAGGTCGTGCTCTACCAACTGAGCTATTCCCGCTTGGTGTGGGCGCCATTCTATAGATTCAAATGACGCCGTCAACCCTTTGATTTAAAAAAACTTATTTTTCTTCTGCGGTGGTGCGCAGATGCGGCCATGCGGCGCGCAGATATTGCAGCATCGACCAGAGGGTCAGCCCCGCCGCGACCATGAGCAGGATGTAGCCGAGTACCACCCAGAAGGTAAAGGCTGGCGGGTTGGCCAGCAGGATCACCAGCGCCAGCATCTGCGCGGCGGTTTTCCATTTGCCCAGGTTCGACACGGCGACCTGGGCGCGTGCGCCGATTTCGGCCATCCATTCGCGCAATGCCGAGATCACGATCTCGCGACCGATGATGACGGCGGCGGGCATGGTCAGCCAGAAATTGGCGTGAGCCTGCACCAGCAGTACCAGGGCAACGGCCACCATCAGCTTGTCGGCCACAGGATCCAGGAACGCGCCGAACGGTGTGCTCTGCTCCAGGCGGCGGGCGAGGTAGCCGTCGAGCCAGTCGGTGGCTGCGGCCAGCGCGAACACCGAACTGGCTGCCATGTAGCTCCAGTGATAAGGCAGGTAGAACAACAGAATGAAGATCGGAATCAGCAGGACACGTAATACGGTAATCAGATTAGGGATATTCATCGGCACAACTGGCTACGAGGTGAGCGGGCATTCTACTCGCTGTGCAGGTTTGCATAAATCGACTCTGCGAGCTTTTTACTGATTCCGGGTGCCTTGGCGATCTCTTCGACGCTGGCCCTGGACAATTCCTGTAACCCACCGAAGTGCTTGAGCAGGTCACGACGTCGGGTCGGCCCTACTCCCGCCACGCCCTCAAGGGTCGAGGTGCGACGGGTCTTGCCGCGTCGGGCGCGGTGGCCGGTAATCGCGAAGCGGTGGGCTTCGTCGCGTATCTGTTGAATCAGGTGCAGCGCCGGCGAGTCGCCGCGCAGGGTGAACTCGTGGGCAGCATCATTGAGGTAGAGGGTCTCGAAGCCCGCCTTGCGGGTCGTGCCCTTGGCCACGCCGAGCAGGATGAGGTCCGGCACGGCCAGTTCGTTCATGACGTCGCGCGCCATGTTGAGCTGCCCCTTGCCGCCGTCAACCAGCAGAATGTCCGGCAGCTTGCCCTCGCCGTCCTTGATCTTGCCGAAACGTCGGGTCAGCGCCTGGTGCATCGCCGCATAGTCGTCCCCCGCCGTCACGCCTTCGATATTGTAGCGGCGGTAATCGGACTTGATCGGGCCTTCAGGCCCGAACACCACACAGGAGGCCACGGTGGCCTCGCCGCTGGAATGGCTGATGTCATAGCATTCAAGGCGCTGCGGTGGCTCGTCGAGTTTCAGGACGTCGGCCAGCGCTTCGAAGCGCGCGGCCATGTGCTGACGGTTGGCCAGTCTCGCAGCCAGCGCCTGTTCGGCGTTGGTCACCGCCAGTTGCTGCCAGCGCGCCCGGGTGCCGCGCACGCGGTGGCTGATGGTGATTTCCCGCCCGCGGGACGCATCGATGGCCTCGATCAGCGCGGGGAAGTCCTCGTTGACCACGTTGACGATGACTTCGCTCGGCAGCTCGCGCTCGCCGCCGCCCAGGAAATACTGGGCCAGGAACGCCGACATGACTTCGCCGACCTCTTCCTCGATACCCACCTGCGGGAAGAAGTTCTTGCTGCCCAGCACCCGCCCGCCGCGCACGCTGATCAGGTGCACGCAGGCGCCGCCCGGGTTGACGAACGCGGCCACCACATCGACATCGCCGGTGCCGCTTTCCATGCTCTGCTGGTCCTGAACCCGACGCAGCAGGCCGATCTGGTCGCGCAGTTCGGCGGCATGCTCGAAGTTGAGGTCCATCGCCGCCTTTTCCATCAGCGCGTTCAACTCATCGGTCAGCGCATTGCTGCGCCCCTCGAGGAACATCACCGAGTGGCGTACGTCATCGGCGTACACCTGCGGCTCCACGAAGCCGACGCAAGGCGCCTTGCAACGCTTGATCTGATATTGAAGGCACGGCCGGGTGCGGTTCTTGTAGAAGCTGTCTTCGCACTGGCGCACGTGAAAGGTCTTTTGCAGGATCGCCAGGCTTTCGCGAATCGCTCCAGCGCTCGGGTACGGCCCGAAATAGCGCCCCTTGGCCTTCTTCGCACCGCGGTGGATGCTCAAGCGCGGAAACGGCCCATCGGACAGGTGCACGTACGGGTAGGATTTGTCGTCGCGCAGCAGAATGTTGTACGGCGGGCGCGACTCCTTGATGAGCGTCTGCTCCAGCAGCAACGCCTCGGTTTCGTTGGCGGTGATGGTGGTTTCGATCTGGCTGATGCGCCCGACCAGTGCGCTGGTCTTGGGTGCATGGCCGGTCTTGCGGAAGTAGCTGGCAAGACGCTTCTTGAGGTTTTTGGCCTTGCCCACGTAAAGCAGCCGCCCCTCGATATCGAACATGCGATAGACGCCGGGGCGGCCACTGCAGGTGGCGAGAAAGGCACTTGGATCGAACGGTTGGGTCATTTCAGGCGCTGGCATCGACCATGCCGTGACGTACAGCCAGCAAAGCCAGCTCGACATCGCTGCCGATGGATAGCTTCTCGAAGATACGGTAACGGTAGGTGTTCACGGTCTTGGGCGACAGGCACAGCTTGTCGGAGATGGTCTGCACCTTCTGGCAGCCGACAATCATCAGGGCAATCTGGATTTCCCGCTCGGACAGCAGGTCGAACGGCGAATTACTGGTTTGCGGCTGGAAGGACTTGAGCGCCAGCTGCTGGGCGATCTGCGGGCTGATGTAGCGCTGGCCGGCGAACACCAGGCGGATAGCCTGGACCATCTCGGTCAGCCCCGCGCCCTTGGTCATGTAGCCTGCGGCGCCGGCTTGCAGCAATCGGGTGGGGAACGGATCTTCTTCGCAGACCGTCACCGCGACCACCTTGATTTCGGGGTGGCTGCGCAGCATCTTGCGAGTGGCTTCGAGGCCGCCGATGCCTGGCATCTTCACGTCCATCAGCACCACATCGGGTTTGAGTTCCCGGGCCTTCTTCAGCGATTCCTCGCCCGAATCCGCCTGCCCGACAACCTGCAGACCGTCGATGTCAGCCAGCATCCGCGTGATACCTGTGCGCACCAGATCATGGTCGTCGACAACCAGCACCCTAATCAAGCAAACACCTCACCAAACGATTTATGACGAACGCTCGTCACCTTAGCAAAAAGAAAATGCAGGACCTAGCTCGAAACATTGTTCCAGTGACGAGTTTTCAGAGGCCGTGCGAATGATCTACAACGATGCTGACAAGCTATCATCATCGACCATGAAACTTGCAAAAAATCTTCAAACGTACGCTTGCAGCCAGACAGGACTGTCAGTCCTCCTCTGAAGTGATTTTCTTTTCGGGGCTGTACGTCCCTTTGTATTCGGCCAGGGTCGTGGTCAGGCGCAGGATCGCGTCCCGATCCTCCTTGACCAGCGACCGGTAGCTGCCCAGTACCCACTCCTCCACTTCACTGAGGTTTTCGATGGGCGCAGGCGTGCGCGAACCGGTCAGCACGTACAACACGTCGACGCCCTTGGCAGCCACGGCAGCCAGGTAGTCTGCCTTGGGCGTGCGGTCGCCGCTCTCGTACTTGCCCTGCGCATTGGGCTCCACGCCACCAATTTCTCCGAAC
This sequence comes from Pseudomonas sp. NPDC090201, assembly GCF_044746825.1. Taxonomy (NCBI): domain Bacteria; kingdom Pseudomonadati; phylum Pseudomonadota; class Gammaproteobacteria; order Pseudomonadales; family Pseudomonadaceae; genus Pseudomonas; species Pseudomonas sp. NPDC090201. The sequence goes on from NZ_JBIVCX010000003.1 coordinate 377,286, forward strand.
GCTCGTTGCGACAGCCCCAAGCGCTCGCGTTCTTCCCTAAGCCGGGCACCAATTCCACTCATTTGAATGCATAACCTTGTTGACCCCATCCTTACGAATGGTAGAATCGAGATAAATTTAAACAGACTTGAACGGTTTTGAACTATGCCCGGAATACGCACCGCAGCACAAGCCAAGGCCTGGCTAGAACAACAAGGTAAATCTGTTCAAGAGTTTGCTCGGGAAAACAGCGTCGATCCGGCAACGACTTATCAGATTCTTTCTGGCCGCAAGAAAGGTCGCAGAGGCGAGTCGCATAAAGTGGCCGTGCTGCTGGGCATGAAAGTCGGCGTGATTCCCGCCGAGCCGATTAAGGATGATGATGCGGCAGAGGCCGTTATTTAACCCTTAGTTGTAAGAAGTTTCTTTAAGAGTTGGAGGCTCATCACTGTCCCGGAGCGCTTCTTCTATCTGTAAGGATGCCGTCTGTTTCGCACTTTCAGCACCACCGACGCGTCTTCACCCCGCCTCCACGGCTCTCTCCATGCAGTAAAGCTCAGCGTCTTCATGCACATGGGCATAGCCCAGCCTGCGGTAGAGCTGTGTCGCCGGGTTGCTTTTGAACACTTTCAGACGAATGTGGGTGCAGCCCCGCTCTCGGGCGATACCTGCGATGCATCGCATCAGCCAGCCGCCCACACCCTCAGCTCGATAGGCTTCTATCAACTGCACGTCACGCAGGTAGAGGTAGCCGCCTTCGATGGTGAACCCCAGAAAACCGATCAGCCGGCCAACCTTGTGCACCCGGTAGCTTTCGCGCTCCGGCCATTGAGCGTCGAAGGCGTCCGGTTGCCAGACCATCCCGTGCCTTGCGTAGTAATCACGCATGTTGACCCGCGTCAGCTCCCGCGCGAACGGCAGGTCATCGTCCGTCGCCGGGTGCAGGCGCAGATCCTCTTCTCGGGCGGTCGCCATGTAAGCCCCTCATCATCCTTGCGGTGGTGCCATTCTACTGACCGACCGCAGATTGACCAGCCCGGGCCCGGAATAGAGCGGCGCAAGTGTAACTTTTGATGAGGGCCATTGAATTTTCCAATTGAATTAGCCCACCTGCCTGAAGTAAGCTCGGTTTCAACTTACGGAGACAGACCATGTTGCCTTCCACCCTTTCCCAGCCTTGCCGCCCTGCCGACGCCTCGCGTCTGGTAGCGGACACTGCTGTGTGGAACGCGGCCGCAGTCTGCTCGCCTGTTTCTTATTTTTATGGGTATTGGTTTAGCCACTGGCGCGCCTGATACCCAAACGGCGCCCACAACCACGGGACGCCAACCAGAGATAACTCTACCCCCGGTCGGCCTCCCGACCGGGGGTTTCGTTTTTCTGGGCCCCGTAAAACCTGACTAACGCTTCACACAGAGGATCAAGACATGAACTACAGCACCTATTACCGCAACGACATCGACTTCGCATGGCGATTTAGCAGCCTCCGTTCGGGACAGTCAGCCGCCTCCGACCGGTCACTTGCAGGTGGCAAATCCGTGAATCGAGCCAATACGGCACATTGTCGAACACCCCAGTAGGCCCGCGCGGGATATTGCCCGCCGGCCAGGAAGCCCTGAACATGAATTCGTCCGTCGCTGCAAAAAATCTGTCTGACATGCCGGTCAACACCGTGACCCTGATCGACAGTCACCCTGCCCCACAACGCTTGCCCAGCACCCTGGCGCTGAAAAACCAGTTGCCGCTGGACGCCGCCCTCACTGCGCAGATCCAGGCCCATCGCCAGTCGGTGCGCGCCATCCTCAACGGTGAAGACTCCCGCCTGCTGGTCGTCGTAGGCCCCTGCTCCATCCATGATCCGCAATCGGCCCTGGAATACGCTGGCCGCCTGGCCGAGCTTGCCACCGAAGTCAGCGACCAGATGCTGCTGGTGATGCGCGCCTATGTCGAAAAGCCCCGCACCACCGTTGGCTGGAAAGGCCTGGCTTACGATCCGCACCTGGACGGCAGCGATGACATGACCGCAGGCCTGACCCTGTCGCGACACCTGATGCGCGAAATGACCCGCCTCGGCCTGCCGATTGCAACCGAGCTGCTGCAACCCATGGCCGCCGGCTACTTCGACGATCTGCTGAGCTGGGTGGCCATCGGCGCACGCACCACCGAATCGCAGATCCACCGGGAAATGGCCAGCGGCCTGCAGATGCCGGTCGGTTTCAAGAACGGTACCGACGGCGGGATTTCCGTCGCTTGCGATGCGATTCGTTCGGCGGCCCATGCCCATCGCCACTTCGGTATCGACCGCCAGGGCCACCCCGCGATCATCGAGACCCAGGGCAACCCGGACACGCACGTCGTGCTGCGCGGCGGCCACAACGGCCCGAACTTCGATGCCGCAAGCGTGGCGCAGGTCAATGCAAGCCTGGACAAGAACCGCATCGCGGCGCGCATCATGGTCGATTGCAGCCACGCCAACAGCGGCAAGGACCCTCTGCGTCAGCCTCAGGTGTTCAATGACGTGCTCCAGCAACGCCTGGCGGGCGACCAGACCCTCATCGGCATGATGCTGGAGAGCCATCTGTTCGAAGGCTGCCAGCCGCTGAGTGAGTCGATGCGCTACGGGGTTTCGGTCACCGATGGCTGCCTGGGCTGGGATGGCACCGAACGCCTGTTGCGTGAGGCGGTCAACCAGTTGCGCTACCGTTAACGGCCGTCAGACTGACAAGCCGGAACTTTCTCGGGAAAAGCCTTCCTTAATCCGGTAGGCTCTTTCTTTTTTTTGACAGGAGTAACTCACATGGCCAGAGCTACCGCTCGCCACATCCTTGTTTCCAGTGAAGAAAAGTGCAACGAACTCAAAGCCCAGATCGAGAACGGCGCCGACTTCGCCGAAGTCGCCAAGGCCAACTCCAGCTGCCCTTCCAGCCGCCAGGGCGGTGACCTGGGCTCGTTCGGCCCAGGCCAGATGGTCAAGGAATTCGACACTGTCGTGTTCAGCGCTCCGGTGAACGTCGTGCAGGGTCCGGTGAAGACCCAGTTCGGCTATCACCTGCTGGAAGTGACCAGTCGTCAGGACTGATCCACAGGTCACCCCACAAACGGCCCGCCCTCAGAAGCGGGCCGTTTTTTTTTGGTGCGGCGTATTTCGTTGCTGTATCGATTCCGGCAAAGAATTTGCTTTAACTTTTGTTCGGCCCGCAAGGCCGGTACATTGGCACGATGGTGCAAGCTGTTTATCCGGGCTGCGCTGCCGCTGCGTCATGATCCAGCCGTATTGTGCGGTTACAAAGACACAGCCGTTGCGGTACCTTGCCACCACAGGTAACGAATAAAAAATATAGGGACGGGCCGCAATCGCCCGCCCATGACCTCAAACCCTGATGCCCGCAAACGGCGTCAGTCAGGATTCGTGTAATGCGTTTTGTTTTTTCATCGCTGATGGCCGCAACACTGGTCCTGCTTTCAGGTCTGCAACCTCTGTCCGCTGCTCCTCAATATGCCCTGACCGTCTACGGCGAGGCGCCTCGTTACCCTGCCGATTTCAAGCATTTCGACTACGTCAATCCCGATGCCCCAAAAGGCGGCAGCATGCGCCGCTCGGCACAGGAAATCGGGCAGTTCGATCACATCATGCCGTACATCGACAAGGGCACCGGGGTGTCTCAGGTCAACGGCTTGCTGTACTCACCGCTGGCGGTCAAGTCACTGGATGAGCCCTACACCGTCTATGGCCTGATCGCCGAAAAGATGGAGCGCGCCGCCGACGGCATGTCCCTGCGTTTCTACCTCAATCCCAGGGCGAAGTTCTCCGACGGCACCCCGATCACCGCCCAGGACGTGCGCTTTACCTACGATTTGCTGATGACCCAGGGCAGCCTGTCCTATCGCACCGAGTTCGGTGACGTCAAAGGCGTCGAGGTCGAATCGCCGACCCAGATCCGCTTTGACTTCAAGAGCAACGAAAGTCGCACCCTGCCGCTGGACCTGGCATCCCTGCCGGTGTTTCCGGAGCACTGGTGGAAGGACCGGGATTTCGCCAATGGCGGCGGCTTCGAAGCGCCTGTAGGCAGCGGCCCGTACCGTGTCGGCAAGGTAGACCCGGGGCGCAGCATTACCTTCGAGCGCAACCCGGACTGGTGGGCCAGGGATCTGCCGGTCACCCGGGGGACGTACAACTTCGATCACTTCAGCGTCGAGTACTTCGGTGACACCGACGTCGCCCGGCAGGTGCTGCTCGGTGGCGGCTACGACTACAACCGCGAGTATTCGGCTACTGGCTATTCAGTGCGCTATGACAGCCCTGCGCTGACCGAAGGCCGCCTGCAGCGGGCGCATCTGGCCCCAGGCATGGTGCAAAGCTCCCAGGGTTTCGTGTTCAACCTGGACCGGCCCAAGTTCCAGGACCGCCGGGTGCGCCAGGCCCTGGCCATGCTGTGGGATTTCGAATGGACCAACCGGCAGATGATGCGCAACGTGTACGTGCGCCAGAACAGCTACTTCTCCAACAGCGATCTGGCGGCGACGCAATTGCCGACCGAGTCGGAGCTGAAGATCCTCGACCCCCTGCGCGACCAGATCCCGCCAGAGGTCTTCACCACCGTGTTCCAGACACCCAAGACCGACGGCACTGGCTTCATTCGCGACAAGCAACTGCAAGCCCTGGCCTTGCTGGAGGAAGCCGGCTGGATGCCCAAGGGCGACAAGCTGGTGAACGCCGAGGGCGAACCGCTCAGCTTCACGTTCCTCAACGGCCAGAGCGGTTTTGAAAAGATCCTGCTGCCCTACAAACGCAACCTGGCACAGATCGGCATCGATTTCGAAATCCGCCGCATCGATTCGGCGCAGTACCTGAACCGGGTCATGGCCCGGGACTACGACATGATCGTGACCGGCTACAGCGTCTCGACCTCACCGGGCATGGAGCTGTACAACAACTTCGGCTCCAAGGTGGCCAAGGACTCGGGCTCCAGCAACTACATGGTGCTGCGCGACCCGGCCATCGACACGCTGATCTACGGCCTGGCCAAGGCCGACAGCAAGCCTGCGATGATCGACTATGCCCATGCGCTGGATCGCGTGCTGCAATGGGGCTTCTACTGGATTCCTAATTACTACCCGCCGGGCTCGTCCACGGTGTGGTGGAACCGCTTTGGCATTCCCAAGGTTCAGGCCAACAACAGCGAGGCCATCGACACCTGGTGGGAGCTAAGCCCACAGGCCTTGAGCCGTGAGCAATTCGCCCAGCAACGGGGTAACTCGGCGCTACCCTGGGAGGTGAAGTGATGTTTGGCTACCTGATGCGGCGCCTGCTGCTGATTATTCCGACCCTGCTGTGCATCCTCCTGGTGAACTTCTTCATCGTCCAGGCCGCGCCCGGCGGGCCGGTCGAGCAGGCAATCGCCAAGTTGCAAGGTGTGGCGGGCGGCACCATTGGCGCCGGGCACACCGAAACCATGAATGTCGGCCAATCCCGCGCCAGCCGCGGGCTGGACCCCAAGCTCATCAAGGAGATCGAGCACCAGTACGGCTTCGACAAACCGCTGCATGAACGCCTGTGGCTGATGCTGAAGAACTATGCGCGGCTGGATTTCGGCAACAGCTTCTTTCGCGGCGCCAAGGTCACCGACCTGATCCTGCAAAAGATGCCCGTCTCGATATCACTGGGCCTGTGGGCGACGCTGATCACCTATCTGGTGTCGATCCCGCTGGGCATTCGCAAGGCGGTCAAGCACGGCAGTCATTTCGACATCTGGAGCAGCACCGCGATCATCATTGGCTACGCCATGCCCGCATTCCTGTTTGCCATGCTGCTGGTGGTGCTGTTCGCCGGCGGCACCTCGCTGAGCTGGTTCCCGGTGCGCGGGCTGGTGTCGGAGAACTTTGACTCATTGTCCACCCTGGGCAAGATCGCCGACTACTTCTGGCACCTGGTGCTGCCGGTCATGTCGCTGGTGATCGGTGGGTTCGCGACGCTGACCATTCTCACCAAGAACTCCTTCCTCAACGAGGTGACCCGCCAGTACGTGATCACCGCCCGGGCCAAGGGCCTGAGCGAGCATCGCGTGCTGTACGGTCATGTATTCCGCAACGCGATGCTGCTGGTGGTGGCGGGCATTCCCCAGGCGTTCATCAGCGTGTTCTTCGCGGGATCGCTGATGATTGAGGTGATCTTCTCCCTCGATGGCCTGGGGCGCATGAGCTATGAAGCGGCCGTTTCCCGGGATTACCCGGTGGTGTTCGGCACGCTGTTCATCTTCACGCTGTTCGGGCTTCTGATCAAACTGGTCGGGGACATCTGCTACACCCTGGTCGACCCCCGAATCGACTTCAGCGCGAGGAATGCATGATGCGCAGGCTGTCTCCGGTGGCTCGCCGACGTTTCGAGCGCTTTCGCAACAACCGCCGTGGCTGGTGGTCGTTGTGGCTGTTCTGTGGGCTGTTCGTCATCAGCCTGTGCGGGGAACTGATCGCCAACGACAAGCCGTTGGTGCTCAGTTACCAACACGAATTGTACTTTCCTGCCTTCAAACGCTACACCGAGGTGGAGTTTGGCGGCCAGTTGCCCTTCCAGCCCGATTACCGCAGCGATTATGTGCGCGAGCTGATTACCAAGGGCGATGGCTGGATGTTGTTCCCGCCGATCCCCTTCAGCGATGACACACCCAACTATGACCTGAACAAGCCAGCTCCCAGTCCGCCCTCGGAAATCAACTGGCTGGGCACCGACGACCAGGCCCGCGACGTGCTGGCGCGGGTCATCTTCGGCTCCCGTGTGTCGATCCTGTTCGCCCTGGCACTGACCGTTATCAGCGCCTTGATCGGCATTGCCGCAGGTGCGTTGCAGGGCTATTACGGCGGCTGGGTGGACCTGATCGGCCAGCGGCTGCTGGAGGTCTGGTCCGGCCTGCCGGTGCTGTACCTGCTAATTATTCTCTCCGGGTTTGTCGAGCCCAACTTCTGGTGGCTTCTAGGGATCATGGCGCTGTTCTCATGGCTGGCACTGGTCGATGTGGTGCGAGCCGAGTTCCTGCGCGGGCGCAACCTGGAGTACGTCAAGGCCGCCCGTGCGCTGGGCCTCGATGACCGCAAAGTCATCATGCGGCACATTCTGCCCAACGCCATGAACGCCACCTTGAGCTACCTGCCGTTCATCCTGACCGGTGCGATCTCCACCCTGACGGCCCTCGATTTCCTAGGCTTCGGCATGCCCGCCGGCAGCGCCTCGCTGGGCGAACTGATCGGTCAGGGCAAGCAGAACCTGCAGGCCCCATGGCTGGGCTTCACGGCATTCTTCACCCTGGCGCTGATTCTGTCGTTGCTGGTGTTCATTGGCGAGGCGTTGCGCGACGCCTTCGACCCGAGGTCCTGACATGTCTGAAAACCTGATTGAAATCCGGAACCTGTCAGTATCTTTTAATGGAAATACTGTCGTCAGGAATCTGAGCCTGGACATCCCTGCGGGCCAGTGTCTGGCGCTGGTTGGCGAGTCTGGCTCGGGCAAGTCCGTCACCGCGCACTCGATTCTGCAACTGTTGCCCCAGGCCGGCACCGTCAGCACCGGCAGCATTCGCTATCGTGGCCAGGAGCTGCTCGGCGCCGATGGCAAGCTGATGCGGCGCATCCGTGGCAACCAGATCGCGATGATCTTCCAGGAGCCGATGACCTCGCTGAACCCGCTGCACACGGTGGCCAAGCAGATCGGCGAGACCCTGTTGCTGCACAAGGGCATGAGTGGCAAGGCCGCGCAGGTACGCATTCTCGAATTGCTGGAGCTGGTGGGCATCCAGCACCCCAAGAAGCGCCTGAAGGCCTATCCGCATCAATTGTCGGGTGGGCAGCGGCAACGGGTAATGATTGCCATGGCGCTGGCTTGCGAGCCCGAGTTGCTCATCGCCGACGAACCGACCACGGCGCTCGATGTCACCGTTCAGCGTAAAATTCTGTTGCTGCTCAAGAACTTGCAGCAACGTCTTAACATGTCACTTCTACTCATCAGCCACGACCTCAACCTGGTCCACAGCATTGCCCAGCAAGTCTGCGTGATGCGCGCCGGTGAAATAGTCGAGCAGTCCAATTGCCACACCCTGTTCAAAACCCCGCAACACCCCTACAGCCGCCTGCTGCTTGACGCAGAACCCGCAGGCGAGCCGCTTCCCCGGGATACACGTGAGAAAGTACTTGAAGTCGAAAACCTGCGCGTCTGGTTCTCCCTGGGCGGCGGGATCTTCAATCGCCATCACGAATACCTCAAGGCCGTGGACGATATAAGCCTGAGCATCGAGCGTGGCAAGACCCTGGGCATCGTGGGCGAGTCCGGCTCCGGCAAATCGACACTTGGTCAGGCAATCCTGCGCTTGCTCGAATCGCGTGGCAGTATCCGCTTCAAGGGCCAGTCACTGGACACCCTGAACCAGAAGCAGATGCGCCCCTGGCGCAAGCAGATGCAGGTGGTGTTTCAAGACCCTTATGGCAGTCTCAGCCCGCGCATGTCGGTGGCGCAGATCATCAGCGAGGGGCTGGAAGTCCACAGCGAACTGGACAAGGTGTGCTGTGAGGCCGAAGTGATTCGTGTACTGGAGGAAGTCGGCATCGATCCGTTGAGCCGGCATCGTTACCCCCATGAATTTTCCGGCGGGCAGCGGCAGCGTATCGCCATTGCCCGGGCGTTGGTGCTCAAACCTGCCCTGATCCTGCTCGATGAACCGACGTCCGCACTGGATCGCACCGTGCAGAAACAGGTCGTCGCGCTGTTGCGTCAGTTGCAGGAAAAACACGGCCTGACCTACCTGTTCATCAGCCATGACCTGGCGGTGGTGCGTGCGCTTGCCCATGACCTGATCGTGGTCAAGGACGGCAAGGTGGTCGAGCGCGGCGCCAGTCATGACGTATTCGATGCGCCTCAGCACCCCTATACCAAGGAACTGCTGGCGGCGGCGCACCCGGGCTTCAACTGAGACAGGCATTGAATAACAGCGAAAACCAGCAGTCTGTGCGGCCAGTTGCCGGAGTAACAGGAACTACGGAACAGTGCATGAAAGACAGTGACAGCCTCAAGGATTACCGACGCGTGCGGCGACTGGCGATCCGTTCGCTGTTCGAAATCATCGAGCAGTCCAGTGAAGGTACTGTGATCGTGGACAAGGAAGCGCGGATCGTCTGGATCAACGAGCGCTATGCCAGGCGTTTCGGGCTGGAAGATGCCAGCCGTGCGGTCGGTCAGCCCTGTGAGAAAGTGATTCCCGGCAGCCTGCTGCGCCAGGTGGCGAGCAACGGCCAGCCGATCCTGCTGGACATGATGGACACCGCCAAGGACCCGCTGGTGGTGATGCGCCTGCCAATCCACGACGACGTCGGCGGTGTGATCGGTGCCATCGGCTTTGCCCTGTTCGATGAACTGCACGCGCTGTCGCCGCTGCTCAAGCGTTACCTGAGCATGCAGCAGGAGCTGGCCTCGACCCGCTCGCTTTTACGCCAGCGTCAGGCAAAGTACAGCTTTGCGCATTTCATCGGCACCAGTGCCGCCAGCCTTGAAGTCAAACGCCGGGCGCGGCGCAGCGCCAGCACGGAATCGCCTGTATTGCTGTTGGGCGAAACCGGCACCGGCAAGGAGCTGTTGGCCCACGCCATCCACAACACTTCGCCACGGGCGCACAAGGCGTTCGTGAGCATCAACAGCGCGGCAATCCCCGAGACCCTGCTTGAAGCCGAGTTTTTCGGCACCGCACCGGGAGCGTTTACCGGCGCGGATCGTCGTGGTCGCCAGGGCAAGCTGCATCTGGCCGAGGGCGGCACACTGTTTCTCGACGAGATCGGCGACATGCCCCTGCCTTTGCAGAGCAAGTTGTTGCGGGTGTTGCAGGAGAAAGAATACGAACCCGTGGGCTCCAACCAGATGGTCAAGAGCGACGTGCGGTTGATCGCGGCGACTTCCACCGACCTTGAAGCGGCGATCAAGCGCGGCGAGTTCCGCGCTGACCTGTATTACCGTCTCAACGTGCTGCCGATTGCCGTGCCGCCCTTGCGCGAGCGGCTGGATGATCTGCCGGCCCTGAGCGAGGCGATTCTGGAGGAGCTGCGCAGCCAGCATGATCTGACGCTCTCGGGAATGGCGATGCTTGGACAGCACGCCTGGCCGGGCAACATCCGCGAACTGCGCAATGTACTGGAACGCGCCGCATTGCTCAGTGACGACCCGCACCTTGAAGCCGAGGACATCCGGGCGGCCATCGGCACATTGGTGCCTGTGGTGAGGACGGCTCCTGCGCTGTCGGCTTCAGCCAGCCAGGAGTCCTACAGCGATGCCCGGCAGCGCTTCGACCGCGATCTGATCCAGACGCGCCTGGCCCAATGCAAGGGCAACGTGGTGCTGGCGGCGCAGCAGTTGGGGCTGGGACGGTCGACGCTTTACAAAAAGATGGCGGCGTTGGGGATTGTTGAGTCTCAATAACGAGACACGTCCACAAAAAGAGACAGCAGTTCAAACGACGTTCCCGTAGCAGCACGGCTTGCCGGCGGGAGCGATCTTGAGAATGTCCCCGCCGGCAAGCCGTGCTGCTACGGGTCGGGTGTCTCAATAATGAGACTTCAACGCACGCCGCTGAGGTTCTCATCTAATATAATTGATATAAATCAATAACTTAGCCACCTGGCACAAAATTGGCTATACCTCCTGTTACGCGGCTCGACCGCTTCCATAAGAAAAACAACAGGAGACACTCGATGAGTGTGATCATCGCCTTGGCAGCCCTTGCGCTGTTGATGCTTGCTGCTTACCGTGGTTACAGCGTTATTCTCTTTGCCCCCATCGCCGCCTTGGGCGCGGTGCTGCTGACCGATCCTTCCGCCGTGGCCCCGGCCTTTACCGGCGTGTTCATGGACAAGATGGTGGGCTTCGTCAAACTCTACTTCCCCGTGTTCCTGCTCGGCGCCGTGTTCGGCAAGCTGATCGAGCTGTCCGGATTTTCCCGCTCTATCGTCGCCGCCGCCATTCGGTTACTCGGCACCCGTCAGGCGATGCTGGTGATCGTGCTGGTCTGCGCCTTGCTCACCTACGGCGGCGTTTCGCTGTTCGTGGTGGTGTTCGCGGTGTACCCCTTTGCCGCCGAGATGTTTCGCCAGAGCGACATCCCCAAGCGCCTGATTCCCGCGACCATCGCCCTGGGTGCGTTCTCCTTCACCATGGACGCACTGCCCGGCACGCCGCAGATCCAGAACATCATCCCCTCGACCTTCTTCAACACCACCGCGTGGGCCGCGCCCTGGCTGGGCCTGATCGGCACCGCGTTCGTGTTCTGCGCTGGCATGCTGTTCCTCCAGCGCCAGCGCAACAAGGCCCAGCGCGCCGGTGAAGGTTACGGCACCGAACTGCGCAACGAACCGGAGACCGCCGAAGACATCCGGCTGCCCAACCCCTGGATCGCCCTGGCGCCCTTGCTGTTGGTGGGCGTGATGAACCTGCTGTTCACCCAGTGGATTCCCCAGTGGTACGGCAAGACCCACACCCTGGCGCTGCCGGGCATGGCGGCGCCGGTGCAGACTGAAATCTCCAAGATCACCGCAATCTGGGCCGTTGAAGCAGCTTTGCTGGTGGGCATTGTGTTCGTGCTGCTGTTTGCCTTTAGTGCCGTGAAATCGAAGCTGGCCGAGGGCAGCAAGGGCGCGGTCAGTGGCGCGCTGCTGGCGGCGATGAACACGGCGTCCGAGTACGGCTTCGGCGCAGTGATCGCTTCCCTGCCAGGCTTTCTGGTGCTGGCGGACTGGCTCAAATCCATCCCCAATCCGTTGGTCAACGAAGCGATCACCGTCACCTTGCTGGCGGGGATCACCGGCTCGGCCTCGGGCGGCATGAGCATCGCGCTGGCGGCGATGTCCGACAGTTTCATCAGCGCCGCCCACGCCGCCAACATTCCGCTGGAGGTCCTGCACCGGGTCGCGGCCATGGCCAGTGGCGGCATGGACACCCTGCCCCACAACGGCGCCGTCATCACCCTGCTGGCGGTCACGGGGCTCACCCACCGCGAGGCGTACAAGGATATTTTCGGTATCACCATCATCAAGACCCTGGCGGTCTTCGTGGTGATCGCCACGTTCTATGCAACCGGCATCGTATGAGGAATCGAACATGAGTCTGCAAGGCAAAACCGCACTGGTCACCGGCTCCACCAGCGGCATCGGGCTGGGTATCGCCCTGACGCTGGCCAAAGCCGGGGCGAACCTGGTGCTCAACGGCTTCGGCGATGCGTCGGCGGTGATCGAGCAGGTCAAACAGTACGGCGGCAAGGTCGGCCACCACCCGGCGGACGTCAGCGACGTGGCGCAGATCGCCGACATGATCGCCTATGCCGAGCGCGAGTTTGGCGGCGTGGACATTCTGGTCAACAACGCCGGCATCCAGCACGTCGATGCGGTGGAAGACTTCCCGGTGGAGAGCTGGGACAAGATCATCGCGATCAACCTGTCATCGGTGTTCCACAGCACCCGCCTGTGCCTGCCGAGCATGAAGGCCAAGGGCTGGGGGCGCATCGTCAACATCGCTTCGGTGCACGGCCTGGTGGGCTCGACCGGCAAGGCGGCCTACGTGGCAGCCAAGCACGGGGTCATTGGGCTGACCAAGGTGGTCGGCCTGGAAACGGCGACCAGCAAAGTGACCTGCAACGCCATCTGCCCCGGCTGGGTGCTGACGCCACTGGTGCAGAAGCAGATCGACGATCGCGGTGCTGAAACCGGCGACCTGGAGCAAGCCAAGCACGACTTGCTGGCCGAGAAGCAACCTTCGCTGGAGTTCGTCACACCGACGCAACTGGGTGAGTTGACGCTGTTTCTGTGCAGCGAAGCCGGCGCGCAGGTGCGTGGCGCGGCGTGGAATATCGATGGGGGGTGGTTGGCGCGCTGAGATTGCCTTTGCGGCTGACTCATGCGTAATCCTTGAAATCGCCCCCGCCGGCAAGCCGTGCTGCTACGGTTTCAACGTCGTCCACAACATCGGCGATCACATCGAACCGTCGTAGCAGCACGGCTTGCCGGCGGGGGCGTCCTGGAAGCCGCCATTGCTCTAGGAACCGGGCTCGTCCCGCTCGTCCACCAACCCCCAATCCTTCACGTCCACCTGGGCCGCAGGCTGCGGGGCTGGGGGTGGCGTGGTGATGGTGCTCGGACCGTTTTCGTTGTGCAGCTTCAGACGCAGGCGCACGTTGTTCGCCGAGTCGGCATTCTTCAGCGCTTCGTCTTCGCTGATCGCCCCTTCGATGGCCAGGTCATACAGCGCATTGTCGAACGTCTGCATGCCCAGGTTCGTGGACTTCTCCATGATGCCCTTGAGTTCGGTCAGCTCGTTGCGGTGAATCAGGTCGCGGATGGTCGGCGTGCCGAGCATCACTTCCACCGCCGCCCGGCGCTTGCCGTCCTTGGTCTTGACCAGCCGCTGGGAAACGAACGCCTTGAGGTTGTTGCCCAGATCGTGCAGCAACTGCGGCCGACGCTCTTCGGGGAAGAAGTTGATGATGCGGTCCAGCGCCTGGTTGGCGTTGTTGGCGTGCAGGGTGGAAATCGCCAGGTGGCCGGTGTCGGCGAACGCCAGGGCGTGTTCCATGGTTTCGCGGTCGCGGATCTCGCCGATCAGGATCACATCAGGCGCCTGGCGCAAGGTATTCTTCAGCGCGGCATGAAAGCTGCGGGTATCGACCCCGACTTCGCGCTGGTTGATGATCGACTTCTTGTGCCGGTGGATGAACTCCACCGGATCCTCAATGGTGATGATATGCCCGCTGGCGTGGCGGTTGCGGTGGTCGATCAACGCCGCAAGCGACGTGGACTTGCCCGAGCCGGTCGCGCCGACGAACAACACCAGCCCGTGTTTTTCCATGACCACGTCCAGCAGCACGGGCGGCAGGTGCAGGTCTTCGAACTTGGGGATGTCGAGCTTGATGTTACGCGCGACGATGGACACCTCGTTGCGCTGCTTGAAGATGTTGATCCGGAAACGCCCGACCCCCGACAGGGAAAACGCCAGGTTCATCTCAAGCTCGCGTTCGAAGTCCTGCTTCTGTTCGGCGTCCATGATGCCGTCGGCAATCAGCGCCACGTCGCCAGGCTTGAAGGCCTCGGTGCCCAGGGGCTTGAGCACGCCATTGAACTTGGCGCACGGCGGCGCACCGGTGGAGAGATAGAGATCCGATCCGTCCTGGGTGGCAAGAACCTTCAACAACGCCGGGAAATCCATAAGTCACACCGCACATAAAGGTTTTAAGAAGACTGCAGGTCGACAGCAACGTTCGCGCCCCTAAGACTAGACGCATGCTGCAGGCTCGACGAAAGTGAAGGAAATTACCTGAAATCCCGCCGCAAGGGCATAATGCGCGGCTTTTTTATCGAGGCATTTTCATCATGAAAGCTCAAGCCCGGCACATTCTGGTCAAGACCGCCGAAGAAGCCGAGAAGCTCAAGCAACGCATTGCCCAGGGCGAAGCGTTCGATGTACTGGCAAAGAAGTACTCCACCTGCCCGTCCGGCAAGCGCGGCGGCGACCTGGGCGAGGTGCGCCCCGGCCAGATGGTGTCCGCCATCGATCAGATCATCTTCAAGAAACCGCTGCGCACGGTGCACGGGCCGGTGAAGAGCAAGTTCGGCTACCACCTGGTGCAGGTGTTTTTCCGGGATTGACCTTGCGTGTCGGTGCCGTATTGCAACGGGGATGAGCTCACATCTCACATGCACACCACGCTCCCTGTGGGAGCTGGCTTGCCAGCGAAAGCGTGCGTTCAGTCTCCGACAGCGCTGAATGACACACCGCTTTCGCGGGCAAGCCCGCTCCCACAGGCGCAATGCGGGAGCGACACGGGGTAGGTCAGGCAGGCATCACGCTGCGCGGGATCAAGGCCCCCGGATGCTGGATCACCAGGCTGGCCAGCCGGTGCCCCGCCTCTGCCGCTTCCTGCGGGCCACCACCACGCAGACGCCTGGCCAGGTAACCCGCACTGAACGAATCCCCCGCCGCTGTGGTGTCAACCACTTTGCTCACCGGTTGCGCCGCAATTTCATAACGGCGATTGTCGGCGCGCACGAGGCAACTCTGGGCGCCGCGCTTGACCACCACTTCCTTCACACCCATGTCGCGGTAGGCGCTCAGGATCTGCTCGCTGTCGGTGTAGCCGAACAGCGCCTGCTCATCGTCTTCGGTGAGCAAGGCGACATCGACCTCGTGCATGACCGAACGGTACGCCTGGCGCGCCTGATCAACACTGCGCCACAGACGCGGCCGGTAATTGTTGTCGAACACCACGCAGGCCCCACGATCCCGGGCGTCGCCCAGGGTCGAGAGCAGCCGCGCCCGTCCGACCTCGCCCAGCACCGCCAGGGTGATGCCGCTGAAGTACAACACATCGTATTGCACCAGCGCCTCCAGCACAGCGTCGGCGGACGGCGTGGTGAAACACTCGCGCACCGCCGCCTCGTTGCGCCAGTACAGGAAGCGCCGCTCGCCGTTTTCGTCGGTCTGGATGCAGTACAAGCCTGGCAAACGCCCCGGCAAGCGCTGGACCTGACTCAGGCCGATGCCCTCCTCGGTCCAGATCGCACACATGGCATCGCTGAAACTGTCGTCGCCCAGCGCGGTGACGTAATCGACCTGCGCCGCCGAACCCAGCAAGCGCGACAGGTAGACCGCCGTGTTCAGGGTATCGCCACCGAAGCTCTGCTTGAGGGTGCCGTTGGCGTGCTGCTGCAACTCGATCATGCATTCGCCGATCAGCGCCACCCGCGGGTGGCTGTGGCTGACAAGTTCACTCATCGCCCATCTCCGTCAGAAGCAGGTGTCGAAGGATTCGATCACGCTCAGGTCATCACCTACCAGGCAGCCGGTGCGCCACTTATCGAAGGTCAGGCACGGGTGCGAAGTGCCGAAGGAAATGATGTCGCCCACTTTCAGGTCACATCCCGGCGCCACGGTCATGAACGCGTGCTGATCCATCACAGCGGTCACTTTGCAGGCGCTGACATCGTCGCCCACGGCAGGCACCACGCCGGCCTTGTAACGCTTGATCGGGTTCGGCATGCCGGCGTCGAACGCCACGTCACGCTTGCCCAGGGCAATCACCGCAAAGCCGGGCTCGGGCATCGACTGCACGTGCGCCCAGACTTCCATGGCCGGTTGCAGGCCTTCGGAGAGATCCTGACGGCGGTCGAGCACACAGCACTGCGCCTCTTTGTAGATGCCGTGGTCATGCACCACGTAGCTGCCGGGGCGCAGCACGCCAAGGAAGCGTTCGCGAACCTGCTGCTTGTCGAACTCCTCGGCGATCAGGTCGTACCAGGCCGAGCCCGACGCCGTGACGATCGGGCGGTCCAGCGCGAAAGCGCCCTTGTCTTGCAGGGTCACCGCCAGGCGCACCAGCGAGGCTGCAAACGCACGAATCCCGGCGATGGCCTTGTCGCCGTGGATCACGCCTTCGTAACCCTCGATACCGGTGAGTTTCAGGGCCGGTTGCGCGGCGATGGCGTCGGCCAGATCCATGACTTCCTGCTCGGTGCGGCAACCGCAACGGCCACCGACCACGCCGTATTCGATCATGACGTTGAGTTGCACGCCCTTGGAGGCGAAGAACTCACCCAGCGCCTTGACGTTGTCCGGATGGTCGACCATGCAGTGGAAATCGAACTGAGTGTCGGCCAGCATCTGGGCAATGATCGCCATGTTCGGCGCGCCCACCAGTTGGTTGGCCATCAGCACCCGGCGCACACCGTGGGCATAGGCAGCGCGGGTCTGGGTGGCAGTGGCCAGGGTGATGCCCCATGCGCCTTGCTGCAACTGACGCTGGAACAGCGCCGGGACCATGCTGGTCTTGCCGTGGGGCGCGAGTTCCGCGCCGCTGTCGCTGACGAATTTCTGCATCCAGCGAATGTTGTGTTGCAGTGCCTTGTCGTGAATGACCAGCGCAGGCAGGCTGACATCCCTGACCAGGTGATCGCCAGGCTGGGTGGCGCCTTTTTCCAGTGCGGCAGTGCTCATGTGTAGTCTCCTGAATTCTTGTTCGATGGCGGATCGGGAACCGCGCAGTCTTTGAACCGGTTAATCGTTGACCCGACGGGCCAGGCCGTTGGCGCTATCGATCAGCACCTTGCGGTAGTGTTCGTAATGGGTCTTGGCGTCCGCCCGGGGCGCGACAATGCACAGGGTCGCGATGCAGATGCCCTGTTTGTCCTTCACCGGTGCGGCGAAACAATGGGTAAAGGTATCGGCGATGCTGTTGAAGGAAAAAAAGCCTTCTTCATGCGCCTTGCGGATCTCGCCGAGAAAGGTCTCGATCGGCAGGCGCTGGCCGTCCGGGAGAATGAAATCGTCTTCGTCGATCAGGTCGATGATCGACTGATCGCTCAGATGCCCCAGCAGCAGGCGGCCCGAGGCCGTCCATGGGATCGGGGCGTCTTCGCCGATGTCCGAGGAAATCCGGAAATGCCGGGCGCCCTCCTTCATCAGCGCCACGGTGTACTTGCGCCCGTTGAGCAGGCACATCTGCGCGGTTTCGCGGGTCTGCTCGACGATTTCGTTCAGGCTGACTTCAGCCTCACGGGTAAAATCGAAATGCCGCAGATGCGCCTGGCCCAGAAAATACAGCTGGCGCCCCAGGTACACATGGCCCTCCTTGCCCACGGTCTCGAGGATCCGCCGCTCGAGCAGCGAACTGACCAGCTCATAGACCGTCGATTTCGGGCTGCCGATGCCGCTGGCAATTTCATTGGGCCGCAAAGGCGTGCCCTTTTCCTTGAGGAAATCGAGAATATCGAACGCCCGGTCCAGACCACGGGCCCGGCGTTTGATGGTGTCTTCGGTCATAACAGCAGCTCCAAGCTGAGCGGCGGGGGTGCGTTAAGCACCTTTACCTTTAGAAAAAAGTCGCCAGTTTTTAGCTTCAAGCTACAAGTTTCAAGCCGCACGCGTATCGTCTTGATAAACGCGCACAGCTTGAAGCTTGGAGCTTGCGGCTTTCCACTGCTTCATTTCTTCTTGTAGGCGATGCAATCGATCTCGACCTTGCAATCGACCATCATGTTCGCCTGCACGCAGGCGCGCGCCGG
Organism: Pseudomonas sp. NPDC090201; assembly: GCF_044746825.1. Classification (NCBI taxonomy): domain Bacteria; kingdom Pseudomonadati; phylum Pseudomonadota; class Gammaproteobacteria; order Pseudomonadales; family Pseudomonadaceae; genus Pseudomonas; species Pseudomonas sp. NPDC090201. The sequence goes on from NZ_JBIVCX010000003.1 coordinate 395,334, forward strand.
GGCGTGCTCGGGCTTGAAGTATTCGCCGAAAACCTTGTTGAAGCTCCAGAAGTCACGCGGGTCTTCCAGCCAGACGCCCACACGCACCACGTCCTCCAGGCCATAACCGGCTTCGGTGAGGATCGCGACCAGGTTCTGCATGGTCTGGTGGGTCTGCTCGACGATGCCGCCCACGATGATTTCGCCATCGCGCGCTGGCACCTGGCCGGACACGTGCAGCCAGCCGTCAGCCTCGACTGCGCGGGCGAATGGACGTGGCTGGCCGCCACCTGCGGTGCTACCTGCGCCGTAACGAGTAATGCTCATGAAAGATCTCCTTGGGTTGAGCGGTTAAAAACGAATGTTCTTGAGAAATTCTGCCAGGCGCGCCGACTTCGGCTGCTCGAACAGCGCCTTGGGCGGGCCCTGCTCTTCGATGCGGCCCTGGTTCATGAAGACGATCTGGTCGGACACCTCGTACGCAAAGCGCATTTCGTGGGTGACCAAGAGCATGGTCATGCCCTCTTCGGCCAGGCCCTTGATCACGCTCAGCACTTCGCCGACCAGCTCCGGATCGAGCGCGGACGTCACTTCGTCGAACAGCATCAGGCTTGGGTTCATGGCGATGGCGCGGGCAATGGCCACGCGTTGCTGCTGTCCACCGGACAACTGCCCCGGGTAGTGATTGCGGCGTTCAAGCAGGCCCACACGCTCCAGCCATTTTTCGGCCAGGGCGACGGCCTGATCCTTGGGCAGCTTTTTTACCTTGAGCAGGCCCAGGGTGACGTTCTGCAGCGCAGTCAGGTGCGGGAACAGGTTGAATTGCTGGAACGCCATGCCGGTCATCGCCCGGTGCTGGGCGATCACGCGTTCGGGGTGGCGCACGCGCTTGCCGTTGACGTCGCTGTAGCCGATGTCCTGGCCTTCGAGACGAATGTGCCCGCCCTGGAACTCTTCGAGCAGGTTCACGCAGCGCAGCAAGGTGGTCTTGCCCGAGCCGCTGGAACCGATCAGGGTGACGACGTTGCCCTTGTTCATCTTGAGGTCAACGCCCTTGAGCACTTCCACTGGCCCGTAGGATTTGTGCAGCCCTTCGATGCTGAGGAGCGCCGGGGCGGCTTGTGCGGTTTGAGTCTGAGTCATGGCAAGGCCACCCGTTTTTCGATTTGGCGCCCGAGAAGCTCGATGGCGTAATTGATGACGAAGAAGAGGAATCCGGCGAACAGGTAAAACTCGAGGGTCATGAAGTTACGGGCGATGATCTGTTGCGTGCTGAGCAGCAACTCGGCCACTCCGATCACCGACAACAGGGTCGAAGCCTTGACGATTTCCGTGGACGAGTTCACCCAGGTCGGCAGGATCTGGCGCAAGGCCTGAGGCAGCAGCACGTAGCTCAGCGACTGGCTGAACGTCAGGCCGATGGCCTTGCCGGCTTCCAGTTGCCCACGGGGAATGGCTTGCAGCGCGCCGCGCACGATTTCCGCGACGTGGGAGCCGCAGAACAGTGTCAGGCCCAGTGCGCCCGCCTTGAACGCCGTAATCTGCCAGCCCAGCGCCGGCGCCATGTAGAAGCACGCCAGCACCAGCACGAAGACCGGTGTGCCGCGAATCAGATCGACGTAGGCGCGAAACGGCAGGCGTGCCCACCACTTGCCATAGGTCAGGATCAGACCGGCGAACATGCCCAGGATCGTACCCAGGACAATCGCCAGGCCCGCACACTGAATGCTGGTCACAAAACCCGCCCACAACGGCTCGCGGGCAATCCACAACTCATGCAGCCAGCCAGGTTGTTCGTACATATCAGCAGCCTCCTAGCGGCGAATCGCCAAGCGCTGTTCGAGGTAGCGCAAGAGCATGGCGATGAGGTAACAGGCCGCGACATACAACGCCGTGGTCACCAGCCAGGTTTCGATCACCCGGTAGCTTTCGACGTTGATCTTGCGCGCGTAATAAGTGAGTTCCGGCACCGCGATGGCCGCGGCCAGCGAGGTGTCCTTGAACAGCGAGATGAAGTTGTTCGACAGCGCCGGCAGCACGTTGCGCAGCATCACCGGAACGATGATGTACGCCCGCACCTGCCATTCACCCAGGCCGATGGCCAGGCCCGCTTCGCGCTGGCCCTTGTGGATGCTGAGCAGGCCTGCGCGAAACACTTCGGTCAGGTAGGCCCCGGCGTAGACCGACAGGGTCACGATGAACGAGGGGATCTTGTCCAGGCGAATACCAAGGCTCGGCAAGGCGAAGTAGATCAGCAGGATCAGCACCAGGATCGGCGTGTTGCGAATCACGGTGACATACACCGACGCGACGATGCGCAGCGCGCGGTACTTTGACAGCATCGCAAACGCAGCCATCAGGCCGATCACGCAGCCGATGGCGATGGAAATCAGGGCCAGTTCAAGGCCCAGGCCCAGCCCCGCCAGCAGGCTGGGGAAATCCCGCCAGACTGCCGCAAAGTTCAACTGATAATTCATGGTCAAAAGTACCTGGGACAGGAAGGCACCACGGCCCTCTCTGCCCCGTCAGTTGCAGGTTGCGTTACTTGTATTCCATCGGGAAGCCAATGGCTGGAGTCGGCAGGTCAACGCCGAACCACTTCTTGAAGGACTCCGCATACGCCGGGAATTCCACACCGGTCATGGCTTCATGCAGCGCGGTGTTGACGAAGTTCAGCCAGTCCTGGTCGCCACGTTTGACGGCGCAGGCGTAGGTCTGCGGGCTCCAGGCGAAGGCCGGGGAACGATAACGGCCAGGGTTCTGCACCATCAGGTATTTGACCGAAGACTGGTCGGTGGCGGCCGCGTCGGCGCGACCGGAGTTGATGGCCTGGTACATCAGATCGACGCTGTCGTACTGGTCAACCTTGGCCTTGGGCAGCGCCTGATGCACCAGCTCCTCGGCATAGACGTTTTGCAGCACCGCGACAGTGACGCCCTCGCCCGCGCCTTTCAGGTCGTCGATTTCCTTGTACTTGCTGTTGTTCGGCAGCAACAGCGCCACGCCCTCGCGGTAGTACGGCAGGGTGAACGCAACCTGTTGCGCGCGGCTGGCAGTGACGGTGATGAACTGGCAGCTCATGTCGACCTTGTCGGTCAGCAGGTTGGGAATCCGCGCATCGGACGATTGCACCACAAATTCGACTTTCGACGGGTCGTTGAACAAACCCTTGGCGACGATGCGCGCAATGTCGATATCAAAGCCCTGCAATTTGCCGTCGGCACCCTGGAAGTGCCAAGGCGCGTTGGTGCTGCCGGTGCCCACGACCAGATGGCCGCGCTGCAAGACGCTGTCAAGTTTGCTGTCTGCCGCCTGCGCCACAGAAACGCAGGTGGCCGCAGCCGCCAGAACAAACGCAAAAGCTTTCACAAATGAGGGTCCGCGATGCATGGGAGAAGCTCCGTCGAGTCGTTATTAATTCCGCTATAGCGGAACCTAGTTTGTAACAACGGAATGAACAGCAGGAAGTGTGCCACAGAATCGGCAAAAAGAAAGGGCCGGGAAAAAGCTCGCGAGATCAATGAGCTAGAGTTGAAATGCCATCATCGGCAGTCTTAGGAGCCGCCCGCTGCCCGCTACTGAAGGCCACATCCACGGGTAACGCGGCCCCAGCGTTGTGCGTAAAGCCCCACAATCGCGCATCGGGAGCGCCATGCGCTCAAGCCTGGGAAAGGTTGATCGACCGTTTGTCACCGGGCGCGGGACATTGACATGCCCATGAGGGCCTAAGACCAGGTAATGCCTCTGTTCAAAGGAGACGCATCATGAACACGCACACATTGGCAAGCCTGTTCCTGGCAGGCCTGCTGAGCATGAGCCCTGCCCTGAGCCTGGCGGTGTCAACCTCGGCCGCAGACGCCGGCGGCTCGGCCCTGCCGCCCGGGATCAACCCGACCACACCGGCAGGCGGAAACGGCGGTGATGCCGATGGCCTGGAGAAAAAACCGGCCAACCCGCAAGCGCCCGGCAAAGAGAAGAAGGCGGCCCCGTCCAAGAGCACTGAAAAGCCCGCCTCCACCGTGCACAAGAAATCAACCGCGCCCAAACAGTAGGTCCAACTCCTGGGTAAGGTTCACATATGAACTTTGTGTGAACCCGCGCCCGCGTGGGCTCCAGCTGCCCTAAGATGGAATCAGACGCGTGAAAATGGAATAACAACAACGGAACGTTGGCACCGTAAATGCTTCGAAGGTTTATGAAGTTTTTGTGACAGAGCTGTGACTATGTACAGTCATTGCGCTTCTCATAGGTGTACGGTGAAGGAAATTGACATGAAACAACGCGCAACTGTGATTTGCCGACGGGATAACCAGATCCTGTACGTGCGCAAGCCCAAGGCCAAGTGGACACTCCCCGGCGGCAAGATCGAAGCCGATGAATCCCCTGCCCAGGCTGCCTCCCGTGAGCTGCGCGAGGAAACCGGCCTGATCCTCGAGGACCTTTCCTACGTCACCCGCTTCGAAGGCGGCGAAGTGCTGCATCACGTCTTTGAAGTGTCTGTCACCTTCATGGCCACACCCACCGCCAGGAATGAAATCGCTGATTGCCAGTGGTTCACGGCCAAGCAACTGGGCGATCTCAAGGTCAATCCGTCCGCCAAATCCATCGTCAAGGCATTTCTGGACGACGTTAAGTCATAGCCGGACAGCTCAGGCTTTCCTTAGCGCGCAGCGTCTGGGGTGCATCAGGCTTTTGTAGGTAGCCGAGACCGAAATCCAGATCAGTGCCAAGGTGCCCGTTACCACTCCGGCCTTGTGCTCACGCAGCACACCCAACTGCTCGGGCGTCGCGGTATAGGCCATGACCCCGGCCAGCACTGCGGCCACCGCGCTTGAGCAGGACGTGGCAATGAGCAGCGCGTGGGTGAGGTCCGGTGTCTGACGGTAGAAAAGCGCGCTGGCAATGTAGACGGCAATCGCCGCCACGCTGATGAAGAACGAATACTGAAACTGAGTCTCGCTCATCGCCAACGCCTCAGAAATCCCGGGATTTGAGGATATGCAGCGCGCACGCGGCGCCGAGTACCGCACCTACCGCAGCGCTGCCCATGCCGGGCACCAGCAGGTTTGCGATGGTCGCCGAACCTGTGGTCATGGCAATCATGCGCACGTCCATCAGGCGAGAAATCAAAGGGCGAGACGAATTATTGCGAATGTCCTTGCGCGGCATGTCATGTCCATCCATGTGAGACGAAGGTGAGCGCGCTTAGGCGCTGCCCGGTTGCCAGGAAGTCTGGAAGGCCCTGGCGCGCTTGGCAATGGAGGGACATTAAAAACAGACGCTTCCTACATATGCACGGCTCTTACCCCGATGTTGGACTATCCCAAAAAGCCGAGGATGGAAATGTGCTCCAGGACCCGCAAGTACTTCTCATATCCATCCTTACCCAGGACGAGCGGGGGGACGCCGAACAAGACCGTCAAAACTGCAAACACGGCGCCTGCCCACCAGGAGCTCCGGAAAGCGAAGAGGGTACACGGCACCAGGATGAAAATGGTTATCAATACCGAGAGTTTTCTATCCCTGGCTTGCTCGTCATACCGCTCAAACATCCTGCACCTCCTGGCTCCATCTGCTGAGTATTAGCAGCGAAGAGATACGCTTACAACCCTGCCCAGCCACTGCATGGCCTCCACGTTGGGCGGCGAAGCGCAGACCGGGCTTTTTGTACCTACAGACGTGACGCGCGATGCTGCAGAAGCCAAAGTGCCACTACTTGTGTAAAATTGGCCAGCTATGCCCAGTGAGGGCTGATAACGGGTACATCCAAAGGAAGCTGGTGATGCAAGTAGTACGCAATTTTACCGTAGCCACGTTAATCGCACTGACTGGAGGATGCGCGACCGGGCTTAACTCATCTCAAGAAGCGGAGCTTGCAAGCTATCGCGCAAATAACTTGGCAGTTGAGGAAAAGAACTCGGGCGCTGCCGCTGGGCTCGGACTGTTGCCTGGCGGCGGCTCATTTTATGGTCGTGCATATGGTTACGGGGTCGTTAACCTACTGTTGTGGCCGATTTCCATTCTCTGGGATCCAGTAAGCGGGTATGACGCGGCGGAGTCCATAAACTATCAAGCCACCAGAGCGCACGTGAAGAGCTTGAAGAAAGCCGACCTCGATGAGTTGGATAGTAAGCTCGCTGCCGATGAGATTGATATGAAGGGCTACACCCTGGAAAAGCGAAAGGTTGAGGAGAAATATTCCTACAAGCTTTGATGGAAGTTTCGCTGCTTAGCCATTGCACCCAAAGCCCGCCACTTGAGCGGGCTTTTTCATGTATTGATCCGAACTGAGCACATTTGTACTCCTTCCATATTACCACCCGTTTGGATCCTTTTACTGTGTATACATACAGCAGTAAAAATGGAGGCTTACAATGCTTCAGCCGCCCGAGTTCAGCCAGGTAAAGCCCCGCTCCTACGAGCAGATCGGCCACCTGCATCACCCGGCCTCTCGCCCATCGCGGGGCCGGGTTCCTCAGATTCAATAATCGCCCAAGTAGAAAAAATGAATTTGTGACTTGCCCGCCAGGTCAAGAATTATGAACGCAGTAAATCTGACGAGGTGACAGTAATGACTATCCAGGCAGAGACACTCGTACAACTGACCGAAGCGCTCCAAGAAAGAGGAATGAACCTGGTCGCAGATGTTCACTTCACTCGAGCGCCGTACCGGCAAAATCATCGCTGGATCTGCATCGTAGAGTGACACCGCTCTCTGCCGGCGGCTCGGACTAAGACTCCACCGCCGGCCCCACTGCCCCGCTACACCGTGTTCCCTTCCTGCTCCACCAACTGAATAACCCACTCCCTGACCGCATCAGCAGGTGCCATGGCGCTCGGTTACCAAGGCGGCAACCAGCCACCGGAGGGTCACTGGGCCAATCGTTTCTGGAACATTGGCCGGGCAGAAGGCGTGGCGCGGGAAAGGATTTCGCCTACTGCTTTCCTCCCTCCAAGAACTCGGCGCACATCCGTCAGACCTCCGACCTGCACAAGCAGTGGGTCCCAACCCTGCGCGAACCAGGGGTGCGACACCGTCCACCGTATAACTGTCGTCATACTTATGCGACAATCTGCATAATGTCTGGCATGAATCCCTCCTTTATTGCCCAACAGCTCGGACACTCAGTCCAGATGCTGCTCTCCACTTATGCGCGCTGGCTCAGTTCGAGCGGCGATTGGGGTGAGATGGAAAAGCTAAGGATTGGTCCAAACCTGGTCCAAGGCCAAAACCAGCAACCAGTAACTCCTTGATAGGTAAAGCAATTGATCTCCACAGCTAACATCACCATGCAGTTCGGCCCCAAGCCGCTGTTCGAGAACGTTTCGGTCAAATTCAACAACGGCAATCGTTATGGCCTCATCGGTGCCAACGGCTGTGGCAAATCCACCTTCATGAAAATCCTGGGTGGCGATCTGGACCCGTCCGGTGGCCAGGTGATGCTCGAGCCGAACGTTCGTCTGGGTAAACTGCGTCAGGATCAGTTCGCCTACGAGCAGTTCAGCGTGATCGACACCGTCATCATGGGCCACGAGGAGCTGTGGAAGGTCAAGGCCGAGCGCGACCGTATCTACTCACTGCCGGAAATGACCGAAGACGACGGCATGGCTGTGGCGGAGCTGGAAACCGAATTCGCCGAGATGGACGGCTACACCGCCGAATCCCGCGCTGGCGAGCTGCTGCTGGGCCTGGGTATTCCGCTGGAACAGCATTTCGGCCCGATGAGCGAAGTCGCGCCAGGCTGGAAACTGCGCGTGCTGCTGGCCCAGGCGCTGTTCTCCGATCCTGAAGTGCTGTTGCTCGACGAACCGACCAACCACCTGGACATCAACACCATTCGCTGGCTGGAAACCATTCTCACGGCGCGTAACAGCACCATGATTATCATTTCCCACGACCGTCACTTCCTGAACAGCGTCTGCACCCACATGGCTGACCTGGACTATGGCGAGCTGCGCCTGTTCCCGGGCAACTACGATGAGTACATGACCGCCGCGACCCAGTCCCGCGAGCAGTTGCTGTCGGACAACGCCAAGAAGAAAGCCCAGATCGCCGAGCTGCAGACCTTCGTCAGCCGCTTCTCGGCCAACGCCTCGAAAGCCAAGCAGGCCACTTCCCGCGCCAAGCAGATCGACAAGATCCAGTTGGCCGAGGTCAAGCCATCGAGCCGCGTCAGCCCGTTCATCCGTTTCGAACAGACCAAAAAGCTGCACCGCCAGGCCGTGACCATCGAGCACATGTCCAAAGGCTTCGACGGCAAGACCCTGTTCAAGAACTTCAGCTTCACCGTTGAAGCCGGCGAGCGCGTGGCGATCATCGGCCCGAACGGTATCGGCAAGACTACCCTGCTGCGCACGCTGATGGGCGAACTGGCCCCGGATGCGGGCGCCGTGAAGTGGACCGAGAGCGCGGAGCTGGGCTACTACGCTCAGGACCACGCCCACGACTTCGAAGACGACGTCACTCTGTTCGACTGGATGGGTCAGTGGACTTCGGGCGAGCAAGTGATCCGTGGCACCCTGGGTCGCATGCTGTTCTCCAACGATGAAATTCTGAAATCGGTCAAGGTCATTTCCGGTGGTGAGCAGGGCCGCATGCTGTTCGGCAAGCTGATCCTGCAGAAGCCGAACGTGCTGGTGATGGACGAACCGACCAACCACCTGGACATGGAATCCATCGAGGCGCTGAACCTGGCGCTGGAAAACTACCCGGGCACGCTGATCTTCGTCAGCCACGACCGCGAGTTCGTATCGTCCCTGGCCACCCGCATCATCGAGTTGAGCGCCGACGGCGTGACCGACTTCAGCGGCACCTACGACGATTACCTGCGCAGCCAGGGTGTGGTTTTCTAAACCACGCTCCGCGGTAATCCCGAAGCCCCGTCCCGTGACGGGGCTTTTTATTGGCCAATCGCGCGTCCTGGCGTGAACGTATGGATCAATGATTGCGCCAACAAATGTCGGTTTAAATCGTTAGCCTGCTTTCATTTCCGCTCGCCTCGGGTAATGATGATGCACCACTCCCACCGCTCCAGCGAAGAGTCCTATGTCCGCCGCCTTGCCGCCCGATACCCCCGTCCGCAACGCCAGTTCAACGGCGATTACCCTGCAGATCGTCTCCATCGTCTTCTATACCTTCATCGCATTCCTGTGCATCGGCCTGCCCATCGCGGTGATGCCGGGCTACGTGCATGACCAATTGGGGTTCAGCGCGGTGGTCGCCGGGCTGGTCATCGGTGCGCAGTACCTGGCGACGTTGCTCAGCCGACCTTTCGCCGGCGGCATCTGCGACAACATCGGCACCAAGCGCGCCATCGTCTACGGCCTCACAGGCATCGCGATCAGTGGCGCGCTGACGGTGGTGGCCATCCTGCTGCAAAGCCTTGCCAGCATCAGCCTGACGATCCTGATCATCGCCCGATTGATCCTCGGTGCGTCCCAGGGACTGATCGGCGTCGGCACCATCAGTTGGTGCATCGGCCTGGTCGGCGCAGAACACACGGCGCGCTCGATTTCCTGGAACGGCATCGCCTCCTACGGCGCCATCGCCATTGGCGCACCGCTGGGCGTGCTGATGGTCGATGCCCTGGGGTTCGTCAGTCTGGGGCTGGTGTTGGCGGCGCTCGCCATGGGCGCCCTGCTGCTGATCCGCAACAAGCCGCCGGTGCCAGTGGTGCGCGGCGACCGCATGCCGTTCTGGTCCGTGTTCGGGCGCGTGGCGCCTTACGGGCTGAGCCTTACGCTGTCATCCATCGGCTACGGCACCCTGACCACATTCATCACCCTGTTCTACGTCAGCCGCGGCTGGCAAGGCGCTGCCTGGTGCCTGACGGTGTTCGGCGTGTGCTTCATCGTCGCCCGGCTGTTTTTCATCAACGCCATCAACCGTTTCGGCGGCTACCGCTCGGCCATCGTCTGCATGTCGGTTGAAACCGTGGGCCTGGTGCTGCTGTGGCTGGCGCCCAATACCCTGGTGGCGCTGATCGGTGCGGGATTTGCCGGTTTTGGCCTGTCGCTGGTGTACCCGGCGATCGGTGTCGAGGCGATCAAACAGGTGCCCAACAGCAGCCGGGGCGCGGGCCTGGGCGCCTATGCGGTGTTCTTCGACCTGGCGCTGGCGGTTTCCGGCCCGCTGATGGGCGCGATTGCGCTGGGCATGGGTTATGGCTGGATCTTTTTCTTCGCCGCGCTCCTGTCGGTGCTGGCACTGGCCCTGACGCTGTTGCTGTCACGCCGGCCGGCAGTCGATACGCGGTTATAAGCGCAGCCAGGCGCGGGGCAAAAAAGCCTGAACTGCCGCGCCTGCCTCCGGTCGGACCTATTACACCCCAGTAGCTCACCGAACAGGAGCGTGCGTGTGATTCCCGACCCGGATGGCATGGGTGCCACCCCTTCGCAACTGGCTGGCATGCCCGACGTTCACCGTTTGCGCGTGCTGACGGTCAATACCCACAAGGGTTTTACCGCGCTGAACCGGCGCTTCATTCTGCCGGAACTGCGCGAAGCGGTGCGCAGTACGGGCGCCGACCTGGTGTTCTTGCAAGAAGTGCTGGGCGGCCATGATCGCCACGCCGCCCGCTACCATGACTGGCCGATGACCTCGCAATACGAGTTTCTCGCCGACAGCATGTGGAGCGACTTTGCCTATGGCCGCAATGCGGTGTACCCCGACGGCCATCACGGCAATGCATTGCTGTCCAAATACCCCATCCTGCAATACCGCAATCTCGACGTCTCGATCACCGGCCCCGAACGCCGCGGCCTGTTGCACTGCGTGTTGCAGGTGCCGGGGCATGAGGAAGTCCATGCGATCTGCGTGCACTTGAGCCTGCTGGAAAGCCACCGCCAATTGCAGCTGGATTTGCTGTGCGCCCTGCTCGATTCTCTGCCCGAACATGCGCCGGTGGTGATTGCCGGTGACTTCAATGACTGGCAACTACAGGGCAACAAGCGGCTGGCGCGCTGCACCTACCTGCACGAGGCCTTCGAGCGCAGCCACGGGCGGCTGGCGAAGACTTATCCAGCGCGTTTCCCCCTGCTGCGTCTGGACCGGATCTACCTGCGCAATGCCACCAGCCACAATCCGAAGATTCTCGGCACGCGCCCCTGGACGCACCTGTCCGACCACCTGCCGCTGGCGGTCGAAGTGCACATGTAGCGCCGCCATGGAGCCATGCGGCCATCATCCGTTTGTCAGGTAAGCGGCCAATTGTTTAAACCAACCTTGCTGTACTTCATCCCACATTATGCGAGCCACATGACTCGCACTTCTCATAACAAGAGGTACGCAATCATGGCTAACACCGGAAAATCGAACCCTGGCAACTTCCAGAACGACCGCGAAAAAGCCAGCGATGCTGGCAAGAAAGGCGGCCAGGCTTCGGGCGGCAGCAACGTCGCCAACGACCGGCAGAAAGCAACCGACGCAAACCGTCCTGATGCCAACAAAAAAGGCGGTTCGATGCCACAAGGCGGCGCAGGCCGCAAATCCTGATTTATTGAAAGTCAGAGAGACGAGCGAGGGCGAAAGCTCTCGCTCTTTTTTTGGCTGCAATCAAGTCGGGTGGTCAGGATCGATCAAGGGCACGGTGGCATCGCGGTCGAACTGGGAGCCTGGGTCTTCGTTGCCGGGGTCGTTATCGACGTCCACCTCAATCTCTTCTTCAGTCTGAACAGCGCCGTGGGGCTTGGGTTTGGGGACGTTGGTGTGAGTTTGCATGGCCGTTCCTCATCATTTCTTGTGAATGGAGCTTAGCTGGCGCTGACCGTCCAGTGGATCGCGTCTTCAGGGAATTGATACTGCTCGACCCGATGGGCGATCCCGCAAGCCAGCGAATCTTCTGCCCGAATGACCTTTTCCTCTGCCGACAGGCACTTGCCGATATCCACCGGGTGCGCCGCACCTTCGGTTTCACTCAGGTAGATATTCACGTAGCGCTGCAGGTCATTATCGAGGCTGCGCAGGTATTCGCGAATCCGCGAGTGGTCCACCGAGCTCTGGTTGAAGTACCAGCTCATGGGGTGGATCAGGAATCGCGAATGGGGGCAGACGATCCGCTCATGGGCGGCCAGGTAAATGACAATGCCCATGGATTCGATATTGCCGCTGTTGAGCGCGCGGATCGGCACCTTCAGGGATTTCAGAAAGTTGTACAGCGTGAACCCCAGCGCCGTGCTGCCGCCTGCCGTGGACAGGTTCAACAGCAGCCCCGTGGCGCCCTTGCCGATGGCCTCGAGGCAGCGGTCGCGCAATTGCTCGGTGCTGGCCTGATCGACCCCGCAATGAAAGTGAACGATGTGCTCGGTCATCAACTGCCCTCCGCTGCCGGATAACGATGCCTGGTCAAAGGTTGGAAGCGTCCCGGCCCATGAAAGTTGCATCCACACCCTGTAGGAGCCCGCTTGCCCGCGACAGCGGTGCAACAGTCACCGCTGATGTGTCTGAAAGATCGCTATCGCGGGCAAGCGCGCTCCTACGGCCGAACTCCTGCTTCACTGAGGGATCAGTTAAGAATCCGCATCCCCACACTCCATGACACCAGACAGGACACTCATATGAGTCTGCACGACAAGATCATCGGCCATCTGGGCTTCGGCTCTGCCCCACTGGGCAACATGTTTCGCACCATCAGCGAAGAAGAAGCCGCCGCCACCGTGCAGTCGGCATGGGATCAGGGCATTCGCTACTTCGACACCGCGCCGATCTACGGTGCAGGCCTCTCCGAACAGCGCCTGGGCCAGGCGCTGGCCAGCCAGCCTCGTGACCAGTACACCCTCAGCACCAAGGTCGGGCGCCTGGTGTCCGATGAGCTGGACGACAGCCCCCGCAGCGGCCCGTTCAGCGAAGGCCTGAAGAACAGGATAGTCACCGACTACTCCGCCGACGCGACCATGCGTTCGATTGCCGCGAGCCTGGAGCGCCTGAACACCGACCGCCTGGACATCGTGTTCGTCCACGACGTCGCCCAGGATGCCCACGGTGACGAATGGATCGAGCACTTTAATATCGCCCGCAAAGGCGCCTTCAGGACCCTGACCCGGTTGCGCGAGGAAGGCGTCATCAAGGCCTGGGGCCTGGGCGTCAACCGCGTCGAACCTTGCGAGCTGACCCTGGACTTGAGTGAAGCACAGCCTGACGGTTTTTTGCTGGCCGGACGCTACTCTCTGCTGGACCACGACCAACCACTGCAACGCCTGTTCAACAAGGCCCGCGAACACAACGCTGAATTCGTCGTGGGCGGGCCTTACAGCTCGGGCGTGCTGGTGGGCGGCCAGCATTTCGAGTACCAGCTGGCGCCAGCGGCGATGCTGGACAAGGTGGCGCACATCCAGGAAATCGCCCGGCAATATCAGGTGGATATCAAGGCGGCGGCGTTGCAGTTCGCGCTGGCCAATCCGCTGGTCGCGGCGGTGATCCCGGGCGCCAGCCGCCCTTCGCGGATCACCGAGGATGTGACGGCCTTACACGCGCAGGTGCCGGACGGGTTCTGGCAGGCCATGCGCGATCAGGGCTTCATCGCGGCGCAAGCGCCGGTGCCGATGAAGGATTGACCTTCCCAAATCTTATCCGTAGCAGCCCGGCCGGGCGGCGCTCCGCTTGCCGGCGGGGGCGTCCTCCAAATCGCCCCCGCCGGCAAGCCGTGCTGCTACGGGGGGCATGTGATACCGACCATCTGTAACATCCCCGTTGACTCATCTGGCATTTCGGTTAGTCTCTCCAGCGCACTGTATACAAAAACAAATACAAATAGCGCCGGAGATTGTTGAACATGCCAGTAGACAACACCCTGGATCCAGCCCTTGCCGCCCGTGCCTCCACCGCCGATCACCCGGCTCTGAGCCCCCGCCTTCACAACCACGACCTCGCGCCTCGACGCGCCGAAGGCAGAACATGGGGTGGATACAGTATCTTTGCCCTTTGGACCAATGATGTACACAATCTCGCCAACTACTCCTTCGCCATCGGCCTCTATGCCTTGGGCCTGGGCGGCTGGCAGATCATGTTGTCGCTGGCCATCGGTGCAGCCTTCGTCTACCTGTGCATGAACCTCACCGGCGACATGGGCGTGAAGACCGGCGTGCCGTTTCCGGTCATCAGCCGGGTCAGTTTCGGTATCTTCGGTGCGCAGATTCCGGCCTTGATCCGGGCGGTCATCGCCATCGCCTGGTTCGGAATTCAGACTTATCTGGCGTCGGTGGTGCTGCGGGTGCTGCTCACCGCACTGGACCCGGCACTGGACAGCTACGATCACGACTCGCTGTTAGGGCTCTCAACCCTTGGTTGGGTGTGTTTCATCAGCATCTGGCTGGTGCAGTTCGTGATTCTGGCCTACGGCATGGAGATGGTCCGTAAATATGAAGCCTTCGCCGGGCCCGTGATTCTGCTGACCGTCGCCAGCCTGGCGGTGTGGATGTTCACCCAGGCCAACGGCCAGATTGCCTGGTCGAACAAGACGCCGCTGGAGGGGCTGTCGATGTGGCGCAGCATCTTCGCTGGCAGTGCGTTGTGGCTGGCGATCTACGGCACGCTGATTCTGAATTTCTGTGACTTCTCCCGCTCCGCGCCCTGCAAGAAAACCATCCGCAAGGGCAATTTCTGGGGCTTGCCGGTGAACGTGCTGCTGTTCGCCTTCATCACCGTGATCATTTGCGGCGCACAGTTCTCCATCAACGGCCAGATCATCGAAAGCCCCACCGACATCATCAAGACCATCCCCAATACCTTCTTTCTGGTACTGGGCTGCCTGGCCTTCCTGATCGTCACGGTGGCGGTGAACATCATGGCCAACTTCGTCGCACCGGCCTTCGTCATCAGTAGCCTGGCGCCGCGCTACCTGACTTTCCGCCGCGCAGGGATGCTCAGCGCCACAGTCGCGGTGCTGATACTGCCGTGGAATCTCTACAACAGCCCGGTGGTGATCGTGTATTTTCTGTCGGGCCTGGGCGCCCTGCTCGGCCCGCTGTACGGCGTGATCACCGCCGACTACTGGCTGCTGCGCAAGGGCCGTGTGGATGTGCCGCAGCTGTACACGGAAGATCCGGCCGGGCCGTATCACTATTCACGCGGGGTCAACCTGCGCGCGGTCTGGGCGTTCATTCCCGCCGCGATCATTTCGACCATCACGGCGCTGATGCCGGCCTTCGAATCGGTTTCGCCGTTTTCCTGGCTGATGGGCGCCGCCATCGGCGCGGCGTTGTACCTGCTGCTGGCCGACCGGCGCCAACGCTTCAAGGACGTCAGTGGCGAGGCCATTGCCGTGCAAGACATCAAGCATTGATTGCAAGCGAGAGAGTTCACCCATGCGTATTTTGATCGTCAACGTCAACACCACTCAGTCGATGACCCAGACCATCGCCGAGCAGGCGCGC
This sequence comes from Pseudomonas sp. NPDC090201, assembly GCF_044746825.1. NCBI lineage: Bacteria > Pseudomonadati > Pseudomonadota > Gammaproteobacteria > Pseudomonadales > Pseudomonadaceae > Pseudomonas > Pseudomonas sp. NPDC090201. Next base: position 410,682 of record NZ_JBIVCX010000003.1, read on the forward strand.
AGTGTCGCCTCCCCCGGCACCGAGATCGTCGGCCTGACCCCGCGCTTCGGTGCGGAGTCGGTCGAGGGCAACTTCGAGAGCTACCTGGCGGCCATTGCGGTGATGGACCGAGTGATGTCCTACGACCAGCCATTCGATGCGGTGATTCAGGCAGGCTACGGCGAACATGGCCGCGAGGGTTTGCAGGAACTGCTGGAGGTGCCGGTGGTGGACATCACCGAAGCCGCTGCGAGCCTTGCGATGCTGTTGGGCCACAAGTACTCGGTGGTGACGACACTGGATCGTGCAGTGCCGCTGATTGAAGACCGGCTGAAGCTGGCCGGGGTCTACGAGCGCTGTGCGTCGGTGCGGGCCAGTGGCATGAGTGTGCTGGAGCTTGAAGAGATGCCGGGGCGCGCCATCGAAGCCATCGTCGAGCAGGCCGCCCATGCCGTGACCCACGACAAGGCCGAGGTGATTTGCCTGGGTTGTGGCGGCATGGCCGGGCTGGACCAGATGATTCGTGATCGCGCCGGTGTGCCGGTGGTCGATGGCGTGACCGCGGCGGTGGCGTTGGCCGAATCGTTGGTGCGTTTGGGTTTGAAGACGTCCAAGGTGCGCACCTACGCCACGCCGCGTCCGAAGAAGGTGATTGGCTGGCCGTTGTTGCCGTGATCACTTGCCCGTAGCAGCACGGCCGGGCGGCGTTCCGCTTGCCGGCGTCGGCGATCTTGCGGGCGTCCCGCGGGCAAGCCCGGCTGCTACGGAACCGCGGTGGCTGCAAGAATCGCGACATGCACCTTACCCGTAGCAGCACGGCTTGCCGGCGGGAGCGATCTTGAGGACGCCGACGCCGGCAAGCCGGACTGCTACGGTGGCCGCGAGAATCGGGGCGGGCGCAATGCCTGTAAATCGTTTAGTATCCCCGCCGCCGGTTTCCACTCGGAATTAATAGGGAATCCGCGAACCTGGCCGGTCGATGAGGCCAGGCTCAAACGGAACTGTCCCCGCAACTGTAGGCGCTGAGCCCTGCTTCACGATTGCCACTGGGTATCCCCGGGAAGGCCGGAGCATGGCGACGATGCGCCAGTCAGGAGACCTGCCGGCAAGCGTCAATCATTCACCGGCGGGGTGTCCGGGAAGGACTCCCGTGTGCGCGGCTTTCCATTCGCGCCTGCACCGCATCGGGATGTGCTTTCCAGTGCCAGTTCGTCGACCATCAGGCTTACTGGAGATCGCCTTTCATGTCGTTGCGCCGCCTCGCCCTTCTGTTCACCGGCCTTTCGCTGTCCAGCGCTGCCCTCGCCGCGCCCACGCATTACCCGCTGACGATCGACAACTGCGGCGTACCGCTGACCTTCGCCCACGCCCCGCAGAAAGCCGTGACCATCGGCCAGGCCGCCACCGAGATGCTCTATTCCCTGGGCTTGAGCCAGCAGGTGGTTGGCACTTCGCTGTGGTTCAATCAGGTGCTGGCGCAGTATCAGGACGCCAACAGCAGGATCGAGCGCCTGGCCGACAACGCCCCCAGTTTCGAATCGGTGATCGGCAAACGCCCGGACTTCGTGCCGGTGCAGTTCGAGTGGATGGTCGGCCCTCAAGGCGCGGTCGGCACGCGCCAGCAGTTTGCGGACTTGAAAATCCCGACCTACATCCTGCCGTCCGACTGCGAGGGCAAGGACAACCTGGTCGGCGCCGATGGCACGCGCCTGCAAGCGTTCAACATCGATACGCTGTACAAGAGCATCGCCCAACAGGCCGAGATCTTTGACGTCCAGGACCGTGGCCAGGCGTTGATCGCCGAGTACAAGGCGCGTCTGGGCAAGGCGGTTGAGCAGGCCAAAAACCATGACAGCAAGAACGCCTCGGCGGTGTTCTGGTTCTCCAGCCCCGACCTCAATGCCGCGCCTTTCGTGGCCGGGCGCAAAGGCATTCCGAATTTCATGCTCGATACCCTGGGCATGCGCAACATTGTCGAGTCGGATGAAGAATGGCCCACCGTTGGCTGGGAAACCATCGCCAAGGCCAACCCGACGATTCTGGTCATCGCCTGCATGGACCGCCGTCGCTTCCCGGCGGACGATCACGAGAAAAAACTGGCGTTCCTCAGATCCGACCCCGTCACCCGCAACATGGACGCGGTGAAGAACAACCGCATCGTCATCATGGACGCCAGCGCCATGGAGTCCAGCGTGCGCTTGTTCGACGGCATCGAACAGCTTGCCAAGGCCACCGAAGGCCAATGAGTCAATTGAATATCGGCCGCGCGTTGGGCCACTGCCTGTGGGTCAGCGGCGCGCTATTGCTGGCGGTGATCGCCGGGGTGGCCATTGGCGAAACCTCGATCAGCCTGCCGGTGATCTTCCAGGTGCTGGCCAACAAGCTGTGGGCGGCAGGTTACGTGTTGGACCCTATCGATGAAGGAATTGTCTGGAACTACCGCCTCACCCGCGCCATCGTTGCGGCGGCGTGCGGCGCAGGGCTGGCCATTTCCGGCGTGGTGCTGCAATCACTGCTGCGCAATGCGCTGGCCGATCCGTACCTGCTGGGCATCTCGGCGGGCGCCTCCACGGGCGCCGTGCTGGTGACGCTGATAGGCCTGGGTGCCGGGGCCATTTCATTGTCCACCGGTGCCTTCGCCGGGGCCATTGCGGCGTTCGCACTGGTCGCCCTGCTCGCCCGCTCCTCCCGGGGAGAATCGGCTGCCAACCAGATCATCCTTGCCGGCATCGCAGGTTCGCAGCTGTTCAACGCCCTGACTTCGTTTCTGATCACCAAGTCGGCCAATGCCGAACAGGCGCGGGGCATCATGTTCTGGCAGCTGGGCAACCTCAGCGGCGTGCGCTGGTCATCGGTGATGTTGGCCGTGCCCGTGGTGTTGCTCGGCTTGCTGGTGTGCCTGTGGCACCGCCGGGCGCTGGATGCCTTCACGTTCGGCAGCGACTCGGCCGCCTCGCTGGGCATTCCGGTGCGCCGCGTGCAGGCCATCCTGATCGCCACTGCGGCGCTGGTGACGGCTGTGATGGTGTCGATTGTCGGCTCCATCGGTTTCGTCGGGCTGGTCATCCCTCATGCGGTGCGGATGATCGCTGGCGTGCGCCATGCGCGCCTGCTGCCCTTGAGCGCCTTGAGTGGCGCACTGTTTCTGATCGCCGCTGACGTGTTGTCGCGCACGCTGATCAAAGGCCAGGTGCTGCCCATTGGCGTGATCACTGCGCTGGTGGGCGCGCCGGTGTTTGCCCTGATCCTGATTCGCGGGAATCGCACACGATGAATGCCCTGACCGAAAACACTGCCACCGTGCTGGGTGGCACCGACTTGGGTTACGTCATCAAGGGCGCGCAGTTGCTCGACGGCGTGACCCTCGGCATTCGTGCGGGCGAGAACCTCGGCATCGTGGGGCCCAACGGTTCGGGCAAATCGACGCTGATCCGGCTGCTGGCGGGGATTCTCACGCCCACGTCCGGCGAGGTTCGGCTGGGTGATCAGCGTCTGGCCGCCCTCAAGCGACGGGACATCGCTCAGCGCCTGGCCGTGGTCGAGCAGCATGCCGAAACCAGCGATTCCATCAGCCTGTTGCAGGCGGTGGAACTGGGGCGCACGCCGTGGCTGTCTGCGCTGGCGCCGTGGAGCGATGAAGACCGGCAGATCGTCAGCCAGGCCATCGCCGATGTGAACCTTGCACACCTGGCCCACCGCGCCTGGCACACCCTCTCAGGCGGCGAGCGCCAACGGGCGCACATTGCCCGGGCACTGGCCCAGCGGCCGCAGATTCTGCTGCTGGATGAGCCGACCAACCATCTGGATATCCAGCAGCAACTGTCGATCCTGTCGCTGGTGCATCGCTTGCCGGTGACCACGGTCATTGCGCTGCACGACCTGAATCAGGCGCTGGCCTGTGATAGCCTGGCGGTAATGGATGGCGGGCGGCTGGTGGCGCTGGGTTCGCCTTTCGAGGTCCTGTCGCCTGAGCGCCTGCATACAACCTTTGGCGTGCACGGACACTGGCTGACCGATCCGTTCGACGGCGCACGGATTCTGCGCCTGCGGCCTCTCTAGCCGCTACCACCGCTGAAACACCTATCCATGACTCAAGATTCCCGCCCCTTTGCCGATAGCGGCATACCATCAGACGGATTTGCTTCAGCCATCGCACTGTCCTGATCGACCCGCTGCCCTGCAGCCCATTTCTACGCGTGAATCCAAAAACAATCAGGAGCGCCGATGAACATCAAACAGAAACTCACCTGGGCTTTTGCGGTAATCGCCTGCCTGCCGATCATCCTCGTTGCAACCATCGTTATCGTTAACCTGCGCAGCGATGCCCAGAGTGACTTCGTCGACGGCAGCAGCCGGGAAATCCGCCAGGTGGCCAACGCCATGCAGCTGTTCTTCGACGGCATCCGCCAGAACGTCGACTACCTGGCCGCCCACCCGACGGTTACCGGCGCAGGTGACGGCGTGAAAAGCTACATGAGCGCCGATGCGCCGAACATCGCCCAGACCGAGCCGGACCATCAGTTGTACAACCTGTTCGAGAGCCTGGCCAAGAGCCATCCGGACTACTCCTACGTGTCATACGGCCTGGCCAACGGCAGCTACGCGTTCTGGCCCGGCGATCCGAAAATGGCCAGCTACGATCCGCGCCAGCGCCCCTGGTACAAGACCGCCCAGGCCAACCCGGGCAAAACCCTGCGCACCGAAGCCTACTATTGGGCGGGCGACGACGCGGTACTGGTCAGCACCGTGCGCGCGGTCAACAACACCCTGGGCAGCAACGGTGGCGTGGTCAACATCGACGTGTCCCTCAAGCAGCTGACCAGCATCGTCAAGCAGATCAAGCTGGGCGAAACCGGCTACCTGATGCTGATGGAAAACAACGGCACGGTACTGGTGGACCCGAAACAACCCGAACACAACTTCAAGAAGCTGGCGGACCTGGGCGATGGCTTTACCCAACTGGCCAAGGCCGGTCCCGGGCTGACCGAAGTGAGCATCAATGGCGAGCACTTCATGGCCAACGTGTTCCCGTCCGAGCAACTGGGCTGGAGCTTCATCGGCCTGATCAAGCAGGAAGAAGTCATGGCCTCGGCCACTCGCCTGACCTGGCTGATCGCCGGGATCGCCGCCGTGCTGGCGGTTATCTTCGCCGTGGTCGGCGCCAGCTTCGCGACGTTGATCGTGCGCCCGATTCGCGGCGTGGCCAGCGGCCTGGAAGGCATTGCCCAGGGTGAAGGCGATTTGACCAAGAGCCTGTCGGTGCGCGGCAAGGATGAAACCGCGCAACTGGCCAACTGGTTCAACCAGTTCCTGGCGGCGATTCGCGGGCTGATCCAGCACATCGGCCATGCGGCCACCAAGATTCTCGACAGCTCCACCAGCTCGACCCGGGTGTCCAACGACATGGCCGAAGCCGCCGGCAGGCAGCGCGAGGCGGTGGACATGGTGTCGACCGCGTTCCATGAAATGGTCGCCACCGCCAACGAAGTCGCCCGCTCCTGCAGCCAGGCCGCCGATTCGGCCGACAGCGGCCAGCGTCAGGCCCGCGAAGGCCAGCGGCAGATCGATGATGCGGTAAACAGCGTCGATCAACTGAGCGCCGAGATTTCACGTTCGGCCAACGACATGTCGCAGCTGGAAAAGGACAGCAACGACATCCAGTCGATCCTCGACACCATCCGTTCGATTGCCGAACAGACCAACCTGCTGGCACTCAACGCGGCAATCGAAGCCGCGCGAGCCGGCGAACAGGGACGCGGCTTTGCAGTGGTTGCCGATGAGGTCCGGGCACTGGCCAAGCGCACGGCGGACTCCACTGCCGAGATCGACTCGCTGTTGGGCAACCTGGCCAAGCGCACCGCGTCGGTGGCGCAACAGATGCACGCAAGCCTGGACGTGTCCCAGCAGTCCGTGGCGAAGATCGGCCAGGCGCGCAGCAGCTTCGGGCAGATTCGCGAATCGGTGGACGTGATCCGCGACATGAACACCCAGATCGCCACCGCCGCCGAACAGCAGCATCAGGTGGCCGAAGACATCAACCGGCACATCAGCCAGATCCATGGCGATGCGCAGTTGGTGGCTGAACTTGCGGATTCGGCGCGGGGTGATTCGAAGAACCTTGCGGCCCTGTCCAACGAGCTGGACAGCCTGGTGCGTCGGTTCAGAACGTGATGCCACTCCCGTAGCAGCACGGCTTGCCGGCGGGGGCGTCCGGAAGATAGCTGACGCCGGCAAGCCGGACTGCTACGTGGCTATGCAGCAACTCGTACTTGTAGGAGCGCGCTTGCCCGCGACCGCGGTGGGCCAGGCACCATCAAGGCGTCTGACCCGGCGTATTCGCGGGCAAGCGCGCTCCTACAAGAAGCGGCGCTCGTTTTCCATCGATTTACCACGCCACGATGGTCGAATCCGCCCGTGGTTCGGTGCCGCCGCACAACACGCCGCTGACTGGGTCACGCACGATGATCTGCCCTCGGCCGTAATCGGTGGAGTCATAGGCGATGACAATCTCGTGCCCGCGCCGGGCGAGCGCGGCGGCCAGATCCTTGGAGGCGCCCTGCTCGATGCCGATCTGCATGCCGCCCAGCCACTGCCACCTCGGCGCATCCAGCGCGGCCTGCGGGTTGAGCCCGAAATCCACCAGGTTCATCACCATCTGCACATGGCCCTGAGGCTGCATGTAGCCCCCCATCACGCCGAAAGGCCCCACCGCCTCGCCGCCCTTGGTGATGAAACCGGGAATGATGGTGTGAAAGGTCTTCTTGCCCGGCACCAGGCAATTGGCGTGGCTGGCGTCCAGGCTGAATTCCTGCCCGCGGTTCTGCAACGCAAGGCCGCTGTCCGGCAACACCACCCCGGAACCGAAGCCGTGATAGTTGCTCTGGATGAACGACACCATGTTGCCCTCGGCGTCGGCGGTGGCCATGTACACCGTGCCGCTTGAGTGCGGATCCCCAGGCTTGGGCGCCTGGGCACGCTCACCGATCAGCGCGCGACGCTCGTCGCTGTAGCGGTCGCTCAACAGATCGGCCACCGCCACCCGCATGTGCAGCGGATCGGTGATGTGGTGCAAGCCATCGGCGTAGGCCAGTTTCATGGCTTCCAGCTGGCGATGCCAAGTCAGTTGGCTGTCGCGATGGTCGAAGTCGAAGCCTTCTAGAATCTTCAGCGTCATCAGCGCCACCAGCCCCTGGCCGCTGGGCGGGATTTCCCAGACGTCATAGCCGCGGTAATTGACGCTGATCGGATCGACCCACTGCGGCTGAAAGCCGGCCAGGTCCTCGGTCCGCAGATAGCCGCCAGTCGCCCGGGAATGCGCGTCCAGCCGCTTGGCCAGGTCCCCGCGATACAGGCTTTCGCACTGGGTTACGGCGAGCTCTTCAAGGGTGCGCGCCTGGGCCGGGTTGCGGAACACCTCCCCCGCCCTCGGCGCACGGCCATCGATAAGGAAGGTATCGAACCAGCTCTCCAACGCTTCATCGCGATGGGGCGAGAACTCGTCCAGCGCAATCTGCCACTGATGCGCAACCACCGGCGAGACCGCAAAACCGTCCCGGGCCAGGCTGATGGCCGGAGCCAGCAATTCGGCAAACGGCAGCTTGCCGAAGCGTCGGGACAGTTCGGCCCAGGCCGCCGGGCAGCCAGGCACCGTCACCGGGGTCCAGCCATACAGCGGCATCTGCCCATGGCCTGCGGCCTTGACCGCTTCGATGCTCAAGGCGGCCGGCGCATTGCCATTAGCATTCAGGCCATGCAACTTGCCCTGGGTCCAGACCAGCGCAAAGGCGTCACCGCCGATGCCGCAGCCGGTGGGTTCGACCACGGTCAGCGCAGCGGCCGTGGCAATCGCCGCATCGATGGCGTTGCCGCCCTTTTGCATCACTTCCATGCCGGCCTGCGCCGCCAGCGGCTGCGAGGCGGCGACCATGCCACGGCGGGCAAACACACTCTGGCGCCGGGACGGATACGGGTACTCGTGTGCGGAAAAATTCAACATGGCGAAGGCTCTTCAAAACAGGTTCATTGGCCAGACTTGATGCGGTTCCATTCGCGGGTAATCAGGCGCTGGATGTTGTCCGGCAGGTCGGCGGAAACGAAGGCTTTGCTGATCACTTCGTCGCTTGGGTAGATCCCCGGATTACCGCTGACTTTGGGGTCCATCAGGGCGGTGGCGTCGGTATTGGGGTTGGCGTAGCCCACGTAATCGCTGACCTTGGCGATCACCTCCGGACGCAGCAGGTAGTTGACGAAGGCATGGGCGTTGGCGACGTTGCCGGCGTCCTTGGGAATGGCCAGCATGTCGAACCACAGGTTCACGCCTTCCTTGGGGATCAGGTAGCGAATGTCGACGTTCTTGCCGGCTTCGTGGGCGCGGGTTTGGGCCTGCATCACGTCCCCGGAATAGCCGATAGCCACGCAGATGTCGCCGTTGGCCAGGTCCGCCGTGTATTTCGACGAGTTGAAGTAAGTCACCGAAGGCCGCAATTTCATCAGCAATGCCGAGGCCTTCTTGTAGTCGTCAGGCCTGGTGCTGTTGGGGTCCAGGCCGAGATAGAGCAGCGCCTGAGGGATGATCTTCACCGGTGCATCGAGAAAGGCCACGCCGCAGCTCTTGAGCTTGGCCAGATTGGCCGGGTCGAAGACCATCGACCAGGAATCCAGGACCACGTCCTTGCCCAACACCGCCTTGACCTTCTCTGCGTTGTAGCCGATGCCCACCGTGCCCCACATGTACGGCACTGCATAACGATTGCCCGGATCGGCCGCCTCAAGGCGCTTCATCAAGCGCGGGTCGAGGTGGTTCCAGTTGCTCAGCAACGAGCGTTGCAGCGGTTGATAGGCCCCGGCGCGGATCTGCTTGGACAGGAACTGGCTGGACGGCACCACCAGGTCGTACCCGGAGTGCCCGGAAAGCATCTTGGCTTCGAGCATCTCGTTGGTGTCGAAGATGTCGTACTCGACCTTGATGCCGCTGTGCTGCTGGAAGTTTTTCAGGGTGTCGGGACCGATGTAGTCGGACCAGTTGTACATCTTCATCACGCCGTCAGCGGCTTGAGCAACAGGCAGCACAGCGACAGAACACAACGCAGCGGCAAAGCAGATCGAACGCATGGTGATTTCCTTATGAGCGTTACAGCACGCGGCTGAGAAAGGCTTGGGTACGCGGATGGGACGGACGGGTGAAAATCTGCTGCGGCGGGCCCTGCTCGATCAACTCCCCCTGATCGAGCACCACGACGCGGTCGGCCACTTCACGGGCAAAGCCCATTTCGTGGGTCACCACCACCATGGTCATGCCGTCGTCGGCCAGCTCCTTCATGACCTCCAGCACCTCGCCCACGGTTTCCGGGTCCAGGGCGCTGGTGGGTTCGTCGAAGAGCATGGCCTTGGGTTTCATCGCCAGCGCCCGGGCGATGGCCACCCGTTGCTGCTGGCCGCCGGAAAGCATCGACGGATAGTGTGCGGCCTTGTCTGCCAGCCCGACCCGAGCCAATAGCTCCCGGCCCTGGCTCAAGGCCTCCTGGCGAGGCACGCCCAGCACATGAATCGGTGCCTCGATGATGTTTTCCAGCGCCGTCATGTGCGCGAACAGGTTGAAGCGCTGGAACACCATGCCGATGTCGCGGCGCTGACGGGCGATGTTGCGCTCCGAATCGCGCACCAGGCTGCCGTCGGCGCGTTCGCGGTAGCCCATGTTCTGGCCGTTGACCCGGATGCGCCCGGACTGAATGTCTTCCAGCAGGTTGATGCAGCGGATGAAAGTGGTCTTGCCCGAGCCCGAGGCGCCGATCAGCACCACCACTTCGCCTTTGCGTACCTGCAGGGAAATGCCTTTGAGGATTTCCAGATCACCGAAGGACTTGTGAACGTCCAGCGCCTCGATGATCAGTTCTTCACTTTGATGCGCCATCTCAACGCCCCCTCAACAGTTTCATCGCGCTGCGGCCAAACATCCGCCGGGCCGCAGGCGGCTGGCGGTCGGACTGGCCGAAGCGCTGTTCCAGCCAGCGCTGGAAGAAGCCCCACAGCGTGGTCAGCATCAGGAAGTAGATCGCCACCACCAGATACAACTCGAACACGCGAAAGGTCGCCGAGGTAATCATCTGGGTGCTGAGCAGCAACTCCTGCACACCGATCACGCTGACCAGCGTGGTGTTCTTGAGCATCACGTTGAACTCGTTGCCCAACGGCGGCACGATCACCCGGAACGCCTGGGGCAGCACGATGCGGCGCATCAGCTTGCCGAAGGTCATGCCCAGTGAACGGCCGGCCTCGTACTGGCCCTTGTCCACCGCGCCGATGCCTGCGCGGATGATCTCGGCCATGTACGCCCCTTCGTTCAGGCCCAGGGCAATGATCGCCGCCTGAATGTTGCCCGGGATGATGAACCAGCCAAGGTCGATGTCTTCGAAACGGAAGATCCCGCCCGCCGCCAGCGCCGTGTACAGGAACACGATCTGCACCAGCAGCGGCGTGCCGCGCATCAGCCACACGTAAAACCGAACCGGCAGGTACAACAGCGGGTTCTTCGACAGACGCATCAATGCCGCCACCAGCCCCAGCACGCAGCCAAGCAGCATCGCCAGCACGCTGATCAGGCACGTCAACCACAGCCCAGTGAGGTAGACCCCACTGGGCTGGGTCAGGTATTGCCAGAACACTTCCCAATTGAAATTCATCATGTGACCCCGTTCTGCGCCGGCTTAATCGAGCTTGTCGCTTTCGACGTGCCACTTGGCCAGTAACTGGGTGTAGCTGCCGTCGCTGCGCATGTCGCTGATGATCTGCTGCACAGCGGTGGTCAGTTGTGCGTCGTCCTTGCGAATGCCGAGCCCGGTCAGGATGCGGCTGAACGCGGGCACGCCTTCCTGAAACAGATCAGGGGCCATGGCGGCGTAGTAACCGGCGGTTTCGACGGTGGTGCCATAGGCGTCCACCTGCTTGATGCGCAGCGCCTGGAAGGCATCGGTGTCGGTGTTGTAGACCACCAGCTTGAGCGGCGGCTTGCCGGCCTTGGCCAGGGTCTCGTTCTGGGTGTCGAGCAGGGTCTTGATGGTCGAACCGTTGAGCACCGCCACCTTGTTCCCGGACAGGTCATCCAGCGACTTGATGCCCTTGGGGTTGCCCTTGGGCACCACCACCGACTGGCTGGAGTACATGTAGTTGACGATGTTGATCACTTCGCGCCGCTCGGGCTTGTCGAACAACTGGTCAACGATCATGTCGCACTGTTGCGCCAGCAGCGCCGGGACCAGCCCCGAGAACGGAATCACCCGCCATTCCACCTTCTTGCCGCCCAGGCGCTTGGCGACTTCCAGCCCCAGGTCGATGGTCAGGCCCACCGGTTTCTGCGCGGCGTCGAATGACACCAGCGGCGGCGAATCCATGCCTGAGCAATAGGTGAGTTTCTCGACCTTCTGCAGCCGGTCCGGCACCGTGGTGGCGGCGGATGCCAGCGGTGCGAGCAGACTCAGGGAAACGAGCATGGCCAGTGTGGCGGGTGTGTGCATGACGAAAGCTCCAATGTTCGGTAAGAAAGCAAGGGCAGTTCTGAACGTCAGTACGGTGTAACGGGCGGGCTGGATACCCGCTTCTGGTTGAGGGTCAGGCGGTTTTTTGTTGTTCGAGAAAGTCGATCAGGCTCGGCACGGTGCCTTCGATGTGCTCGCGCAGGATGCGCTCGGCCTGCTCGGCATCCCCTGCGCGCAGGGCATCGAGGATCACGGCGTGCTCATCACGGGCGCTCAGGGGCTTGTCGCCGTGTTCGAGCCACAGGCGCATGTGCGGCTCGATGACCGTGTACAGGGCGCTGATCTGGCGCATCAGGCGGCCGCGCTCGCTGAGGCTGCAGAGGTATTCGTGGAATTCGCGGTGGCGGCTGACCCACTCGGAACTGTCGTCGCGGTAGGCGTCCATGTCGTCGAGCAGGCGTTCGAGGTGGGTTAGGTGACGCTCGGTGATCTTCGGTACGGCGACGCGGATCGCCAGACCTTCCAGCGCACTGCGCATCTCGAAGACTTCGCGCATTTCGTCAATGTTCAAGCCGCTGACCACCGCGCCGCGATTGGGCCGCAGCGTCACCAGCCCATCGGCGGCCAGGCGCCTGAACGCCTCGCGCACCGGCATGCGGCTCATGCCGATCTCGCCGGCGATGTCCTCGGCGATCAGGCGCTCGCCCATCTTGTAGGTGCCTTTGCAAATCGCATCGAGCAGGAAGGCATAGGCCTCTTCTTCAGCGGTTACGGCCTGGCGGTCGGTGTAACGGGGGGCGAGTCGCATGTGTCACCTGTTTGTATTTTTGTATCCAATCATCCACGGATACGAAAAAGCAAAGTCAGTGCCAGCTTTGCAAAAGCACCTGCAAGGTAATGAAAGGGATAGGAATTTAGCGCAAATGCGAAAATCGGCAGCGCAAGCGATGTGCTACCAATCGGATCAGGCATGGGTACGGGCGCACAACCATGGGGCATGGGCGTGCATGGGGGAACGACGTGCGGGCGTCAGGGGTGACGAATCACCGACTCGATACGCTGCATGGCCGGCAACAGCGCCTCGGCGATTTCCTGGGCCTTGGGTGTCGGTTGCATCTTGCGGTCGCGGCGCAGGAACAAGGGGTCACCGAAGAACTCGCGCAGGCGCACCAGAGAGCCACTAACCGCCGGTTGCGTCACTCGTAGATGCTGGGCCGCGCCACTGACGCTGCGCTCGCGAAACACCACCAGGAAGGTCAGCAACAGGTTCAGGTCAAGACTCAGCAGAATATCTTCATTGAGGGACATCAGCTCACCCCGCTCGGCTCGGTGACAAAACTGTTGAACTGGATATGGCTGATGGCGCCGCACGAAAGCAGCTCCATGAAACCGGCCAGCTCAGGATGGGAGAAGTGAGCCTGCATCTGCGCCTCGGACTGCCAGTAGCCGCTGACGATCCAGGAGGCGTCACAGGCCTTGCTGGCGGTCAGGGTGTAGGCAATGCACGGCGTGGTGCTGTTCAACACATCGAGCATGCGCGGCACACGGGCATCGACTTCACTGCGACGCCCGTGGGTGGCGTGTATTTCTACGGTGTTGATCGCCGATACAAGCATCATCCTCTCCTGCGATAAATGATGGGGCGATTCTGACGCGCGAGACGCCCCGGATAAACCACAGGTTTGGAGTTTCTGCGTTGCGGATTAAGCGACAATTAACCCAAGGGTCAGATGGCCAGGCTGTCGACCACCCCGCCGTCGACTCGCAGCGCGGCGCCCGTCGTCGCTGAAGAGAGCGGCGAAGCCAGATAGGCGACCAGGTTCGCCACTTCATCGACCTCGGCGATCCGCTGGATAATCGAGGAAGGCCGCGCTGTGCGTACGAAGTGGTTGGCTTCCTCCCGCGCGCTGCGGCCAGATTCGGCCATGGCGTCCTTGAGCATGTCCTCGACGCCGTCGGTGAAGGTCGGGCCCGGCAGGATCGCGTTGACCGTGACCCCGGTGCCCGCCAGACGCTTGGCCAGACCGTGGGAAACGGCCAGGTTGGCAGCCTTGGTGGTGCCGTAGTTGATCATGTTGGCCGGGATGGCCACGCCGGACTCGGACGATACGAAGATCACCCTGCCCCATTTCTGCTCGACCATGCCGCCCACGTAGTGGCGCGACAGGCGCACGCCGGAGATGACGTTGGTTTCGTAGAAACGGCTCCATTCGCTGTCGTCGGTTTCGAAGAAGTCTACTTCGTTGAAGATGCCCAGGTTGTTGACCAGAATGTCGGCGCGCGGATGGGCCTCGAACAGACGCTGGGCGCCCTCTGCGGTGCCCAGGTCAGCCACCAGGCCATGCAATTGTGCGTCTGGCACCTCGCGTTTGATCGAGGCGATGGCTTCATCCACCTTGCCCTGCCCACGGCCGGCAATCACCACCGAGGCCCCGCACTGTGCCAATGACTTGCCGATCGCCAGGCCGATACCGGCTGTCGAACCGCTGACGATGGCGAGTTTTCCGTTCAGGTCGATTTTCATGCTGCATCTCCATCAAGGCTATCAAGGTGGGCGGCTGAAAACGGTCCCAATGGCCGCGTCAGCCGGTCGCCAGGGTGACGACAACGAAGCCAAGCGTAGATGCAAAAGCGCGAGACCGTCCAAGACATGTTTGGACGAAGTTGAGACGTTAGAGGTCTTACCCTCGATATCGCAGGTTTGAACACTGTAGGAGCGCGCTTGCCCGCGACAGCGTCCTCGAGATCGCTCCCGCGGGCAAGCCCGGCTGCTACGGGGTTGGGGTGAAACTGGCATCCGCGTTCACGCAGAACCGTAGCAGCACGGCTTGCCGGCGGGGGCGTCCGTGAGATCGCCATCGCGGGCAAGCGCGCTCCTACGGGATTGGGGGTGAACCTGGCAGTGGCGTTCACCCAGAACCGTAGCAGCACGGCTTGCCGGCGGAGGCGTCCGTGAGATCGCCGTCGCGGGCAAGCGCGCTCCTACAGGGTTTGCGGCGAACACAGAATTGCGGGGATCCAAATTCCGTAGCAGCACGGCTTGCCGGCGGGGGCGTCCGTGAGATCGCCGTCGCGGGCAAGCGCGCTCCTACAGGGTTTGCGGCGACCACAGAATTGCGGGGACCCAAATTCCGTAGCAGCACGGCTTGCCGGCGGGGGCGTCCGTGAGATCGCCATCGCGGGCAAGCGCGCTCCTACAGGAGGTGTTTACTTGTTGAACGCCGAGTAGCTGTTCATCAGGTTGCGGTAGTTCGGGATGCGCTGGGATAGCAGGTTCGCCAGGCCTTCCATGTCGTTGCGCCAGTCGCGCTGCAGCTCGCAGGCCACGGCGAACCAGTTCACCAGTTGTGCGCCGGCTGCGGACATACGCGCCCACGCCGCCTTCTGCACCACGTCGTTGAAGGTGCCGGAAGCATCGGTCACCACGAACACATCAAAGCCTTCTTCCAGCGCGCACAGGGTCGGGAACGCCACGCAGACATCCGTCACCACACCAGCAATGATCAGCTGCTTGCGACCGGTCGCCTTGATCGCCTTGACGAAATCTTCGTTGTCCCAGGCGTTGATCTGGCCAGGACGGGCAATGTACGGCGCGTCCGGGAACATTTCCTTGAGCTCAGGCACCAGCGGGCCGTTGGGGCCGGATTCGAAGCTGGTGGTCAGGATGGTCGGCAACTTGAAGAACTTGGCGCAATCGGCCAGGGCCAACACGTTGTTCTTGAATTCGTTGGGCGAGAAGTCCTGCACCAGCGAGATCAGACCTGTTTGGTGGTCGACCAGCAGAACGACGGCATCGTTGATATCCAGACGCTTGTAAGGAACGGTCATGATTGACTCCATCAGTGGGGTTGCAGTGTGTGCGATGCCAACAGACTGCGTCGGCGGGTGCCTCGCCAGGCAAGCCCGGCGAGGCGTTGAGACGCTTTAGAATGCGAAGCAGGAGCAGCCGAAGGCGCCCCAGAAACCCTGGAAGTCGCTGACCGGGGCTTTCGACTGGCGGGCCTTGTCATGGCCATGGGCATGCACGGCGCACGGCCCGCTGCACTGGTGAACTGCAGCGGCCAGCGGCGCGCCCTGACGCCAGTGACCCGGCACCATGGCCACCGGCGACCAGTCCGGCAGTACCGGCACGCTTGGCGGCGCCAGTTGGTCGAACTCGTTGGTGCCATAGACGACCTTGCCGTCGACGATGGTCAGCACCGACTCGATCCACTTGATCGACTCTTCCGGCACGCTGAAGAAGTCCTGGGACAACGCGACCACGTCAGCCAGTTGACCGACCTTGATCTGGCCCTTCTTGCCCTGCTCGGAGGAGAACCAGGCGCTGCCACGGGTGAACAGCTCCAGTGCGGTCTCGCGGGACAGGCCTTCGGGGTACAGTTCCATGCCGCCCACGGTGCGGCCACTGACCATCCAGTACAGCGAAGTCCATGGGTTGTAGCTGGAGACGCGAGTGGCGTCGGTGCCGGCACCCACTGGCACGCCTTCGGCCAGCATGCGCTTGATCGGCGGCGTATGTTGAGCCGCGTTCTTGCCGTAGCGATCGACGAAGTATTCGCCCTGGAACGCCATGCGGTCCTGAATCGCGATACCGCCACCCAGGGCCTTCACCCGCTCGATGTTTTTCGGCGTGATGGTTTCGCAATGGTCGAAGAACCACGGAATGCCGTTGAACGGAATGTCGCGGTTGACCTTCTCGAACACGTCCAGCATGCGCGAGATCGACTCGTCATAGGTGGCGTGCAGGCGGAACGGCCAGCGGTGTTCGACCAGGTGGCGCACCACCGGCTCAAGATCCTGTTCCATGCCGGCTGGCAGGTCCGGACGCGGTTCGAGGAAGTCTTCGAAGTCGGCCGCCGAGAAGGTCAGCATCTCGCCCGCGCCGTTGTGACGCAGGAAGTCATCGCCCTGGTGCAGCTTGACGGTGCTGGTCCAGTGCTTGAAGTCCGCCAGCTCTTCCTTGGGCTTCTGGGTGAACAGGTTGTAGGCGATACGCACGGTCAGCTGCTTGGCCTCGGCCAGCTGGGTGATGACTTCGTAGTCGTCCGGGTAGTTCTGGAAACCGCCGCCGGCGTCGATGGCGCTGGTCAGGCCCAGGCGGTTCAGCTCGCGCATGAACTGGCGCGTCGAGTTGACCTGGTATTCCAGCGGCAGTTTCGGGCCTTTGGCCAGGGTCGAGTAAAGGATCATCGCGTTCGGGCGCGCCACCAGCATGCCGGTCGGCTCGCCATTGCTGTCGCGCACAATCTCGCCGCCCGGCGGGTTTGGCGTATCGCGGGTGTAGCCGACCACGCGCAGCGCGGCGCGGTTGAGCAATGCACGGTCGTAGAGGTGCAGCACGAACACCGGGGTGTCAGGCGCGGCCTGGTTCAGCTCTTCGATGGTCGGCAGGCGCTTTTCAGCGAACTGGAATTCGTTCCAGCCGCCCACCACGCGCACCCATTGCGGGGTCGGCGTGCGATCGGCCTGGGCCTTGAGCATGCGCAGGCCGTCGGCCAGCGAAGGTACGCCTTCCCAGCGCAGCTCCAGGTTGTAGTTCAGGCCACCGCGGATCAGGTGCAGGTGCGAGTCGTTCAGACCCGGGATCACCGTGCGCTTGTGCATGTCGATGACCTGGGTGGCGCTGCTGCGCATGCCCATGATTTCGGCGTCGGTGCCCACGGCCACGAACTTGCCGCTGGCGATGGCAACGGCGCTGGCCTTGGGTTGTTCCTGGTCAACCGTATGAAAGTTTCCGTTGAATAGAATCAGATCGACGTTCATAGGAGTTCCTTGGGCAGAAGATTTGGAAGCACCGACGGCAAAGCCGGTGACAGGCATTGAGGTGAGAATCGCGGCGGCCGCACCGAGCAACGAGCCCTTGGCAACGAAGCTGCGGCGCTCGCTGCTGCCTGGGGCGTCATCGTCGTGCTTATCCTTCATGATCGGCACCGGGCGCAGGCTTGGGCGCGGCATTGAGCCAGGACGCGAACAGCTTGGTGGCCTGGGGCATCAGCAGGTAGACGACCAGCAAGACAATGGTGATGGTGACCAGCGCAGTGCTGATGATGTAGTTGCCCAGCAGCGGGAAAGCGCGGAACACCGGGCCCCACAGCAGCGGGATCAACAGGGTCAGCGGGCAGATCACGAAAAAGGTCACCACCGACTGTTTCCAGCGTGGCGGCGGTGGCGTGTCGCTGGCTGGCACGAACCAGAATTCGTTGTGCGGGTTGACCTCGGTCAGGTCGCCATCGGCCAGCATCGGTGCGGCCTCGGCCACCAGTTCCCGGCGCTGTGCCGAGTCCAGCCAGCTCTGCATGGCGTCCGTCGAACAGAAGCGCAGCACGCAGGTGAACATGTGCAGGCCATCGGCCTTGCCACGAATGACATCGACGCCCAGATGCCCGGGATACGAGGCGGCAATGGCCACGATGCGGCGCAACCAGGCCTCGTATTGTGCCTCCTGCCCTTGCTTGACCCGGTGCTTGATCACCAGCGTGACGATCTCGTCAGGGGACAGTTTCGAGGTCGCGGTGACGTCGGCGGACATGGCGGATTCAGGCATAGCGAAGCGCTCCGGAGAAACGATGGCCGAGCGCCAGGCGGCCAGGCCCGGCGATCAGCACACTGGTGAAAATGATGATGAGCAACCAACCGAACTGCCCCTGCTCAACGCTCCAGTCGCCGTGCACCACTACGAGGGCCACCAACAGCAGGAAGAGAATAGGCAGGCACGCCAGACGCGCCAGTACGCCGGTCAGAATCAGCAGCGGGCACAGGACCTCGGCGAAAATCGCCATGCTCAGGGTCAGGGTGGCGCCCATGTGGAACGGGTCTTCGATCAGTTGCAGTTGGGCGTTGAAGTCCAGCAGCTTGGGCAGCCCATGGACGAACAGCAGAAACAGCGCACCACTGGCCCGCAGGAACAGCAGCCCCAGGTCCAGTGAGCGGTCATTGAAGGTTGAATAGCTCATCGCATACCCATGAATTCATGAACGGCTCGTCAAAGGCGGTAAACACCCTCGGCGAGCATTGAAGTCATAGTGATGGGCACAGGGATTGGGGTATTGAACGGACGTGCTGCGATTGGACGGTTTGTGCGTGGCGGGATTGATGCCAAATGTTACGGGGCCAGTCAGTTGCTTTCCTGAATCTGCCCCTTACGCTCCATGATCATCTGCTGGCCGCTCTGCTGGCGCTGCTGTTGCAGGGCATCGCTGGTGCCGGTATTCGTTGGGGCGGTGGTGTTGCGGCTGTTGCTGTTTGTCGCGTTGGTGCCGTTGGCGTTGGTGCCGTTTGTTCCGGTGGCGTTGGTGTTGCTGCTATTACTGCCATTGGTGTTCGCGGCATTGGTGCCATTGGCGTTGGTACCGTTGGTGCCGGTTGCGTTGGTGTTACTGCTGTTGCTGCGGTTGGTGTTCGCAGCGTTGGTGCCATTGGCGTTGGTGCCGTTGGTCCCGGTTGCGTTGGTGTTGCTGCTGTTGCTGCCATTGGTGTTCGCTGCATTGGTGCCGTTGGCGTTGGTGCCATTGGTGCCAGTCGCGTTAGTACCCGAGCCCGTTGCTGCACCGCCTGCCGATCCGCCGCCCGTTGCCCCGCCTGCTCCGCCTGCTCCGAACCCGGATGCGGCGATCATCAGCGCGGGTGCGTCAGCGGTTTGTGCCAGGACCACGGCAGGTGCCAGCGTAACGGCGGTAAACAGCAGAGGGATCAAGGCTTTGCGTGAGCGGATCATCATGGTGTCTCCAGCAAGAACGCGAGGGGTCTGTGGGTTGGAGGACGGGCGACGAACAGCGTTCGATCTTTTGCATCACGCGCCGATTGAACGGTGCATATGGGTGGTGTGCCAGATCGGGTCATCTTCGATGTCGTCGATGGCAAAGCCCTGGCGCTGCCAGAAGCTGATCGCTCCCGGCAGGAAAGGATGGGTGTGCAGGTACAGCACTTCGACGCCCTGCTCCACTGCCACGGCTTTCAAGGCGTCGAACAGACGAGCGGCCAGGCCCATGCGCCTGAAGTCAGGGTCGATGAACAGACGTACCACCTCCACCGTCTTGTGCCCTGAATAGTCCAGTTGCGGGAAACGCCCGTCGTACGGCAGATAGCCGATGACGCCGACCAGTTGACCCGCATGGCGAGCGATGAGAAACCGGCCAGCCTCCGGGGCCAGATAGACGTCCTCAAAGCGCTGCAGATCATCGGGCATCACATCCGGGTCGAGCATCGGAAACATCCCGGCCCGCGCACCCATGACAAAGGTCAGGATGTCAGGGATATCGCAGGATCGGGCCAGGGAAATCAAAGGGGGCATGCGTCAGGCCAAGGCAAAAACACCGATCGTAGCAGTCCGGCTCGCCGGCGTGGCGATCTTGAGGCCGCAACGCCGGCAAGCCGGACTGCTACGAGTGCGTGTGGCATCGGCTTGTAGGAGCGCGCTTGCCCGCGATGGCGGTGTGTCATGCGACATCAAGGTGTCTGGCCTGACGCTTTCGCGGGCAAGCGCGCTCCTACGGGATCGGCGTCGCATACCCCATCGAATGATGACCGAAGCCTGTAGGAGCGCGCTTGCCCGCGACGGCGGTGTGTCATTCGACATCGAGGTGTCTGGATTCACGCTTTCGCGGGCAAGCGCGCTCCTACGGGATCGGCGTCGCATGCCCTATCGAATGATGACCGAAGCCTGTAGGAGCGCGCTTGCCCGCGACGGCGGTGTGTCATTCGACATCAAGATGTCTGGCCTGACGCTTTCGCGGGCAAGCGCGCTCCTACGGGACGGGGTTTGGTCAATATCTGGGCTTGACCGCTCTCCAGTCCGGCTTGTACTTCTGCATCTGCCTGACGTCGTCGCGTGAGCGGATTCCGCAGGTCAGGTACTGGTCGTTGAGTTTGCCCAACTGGTCGTAGTCCAGCTCCAGCCCCAGGCCCGGATCGCGGGTGATCTTCACGCAGCCGTCGACGATGGGCAGCTTGCCGCCCTTGATGACCTCCTCGTCCGGCTCCTGCCACGGGTAGTGGGTGTCGCAGGCGTAGTCCAGGTTCGGCACCGCGGCGGCCACGTGGGCCATGGCCATGAGGCTGATGCCCAGATGCGAGTTCGAATGCATCGACACCCCAAGCCCGAAGGTTTCGCACATCTTCGCCAGCGCCTGAGTGTCCCGCAGACCGCCCCAGTAATGGTGGTCGGCGAGGACGATCTGCACGCTGTTCTGCGCGACACTGCGGCGGAACTCGTCGAAATCGGTCACGACCATGTTGGTGGCCAGCGCAAGCCCTGTGCGCTTGTGCAACTCGGCCATGCCATCGAGCCCAGGCGTCGGGTCCTCGTAATACTGCAAGTCGTCGCCCAGCAGCTCTGCCATACGGATCGAGGTTTCCAGCGACCAGTTACCGTTGGGGTCGATGCGCAACGGATAGCCAGGAAACGCCTTCTTCAGAGCCTTGATGCACGAGACCTCATGCTCGGGCTCCAGCGCCCCGGCCTTGAGCTTGATGCTCTTGAAACCATAAGCCTCGATCATCCGCCGCGCCTGGGCGACGATCTGCTCTTCGCTCAAGGCCTCGCCCCAGCTGTCTGGCGCGTAGGGCGAGCCGGCATGGGTGGCGTACTTGAAGAACAGGTAGGCGCTGAACGGCACCTGGTCGCGCACCGCGCCACCGAGCAGGTCCACCAGCGGCAGGTTCATGGAGCGCGCCTGCAGGTCGAGGAAGGCCACCTCGAACGCCGAATAGGCATTGCTCACCGCTTTGCTGGCATGGGAACCGGGCGCCAGTTCTGCCCCAGCGATACTGGCCGGTTTGTGGGCCGCAACAGTGGCCTTGACCACCGCCTTGAGCTGCGCAAGGTTGAACGGATCCATACCGATCAACTGGCTCTGCACCTGCTGCTGGATCGCCAGCGCCGGGGCATCGCCGTAGCTTTCGCCCAGGCCGATATAACCGTTGTCGCTTTCCACCTCGATGATCGAGCGCAGCGCGTAGGGCTCGTGGATGCCGCTGGCATTGAGCAACGGCGGATCACGAAAGGCAATCGGGGTGACGGTAACACGCGTGATTTTCAAATGACTTCTCCCGGTCAATCAGGGTTTGAGGCTTGAAGAGGGGTTGAGCGTCGCAGGGGCAGCCAGCGTGGCGCCGATGTCGCCCGGCAGGTGCCGGTCAGCGCGGGGCGTGGTGCGGGCAAAGAAGATCACCACCGCCGCCAGCAAGGACGTGGCCGCGAGGCCGTACAACCCGCCAGTGATGGAACCTGTGGTCTGCTCCAGAAAACCGAAGGTAGCGGGCGCAACGAACCCGCCCAGGTTGCCGATGGAGTTGATGAGAGCGATCACTGCCGCGGCGATGCGCGCATCCAGATAGCCCTGGGGAATCGGCCAGAACAGCGCCGAGGCCGCCTTGAAGCCGATGGCCGCGAAACAGATGGCAACGAAAGCGAACACCGGCCCGCCGGTGGTGGACATGAACATCCCGCCCGCCGCGATGACCAGGGTCAGCGACACCCAGGCCTGCTGATGCTTGAAGCGTGCGGCCAGCGCCGCGAAGCCGTACATGGCGACGATGGAGATGATCCACGGAATGGAGTTGAACAGCCCGACCTGGAAGTCGCTCATGCTGCCCATTTTCTTGATCATGCTGGGCAGCCAGAAGGTCGCGCCGTAGATGGTCAAGGCCACCGAGAAATAGATGAAGCAGAACAGCAGGATCTGCCGGTCAGCCAGCAGCCGAAAGATTGACGGCTTGACCACCTGCGTCGCTTCGCGGGCCTTTTGCTCGGCGTCGATGGCTGCGATCAGCGCGCCCTTCTCCGCTTCCGTGAGCCACTTGGCCTCGCGGGGATGAGACTGCAGCCAGAACCAGACAAAACCGCACAGGGCAATCGAGGCAAAGCCTTCGATCAGGAACATCCATTGCCAGCCGTGCAGGCTCAGCCCACTGATGCCCAGCAACGCGCCAGACACGGGCCCGGAGATCACCGAGGCCACGGCCGAGCCGCTCAAGAAGATCGCCATGGCCTTGCCGCGCTCACTGGCCGGCAACCACTGGGTGAAGTAATAGATGATGCCGGGAAAGAACCCCGCCTCGGCCGCGCCCAGCACGAAACGCAGGATGTAGAAGCTGGTTTCGCCTTTCACGAACGCCATGGCCATCGCCGCCGCGCCCCAGGTGAACATGATGCGGGTCAGCCAGGCGCGGGCGCCGAAGCGCTGCAACAGCATGTTCGACGGCACCTCGAACAGCGCGTAACCGACGAAGAACAAGCCGGCACCCAGTCCGTAGGCCGCCGCGCCGATGCCCAGGTCGGTTTCCATGTGGCTGCGCACGAAGCCGATATTGACCCGGTCGATGTAGTTGACGATGAACATGACCACGAACAGCGGCAACACATGCCGTTTGACCTTCGCGGCAGCGCTGGCCAGCGCCGAGGCGTCCAGGGACGATGAGGGATTGTTCAAAAGCGCGACTCCCGTTCATTGTTTTTTTAGGGATGATTTTTTGCTGATGAGCCGATGATGGACGCCGATATTGTTCCCGTCTAATCTAGATTGACTGCTGATTGATACCCGGAATATATCAATGTTCGAACTGGCCCAATTGCGCTGCTTCACCACGGTGGCCACGGAACTGAACTTTCGCCGCGCCGCCGAGCGCCTGAACATGACCCAGCCGCCCTTGAGCCGGCAGATCCAGTTGCTGGAGCATCATCTGGGGGTCGAGTTGTTCACCCGCAGCACCCGCAGCGTGGCGTTGACCGCTGCCGGCCGGGCGTTCTTCATCGAGGCGCAGAACCTGCTGGATCGTGCGCAACAGGCGGCACTGGCGGCCAAGCGCATTGCTCAGGGCGATATCGGTTCGGTGAACATCAGTTTCGTCGGCAGCGCGGTGTATGAGTTTCTGCCCAAGGTGATCGCCGAGGCGCGGCTCAACCAGCCCCACGTGAAAATTTCCCTGAGCGAGATGAACACCGCCTCCCAGCACGAAGCCTTGCGCGCCCGCCGCGTTGACCTTGGCATCGTCCGCGCGCCGCTGCTGCAGTCCGGTTATGAAACCGAGCTGTTGGTGCGCGAGCCCTTTGTGCTGGCGGTGCCGAGCACGCATCCGTTGGCGCATGCCTCGAACCTGCGGGTCGAAGACCTGCATCAGCAGCCTTTCCTGATGTACTCGCACTCAGCCTACCCGCCGTTCAACGAACTGCTGACCGGCATGTTCCGCTCGGCGCAGGTGGCGCCGGAGTATGTGCAATGGCTGGGCTCGTCCCTGACGATTCTGGCGCTGGTCAACGCGGCCATGGGCCTGGCCCTGGTGCCGCGCTGCGCGACCAATGTGGTGTTCAAGAACGTGGTGTTTCGCGAACTGGATCTGGGCGAAGGGGTGCAGAGCGAGCTGCACCTTGTGTGGCGTGCGGACAACGACAACCCGGCGTGCATGATGCTGCTCCAGGGAATCCGCGCGGCGGTCAAGGCCGAGGCGCGTCTGCAAAACGCCGCTGTAAATCCCCCACCGGCCTCGCTATGATCGGCCCATGACGCCCTCGATGCCGATTCGCTCACCCTGCCCGCCCGGCGCCTGCATTTGCGAGCGCGAACGGCTGCTGGAAACCGCAGGCACAGACCTGCGCATCCTCTGCCTGACGCGCCAGGAAGAAAAACGCCTGCTTGAACGCCTGGAAAACATCGCAAGCCTGACCGACCTCGAACACATGCAAAAGCGCATGTACGAGCAACTGGGCATCCGCCTGTCCATCGCCCCGGGTTTCAATGAAGTGCGCAGCATGCGCGGCATCGCCATCGACATCGCCGAGCTGCCCGGCATGTGCCGCAAGACCCGCCAGGCCATCCCTGCCGCCATCCGCCGAGGGCTGGAAAAGCGACCGGAAATCGCCTGGAGCCTGCTCAACGCCCATGACTTGTTGCGTGATGCCTAAGCCCGATCCGTATTCTGGGTGAAGGCTGTAGGAGCGCGCGTGCCCGCGATAGCGTCAGGCCAGACACCTCGCTGTTGAATGAGATACCGCGGTCGCGGGCAAGCGCGCTCCTACCAGGGATCAGGGTGGTCATGCCCTCGCGAACAACCCCAAACCCGTAGCAGCACGGCTTGCCGGCGGGGGCGGTGCTGGCTACTTCTCCCAATCCGCCTTGGCGATCGCCAATCCGTGCAAGCCGTTGTACTCGGCACGCTTGGGCTGTTCCCAACCTTGCAGCAACGACGCATCGAGGTCGTAGATTTCCACACCCAGCGGCCTGCAAACGGTCAACGGATCCTGCGCCTCGGGGCCCCACATCGGCAGCGACAGGTCCCCGCCCGGGCAGGTGGACAGCGCGCACAGCAGGTCGATTTCGGCGAAGAACTCCAGGTAGTCGCCCTTCTGGGCCGGGCAGGCTTTCATGAAATACAGGTCGTCGTGGTTCAGGCCTGTGCATTGAAAGATGTTGAGCACGTCATGCACGTCGAACTCGGTCAGCCCATGGGGCAGTACGGCGCGGGTGAGGTTGGAGTGGCAGTGGTGATGAAAATCCTCGCCGGTGAGCATCTTGTTCACGTAGGGATCGCAGCGGGTGCCGAGCAGGTCGTGCAGACGCCCGCCGTGTTCGTCGACGCCGTAACTGGCCAGGCTGTCGTCGGTGATGGTCACCATGGGGCGCAGGAATGGCAGGTTCGACCACAGCCGGTCATGGGTGCTGACGTGGGCGCCCTGCAGTTGACGGGTGCGCGCTGCCCACATGCGCTCGCGCGGGTCGTTGGCGTTCCACACGTTGAAGTCGCCCACCTGGGGGCCCACCGGGGTGGTCACACGAAACACCTGACCGGCCTTGACCTTCCACGCACGACCGGTACGAATCGGCACTTCGAACTGCTCCACCAGGGTGCGGCGGTCCTGGTTGTCGCGGATCCGGTCGTAGAACGCTGTGTCGATCTGTAACGCTGCACCTTTACTGACCTGATACGCAGCGGGGTAGTCTTTGTACATGCGGCTCTCCTGAGGGTCCGGGCTGTTTCAGCGATTGGGTTGGGCTCAGGAACAGCATAGGCCGTGCCAAGGATCGGCAGTATCGAAGATCCCCCCACAACACTCATCTGTGGGAGCGGGCTTGCCCGCGAAGACGGTGGGTCATTCACCATTGATGCGTCAGGTCCGACGCCTTCGCGGGCAAGCCCGCTCCCACAGGTTTGTCCTGCAATCCTTGAGGGATGCGCGTGTCAAGGCGCATCGGCCCATAACCGTCGCGCCAGGCCCTTGAGCATCAACGACTCCTGCCAGCGGTCGCTGATGTCCCGGCCGAAGCGGTCGGTGATCCCATAGGGCGGCGGGCCGAGTTCGCAGGTAAACGACAGGCTTGCGCTCGCGCCGGCACGCTCGCGCCAATCGTCGATCCCATAGCGCCACCAGCGGCTGAACAGCTCGACCCAAGGCCTGTGTTGCTCGAAGCTGATCGGTACCTGGACTTGTTCGCAACTGGCCACGCGCCCGTGAAAGCCTGAACTGCGCTGCAGGATGGTTTTGATCTGCTGCTGATCCTGTGCGTCGGGTTGCAGCGGGATTTCCCGCCCCACCACGTAATGCGACAAGTCCGCCAGCAGCTTCAATTCCGGCAACTCCCTGAGCAGATCAAGAGTGAACGGCAAGTCGTTGGTGATGCGGTAGCGATGGGTTTCCAGCAGCACCGGAAAATCCACCTGTTCGGCCAGCCGCAGCCAGCCATCGACCAGCGTGATCGCTTCACTCAAGTTGCGCGGCCGCAGGTCTGCCTGGATCGTCAGGTGATGGCAACCGTACTGGCTGGCGATGTCCAGCGCCGGCTGCAAATCGTCCACAGTCTTGGGAAACAACTGGCCCTCGATCTGCAATCCCAGTTCATTGGCCAATTCGGCAAGGTGCCGTGCGGCGGCGGGCTCGTAGAAGTGATCGGTGATCCCGTCAAAACCTGCCTCGGCGATGCGCGTCAACTGTGCTTCCAGCGGGCCTGGCAAAACGCCCTGCTCGTTCTGCATCGCCCACATCGATTGAAACACCACAAACTCCTGTTGCTTGATGTCAGGCATGGGCACCTCGCAGCAGTCCTTTAAGTGACACGTTCACGTCCGCCAGTTGCGTGACCGGCAGCATCACCTGGCTTTCGATCAGCCGTTCGCAGAGCTTGATGTCCTTGGCCACGCTGTTGCCGCGCCCCCAGCCGCTGGCACCCACCAGTTGCCCCTGGGCGTTGAGGTACAGCAGAACGAACCCGCCATCATTCCCTTCCCGCGCGATCACCTGTGCACCCGCTTCAAGCGCGCCGACGGTCTGCAGAGCGAACTCGTAATGATCGGACCAGAAGCCCGCCACCCCGCTGATCCGTTCTTGCTGCCCCAGCATGTTCAGTGCCGCCAGCCGCCCCTGAGTCTCGGCGTTGCGCCAGGTTTCCTGGCGCTGAAGCAGGCCCTCGCCATCGGGAAACTCACAGACGTCCCCCGCGGCAAAGACGCCCGGGGCGCTGGTCTGCAGGAACCGGTCGACCCGGATGCCGCTGCCCGTTTCCAGCCCCGCATCTTTCGCCAGTTGCAGATTGGGCTGCATGCCAATCCCCACCAGTAACACATCACAGGGCAGGCACTCGCCACTTGCCAGTTGCACCGCTGTCAGCGCCTCTTCGCCCTGCATGCTCTCGATGCGGGCACCTAGATGCACCACCACGCCCCGTTCGCGGTGCAGGTCGAGCAAGGTCTGCGACAGGCGTTCAGGCAGGGCTCGTGCGGCCAGCCGTGGCCCGGCTTCCAGCACAGTCACCGCACAACCCAGTTCGCGGGCGGTCGCGGCCACTTCAAGCCCGATGAAACCTCCGCCGACCACCAGCAAGCGAGTCCCGGGCGTGAGGCGTGCTCGCAGCCCCACAGCCTCATCCACCGTGCGCAGATAATGCACGTTGCTAAGCCTGCGGGCGCCCAGATCCAGGCTGCGAGACTGCCCGCCCATGGCCAACAGCAGCTTGCCGTACTCAAGCTGCTGGCCGTTATCAAGCGTCAGCCGTTGTTCCCGCACATCGATACCGGTCACCCGCACCCCGCTCAGATGCTCGATGCCGGAGGCGATGAAACCGGCTTCGCTGAACAGGCTGCACGCCTCAAGGGACGACTCCCCCTTGAGCAGCGCCTTGGACAGCGGCGGCCTTTCATAAGGCAGGTGCACCTCGTCGCCGATCAGGATAATGCGCCCGGCAAAACCGGCCTCGCGCAGTGTCAGCGCGGCGCGCCCGCCGGCATGGCCTGCGCCGACAATGACCATCGCATTTAGGCTCATGACTGCTGTTCCAAAGTACCGAGGAGCACCCTGCCCGCCTCGACCTTGACCGGATAGGTCTTGAGGTTGATGCACGCCGGGGCGTTCAGCGCCTTGCCGTTGCGGTAGTCGAAACGGCCGTTGTGCTTGGGGCATTCGATGACGAAGTCCATCACCAGGCCATCGGCCAGATGGATTTTCTCGTGGGTGCACAGGCCGTCGGTGGCGAAGAACTCGCTGCCGGCCGAGCGGTACACCGCGTAGGTTTTTTGCTGATGATCGAAACGGATGACGTCTTCTTCATCGATATCGTCGACGTGACACACCTCTACCCACTGATTGCTCATGGCAGTGCTCTCTTGTTGTTCGAAGGGCGAAGGGGTTTCAGCTGAAGGCCGATTCCTGCGGGGAGGATGCGGTTTCCGGCGTCACTTCGCGCACAGGCCTGCGAATATAAAAACCCGGATCCTTGCGCTGTTTGAGCAGCGTCGGAATGATCTCCCGGTAGGCGTCGATGATGCTGTTATAAGGCGGCGGGCAATCGGCTTTTATTTCCTCGTGAAGTTTGGCCAGCGCGTGATATGGCACCATCGGAAACATGTGATGTTCCAGGTGATAGTTCATGTCCGAATAAAAGAAGCGGAACACCGGGTTCATATAAATCGTGCGGCAGTTCTTGCGGTGGTCCAGTTCATCTTCGGCCAGGCCCACGTGCTGGGTCAGGCCGAAGGCGTAACTGAGCCAGCCGCCATACATCGTTGGCAGCAATACATACATCAGCGGCAGCCAGGAGTTGAAGTACAGCGCCGCGCCAATCACCAACCCATGCAAGGCCAGCCAGATGCGTGCGGTGCGGTAGACCTTGGGAAACTCCGATTCCGGGACGAACACTTTCTCCTCTTCACTCATCTGCCCCGAAGCATGGACGAACAGCGATTTGAACGCGTTATAGACATGGGGCAACGACAGGAACTTGAGGGCAATCAAGTTCAAGCGCGGCGGACGTGGCTCGACGATTTCCGGATCCCGGCCGACGATGATGGTGTCGGTGTGATGGCGAGCGTGGCTCCAGCGCCAGACTTGTGGCTCGTACATGACCATGAAGCACGCCAGTTGATAGACCGCATCGTTCATCCAGCGAGTCTTGAAGGCGGTGCCGTGGCCCGTCTCGTGCCAGCGCGAGTTGGCGGCGGTGCCGTACAGCAGGCCATAGACCAGGAAAAACGGCACACAGGCGGCGCTGCCCCAGAAGAGGTAACCGCCGATACCGGTGACCAGCATGGCGCCGAGCCACAGGGCGGTATCACGCAGGGCGCGGCCATCGCTGCGCTGCATGAGTTCTTTCATGCGCTTGCGCGGCACCGGGCATTGATACCAGACCGCCGACACCAGCCCGGCCTCCTCGGCCTTGCGCGCCTGTTCACCGGTCAGGCTGTAGTCTTTCGGGCGATCCGGATCGTAGGGTATTTGGGACATTGTTATTGTTCTCCAGATAATTGAAACCGCGTCGTTCACGCACTTCGCTGATTCAAAAATATAGAGAGCAAGGGCTCTGCAACAAGCGCTTGAAAGTATTCTCTCTCAAGCTATCATCCAGCTCAGTTTTTCCTTGATAGTTTTCTATCATGCACTGTTTTTTCAGCGGCATGCCGTATAAAAATGAGCCCCTATGAATAATAAGAAACGCCCGACGATCGCCACCGTTGCCCAGTACGCCAACTTGAGTGTCGCGACCGTGGACCGGGTGCTCAATGCCAGGGCGCCGGTCAATCCGGAAACGGCGGAAAAAGTTCATGAAGCCGCCGAAGCGGTGGGTTATTTCGCGGCGCGGCTGATCTCGCAACGCATCAACGAAAGGAAGCAGGCCTATCACTTCGGTTTTCTTCTGCTCGGCACTTCCCAGACGTTCTACAAGACCTTGGGCGATGCCATCCTCGACCAGGCACGGGAGGCGCGCACGGCGAATATCGTCTGCCATCTGGAGCTGATTCACGACCGCTCGCCGCAGTCCATTGCCGCGCAGATTCGCCAGTTGGCCGAGCAATGCGATTGCCTGGCGCTGGTCAGTTTCGAGCACCCGGTGATTCTGCAGGCCATCGAAGAGGTGCGGCTCAACGGCGTGCCGGTGGTGTCGCTGCTGACCGAGTTGCCCACCGTGCATCCTGGCGCTTATGTCGGCACCGACAACCATGAAGTCGGCCGCACGGCTGCCTGGCTGATCGCCCATGGCTCACATCCAGCGGGTGGTTGCGTGGCGGTGATGCTCGGCGGACACCGTTTTCTGGGGCACGAGCAACGTGAAGCCGGGGTGCGCAGTTTCTTCGAGGAGAAGGCCCCGCAGTTTCGCGTGCTGGCGCCGATCATCACCCTGGATAACGGCGCGATCACCGAGGAAGCCACGCTGGAACTGCTGGCGCGACACCCGGACCTGCGCGGTATCTATGTGGCCGGCGGCGGCGTCGAAGGGGTCATCAGTGCGCTGGCGGCAACCCCCGAACGCCCGCGGCTGTGCGTGATTTTGCAAGAGCCCACAATGGAATCCCGCCAGGCCATGCGCAAAGGCCTGGTGACGCTGGTGATCGACTCCCAGCCGCGGCTGATCGCCAAGGAATTGATCGAGGTGATGGTGCAGTTGCCGCGAGTCAAGGAAATCGACCCGCAACGGCACCGGGTGCTGGTGCCGTTGCAGATCGTGACGCCTGAGAATATTTGAATAATTTTCGCCGGACTCACCCCATAATCGATGCCCAACTACTGACCGTAGCAGTCCGGCTTGCCGGCGTTCTGGTGCGCAGCGCCAGCAAATCCCGTGAGCGCGGGCTGCCTGACACTACCGAGTCGCCTGATTTTAATGGCGCTGCGCACCAGAACGCCGGCAAGCCGGACTGCTACGGTATTGGGTGGTCGAGAGATCGTGCAGCGCGCCACATCACGCCAACCGCTTCACCCGCATCGCCTCCACCGCCTCGGCAAACCGGTCAACCGGCCAGCCCTCGTCCAACGCTTGCGCCATCAACTGCTGCCCGGTCTGCGGGGCCATGCCGTGCAGCGGTGGGTCAGTGTCCAGGTTGGTTGGAAACGAGTACCCATCAGCGCTCATGGCAATCACCGCTGACACCTCGACCGCGTCCATTTCACCCTGCTCCATCCGCTTGAGCAGCCACGGATAGAGCGCCAACATCATCCGTTCACGGTTGACCGTTTCCATGGGTTTTCCGAATGCCGCCGAAATCTGCAGCAGGTTGGCCATACGGTACTGGTCCGGCGTGCGGTTAGTGCCCGCTGCATGGAACAGTGCCGGGTTGAAGAACAACAGATCACCCTTGTTCAACGGCAACTGGATCGCATGCCCGGCGAAGTAATCGATGAAACGCTGATCGCGCCACGCCAGATACCCAAGCTCATAGAGCTGGGAAAACGGCAGCAACAGAGTAGGACCGGTTTCCAGCGGCATGTCGGTATGAGCCACGGCGCCCTGCAAGGTCAGGTTCTGTGACAGCCGATGCAAAGGCAGCGGGTAGCGCGCAACCACCTCGTCGGTCTGAAAGCCCAGGTGATAATCGCGATGGGGCTGCTGGGCCTGCCCGCCCGGCGTCACCACGTTGACCTGTGCCGTGGTCTGGAAACACGGCCCCAGCCACGCCTCGGCGATCAGCCCCAACAACGGGTTGGCGTAGTACTCGATGAACGATTCCGGCGAATGCTCGGCGGCCTTCTGCAAGGCATTCCAGATACGCTGGTTGGCCCCGGCCTTGGCGAAGTGGTCAGCACGCACCACCTTCGCCGCCTCCTGGGCGATGATCTGGCGAAACACCTCGCTGTGCCGGTCGATCACCCCGTGGTCGGTGTAGGCGCCACGCACCACCAGCACGCCGGGGCCATCGCTGAGCAGTCGATGCAGTTCGCCCATTAGCGCCTGGAGGTTGCTGTGCATGGCGTTGCGCATGGTGTCGGCCGCGTAGATCACCACGCGGCTGGCCACTTCCTGTGCGAAAGGGTAGTCGGCCAGATCAACCTCTTGCTCGCACACCTGGGCAAAGGCGTCGGGATCCAGGTCATCGACGCGGCCGAACAGGCTCACAGGCCACCCAGGCCGTCGAGGGTCAGCGGCGCATCTGGTCGTGGGGTCGAGCCGTCGCCGCAGCCCATGATGCCCTGCTCCATGTCGATCACGGCGCCGGTGGTCATGCCCGACTGGTCCGACAGCAGGTAGGCCACGCTATTGGCCACTTCCTGCGGCTTGAGCAAACGGCCGAACGGCGCCTGGGCTTCGGCGCGCGCCAGCCAGCCGTCGTCGGCGCCGTGGTACTGGCGCTGGATCTGGTCTTCGTGGGGCGTATCCATCCAGCCGATGTTCAAGCCGTTGACGCGAATGCGGTTACGCAAGGTGCTGAACGCGACGTTCTTGGTCAGCACCGCCAGCGCGCCTTTGGAGGCGGCATACGCCGAGAGGAACGACTGTCCGCCGTGACCGCTGACACTGAGGATGCTGACGATGGAGCCTTCGACCTTGTTGGCGATCATCAGCTTGATGCATTCCTGCATCAGGAAAAACGGCGCCTTGACGTTGACCGCGAAGATGCGGTCGAACAGCTCAGGCGAGGTATCGATGATGCTGCCGCGGTCCGACATCCCCGCGCAGTTGACCAGGCCGTGGACCGTGCCGAACCGGGTTTTGGCCTCGGCCACCACGCGGCGGCAGTCATCGACGTTCTCCATGTCGGCCTCGACGAAAAACGCCTGGCAGTCCAGTTCGGCCAGTTGCCGCACCTGTTCTTCGCCCTTGTCGCGGCTGCGCCCGCAGATCACCAGGCCCGCTGCGCCCCGTTGTGCCAGGGTGCGCGCGACGGCGGCGCCCAGGCCTTGAGTACTGCCAGTGACAACGAAATAGCGGCCGCTGAATGAAGTGGAAAGGTCCAGTCCTGACATGCTCGGTTCTCCTGCTGTTGTTGTTTTGATAGCGGATGACACAGTGACAATAGAATTTAAATTCCATCTGTACAACGATTGGAACTGAGGCTAGCATTGCCCTCACCTCACAGAGACCCGAATCAACCTCAACAAGACCTCAAAACAGGCTCAAGGGGATTCCATGCTCGACCGCGCCAGACGCTTTTCCATCAAGCAGATCGCTGCCCAGGCCGGGGTCAGCAAGGCGACCGTCGACCGTGTGCTGCACGAGCGCGGAAGCGTCCATTACCAGACCAACCGGCGTATCCAGCAGGCTCTGGAAGAACTCGAAGCCCAGGAAAAATCAGGCCCTGCGGTCGGTCGCACTTTCCACATCGACATCATCCTGCACGTGCCCAAGCGCTTCAGCGACGCGGTGCAGGACGCCATACATGCGCAACTGGGGAGCCTGGCGCCCTTCCGCATCTTCCCGCGCTTTCACCTGTATCAGGAAATCGACACGCAACAGATGCACGACCTGATCCTGCGCTGCGTGAGCAAGGGCAGCCAGGGCCTGATCCTCAAGGCCGCCGATGAGCCGCAGATCAACGAAGCGGTGAACCGGGTCACCCAGGCCGGCATTCCGGTGGTGACCCTGGTGTCGGACCTGCCGCAAAGCGAGCGCATCGGCTACATCGGCATGGACAACCGCACGGCCGGCCAGACCGCCGCCTACCTGATGTCACGCTGGCTGGACAGCGCCGTGCAGGACGTCGGGGTGATGATCAGCAGCGAGCTGTTTCGCGGCGAGGAAGAACGCGAGATGGGCTTTCGCACCTGGCTGCGCAGCCGCGCGCCACATCTGCGGGTGGTCGACATCACCGGCGGTTTTGGCGTGCACCAACCCACCTTCGAGCGCGTGACCCAGGCGCTCAAGGACAACCCCTCGATCAAGGCCATCTACAGCGTCGGCGGCGGTAATCGCGCCATTGTCGATGCCTTCTCTGCGCTTGGGCGGCCGCTGGCGGTGTTCATCGGCCACGACCTGGATCAGGAAAACCGCCAGTTGCTGGCCGAGGAAAAGATTGCCGCGATCATCGACCACAACCTGCAGGTCGATGCCCGCAACGCCTTCACCCAGATCCTGCAGTTTCACAGGCTGTGCAAGGCCGATCCGATTCAGTCTTCGGCGGTGCAGATCGTCACGCCGTTCAACCTGGCGCACTGAGTTCGACCGCTTCAACCGATCCACTCCCAAAACAACAATCTCTGGAGATCCACCCATGCTACGCATCGCAGTCCTCGGCGCAGGCCGTATCGCCAACATCCACGCCGCCAACGTCGCGGCCAATCCCGATGTGCAACTGTCGGTGATCGCCGACCCATGGCGCGAAGGCGTCGACAAGCTGGCCGCAAGACTCGGTTGCGCTGCCGCCTATGACTGCGCCCAGGCCATTGCCCGCGACGACGTCGATGCCATCGTCATCGGCACCCCGACGGACACCCACATCGACCTGATGCTGCGTGCGGTAGAACTGGGCAAACCGGTGCTGTGCGAAAAACCCATCGACCTGGATTTCGCCAAGGCGGCCAAGGCCGTGGAAGAAATCGAGCGCCGGGGCGGCAAGGTCATGCTGGGCTTCAACCGCCGCTTCGACCCCGACACCCTGAAGATGCGCAAGGCCATCGCCGACGGCAGCATCGGCGAGGTGCGCCAGGTGGTGATTACCAGCCGCGATCCGGGCCTGGCACCGGTGGAATACCTCAAGCACTCGGGCGGGATTTTCCGCGACATGACCATCCACGACTTCGACACCGCGCGCACGTTGTTGGGCGAAGAGCCGGTGGAAGTCATGGCCATTGCCAGCCGCCTGGTGGACCCGGCCCTGGCGCAGATCGACGATTACGACAGCGTGATGGTCTTGCTGCGCACCGCTTCCGGCAAGCAATGCCACATCAACTGCTGCCGTGAGGCCGTGTATGGCTATGACCAGCGCCTTGAGGTCTTCGGTTCCAAGGGCATGGTCCTCAACGACAACCACCGCGCCACCAGCGTGCGCACCTACAGCGCCAACCAGACCGAAGTGCTGGAACCGCTGATGAACTTCTTCCTGGAGCGTTATGCTGATTCATATCGCAACGAGTTGAACCAGTTCATCGATGCCGTGAAGGCTGGCGACCCGCTGCCAACCAACGCACGGGACGGCCTCAAGGCGCTGCATCTGGCCAATTGCGCGCTGGAATCGATCAAGACCGGGCGTGCGGTGAAGGTGGAGCTGTAAGGCGTTATGGGTCCCGTAGCAGTCCGGCCGGGCGGCGTTCCGCTTGCCGGCGTCGGCGCCCTCGAAATCGCCCCGCCGGCAAGCCGTGCTGCTACGGGGGCTGTGTTGGCTGGAGGATATGGGATCGGCATCTCGGTCCGTAGCAGCACGGCTTGCCGGCGGGGGCGTCCGAAAGATCGCTGACGCCGGCAAGCCGGACTGCTACGGGTTGGGTATGGACTATTTGAAATCCCGGCTGCGTACATCCAGGCCGGTCAACAATGGCGTGAGGTCGAACAGCCGTTGGGCGATGATGTGGCGTACGCCTTTCTGGTATTCGAACTTGCCGAACACCTGCATCAACTGCGACCCCACCAACACCTTGCGCTGACGCTCGGCCAGATCACGCCAGACCACCACGTTGATCACCCCGTGTTCGTCTTCCAGGGTGACGAAGGTCACGCCGCTGGCGGTTCCGGGCCGTTGCCTGCCCACCACCAGCCCGGCAACGCTGAACAAACGCCCATGCTCCTCGTGCAACAGGTCCTTGGAGCTGCGAAAGCGCTTGGCCGCCATCGTCCGGCGCAGCAGACTCAGGGGGTGCGGGCCCAGGGTCGTGCCGAGCATGTCGTAGTCCGCCTTGAGATCCTGAGCCACGCTGGGCAGCGGCAAGGGCACCTGTGCTTCGCTATCGAAGCAATCATCGCCAAACAGCGGCCGCTGCACCTCGACCCCGGCAATCTCCCAGCGCGCCCGATGCCGATGCCCGACCAACCCGCGCAGCGCCCCTGAATCCGCCAGTGACGCCCGGGCACGGTTGTCCAGATCGGCTCGTACGCACAGGTCAGTGACATCCTTGAAAGCCCGCACTCCCCTAGCCTCTTCAATGCGCCGCGCATCCTCTTCACGAAAACCGCGAATCATCCGTAGCCCCATGCGAATCGCCAGATTCTGCGAGTATTCCCGGCCTTCCACCGGCTCAAGCGAGCAATCCCAGTCGCTGTAGCGCACATCCACCGGGTGCACGTCGATGTGGTGGCGCCGTGCATCCTGCAGCAGTTGGTCCGGGCTGTAGAAACCCATGGGCCAACTGTTGATCAAGGCGCAGGTGAAGGCTGCAGGTTCATGGCACTTGAGCCAGCAACTGGCATAGGTGAGCAATGCGAAACTGGCGGCATGGGACTCGGGAAAACCATAGCTGCCAAAGCCCTTGATCTGCTCGAAGATCCGCGTGATGAAGGTCTCTTCATAGCCATTGGCGCGCATGCGCGTGGCCAGGCGTTCGCGATGGGGTTCCAGCCCGCCGTGGCGTTTCCACGCGGCCATGGAGCGGCGCAGCTGATCGGCCTCACCCGGCGTGTAGTCTGCCGCGATGATGGCCACTTCCATCACCTGTTCCTGAAACAGCGGCACCCCCAAGGTGCGCTCGAATACCTCCTTGAGCTTTGGCGGGTAGGTCACCGGCTCTTCCTTGTTTCGCCGGCGCAAGTACGGGTGCACCATGTCACCCTGGATCGGCCCGGGGCGCACGATGGCCACTTCGATCACCAGATCGTAGAAGGTCTGGGGCCGCAGCCGCGGCAGCATCGACATCTGCGCCCGGGACTCGATCTGGAACACGCCCACGGTGTCGGCACGGCTGATCATGTCGTAGGTCGGTGGGTCTTCGCTGGGGATGCTGGCGATGGTCAGGTCATACCCGCGATAACGGGTCACCAGATCGAATGTGCGGCGCAAGGCACTGAGCATGCCGAGGGCCAGGATATCGACCTTGAGCAGCCCGACCAGGTCCAGGTCGTCCTTGTCCCACTGGATGATGGTGCGCTCGGCCATGGCAGCGTTCTCCACCGGCACCAGGGTTTGCAGCGGGTGTTCGGAGATCACGAAGCCGCCGGGGTGCTGCGACAGGTGCCGTGGGAAACCGATCAGTTCGCCCGCCAGGGTCAGGACCCGGCGCAGCACCGGGCTGTCGGGCTCGAACCCGGATTCGCGCAGGCGCTCGGCGGGTGGCAGGTTGTCGGTCCAGCGCCCGCAGCAATCGGCCAGGGCGTTGATCTGGTCAGGCGGCAGGCCGACCACCCGCGCCACGTCACGAATCGCCCCGGCGCCGTGATAGGTACTGGCGACAGCAGTCAGCGCCGCCCTGCCCCGGCCATAACGGCGGAAGATGTATTGCAGCACTTCCTCGCGGCGTTCGTGCTCGAAGTCGACGTCGATGTCCGGCGGCTCGTTGCGCTCTTCGGAGATGAAGCGGGCGAACAGCATCCGCCCTTTGCCCGAAGCCGGATTGAGTTCGGTGATGCCCAGCGCGAAACACACCGTCGAGTTGGCGGCCGAGCCCCGCCCCTGGCACAGGATGGCCTGCTGGCGGGCGAAACGGACGATGTCATGCACGGTCAGGAAATAACTTTCGTATTTCTTCCTGGCGATGATGGCCAGTTCATGCTCGATGTTGTTACGGGCGATCTCGGGCACGCCGTCAGGCCAACGGTTGCGCGCGCCTTCTTCGGTCAGATGACGCAGCCAACTGCTGGGCGTGTGCTGTTCAGGCACCAGCTCGTGGGGGTATTCGTAGCGCAACTGATCGAGGCTGAAAGTGCAGCGCCGGGCGATGACCAGGGTCTGGTCCAGCAATTCGGCGGGATACAACTGGGCCAGCACGCTCGGCGCCCGCAGATGCCGCTCGCCATTGGCAAACAGCCGGTGCCCTGCCTCGGCGACGGTGGTGTGGTGGCGGATGGCAGTCATGGTGTCCTGCAAGGCACGCCGACCACGGGCGTGCATGTGCACGTCACCACTGGCCACGGCGGGAATGCCCTGGGCCCGCGCCAGGGCCAGCAGCAGCGACAGGCGCTTGCGGTCATCCGGCCCGCAGTGCAACTGCACGCTCAGCCACAGGTTGTCGGTGAAGGCTTTGCGCAGCCAGCGGCCCTGCTCTGCAATTACATCGGCATTGAGTTCAAGGTCCGGCACCCACAAAGCCAGCAGCCCATCGAGGGGTACATTGAAGTCTTCATGCAACAGGCGGTATTCGCCCTTCTTGCTGCGCCGTCGGCCCTGGGTGATCAAGCCGCACAGCGCCTGATAGCCGGCAAGGTTTTCAACCAGCAGTACCACTTTCGGGCCGTTCTCGATGGACATTTCACTGCCGATAATCAGCGGCAGTTCGCTCTCCTTCGCCGCCTGCCAGGCCCGCACGATGCCGGCCAGGGTGCATTCATCGGTGATGGCCAGCGCCTGATAGCCGTGGCGTTTCGCCCGCTCGAACAGCTCCGCAGCACTGGAGGCCCCACGCTGAAAGCTGAAATTGGACAGGCAATGCAACTCGGCGTAGTCGGCCATCATGCAAACCAGCCGTGAAGCAACAGGCCGCTGTCGTCATTCACGTTGCGATAGGCCCAGCCGCGCTGGCCGCTGCGGGTTTCGACAAGGAAATAGTCGCGGCGCACGTCGGCGCCGTCCCACCAGCCTGACTCGATGCGCTCGGGCCCGGCCAGCACTCGCACCGACGAATCGGCCAGCGGCTCGGGCTCGCGCAGCAGCCAGCCGGGGCGCGGCACTCGAAGCGTCGCCAGCACCGGTTTGCTTTTTTGCGCTGTGCTCGGCAGCCAGGCGCACTCGGGGCGGTGATCGGCATGAAAGCCCAGCCCGCTGACCGCGTCGTCTCCAAGGCGCGCCCGCAGGCGTTCGCGCAATTGCTCCCAGGGCATGCTCTGTTGCGGGCGGTCATCGAACAGCTCACGGTGGGACGGCACGAACGCTGGTAAATCCCTGGCCAGCAGGCGCAGGGCGCGTACGGGGGACGGCACCTGCACCTGTTCCAGCCGCCCGCGAGCCAGTTCGAAAAGCATGTTGGCCTCACGCTCGGCACTGAGCAGGCCGACGGGAATCAGCGTATCAGGCGCCACACTGCCGACGCTGGGCACGTGCTCCAGATGAATGACGAAACGTTGCACGCCGCTGTCGCGCCCGCCCAGGAACAGCGCCAGGTCGGCGATCATGCGTTTCAAGGGGAACAGCAGCGCCTGATGGGATTCGACATCGAAGTTCAGCTCGATCCGCGTCTCGAAATGATCCGGCGGTACGTAACAGTCCAGTGCCACCGGCCTTCGCCCAAGCAGGGTGTCCAGATGCTCGAGCACGGTTTTGGGAAAGCGTCTTGCCAGGGTGTCGCGGGGCAAGGCCAGCACCTGATGCAGGCGATGCAGGCCCATGCGGATCAGCGCGGTTGCGGCCTCTTCCGGCAGGCCGATGCGATTGACCGGCATCTGTTCCAGCATCGGACCCAGGCGCTCGTTGCAGGTGACAGCCAGACCGTCATGGGCGTTGGTCAGCATGCGCGCCGCCACGGGGTTTGGCGCCACTACGATGCGGTGGCTGAAGCCCATGGCCGTCAATTCCTGACGTAACCGCGCTTCGAACACCGGCCAGGGACCGAACAGGCCCAGGCTGGATTCAACTTCCATCAGCAGCACCCGAGGGTATTTCAGGCTGACCTGGGAGCTGAAGCGGTATGCCCAGGCTGCCAGCAATCGCTGCCAGCGCTCGGTCTCGGCCGGATCGTATTCGACGGTGTCGAAGTCGCGGGTCATGGCGTGGGCGGCCGTCAGGGACTGGCCGGGACGCAGGCCCAGTTCCCGGGCAGCGCTGTTGACGGTTTGCAGCACCCGGCGTTGGGTCGGGCCGCTGAGCAATACCAGCGGCCGCTCAGGCTCGGCGCGACGACGCATCACGCCGTCCAGCGCCAGTTGTGGCAGCAGGACACAGGCCCAGAGCATGCAGACCTCAGGCGTCCAGGTTGAACGGAATGGGTGATGAAGGTGCCAGCCCGCCCCGGCACTTGAGCACCCGCAACTGGCTGGGGCGAACATCTATGGCCAGGCGCAAGGCTGCAGGCGACGGATTGGCGGCCGCCTGTTGCCCGCGACAGGCAAAGGCCAGGGTCTCGCCGGTTTCGGCGGCGACCTGCAAGCGACGCAGCGCCCGGTCATCGACCTTGCCCGGCCAGCACAGTACCGCGCCGCAACTGCCCGAACGCAGGCACTGTTCGACCGCCCACAGGGCATCGCGCTCATTGGCGTCGATCACCGACAGTTGCCGCAGATCGATCCCCGCCGCCTGCCAGGCCTGGGCATAAGGCACGTGGGGCGGCGCCACCAGCACGATGCGTTCGCCGCTGTCGGCCAGCCGTGCCAGAGTCGGCCAGAGCAGCCGCAGCTCGCCGCTGCCATGGGCCGGAATCAGGATCTCCGTCAGGGCGGCCGGTGGCCAGCCGCCGATGGGCAATGCGGCATCGAGCAAGGCGTGGCCGGTGGGTTGCACGCCGACCGGCTGGGCCTGCGGGCGGCCTTTCCAGATCCGGCGCTCATCCAGCAGCGCATCGAGGCTGACAACCGCGCCCATCACTCGCGCCTCACCAGGCCACAGAACACGCCTTCGATGGCGAAGTCCTGATCCGGGCGCACCAAGATGGGCTCATAGGCCGGGTTGCGCGGCAGCAGGCGGAACTCGTCCTGGCCGCGCTCAAGGCGCTTGATGGTCACTTCGCCATCGAGCCGGGCGACGACGATCTCGCCGTCACGGGCGTCTGGCTGCTGCAGGATGCCGACCAGATCGCCGTCGAAGATGCCGTCATCGATCATCGAGTCGCCCTTGACCCGCAGCAGGTAGTCGGGAATGCGCAGGAAGGTGCGGCTGTCGAGGGTGAAGGTGTCGTGAATGTCGATGTCCGGGCCGATCGGTGCACCAGCGGCCACGCGACCCAATACCGGTATTTCCAGCATCTCGGCGCGCTTGCGGTGCTCGACCAGGCGAATGCCCCGCGCCTGGTGGGCGGTGACTTCAATGTAACCGGCCTCGGTGAGCGCCACGATGTGTTTGCGCGCCACGCTGCGCGAAGCGAATCCGAAAGCTTCGGAGATTTCCGCAAGGCTGGGCGGCTGGCCATTCTGGGCGATGCGATCCCGGATGAAGGTCAGGATGGCAGCGCGTCGGGGAGATAAATTCGTCATGGAGTACATTTGTACTCTTTTCGGTTACTTCTGGCTAGACCCTCTCGTCGACCCACCCTGTAGGAGCGCGCTTGCCCGCGACCGGCCGCGTGTCAGCGTGACATATGGGTCGGACACACCGCCGTCGCGGGCAAGCGCGCTCCTACAGAGCAGGGTGTTCATCCTTTTTCGACACAAGTTCTAACAAACCACTTGCACGATTAGTCTTATGGTATACCATCAGACCAAATACAAACCCACCCAACCCTGAACAAGAACGGGAGCCACTCATGAGTTTCGAAATTCGCAAAATCGTCAGCTACCTCGAAGAAACCCTGATCGAAGGCGGCAAAGCCACCGACACGCCGGTGACCATGGTGGGCCTGGCCGTGGTGATGAAGAACCCATGGCTGGGGCGCGGTTTCGTGGAAGACCTCAAGCCTGAAATCCGCGCCAACTGCTCGGATCTGGGCGCGATGATGGTCGAGCGTCTGACCGGCCTGATCGGCGGCGCGGACAAGATCCAGGCCTACGGCAAAGCTGCCGTGGTCGGTGCCGAGGGCGAGATTGAGCACGCTTCGGCCGTGATCCACACCCTGCGCTTCGGCAACCACTACCGCGAAGCCGTGAAAGCCAAGAGCTACCTGAGCTTCACCAACAAGCGCGGCGGCCCGGGCACTTCGATCCAGATCCCGATGATGCACAAGGACGACGAAGGCCTGCGCTCGCACTACATCACCCTGGAAATGCAGATCGAGGATTCGCCGCGCGCCGACGAGATCATCGTGGTCCTGGGCGCTGCCAACGGCGGTCGTCTGCACCCGCGCATCGGCAACCGCTACATCGACCTGGAAGAGCTGGCGGCTGAGAAAGCGCAGTAAACATCAGCCTCCTCCAATACTAATAAGCAAGGCCTGGGAGCTCTTTCATGATTCAGCCCACCGCTGAACGCACCCCGGCCGGCACCAGTTATCTGGCGACCGGCCAAGGCCACCCCGTCGTGCTGATTCACGGGGTCGGCCTGAACAAGGAGATGTGGGGAGGACAGATGGTCGGTCTGGCCCCCCAGTATCGAGTCATCGCCTATGACATGCTCGGCCATGGCGCCAGCCCGCGCCCGGACCCCGAGACCGGCCTTGCCGGTTACGCCGGGCAACTGCATGAACTGCTGGAACACCTGGGCCTGCCCAGCGCCACGGTCATCGGTTTTTCCATGGGCGGCCTGGTCGCGCGGGCCTTCGCCCTGCACTACCCGCAGCAGCTTTCGGGGATGGTCATCCTCAACAGCGTGTTCAACCGCAGCCCCGAGCAGCGTGCAGGCGTCATTGCCCGCACCAGCCAGGCCGCCGAACACGGTCCTGATGCCAACGCGGCCGAAGCCCTGTCGCGCTGGTTCAGCAGCGAATATCAGGCGGCCAACCCGGCGCAGATCGCGGCGATCCGCCAAGTGCTCGCCAGCAACGATCCGCAGGGCTACCTGACCACCTACAAGCTGTTCGCCACCCAAGACATGTACCGCGCCGACGACCTGGGCAGCATCCAGGCACCGACGCTGGTCGCCACCGGCGAGCTGGACCCCGGCTCCACGCCCGACATGGCTCGCCAACTGGCCTTGCGCATTCATGGCGCCAAGG
The DNA here is from genome assembly GCF_044746825.1 of Pseudomonas sp. NPDC090201. Taxonomy (NCBI): domain Bacteria; kingdom Pseudomonadati; phylum Pseudomonadota; class Gammaproteobacteria; order Pseudomonadales; family Pseudomonadaceae; genus Pseudomonas; species Pseudomonas sp. NPDC090201. The sequence continues at coordinate 453,135 of NZ_JBIVCX010000003.1, forward strand.
TGCAGATACTTGCCGAGCAGCGGCATATGATGCCGGTTGAATCGCCGCGCCTGGTCAATCAGATGCTGCTCGATTTCCTCAAGCAGGCAGACGCGCAAAACACTTCGGTAAAGGGGATCGTTGCATGAGCCTTACCCGTTTTCAGATGTGCATCGGCGGCGAATGGGCCGATGCGCTGTCCGGCAAGACTTTCGAAAGCCTCAACCCGGCGCTGGCCCAGCCCTGGGCCGAATTGCCTGACGCCGATGAAGCCGACGTCGAGCGCGCGGTACAGGCCGCTCAGGCCGCCTTCGAGAACCCGGCCTGGCGCAAGCTCAGCGCCACCGCGCGCGGCAAACTGCTGCGCCGCCTGGGTGATCTGATCGCCGAGAACAAGGAACAACTGGCGCAGCTGGAAAGCCGCGACAACGGCAAGCTGATCCGCGAAACCCGTGGCCAGGTCAGCTACCTGCCCGAGTTTTTCCATTACACCGCAGGCCTTGCCGACAAGCTCGAAGGCGGCACCCTGCCGCTGGACAAGCCCGACCTGTTTGCCTACACCGTGCACGAGCCGATCGGCGTGGTGGCCGGGATCATTCCCTGGAACAGCCCGCTGTACCTGACCGCGATCAAACTGGCCCCGGCTTTGGCTGCGGGCAATACCATCGTGCTCAAGCCGTCCGAACACGCTTCGGCCACTATTCTGGAGCTGGCGCGTCTGGCCCTTGAGGCGGGAATTCCGCCCGGCGTGGTCAACGTGGTAACCGGCTACGGCCCAAGCACCGGCGCAGCCCTCACCCGCCACCCGCTGGTGCGCAAGATTGCCTTCACCGGCGGCGCCGCCACGGCCCGTCATGTGGTGCGCAGCAGTGCCGAGAACTTCGCCAGGCTGTCGCTGGAACTGGGCGGTAAATCACCGAATATCATTTTCGCCGACGCCGATCTGGACAGCGCGATCAACGGCGCTGTCGCCGGGATCTACGCAGCCTCCGGCCAGAGTTGCGTGTCGGGCTCGCGGCTGCTGGTGCAGGACGAGATCTACGACGAATTCGTCGAGCGCCTGGTCGCCCGCGCCCAACGCATTCGCATCGGCAACCCGCAGGACGAAACCAGCGAAATGGGCCCGATGGCGACCGCCCAGCAACTGGCGGTGGTCGAAGGTCTGGTGGCCGATGCACTGGCCGAAGGCGCTCGTCTGCGCACCGGCGGCAAGCGTGCGCAAACCGGCAGCGATGGCTGGTTCTATGAGCCGACGCTGTTCGAATGCGACCACAATTCGATGAAGATCATGCAGGAAGAAGTCTTCGGGCCGGTCGCCTCGGTGATCCGCTTCAAGGACGAAGCCGAGGCACTGGCCATCGCCAACGACTCGCAGTTTGGCCTCGCCGCCGGCATCTGGACCCGCGATCTGGGCCGCGCCCACCGCCTGGCCCGTGACGTGCGCTCCGGCATCATCTGGGTCAACACCTACCGCGCCGTGTCGGCCATGGCGCCGATCGGCGGTTTCAAGAACAGCGGCTACGGTCGCGAGAGCGGTATCGATTCGGTACTGGCCTACACCGAGCTCAAGACGGTGTGGATCAACCTCTCGCAAGAACCGATGCCCGATCCTTTCGTGATGCGTTAAGAGGCTGCCCACATGATCGAACCTGGCATATACAAAGACGTCATGGGCTCCTTCCCTTCCGGGGTCACGGTGGTCACCACCCTGGACCCGCAAGGCGGTATCGTCGGCATCACTGCCAGCGCGTTCAGCGCGCTGTCGATCGAGCCGGCCCTGGTGCTGTTCTGCCCCAACTACGCATCCGACACGTACCCGGTGCTGCGTGACAGCAAGCAATTCGCGATTCACCTGTTGTCGGCGGACCAGAAGGCCGAGGCCTACGCATTCGCCGGCAAGGGCAAGGACAAGGCCAAAGGCATCGACTGGCACCTGAGCGAGCTGGGCAACCCGCTGCTGAGCAACTCGTCGAAGATCCGCGCCACCGCGATCATCGAATGCGTGCTGTGGCGCGAATACGACGGCGGCGATCACGCGATCATCGTCGGCGAGGTGAAGAACCTGATCCTGCCTGAAGACCCTGTCACGCCGATGGTCTACCACCGCGGCAAACTCGGGCCGTTGCCAGCCTTGGGCTGAAACAGGCGAAAAAAGAGGTGAAACAGGGCCCATCGGTGTCGATGGGCCTGCTGGTTGGCGTCGCCTGGCGTGGTAAACTGCGCGACGTTTTGGTCGTGTGGGTTTGTTCGAAAAGTCGGCGAGCGAAGGCTAGGCAAGGCAAAAACACGCGAGGAAGCGGAGTTTACGAGTTGTAAATGAGCATTCCGAGCGTGTTTTTAACGCCGCATAGCCGAGCGCAGCCACTTTTCGTACAAAGCCTGGCCCCTAATCACCCAAGGCTGTCGCGACCTTACCGCAGACAGCCTTTAAAGAGCGGACTACATGAAACGCCTGCCACTCGACGACACATTCAAGGTCAACCGCAACCCCGTTACCCTGCGGGAAATCGTGCTGGACAAACTGCGCAGCGCGATCATGAATTTCCAGCTGTTGCCCGGTGACCGTCTGGTCGAACGCGACCTGTGCGACCGCCTCGGCGTCAGCCGCACCTCCGTACGCGAAGCCCTGCGCCATCTGGAATCCGAAGGCTTGGTGGAATTCGCCGACGCCAAAGGCCCGCGCGTGGCCATCATCACACTGGAAGACGCCTGCGACATCTACGAGCTGCGCTGCGTGCTCGAAGGCATGATCGTGCAATTGTTCACCCTGCGCGCCAAGGCCAAGGACATCCGCGCCCTGGAAAAAGCCCTCAACGAGAACAGCGAAGCGCTGAAAGAAGGCGACCTGCAGCAGGTGCTCGATTCGGTTCAGGGCTTCTATGACGTGCTGCTCGAAGGCTCGGGCAACCACGTCGCTGCCACCCAGTTGCGCCAGTTGCAAGCCCGCATCAGCTACCTGCGGGCGACCTCGGTGTCCCAGGAAAACCGTCGCGGCGCGAGCAACCGGGAAATGGAAAAGATGGTCGAGGCCATCAAGAGCGGCGACCCGCTGGCCGCACACCAGGCGTCGGTTGACCACGTGCGCAGCGCCGCGAAAGTCGCGCTCGACTACCTCAAATCCAAACAGGACGATGGCACCAAGGTGCGCGACATCGTCGAACCCGTGGTTCTGAAGGAACCGCGCATAGGACACTGACATGCCCGCCCCGCGCTTTTGTCCGCAATGTGGCAGCGCCGACCTCGTGCAGCGCGTTCCCGAGGGAGACACCCACGAGCGGCTGATGTGCGGGGGCTGCCAGTACATCCATTACGTCAATCCGAAGATCATCGCCGGCTGCATCATCGAGCGCGAAGGCAAGTACCTCTTGTGCCAGCGCGCCATCCCGCCACGCCCCGGCACCTGGACGCTCCCGGCAGGGTTCATGGAGGCTGGCGAAACCACCGAGCAGGCAGCGCTGCGGGAAGTCTGGGAAGAGAGCGGCGTACGCGCAGAAATCGTCTCGCCCTATTCCATCTTCAGCGTGCCGCAGATCAGCGAGGTGTACATCGTCTTCCGCGCCATCGCTCTGGAAGTCACCGACCAGTTCGGCCCGGAAACCATGGCCTGCCGCTTCTTCGCCCCCGAAGACATCCCTTGGGACAGCATCTACTACCCCGCCATCCGCCAGATCCTGGAACGCTACATCGCCGAGCGCCAGGCCGGGGTGTACGGCATCTACGTGGGCAACGACGACAGCGGCAAGGTGCATTTCATTCGTTGATACCCATCACCGACCCACACCCAAACCCGTAGCAGCACGGCTTGCCGGCGGGGCGATCTTGAGGCCGCCCCGCCGGCAAGCCGTGCTGCTACGGGATTTGTGTAGGCTGGACGATCCGCGACCGACACCTCTCGCGTAGGAGCGCGCTTGCTCTGGGCCGCATTCGGACGATGGCGATCTTGAAATCGCCATCGCCGGCAAGCCATGCCACGTCAGGCGTTCAACCTTCGAACGCCTCGACAATCACGATCTCGGCATGGGCCGCGCCCTGGCGGTGGCTCATGGCTTCCTGGTACTCGGGCGAGTGGTAGCACGCCAGTGCCTGCTCGTAGGAATCGAACTCGATCACCACCGTGCGCTGCGGGGTCTTGCGGCCTTCCAGGGCTTCGGCGCGGCCGCCCCGGGCGAGGAACCTGCCGCCGTATTTCTTGAACGCAGCCGGGCCGCGCTGGGTGTATTCGGTGTACTGCGTCGGGTCATTGATGTCGACGTGGGCGATCCAGTAAGCCTTCATTGCGCTCTCGCTCTTTTGGTCAATGCTGTGGTTTCAAAAAAGGTGAATCTGTGAAATATTCTGTCTTATGGTATACCACGATTTGCCTGTGTAATCCCTCATTCCATAAAAAGAGATCCCGAGTATGGCGTTCGACCGCATCGAAGACATCATCGAAGACTACCGCCAGGGCAAGATGGTCCTGCTGGTGGATGATGAAGACCGGGAAAACGAAGGCGACCTGCTGCTCGCCGCCGACCGTTGCACCCCGCAGGCCATCAGCTTCATGGCCAACGAGGCCCGCGGGCTGATCTGCCTGACCCTGACCGACGAGCACTGCCAGCGCCTGGGCCTTGAGCAGATGGTGCCGAGCAACGGCAGCGTATTCTCCACTGCCTTTACCGTGTCCATCGAAGCCGCCACCGGCGTGACCACGGGGATTTCCGCCGCCGACCGCGCCCGCACCGTACAGGCCGCCGTCGCAGCCAATGCCTGCGCCGACGACGTAGTGCAACCGGGCCACATCTTTCCGCTGCGTGCCCGCGAAGGCGGCGTCCTGACCCGCGCAGGCCATACCGAAGCCGGCTGTGACCTGGCGCGGCTGGCCGGTTTCACCCCGGCCTCGGTGATCGTCGAAGTGATGAACGACGACGGCACCATGGCCCGCCGCCCGGACCTTGAGCGCTTCGCCGCGAAACACGGCATCCGCATCGGCACCATCGCCGACCTGATCCACTACCGCCTCAGCACCGAGCACACCATCGTGCGCATCGGCGAGCGCGAGCTGCCCACGGTGCACGGAACCTTCCGCCTCATCAGCTTCGAGGACCGCATCGAAGGCGGCGTGCACATGGCGATGGTCATGGGCGATATACGCCGTGAGGAGCCTACGCTGGTGCGGGTGCACGTGGTCGATCCGCTGCGCGACCTAGTGGGCGCCGAGTACAACGGCCCGGCGAACTGGACGCTGTGGGCTGCGCTGCAGCGGGTCGCGCAGGAAGGTCGCGGCGTGGTCGTGGTGCTGGCCAACCACGAATCGTCCCAGGCGCTGCTGGAGCGTATCCCGCAGTTGACCAAGCCACCGCGCCAGTACACCCGCTCGCAGTCACGCATCTACTCGGAGGTCGGCACCGGCGCGCAGATCCTCCAGGACATCGGCGTCGGCAAACTGCGCCACCTTGGGCCGCCGCTCAAGTACGCGGGCTTGACCGGCTACGATCTGGAAGTGGTTGAAAGCATTCCATTTACAGGCTGATGGCGGCGCACTGGCGCACTGAATCAGCTCATGAGCAGTGCGCCACTTGCCCCGGCACCTCCCTTTCCGTTCGTCACAGAAGCACAAAAAATCAAGGCATCAGAGACGGCAAAGTGCTTGCAGAAAGTTTGGAATACCATAATATGACATCCCGTAGGCCGAAGATTGTATCGTCAGGTGTGGCTGCCAAAACCAGTTCATTCCACCCCACCCGACAGGCCCCGTTTTAAAGGTCCGCAGCTTGCCAAGGCTGCGCACTCATTGCTCCCGACAGGCGGGCATGTGATCCGCTCAAAAAACACAACAAAGAGGGCGAAAAAATGGTGTTGATTCAACGTGCAACAGCGGTCCTGACAGCAGGTGTACTGGCGCTCTCTTGTCACGCAGCAATGGCGGCCGACAGCGTCAACTTCGTCAGCTGGGGCGGCTCGACTCAGGATGCGCAAAAGCAGGCCTGGGCCAATTCCTTCACCAAGAGCACCGGCACCGCCGTGGTCCAGGACGGTCCTACCGACTACGGCAAACTCAAGGCCATGGTCGAGAGCGGCAACGTGTCCTGGGACGTGGTCGATGTCGAAGCCGACTTCGCCCTGCGCGCCGCCAGCGAAGGCCTGCTCGAACCGCTGGATTTCAGCGTCATCAAGAAAGACCGCATCGATCCGCGTTTCCAGTCCGACCACGGTGTGGGCTCCTTCTTCTTCTCCTTCGTGCTGGGCTACAACGAGAGCAAGCTGGGCAAGGCCAAGCCTGAAGACTGGTCCGCCCTGTTCGACACCAAGACCTATCCCGGCAAACGCGCCCTCTACAAATGGCCAAGCCCGGGCGTGCTGGAACTGGCCCTGCTGGCCGACGGCGTACCGAAAGACAAGCTCTACCCTCTGGACCTGGACCGCGCCTTCAAGAAACTCGACACCATCAAGAAAGACATCGTCTGGTGGGGTGGCGGCGCGCAGTCCCAGCAATTGCTGGCCTCCGGTGAAGCCTCGCTGGGCCAGTTCTGGAACGGCCGCACCTACGCCCTCAAGCAGGACGGCGCACCGGTGGGCGTGAGCTGGAAACAGAACCTGGTCATGGCCGACTTCCTGGTGGTGCCAAAAGGCGCGAAGAACAAGGATGCGGCCATGAAGCTGATCGCCGAGGCCGCCAGCGCCAAGGGCCAGGCCGACTTCTCCAACCTGACCGCGTATGCGCCGGTCAATCTGGACAGCGTGCAGCGTCTGGATTCGACCTTGGCCAAGGACCTGCCGACCGCCTACCCTGAAGATCAAATCACTCTCGACTTCGCGTACTGGGCCAAGAACGGTCCTGCCATCGCGTCACGGTGGAACGAATGGCTGGTCAAATGAAAATGACGGCCATTGCGTCCCGTCAATCCAACCCGGCCGGTGGTGCGTCCAGCACCGCCGGCGCGGCATCCACCCAGGCTGTGACGATGAAGCAGACGACCTCCCTGTCGCAACGCTGGAAAGGCAGCCGCAACCTGCTGCCGGCCCTGATCTTCCTCGGCCTGTTCTTTTTCGCGCCGTTGATCGGCCTCTTGCTGCGCGGGGTGCTGGAGCCCACGCCCGGCCTTGGCAACTACGAGCAACTGTTCGCCAACTCGGCCTATGCCCGAGTGCTGTTCAACACCTTCTCGGTGGCGGGCCTGGTCACGCTGTTCAGCCTGTTGCTGGGTTTCCCGCTGGCCTGGGCGATCACCCTGGTGCCACGGGGCTGGGGCCGCTGGATGCTGAACATCGTGCTGCTGTCGATGTGGACCAGCCTGCTGGCGCGCACCTATTCGTGGCTGGTGCTGTTGCAGGCCTCGGGCGTGATCAACAAGGCGTTGATGGCCATGGGCATCATCGATCAGCCGCTGGAGATGGTGCATAACCTCACGGGCGTGGTGATCGGCATGAGCTACATCATGATCCCGTTCATCGTACTGCCGCTGCAGGCCACCATGGCCGCCATCGACCCGATGGTGCTGCAGGCCGGTTCGATCTGTGGCGCAAGCCCCTGGACCAACTTCACCAAGGTGTTCCTGCCGCTGTGCCGCCCGGGGCTGTTTTCCGGTGGGCTGATGGTGTTCGTCATGTCCCTGGGGTACTACGTGACCCCGGCCCTGCTCGGCGGCGCCCAGGACATGATGCTGCCCGAGTTCATCGTCCAGCAGGTGCAATCGTTCCTCAACTGGGGGCTTGCCAGTGCAGCCGCTGCGTTGCTGATCGTGATTACCCTGGTGCTGTTCTACTTCTACCTCAAGCTGCAACCGGAATCCCCGGTCGGCTCGAACCACGCGAGGTAATCCGCCATGCTCCTGACACCCAATGCCATGAGCCCGCGTCTGCGCTGGGGCCTGTATTCGGTCACCGGGCTGATCGCCCTGTTCCTGCTGCTGCCGATCGTGTTCATCGTGCTGTTGTCGTTCGGCTCTTCCCAGTGGCTGGTGTTTCCGCCACCGGGCTGGACACTGAAGTGGTACGTGCAGTTCTTCGGCAACCCGGACTGGATGGCCGCGGCCCTGGCGAGCCTAAAGGTCGCGATCCTGACCACCATCTTCGCCGTGCTGCTGGGCCTGCCGACCGCCTTCGCCCTGGTGCGCGGACGCTTTCCGGGCCGCGACATGCTCTACGGCCTGTTCACTCTGCCGATGATCGTGCCGCTGGTGATTATCGCGGTGGCGGTCTACGCGATGTTCCTGAAACTGGGCTACACCGGCACGCTGGCGTCCTTCGTGGTCAGCCATGTGATCGTCGCGTTGCCGTTCACCATCATCTCGATCATCAACTCGCTCAAGCTGTTCGACCAGTCCATCGAAGATGCGGCGGTGATCTGCGGCGCGTCGCGGATTCAGGCGGTGTTCAAGGTGACCTTTCCGGGCATTCGTCCGGGCATGGTCGCCGGCGCCCTGTTCGCCTTCCTCGTGTCCTGGGATGAAGTGGTGCTGAGCGTGATGATGGCCAGCCCCAACCTGCAGACCCTGCCCGTCAAGATGTGGACCACGCTGCGCCAGGACCTGACGCCGGTGATTGCCGTCGCCTCGACGCTGTTGATCGCCCTGTCCATCCTGGTCATGTTTATCGCCGCGACCCTGCGTCGCCGCAACGAAGCGAGAATGCCTTCATGAGTGCCGTGATCAAAGATTCAGCATCTGCACAAAATCAGCAACAGCCCCTCGTCAGCCTGCGCAACCTGAACAGACATTACGGCGACTTCGCGGCGGTGGACAACATTTCCCTGGACATCAAGGACGGCGAGTTCCTGACCTTCCTGGGCTCCAGCGGCTCGGGCAAGAGCACGACGCTGTCGATGCTGGCCGGGTTCGAAACCCCAAGCTCCGGCGAGATCCTGGTCCAGGGTAAATCCCTGGTCAACGTGCCGCCGCACAAGCGCGACATTGGCATGGTGTTCCAGCGTTACTCGCTGTTCCCGCATCTTTCGGTGCGCGACAACATCGCCTTCCCGCTGGCCATCCGCAAGCTGTCGGCGGCCGAGCGTGACAAGCGCGTGGACGCCATGCTCAAGCTGGTGCAACTGGAGCAATTCGCCCATCGCCGCCCTTCCCAACTGTCTGGCGGCCAACAGCAACGTGTGGCCATCGCCCGCGCGCTGGTCTACGAACCGCGCATCCTGCTGATGGACGAGCCGCTGGGCGCGCTGGACAAGAAACTGCGCGAAGACCTGCAAGACGAACTGCGCCAGCTGCATCGCCGCCTGGGCATCACCATCGTCTACGTGACCCACGATCAGGAAGAGGCCATGCGCCTGTCCCAGCGCATCGCGATTTTCAGCCATGGCAAGATCGTCGGCCTGGGCACCGGTTATGACCTGTACCAGAACCCGCCGAATGCCTTCGTCGCCTCGTTCCTGGGCAACTCGAACTTCCTCAAGCTCAAGGCCCAGGGCAATGGCGCGGCCACGTTCGAAGGCCAGGCGCTGTCGATTCGTCTGACCTCGGGGCTGACCACGGATCAGGACGTGCTGCTGATGATCCGCCCGGAAAAAGCCCAGGCCCTGAGCGTCGAACAGGCCGCCGCCCAACCGCTGCCCACCGGCTGGAACGAAGTCGGGGCCAAGGTCGGCGAGGTGTTGTTCCTGGGTGAAAGCCAGACCTGCACCGTGATGACCGCAGGCGGAACCTCGATGACGGTCAAGGCGTTGTCTGCGGCGGGCATGCCGCTCAAGGCCGGTGACCAGGTGCGGGTACGCTGGGCCACGGCCGATGCGTGCGTGTACACCGAATGGGCCGAGAGCGACCTGAACAAGGCCGCCGGGGCGCATTGAGTCTCTGTTTAACCTACAACCCTGTAGGAGTGAGCTTGCTCGCGATACGTCGTTTCAGACACCACACCCGTGCCTGACCTACCGCTATCGCGAGCAAGCTCACTCCTACAGGTCCGGACACCCCCTCTCCAACTCGCCTATGCTCTGAAGACCCGCGCCCTCAACGTGCAGTCCCGGAGCTTCTCATGAAAACACTGCCCGTCCTGTGCGCCCTGTTGCTGGCCGCTCACTTTACCTGCGCGGTGGCCGAAGACTGGAAACTGGCCAGGGACGAAAACGGCATCAAGGTCTACCTCAGCCGGCCAATCGGTTCCGACTACCAGAGCTTTCGCGGCGTCGCCCGGATCAAGGCCGACATTCCCACCCTCAGCCGTCTGCAAGAGAACCTCACCATCGCCTGCAAATGGCTCTACGCCTGCGCGGACATGCGCCTGCTCAAGGTGGATGGCGACAAAACCTTCGTCTACCTGACCACCGACCTGCCGGCACCGGCCAGCGTGCGGGACATGGTGCTGCAAGTGCAGACCGAGCTGCTGGACAACGGCACGGTCATCCGCCACCTGAGCGCGATCAAGGGCATGGAGCCTGAGGTAGACGGTGTGATCCGCGTCAACGAACTGCACGGCGAGTGGATCATGGTGCCCAGGGGCGAGAGGGAAACGGAGGTGACTTACCAGATGCAGGCCGATCCTGCCGGGGCGATCCCGGCGTGGCTGGCCAACCGGTTCGTGATCGATGCGCCGATGGTGACGCTCAAGACACTTCGGGCGGTGGCCGAACGCCAGGGTGGGCATTCGGCGGATGTGGAAAATCCATAATCATGGCGATCGAACCCGTAGGAGCGCGCTTGCCCGCGACCGCGGTGTGTCAGACGCTGGTGTGGTGGCTGATCTGACGCCGTCGCGGGCAAGCGCGCTCCTACAAATGCGATCTCAGTCAGTGAACCCCAACCGCGCCGCACGAGCCTGATCGGAACGGCCCCGCGTCGCCAGGCAGTAATACAGCGGGCAGGTGATCAAAAGCCCCGCCAGCCAAGACAGGTCCACCCCTTCCAGGTAGTTGGCGCAGGGCCCGACATACAGCGCCGTGTTGGCAAACGGCAACTGCACGATGATGCCAATGAAGTACGCAATGATCGCGTGGGGGTTGAAGCGGCCGTAGATCCCGCCGTCCGGGCTGAAGATCGAGGCGATGTCGTAGTTGCCGCGCTTGATCAGGTAGAAGTCGATCAGGTTGATCGACGCCCACGGCACCAGCACGATCAGCAGCGTCAGGATCAGGCCGATGAACTCCTTGATGAAGTCCCCGGACGCGCCCACTGCCGTGATGCAGCAACCCGCCAGAATTACCGACGCCAAAATCACCCGCACCTTGATACTGGGCGTCCAGCTCGCGGCGAAAGTCTGGATCGAGGTCACGATGGAAAGCACCGCACCGTACAGGTTCAAGGCGTTATGGCTGATGATGTTGAGCAGGAACAACAGCATCAGGACCGGGCCCAGCACGCCGGTGGACTGCTTGACCGCCGCCATGGCTTCAGTGCCTTCCGGCGTTGCCAGCACGGCGACCGCGCCGAAACAGAACGACAATGTGGTGCCCAGGGTTGCGCCGAAAAACGTTGCCCAGAAAGGCCGTGCAATGCCGATATCGCACGGCAGGTAGCGCGAGTAATCCGAGACATAGGGCGAGAAGCTGATCTGCCAGATGATCCCCAGGCACAGGGTCGCCAGGAAACCCGACAGGTTGTAGCCACCGCGGCTGAGGAAATCCAGCGGCAGGTCCTGGCTGAAGATCATCACAAAGCCGGCCAGCAGCGCGGCGCCCATCACCCAGGTGCCGATGCGGTTGAGGGTGTGAATGAAGCGATAGCCGATCACGCCGATGGCCGTTGCGCTCAACGCGCCGATCACCACGCCCGCAGGCAGCGGCACGGAAGGCAGCATGCCGTGGATCGACTGGCCTGCCAGCACGATGTTGGAAATGAAGAAGCCGACGTAGATCAACGCGGCGAAGAACACGATCAAAAGCGCACCGTAACGGCCAAACTGGCCACGACTCTGGACCATCTGCGGAATGCCCATGCGCGGGCCCTGGGCCGAGGCCAGGGCAATGAACACCCCGCCGATCATGTGGCCCAGCGCAATGGCGATCACGCCCCACAACAGGTTGAGGTGAAACACCTGGACCACCATCGCGCCGGTCACGATGGGCAGCGGCGCGATGTTGGTGCTGAACCAGAGGGTGAACAGATCCCGCGCTTTGCCATGGCGCTCGGCCAGGAGAACGTAGTCGACGGTGTGGTTTTCAATCAAATGCGTGGCGTTGCCGCCATGATTCTCGGATGTAGTCATCGTTTCGCCTGAATTCTTGTCTTTGTGGCTAGCTAAAACCATGAAGCGACTGGCAGAGCCTTGCGGCCTTGGTGCGCGCCTTTCAACGCCGCAAACACATCCCTGCACTCACGAGCGAAGCAACCATATTATGGTATGCCAACATTTTACAACCGTCCCACCGGTATTTTTTACCAACGGCAAGGCTCAGATATACAAGGAAAAACCGGTTCAGCAAAGGCTGAAGCGCCGGTTTACAAGGGCTGTGAGGAGATCGAATAGATCCGGGCCGGGATCGACGAAAGAAAAAACACTTGCAGAAAAGGTATTACGGTATACCATCAGACACACAAAACTTATCGCCTTCGGCACCGAACCGCAGAGGTAGCAACATGATCGACGCAACCGTCTACAAGAACGTTATGGGCTCTTTTCCCTCTGGCGTGACTGTGATCACCACCCTCAATGACGACGGTGAAGTGGTCGGGCTGACTGCCAGTGCATTCAGCTCGCTGTCGATGGATCCGCCGCTGGTGCTGTTCTGCCCCAACTACAGCTCCGACTCCTACCCGACCCTGATCAAGAACAAGCGCTTCGCCATTCATTTGCTGTCCGGCTCCCAGCAGAGCGAAGCCTACGCTTTTGCACGCAAAGGCAAGGACAAGGCCGCTGGCATCGAGTGGACCCTGAGCGAACTGGGCAACCCGCTGCTCACCAACGCCACCGCCATCATCGAGTGCGAACTGTGGCGCGAGTACGAAGGTGGCGACCACGCCATCATGGTCGGCGCGGTGAAGAACCTGATCGTTCCCGAGCAGCCCGCCAGCCCCATGATCTACTGCCGCGGCAAGATGGGCGCCCTGCCCGCCCTGGCTTGAAGCTCGTGACTTGCAGCTTGAAGCTTGTAGCTGCTCTCTATTACGGTATACCGAAAAACACCGCAGCGCGGTAAGAACAATCCGAGGTAAGCGTCATGAAATTTTCGTTGTTCGTTCACATGGAACGCTGGGATGAGTCTGTCAGCCACCGCCAGCTGTTCGAAGACCTGACCGAACTGACGCTGATGGCCGAACAAGGCGGCTTCAGCACCGTGTGGATCGGCGAACATCACGCCATGGAGTACACCATTTCCCCAAGCCCGATGCCGCTGCTGGCATACCTGGCCGGCAAGACCAGCACCATTCACCTGGGCGCGGGCACCATTATCGCGCCGTTCTGGCACCCATTACGTGTGGCCGGTGAATGCGCGCTGCTGGATGTGATCAGTAACGGTCGCATGGAAGTGGGCCTGGCCCGGGGCGCTTACCAGGTCGAATTCGACCGCATGGCAGGTGGCATGCCGGCCTCTGAAGGCGGCAAGGCGTTGCGTGAGATGGTTCCGGTGGTCAAGGCGCTGTGGCAAGGCGACTACGCCCACGACGGCGAAATCTGGAAATTCCCGACTTCCACCAGCGTGCCGAAGCCGGTCAAGACCCCGCCGATGTGGATCGCTGCCCGCGACCCTGACTCCCACAACTTCGCGGTGGCCAACGGCTGCAACGTGATGGTCACGCCATTGATGAAGGGCGATGAAGAAGTTGTCGATCTGAAGAACAAGTTCGAAGCCGCACTGGCGAACAACCCTGGCGTGCCGCGCCCGCAACTGATGGTGCTGCGTCACACCCACGTGCATGCCGAGAACGACCCCGAAGGCTGGAAAGTCGGCGCCCGGGCCATCGCGAAGTTCTACCGCACCTTCGATGCCTGGTTCGGCAACAAGACCACGCCGGTCAATGGCTTTCTCGCGCCAAGCCCGGAAGAGAAGTTCGCCGAACGTCCGGAATTCTCCCTGGACAGCCTGCACAAGACCGCGATGATCGGCACGCCCGAGGAAATCATTCCGCGCATCAAATACTACCAGGAACTGGGCGTCGACGAGTTCAGCTTCTGGTGCGACAACAGCCTGCCCCACGCCGAGAAGAAGAAATCCCTGGAACTGTTCATCAAGCATGTGGTGCCTGCGTTTCGGTGAAACAGCGCACGGCTTGCGGGCGTCGGCGTTCTCAAGATCGCCCCCGCGGGCAAGCCCGGCTGCTACGAGGGCGAGGTGTTCGCAGATTCTGTGTTCACACCAAACCCGTAGCAGCGCGGCTTGCCGGCGGGGACGTCCTCACGGCCGCCACCACGGGAACGCCCTGAACCTTGTAGGAGCGCGCTTGCCCGCGACGGCGTCGTGTCAGGCGACGGCGATGTTGCAGACAGATCGCTATCGCGGGCAAGCCCGCTCCTACAAAGACATCAATGCCCGAACAGCGCCTGCACCTGGTTGTAACCCATGCTGCTGTGGGTCACGGCATCGGACGCGCCCTCTTCCAGAAACCCCCGCGCCAGCTCTTCAGCCTGTCCCCAGAGATTGAGCACCATGCTCGAACCGGCACTCAGCCGATGCACGCCCAGTTTCGCCAACTCATCGGCCGACGGCAGTCCAGGCCGGGCCAGCACGTTGATCGGCAGGTCCACACCCGCAACGATGGCCTTGATCTGCTCCAGGTCGGTCACTGCCGCCACGAACAACCCATCGGCCCCGGCCTCGCGGTACAAGCGCCCGCGCTTGAGCGTCTCCTCGACTCGCAATTCTTCACTCACAAGACTCGCCAGATACACATCCGTGCGCGCATTGATGAACACGTCCAGGCCATTACGCGCCGCCATGTCCTTGATCGCCTCGATCTTGCGCGCCAGCAACTCTGGCGCGTCCGGGCCGTCCTCGAGATTGATGCCCACCGCGCCCACATCCAGCACCCGCTTGATATTCTGCGCGACGGTCAGCGGCTCGTCGGAGTAGCCGTTTTCGATGTCCACCGACAGCGGCACCTTGATCACCCGAGCGATGCTCTGCGCGACGCCCACGGCAACGTCCACCGGAAACACCCGGCCATCGGCATAGCCCTGGCTCCAGGCGACACCGGCGCTGGTGGTCGCCACCGCTTTGGCCCCCAGGCTTTCGACCAGCCGCGCACTGCCAGCATCCCAGACGTTGGGCAGACGCAGAACCGTGGTTTGGTGGTGCAGGTCACGAAAGGTCTTGGCAGAAGCAGGCATGTTCATCTCCATTGAAAGTGCTGTGATTATGCGAAAGTTGTGCGAGCAGGCAGTCTAGAACAGCGACGCCTGAACTGCTTGTCGGGGTGTACGCGGCAGACAGCCTTCCAACGTCAACAGCAAGGCCTTGGCCTCAAGCCCTCCGGCGAATCCTGTGAGCGAACCGGAACTGCCGATCACCCGATGACAGGGCGCGACGATGGAAATCGGATTCTTGCCGTTGGCCGCGCCCACCGCACGCACGGCCGCCGGATTGCCGATCTGGGTGGCGATGTCGAGGTAGCTGCGGGTCTGGCCGAACGGGATGGTCAGCAGTGCATGCCAGACCTTTTTCTGGAATTCGGTGCCGTGGAATTCCAGATCCAGCTCGAAACGATCGCGGGTGCCGGCAAAATATTCGGCCAGTTGCTGTTCGGCACGGTCCAGGATTTCGCTGCTCTCTGCCTCGGCCATGGGGCCGAGCAACACCCGATTGGGCCGTTCGTGTTCCCAGAGAATGGCCGCCAGACGCGGCCCCTTGGCCACCAGTTTCAACTGGCCGACCGGAGAGTCGATGAAGCGGTAGGTGAAGTTCATGGCAAGGCTCCTGCGCTTGACGATGAGCCCATGTTAACCGCGCCGGCGCGCAGTTCCATCCAGTTCTTGCGGTCTAATTCGTGTCAGCCGCCCTTGGCCTTGCCCGCCACGTCCGCCGCCGAATTCCAGATATGCAACGCCGCGTACGCACGCCACGGCCGCCAGGCTTCGGCCCGGGCCTTGTGCAGCGCAAGCCTGGTGAGGGTCGGGTCCTGGCCGGTCATGAGGTTCATCAGCACCAGATCCGACGCAGGCCAGGCATCGGGGTCGCGCCAGGCGCGCATGGCGATGTATTCCACGGTCCATGGGCCGATGCCGGGCATGGCCAGCAATTGCTGGCGCAGCTCGCTGGTGTCGCCATGGGCGGCGTCCAGGCACAGCTCGCCATTGGCCACCGCTGCCGCCAGGCGTTGCAGGGTTTGCACGCGCTTGCCGGGCATGCCGATCTTGTCCAGATTGACCTGCGCCAGCGCCTGCGGTGTCGGGAAACGCCAGGCCAGCGGATCGAGCGGATCGGCCGCCACCTGCGTCCCCGCCCGCTGCACCAGCCGCCCGACAATGGTGGTCGCGCCCTTGACGCTGACCTGCTGGCCAACGATGGTGCGCACCACCAGCTCGAAACCGGAAAACGCACCCGGCACCCGCAACCCAGGCCGCAGCTTGACCAACGACGCCAGCCAGGGGTCCGCCGACAGATCGGCATCGATCTGCCCCGGCTGGGCATACAGGTCGAACATATGGGAGATCGGCGCAATCAGCTCATCAATGTAAGCGCTGACCTCACCGTGCAAGGTCGCGACCAGGTGATTGCCCTCGGCGGCCAGCGTCACCGACAACCAGCCGAAATGCCCTTTGTAGTCGATGTTGCGCCGGTACTCGCCACCAACAATGGCCTCGACGCCGGCGGTCGCACGCCCGGCAAAAAAGGCGAGCATGCGTGGCCAGTCGAAGGGGGGAATGAAGGGCAAGAGGCGCGTGGCGTGGGGAGCGATGAGTGCTGACATCGATAAGGCCGGACAAGATGTGGACCGGCCAAACGCTAACGTACTTTACAGGTTTACACAAAACCCGTAGCAGCACGGCTTGCCGGCGGGGACGGTCTCAAGGACGCCGTCGCGGGCAAGCGCGCTCCTACAGGTTCGAGGTCAGGCATACAACCACAGACACCCCGTAGCAGTCCGGCTTGCCGGCGTCGCGATGCAGAACCTTCGCAATGTCAAGGATCAGGTCGGACACCCAACCGCGCCGTCGTTGAGATTCTGCTTGTAGTTCTCGTACTGCAACGTGGCCTTGCCGTTGTTCCATTTGAGAGTGAGCACCAGCACGGAGTCGAAGTCATCGCCGGTCCAGTCGTCGACCAGCTTGAGGCGTTTGCCGGAGGCTTCCTCGGCGACCTTGTTGATCAGCTCGGGCAGGTAGCCATGGGACCAGGCGGTGTAGATGGTGGCGTCGTGGTATTTGTCGCGCATGAACTCGTCGGCCAGGTCGCTGGTGTCGTTGGCGGCGAAGTCGATGTTCACTGGCAGGCCCAATTTGATGGCGCTCGGACCGACGGTCATCAAGGGTCGCAGGTAGCTGTAGGAGTGATCGCCCTCACCCTCTTCCACGTGGCGGCTGGGGTTGGCGGCGAAGATGAAGTCAGCCTTGCCGAAGGTGTTCGGCAGCACCGTGGAGAGGTCGATGGCGCGGTTCAAACCCTGGCAGTTGAGCTGCCCCAGGCCCATGGCCGGCTTTTCTGCGTGGCGCAGGAAGACCAGGGTCTGGGTGCCGTTCTTGGGTTCGGCGTGCACGCCCTTGCCTGCCACGAACCAGAACACTGCCGAGCAAACCAGCATGATCGGCAGGAAGAAATACGCAAAACGCTGGCGTGCCAGGGAGAGAACGGAGGATTTGAAAAAGGTCATGTCGGCCTGGAGTTCTGATGATGCGTGAGGGGCATGTGTGCCCTGTGCAACGTCCCTGTGAACTGGCGATCAGCTAGCGAGATGCAGCCTAGCGAAGCTTTATGTCCGTATGAAGAATGACCATCAGATGGCAAATAGCCTCAGAGGTTGCATGCAAGCCCCTGATTTATCGGATTTTTGGCCCAACGGTATGTAAGAGAATGTGTATCGCGCGCCTCATGCAGGCAATTGCCGAGGCTTGTAGCGGCTGCACACCAGGGCGCTGACCACCACCGCAAGGCCCGCCAGGCTGTACACCCACACCGGCGATGCCACAGGCAGCAGGATCCCGGCCAGCAGCGGCCCGACTCCGGCACCGATGTCGCGCCACACCGCATTGCCTGCCAGCGCCTGCACCCGAGCCGCACCCGGATTGCGCTCGGCTACGAGGGTGGTCACCAGGGGCAACTGCAACGCCCGCAGGATCAGCACCCCACCTGCGCCGAGGATCAGCCAGTGAAAGCCGAAGGCCGTCAGCGCAAGCGTGGTCAGCGCGGAGAACACCACCAGCATCCGCACCGCGCCGTAACTGGCCGCCGCACGTCCGCCGAGGGGACTGAGCAGCATTTCCGAGGCATAGCGCAGCGCCAGCAGCACCCCGGCAATGAACACCGCGTTGCCGCCCAATACCGATTGCGCCTGCAAAGACAGGCCGAAGATGAACAGCCCGTCCAGCGCCACGCCTTCGATGAAGGACCAGATCGCCACGCTGTCCGGCGCCTTGAAGCGGCGCCCTCCTGCGGTGGGCATTGCATGGGGAATATTGGGCAGGCCTTTGGCAACCAGTATCGCCGCCAGGGAGAAGAACGCCAGAATCAGGAAAATCACTCGCGGGCCGTAATGCAGGCTTATCAAGGCGCCGATGGGCAAGGCCAGCATCGGGCCTATGGCGATGATCGCCCGCGATGTGCCGGACCTGCGCGCCGCACCACCGGCCTCGGATGTGGCCAGCGCCTGGGTTGAGAGGTTCAGCGCGCCAAAGGTCAGGCCCCAGCCCAGGCGCAGGATCAGCAACCACCAGAAACCGGTGATGAACGAATTGCCGAACGCGCACAGGGCCGACACCGTGGCCGCCAGCATCACGGTCGGGCGGTCGCCGAATCTTGCGTAGAACCGCACCACGTAGCTGTAGCCGAAAATCCGCACCAGGCGGTTGGCTGCCAGCAGTATCCCCGCTTCGGCCAGGGTGATACCGAATGCATCGGTGTTCATCGGCAACAGCAGGTACAACAGGACGTCACTGGGCAGGCACAGGCTTAGGACGGTCGCCGAACGGCGGGAGGCTGAATCGGCATCTCGGGCGGCAGGCATGCGCAGAAAGGTCCTGTAACACAAATGAAATTGCAGCATGCAGATATGGCCGGGCCATGGCAACAGGTGTTCACCACAAAACCCGTAGCAGCATGGCTTGCCGGCGGGGGCGTTTTCGAGGTCGCAATCCCGGGCAAGCGCGCTCCTGCAAGGCAGGGGTGCTCGCAGCATTTGGGTTCACCACAGAACCCCGTAGCAGCACGGCTTGCCGGCGGGGGCGTCCTCAAGATCGCTCCCGCCGGCAAGCCGTGCTGCTACGGGGGGCCAATGTGGTCATGGGATTTGTGATGGGGATGCCCACCTTTCATCCGATCTTGTGTTGACGATTCCCGCGCTTTGGTGTTTCC
This sequence comes from Pseudomonas sp. NPDC090201, assembly GCF_044746825.1. Taxonomy (NCBI): domain Bacteria; kingdom Pseudomonadati; phylum Pseudomonadota; class Gammaproteobacteria; order Pseudomonadales; family Pseudomonadaceae; genus Pseudomonas; species Pseudomonas sp. NPDC090201. The sequence goes on from NZ_JBIVCX010000003.1 coordinate 472,477, forward strand.
TGAAACCGGTTTCAGAGCAACGCACGCTCTGCGAAAGAAAGCCTGCTGATAAATCCAATAAGGGTCAGGCCGTGAACAGTATTCCGACATCGACGCGCTCGCGCGTCACCATGAATGACGTGGCTGACCTGGCCGGCGTCTCCAAGGCCAGCGTCTCGCGCTTCATCGGCGAAGACCGCCAGTTGCTGTCCCAGGCGATCGCCCAGCGCATCGAGCAGGCCATCGACACCCTCGGTTACCGCCCCAACCAGATGGCCCGTGGCCTCAAGCGTGGGCGCACGCGGCTGATCGGGATGCTGGTGGCCGACATCCGCAACCCCTACTCCATTGCCGTGATGCACGGCGTCGAAACCGCCTGCCGCAAGCACGGCTACAGCCTGGTGGTGTGCAACACCGACCGCGATGACGAACAGGAGCGCCTGCACCTTGCCGCGCTGCGTTCGTACAACATCGAAGGCCTGATCGTGAACACCCTCGGCCATCACCTGGACGAACTGCGCGAGCTGCACGAAGAACTGCCGATGGTGCTGGTGGATCGCAAGGTCGATCAGTTGCAGAGCGATCTGGTCGGGCTGAACAACGTCGCGGCAGTCAACCAGGCCCTCGATCACCTGCAGGAACAGGGCTTCGGCGACATCCTCATGGTCACCGAACCCCAGGACGGCACCAGTTCCCGCATCGAGCGAGTCGATGCGTTCAAGGCTGGGATCGCTCAGCGTCCGAATTTGCGCGGCCAGGTCCGGGAAACCGGCGAGCATCTGCGCGAGCAACTGCGCGAATTCCTCGCCCAGCGCAGCCACGGTCACAAGGCGCTGTTCACCGCCAACGGCGTGGCCACCCTGACCACCACCCGCCAGTTGCACGAACTGGGCTGCCGCCTGTTCGACGACATCGGCCTGATCGCCCTCGACGAACTGGACTGGTACCCGCTGGTGGGCAGCGGCATCACTTCGCTGGCCCAACCGACCCACGACATCGGCGTCACCGCCTTCCAATGCCTGCTCGATCGCCTGCGTGGCGATCAGGAGCCCGTGCGTCTGTATGACTTTCCGGCGCAACTGATCGTGCGCGGCTCGACACGACAGCGACCCTGAGCGTTTCCCTTTAACGACCGCAGGTCCGCAAACCTGCTGATTCGAAGAACTTCCTTCGGGCACCTCAGCTCGAACAAAAATGAAACCGGTTTCAGAGGACAATAACAATGAACCGATTCCCCGTTGCCATCAGCCTGGGCGCCTACGGTGCCGACTACGTTCGCCAGATCGGCCAGGCCAGTTTCATCCCCCTGCTGGCGGCCGCAGGGGTTACGCGCATCGAGGTGCGTGAAGAACTCCTGATGGGCGAAGACCTACCAACGCTGGCCCAGGCCATTCGCGACCAGGGTCTTGAGTGCCTGTACTCGGCGCCGCTGGAGCTGTGGCTGGCAGGACAACACCAGCACGATCCTGAACTGGAAACCACCCTGCAACGGGCCACTGCCTGTGGCGCCGCCTGGCTCAAGGTTTCCCTTGGGCATTTCACCGAAGACAGTGACGTCGCGGCGCTGGCCGAGCGCCTGGCCCGTTACGATGTGCATTTGCTGGTGGAGAACGACCAGACGCCCCAAGGCGGCCGCATCGAACCCTTCAGGCAGTTCTTCGCGCGGATCGACGCCCTGCAAATGCCCATCGGCATGACCTTCGATATCGGCAACTGGAAGTGGCAGGAGCAGTCTCCAAGCGAGGCCGCACAGCATCTAGGGCGCCATGTCGAATACCTGCATTGCAAGGCCGTGTCGCGCAATGCCAGCGGCAAGCTGATTGCCGTACCGCCCCGCGAGGCCGATCTGCAGCAGTGGGAGCAGTTGCTCGCGCACATGCCGGTCGGTGTGCCCCGCGCCGTTGAATACCCATTGCAGGGCGAAAACCTGCTGGACGTCACCCGCACCCAGGTCGACGCCCTCGCCCGCCTCGGCCAGCCACAGCTTCAACATGCCCCGGAGGCGCTGAGCCATGCCTGAGATCGATATCCTTTCCTTCGGCGAAACCATGACCATGCTGGTGGCCGAACAGTCCGGCGATCTGGCTGCGGTCCGCCACTATGAGAAGCGCATTGCCGGCGCCGACAGCAACGTCGCCATCGGCCTGTCCCGGCTGGGTTTCAACGTCGCCTGGCTCAGCCGGGTCGGCAACGATTCGATGGGCCGTTTCGTCACCCAGAGCCTGGAACAGGAAGGCGTCGACTGCCGCCATGTGACGGTGGACCCGGCGCATCCGACCGGTTTCCAGTTCAAATCCCTTGAGCTTGAAGGCGCCGACCCCGTGGTCGAGTACTTCCGCCGTGGCTCGGCGGCCAGCCACTTGTCGGTGAATGATATCGTCCCTGACCTGCTCAAGGCCCGTCACTTGCACGCCACCGGGATTCCGGCGGCGCTCTCGCCCACCTGCCGCGAGCTGTCCCACGTGTTGATGACGCAAATGCGCGATGCCGGGCGCAGCGTGTCCTTCGATCCCAACCTGCGCCCCTCGCTGTGGCCGGATCAGGCGACCATGATCCGCGAAGTCAACCGCCTGGCGGGCCTGGCCCATTGGGTGATGCCAGGCCTGGCCGAGGGCGAACTGCTCACAGGTTTCGACACCCCGTCCGAGATCGCCCGGTTCTATCTGGACATGGGCGTGGAAGCGGTGGTCATCAAGCTCGGCGCCAAGGGCGCGTACTACCGCACCCAGTTGAACGAAGCCTTCGTGCCCGGCGTGCCGGTGGCCAAGGTCGTAGACACCGTGGGCGCAGGCGACGGCTTTGCGGTGGGCGTCATCAGCGCCCTGCTGGAAAACCTCGACTTCGCCCAGGCCACCGCCCGTGGCAACTGGATCGGCAGCCAGGCGGTCCAGAGCCGCGGCGACATGGAAGGCCTGCCGACCCGCGTGGCGCTGCAAACGGCCGAAACCCGTAAAGATCCGCGACGACAAACCGCCTGAATTCACATGCCTTGCAACGACTCTGTTCAATCACCTGCTGCGACAAAAACAACATGCTCAGGGAGCCCAACATGGAAAAGCTACTCGACACCGTGAAGCACGCCGGCCTCAAACGTCGCTGGCTGCTCATCATGCCTATCGTCTTCATCACCTACAGCCTCGCCTACCTTGACCGCGCCAACTACGGCTTCGCCGCCGCCTCCGGGATGGCCGAAGACCTGCACATCACCCCTGGCATGTCGTCGTTGCTGGGTGCGCTGTTCTTCCTGGGCTACTTCTTCTTTCAGGTGCCCGGCGCGATCTACGCGCAGAAAAAGAGCGTCAAGAAGCTGATCTTCGTCAGCCTGATCCTGTGGGGCAGCCTGGCCACCCTGACCGGCATCGTCTCCAACGCCTACATGCTGATCGCCATCCGCTTCATGCTCGGCGTGGTCGAAGCGGCGGTCATGCCGGCCATGCTGGTGTACCTGTGCTACTGGTTCACCAAGGCCGAACGCTCGCGGGCCAATACCGTGCTGATCCTCGGCAACCCGGTGACCATGCTCTGGATGTCGGTGGTGTCCGGCTATCTGGTGGCGCATTTCAGCTGGCGCTGGATGTTCATCGTCGAAGGTCTGCCTGCAGTGATCTGGGCCTTCATCTGGTGGCGCCTGGTGGACGAGCGTCCGGCCCAGGCCAAATGGCTGACCGCTGACGAGAAGACCGAACTGCAAGCGCGCCTGGACGCCGAGCAAGTGGGCATCAAGCCGGTGAAGAACTACGCCGAGGCTTTCCGCTCGCCGAAAGTGTTGCTGCTGGCCGCGCAGTATTTCTGCTGGAGCATCGGCGTCTACGGCTTCGTCCTGTGGCTGCCGACCATCATCAAGAAAGGCATGCAGATGGACATGGTGGAGGCCGGCTGGCTGTCGGCGCTGCCGTACCTTGCCGCAGTGATCGGCATGGTCGTGGTGTCCTGGGCGTCGGACAAACTGCAGAAACGCAAACTGTTCGTCTGGCCGCCGCTGCTGTTGGCCGCGTTCGCGTTCTACGGCTCATACGCCCTGGGCACCGAGCATTTCTGGTGGTCGTACTCGCTGCTGGTGATCGCCGGCGCCTGCATGTACGCGCCTTACGGGCCGTTCTTCGCCATCGTCCCGGAAATCCTGCCGGCCAACGTCGCAGGCGGCGCCATGGCGCTGGTCAACAGCCTCGGCGCGCTGGGCTCGTTCGCCGGTTCCTACCTGGTGGGTTACCTCAACGGCGCCACTGGCACCCTGAGTGCCTCGTACCTGTTCATGAGCGGCGCGTTGCTGGTCTCGGTTGTGCTGACGCTCATGCTCAAGCCGGACGCCGCCGCAAAGCCCCTGCGCGATGAGCCCAGTGTTCGTCGCAGCCCTGCGCACCCCTGATCTGGAAACCTTTGCATGAAACCACACGTCGTTCTCTACAAGTCCCTCTCGGCGCCGCTGATGCAGCGCCTGGAGGATCACGCGCAGGTCACGCTGATCGAAGATGTCAAAAGCCCCGGCGGGCTGGCGCGCCTGCGTGATGCGCTGCCCCAGGCGGACGGATTGCTCGGCGCGAGCCTGAAGATAGACGGGCCGCTGCTGGACCTTGCGCCCAAGCTGAAAGTTATCTCCAGCGTTTCCGTAGGCGTGGACAACTACGACCTCCAGGACCTGACCCGGCGCGGGGTCCAGCTCACCAACACCCCGGATGTGCTGACCGAAACTACAGCAGACACAGGCTTTGCGCTGATCATGGCCAGCGCCCGGCGCGTGGTGGAACTGGCGAACATGGTGCGCGACGGCCAGTGGAGACAGAACATCGGTCCCCGGCACTTCGGCAGCGATGTGCACGGCAAGAAGCTGGGCATCATCGGCATGGGCCGGATTGGCGAAGCGCTGGCGCAACGGGGCAACCTGGGGTTCGGCATGCCGGTGCTCTATCACAGTCACTCGCGCAAGCCGGCGGTAGAGGCACGATTCGGCGCGCAGTACCGCAGCCTTGAGGACCTGCTCAAGGAAGCGGATTTCGTCTGCCTGACCCTGCCCCTGACGGCAGACACCGAGGGCCTGATCGGTGCCGCTCAGTTCGCGCTGATGCGCCCCGAGACGATCTTCATCAACATCGCCCGGGGCAAGGTGGTGGACGAGAAGGCGCTGATCGAAGCCCTGCGCAACAAGCAGATCCGCGCGGCCGGGCTGGATGTTTTCGAGCAGGAGCCGCTGGCTCAGGACTCGCCATTACTGGCGCTGGACAACGTGGTCGCCACCCCGCACATGGGTTCGGCGACCTTCGAAACCCGCGAGGCGATGGCGCGTTGTGCGGTGGACAATCTGCTGGCGGCACTGGCCGGCGAGCGGCCGCCGAATCTGGTAAACCCCGAAATCTGAAGTTCAACGACCTGTAGGAGCGCGCTTGCCCGCGATGGCGTCGTGCCTGCCACCCACAAGGTCGCAGACATATCGCATTCGCGGGCAAGCGCGCTCCTACGCGCCGGGGTGTTCGGGCAATTGTTGTTTCACCCCGGCCCCGTAGCAGCCCGGCCGGGCTGGTTCAATCAGATCTTGAACCGCGTCACCATCGCTTTCAGGTCCACCGCCAGACGCGACAACTCGTGGCTGGCGGCGCTGGTCTGGTTCGCCCCTGCCGCTGATTGCGCGGCCAGGTCACGGATGTTGATCAGGTTACGATCCACTTCGCGTGAAACCTGAGCCTGCTCTTCCGACGCGCTGGCGATCACCAGGTTGCGTTCGTTGATGCGCGAGATGGCTTCGGTAATGAGTTCCAGCGCATCGCCGGCTGAACTCGCCAGGCTCAACGTGCTGCGAGTGCTGTCGGTGTTGCGCGACATCGATTCCACGGCATCGCCTGTGCGCGTCTGGATCCCCGCTACCATCTGCTCGATTTCCGTGGTCGACTGGGCCGTGCGGTGTGCCAGCGCCCGTACCTCATCGGCCACCACGGCAAACCCGCGCCCTGCCTCGCCCGCCCGCGCCGCCTCGATGGCGGCGTTGAGGGCCAGCAGGTTGGTCTGTTCGGCAATCGAACGAATCACGTCCAGCACCTTGCCGATGTCACGACCCTGCTCGGCGAGACCTTCCACCAACCCGGTGGTGGCCTGGATCTGCTGGGTCATGTCCTGAATCGAGCGCACCGTCTCGACCACCCGATCACGCCCCTGACGCGCCGTCTGGTTGGACTCCTGCGACGCTTCGGAAGTGGACACCGCGTTGCGCGCCACCTCCTCCACCGCTGCAGTCATCTCGTTGACCGCCGTGGCCGCCTGTTCGATTTCGTTGTTCTGTTGTTGCAGGCCGCGGGACGATTCCTCGGTCACGGCGCTGAGCTCTTCCGCCGCCGATGCCAGTTGAGTGGCAGACCCTGCAATCAGCTCGATGGTCTTGCGCAGGTTCTGCTGCATGGTCGACAACGAGCGCAACAACTGCGTGGCTTCATCCTTGCCATCGATCTCGATTGGCTTGGTGAGATCGCCCCCGGCAATTTCTTCGGCTACACGAACCGCTCTATTCAGCGGGTTGACGATACTTTTGGTCAGCAGCCAGGCCAGTATCACCGTCAAGAAGACCGCAATAACCGACACCACGATGATGCCGATATTGGCATTGTCATATTGCTCTTTTGAAATAACCGCCGCTTCCCGGGCACCGGCCTTGTTGATAGTGATGAGCTGGTTGATCTGCACCCCCATCAAATCCGTGGCATCTTTCATCCGCGTATTGATCAAGTTGCGCATTTCTTCAGCCTTGTCCTGGCGTGATAACTCCAGCACTTGAGCCTGTACATCGAGAAAGGTCGCCAGGGTCGCTTCGAACTGGTGATAAACCACCAGTTCCTCGCCTTCGGCAGGAAGTGCCGCGTAATTCTTCTTGGCTTCCTGCAACTTGCCGATCAGCTCGGCGATGCGCGCGTCGGTTTCACGCAGCGCCGCAGGATCGCGGTTGACCAGCGTGCGGAACGAGGTGATGCGCAGGCGCAGGCTGTTTTCCAGCATCCCGCCCAGGTAGCCGACACTGGGCAGCTGGTTGGTTTCCATGTCGGTGGTCGCCTGGCGAATCAGCGCCATGCGGTTGACGGAGAAAAAGCCGAGTCCGATCACCAGTACGGCGATGAACGCAAACCCCAGGAATGCGCGTGGCGCGATGTTCATGTTTCGTATCGACATGGAAGTACTCTCGTGAAAGATCCGGCTCATCGGATAAATGCGACTAACGCACCCACCAATGCCTTCTCTGATATCGGCCGGCTTTGTCGATAAATTCAGTGCGCTTTAATACTTTTTTTAAACACGCGCTTTAGTGGATCCAATACTTCAACGCAAAACGTTTGCGTGTTAAGCGAGCGTTACAGCGTAAAACAGAAGATGGGCATTTAACGGGCTGGCTTGTCGCAGAAGTAGTGGCCCAGTGCCTTAGTTTTAAATAACGATTGCGCATCAGAATCGTGCGCGCACGGATATAAAGGAATATGACCCACGTCAAAAATCTGTAATTTTTATGGTCTGTAGGATTTTTTTCTCACTACTGTCAGAACTCGGTGCTACCTTTATCTGGCGCGTCCACTTATCGACCAACGTGAAAGACATAACAGGTAGTGCGGAGCTCTGGCTCAAGCATTGCGCCGTTGCTCGAACCTGGCCTGACACAACCGTTTTCCTGCCCTGCGGAGCTACACAATTGCTCGATTGAACGAGGTGGGTCCCATGAATAAAGTCACGTTCCCCAACGCCTGCCAGCTGATGCGCTGGCATTTTCATCCTGTGGGCTTTGAAGCCAACATGGATGCACCCAGCAGCATGGTCGCGCGCCTGTTCGACCGTGCCAGCGGTGAAACGGTGATCGCCATTGCCGGCATCCCGTGCGCGACGGTGATGAACGCGATGGACGTGGAACGCATTATCGAAGCCATCGAGCTGGAACTGGAGACGTTCGCCCCCAGCCGTATCGAGTATCTGCAGCGGGCGTGACACCCGATCTCGACCCACTGCCACGTCCCTGTAGGAGTGAGCTTGCTCGCGATTTGGCATCACAGTCAGCACAGAGTTGGCTGGTCCGACGCCATCGCGAACAAGCTCACTCCTACAGAAGGTATCGATGGCCGTGGAAATTATGTTTCGGCAGTCATCCCGCCACGCCGATCTTCGAAAAATGGCTTATCGGAAGCGATCCTCGCTGACGCCCTCGGCACAGCCGCCTCATCATTGCCCGCCGCGTCGATGAACCAGTAGCAATGGCGCACCGCGCGGGTGATCGCGACGTAGGCCAGGCGCAGGACTTCATCTTTCTGCGCGTTATCGAACGCCTCCAGATCGCCCTCCTTGCCCAGCTCCGCCAACGGATAGACCTGATTCTTGTACGGCGACTGGGTCAGGTGCTGGCAATCGCCGAGCAGGAACACCGCATCGGCCTGCAGGCCCTTGGAGCTGTGGTAGGTCAGCTGCTTGAGCCGGCGCTCGTGGGGCGGCAGCGCGTAGTCGGCATCGACCAGCGCGGTCAGCGCCTCGGGCAATTTGCTGCGCTCGCTGCCCTTGCGGTACAGCAGCAGCACCGAATCTCCGGCGTTGTAATGCTCGATCAGGCTGGCCACCAGGCGATCGTCGTCGCGGTCGAGCACCGTGACCGGCAGCAACTCCTGCACCGGCCCACTGGCCCGGGCCTTTTTGCCGCTGATCGCAGGCGCCGCGCGCACGATGTGCTCGGCGGCGTCGATGATGTGCTGGTGGCTGCGGAAGTTGTCGCTGAGCATGACCTTGGTGGTCGACGGCGACGAGAACTCCTTGGGGAACTCCATGAAGAACTTCGGCGAACTGCCGCGCCAGCCGTAGATCGACTGCCAGTCATCGCCCACGCACAACAGCGACGAGCGCTGGGCGCCACGCCCGACGTGTAGCGAGGCACCGCGGCTGCGCACTTCCCGCAGGCTGGCGCGAATCCAGGAAACGATCTGCGGCGAGACGTCCTGAAATTCGTCGATCATCAGGTGCGACAGCGGGCGCAATCCCTCGTCGCTGACCAGCTTGAGGTTCTCCGGCGAGTTCTCCCCAAACAGGGAGAACATGCGGTTGTAGGTCATGATCGGCGGTGTCTGGGCCAGCAAGTGATCCTCGAAAGCTTTCCAGAACAGGCTCAAGGCTTCGAAGAAGAAGCGGTCCGGGTCCTGATCGGAAAAGCTCATCTGCGCCACCGCGTCCGGCACGTCCAGGCCCAGGTTCTCGATGAAACCTGCGGCCGCGACGAAGCAATCGAGCAACGGCGCGGCGCTCAGCTCGCCCTTGACCTTGTAGTCGAAGCCCGGCCCCGCCACCGCGGCACCCGACAACGACTGCATCATGCCCCGGGAAGCCTCGTAGTTTTCCAGCCAGATCACCGGCTTGCGGCAGAACGCCTGGAACAGCGTGCGCTTGATGACCCACTCGGCCCACACCGGCAGCTTGGCGTCCGGGCGGCGCAGGTGCTGGTCTTCGCTGGGGTCGAAACCCAGGACAATCCAGGCGTCCAGTTCGGCGGCGTAACCGTGGACATGGAACGTCAGGCCGCTGACCTCGACCGTCTGGCGCATCGGCTCCACGCCCTGGATCGGCCAGGCACCCTTGCGGATCCACAGGTCCTCGATCACGTCGCACAGTTCTTCGTCACGCTTGGACGACAGGCCCATTACGGTGATGCGTTTCTGCACGTCGGGGTGGTCGCGGTCCAGTTCCTTGAGCTGCAACGAATGCCGATACAGCGGCGCCATCACTTCGCGGAAACGCTGATTGCTGGCGTACAGGTCGCGGTAACACAGGTTCATCTGCTGACGCTGGGCGTCGTTGATGCGCAGGTCGAACGGGTTGCTGTCGGCGCCATCGTTCAACAGCGGGTTGCCGAACAGGTCGGCGCCCTGGCTGCTGAGGTTCTCGAACGCCTGCAATTGCTCGAAGCCCGGCAGACTGCGGACCAGCGGCAGAATGCGCGAGTGGAAGGTGCGCACCACTTCGCGGGCCTGGCGTTGGGTCAGGTCATGGCCCCAAAGGCCCATGATCTCGATCAGTTTGTTGATGAAGTCCTTGCGTGACTCGCGGGTGAATGTCACCACGGTCATGGAGTCCAGCTCGAAACCCAGATAGTGGTTGAGCAGCAGCACCCGCAGTACCAGCGAGGTGGACTTGCCCGCCCCCGCGCCTGCGATCACGTAGGTGGACGGCGTGTCGCTGAAAATCATTTTCCATTGCGCAGTGGTCGGCTGCGCGTGGGGCGGGAGTTTTTCGGCGACGTCGGCCTTGATGCGCTTCTTCAACTCGTTGGTCAACGGCAGGCGCCAGTCATCGAACAGGTGCTCGTCAACCTTGGGTCCACGGTGTTCCTGAGGGCGCGTGTCACGAATCACCAGCACCCGGCGCCCTTCCTCGATGCCGTCCATGCGGCCCTCGGCATAGCCTTCGTCCATGCCTTCGGCGTGGCCGTTGAGGTAGCCATCGGCGTGGCCCTGATGCCAGGACGGCACGTGCTGTGCCTGCAGGCGCAAAAGGCTGCTACTGATCATGCGCGCCAGCAGGCGTTTGAAGAACGGCAGGCGCTCGGGAGGCGTGAGATCAGGTGGAAGATCGGGAGATGGCTTGGCGGAAAAATCGTGCGGCACGCAGGCTCCGGATATCAGTGTTGATGTAAAGGTGCCTATGGTCGCCCCATTCGCCGCCAAGCTCCAGCGAAATGCTTTGTGCTCATGGGCTTAGCCGATCAAGTGCAGGTAATACGGCAGAATAAGCCCAACAAAAGCATCTAATATTTCGATCATAATAACGCAAAACTTACGCTTTTTATCGATAATAGATTGTTGGATGATTACTCCATCGACTAACCAGCGGCGCCGCGATAAACGGTCCGGCCCTGCTACGGAGGAACTGATCATGCTGCAACTTCGACCTTTCAAATCCCTCGGCGGTGCCGACCATGGCTGGCTGAACGCGCATCACCATTTCTCGTTCGCCAACTATTACGACCCAAGCCGCATGAGCTGGGGCCAGTTGCGGGTATGGAACGACGACGTGATCCAGGCCGGCACCGGCTTCCCACGCCATCCGCACCGCGACATGGAAATCATCACCTACGTTCGTGAAGGCGCGATTACCCACAAGGACAGCCTGGGCAACGAAGGCCGTACCGAAGCCGGAGACGTGCAAGTGATGAGCGCTGGCACCGGCGTGGCCCACAGCGAGTACAACCTGGAAGCGACCGATACCAAGATCTTCCAGATCTGGATCATGCCGGACGAAGTCGGTGCGCCACCTTCCTGGGGTGCCAAGCCGTTTCCGAAAGCCAACCGCGAAGGTTTCGTGACCCTGGCCAGCGGCAAGGCTGACGATGACATCGAGCTGCGCATTCGCGCCAATGCCCGACTGGTTGCCGCCAACCTGAAAGCCGGTGAATCGGCCGAGTACGTGCTGGACGCAGGTCGCCGCGCCTACCTGGTGCCGGCCACTGGCGCCATCGAAGTCAACGGCCTGCAAGCCAGGGCCCGCGACGGTGTGGCAGTCGAAGACGAGCGTGTGCTGCGCGTGACGGCCATCGAAGACAGCGAGATCGTGCTGGTGGACGTGGCGTGATCGAGCAGCAATGAAAAAGCCCCGACGTGTGAGCGTCGGGGCTTTTTTTTGCGTGTGCGGTTGCAAGCCACATAACGGCCTTCGCGAGCAAGCTCGCTCCCACAGGTGCGCAGGGCGTTCGAACAACCTGCGATCCTGTAGGAGCGCGCTTGCCCGCGATCGCGTCAGGTCAGCCACCTTTGAGGCGTCTGGAACAACCCATCGCGGGCAAGCGCGCTCCTACAGTCGGGTGACTCAAGCGATCACTGACACCCCATCGAACCTGTGGGAGTGAGCTTGCCTGCGATCGCGTCAGGTCAGTCACCTTTGAGGCGTCTGGAACAACCCATCGCGGGCAAGCGCGCTCCTACAGTCGGTGGATTCAAGCGATCACTGACACCCCATAGAACCTGTGGGAGTGAGCTTGCTCACGAAGGCGTCAGTCGCCCGAACGCTTACTTCGGGGCAATCGCCGCATCCACCAACACCTGCGCTTCAGCCACCAGGCGCTTGAGGTGCTCTTCGCCCTTGAAGCTTTCGGCGTAGATCTTGTAGATGTCTTCGGTGCCCGAAGGACGCGCCGCGAACCAGCCGTTTTCGGTCATGACCTTCAACCCGCCAATGGCCTGGTCGTTGCCCGGCGCCTTGCTCAGGATGCCGGTGATCTTCTCGCCCGCCAGTTCCGTGGACGTCACCTGCTCCGGCGACAGCTTGCTCAACAGCGCCTTCTGCTCGAAGTTGGCCTTGGCCTCGACGCGGGTCGAAACCGGTTCGCCCAGCTCGTCGGTCAGCGCCTTGTACATCTCGCTCGGGTCACGCCCCTTGCGCGCACGGATTTCCGCCGCCAACAGGGCCGGGATCAGGCCGTCCTTGTCGGTGGTCCAGACTGTGCCGTCGCGACGCAGGAACGACGCACCGGCGCTCTCCTCGCCACCAAAGCCCAGCGAACCTTCGAACAGGCCCTCGGCGAAGAACTTGAAACCCACCGGCACTTCATACAGGCGACGGCCCAGACGCTGGGTGACGCGGTCGATCATGCCGCTGCTGACCACGGTCTTGCCCACGGCCGCATCGGCGCGCCACTGCGGGCGGTTCTGAAACAGGTAGTCGATGGACACCGCCAAATAATTGTTCGGTGCCAGCAAGCCACCGGTCGGGGTCACGATGCCGTGGCGGTCGTGGTCCGGGTCGCAGGCGAAGGCTACCTGGAAGCGGTCCTTGAGGCCGATCAGGCCCTGCATGGCGAAGTTGGACGATGGGTCCATGCGGATCTTGCCGTCCCAGTCCACGCTCATGAAGCGGAAGGTCGGATCGACGTGCTTGTTCACCACGTCCAGGTTCAGGCCGTAGTGCTCACCGATGGCCGACCAGTAGCGCACGCCCGCGCCGCCCAAAGGGTCCACGCCCAGACGCAGGCTGGCGCCACGGATGGCGTCCATGTCGATGACGTTCTTGAGGTCGGCGACGTAGGTGTTGAGGTAGTCATGGCGATGGGTGGTGTCGGCGCGCAGGGCTTTTTCATGGCTCATGCGGGTCACGCCGACGATCTTCTCGGCGAGCAGTTCGTTGGCCTTGGTCTCGATCCACTTGGTGATGTGCGAATCGGCCGGGCCGCCATTGGGCGGGTTGTACTTGAAGCCGCCGCTTTCCGGCGGGTTGTGGGACGGCGTGATGACGATGCCGTCGGCCAGGCCCGAGGTGCGGCCCTTGTTGTAGCAGATGATGGCGTGGGACACCGCCGGCGTCGGGGTGTACTCATCGCCTTCGGAAATCATCACGTTGACGCCATTGGCCGCCAGCACTTCCAGCGCCGACGCCGCAGCCGGAGTGGACAGCGCGTGGGTATCGGCGCCCAGGAACAGCGGGCCGTCGATGCCATTGGCCTGACGGTACAGGCAGATCGCCTGGCTGATGGCCAGGACGTGCCACTCGTTGAAGCTCAGGTCGAACGAGCTGCCGCGATGGCCGGAGGTGCCAAAGGAAACCTTCTGGGTGGCGACCGAGGCGTCAGGTTGCCCGGTGTAGTACGCCGTGACCAGACGAGGAAGATCGACCAGCAATTCTGCAGGCGCCAGTTTGCCTGCGAATGGACTGATACTCATGCGAAACCTCCGTGGATGAAAAAAGAAATTAGCGTCGGCGAAACAGGAAAAAGGCCTGCGGCGCGGCAGTTTACTGGCACTTGGACCGTCGTGCTCGGGTATTGATCCGTAAACCCTTGAGACAAATAGCAGCTGTGATTCAGATTTGCCACCATGCGGGCAACAATTGCTGAATCCTGTGTTCGGCGAAGCGATCATCGATCAGCACCACCACGCCCCGATCCTCCGTGCCGCGGATCACCCTGCCGGCGGCCTGCACCACCTTCTGCATGCCAGGGTAGAGATAGGTGTAGTCGTATCCGGCGCCGAACAACAGGCCCATGCGCTGTTTCAGTTGCTCATTGACCGGATTGACCTGCGCCAGGCCCAAGGTCGCGATGAATGCGCCGATCAGCCGCGCGCCGGGCAAGTCGATGCCCTCGCCGAACGCCCCGCCCAGCACGGCAAAGCCGATACCCTGGCTTTCGGGGGTGAAGCGCTCCAGAAACGCCTGGCGATCAGCCTCGGCCATCCCCCGCGATTGCTGCCACATCGGGATCTGCGGGTGGCTGTCGGCCAGCAGTTGCGCCACCTGTTGCAGGTAATCGAAGCTGCTGAAAAACGCCAGGTAGTTGCCCGGCCGCGCCTGAAACTGCCCGGCCAGCAGTTCGACGATGGGCGCCAGTGACGCCTGCCTATGGTTGAAACGGGTGGATACGTGGCTGGCGATCTGCACCTGGAGTTGCGAGCGCTGAAACGGCGAATCGACGTCGACCCAGGCCGTGGTGTCGGGCAAACCCAGCAGGTCCCGGTAGAAATGCCGGGGGTTGAGTGTCGCGGAAAACAGCACCGTGCTGCGCGCCGCCGTCAGCCGTGGCCGCACGAAACCGGCCGGCACCACGTTGCGCAACGTCAGCCGGGACAAGGCACGCTTGCTGCCCAGTTCACGCTTGCTGATGTCGAACAGGAAGTGCTCATCGAACAGCTCGGCGATGCGCCCGAACTGGATCGCCTCGAAGTAGAAGCCTTGCAGCTCGCCATTGGCGGCCTGGGGGTGGTCGTTGAAATAGTCGCCGAAGGCCGCGACACACAGGTTGAGGCTGGCGATGAATTTAGCCGGCGTTCCCGGATAGGCCTGATACGGCGCGATCTGCTCCTTGTGCAAGGCATTCCAGTCGCGGTTGAGCCGGTTCAGCGACTTCTTCAAAGGCTCAGGCGCGGTCTTGCGCAGCAGGTCGAGGTTGTACTGGTCAAGGCTTGCGCTGTACATCTGCCGGGCGCGCTCGACCATGTTGTGCGCCTCGTCCACCAGTACCGCCACCTGCCACTGGTTGAACTGGCACAACCCGAACAGCAAGGCGTTCAGGTCGAAGTAATAGTTGTAGTCGGCGATCACCACGTCGCACCAGCGGGCCATTTCCTGGCTCAGGTAGTACGGGCAGATATCGTGGCGCAGGGCGACGTCCCGCATGCCGGCCTGGTCGAGCCAGCCCTGTTGCGCCGCTTCCTGGCGCGCTGCGGGCAGACGGTCGTAGAAGCCTTTGGCCAGCGGGCATGAATCGCCGTTGCATGCGTTGGTGGGGTATTCGCAGGCTTTGTCACGCGCCACCAGCTCCAACACCCGCAGTTTGAGCTGCGGGGCACTTTGGCCCAGCACGCCTAGGGCATCCAGCGCCAGTTTGCGGCCAGGGGTCTTGGCGGTGAGGAAGAACAGCTTGTCCAGCTTCTGCCCTGGCATCGCCTTGAGCATCGGGAACACGGTGCCGATGGTCTTGCCAATGCCGGTAGGCGCCTGGGCCATCAGGCAGCGGCCGGTGCTGACCGCCTTGTACACCGACTCGGCCAGCACGCGCTGGCCACTGCGAAAGTCGGCGTGGGGAAATTTCAGGCCGGTGAGTTGGGTATTGCGGTTCTGGACGTAGGCGATTTCCTGGCGCGCCCAGTCCAGGAAAATGCCGCACTGTTGGTTGAAGAAGGCATGCAGTTGTTCAGCCGTATGGCGCTCGCGAATCAGGGTTTCCTGTTCGCTGACGACGTTGAAGTAAACCAGCGCGAGGTTGATCTCGGGCAGTTGCAGCTGCTGGCAGAGCAGCCAGCCGTAGACCTTGGCCTGGGCCCAGTGCAGTTGCCGGTGGTTATCCGGCATGGCGTCGAGCTCGCCGCGGTAGGTCTTCACTTCTTCGAGCTGGTTGAGGCTGGGGTCGTAGCCGTCTGCCCTGCCCCGCACGCTCAGTTCGTGGAAGGTGCCGGAGAGCGCCACTTCGGTCTGGTAATCCGCTGAGCGCCTGCTGGCCACGGTGCGATGCCCGGCGATGCCCTCAAGCGCCGTGGGCGATGGTGTGAAACGCAGGTCCAGGTCCCCGGCCTTGGCGGTAAACTCGCACATGCCGCGCACACCGATCGTGTAGCCCGCAGCGGCCGCAGGTTGGGGAAGGATGGTGGCGATGGAAGTCACGCGGATTCGGGCCGTTGGGCTGACACTGGACGAACGTACAGTTAACCGATCTGCGGCGCCGATGGCAAATGGAAATGGATCGGTGGTGGGTATCTGTTCGAGTCTGATCTGGCTGTCTCGGTGATCTCACCGCCGCTCCCGCCGGCAAGCCGTGCTGCTACGGGTTCAAGGTTTGCCCCGATATCGCGTACATACATCACACCTGTAGCAGCCGGGCTTGCCCGCGGGGGAGATCTTGAGGACGCCGACGCCGGCAAGCCGGACTGCTACGGGCAGGTCAACGCAACATCCGGCTACACCCGCTCCTGCACCAGGGCGTTTCTGATGATCACCAGCATCGACTCGATGTTCTGGCTCCAGTCCGCCGCGCCGCTCAGGCACAGGCTCTGCTGGTGCAAGCCGCGCACGCTGAACAACTCTCCCGGCGCGATCACGATACGCTGTTCCAGCAACCGCTCGAACACCCGCGCCATCTCCACCCGGTGCACGCTCTCCAGCCACAGCGTGGCCCCGCCCTGAGGCTGTTCGAAACGCACCTCCTCGCCCAGGTACTGCTCGACCAGGCCGCCCAACTGCGCCATCCGCTCCTCCAGGCTCTTGCGCAGCCAGTGCAGATGCCGGTCCACCTGCCCCGAGCCATACAGCCGCGCGATAGCCTTCTGCCGAATCGGCGGCAGGCGAAACGAGCGCAGCAGCATCTGCTGGTGCCACAGCGCACTGGAATGCCGACTCAGCAGATAACCGAACGGCGCTTCCAGACCGATGCTCTTGTCGAACGCCCCCAGAATCAGCAGACGCCTGGGGTCGATCAGGTCGCGCAAGGGTTGCGAGTGCTCCACGAAGCACAGTCCGCCGTGGGTGTCGTTCTCCAGCACCCAGACCCCGCTGCGATTCAACACCTCAGCCAGCCGCTGACGCTGCTCAAGCGCCCTGACCCTGCCGCGAATCGGCTGCATGCGCGAAGACAGGATCGCCATCTTGATCTCGCCACGCTTGAGCAGGCCATGGAGTTCCTGGACATCGGTCTCATCGCCGGCCTCGGTGCACCACTCCACCACGCGAATGCCAAAGGATTGCAAGGTGCGCAACAGGCTCCAGCTGCACGGCGATTCCACCAGCACGGCGCAGTCACGCAGTTGCAACGCCTTGAGCACGGTCTTCAGCACGCCGGTCTTGTCCGGGCCGACGAACACGTTGTCCGGGTGCCAGCAGTTCTCGGTGGACGAGGTGTAGTGCGCGGCCAGTGCCGTACGCAGTTCGATGTCGCCAAACGGCTGGAAACGCGGGTCAGGCTGGCAGGGATAGTGACGCACCAGCTCGCGTTCCAGGGTGAGCAAGGCGCCGTCCAGCGACTGCAGCAAGGTGGGCTCGTCAGCGCCGAAGACGAACATGTCGCCGCGCCGGGTGCTGGCCTGGTAACGCTCCAGCGGTGCGTCGCCCTCGCACAGGATGTCGTTACAGGGCTGGGGCAAGGCGTAATAGCCGGATTTGGGCACCGAGCAGATACGGCCTTCCTTTTCCAGTAATGAGTAGGCGTTCTGCACGGTGGAAATGGACACCCGCAAACGCCGGGCCAGCAGGCGCAGCGAAGGCAGCTTGACTGCCGGTCCCTGGGGCAGTTCATTGGTCAGGCGAGACAGGTAGCGGTACACCACCTGGTAGGCAAAATCGGTCTTGTTGTTATTCATCAGGCACACCCCATCCATGCGCAAGGCGCAGGGTCGTTGAGAGAAATCGCCCGTGGTGCGGCCGCCGGAGCCCGGCGCAACGGCATTACGGGCACAATGGTCAGCGACCGGAGATCAGTTCCGAGACCGTCTCGCCGGTTTCCTGGTCGATCGTCGTGACGTGGCCCTTGTCGGGGTCGCTGGCGCGGACTCGGGCAATGATCGAACTGTCGTCGCAGAAGTCCACGCGCCGTTTGGCGTAGAGACTCTGCAGGCCCTTGAGCGTCAGGCCGCTGACATCCACCAGCCACTGGACCACCTGATCCGAAGCCACGTCGCCGGACAGCACCTTGTGCAGATCGCCCAGCGCCACCAGCATGCCGGGATGACAACGGCGCAGAAACGCTTCCAGTTGCGCGCCGCAATCCACGAAGGGCGCGAACATCAGGCAGACCAGTTGCGCCTCGTTCAGGCCGAACGCCTCGAAGCCGTACCCGGCCGCCAGCTCGCGCCGTTCCAGCAATTTATCGGGGCTGTCGTAGGCCGCCATGGCCTGTTCGATCAGGCGTCGCGGCATGCCTTTGCGCCGCATCATGCCCGCCGCCAGTTCCAGGTATTCCTTGATGCCGTCGGCGTATTCACGCCCCTGGACGAATTGCGCCTTGAGCCCGCGCATGTGAGCCATCAGCAGCGGGTTCGCGCAATCCGACTCACTGAAACTGAAGGCCAGATCGTCGAAACGGAACCCCAGGAAATCCGTCAGCAATGGCCAGTGATCCTCGACCCTGAAACCGATCAGGTCGGCCACCGTCAGGAACGCCGGAGTCACGGGCCGGCCCGGATACACCGGCAACCGCGGGGTAAATGCAGGCGGCTCGGCCTCTTCGCCATACAGCTCGTGGTAATAGGCCTGGCCGACGCTGTCGATGGTGCTCAGGGCCGTGCTGAAGCCGAGCTTGTGCCAGTGCTCGACCTTCTGGCCGTTCTGCCGCGCCAGACGCATGATCCAGGTGGCGTACTGCTTCTGCTCCTTGAGCGAATCCCCGCTGAGCACCGCGTCCACACCCTCGCCCCAACAGGCTGCACGGCCGAGGAACTCGGTCATGCCCAGATAGCAGCTGTTGCAGAAGGTGGTGCGGGCGTCCCCTGCGGTCAGGTGCCCGCCCAGCAGCATGTCGGAGCGGTTCTGCTCGCGCCCGGCCGTGGAGAATGGCAAGTCGGGCTCGAAGGCCTGCACGTAGCGGTGATCCACCACCAGCAACTCGACCCGAGGGTCGTCGTGCAGGAACAGCGCCGAGTAACAGCGGTTGATGTTGTCCATCACTGCCGACGTCATCCCCGCATGGCGCATGTTGGCAATGCGCAGGTTGAAGGTGGTGGGCGCCCGGCAGGCGATGCTCAACTGGGCGGCGCGCAACAGGGCCACGGTGTAGGCGCTGTCCTTGCCACCACTGAAGGCCACCAGAATCCTGTATTGCCCGACCCGCTCCATGCCACCGGCGGCCACTATCAGGCGTTGAATCAATAGTTGCAGCGCGGTGCGTTCCGCGCGGTTCAAATAACTCAACAAGCGCTGAAGAACTTGCTGATAGACATATGTCATTGCCTGTTCATGTATGGAACCCATTATCCGATCATCCGTAGTGCAGCCCTGCGACAACATCAAACTCTTGCGACAACACGCGTCATTGAAGAGTTGATCACCTTCTGCGTACCACGCTCAAACAGCGCGTGATGATATTCGCGATCAACTGCTGTCCTGAGTTGAACAGCACTGAAACGCCAGTGACGGGAAAGGCCCGCAAGCCACGGCAGGCGTGCCTTGCAGCGCACCGCATACGGGGTTGGACACAGACAAATATGGAAGACCGATAGTGGCGTGCATCCGGCACCGTATAACCATCGGCCACGACAGACAGTCAGGCATGACTCGTTCCTTGAGTTTTGGTTCACCCCGTCATTATCGGTATCTGATTCACAATTACAAGCTACAGAATGCCGACGGAATGCCTGTCAGCTTTCCACTGAAACATCCACGCTTTTAAACAACTTTGTTTAATGATCGAACACCCTGAACAACACACAGCGCTCTAACTTCGCACACCGGGCAAAGTACACATCCGTTCAACAGGTTCGACCCCATAAACAAAAAAGCCTTCCTGAACGAATCGGGAAGGCTTTGTCGGGTCTTGCATGGCCGGTAAATGACGGGACGGACACCCTGAACCGGTGACCGGATCCACAACGCCGACGCCTGGGCCTGGGCGTCGAACAGTCAGCCTCGCGCGGTAGATTGCGCTCAGGCGGACTCGACTTCCACCACGACACGCCCACCTACCGGGCAGCCGTCCATTACACGATGGGCTTCCACGACCTGCTCGAACGGGAAGACCTTGGTCACCTGTGGCAGCAGCAGTTTGTCGCGGGTCAGCTCGTTGATCTTGAGCAGCGCGCGCTCGACCGCTTCCTTGTCCTGGGGGATACCCAGTTCCGGCTTGCCGGTGAAGTTGCCAACGCAGTGAACGAAGAACTGGATGTTCTTCTGGAACGCAGCGCAGGCCGGGAATTGCACCTGGTTGCCGCCTTGCAGACCGTAGAGGATCAGGCTGCCGCGAGGCGCAAGGGCATCGCCCAGAATCGACATCTGCGGGCCGCCCAGACCGTCGAGGATGACGTTGACGCCAGCCTTGTCGGTGTACTTGTTGATCGCGAGCAGCAAATCCTGCTCCTCGGTCACCACCACCTTGTCGGCGCCCAGGGACGTCAGGTAGCGGCGTGAAGTGCCTTCTTCATCATCGGTCTTGATGGCCGCGATGACTTTCAGGCCCAGCGCCTTGCCCAGTTGCAGGAACGCGGGACCGGCGCAGTGACCGGCATCAGTGATCAGGGCCACTTGCCCTTCTTTCACGCGGGCCAGCTCAACGTAGGCAAAATACGCCACCAGCATCGGGGTGTAGTGCACCGCCGCCTGATTGGGCGTGAGGATGTCCGGGTATTTGGTCACGGAGGTGCGTGGCAGGACGATGAACTCGCCATACACCGGATGCTCGTTAGGGTTGGCGGACGGAAAGCTTGCGACCTTGTCGCCGACCTTCAGGTCATCCACGCCATCGCCGACGGCGGTAATCACGCCGGCCATTTCAGAACCCAGGCCAGCGGGCAGCTTTGCCTGGGACGATGCCAGATTTTGTCGCCACAGCACGTCATACCAGGTGACACCAATCGCCTGGACGCGTATCTGCACCTCTCCGGGTGCTGGCAACGCGGCTTGCTGCTCTTCTACCTTGAGCACCTCGGCCGGGCCAAACTGATGAAAACGGATCGTGCGGGACATTTCGAACCTCGCCTTATGAACCTTGATGCCATGAACTCTATCCGGGCGCTGCCGGTAACACTATCAGTGGCTATTAATAGTCGACATGCCTGTCATCGATTCTGTTGTTGAAAGGCGGTCATTAGATAACCATCGAATGCTCACGTATTCAAGGCGGTCATTGTTCTTTTCTCGTATCGACAATGCAACCCGACGGCCATTTTCCGGATGAACGTACCGCCAGACGGCGCGTAAACTGCGCGGGCGCTGCGGCACACAGGCCAATCGGGTGCTCATACCCATTGGTCAAAATCGCCGGGGCAAGGTTCAGCGCAAATTATCGACGGCCGTGATGGTTAACACGTTGGTATGCTTGCGGATGAATTTAACCGTGCGCAGAATCGGCCAATACCCGTACTATTCGTTCCTGAGCCAAAACCGGCCCTGCCTTGCGGGCGGCCAACGTATCGACCCACGTTCCCGAGACCCCGTCATGAATCGCAACGACCTGCGTCGCGTCGACCTCAACCTGCTCATCGTGTTCGAAACCCTCATGCATGAACGCAGCGTCACGCGTGCGGCGGAAAAACTGTTTCTCGGCCAGCCCGCCATCAGTGCTGCGCTGTCACGCCTGCGCGGGCTGTTCGACGACCCGTTGTTCGTGCGCACCGGGCGCAGCATGGAACCGACGGCCCGCGCCGTGGAAATCTTCGGCCTGCTCTCCCCTGCGCTGGATTCCATTTCCACCGCCGTGAGCCGCGCCGCCGACTTCGACCCGGCCACCAGCACCGCGGTGTTCCGCATCGGGCTGTCGGACGACGCCGAATTCGCCCTGCTG
Source organism: Pseudomonas sp. NPDC090201 (assembly GCF_044746825.1). Classification (NCBI taxonomy): domain Bacteria; kingdom Pseudomonadati; phylum Pseudomonadota; class Gammaproteobacteria; order Pseudomonadales; family Pseudomonadaceae; genus Pseudomonas; species Pseudomonas sp. NPDC090201. The sequence continues at coordinate 494,351 of NZ_JBIVCX010000003.1, forward strand.
CCGTCGCTGCTCAAGCGCCTGCGCTCCGAAGCCCCCGGCATCGTCCTGGTGGTACGCCGCACCAACTACATCCTGATGCCCTCGCTGCTGTCGTCCGGCGAAATTTCCATCGGCGTCAGCTACACCGACGACCTGCCCGCCAACGCCAAACGCAAGGTGCTACGCCGCAGCCGACCCAAGTTGCTGCGCGCCGATTCCATGCCCGGCGCGATCACCCTGGACGACTTCTGCGCCCGGCCCCACGCGCTGGTGTCGTTCGCAGGCGATCTGGGCGGCTTCATCGACGAGTACCTGGAAAAGATCGGCCGCAAGCGCCACGTCGTACTGGCCGTACCGCAGTTCAACGGCCTGGCGACCCTGATTTCCGGCACCGACATCGTTGCTACCGTGCCCGACTACACAGCCGACGTGCTGACCGCCGCCGGCGGCGTACGCGCAGAGGAACTGCCACTGGAAGCCCGCACCTTCGAACTGCACATGGCCTGGCGCGGCTCCCAGGACAACGACCCCGGCGAGCGCTGGTTGAGGTCACGGATTCAGATGTTTTTTGGCGACCCCGACAGCCTTTGAGAACCGTGGGCATGCCCGCCTGGGCGTGCCCTCCATCGAGCGTTACAGCGGGCAAACCGTGTAATGCTCGAAAATCGCACAACCGTTCGATAATCGCACCAATTCCGCCAAACCCTCTCTACTGTTGCCCGATCTTGCGGCACGCTTAGCGCAACGCAACAAACAACGCCAAGCGCGACTGGCCCCTCCTTCAAAGGACGACGGCCAGACCGACAATCCACACTCCAGGAATGACCAGGAGCTCGCTTTGATCAATAAAACGTTCGAGTCCATCGCCAGCGCGGTGCAGGGAATCACCGACGGTTCAACCATCATGGTCGGAGGCTTCGGCACTGCCGGCATGCCGTCCGAGCTCATTGATGCGCTGATCGATACCGGTACCCGCGACCTGACCATCATCAGCAACAACGCCGGCAACGGCGAGATCGGCCTGGCCGCCCTGCTCAAGGCGGGCAGCGTGCGCAAGGTGGTCTGCTCGTTCCCGCGCCAGTCCGATTCCTATGTCTTCGACGAACTGTATCGCGCCGGCAAGATCGAGCTGGAAGTGGTGCCGCAAGGCAACCTGGCCGAGCGCATCCGCGCAGCGGGTTCGGGCATCGGTGCATTCTTCTCGCCGACCGGCTACGGCACCCTGCTGGCCGAAGGCAAGGAAACCCGCGAGATCAACGGCCGCCAGTACGTCCTGGAGATGCCGCTGCACGCCGACTTCGCGCTGATCAAAGCGTACAAGGGCGATCGCTGGGGCAACCTGATCTATCGCAAGGCTGCCCGCAACTTCGGCCCGATCATGGCCATGGCCGCCAGGACCGCCATCGCCCAGGTCGACCAGATCGTCGAACTTGGCGAACTGGACCCAGAGCACATCGTCACTCCGGGTATCTTCGTCCAGCGCGTGGTCGCCGTTTCCGGCGCCGGCGCTTCTTCGATCGCCAACGCTGTCTGAGGCCTGCCATGACCATTACCAAAAAGCTCTCCCGTACCGAAATGGCCCAGCGCGTAGCCGCAGACATCCAGGAAGGCGCGTACGTCAACCTGGGCATCGGCGCACCGACTCTGGTGGCCAACTACCTGGGCGACAAGGAAGTGTTCCTGCACAGCGAAAACGGTCTGCTGGGCATGGGGCCAAGCCCGGCCGCCGGCGAGGAAGACGATGACCTGATCAACGCCGGCAAGCAGCACGTCACCCTGCTGACCGGTGGTGCTTTCTTCCACCACGCCGACTCGTTTTCGATGATGCGCGGCGGCCACCTGGACATCGCCGTGCTGGGCGCCTTCCAGGTGTCGGTCAAGGGCGACCTCGCCAACTGGCACACCGGCGCTGAAGGCTCGATCCCGGCCGTGGGCGGCGCAATGGACCTGGCCACCGGCGCCCGCCAGGTGTTCGTGATGATGGACCACCTGACCAAGTCCGGCGAAAGCAAGATCGTGCCCGAGTGCACCTACCCCTTGACCGGCATCGGTTGCGTCAGCCGCATCTACACCGACCTGGCCGTGCTGGAAGTGACATCCGATGGCCTGAAAGTGGTGGAAATCTGCTCCGACATCGACTTCGACGAGCTGCAGAAGCTCAGTGGCGTGCCATTGATCAAGTGAGTGCTCCCAGATTGACAAGGTAAGGATTTTTCCTTACCTTGCTCAAAGCTCACCACGAGACGCCATCATGTCTGCCATCCACGAAATCGCCACGCTTACCTCCAAGGGTCAAATCACCCTGCCCAAATCCGTTCGGCAGCTACTGGGACTGGATACGGGTGGCAAGATCGCCTTCGACGTGCGTGACGGAGAGGTGGTCGTCACCCGTGCCGATGCCCCTCACGAAGACCCGGCCATTGGCGCGTTCCTCAGCCTGCTGGAAGCCGACATTCGCGCAGGCCGAAATGTTGAAGCGTTGCCCAGGGATCTGGCGCACACAATGCTCGCGAACGCAGGCCATGACGTGGATCTGGACCAGGATATCGAGGGTGAGGTCGAGCTCTGATGCAGCGCCATGGATGGACACTGCTGTTCCATGAAGGTCTCACCGCCCAGCTTCGCAAACTTCAGTCCGCCGCAGCGCGAGCCGAACAGAGTGATCCGGATGGATTCCAGAGCAACGCAAACGTCAAACTCTTGCGAGCCTTGAGTCAGCTGATTCTGGATGTCGTTCCAGGCGACCCCGCCCGGGATGATTACCGCCAAGGCAACACGCTGGGAACAGCCTATCGCCACTGGCGCAGGGCGAAAATCGGCAGACGCTTCCGGCTGTTCTTCCGCTATGACTCGACCGCCAGAGTCATTGTCTACGCATGGGTCAATGACGAGCAGACACTGAGATCGGCAGGCAGCAGGTCCGATCCATATGCAGTATTCGAAAAGATGCTGGGACGGGGCAATCCGCCCGATGACTGGGACGCGCTGATCGCCTCAACCTGTGGCGACTGGGCTGGAGCTCAATCACGCTGATTTCGAAGGTGCTCTACCCGGCTCACATGACCGTTTTTATACACGCCTGTGACAACCGCCTTCTTCCGATCACCCCATCCAGTCAAAACCCCGAAATAGAGCCTCTGCACAGGTAAATATCATTCCCACTGATATTTACCTTCGTCGTATTCGATTCGTGCAATAAAACCCCCGGGAACAGAATCCGCCCATCTCAATAACATCGGCGGATTTTCCCATGGTTCAGTCACTTACTCCTTTGCGCTATCCCCTTGCCGCGCTGGCTCTGGTGGTGATCAGCGCTTGCGGCCGGACCCCAGAGGCGACGGTTGCCCCCGCAGCGGCGAAAGTCAACGTGGCCAAGGTGCTCGAGCAGCCGGTCAACGAATGGGATGAAGTAACCGCGCGTCTTGAGGCCCCGGAAACCGTGCAGGTGCGTCCTCGCGTCTCCGGTCAGATCGACTCGGTGGCCTTCACCGATGGCGAGCTGGTCAAGAAAGGCGATCTGTTGTTCCAGATCGACCCGCGTCCGTTCGAAGCCGAAGTGCATCGTCTGGAAGCCCAACTGCAACAGGCCAAGGCGGCTTCGGTACGCAGCAACAACGAAGCACAACGTGGCGAACGCCTGCGCACCAACAATGCCATCTCGGCGGAGCTGGCTGACTCGCGGACCACCACCGCCCAGGAATCGAAGGCAGCGGTAGCCGCCATTCAGGCCCAGCTGGACCTGGCGAAACTGAACCTGAGCTTCACCCGCGTTGCCGCACCGATCACCGGTCGCGTCAGCCGTGCGGAAATCACCGCCGGCAACATCGTCACCGCCGATCAGTCGATCCTCACCAGCGTGGTCTCCACCGACAAGGTCTACGCCTACTTCGATGCCGACGAGCGCGTGTTCCTCAAGTACAACCAGCTGGCTCGCGACGGCAAGCGCGGTGCGACCACGCCGGTGTACATGGGCCTGTCCAACGAGGCTGAGAACCCGCACCAGGGCCAGATGAACTTCGTCGACAACCAGGTCAACCCGCGCACCGGCACCATCCGTGGCCGCGCCGTGTTCGACAACAGCAAGGGCGAATACACCCCGGGCCTGTACGCACGCCTGAAGCTGGTCGGCAGCGCCACCTACTCGGCGATGCTGATCAAGGACGAAGCCGTGGGCACCGACCTTGGCAAGAAATTCGTGCTGGTGGTCGACAAAGACAACAAGGCGACCTATCGCAACGTTGACCTGGGGCCGAAACTCGAAGGCCTGCGCATCGTGCGCAGCGGTCTGCAGAAGGACGACCGCATCGTCGTCAGCGGCCTGCAGCGTGTGCGCCCGGGCTCGCCGGTCGATCCGCAGGACACTCAGATGGCCAGCCCGGAAACCCTCGCTGCGCTGCAACAACAGCGCCAAGCACTTGAAGCCAGCAACCAACCCAAGGCCCAGTCGAAACTGGATGCCAAAGTTGCCGCTGCCGCTACGCCACGCGGTTAAGGGACAGACTCGATGAATTTTTCCAAGTTCTTCATTACACGGCCGATCTTCGCAGCGGTGCTCTCGCTGCTGATCCTGATCGCCGGCGCCATTTCGCTGTTCCAGCTACCGATCAGCGAATACCCGGAAGTCGTGCCGCCGACCGTGGTCGTGCGCGCCAACTTCCCCGGCGCCAACCCGAAAGTGATCGGCGAAACCGTGGCCGCGCCACTGGAACAGGCGATCACCGGTGTCGAGAACATGCTCTACATGTCCTCCCAGGCCACCGCCGACGGCAAGCTGACCCTGACCATCACCTTCGCGCTGGGTACCAACCTGGACACCGCGCAGGTGCAGGTGCAGAACCGCGTGACGCGGACCGAACCGAAGCTGCCTGAAGAGGTGACGCGCATCGGTATCACCGTGGACAAGGCCTCCCCGGACCTGACCATGGTGGTCCACCTGACCTCGCCGGATCAGCGTTACGACATGCTGTACCTGTCCAACTACGCGGTGCTGAACATCAAGGATGAGCTGGCTCGTCTGAACGGTGTCGGCGACGTGCAGCTGTTCGGTATGGGCGACTACTCGCTGCGTGTCTGGCTGGACCCGAACAAGACCGCTTCGCGCAACATCACCGCGACCGACGTGGTCACTGCCATTCGCGAGCAGAACCGTCAGGTTGCGGCCGGTCAACTGGGTGCACCTCCCTCCCCGAGCGCCACCAGCTTCCAGATGTCGATCAACACCCAGGGCCGTCTGGTCTCTGAGGAAGAGTTCGAGAACATCATCGTGCGCGCCGGCGAAAACGGCGAGATCACCCGCGTCAAGGACATTGCTCGCGTAGAGCTGGGCTCCAGCCAGTACGCCCTGCGTTCCTTGCTGAACAACCAGCCGGCTGTGGCGATCCCGATCTTCCAGCGCCCGGGCTCCAACGCTATCGACATTTCCAACGAAGTGCGCAGCGAAATGGAACTGCTCAAGAAGAGCTTCCCCGAAGGCATGGACTACAGCATCGTCTACGACCCGACCATCTTCGTGCGCGGCTCCATCGAGGCAGTGGTCCACACCCTGTTCGAAGCACTGATCCTGGTGGTGCTGGTGGTGATCCTGTTCCTGCAGACCTGGCGCGCCTCGATCATCCCGCTGGCCGCCGTGCCGGTGTCGCTGATCGGTACGTTTGCGGTGATGCACCTGTTCGGTTTCTCGCTCAACGCGCTGTCGCTGTTCGGCCTGGTACTGGCCATCGGTATCGTGGTGGACGACGCCATCGTGGTGGTGGAGAACGTCGAGCGTAACATCGAGCTCGGCCACCAACCGATGGAAGCCACGCAGATCGCCATGCGTGAAGTGACCGGCCCGATCATCGCTACCGCACTGGTACTCTGTGCGGTGTTCGTACCGGCGGCGTTCATCTCAGGCCTGACGGGGCAGTTCTATAAACAGTTCGCCCTGACCATTGCCATCTCGACGGTGATCTCGGCGTTCAACTCCCTGACCCTGTCGCCGGCCCTGGCTGCCGTGCTGCTGCGCGCTCACGATGCACCGAAAGACGCCTTCTCGCGTTTCCTCGACAAGCTGCTGGGTGGCTGGCTGTTCCGTCCGTTCAACCGGTTCTTCGTCAAGGCCAGTAACAAGTACGTCGGCACCGTGGGCCGGGTCATCCGCGTCAGTGGCGTGGCACTGGTGGTGTATGCCGGTCTGATCGTCATGACCTGGCTGGGTTTCTCGACCACGCCAACCGGTTTCGTGCCGCAGCAGGACAAGCAATACCTGGTGGCCTTCGCTCAACTGCCTGACGCCGCCAGCCTGGACCGAACCGAAGACGTCATCAAGCGCATGTCGGACATCGCCCTCAAGCAACCGGGCGTGGAAAGTGCCGTAGCCTTCCCTGGCCTGTCGATCAACGGTTTCACCAACAGCCCCAACTCCGGGATCGTGTTCGTGACCTTGAAGCCGTTCGAGGAGCGCAAGCTGGCCAGTGAATCGGCAGGCGCCATCGCCGGCCAGCTCAATGGCAAGTACGCGTCGATCCAGGAAGCCTACATGGCGATCTTCCCGCCACCACCGGTACAAGGTCTGGGCACCATCGGCGGTTTCCGCCTGCAGATCGAGGACCGTGGCAACCTGGGTTACGACGAGCTGTATAAAGAGACGATGAACGTCATCGCCAAGAGCCGCAGCGTGCCGGAACTCGCCGCCCTGTTCACCAGCTACACCGTGAACGTGCCGCAAGTGGACGCCGCCATCGACCGCGAGAAAGCCAAGACCCACGGCGTGGCCATCAGCGACATCTTCGACACCCTGCAGGTGTACCTGGGTTCGCTGTATGCCAACGACTTCAACCGTTTCGGCCGTACCTATCAGGTCAACGTCCAGGCTGAACAGCAGTTCCGTCAGGACGCCGAGCAGATCGGTCAGCTGAAAGTGCGCAACAACCTGGGCGAAATGATTCCGCTGGCGACGCTGCTCAAGGTCACCAACACCTCAGGCCCTGACCGCGTGATGCACTACAACGGCTTCATCACCGCTGAAGTCAACGGTGCTGCAGGTCCAGGCTTCAGCTCGGGCCAGGCCGAAGCTGCGATGAACAAGCTGCTCAAGCAGGAACTGCCCAACGGCATGACTTACGAGTGGACCGACCTGACCTACCAACAGATCCTGTCGGGCAACACCGCGCTGCTGGTCTTCCCGCTCTGCGTACTGCTGGCGTTCCTGGTACTGGCCGCCCTGTATGAAAGCTGGAGCCTGCCGCTGGCGGTCATCCTGATCGTACCGATGACCCTGCTGTCGGCCATCGCCGGTGTGATCATCGCCGGTAGCGACAACAACATCTTCACCCAGATCGGCCTGATCGTACTGGTGGGCCTGGCCTGTAAGAACGCGATCCTTATCGTCGAGTTCGCCAAGGACGAACAGGAGAAAGGCAAGACCCCGCTGGAAGCGGTTCTGGAAGCCTGCCGCCTGCGTCTGCGTCCGATCCTGATGACTTCCTTCGCGTTCATCATGGGTGTAGTGCCTCTGGTGCTGTCCAGCGGTGCCGGTGCCGAGATGCGTCATGCCATGGGCGTGGCGGTGTTCTCCGGGATGCTGGGCGTGACCTTCTTCGGTCTGCTGTTGACGCCGGTGTTCTATGTCCTGATCCGTAACTACGTCGAACGCAAGGAAGCCCGCAAGGCGGCCAAGGCTCAAAGCGTTCAGAAAATCGCTCCGGAGGCTCATTGATGAAGGCTGCAAAACTCTTCCTGCCGAGCCTGTTGGTCCTGGCGCTGGCGGCCTGTGCCGTCGGCCCGGACTACAAGAAGCCGGACACCGCCGCGGCCAACATTCCGGCCGCGACACAGGGCAACTATGACCGTAGCCACATCGAAACCATCTGGTGGCAGCAGTTCGACGATCCGACGCTGAACAAGCTGGTCGCGCAATCGCTGCAGGGCAACCGTGAACTGCGGGTGGCGTTTGCCCGCCTCAAGGCTGCGCGCGCCATCCGTGACGACATCAGCAACGATGCCATGCCGGTGGTGACCAGCCGCGCCAGCAGCCAAATCGGCCGCGCCCAGGTGCCGGGTGAAACCGAGCACCGGGTCAATCAGGAACGCTATGACCTGGGCCTGGACATGGCCTGGGAAATCGACCTGTTCGGCCGCATCCAGCGCGAACTGGAAGCCAGCGAGGCCGACCAGCAAGTGGCCGAGGCCAACCTGTACCAACTGCAGGTGACCATGATCGCCGAGTTGGTGGATGCGTACGGCCAACTGCGCGGTGCGCAACTGCGCGAGGACATCGCCCGGGCCAACCTGAAGAACCAGCAGGAATCCCGTGGCGTCACCGTGCAACTGCGTGACGAAGGCGTGGGTAACGAGATCGACGTGGTGCGTGCCGATGCGCGTCTGGCGGCGGTCGAAGCCAGCATTCCGCAACTGCAGGCCGAGCAGACCCGCGAGCGCAACCGCATCGCTACCCTGCTGGGCGAACGCCCGGATGCAATGACCGCGATGCTGGCGCCGGCCAAGCTGCCAGCGATTTCCAAGGCGTTGCCGATTGGCGATCCGACCAAACTGCTGGAAAACCGTCCTGACGTGCGCAGTGCTGAACGTCAACTGGCGGCGCAAACCGCGCGAATTGGTGTGCAGACCGCCGACCTGTTCCCGCGGGTCAGCCTCAGTGGCTTTCTGGGCTTCACCGCCAGCCGTGGATCGCAAATCGGTTCGAGCGCGGCGCAAGCCTGGGGCCTTGGCCCGAGCATCACCTGGGCAGCGTTTGACCTGGGCAGCGTGAAGGCGCGGATCCGTGGCGCCAACGCCGATGCCGAAGGCGCACTGGCCAACTACGAGCAGCACGTGCTGCTGGCCCTGGAAGAAACCGACAACGCCTTCAGCGACTACGACAAGCGTCAGCAGCGTCTGGTGTCGCTGGTGCGTCAGAGCGAATCCAGCCGCAAGGCAGCGGACCTGGCCAACATCCAGTACCGCGAAGGCACCGCCGACTTCCTGGTGCTGCTGGACGCCGAGCGTGAGCGCCTGGCGGCCGAAGACAGCCAGGCACAGGCCGAGATCGAGTTGTACCGTGGCATCGTCGCCATCTACAAAGCGCTGGGTGGCGGCTGGCAACCGAACGCCTGATCCTTGCAATGCTGCGGTGCCACTTACCGGTTGCACCGCCCAAGCCCCGGGCTCACAAGGTCCGGGGCTTTTTTGTGGGCAGCACGCCTGGCCGGACCACCTTCAATCCTGTGGGAACGGGCTCGCCCGCGAAGACGTCCGACCTGGCGCGCCGACGACATTTGCCCCACCGCTTTCGCGGGCAAGCCCGCTCCCACAAAATCCGGACCCGGGACGGACGCCCAGACACCCGCCACACGATTGCCGTTTGACACCCGGCCATCGGTCCCCGAAGCTTGCCCCTCATGCAGACACGGAAATCGGTATGCCTAACGCGCCCCAGCCACACTCCCCTTCACCGTTGAAGGCTCGCCGTCGCGGACGGGCTGTCGTGGTCGTGTCCGTGCTGTTGCTGCTTCTGGGCGCCGGTTGGCTGGTGCGTGGCTGGTACGCCCCGCCAGCCCCCGTGGTGGTCAACCACAGCTATGCCGAGGCGCTGGAGCAGGCCCACAACGGCAAGCCGGGCGCGGCGCGGGTGCTGTACCAGCAATTGAGCCGCACCGACCTTTCGGACATCCGCCGCGCAGGGCTGCTGGCTGAACTGGGCAACTACCCCAGCGCCCAGGCGCTGAAGATCCTCGACGGCGACCTCAAGCGCCCCGTGCCGCTGGTGCAGCAGGCAGCCATCGATGCAGTGACCAACATGGTGTCCAACGCCCAGCGCAGCATGCTGATCGGTCCGCTGCTGGACGCCCCCGACCAGAACGTTCGATTCAGCGCAGTGCGGGCATTGACCGGGCTCACGCCGGATGACCTGGGCCTGTACTTCAGCGCCTTCCAGGAGGCCGCCGATCAGTACCAGAACACCCTGGCGTCCCAGCCACCCAGCGGTCAGAGCCAGATCCAGCTGGCGAAGATACTGGTCACCCAGAACGCTCCCCGCAAGGCACTGGAGGCCCTGAACCTGGCGCTGAAACTGGAACCGAACAACATCGAGGCCGGAGTCGCCCAGGTGCAACTGCTCGACCGTCAGGGGCAGATGGAGCAGTCACGCCAGCAACTGGCGGCGTTGCTCGAAAAACACCCGCAATCCTCGCTGCTGCAACATGAACTGGGCACCTGGCTGCTGCGCCATCAACAGAACGAATACGCGCTGCTGGCACTGGCCAAGGCAGTGGAACTGGACGCCGACAATACCCAGTACCGCTACGACCTGGCCGTGGCCCTGCATGACCTTGCGCAACTAGAACCGGCCCAGCGCCAACTCGAGGAAATCCTCCAGCGCCAGCCCGCCAACCGCCGCGCTCGAACGCTACTCATCGACTACTGGAAAGAAAACGGCCAGTTGCAGAAGGTGCAGGTTCTGCTGGCGGAACTGGAGCAGCTCAACCCCGACGACCCTGCCCTGCAACAGGGCCTGTAAATACGCCAGGGCCGCGCCAACCGCTGGCTTTGATCTTTTCCATAAATTGCCAAGTTTGAGAAATTACTTACAACGGCTGTTCTCCTGCTCCGGCATTTTCTGTCAGACCCGATAATTTTACATGGATGTTTCATTTAACAATTGCGCCCCGGCTATTTTACAACTCGAAAAAAAAGTGCATTATTTACCTGTCGCGCATCACAACTACCCCTTCGCTGATGTTGAGCTGACCGCCTGACGTTATTCCGATGTATGACGATCACGCCACGGGGTAGCCTTAAAAATGAGCACAGGACCCTTACATGCGTCCATGTTGCTTGGGTTGGGCTGACAACAGCCACTAATCGCCGGAGTACTATTTTTTGTCCAGACTTGCCGAGTTTCGCGCAGCAGAACGAGCCCTTCAGGAACAGCTGGCCCAGCTGGAAAGCCTGAAGAATGATGCCGGACTGAAAAAGGAGATCGAATTCGAACAGAAGCTCCAGGCTCTGATGACCAGCTACGACAAGAGCCTGCGTGATGTCATTGCCATCCTCGATCCCAACCCTTCGGCCGCAACCGCCGCGCCAGCAGGCCCGAAACGCCGTCGCGCCCGCGTGGTCAAGGTCTATCAGAACCCGCACACCGGCGAGCTGATCGAGACCAAGGGCGGCAACCATCGCGGCCTGAAATCCTGGAAGGAACAGTACGGCGCCGAAACCGTCGACTCCTGGCTGCGCGGCTGATCCCATCCCGTTGCGCCATGCTGTTATAAAAAAGCCCCGCTTGCCGGGGCTTTCTTATAAGCGCTAATATTACAAGACCTGGCCACATCCCCTTCTGCTAGTTCCTGTGCCTCGCGCAGTAACGGTTTGCCGCCTCCTTTCGTATAGTTATCGCCGCCTCCTCCTTCCTCGAAAGCAGTAATGAGTTGGTGTTATCGCCATGGCTGATACCCGCGACAAAAGAACGTCACCCACAAACTATTGACGCCAAATGACAAGTGGTCGAGAAATATCTAGCAAAGCCGCCGAAGGGGAGTTTTCTTCACGTTTTTTTCACAAGCACTTCTACAGGATGAAGGCTGCTAAAGGATTAGCGCCCCATGCCCGCTTCGGCGGGCTTCTTTATGCCTGCGATTTGATCGCGATCAATTAAGATCATGGCGCGGCATTGAGTTTCAGGCTATCCCTTATACGCTGCACCTCTTCCTTGTTGGCCGCGTAGCCATCGGCCGAGCCTGCATAGGACAACGACCAGGCCGTTTCCTTGTTGGCGGCCGCCACCAGGGTCTGGGTCATCACATGGGCGCCGTTCTGGGTGATGGTGCAGGTGGTTTCCATCGCCGGCACCTGGCTCAGGGTGCTTTCTTTCATCCGGGTGCAGACGCTCTGGAAGCCGCCGTGCACGAAGTTGACCTGCACCGCCTTGCGCATCTCCAGCAGCACGCCTTCGACGTTCACTTCATGACCGACCTGCAAGCGGGTCTGGGTCAGTTCCACGACCATCGCCGGATCGCCGTTGCCATCGCTCTTGACCGCACGCTGGCGCACCTGCACCGAGGGCCGATCGGGGCCGGCTTCCTGCGTGGGCAGTGCCTCGACCTCCCAGTCGCTGGGCCAGACAATCATGGCATCTGCCGCCAGGGCATGGCCTGCGCCAAATGCCAGACACATGCCGGCCAGGGAAACTGCGCGTAACGTTGAAAACATGAGCGATACCTGAGCGTAGAGCCACAAAGTGTGGGCCTGTCGCTCGGGGTTCACAAGCGCAGGCATAAGGTTTGTGCACATTTCGGGTTTGGCTCGGGCGCCGGGTCCCGTATCATTGGGCAACATTTACAGGATCTATCCGGAGTCACCCATGAGTCTGCACGAACTGAACACCTTCCCTGGCGTTACCGCCCAACCGGACACCGCCACCGCCCAATTCGTGTTCAACCACACCATGCTGCGCGTGAAAGACATCACCGCATCGCTGGATTTCTACACCCGCGTGCTGGGTTTCAGCCTGGTGGAGAAGCGTGACTTCCCCGAAGCCGAATTCAGCCTGTACTTCCTGGCACTGGTCGACAAGGCGCAGATCCCGGCTGACGATGCCGCGCGTACCGTCTGGATGAAAGGCATCCCGGGCATCCTGGAGCTGACCCACAACCACGGCACCGAAAAAGACCCGGCATTCGCCTACCACAACGGTAACACCGACCCTCGCGGTTTCGGCCACATCTGCATCTCGGTGCCGGACGTGCACGTCGCCTGCGCGCGCTTCGAAGAGCTGGGCGTGGACTTCCAGAAACGCCTGACCGACGGGCGCATGAAGAGCCTGGCGTTCGTCAAGGATCCGGATGGCTACTGGGTCGAGATCATTCAGCCGACGCCGGTTTCCGAGTAAAACAGAAACTCGGCGCCGGACGCTGACTGTGGGAGCGGGCTTGCCCGCGAAGGCGGAGTGCCATTAAACGAGAACGTGACTGACCTGACGCATTCGCGGGCAAGCCCGCTCCCACAGGAGAATCAGCCGGTCTGAAAGCAAAAAACCTCATGATCACTCATGAGGTTTTTTTGTGCCGCCGTTTCAGCCAACCATCACGCCGGAGCGCTGGTGCGGATCAGGTGATCGAAAGCGCTGAGGGAAGCCTTGGCGCCCTCGCCCACTGCGATCACGATCTGCTTGTACGGCACGGTGGTCACGTCACCGGCTGCGAAGATGCCCGGGATCGAGGTTTCGCCGCGGTTGTCGACCACGATCTCGCCCCGTGGCGACAGCTCGATGGTGCCCTTGAGCCATTCGGTGTTGGGCAACAGACCGATCTGCACGAAGATGCCTTCCAGCTCGATGTCCAGCACTTCATCGGTGGTGCGGTTCTTGTAGCGCAGGCCGTTGACCTTCTGGCCGTCGCCGGTCACTTCGGTGGTCAGGGCGCTGGTCAGCACCGTCACGTTCGGCAGGCTGTGCAGCTTGCGCTGGAGCACCGCATCGGCACGCAGGCTGCTGTCGAATTCCAGCAGGGTCACGTGGGAGACGATACCAGCCAGGTCGATGGCCGCTTCCACACCCGAGTTGCCGCCGCCGATCACCGCCACGCGCTTGCCCTTGAACAGCGGGCCGTCGCAGTGCGGGCAGTAGGCCACGCCCTTGTTGCGGTATTGCTGCTCGCCGGGCACGTTCATCTCGCGCCAGCGGGCGCCCGTGGCCAGGATCACGGTCTTGCCCTTGAGCACGCCGCCGCTGGCGAACTTGACCTGGTGCAGCTCGCCGTCCTTGCCAGGAATCAGTTGGTCGCCGCGCTGCAGGTTCATGATGTCGACTTCGTATTCCTTGACGTGCTCTTCAAGGGCAACGGCCAGTTTCGGGCCTTCGGTGTGTTGAACCGAAATGAAGTTCTCGATTGCCATGGTGTCCAGCACCTGACCGCCGAAGCGCTCAGCCGCGACACCGGTGCGGATGCCTTTACGCGCGGCGTAGATCGCCGCTGCCGAACCTGCAGGGCCACCACCGACGACGAGCACGTCGAAGGCTTCCTTGGCATTGAGCTTCTCGGCCTGGCGATCACCGGCGCTGGTGTCGATCTTCGCCAGAATCTCTTCCAGGTTCATGCGACCCTGGGCGAACAGTTCGCCGTTGAGGTAGATGCTCGGCACCGACATGATCTGGCGGTCCGTGACCTCCTGCTGGAACAGGCCGCCTTCGATGGCGACGTGCTGCACGTTGGGGTTGAGCACGGCCAAGAGGTTCAGCGCCTGGACCACGTCCGGGCAGTTCTGGCAGGTCAGCGAGAAGTAGGTTTCAAACTTGAACTCACCGCTCAGGGACCGTGCCTGCTCGATGGTGTCCTCGGTGGCCTTGGACGGGTAGCCGCCCACTTGCAGCAGCGCCAGTACCAGCGAGGTGAATTCGTGGCCCATGGGCAGGCCGGCAAAACGCAGCTTGATGTCCTGGCCCGGGCTGTTCAGGGCGAAGGATGGGGTGCGTGCGTCAGTGCCATTGGTGTTCAGGGTGATCTGGCTGGAGCTTGCAACGATGTCGTTGAGCAGGGCCAGCATTTCCTGTGATTTCGCGCCGTCATCGAGGGACGCGACGATATCGATCGGGCGAGTGATCCGCTCCAGGTACGATTTCAACTGGGCTTTGAGATTGGCGTCCAACATGATCGACTTTCCTTAATCAGCTTTTTTCAGGTCTTGAAATAAAAACGCCCAGGCGTTGACCGCCCGGGCGTTTTTTGGGGGCGATGCGGTTTACTTGCTTATGGGCTCATCGCCCCCGATCCGGTCACGAGGACTTAGATCTTGCCGACCAGGTCCAGGGACGGAGCCAGAGTGGCCTCGCCTTCCTGCCATTTGGCCGGGCAGACTTCACCTGGGTGTGCAGCGACGTACTGAGCAGCCTTGATCTTGCGCAGCAGCTCGGATGCGTCACGACCAACACCACCGTCGTTCAGCTCGACGATCTTGATCTGACCTTCAGGGTTGATCACGAAAGTACCGCGGTCAGCCAGGCCAGCTTCTTCGATCAGCACGTCGAAGTTGCGGGAGATGGTCAGGGTCGGGTCGCCGATCATGGTGTACTGGATTTTGCCGATGGCTGGCGAAGTGTTGTGCCAGGCAGCGTGGGCAAAGTGGGTGTCGGTCGAAACGGAGTAGATTTCTACGCCCAGCTTTTTGAAGGCTTCGTAGTTGTCAGCCAGGTCTTCCAGCTCGGTCGGGCAGACGAAGGTGAAGTCGGCTGGGTAGAAGAACACCACAGACCATTTGCCTTTGAGGTCAGCATCCGAAACGTCAACGAAAGAACCGTTTTTGAAAGCGGTAGCTTTGAACGGCTTTACTTGGCTGTTAATGATAGGCATCGGGTGGATCTCCTTAGGGTTGAATGAATCAGGTCATGAATTCGATGGGAAGGATCTTACGCACAATCGGCGGCAGGGGCTCATTGGCAAAGCTGATGCGGCTAATTGGTTTTCGCTATAAGAAGACTCAATTAATAGAAGAATTCAGTCAGTAGCAGAATCAGGTTACAGCTTGGCGAACCCGTCCCTGCCCAGCGACGGATCATCAGACGCCGGCCCAGCCTACCCAGTTCATCCCACACTGTTCAACCCGGTGCAGACAACCTGCTGACAATGACGCACAATACGCGCCATTAGGTGGTACGTAATATGCGATACGTATCTGGTACGAATTGAACGGAAAGCATCATGGCAAGAAGCGGTATTAACAGGGCCGAAGTGCAAGCCGCGCGCAATGCGATCATCGCCCGGGGCGAGAACCCCAGTATCGATGCAGTACGCATCGAGATGGGCAATACAGGGTCAAAGACCACCATCCATCGCCTCATGCGGGAAATCGATGCTGAAGGCCATGATGCAGCGGCGTCGCAGATCGACGAGGAACTGACCGCCCTGGTCGCCCGACTGGCCTTGCGCCTGAAGGAAAAGTCCCGCGAGCAGATTGACGACGCCAGGGCCAGCCTCGACGCCGAGCGCCAGGCAATGCAAGGCGAGCTCCAGGACACACGCCGCCAGTTGGCCGAGTTACGCGAGCGGCATGCCGCGCAGACCACCACCCTGGGCAGCCAGACCGCCACCCTGCTGCAGGTGCGCGAGGCGCTGCAGAATGAGCAGAAGGAAAACGCCCGCCTGAGTCAGGCCGTACAGGACACCGCCAGCCGCCTGGCTGACAAGGATGGGCAAATCCAGACCCTCAAGGAGCGGCACCTCGACGCCCATGGCCAGAGCGTCCTGCTCAAGGAGCGGGTGCGCAACGCCAAGGTGGAGATGGAAAAGCTCAAGCAACAATTGACCGAGCGCGACCAGCAGAACCGTGTACTGGAGCTGATCCTGATCAAGACCGAACTGGCGCTGGAAAACCTCAAGGGCGGCAAGACCGGCGCGCAACCGGACTAGTCAGCGCTTTCGATCAATCCGCGCACCCGCTGCGCGAGGTCGTCTATGGTGAACGGCTTGGTCAGCATGTCCATACCGTCCTCCAGCACCTCGCCACGGACCAGCGCGTTCCCCGCGTAACCGGTCATGAACAGCACGCGCAAGCCCGGTCGGTGCTGCCGGGCAATTTCCGCCACCTGGCGGCCGTTGAGCCCGGGCAAGCCGACATCGGTCACCAGCAAGTCGATACGTCCGCCACCCTCCAGAAACGGCAGGGCCGCCGCTCCGTCCGCCGCGACCTCGACCGAGTAGCCCAGCTCGCGCAACACATCGACCACCAGCATGCGCACGTCCGGCTCATCCTCGACCACCAACACTCGCTCACCCTGGCTCGCACGTGGCGGGGCAATGTCCTCGTCGTCTGCCGGGGTACCGCCATTGGATTCGAAGTGGCACGGCAGGTACAGATCGATGCGCGTGCCCTGCCCCTCGGTGCTGTCGATCAGCACCTGGCCACCGGTCTGGTTGATGAAGCCATAGACCATCGACAACCCCAGGCCGGTGCCCTGGCCGATGGGCTTGGTGGTGAAAAATGGATCGAAGGCCCGGGCGATGACTTGCGCCGACATGCCGGCCCCCGTGTCCTGCACGCCGAGGCGAACGTAGTCACCGGGCGCGAGGGCATCGTGCATGACCGCCACATGCACCGCCTCGGTCTGGATCAGCAGTCGGCCGCCGTTGGGCATCGCATCCCGGGCGTTGATCACCAGGTTGAGCAGCGCGTTTTCCAGTTGGTGCTCGTCGGTGCGGGTCAGGCGCAACGCGCTGCTGAGGTCGATTTCCAGCTCGATGCTTTCACCGGTGGTGCGCCGCAGCAGCTCTTCCATGGACATCACCATGCGGTTGATGTCCACCGGCTGGGTATTGAGTGACTGGCGCCGAGCGAAGGCCAGCAGCCGGTGAGTCAGCGATGCCGCACGATTGGCCGAGTTCATGGCGGCATCGATATAGCGGCCGATCTCGCCGACACGCCCCGCTGCCACCCGGCGCTGGATCAGGTCCAGCGCACCGAGCACACCCGTCAGCATGTTGTTGAAGTCGTGGGCGATGCCGCCGGTCAACTGGCCGATGGCATCCATCTTCTGTGCGTGACGCAGCGCTTCCTCGGCCTGGGCGCGCTCGCTGATCTCGATCTGCAGGCGCTCGTTGATCTCGGCCAGCTCGCGGGTGCGCTCCGCCACCCGCCGTTCCAGGCTCTCGTTGAGTTCGCGCAGGGCATCCTCGGCCTTGACCTGGGCGGTGATGTCCGTGCTCGTGCCCAGCCAGTAGGTAATGTTGCCCGACGCTTCGCGGATCGGCAGCGCGCGGCACAGGAACCAGCGGTACAGGCCATCCTTGCCCCGCAGCGGGAAGGTGTCTTCCCAGATGGAGCCCGTGGCGAAGCAGCGACGCATTCTGGAATCGACGCGCTCCAGGTGGTCCGGGTGATGCAGCGAGCGCCAGCCCAGGGCCATCATGGCCTCGTGGGAGGTGCCGGTGTAGCTGTACCAGCGGGCGTTGTACCAATAGATGCGTCCAGCCGGGTCCGCGATCCAGGCCAGCTGGCTCATGTTGTCGGCCAGGGTGCGGAACTGGCGCTCGCTTTCATGCAGCGCCTGCGCCTGTTCTGCGCCCGGCTCGTCAGGTCCTGCGGGATTCAGAGGCATGGATGCCGAAAAACTCTTTCTGGTCAAAAACTGGGTCCATCCCGTTCAAACTATACCCGTCCGGTCTTCATCCATGAGACCGGATCCTTTACATCCATGACATCAAGCGGTCAGCGGGTCGCTGTGCGCATGGTGACGAACTCTTCGGCCGCTGTCGGATGCACACCGATGGTGTCGTCGAAGATCTGCTTGGTCGCGCCCGCCTTGAGCGCAATGGCCAGGCTCTGGACGATTTCGCCGGCGTCGGGCCCCACCATGTGGCAACCCAGGACGCGATCGGTCTTCTTGTCGACCACCAGCTTCATCAGGGTGCGCTCCTGGTTGTCGGTCAGGGTCAGCTTCATCGGGCGGAAGGTGCTTTCGAAGACCTGCACGTCGAAGCCATCCTTCTTCGCCTCTTCCTCGGTGAGCCCCACGGTACCGATGTTCGGCAGGCTGAACACTGCCGTCGGAATGTGGCGGTAGTCCACCGGACGATACTGCTCAGGCTTGAACAGGCGACGGGCCACCGCCATGCCTTCGGCCAGCGCCACCGGGGTCAGTTGCACGCGACCGATCACATCGCCCACGGCGATGATCGATGGCTCGCTGGTCTGGTAGTTGTCGTCGACCTTGACGAAGCCCTTGTCATCGAGCTCGACATTGACCGTCTCCATGCCCAGGTCGTCCAGCATCGGGCGGCGGCCCGTGGCGTAGAACACGCAATCGGTGTTCACCGAACTGCCGTCGTTGAGCGTCAGCTGCAGCGTGCCATCGGCGAGTTTTTCGATACTGGCGATTTCGGTCTTGAAGCGGATGTCCATGCCGTGCTTGGTCAGCTCCTGGTGCAGGTGCGTACGCACGCTGCCGTCGAAGCCGCGCAGGAACAGTTCGCCGCGGTACATCAGCGACACCTGGGCACCCAGGCCATTGAAGATCGAGGCGAACTCGACGGCGATGTAACCGCCCCCCACCACCACGACGCGCTTGGGCATCTGCTCGAGGAAAAACACCTCGTTGGAAGTGATGGCGTGTTCGCGACCCGGAATCTCAGGCACCTGCGGCCAGCCGCCGGTGGCGATCATGATGTGCTCGGCGGTGTGCACCTGGCCGTTGATTTCCACTTCATGGGGGCCGCGCAGCCTGGCGTGGCCTTCCATCAGGGTGACGCCGCTGTTGCCCAGCAGGTTGCGGTAGATGCCGTTGAGGCGGCTGATCTCACGGTTCTTGTTGCCGATCAGGGTCGGCCAGTCGAAATCGGCCTCGCCTGCCGTCCAGCCAAAGCTCTTGGCCTGCTCGAAATCTTCGGAAAAATGCGCCCCGTACACCAGCAGCTTCTTGGGCACGCAGCCGACGTTGACGCAGGTGCCGCCCAGGTAGCGGCTCTCGGCGACGGCCACGCGCGCGCCGAACCCGGCAGAAAAACGGGCCGCACGCACGCCGCCGGAACCGGCACCGATGACGAAGAGGTCGAAGTCGTAGCTCATTTCTGTATCCTTGGCAGGCATGGATTTTCGCGGATTCATGGCGAATCGCGGCGCTGGCCAGGCCAGCGAAAGAGCCTAAGCATAACCGCTCCAGCGCGCCGGGCAAGGGCCAGGACCCAGAAACGACAAAGCCACCCGAAGGTGGCTTTGCAGAGCAGTACAGTTACTTGGCTTTGGTCGGTACAACGACCGGATCCAGCGACTTGCCCGTCTTGTAGAAATGCTCGAAGCAGAAGTTGGTGGCTTCGACGTAGCCCTCGGCGCCACCGCAGTCGAAACGACGACCCTTGAACTTGTACGCCAGCACGTTGCCTTCGGCAGCCTGCTTCATCAGTGCGTCGGTGATCTGGATTTCACCGCCCTTGCCTGGCTCGGTCTGTTCGATTTTCTCGAAGATGTCCGGGGTCAGGATGTAACGGCCGATGATCGCCAGGTTCGACGGTGCATCTTCAGGTTTTGGCTTCTCGACCATGTCGGTGACACGGTACAGGCCGTCCTTGATTTCTTCGCCAGCGATCACGCCGTACTTGTTGGTTTCGTTCGGGTCCACTTCCTGGATCGCGACGATCGAGCACTTGTACTGCTTGTGCAGCTTGACCATCTGGGCCAGTACGCCGTCACCTTCCAGGTTCACGCACAGGTCATCCGCCAACACCACGGCGAATGCCTCGTTACCGATCAGTGGGCGGCCGCTGAGAATCGCGTGGCCCAGGCCTTTCATTTCGGTCTGGCGAGTGTAGGAGAAGCTGCACTCGTCGATCAGCTGGCGGATGCCGACCAGGTATTTTTCCTTGTCGGTGCCCTTGATCTGGTGCTCCAGCTCATAGCTGATGTCGAAATGGTCTTCCAGGGCGCGTTTGCCGCGACCGGTGACGATGGAGATTTCATTGAGGCCCGCAGCCAGTGCTTCTTCCACGCCGTACTGGATCAGTGGCTTGTTGACAACGGCCAGCATCTCTTTGGGCATGGCTTTGGTCGCTGGCAAGAAGCGAGTGCCGTAACCGGCTGCAGGGAACAAGCATTTCTTGATCATATAAGTCCTTGATGGTGCTGGGGGTGTTGCGGCGCAGTCTAATCAGGAGGCGATAACCTTACAATGCCCCCCGACGCTGGCCGTTAGCTGACTTGGTAGAGGAACGGATGCGCAGATAGTTCCGCACGATTCCGGTTATTGCGACCACCGCGCATCTGCAAGCTGTCCGGGGACGGTTCGCAAACGTTTTTTCTTACCGGTGATTGCCGACTGTTCTTCACATCATCCGTACGAGGGTATCCATTTCCACGAAACGACCGAGCGATGACTGGAGCAAGCGTAGCCGGATTCATTCGATTGCGTAGGAAAATTATGCGCTTGCGCCGTATCATGGCCGCCTGAATCATTTATCGAGACGGATCGATGGCGGAAGTCAAAGTTGTAAACGGGTACCAGATCAAGAAAATGCAGGATGGCGGGTGGTGGCTGATCGGCCACGACGGCGAGCAGGTCGCCGGCCCCTTCCCGAGCGAAAGCAGCGCAGTCGAAGTGGCCTCGGTGTTCGAAGACTTGGCCCCGCGCAGCCGCCCGGGCAAGAAGTCCTGATCGAAGGACCGGTTCGGCCCCGCCTGTGCGGGGCCTGAGCCTCGGCGCACGGGTAAAAATGTTCCCGTGATGCCGGAACGATGGCACAGTCTTCCAGTCTTACCCAACGCCAGGCGCGATCCCCGCGCAAACCCTGGCGTTCATCTGGCCCTCATCGTGAAGCATCCGAAAATGATCAAGATCCTGTCCGTCGTTGTTGTCTTGGGCCTGACCGGCTGCGCCACCGCGCAAAACACTTACCTGAAGGATGGCAAGCAGGCCCTGAGTATCGACTGCTCGGGCGAAGCCATGTCCTGGGCCGCCTGCTACGAGAAAGCCGAGGCGTCCTGCGCAGGCACCGGCTACAACATCGTCAGCACCAATGGCACCCCGCAGCCCAAGGATGCCGACAAGACCCTGGGCGTGGACGTCGGCAACTACAAGACCCGCAGCGTGCTGGTGACCTGCAAGTAGGCGCGGTCACTCACCGGAAATACAGGCGTTGACCGCGTGCTGGATGTCCTTGGGGCGTAGCGGGTTGTTGCCACCACTCTCGAACAACTTGATGGAGCTGCCCCCCGAGCGCTTCTCGATATCGACGATCGCGGTCGGCGTGCCGTGGGTGAATTTCTGCGGGACGATGACCCGCATACCCTCACGGTGCGGCTCGATCTGCGGCGGATTGCGGCTGTCGGTGATCCGGGCCACGAAGCAGTCGGCGTATTCCTGGGGGGATTTGCCAGACATCACGTTCATGGTCGGTGGCGTGTGTTCGATGTCCGCCACAGAGGCACAACCGGTCATCGCCAGGGCCAAAATAACAACAGCCAGTTTCATACAATCCCTCCAATAAATGTCCTACGACAAGCCGGACTTCGATTAAATCCCCGGGATTTGCACTTTTTCATTGCCGCAATCGCCTCCATAGGCCATGTGGCGAGCAAAGGCCCGGGTTGCCGTGATATCGTTTCGGGTTTTCAAGCATGCCCTGTCCCTGGAGACACCCATGAAATTCGTACACCAGCGCGAGCACCTCAATGAAGACGACATGGTCGTCATCGAGTGCTCCCAGCTCTGCAACATCCGTCTGATGAGCGACGCGAATTTCCGCAGCTTCAAGAACGGCGGGCGCCACACCTACCACGGCGGCGCGTTTGACCGCTTCCCGGCCAAGATCACGGTGCCCAGCAGCGGCTTCTGGAACATCACCATCGACACCGCCGGGCGCAAGATGGACAGCCACGGCGGCGGGCGCAAGACCACGTTCACCCACTCGATCAAGATCGTTCGCCGCACCTCGTCGCGCCTGAGCTGATTCTTCCATTAGACACCGGTGCGCGTGAAAGCTTCGTTGCAGCGCGCGCACCTGACACCTGCCAAGGAACCCAACGTGAGCAACCAAGCCCCCGTCGTCAAATACGCCATCAGCTACAAACTCAACGGCGAGCGCCGCTTCGAGTTCGCCCTGCTGCAATCGCCGTCCGCCGAAGAAGCCCTGGCAGCCCTGCAGAAGATGCACGGCGACAGCGACGACGTCATCAGTGACGTCAAGGTCAGCAAAGCGCTGTAACCGCCAACAGACAGCCAGGCACGCCGCGATGATGCAACGCAAAGGCACTACGCCCGCCACATTCGACCTGTTCGCCGACGACAGCCCGCAGCCGCCGTCCACCGAGCAGATCGGGGAGCAATCCTTTGTGTTTCGTGGCTTTGCCCTGCCCCTGCTAGACCGTTTGCTGCCTGCCCTGGAAGCGACGCTGACCCAGGCGCCCTTTCGCAACATGGTCACCCCGGGTGGTTACACCATGTCGGTTGCGCTGAGCAGTTGCGGCCAGTTCGGCTGGACCACCGACCGCAACGGCTATCTGTACAGCCCCATCGATCCGCAGACCGGCCAGCCCTGGCCGGCAATGCCTGAAGTGTTCATGGAGTTGGCGCGCACAGCGGCCGAGGCTGCGGGGTTTGCGGGCTTCCAGCCTGATGCCTGCCTGATCAACCGCTACATTCCAGGCGCCAGGCTGTCACTGCATCAGGACAAGGACGAGCGCGATTATCAGTGGCCCGTGGTGTCGGTATCCCTGGGCATTCCGGCCATTTTCCTGTTCGGCGGCCATGCCCGCAGCGATGCCACGCAACGGGTGCCGCTGTTTCATGGCGATGTGGTGGTCTGGGGCGGCGAAGACCGCCTGCGCTACCACGGCGTGATGCCGATCAAACAGGCGGAGCATCCGCAGTTGGGCGAGCAGCGGATCAACTTCACCTTTCGCAAGGCACGTTGACGCTGATCCTGTAGGAGCGCGCTTGCCCGCGACGGCGGTGTGTCTGTTCCCATTGCAGTGACTGACACGCCGCCGTCGCGGGCAAGCGCGCTCCTACAGGTTAGCGGCGTTCTTAGGAACACCGCCTCAACGTGATATGCATCACTGCGTCACCGCATCCTCATGGGCGGCCCGGGCCTTGACCGGGCAGATCACGCGGTGCAGGTTCAGGGCGGTGTTGATGATGCCGATGTGGCTGAACGCTTGCGGGAAATTGCCGAGCATGCGCCTGGCCCTGGGATCATACTGCTCGGCCAGCAAACCGACGTCGTTGCACAGGCCGCACAAGCGGTCGAACAGCGCGGCCGCCTCCTCCTCGCGCCCCTGCAACACATACACATCCGCCAGCCAGAACGAACAGACCAGAAAGGTGCCTTCGCTGCCCGACACGCCATCGGTGCTGCGCTCGCTGTCATAGCGCAACAGCAGCCCATCCTGCATCAGCGCTTTCTCGACCTGCGCGATGGTGCCGGCCACGCGCGGATCCTCGACCGGCAGAAACCCGGTCAAGGCGATTTGCAGCAGGCTGGCATCCATTTCCTTGCCGCCGTAGGTCTGCACGAAGCTGCCCAGTTGGGCGTCGTAGCCCCTGGCGCAGACGTCGGCGTGGATCTCGTCGGCGATCCTGCGGTAATGCAGCCCACGCTCGCGGTCTTCCGGGTTGTCACTCTGCGCCAGCACACCGGCATTGCGGTCGAACGACACCCAGGCCATCACCTTGGAATGGGTAAAGTGCCGTGGCTCGGAACGGATTTCCCATATCCCGGCATCAGGGTTGCGCCACACGCTCTCCAGAAACGGCATGATGACCTTCTGGATCTCGATACTGCGCGGCAAGCGCGGCAGCCCGCTCTTGAGCGCCTGGGTCATGGCATCCGCCACTTCGCCATACACGTCCAGTTGCATCTGGGTGGCCGCTGCGTTGCCGATCCGCACCGGGCGCGAATCCTCATAGCCGCTGAGCCAGGGCAGTTCATATTCCGGTAGCCGCCGCTCACCGCCCAGGCCGTACATGATCTGCACCTGTTCAGGGTTGCCGGCCACCGAGCGCAACAGCCAGTTGCGCCACGCCGTGGCTTCATCGAAATAACCCAGGTTCATGAAGGCCAGCAGCGTCATGGTTGCGTCACGCAGCCAGCAGAAGCGGTAGTCCCAGTTGCGCTCGCCGCCCAGTTGCTCAGGCAGCGAGGTGGTCACGGCGGCGACGATGCCTCCCGTGGGCGCATAGGTCATGGCCTTGAGGGTGATCAGCGAGCGCTTGACCTGCTCGGACCAGGGGCCGACGTCGGGACAACGGTCGGAGAACTCGCGCCAGAAGCTTTCGGTCTGTTCCAGCGCCTGCTCGCAATCGAAGCCCTTGCGCACCGGCTCGTGGGACACCTGCCAGGTCAGTCCGAAACCCAGGCGCTGGCCGGCCTTCACGCTGAACAGGCTTTCAGTGTGGTGATCCATCGGATGCACTTCGGCCGGTGTGCGCAACACCAGCATTTCCGGGCCGCCTACCGCCGTCATGACATGGGGCTCGCGCTTTTCGACCCACGGCACGTTGCTGCCGTAATCGAAGCGGATCGCCAGATCCATGCCGAACTCGACCTCGCCTTCCAGCCCCACCACCAGACGCACCACGCTGTTATCGACTGCCATGGGCATGAAGTCGATGAGCATCGCGCGGCCGGTATCGGTGGTGAACAGGGTTTCCAGAATCAGCGTGCCGTCGCGATAACGGCGGGTGATCTGGCAGTTGGCGGTCTGTTGCGGGGCAATTTTCCAGCGACCGTTGTCGCTGTCGCCCAACAGGGCAGCAAAGCAGGCAGGCGCGTCGAAACGCGGAAAACACAACCAGTCCAGCGACCCGTCGCGGGTCACCAGCGCTGCAGTGCGGCAGTTGCCGAGCAGCGCGTAGTCTTCAATCGGTACAGCCATTAGGTGCGTGTCCTTCTGGTGTCTGGGTGAAGAACCCGTAGCAGCACGGCTTGCCAGCGGGAGCGGTGTGTCAGGCACAGAGGGTTTTCTGACACACCGCTCCCGCCGGCAAGCCGTGCTGCTACGGGCAAGCGTTTGAATCAGCGTGGCAGGATGTAACGCTCGATGGCCGTCGCCAGCCCGTCCTCCAGGTTGCTGCCCGTCACGTAGTTGGCGTGGGTCTTGACCCCGGTTTCTGCCTGGCCCATCGCGATCGACAGCCCTGCACGCCGGAACATCGCCACGTCGTTGCCGGCATCACCTATGGCCGCTGTATGCGCCATGTCCACGCCCAGGGCCTGCGCCACTGTCGCCAGCGCCGTCCCCTTGTTGGCGTCCAGCGCCGTGACATCCAGGTAGTAGGATTGCGAGCGCGCCGCCAGAGCCGTCTGGGCGATCAGCGGGTTGAGCCGGGCTTCGAGCTGTTTGAGCAACTCGAAGTCCTTGCTGGCCGCGACGATCTTGTCGATGCGATCGATCACCTCGTCGAAATGCTCGACCTGCACGAAGTCATAGCCCAGGGTGTTGCGTTCGTGCTCGACGTAATCCCCTTGCGGGTCGAGCAGCAGCCATTGATCGTCGGCGAACACCCACACCGAAACCCGTTCGCCAGCGAACAGTTCAAGGCTGATGCGCGCAGCGTGGGGGTCGATGCGATGGGCCTTGAGCAGGCTGCCGTCAGGGTTGACGATATTGGCCCCGTTGAACCCGACCGTAGGCACATCGATGCCCAGCGCGCGGATCTGCTCGCGCATGGCCCGCGGTGGCCGGCTGCTGGCGACCGAGAAATGAATCCCGGCCTCCTTGAGCTTGCGCACCGCCTCGATGTTGGCCTGGCTCAGGCTGTGATCGGGGCGCAACAAGGTGCCATCGATGTCGGAAAGCATGAACTGGATGAGAGGTTGCGCAGATTCACTCATCCCAGACGTTGCCAACTGCGACCGTCACGGGCCAGCAGCTCATCAGCCGCCGCAGGGCCATCTTCACCCGCCTTGTAGAACTCGACGTGAGGATCCTTGGCCCAGGCATCGATGAACGGCTGCACGGCGCGCCAGCCGTTTTCAATGTTGTCGGCACGCTGGAACAGGGTCTGGTCCCCGGTCAGGCAGTCATAGATCAGGGTTTCGTACCCGGTCGATGGCTGCATCTCGAAGAAGTCCTTGTAGGCAAAACCCAGCTCGATGGTCTGCATGTCCAGGGTCGGCCCGGGTTTCTTGGCCTGCAGGTCGAACCACATGCCTTCGTCCGGCTGGATCTGGATCTTCAGGAAGTTGGGCTCCACGCGATCCACGTCGGTGTCGCGAAACTGCGCGTAAGGCGCAGGCTTGAAGCAGATCGCGATCTCGGTATCACGCACGCTCATGCGCTTTCCAGTGCGCAGGTAGAACGGCACGCCGACCCAGCGCCAGTTGTCGATGAAGACCTTGAGCGCGGCGTAGGTTTCCGTGTTGCTGTCCGGGGCAACCCGGTCCTCTTCAC
The DNA here is from genome assembly GCF_044746825.1 of Pseudomonas sp. NPDC090201. Lineage (NCBI taxonomy): Bacteria > Pseudomonadati > Pseudomonadota > Gammaproteobacteria > Pseudomonadales > Pseudomonadaceae > Pseudomonas > Pseudomonas sp. NPDC090201. The sequence continues at coordinate 521,174 of NZ_JBIVCX010000003.1, forward strand.
GGTAACCGGCCACGTTCTTGTCGCCCAGGGTGCTCTCGGTGTACTGACCGCGCACCGAGTTGGCCAACGCCTCCATCTCCGACCAGGGCCGGATGGCCCCGATCACCTTGGCCTTCTCGCCACGGACCGCATCGGCGCCAAACGCCGCCGGCGGTTCCATGGCAACCATGGCCAGCAGCTGGAACAGGTGGTTGGGCACCATGTCCCGCAGCGCGCCGGTGGTTTCATAGAAACTGCCGCGGGTTTCGACGCCCACGGTTTCGGCGGCGGTGATCTGCACGTGATCGATGTAGTGATTGTTCCAGAACGACTCGAACAGGCCATTGGAGAAACGGCTGACAAGAATGTTCTGCACCGTCTCCTTGCCCAGGTAATGGTCGATCCGGTAGATCTGCTTCTCGCTCATCGCTTTGAGCAAGCAGGTGTTCAGCGCCACAGCGCTGGGCAGGTCATGGCCGAACGGCTTCTCGATCACCACGCGACGGAAATAGTCGTCGCCCTCCACCATCAGCCCTGACGAGCCGAGTCGCTTGGTCACTTCACTGAAGAAGCGCGGCGCGGTGGCGAGGTAGAACACGGCATTTTGCGTGCCGGTGCTCTTGATCTTCGCATCGATGGCCTGATAGGTGCCGTCGTCGAGAAAATCCCCGGTGATGTAGCTGATGCGTTTGGCCAGACTGCCCCACAACGCGGGATCCAGAGGCTCTTCACCGCCCTGGGCGACCTTGCTGGCCGCCTCCTGACGAATGAAATCCTCGAGTTTCTTGGCGAAGTCGGCGTCAGTGACGGTGTTGTGGTCTACGCCTACGATGTGCAGGTTCTCATCGACCAGTCCGTCACGGAACAGGTTGTAGAGCGCCGGCATCAACAGCCGCTTGACCAGGTCACCATGAGCGCCGAACAGGAACAGCGTGGTTGCCGGAGCAACCGGGGCTTTCTGCTTGCTTCGCGATAATCCCATTATTTTGGTTCCTTATGACCACCAAATCCGAAACGCATGGCCGACAGCATCTTGTCGCCGTACGTGCTTTGTTGACGGGAGCGGAAACGGGCGAACAGCGAGGTGGACAGCACTGGAACCGGAACGGCCTGCTCCATGGCAGCCTCGATGGTCCAGCGTCCTTCGCCGCTGTCGGCGACCGAGCCTGAATAGGCATTGAGCTGCGGATCGGTCGCCAGTGCGTCGGCGGTCAGGTCCAGCAGCCAGGAAGACACCACGCTGCCACGGCGCCAGACTTCGGCGATGTCGCCAAGGTTCAGGTCGAAACGCTGGTCGGCAGGCAGGTTGTCCGAGTTCTTGGTCTTGAGGATGTCGAAGCCCTCGGCGAAGGCCTGCATCATTCCGTACTCGATGCCGTTGTGGATCATCTTGACGAAATGGCCAGCGCCCGGCGGGCCTGCGTGGATGTAGCCCTGCTCGGCGCGCGGGTCGGCGTCCTTGGCGCGATCCTTGGTGCGCGGGATGTTGCCGATGCCCGGTGCCAGGGTCTTGAACAGCGGATCGAGGCGGTTCACGACTTCGGTTTCGCCGCCGATCATCATGCAGTAGCCGCGCTCCAGGCCCCAGACGCCGCCGGAGGTGCCGACGTCGACGTAGTGCAGGCCTTTTTCCTGAAGGGCGTGGGAGCGACGAACGTCGTCCTTATAGAAAGTGTTGCCGCCGTCGATGATGACGTCGTCCGGCTCCAGCAGGTCGGCCAGGACGTTGATGGTGTCTTCGGTCGGCGCGCCAGCGGGCAGCATGACCCACACCGCGCGCGGTTTTTCCAGTGCAGCCACCAGTGACGCGAGGTCATTGGCTGGCGTCGAACCCTCGTTGGCGAGCACGGTGCGAGACTGCTCATCGCGATCATAGACCACAGTGGTGTGGCCATTGAGCATCAGTCGACGTGCGATGTTGCCGCCCATGCGGCCTAGTCCGACAATCCCGAGTTGCATGTAGAGGTGCTCCTTAATCAAAAAACGGGTGCCCCATTTTATAGCCCAGTACCGCCTGTTGGGTTAGTCCGGGGCGCAAAACGAAGGTTTCAGGGTGAAAATAGTTTCATCTTGGTGCGCAAGACCCGCTCTAAACTGCCGTTTGTCGCGAGGGGCGCACCTTAGCGACAATTCAAAATAAAAAAGTTCCCTTTTGCGTCAAAAGAAATCAGAATCCGCGCCGACAAAGGTAGGAAGCATAGGCAAGTCGGGTAGCGATGCTGTCATTGCTTGAACCTTACGATGTTGAATCCGCCATTTGCGAGGTGAGCAATGGGCACAGTACTACCTGCAAGCGTTCCACAAACCCTGTACGTTACCATTCGTCGCGACGAACTGCGTGAATTGAAAGAAGAACGCGATCAGTTGCAAAAGAAAGTGGCTCAGTTGACTCAACTGCTGCAGCACACCCAGATCGCTTCGTCGGGCACCGCCCTGCAAGCCTGATCCCCGCTCCGCCCGCCTTCCCCGTACATGGCAAGCCCGATCTGCCGGCTTGCCCCCTGGTTGATCCCCCGCTGCCTTCACCCTCTTGAAACTCGACCTGCCAAGCGTCGGACCCGTTGCGCGATGTATCGTTCAACCGCCCTGAAAGCACATTTGTGTGTCAAACGACACCGTCCCGACACCCGTCTCACATATTTTTCACCTGCCCATCACCATACTCACGCCCCTCTGTGACGCGTCCGTGCTGTTCGGCCGCGCGAAAGATCCATAGCTGGAGCGCCTGATGGCAACAACGCAACGGAGCACCCCGACTCCGAAAAAATTCGACTGGGCGGGTCTCGCCTGGCTGTTCGTCTTCTTCTGGTACTTCTCCGGAATCACCCAACTGCTGATCCAGTTGACCGGCATCACCGGCTTCGCAGGATTTCGCCAGGCGTTCGTGATGAGTGGCATCTGGCTCGCGCCGATGCTGCTGTTCCCCAACAAGACCCGCGTGATGGCCGCCGTCATCGGCGTGGTGCTGTGGGCCTGCTCCATGGCCAGCCTGGGTTACTTCTTCATTTATCAGCAGGAGTTTTCCCAGAGCGTCATCTTCATCATGTTCGAGTCGAACATCTCTGAAGCTGGCGAGTACATGACCCAGTACTTCGCCTGGTGGATCGTGCTGGCCTTCATCGCCCACACCGCCTTCGCGATTTTCCTCTGGACCCGCCTGCGCCCGGTGTACATGCCCCGTGGCCGCGCCTGGGTGACCGCCGTGGCGTTGCTGGTGGCGATCATCGGCTACCCGCTGGCCAAGCAGATGTCGCGCTTCGACACCACCGCAGCCGGCCTGGAAGCCTTCGAGTCACGCATCGAGCCTGCCGTGCCATGGCAGATGCTGGTCGCCTACCACCGCTACACCCAGCAGCTGGACAGCATGCAGGACATGCTGGCCACCAGTAGCAGCATCGCCCCGCTGAAGAACCTCAAGGATCAGCAAGCCGGCCTGCCCACCACGCTGGTGCTGGTGATCGGCGAGTCCACCAACCGTGGCCGCATGCATCTATATGGCTACCCACGCCAGACCACACCCAACCTGGACGCCATGAAGGACCAGTTGCAGGTGTTCGACAACGTCATCACCCCGCGCCCCTACACCATCGAGGCGCTGCAGCAGGTCCTGACCTTCGCCGATGAAGAAAACCCGGACCTGTACCTGAAGACGCCATCCATCGTCAGCGTGATGAAACAGGCGGGCTACAAGACCTTCTGGATCACCAACCAGCAGACGATGACCAAGCGCAACACCATGCTCACCACCTTCTCCGAGCAGGCCGACGAGCAGGTGTACCTGAACAACAACCGCAACCAGAACGCCCGCCAGTACGACGGCGACGTGCTGGAGCCGTTTGCCAAGGCATTGAATGACGCGGCGCCGCGCAAGCTCATCGTGGTGCACCTGCTGGGTACGCACATGAGCTACCAGTACCGCTACCCGCAGGACTACGAGAAATTCACCGGCCGGGACGGCGTTCCCGCTGCCATCGATGACAGCAAGCTCGAGCTGTACAACAGCTACGACAACGCCGTGCTGTACAACGACTTCGTGGTGTCGAGCCTGATCAAGACCTACAGCAAGGCCGATCCGAATGGCTTCCTGCTGTACCTTTCCGACCACGGCGAAGATGTCTATGACTCTGCAGGCCACGACACCCTGGGGCGCAACGAGGCCAAGCCGACGATCCCGATGTACACGGTGCCGTTCATTGCCTACGCCTCGCCGAAATGGCGCGAGACCCACGACTGGAACTTCGACAGCATCCACAACCGGGCCTACACCAGTTCGAACCTGATTCACACCTGGGCGCAACTCGCGGGCCTCAGCTTTGACGAACTGGACACCACCAAGAGCCTGGTCAGCCTGGACTTCAAGGCACGCCCACGGCTGATTGGCGATCCGTATGCGCAGAAAGGCCTGAGTGATTTCGCGGTGATGGAAAAGGCGGCGAAATCTCCGGAAGTGGTGACCAAGTAACTCGCCGCCGCCACGGACCGTAGGAGCGCGCTTGCCCGCGACGAGGGAGTGTCAGCACAGTATCAATGGGCTGACACACTGCCGTCGCGGGCAAGCGCGCTCCTACAGGTGTTCAATGCGCCTATAGCTTGCGCAACAACACCCGCGTCACCCGCCGCTCCTGCACTTGCACCACCTTCACATTCCACCCTTCCCATACCAGCTCGTCGCCGATCACCGGCAATCGATCCAGCAGGCTCATGATCAGCCCCGCCAGGGTCTGATACTCGTCGGTGGCGCGGGCCTTGAAACCGATGCGTTCGCGCAGGTGACTGAGGTTCATGGCCGCGTTGACCAGCACACCCTCGCCCTCCTCGATCAGGTCCGGCCCGTCGATTTCGCTCGCGTCGGGCAACTCACCGGCGATGGACTCCAGGATGTCGGTCATGGTCAGGATGCCGGTGAAGTCACCGAACTCGTTGACCACGAACGCGATGTGGGTCGACTGGCTGCGCATCTGCTCCAGCGCATTGAGCACCGAGAAACTGTCCAGCAGGTTGGGCGTGGGTCGCACCATGTGCTCCAGGTTGGGCTCCACGCCCGCCAGCATCGCCGTGAGCATTTCCTTCTTGTGCACGAAGCCCAGCGGCTCGTCGATCCGGCCGCCACGCACCAGCGGCAGGCGCGAATAGGACGAGTTCATCAGGCGCTGACGGATGCTTTCCTGATCGTCGTCCAGATCGATCATGTCCACGTCGTTGCGCACCGTCATCACCGTGCGCACCGGGCGCTGGGCCAGTTGCAGCACGCCGCTGATCATCACGCGCTCGCGCCGGTCGAACACCACTTCTTCGGCATCTCCGTCGAGCATGTCGGCGATGTCCTCGCCCACTTCTTCGACACCCGGCTTTCTGCCGCCCATCAGGCGCAACACCGCATGGGCCATGCGCTCACGGCGCGGCAGATGGCCCTTGAGGCTGCGTTTGCGTCGGGAACGGGCGATCTGGTTGAACACCTCGATCAGGATCGAGAAGCCGATTGCCGCGTACAGATAGCCTTTCGGGATGTGGAAACCCAGGCCATCGGCGGTCAGGCTGAAACCGATCATCATCAGGAAGCCCAGGCACAGCATGATGACCGTCGGGTGGGCGTTGACGAAGGCGGTCAGCGGCTTGCTGGCGACGATCATGATGCCGATGGAGAAGATCACGGCGATCATCATGATCGACAGTTCATCGACCATCCCCACGGCAGTGATCACGGCATCCAGCGAGAACACGGCGTCCAGCACCACGATCTGCGCCACGATGGGCCAGAACAGTGCGTAGGTGGTGCTGCCCGATTGCTGGGCGACATGCCCCTCCAGGCGTTCGTGCAGTTCCATCGTGGCCTTGAACAGCAGGAACACACCACCGAACAGCATGATCAGGTCGCGTCCGGAGAAGCTTTTGCCGAAGACCTCGAACAACGGCTCGGTCAGCGTCACCATCCACGAAATACTGGCCAACAGGCCCAGGCGCATGATGAGCGCCAGGGACAGGCCCAACACCCGCGCCTTGTCGCGCTGCTCGGGCGGCAGCTTGTCGGCGAGGATGGCAATGAACACCAGGTTGTCGATACCCAGCACCAGTTCCAGCACGATCAGCGTCAACAGGCCCAGCCAGGCCGTGGGATCAGCAAGCCATTCCATGGATCAATGCATCCTTATCAGTGGCGAGAGGACAGGCACGACAAAGCCCGACGTGCCAGCAGGCAGGTCGTTCTGGGGAAGAATAATCGTGATCAGGCGCGAATCAGCGCCAGGAGAAAGAAAAAAGCGATCTGCGGTCAGTGGGCACAATCGGCAACTGGGAGGTTCCAGTGAGAGAGACATGGGTGTCCTGAAATGAATACGGGAGGCGATCCTACCTCGCGCAAGGAATATTCCTACAGGACTTAACTGTTACAAATATTTTGAAAGGTGTTGCCCAGGCAACAGTGAAATGTTCAGGACCGCTCCCGCGGGCAAGCCCGGCTGCTACGGGACTGCGTCGTGCTTTCGATCCGGTTTTGGCCGAAGGCCGTAGCAGCACGGCTTGCCGGCGGGGCGATTCTGAACGCGCCCCCGCCGGCAAGCCGTGCCGCTGCAGGAAGATCGGTGCCTTTACAACGCCTTTTGCCAGAACAACGCGCGGCCCATCTGTGGATCGAGCTGGTAGTCGCTGAAACCCAGCTTCTCATAAGCGCCGCGGGCCGCCGTGTTGCCTTCGAGCACTTCCAGGGTGATCTTGCAGCAACCGCGCTGACGGGCGATTTCTTCGACCTTGGCCAGCATCTTCTGGCTGATGCCCTGCCCACGGGCAGACGCGATCACCACCACGTCATGAACGTTGACCAGAGGGCGGCAGGCGAAGGTGGAGAACCCCTCGAAACAGTTGACCAGCCCCACCGGCTCGCCCGCGATGAAGGCCAGCACGCTGAACGCGTGGGGACGTTTGGCCAGCTCGATCGCCAGTTGCTCGCGAGTGTCCATGGACAGGGAGTGACCGCCACCCATTGGGTCTTCGGCATATTGATTGAGCAGAAAGCCGATGGCTTCGGCGTGGACCGGGTTGCTATAGCTGGCTTGCAGGACCAGCACCTCAGGGGCTTGCATTGACTTCCTCTACAACTGGAAAAGGTGACTGGCAACGGGCCAGAGAGCCGGTTGCCGCGTGACCGGGATTCTACCGTGGGACGCACGCAAAAGGACCGGTACAAAAGTAGGATTTTTCTCCGAACGCACAAGAATCGATCCATGACGCACCGAGAAATGGCATCTCGTCGAATTTTCGTGACCGGGTGGTCGCAAAACAATCTTTAAACGCTATGCTCCGTCGGCCCCATTGGTTTGATTGTCGAACAATCCGATCAACGGTCGTCCACCCGTTTTTCCCGTTTACCCTGCGCCAAGGCGGCGCACGGCCCGGCCATGGAGATGGTGTAGCAAGATGAAATTTTTCCTACAAAAAGCTGCCGTGCCCCGTCCCAGACATATCCTTGAAAAAAAGTCGAAACTTCTGCAAAACCCCCGGGTCAGCACAATAGAGCGCCTATGCTATTGGTTGAAGCCCGAGCAGAGGCCGCTTTCACCCTGTCCTTCACTATGCAGTCGGTAAATGGGTATCGATCTTGCGTAGGTCTTGTGTGCCTGGCCATAGGACATGGCCAATTACAACTCAAGTGCTGTACCAACACTGCGTATCGAATGGGAGAAAACGATGATTAGTGCCGCTGTCAAAACCCAGAAGGGAGAGAGTTTTAATCAGCCGGCCAGCGAGCTGACCCATCTGCCGGTCTTCGCAACGACGAGCGCACCTCTGCTGCAACTGCCCCCTGTACAACCAGGCATATCCATGGTGAACAGAAAGAAGGTTCTGTTCGTCACTTCGGAAATGGCCGATCTGGTGAAAACCGGCGGTCTGGGTGATGTGTCTGCTGCACTGCCGCGCGCCATGCGCCACCTGCACGATGTACGCGTGCTGATTCCCGGCTACCCACAGGTCATCAATAGCGGAAACCCGATTCACATCATCAGCGAGCTGGGCGGCCATGCGGCCCTGCCTCCCTGCAAGATCGGCCGGATGGACATGAAAGACGGCCTGGTCATTTATGTATTGATCTGCCCCGAACTGTACGAACGCGAAGGCACGCCCTACGGCGACAACCATGGCCGCGACTGGTCCGACAACCACATCCGATTCGCCCGCCTGGGCCTGGCGGCTGCGGACTTCGCCGCCGGCGCCGTGAAAACCCAGTGGTGCCCCGAGCTGGTTCACGCCCACGACTGGCCAGCGGGCCTGGCCCCTGCCTACATGAAGTGGCGCGGCCAGAGTACGCCGAGCATTTTCACCATCCACAACCTGGCCTATCAGGGCTTCGTCAGCACCGCATCGAGCCGCGAGCTGGGGATTCCCGATCAGGCACTGGGTCCCGATGGCATGGAGTTCTACGGTCGCCTGTCGTTCATCAAGGCCGGCATGGCCTATGCGAGCCACATCACCACCGTCAGCGCCACCTATGCCAAGGAAATTACCACCCCGGATTTCGGCTGCGGCCTGGAAGGCTTCCTGCAGAGCAAGGCCAATCGCGGCCAACTGAGCGGGATTCCCAACGGCATCGATGAAAGCTGGGATGCGGCCACCGATGATCACTTGATCTGCAACTTCGCGCCCAACGAGTGGACCCGCAAGGAGATCAATGCCGATCACGTACGCGAGTTGTTCGAACTTGAGCCTTCCACCGGCCCGCTGTTCGCCGTGGTTTCGCGCCTCGTGTACCAGAAGGGTCTGGACCTGACCATCGGCGTGTCCGAGTTCATCGTCAAGAATGGCGGCCAGATCGCGATCATCGGCCGTGGCGAACCCGACGAAGAAGACGCCATGCGCGCCCTCGCCGCCCGCTTCCCCGGTCAGATCAGCGTGCGTGTCGGCTTCAACGAAACCGACGCCCGGCGCATGTTCGCCGGCAGCGATTTCCTGTTGATGCCATCGCGCTACGAGCCTTGCGGCCTGAGCCAGATGTACGCTCAGCGTTTCGGCTCATTGCCAGTGGCCCGCTGCACCGGCGGTCTGGCGGACACCATCGAAGACGGCTGCACCGGCTTCCTGTTCAACGAATCTACCGTTGAAAGCTACACCGAAGCCCTGACCCGCGCCTTCAAGGTGTTCGAGAACCCGCCTTTGCTCAACGCCATGCGTTGCCGCGCCATGGCTGCACCATTCGACTGGCACAAGGCCGTTGAACCCTATGCCGATCTTTATCAGGAGCTGTTGAAGAAGAACGTGGGGGCTGCACTGCATTACTGAGTCATACCGAACACAGATAAGGGGTAACGGATGCCATCGCGCACGGATGAGAGCTGGCGCCACGGCGCCGTCTTGCTGGATCCCGAACACACCCGGTTCGCCCTCTGGGCACCGGATGCCTACTACGTCAGCGTGGAGTTAGAGGACGGGCCATCACTGGCCCTCCTGCCGCAGGAAAACGGCTGGTTCGTCCTTGATACCCGATGCCCGGCAGGCACAGGCTATCGCTACACCATCGATGAAAACCTCAAGGTACCTGACCCGGCTTCCCGGGCTCAGGTCAGCGAGGTGCATGGCTACAGCCGGGTCGTCGATCACAACGCCTTCGAATGGCAGCACAGTGCCTGGAGCGGACGCCCCTGGCACGAGGCGGTCATTTACGAGTTGCACGTCGGCGCCCTCGGCGGCTTTGCGGGGGTCGAGCAGCACCTGCAACGGCTGGTGGACACCGGCATCACGGCCATCGAACTCATGCCCATCGCGCAGTTTCCCGGCGAGCGTAACTGGGGCTATGACGGCGTGCTGCCCTACGCGCCGCAGGCTTCCTACGGCACACCCGAGCAGCTCAAGCATCTGATCGACACCGCCCACGGCCTGGGCCTGATGGTGATTCTGGACGTGGTCTATAACCACTTCGGGCCGGACGGCAATTACCTGAACGCCTACGCCAAGCACTTCTTTCGCAGCGACAAGAAGACGCCCTGGGGCGATGCCATCGATTTCCGCCGCCGCGAGGTGCGCGACTTTTTCATCGACAACAGCCTGATGTGGTTGCTCGACTACCGCTTCGACGGCCTGCGTTTCGATGCCGTGCACGCCATCGAAGATCCGACCTTCCTGCAGGAAATGGCGCAGCGGATTCGTCAGGCAGTTCCGCCCTCCCGGCATGTGTGGCTGACCCTGGAAAACGAATTCAACCAGGCCAGCCACATCACCAAAGGCTACGACGCGCAATGGAACGATGACGGCCACAACACCTTGCACGTACTGCTGACCGGTGAGACCGACGCCTACTACACAGACTTCGCCGAGCAGCCCACCCACAAGCTGGCGCGGCTGTTGGGCGAGGGGTTCGTCTATCAGGGCGAAACCACCCGCCATGGTCACGCCCGTGGTGAACCCAGCGCCCATCTGCCGCCGACCGCGTTCGTGCTGTTCCTGCAGAACCACGACCAGATCGGCAACCGCGCCCTGGGCGAGCGCCTGATTCAACTCTGCCCGGCCCCTGCACTGCGCGCGGCCACGGCCTTGCTGTTGTTGTCGCCGATGATTCCGCTGATGTTCATGGGCGATGAATGGGGGGCCAGCGAGCCGTTCCTGTTCTTCACCGACTTCCACGATGAACTGGCCGATGCCGTGCGCGAAGGGCGGCGCGGTGAGTTCGCCGACTTTGCCGCCTTCGCGGATCCTGCTCGACGTGAACGCATCCCCGACCCCAACGCCTTGCAGACTTTCCGCTCCTCGCGCCCGGCCGCCGACGCACTGCTGCTGGAAACCGACCTGGGGCAGGATCATCGCAACTGGCAGGCGCTGTACCGCGAACTGCTCGCGGTCCGCCACGCGCACATCGTGCCGCGTCTGGCCGGCGCCAGGGCGCTGGGTGCCCAGGTGCTGGCCGACAAGGCGGTCAGTGCACGCTGGGAGATGGGCGACGGCCAGGTGCTGCGCATTGATCTGAACCTCAGCGAACACAGCGTGCAGGTCGACAGCCATGGCGTGCAGCATGTTCTTCATGAATCCCATCCACAATCGGCAGAACTTTCACGCCGGGGCAGCCTCAATCCCTACACGGCCATTGTCAGCCTGATATCGAGTGACGTTGCGGAGGATACGGATGAGCAATGAGCAACTGGAAATGCTGGCGACCGAGGCGGGATTGTCGGTCGACTGGAAAGACGCCAACGCACGACCGCAGCGGGTCAGCCCCGACGTGCTGCGCAAGGTACTCGAAAGTCTCGGCCACCCCGCCACAGACGACTCACAGATCGCTGCCAGCCTTGAGCGCCTGCGGCACGAGAGCCAATCGACCACCCCGCCACCGCTGCTGACGGTGGATCACGGCAGCAACCTCGACCTCTCGGCATGGTTCAAGCCGAACACCCCATTCGTGCTCGAACTCGAAGACGGCTCGCGCCTGGAGGCCAACCTCACCGCCGATGCCGAGCTGCCCGCGCTGGCCACCGTCGGTTATCAGCAACTGGCCATCGACGGCCAGCACCTGACCATCGCCGTGGCGCCCAGGACCGCCTACAGCCTGGCCATGGCCACCGATACCAGCGTCCCCCGTGCCTGGGGTCTGACCCTGCAACTCTATTATCTTCGCAGGAGTGGCGACGGCGGCTTCGGCGACACCCAGGCGCTGGAAACCTTTGCCCGGGCAGCCGGGGAGCGCGGCGCCGCGGCGATCGCCATCAGCCCTGTGCACGCGATGTTCGCCAGCGACACCGAGCGCTTCAGCCCCTATTCGCCATCGAGCCGGTTGTTCCTCAATGCGCTGTACGCGGCCCCCGGTGCCATCCTAGGCGAGCGGGCCCTGCGCACCGCCATCGACGAAACCGGCCTGGGTGAAGAACTCAAGCGTCTGGAAGAACAGTCGCTGATCGATTGGCCCGCCGCTGCGGCCGCCAAATGGAAGGTTTTCCGCGCGCTATACGCCTCGTTCATCGCCAGTGGCAATCCGCTGCACGAAGACTTCAAGAGCTTCCGTCACGCCGGTGGCGAGGCACTGGAAAACCACTGCCGCTTCGAGGCCCTGCGTGACCAGTGTGAAACACTCGGCATCAGCGGCAACTGGCACGAGTGGCCCGAACAGTTCAAGAACCCGCGCAGCCAGGCCATCGACGAGTTTGCCGCCAGCCACGCCGAGCAGATCGGTTTCCACGCCTTCGCCCAGTGGCTGATCGCCCGAGGCCTGGAGCGGGCGCAGACCGCCGCGCGCGGCAGCGGCATGAGTGTCGGCTTGATCGGCGACCTTGCCGTGGGTGCCGACGGGGCCGGGAGCCAGGCCTGGAGCCGCCAGGATGAACTGCTCTCGGCGCTGACCGTAGGCGCGCCGCCCGACATCCTCAACCGCTCGGGGCAAAGCTGGGGGATCTCGGCGTTCTCGCCAACAGGCCTCAAGCGCAATGGCTTTCGCGCCTTCATCGAAATGCTGCGGGCCAACTTCGCCCACGCCGGCGGCCTGCGCATCGACCACGTGATGGGCCTGCAACGCCTGTGGGTGGTGCCGCTGGGCTCACCGCCAAGCGAGGGCGCGTACCTCAATTACCCGCTGGACGACATGCTGCGCCTGTTGTGCCTGGAATCCTGGCGACACAAGGCGGTGGTCCTCGGCGAGGACCTGGGCACGGTGCCCGAGGGCCTGCACGACAAGCTTTCGGCCCGGGCCATCCTGGGCATGCGTGTGCTGTTGTTCGAGCAGGACAACGCCCATTTCAAGCCGATCATCAAATGGTCCGACGATGCCCTGGCGACCACCAGCACCCACGATTTGCCCACCCTTACCGGCTGGCTCAGCGAGCTGGACATCGACTGGAACAAGACCCTGGGCCACATCGACGACGACACCGAACGCCAATGGCGCGAAGCCCGCGAACGCGAACGTGAAGGCCTGCGTGCTGCGTTGCGCCTGAACTACGGCATGCACGACAGCAACGACAGCGACATGATCGACGGCAGCGTGCGCTATCTGGGCCACACCCGTGCGCCCTTGGTGTTGCTGCCCATCGAAGACGCCATGGGCATCGAACAACAGGCCAACCTGCCCGGCACCATCGACAGCCACCCCAACTGGCGCAGGCGCCTGCCCGGCGACAGTGCCGGGTTGCTGGACAACGCCAACGCCGCACGGCGTCTGGAAATTCTCGCCGCCGCGCGGCAACAGGCAGCGGAGCGTGACCAATGAACCCGCCGGTCAACCCCGTCTTGAGCCCGCTGCGGGCGACCCAGCGCCTGCAATTTCATAAAGACTTCACCCTGGACGATGCCGCGAAACAGGTGCCCTACTTCGCAAGCCTGGGCATCAGTCATCTCTATGCCTCGCCGCTGCTCAAGGCCCGCGCCGGGTCCATGCACGGCTATGACGTGGTCGATCCGCGCATCATCAACCCGGAGCTGGGTGGCGAACCTGCCCTGCGCCGGCTGGTGGCGACGCTGCGCGAGCACGGCATGGGGCTGATTCTGGATATCGTTTCCAACCACATGGCCGTCGGCGGAGCGGACAATCCGTGGTGGCTCGACCTGCTCGAATGGGGCCAGCGCAGCCCCTACGCGAAGTTCTTCGACATCCAGTGGAATTCCCCCGACCCGCTGCTCAAGGGCCAGTTGCTGCAACCCTTCCTGAGCACCGACTACGGCACCGTCTTGCAGAACGGCGAAGTGCCGCTGCGCTTCGATGCCGAGCATGGCAGTTTCCGGGTCGAGCATTATCAGCACCACTTCCCGATCAACCCCGGCACCTACGCCCCGCTGCTCAACGCCGCGCGGCGCCCCGAGCTTGAGGCGCTGACCCAGGCCTTCGCCCGGCTGGACAACCATCCGCAGGCCTATGAACAGGCCCAGCAGCTCAAGGACGAACTGGCCGACTTGCTCAAAGCCAACCCCGCGCTGATCGAGGCCATCGAGACCGGGCTTGAGCAGTTCGATTCACGCCAGCCTGATGGTTTCAAACGCCTGCACCGCCTGCTCGAGCAACAGGACTATCGCCTGGCCAGCTGGCGTACCGCAGGCGACGACATCAACTGGCGGCGCTTCTTCGACATCAACGAGCTGGGCGGCCTCAAGGTCGAGCGCTCCCAGGTGTTCGAAGCCACCCACGCGAAGATTTTCCAGTTGATCGCCGAAGGCCTTGTAGACGGCCTGCGCATCGATCACATCGACGGCCTGGCCGACCCTCGGGGTTATTGCCGCAAGTTGCGCCGTCGCGTCGACAGCCTGCTGTCGCGGCGTCCGGCGGGCACTGAACTTGCGCACCTGCCGATCTTCGTCGAGAAAATCCTCGGCCCCGACGAGCAACTGCGCAGCGACTGGAACGTGGACGGCACCACCGGCTACGAGTTCATGAACCAGGTGTCGCTGCTGCAACACGACCCCAGGGGCGAGGAAATCCTCGGCGAGCTGTGGAGCCGGATCAGCGGTCGCACCGCCGACTTCAACCTGGAAGTGCTCGAAGCCCGCGACCTGGTGCTGCACGGCACCCTGGCCGGTGACTTCGAAAACCTGGCCCAGGCCCTGCTGCAAGTGGCCCGCAGCGATGTCATGAGCCGCGACCTGACCCTCGGTGCGATCCGCCGCTCGCTGCTGGCGCTGGTGGGCAACTTCCCGGTCTATCGCACTTACATCAACGCTTGCGGCCGCTCGGCCGAGGACCAGCGCTTCTTCGACCAGGCCATGGCCGGCGCCCGGGACATGCTCAGCGAAGGCGACTGGCCGGTGCTCGACTACCTGCAACGCTGGCTCGGCGGCGAAAGCCTGCGCGACTACCCCACCGGTCCCTTGCGCGAGATGCGCCGCAAGGCCGGCAACCGTTTCCAGCAACTGACCTCACCGGTGGCGGCCAAGTCGGTGGAAGACACCTCTTTCTACCGCTCGGCCGTGCTGTTGTCGCGCAACGATGTGGGCTTCCATCCGCAACATTTCAGTGCGCCGGTAGAGGACTTCCACCAGGTGTGCATCCAGCGTGGTGCGACCTTCCCCGACAACCTGCTGACCACCGCCACCCACGACCACAAGCGCGGCGAAGACACCCGCACCCGCCTTGCCGTGCTCAGCGAGAACGCCGGCTGGTACGCCGAACAGGTCGAGCGCTGGCTGGCGTTGTCGGCGCCGCTCAAGGCCGGTGATACGGCGATCAGCCCGGGCGACGAACTGATGCTGTACCAGGCAATCCTCGGCAGTTGGCCGCTGGACTTTGCCGGCGACGAAGCCTTCCAGGCTTATGCCGAACGCCTGACCCGCTGGCAGGAAAAGGCCCTGCGCGAAGCCAAGCTGCAAAGCAGCTGGAGCGCACCGAACGAGGCCTACGAAAGCGCCTGCCGCGAGTTTCTGCAGCAGTTGTTGCTCAGCCCCGATGCGCTGGCGCTGCGTCAGTCCATCGGCGCCACGGCCAACCGCATCGCCCCCGCCGGCGCCTTGAACAGTCTGGCGCAAACCTTGCTGCGCATGACCGTGCCCGGCGTGCCTGATCTGTATCAGGGCACCGAGTTCTGGGATTTCAGCCTGGTCGATCCGGACAACCGTCGCCCAGTGGATTACCCCGCCCGCGAGCGCGCATTGAGCCAGGCTGCAACACCGGCCGGACTCCTGGCGCACTGGCAGGACGGGCGCATCAAGCAGGCGTTGATCGCGCAGGTGCTCATGCTGCGCAAACAACACCCTGCGCTGTTTGCTGAAGGCCGCTACACACCGCTTGAAGTGGTCGGCGAGCAGGCCACGCACATCATGGCGTTCGCCCGGGAATCGGAGGGTATCCGGGCAATCGTTGTGGTTCCACGTTTGCCGGCTGAACTATTGGGCACCGCGCAAACTCCATTCATCAACGCGGCAAATTGGGGCAATACACGAATCATCCTGCCGTTCGCTGATTCAGATCCAAATTGGAAGGGACTTTTCTCGCAGGCTACAGTCACAACCAACAAGGAAATGTCGCTCAGCGCAGCGCTCAAGGAATTTTCCGTAAATCTGCTAATACAAACCTTGTAATACCTGGGAGTGTCGAGATGAGTGCCGACGAGAAACGTATCAGCGAGCTGGCCCACCAAATCTGGGAAACCGAGGGCAAGCCTCACGGTCAGGATGCACGTCATTGGGAGATGGCTCGCAAACTGGCGGAAGCCGAAGCCAAGGCGCCGAAGAAGGCACCTGCTGCCAAAGGCGCTGCAAAACCCAAGGCCGAGCCCAAGGCGGCAGCGGCAAAACCAGCTGCCAAGCCTGCAGCGAAACCTGCGGCCAAGGCTGCTGACAAACCTGCTGCAAAGGCGCCAGCCAAACCCAAGGTAGCCGCCAGCGGGGCAGACAAGCCAGCGCCAGCCAAACCTGCGGCAAAACCTGCCGCCAAGCCGGCCGCGAAAAAGGCCCCGGCGGCCAAGCCTCCGGCGCCGTGAGCCTGCGCAACAGACGAACGAGCATCGTCTGACAAAACCCCTGCCGCAGGGATCGCCTGAAAACGATCACAACCCCCTGCGGTATTCACCTGCCTGTTTTTGATCATTGGCGCAGCCCTCCTGCGACAAAGCTTTTGTTCGCCTTCAGGAAATCATTCGAATTTCAGGAATCACCATGAGCAAGCAAGAGAAAAACACCGCCCCCCAGAATGAAACCCCAAAGGCCGACAGCCCGCAGGCCAACGCAACCCGCATCCGTGAAGGCCTGCCCTTCCCCCTCGGCGCCAACTGGGACGGCCTGGGGGTCAACTTCGCGATCTTCTCGGCCAACGCCACCAAGGTCGAGCTGTGTCTGTTCGACTCCACCGGCGAGACGGAACTGGAGCGTATCGAACTCCCGGAATACACCGACGAGATCTTCCACGGCTACCTGCCGGACGCCCATCCGGGGCTGGTCTACGGGTATCGCGTCTACGGCCCGTACGATCCGAAGAACGGCCATCGCTTCAACCACAACAAGCTGCTGATCGACCCCTACGCCAAACAACTGGTCGGCCAGTTGAAATGGTCCGAAGCGCTGTTCGGCTACACCATCGGTCACCCTGATGACGACCTGAGCTTCGATGAGCGCGACAGCGCGCCGTTCGTGCCCAAGTGCAAGGTCATCGACCCGGCCTACACCTGGGGCCGCGATCAACGGGTGAACGTGCCGTGGGAAAAAACCATTTTCTACGAGACCCACACCCGCGGTTTCACCATGCGTCACCCAGCTGTGCCAGACGAACTCAAAGGCACGTTCTCGGGCCTGATGGTCGACGACGTGATCCAGCACATCAAAGGCCTAGGCGTGACCTCGATCGAGCTGTTGCCGATCCACGCCTTCGTCAACGATCAGCACCTGCTGCAGAAAGGGATGACCAACTACTGGGGGTACAACACTATCGCCTTCTTCGCCCCGGACCCGCGTTTCCTGGCCCACGGCAAGATCGCCGAATTCAAGGAAATGGTCGCGCACATGCACCATGCCGGGCTTGAGGTGATTCTGGACGTGGTCTACAACCACACCGCCGAAGGCAACGAGCGTGGCCCGACCCTGTCCATGCGCGGCATAGACAACGCCTCCTACTACCGCCTGATGCCGGACGACAAACGCTTCTACATCAACGATTCAGGCACCGGCAACACCCTTGACCTGAGCCACCCCTGCGTGTTGCAGATGGTCACCGACTCGCTGCGCTACTGGGCCACCGAGATGCATGTCGACGGCTTCCGCTTCGACCTGGCGACCATCCTCGGCCGCTACCACGATGGCTTCGACGAGCGTCACAGTTTCCTTGTCGCCTGCCGCCAGGACCCGGTCCTGCGCCAGGTCAAACTGATTGCCGAGCCCTGGGACTGCGGCCCCGGCGGTTATCAGGTGGGGCATTTCGCACCGGGCTGGGCAGAGTGGAACGACAAGTTTCGCGACACCGTGCGCGCCTTCTGGAAAGGCGATGAAGGGCAACTGGCCGACCTCGCCAGCCGCCTGACCGCTTCGGGCAACATGTTCAACCAGCGCGGACGCAGGTCCTATGCGTCGGTCAACTTCGTCACCGCCCACGATGGCTTCACGCTGCACGATCTGGTGTCCTACAACGACAAGCACAACGAAGACAACGACGAGAACAACCAGGACGGCAGCAACGACAACCGCTCCTGGAACCATGGCGTCGAAGGGCCGACCGAAGACCCCGAGATCAACGCGCTGCGCCTGCGCCAGATGCGCAACTTCTTCGCCACCTTGCTGTTCTCCCAGGGCACGCCGATGATCGTGGCCGGTGACGAGTTCGCCCGCACCCAGCACGGCAACAACAACGCCTATTGCCAGGACAGTGAGATTGGCTGGGTCAACTGGGAATGGGACGAAGACGGCACCGCGCTGCATCGCTTCGTGCAGCGCCTGATCAAGCTGCGCAAGACCTATCCGATCCTGCGTCGCGGGCGTTTCCTGGTCGGCGACTACAACGAGGAGCTGGGAGTCAAGGACGTGACCTGGCTGTCCCCGAGCGGCGAGGAGATGACCATCGAGCAGTGGCATGACGCCAACGGCCGCTGCCTGGGCATGCTCATGGACGGCCGCGCCCAGGAGACCGGGATTCGTCGTCGCGGCTCGGAGGCGACCCTGTTGCTGATCGTCAACTCCCACCACGAAGGCGTCAACTTCACCCTGCCGCAAGTGCCCGAAGGCACCGACTGGGTCAGCCTGATCGACACCGACCAGCCCGACATCCGTGGCAAGGACCACTTCGCCTTCAACACCGAGTACACCGTGTCACCGCGCTCGTTGCTGCTGTTCGAGTTGCAGAAGGAGGATCAGGGCTAAGCCAGAGTCCGATACTTTTTTGCACATCGATTTCTGTGGGAGCGGGCTTGCCCGCGAATGCGATCGGCCAGCCACCTCATGGGTGGATGACACACCGCTTTCGCGGGCAAGCCCGCTCCCACAGGCACATTCCATGTATGTCGTCGTTTGGGTATTCCGTCGCTCGGGTGATTCTCACATCAACGCCGACAACCGCACATCCGCCGCCAGCACCCGGCTCAGCTGCCCATTGCCGGCAAAGATCGGTACCGAGACGGTGATGCAGAAATCATCCGTAGCCGATGATCGATACACCGGCGTGATGTGGCTGGCGGACTGTTCGGCCACGGCGCGAAACCATGGCCGCTGGGACCAGTTGCGACCCCTGCAACTAAGCCCCTTGCCATTGCCCTCCAACCCGATGTTTTCGCTGATCTGCACCCCGTTGCGGTCAACCATGTAGAACAGCTCGAAGCGCTGATCCCGTTGCAGCGTGTCGCGCATGAAGCGTTCGGCGCCCTGTAGATCCCCATGCAACGCCGCCTCGCTGGCCAGCCGTTCGACACTGCCCTGAATGGCCTTGTGCATCTGCAGGCCGAAACCGCCCAGCCCGTCCAGCAAGCGATCCCCGCTGACACGCACCGCATCACTGTGGGTCAATACCTGCCCGGCGTTGCCCAACAACTGCGCGGCGACCCCGGCGATGTTCTGCACGTCACGGTTGATCGCATGCACGGCGATCCCGATATGCTCGGTGCCGGATGCGATATGCCCGACTCGCTGATCGAGCTGATCCATGGCCGCCTGCGTCCCCAACAGGTCCTCCCCCATGCGGGTCATGCCCGCCCGGCCATCGGCCACCGCCGCGTGCATCACTTTGCCGGCCGCACCCAATTGATCCATGTCGGCGCGAAAGCGCTCGATGATCTGGCTGACCCGCCCGGTGGACTCAGTGGTGTGCCCGGCCAGGCGCCGAACCTCATCGGCGACCACCGCAAAGCCGCGCCCGTGCTCCCCTGCGCGCGCCGCTTCGATAGCCGCGTTGAGGGCCAGCAGGTTGGTCTGCTGCGAAATGCTGGCAATCACGCCCAGCACCTGGCTCACCTCCTCCAGTTGCCCGAACAACTGCCCGATCACCTTATCGAGGGTCTCTTCGCTGGCACCGATGGCATTGACTTGGTCGAGCACCTGCTCGCCGGTCTGCTGGCACTGGCGCAGAGTCGATGCGACTTCACTGGAAAGCTTGGCAACCTCTGCCGCGCCGGGCACCAGTTCGCTGTCCAGTGACGTGCTGACCTGCTCGCTGGCGCTGGCGATCAGCTCCGACGCCTGGGCCAGGGTCTGCCCGCTCTGTTCAGTGGCACGGGCGATCCGCGCAAGCTCGGGCGCATGGGCAGCAATGTCCACGCTGGCGGCCAGGCTCTGACCCAGGCGCTGGTGCAAGGACTGGGTAAAGCCGTTCAAGCGCCTGTTGAGCGGCGACGGCCCGGACAATTGCACGGTCAGGTCCAGGCGGTCGAACAGCAGGTTGAGCAGGTCGTCGTCTTGGACCCGGTATTTATTGGCGCGCAGTGAAAACATCTGGCAACTCCTTCGCAAGGTTCCCGTAGGACTGCAAGCACAGTGCCATCACCAAACCCCTCCATTCAGGCGCTCAACACCCTTCCCAGAGCACGATTTTCGACATCGCCGCCAATTCCCCTGACCCTTTTGGTGCAGCACGATCAACCCGCTCCCTGAGCCAGGTCCAAAGCCCATCGCAGAGCGCCTGCCTCCCGCAAAGGCCCGTGTTCACTGACTTTGTAGTCACGAAAGGACTTTCGGTATCAAAACTACAAAATATGTAGTTCATGAAAAATATCACTACAAAATGGTTGACGAAGGTTTTTCCCACCGGCATAGTGAAGCCGTCTCCCCGATCGGGAGAGCTGGCAAAAGTATTCCGGGCCCGTTCGACATAGCCGTCGAACAACCTCTGGATGTGTGCTGCCCACAAGGCAGATTGATGAAGCTGAACCGGCAGGATCGACTCGACTGGGCCGAGCGCTGGCGAAACATCCTCATGACACTTGTGGTCGACCACGCATCGTCGCCAGTGTCTCTGGACGTCCGCTGTTTCTCACCCTCCTCGTTTCGCCCCCGCTCGTAGCAGCCTCTCATCGACACTACATCCGCGCCGCCCGGCACCGGCTCTGTGTATCGACGGACCTTCAATGTCAGCAACAGAAGGACTGCGAACCGATGGACGATTCGCCATAACGTGTGAACTAACCAGATAGATTAATCAGTGGGCAAAAAGGGGTATCCAATCATGAACTTGAACAATCAACCTACCATTGACCAATTGGCTCGACTGTTCGCTGCACAGAAGGACTCCCTCGATAGCCACATTCTCTGGGTCTGCAAGGAAGGCAACGTGCACATGGAAGGCCTGGGTGCCTGCACCGAGGAGCAGGAGTTCGACGACCAGCATCCGCACATGCGTGCGCGGCTGAAGATGTACCGCAAGGGCCAGGGCTATGTCGGCAAGAAGGCCGCCGCCGACAAACAGTTCCTGGGCCGGGTGCTCGACACCCTGAGCAGTGAGTGGGGCCAGGTACGCGAGGCGTCGGGCGTACGGGTCATCGACAAGCTCTGCTAAGCAATGAAAACGCCGCTGATCCCCTCCACGACGGGGGATCAGCGGCGTTTTGCTGTGTGCTTGAAACCGGGTCAGAACGCCAGTTTGTAACCGATGGCGACCAGCATCACGGCCAGGCAAGGGCGCAGCACGCCATCGGGGATGCGCCCGGTCAGGTGGCTGCCCATGTAGATCCCCGGCAGCGAACCCATCAGCAGGAAGCCCAGCATCGGCCAGTCCATGTTGCCCATGCTGGCGTGGCCGAGGCCTGCCACCAGCGTCAGTGGCACGGCATGGGCGATCTCGGTGCCCACCAGACGACGGGTGTCCAGGAATGGATACAGCAGGAACAACGCCACGGTGCCCAGTGCCCCCGCGCCGATGGACGTCAGCGCCACCATCACACCCAGCAGCACCCCGGTGAGCACGGTCAGGATGTTCAGACTGCGGTCGCTCAAGCGATAGCGGTCACCGGCATGGCGATGGGCGAATGCCAGCAGGCGCTTCTTGAAGAAGATCGCGAGGGCAGTCAGCAACAGCACAAAGCCCAGCGCCTGTTTGATGACGCTGTTCATCGACTCGGGGGCGGCATGCAGGCTGTGCAGAAACAGCAAGGTCAGTCCGGCGGCGGGCACGCTGCCCAGTGTCAGCCAGCCGGTGATGCGCCAGTCGATGTTGTCGTTCTTCTTGTGAACCAACACCCCGCCGCTCTTGGTGATGGCGGCGTACAGCAGGTCAGTGCCCACGGCCGTTGCCGGGTTGATGCCGAACCACAACAGGATCGGCGTCATGAGCGATCCGCCACCGACGCCGGTCATGCCTACGATGAAGCCGACCACGAGGCCTGCGACGACGAAACCAATATTGCCAAAATCCATTGTTCTGCCTGACCGATGCGCACACGCGAGAAAAAACTGGCGCGCAGGATAGCCAGTTTTCTTATGAACAACGTAGACCGAAACGATCTATCGTTATAACCATTAGTGCGCATATCACACACTCAATCCTGTAGCAGTCCGGCTTGCCGGCGTGGCGGCCTCAAGACCGACCCGCGGGCAAGCCCGGCTGCTACGGATCGGGGTGGGACTGGGATTGAGGTTCATACAAGCCCCGTAGCAGCACGGCTTGCCGGCGGGGGCGGCTTCAAGATCGCCGTCGCCGGTAAGCCGGACTGCTACGGGACTGCGTGGATTTACGGATTGATCTTCTGTGGTTCGGCCTGGGCCGCGCTGCGGTGGCGCATCCAGGCGCCGACCGCCAGTACCAGCACGGCACCGATGGCGCTCGCCAGGTAGTGCACCCAGCCAGCATCGACGAGCCAGGCATCCAGCGCACGATCACCCGGGACCATGCCACCGGCGATCCAGCCGATCAGCGCCCCACCCAGTTGCACGACAATCGGAAAACGCTCCATCGCCGCCAGCACCAGACGACTGCCCAGGACGATCACCGGAATGCTGATAAGCACCCCCGCCGCCACCAGGTAGATATTGCCGTCCCCCGCCGCCGCCACGGCCAGCACGTTGTCCAGGGACATCACCACGTCAGCGACGATGATGGTCTTGATCGCCGTCCACAGCCGGGTGCCGCCGTCGATTTCCTCATCGCCATCGTCCTGATGGGCCACCAGCTTGATCCCGACCCACAACAGCAGCACCGCGCCCACCAGCTTCAGGTACGGCAACGCAAGCAACTGCATGGCGAAGAACAGCATCACAACGCGCAGCACAATGGCCCCGAGCATGCCGCCATAAATGGCCTTGCCCTGCAGGTTGCGCGGCAGCTTGCGGCAGGCCATGGCGATGACCACGGCGTTGTCGCCGCCCAGCAGCAGGTCGATGGCGATGATCTGGGCCAGTGCGGTCCAGATGGCGGGGTCGGTGAACCAGGACATGTACAAACCTTATCGAACGAACAATGGAAAAATGCCGGTGGCTAGGGACACCACCAGCAGGATCAGGCTGTTGATGACCGACCACTTGAGGGTGAAGCGCTGATTCTCGGCATAGTCGAGCTTGAGCATGCTCACCACCAGGTAGGTCGACGCCACCAACGGGCTGAGAATGTGTACCGGCTGCCCGACCAGCGAAGCACGGGCCATTTCAATGGCGGTGATCCCATGATGCTGGGCAGTTTCGGCAAGGATCGGAAGGATACCGAAATAAAACACATCATTGGAGACTAACCAGGTGACCGGAATGCTCAATAGCGCGGTAATCAGCGCCATGAACGGTCCGAAACTGTCAGGAATCACCTTAAGCAAGCCCGTCGCCAGGGCATTGGCCATCCCGGTTCCGCTCAGCACGCCAGTGAACACACCCGCCGCAAAGATCAGGCTCGACACGGCCAGAATCGGCGGCGCATGCAGGGCCAGTTGTTCCTGCTGCTCCTTGAGGCCCGGGAAATTCACCACCAGCGCCAGGCACGCGGCGATCATGAACAGGTAGCTGAGCGGAAACAGCTCAAGACACAAGCCCAGGATCAACAGGCCAGTCAACGCCCAGTTGAAGTAGAAGCGCCAGCCGCCCCCACGATGATCCCCCAGTTCCGAGAAGTCGCCATTGACGTCAATGGCGCCGCCCAGCCGCGCACGCTCGCGGCGGCCAAACAGCCAGGCCAGCACGAAGGTCCAGGCCACGCACGCCAGCATCGCAGGCAGCATCGGCACGAACATCTCTCCCACATCCACATGCATCGCGGTGGCGGCGCGCGCCGTCGGGCCGCCCCAGGGCACCATGTTGCCCAGCCCCGAAACCTGCAACAACAGGCAGCAGACCATGGGCAGCGATAACCCCAGGCGCTTGTAGATAGGCAGGAACGCCGACAGCACGATCATATAGATAGTCGCCCCGTCGCCATCCAGCGCGACCACGAACGCCAGCAACACGGTACCGATGAAGATCTTCACCGGATCGCCCTTCACTGCACCGACGATCCGCGCCACCAGCGGGTCGAACATCCCGGCCTCGGTCATGGTCAGGAAGTACAGCATGGCGAAGATCATCAGCACGCCGTTGGGCGCGACCATCTTCAGGCCATCGATCACGTACTTGCCAAGCTCAGCGTGAAAGCCGCCAATGAGCGCGAATACCGTGGGAATCAGGATCAGAGCAGTCAACGCCGACAGGCGCTTGCTCATCAAGAAATAAATGAAAGACAGCAACATCAGGGAGCTGAGGATCATCAGCATGGTCGTTTCCTGTTTCTTATAGTTGTACAGGTCGATGACGCCCGACCGGCAAGGTCAGGCGCCCGCAGCGTCGGGTCGAATCAGACCGGCAAGCCTTTCTCCCGCAACAGGGAATCGAAACGCTCGGGGTTGGCGGTGCCCAGGCGATTGGTCTCGCGGATGGCCGCTTCGCGATCCAGGTGCGCAAGGGTCTTGGGCAACAGTGCGGCGGCATCCTGGGCCGGGATCGAAATCACCCCGTCGGCGTCACCCAGCACCAGGTCCCCCGGCAGCACGCACAGGCCGGCGCAGGCAATCGGCACGTTGATCTCACCCGGGCCATCCTTGCTCGGGCCGCGGTGGGTGTGCCCTGCGGCGAACACCGGAATCACGCCCTCGGCCAGTTCTTCCAGATCGCGCACGGCGCCGTCGATGACGATACCGCCCAACTTGACCCGCAGCGCCGTGGTACGCACCAGTCCGCCAATGACCGCTTGGCTGACGTCGCCGCCACCGTCGATCACCAGCACGTCGCCTGGCTGCACCATCATCAGCGCCTTGTGCACCATCAGGTTGTCGCCGGGACGAACCCGCAGCGTGAACGCCGGGCCGCAGAGTTTCAGCGACAGGTCGCCGTGGTAGACCTTCAGCCCACGGGCGCCGATGCAGCGGCCCATGCAGTCACCGGCGACGGCCACCGGAATGGCGCGAAAGGCCTCGATCAGCTCGGCGCTCAAGCTCTCGACCCGAGGGTTGATGCGATAACCGGCCGGCCATTGTTGTTGAGAAGTGGAAGTCATGAGGCGCTCCGGATCAGTGATTGACGGTGTTGGCATTCAACACGGCGGGATTGATGCAGGCCGAGGGTGCGACAGGCGTGCCGTTGAGGTAACCGAGGACGTTCTGCGCCGCGCCCTGCGCCATTGCGGCCAGTGCCGCCGGGGTCGAACCGCCGACATGGGGGGTGAGCACCACGTTATCCAGGGTCAGCAAGGGACTGTCGGCAGGCAGCGGTTCGACGGCCATGGTGTCCAGGCCGGCAGCGTACAAGTGGCGTTCACTCAGGGCTGCGATCAGCGCGGGTTCGTCTATCACCTCGCCACGGGCGGTGTTGATGAGCAACGCGTCCCTGGGCAGCAGCGCCAATTGCGGGGCGCCGATGAAACCCCGAGTTTGTGCGGTCAGCGGCACGTGCAGGCTGAGTACCTGGCTCAGGGGCAGCAGCTCCTGCAACGAGGTCACCCGCTCGGCGCCTTCGAGATCGGCGCTGTCAGGCAGCAGCGGGTCGTACACCACCACCGACATGCCGATTGCCTGACAGGCGCGGGCCACGCGGCGAGCCACCTGGCCGAACCCCACCAGGCCCAGCGTGCGGCCACTCAGTTGCAGGCCGTCCTGCGCCCGCGACCAGCGACCGTCGCGCAACTCGCGGTCCATCCAGTTGACCCGCCGTGCGGCGGCGAACATCAGCGCCAACGTCATTTCGGTCACCGACTGCGCGTTGGCACCCGGCGTCACATACACCGGAATGCCGCGGGCGGTGGCCGCCTCGACGGCAATGTTGCTGACGCCCACGCCATGCTTGGAAATCACCTTGAGGGTCGGGCAGCCGGCAATGGCGCGCTCGGTGAGGTCCAGGGTGCGGGAAATCACCGCGTCCACCGGTTCGCTGAGCATCAGCTGTTCAATGTCGGCGGCGCCCTGCCCCGCAGGCACGAACAACACGCGACAGCCTTGGGCATTGAGCAGGTCGAGGCCGGCCTGCGCCAGTTTGGGCGCGGTGACCAGAATGGTATGTGGCATAAGCGTGATATCTCCGGCTTATTGTTTTTTTCGCCCGTGCGTCGGGCATGCCGTGAGTATCACTGTCACAACCGTTGCTATCTATTGGTGAAAATTCAAGCATTGATTCCTGGGAGGAAAGATTCAGCCGTCGCTGTTTTCTTCCCGCAGGATCTCGATGAAGCGTCGCGTGGCAGGGGAAAGAAAGGCACCGGCGCGATGCACCACGCCAAACCGGCGAGACATGGTGGTGGCAGGATTGGGCAGTTCCACCAACCCGTTATCCAGCCTGCCGGCCTTCAGGCTTTGCCGGGAGATAAAGGTCAGAAGGCCGGTTTCGACGATCAGGTTGGGCACCGCGGCAATCGAACTCGTGGCAATCGCCACCTGTGGCGCAGGCAGGTCATGGGCGGCGAATACTGCGTCCAGCCATTGCCGGGTGGCCACCGAACGCGCCGACAACACCCAGCGGTAGTCGCACAGCTGCTCGATGGACATCGGCCCACTGGCGAGCGGATGCCGGGTACTGGCGGCGACCACCACTTCATCGAAGCCGATGGGCAACTCAAGCAGGTCATCGTCACGCGTACCCAGGGGGCCGATGACGATGTCCAGTTGGCCTTTGCGCAGCGCGTCATGAAGCACATCGTTCATGCCGATCTGCAATTCCATGACCACTGCCGGCGCCTGTTCCTGCAACACGCGACAGGCCCGCGGCATGGTCGAGTCGGCCATGGTCGCTGCGGCGCCGACTCGAATGGTGCCCGCCAGGCCTTTGCCGAGGGACATCGTCTGGCGCTGGGTTTCATCGAGCATGCGCTCGATCTCCACCGCACGCTCGCGCAACAGCTGCCCGGCGTCGGTCAGGCGAATGCCGCGCCCTTCCCGCTCGAACAATTCTGCGCCGTAGGCCGCCTCCAGCCGGTCGACACACTTGGACAGCGCCGACTGCGAGATATGCAGCGCTTCGGAGGCGCGCCCCAGATGCCCAAGCTCCGCGACCCTGGCGAAATACGCCAGGTCCCGAATCTGCAGATTGATACTCACGGCTCGCCATCCCAGTAATCCAGCGTGCCTTCCTTGCGCTGCACCACCCGGAACACCCGCTCATCATTGACCGACGCGGCGGCCAGGTATTTGCCCGAATCCGGGTACTCGCACACTTCCGGCGCTTCCCGGGTGCTGATGGACAGGTATTTGAGCGGCGCGTCGGAGGTGTTGATGATCTGGTGCGGGTACTCGGGCCCCGGCGGAATGAACATCACATCGCCGGCCTTGATCGGCAGCATCTGCCCGGCGACACGCAAGCTGCCGTGGCCCTCGATGACGATGAACATCTCCTCCTGGGCGTAGTGAAAGTGATAGGGACACGAGCGTTTGCCGGGGGCGACGATGTCGATCGAGGCGCCGAGTTTCTGCGCGGCAGTGCCGGTGCCCAGCCGTGCGGCGAGGGTTTCATACAACGGGTCGCGGCGCTCGGCTTCAAGCGGCACCTCGTTGTAATTGCGGATCAGCAGCGCGGCCAGCGAAGCGTGGGTGTCGGTCATGGCGGCTCCGGATTCAGCGCGTGGCGACAATGAACAGACGCGGGAACGGCAGCAGCACCGTACCGTCCGGCAGCGCAGGGTACGCCTGGCTGATCGCCTTCAGGTAGGCCGCAAGGAACGCCGCTTGCTCGCCCTCGTCCAGACGCTGCAGATAAGGCCGCAACGCCGAGCCCTTGAACCACTCGACCACCGCCTGATGCCCGCCCGCCAAGGGGTGGTGATAGGTGGTGCGCCACACATCGACCTCGGCGCAATGGGGCACGAGCAACTCGTAATAGTAGGCAGCCGGGTGACGATCCGGGTGTTTCACCGAACCGGTCTTGCTCGCCCAGGGGCCGTTGGCGGCCACTTCCCGAGCCAGGCGATGAGCCGGCTCCTCAAGGTTGTCAGGGGTCTGCACGGCCAGCGTGCCGCCTTGGTTCAGGCGTGCGGCCAGGCGCGGATACAGCTCGGCGTGATCAGGCAGCCACTGCAGCGAGGCGTTGGCGAGGATCACGTCATAGGTCTGCGCCGGGTTCCAGGTGCCGATGTCGGCCAGCTCGAAGGAGAGATCCGGCAGGCGCTGGCGGGCGTCGGCGAGCATGTCGTCCGAGCTGTCGAGGCCGGTGATTCGCGCATTGGGGAAACGCGCGGCCAACACCTCGGTGGAGTTGCCCGGGCCGCAGCCCAGATCGATTGCGTGTTTGACGACTTGCGTGGGGATCGCAGCGACCAGATCGCGCACCGGGCGGGTGCGCTGCTGTTCGAACATCGAATACTGCCTGGCAGACCAACTCATCGGGCTTGTCCTTTTTATCGAGGAGGATTGCCGGTGAGGGTAAGGCGTGAGCGGCCCAAGTACAAATGAAGAGCCGCAGCATCGTCCTCGTTTCTCGTTCGCACCGCCCGTCACTTCATTTCAAATAGTGACTTGCATGATGAAAGTCATCATATTAGATTACACCCATCATTTCACAGCAGCCTCATGCGCTGGAGATCATGACCATGAAAAAGAAAAGCTTCGCCGACATGCCCTGTCCCATCGCCCTGAGCCTTGAGCATGTGGGTGACTGGTGGAACATCCTGATCCTGCGCGACCTGTCCTACGGGCTGAGCCGCTTCGATGAATTCGAGAAAAGCCTGGGCATCGCCTCCAGCACCCTGACCCGGCGCCTCACAGCGCTGATCGAGTCCGGGCTGGTCGAGCGCCGCGCCTACAGCGACAAACCGCCCCGCTACGACTACCTGCTCACCGAGCGCGGCCGTGATTTCCGTCCGGTGGTGCTGACGCTGATGAAGTGGGGCAACAAGCACTTCGCGCCCAACGGCACCAAGGTCGAGCTGTTCGATGACCGCAACGGCGAGCCTGTGGACATGGTGCTGGCCGACGCCAACACCGGCAAACGCATCAGCCTGCTTGACCACAACCTGCGTTATCTGGGCCCCGCCAGCAGCCTGTCTGCCTGGCGCATCGAAACCGGTCGCGCCCGTCGCGAGGCCTATCGCCAGACCCTCAAACCCACCCAACCCCTTTCGCTCGACAGGTAATCCTCCATGAACCAGCCACACACCATCACCGAGCCGGCCACCGCCGTCCCATCGCCAAAGCCCGCTCGGGGCAAACGCCTGATCCTGCTGTCCCTGGGTGCCGCCGCCGTGATCGGCGGCGTCTGGTTCGGCAGCCACTGGTGGACGGTCGGGCGCTTCATGGAGTCCACCGACGATGCCTATGTCGGTGGCGACGTGACCGTCATCGGGCCCAAGGTTGCCGGCTACATCACCGAACTCAAGGTGCAGGACAACCAGTTCGTCCACGCCGGTGACCTGCTGGTGAAGATCGATGACCGCGATTACGTGGCGGCCCTGAACAAGGCCCAAGGCGCGGTAGCGGCGCAGGAAGCCCTGCTGGCCAACCTCGACGCGACCGAACAGCTGCAACATGCGGTGGTCAGCCAGGCCAAGGCCGGGATCGACGCCGCCAACGCCGAAACCGTGCGTTCCCGTGACGATCAGGTGCGCTACCAGACGCTGTCGGCCCGCTCGGCAGTGTCGGTCGAAAGCTTCCAGCGCGCCGACGCCACCTACAAGACTGCCCAGGCAAACGGCGCCAAGGCCCAGGCCTCGATGCTCGCCTCGCAACGCCAGCTGGATGTGATCTCGACTCAGAAACTGCAAGCCCGCGCCGCCCTCGAACAGGCCCGCGCCGAACGTGACCTGGCCCGGCTCAACGTGGGCTACACCGAACTGCGGGCGCCGGTGGACGGCGTGATCGGCAACCGCCGTGCGCGGGTCGGGGCCTTCGCTGCTGCCGGTACTCAGCTGATCTCCGTGGTGCCGGCCAAGGGCCTGTGGGTGGACGCCAACTTCAAGGAAGACCAGCTCGCCCACATGCACCCAGGCCAGGCGGTGACCATCGAAGCCGACGTGCTGCCCGGCCAGGTGTTCCACGGTCATCTGGACAGCCTGGCACCGGCCACCGGTTCGCAGTTCAGCGTATTGCCACCGGAAAACGCTACCGGCAATTTCACCAAGATCGTCCAGCGGGTGCCGGTGAGGGTCTACCTGGACGGCGAAGACGGCAACCTCGGCAAGCTGCGCCCCGGCCTTTCGGTGATCGCCGAAGTCAACACCAAGGCCGATGCCACCGGTACCCAGGTCGCCAGCGCCACTGACGGGAAGACCGCGCCATGAGCGCCGCCACCGTCGCCGCACCCGCGCGCAAACCGAAGGGGCCGGTGGACGCCGCCAGCATGGCGACGTCGGCCAAGGTCCTGGCGTTCGCCAGCATGTGCCTGGGAATGTTCATCGCCTTGCTGGACATCCAGATCGTTTCCGCTTCGCTGCGTGACATCGGCGGTGGACTTTCCGCCGGCTCCGATGAAACCGCCTGGGTGCAGACCAGCTACCTGATCGCCGAAATCGTGGTGATTCCGCTGTCCGGCTGGCTGGCCCGGGTGTTCTCCACCCGCTGGCTGTTCTGCGCTTCGGCGGTGGGTTTCACCATCGCCAGCCTGCTCTGCGGCCTGGCCTGGAACATCCAGAGCATGATCGCCTTTCGGGCGCTGCAGGGTTTTCTGGGCGGTTCGATGATCCCGATGGTGTTCACCTCGGCGTTCATGTTCTTTGGCGGCAAGCAGCGGGTCATCGCCGCGTCCACCATCGGCGCCATCGCCTCGCTGGCTCCGACGCTCGGCCCGGTGATCGGTGGCTGGATCACCGACGTGTCGTCCTGGCACTGGTTGTTCTACATCAACCTGGTGCCGGGGATTTTCGTCGCCATCGCCGTGCCGATGCTGGTCAACATCGACTCCATGGACCTCAAGCTGCTCAAGGGCGCCGACTACATCAGCATGGTATTTCTGGCGCTGTTCCTGGGCTGCCTGGAATACACCCTCGAAGAAGGCCCGCGCTGGAACTGGTTCAGCGACCAGACCATCCTCACCACCGCCTGGATTTCCGGCCTTGCGGGCCTGGCGTTCATTGGCCGGACCCTGAGCGTACAGAACCCGGTGGTAGACTTGCGCGCCCTCAAGGACCGCAACTTCGCCCTGGGCTGTTTCTTCTCCTTCGTCACCGGCATCGGCCTGTTCGCCACGATTTACCTCACCCCACTGTTTCTGGGCCGGGTGCGCGGCTACAGCGCGCTGGACATTGGCGAGGCGATTTTCTCCACCGGGGTGTTCCAGTTGCTGGCGATCCCGGTCTACGGTTTTCTAGCCAACCGCGTCGATTTGCGCTGGATCATGATGTTCGGCCTGTCGCTGTTCGCCCTGTCGATGTGGGACTTCTCGCCGATCACCCACGACTGGGGCGGCCATGAACTGCTGCTGCCCCAGGCGATTCGCGGGTTTGCCCAGCAGATGGCAGTGCCGCCCACCGTGACCCTGACCCTCGGCGGGCTGCACCCCTCGCGCCTGAAACAGGCGTCGGGGCTGTTCAACCTGATGCGCAACCTGGGCGGCGCCATTGGCATCGCGGCCTGTGCCACGATCCTCAACGACCGCACCAACCTGCACTTCACCCACCTGGCCGAGCACCTGAACTACAGCAACGAAGCCATGAACAACTGGCTGGCAACCGTGACTGGCAATTTCTCCGCCCTGGGCCAGAACGCCGCCGACGCTGGCAGCTCGGCGCTGCATCAGTTGTGGCTGCTGACCTACCGCGAAGCCCAGACCCAGACCTACTCCGATGCGTTCCTGGCGATCATGGTCTGTTTCATCGTCGCCGTGGCCATGGTCCCGCTGATGCGCAAGGTCGCGCCACCGGCTGCACCGTCTGCAGACGCCCATTGAGATTGCCATGAACACTCACTCCCCATTTCACGCTTCACGTTTCGAGGGCAGCCCCATGAACACCCTGGCGTCTCGTTTCAAACGCACCGGCCTTTTCGCCCTCAGCGCACTGGTTATCGCCCTGGCCGGCTGTACCGTCGGGCCTGACTACCAGCAGCCGGAAAACACCCTGACGGCCTCCTACCAGAACCAGCCCCTGTTGCAGCAGCGCGTCGGCGAAACTCCGGCCCCCGCGCTGGACACCTGGTGGACCGGATTCAACGACCCCGAGCTGACCCGGATCATCCAGCGCGTACTGGAGCAGAATCTGGACCTGGCCAAGTCCTTCGCCCGAGTCGAACAGGCTCGCGCCGTGGCGCAACAGGCCGGCGCCATTCGCCTGCCCCAGGGCGCGCTGGATGCCAAGGCCGTGCGCCAGCGTCAGTCCACTGAAAGCTCCCAGGGGCAGATAGGCAGCGCCTTCCCCGGCTACGACCGCAACCAGACCCTGGAAACCATTGGCCTCGGCGCCAGTTGGGAGGCCGACCTTGCCGGCGGCCTGAAGCGCGGTGAGGAAGCAGCAGTCGATGAAGCCCAGGCGGCCGAGGCCAGCCATGTCGGCGTGCGGATTTCCGTCGCCTCGGAAGCTGCCGATGCCTACTTCCGGATTCGTGGCGCGCAGCAACGTCTGGCCGTGGCCGAAGACCAGGTCAAGACCCAGAACAACCTGCTGAACCTGATAAACGACCGCATGGGCAGCGGCCTGGCGACCAACCGCGAACAGGCCCAGGCTCAGGCGCTGGTGTTGCAGGCCCGGGCAACGATTCCGCCGCTGCGCACGGAACTGGCGACCCAACTGAATCGGCTGGACGTGCTGATGGGCGCGCAACCCGGCACTTGGGCCAAAGAGTTGGTGAGCAGTTCGCAGCAGTACAGCGTGCCGACCATCAGTGATTCCGAAGGCCCCGCCGACCTGCTGCGCCGGCGACCCGACGTAATCGCTGCCGAACGCAAACTGGCCGCTTCCAACGCGCGGATCGGCGCGGCGATTTCCGAGTATTACCCGAAGGTTTCGCTGTCTGGCTTGCTTGGTTTCGACACCGCCCACAGCGGGCAGTTGTTCAGTTCAGCCGCGTTCCAGCCCCAGGCGATTCTCGGCCTGCACTGGCGTCTGTTCGATTTTGGCCGGGTCGATGCCGAAGTCGCCCAGGCCAAGGGCGCCAACGCCGAAGCGCTGGCCGAGTACCGACAGGTAATGTTGAAAGCCACCGAGGACGTCGAGAACGCGATTGTCACGCTGGTGCAGCTTGAACAGCAGCGCAGTGAAGTGGACCAGGAAGTCGCCGCCCACCAGATTGCACGGGATGCGGCGCAGGATGCTTACAAGGGCGGTGCGGTGAGCCTGGTGGAAGTGCTGGACGAGGATCGGCAGTTGCTGGTGTCGCGAGATCAACTGGCGCAATTGCATGCCAATGATGCCCGGGCGGCCGTCTCGACCTTCCGCGCCCTCGGCGGCGGTTGGCCGCAGACCCCGGCGATCAGCCGCCGCTGAGCTGTAGGAGCGCGCTTGCCCGCGAAAGCGTCGGGTCAGTCAATTAATGGGCACAGACCCACCGCGGTCGCGGGCAAGCGCGCTCCTACACAATCCCCACCGTAGCCGCCCGGCCGGGCTGCTACGGGTCGAGCGTTCGCATCAGCCCTTGATGAACCCCAACAAAATTTCGTTGATTTCATCGGCCTGCACCGTGCACATGCCATGGGATCCGCCCTTGACCAAATGCAGGGTCGAGCCCTTCACCAGCTTGTGGCTCTTCTCGCCAGAGGCCACCAACGGCACGATCTGATCGTCGTCGCCATGCAGGATCAGGGTCGGCACGTCGATCTTTTTCAAATCTTCAGTGAAGTCGGTTTCCGAGAACGCCTTGATGCAGTCGTACTCGCCCTTGATGCTGCCCAGCATGCCGATGGACCAGAACGAGTCGATGGCGCCTTGCGAGGTTTTAGCGCCGTCGCGGTTGAAGCCGAAGAACGGCACGGCCAGGTCCTTGAAGAACTGCGAGCGGTCCGCGCTGAAACCTGCTCGGATGCCGTCGAATACTTCCAGCGGCAAGCCTTCAGGGTTGGCGGCGGTTTTCAGCATCAACGGAGGAACGGCGCCAATCAGCACTGCCTTGGCCACCCGGGAGGTGCCGTGGCGACCGATGTAACGCGCCACTTCGCCACCACCGGTAGAGTGGCCGATCATGATCGCGTCCTTGAGGTCCAGCGCTTCGAACAGCTGCGCCAAGTCGTCAGCGTAGGTGTCCATGTCGTTGCCGTCCCAGGTCTGGCCTGAACGGCCATGGCCGCGGCGGTCATGGGCGATCACCCGGTAGCCTTTCTGGCCAAGAAACAGCATCTGCGCATCCCACGCATCGCCATCGAGCGGCCAGCCGTGGGAAAACACGATGGGCTGACCGCTGCCCCAGTCCTTGTAGAAGAATTCGGTGCCGTCTTTGAGGGTCAGAATAGACATGTGACGCAATCCTCGATCGATGTGCAGGGAAGATTCAGCGTAGCTGCGGATCGCGGATGTGCATTGTCGATATGTGCTGGTTTCAAAAAAGCCCTCCTCATCCCCGTAGCAGCACGGCTTGCCGGCGGGGGGCGGTGTGTCGGGCGAATCATTCGTCACAGACACGACGCATTTCGTAGGAGCGTCATGCCGTCCCGTGCCACGATCACATGCCCCGGCAGCTCATCGGCATGCTCGATCAGCCACGCATCCAGGGTGTGGCCCACATGGGTCAGCACCGCCTTTGCAGGTTCAAGCGCATCGATGATCTGCAACGCCAGGGTCAGGTCATTGTGGTTGCGCGGCGTCTGGGGTTGCGGCGGCATGGAGCAGTCCAGCACCAGCACGTCCAGCGCCTGCTCGCGCAGCAACGCCTCGGTCGTATCCGGCAGCCCGACGGTGTCGGTCAGATAGGCGATGCGCCTGCCCTCGCCCTCCAGCAAATAACCAAGCGTCGGCTTGGAGTGCACCAGCGGCAGCGCGGTGACCTGCAAGCCACCGAACAGGCGGGTTTCGAACGCCGCGAACGGCTGGCTGAAATCCAGGATGCCGGGGTGCTTGTAGAGGTCCGACAGGCCCTCGGGGTCCGCCGGGCCGTGCACCGGAATCACCAGCCCCTGCCCCCAGCGCAGGTGCAGCAGGCCCTGGGCGTGATCGGCGTGGTAGTGGGTCTGCAGAATGCCGCTGAAACTGCGCGGCGGGAAACGCTCGCACAGGTCCGGCAGGCCGCTGTCGATCAACCAGCGCTGATCGCCCATCTCGACCAGCGCCGAACACGGCAGGCGGCGCAGGCGAGCATCGGCGTGGGCCGCCGAGCACGCCTGACACTGGCAACCGTAGACCGGCACCTGCCGCGCATCCCCCGTACCGAGCAGGGTCAGGCGCATGCGTGCTCCCGGTCGATGTGCTGCAACAGCCTGGCGACGGTCTGCTCAAGGGCGCCCGAGTTGTCGAGCAACAGGATTGGCGAGCCACCGGCCGGGGCCGCCGCCAGCAGTTCATCGGCAAACTGTGCGTTGCGCGCCAGACGCGCCTCGATCTCCCCGGAGGTTTCACGATTGCGCGCCAGCAGACGCCGACGCAGCACCGCCTGATCGACGCTCAACAGCACCACCAGAAGGTCCGGATAGCGCGCCCGAGCCTGTTCGAGATGCCCGCGAGAACCGTTGACCAGCACGTCATGCCCGTCGGCCAGCCACTGGTCGATCTCTGCCGGAATGCCGTAGTGCAGGCCGTTGGCGAACCAGTTCAGGGCAAAGGCGCCCTGCGCCTGCATCTGCCGGAATTCCTCGACGCTTACCGCCTGCGCCGCCTCGCCGCGAGCTTCGGCAGATCGGGTGATGACCCGGCGCACGATCCGGCAGCCGCGTGCGGCCATCGGTTCGCGCGCGGCGTCCAGCAGGCTGTCCTTGCCCGAACCGGACGGTCCGATGAGATAGATCAACCTGCCTGTCATCAAAAAACCCTCTTCGCTTGTCGCCAGACCTGCTGGATCACCGGCAATGTGCCCACGGCGCGGGCGTGGATCAGATCGGCGCGCAGGCCGACGCGGATCTCGCCGCGATCGTTCAGCCCCGCCGAACGTGCCGGCGCCAGACTGACCGTGGTCACCGCCTTTGCCAGGCCCGCGCCCGCTACCTGACCATTATCGCCCAGTTGTCCGCGCTTTTGTTCCAACTGGTCGCCCAGGGTGAACGCCGCTTGCAGGAGGCTGGCCGGATAATAATCGCTGGAGAGGATATCCAGTAGCCCTTCTTGCGCCAGGGTCGCCGCCGCGATGTTGCCCGAGTGCGAGCCGCCGCGAACGATGTTCGGTGCGCCCATCAGCACGCTCATGTCCAGACGCCGGCAGGCCTGCGCTGCTTCCAGGGTGGTCGGGAACTCGGCGATGGTCATGCCGTAGCCCGCCGATTCCTCGACGTGGGCCACGGTCGCGTCGTCGTGACTGGCCACCGACAGGCCGCGCGCCAGACAGATGTCGACGATGGCCTTGCGATAACGGTCACTGTAGATCTTCGAGTTGGCGACCTGCTCGACGATGAATTCGTCCATCTGCTCGGTGCTCAGATGGTACTTGCCCATGTAGTACTCGCGGTACTTGGATTCGAGGGCGAACTGACGCTGGCCCGGCGAATGGTCCATCACTGACACAAGCTGCACCAGCGGCTGTTCCACCAGGTCGCGGAACACGCTCAGGGTGTCGGGGTGGCAGACTTCACAGCGCAAGTGCAGGCGGTGCTCGGCGCGGGTCATGTCGGCGGCGTTGGCTCGGGCAATGGCATCGACCATGCCGGGCAATTGCTGCATGCGCTTGCCCTTGGGGTTGACGTCGCCGATGGACAGCGCGTCGAACACCGTGGTGATGCCAGCGGCGATGATCTGCGCGTCGTGGCTCATCACCGCCGACGCCGAGGGCCAGTCCACACCCGGGCGCGGGCTGAGGTGTTTTTCCAGGTTGTCGGTGTGCAGCTCGACCAGGCCCGGCAGCAGATAGTCGCCGTCCAGGTTCTGTGCCTGTGGCAGGTAGCTGACTCCGGTCTGCACGTCCTGGATCAGGCCATCGCGCAGCACCACGGTGCCGGTGAACACTTGATCGGCAGTGACGACCCTGGCGTTGGTCAGAATCTGTTCATTCAGCATTGCAGCAACTCCTTGGCGGTCAGGTGCTTGTCGGGCGATTCTTGCGGGGTCATGTCCAGCAGGCGGTCGGACACCGCCTCCCGTGCCAGGCGGTCATGGAAGATGCCGATCAGCGCGGCACCGCCGGCCTTGGCTTCGTTGATCAGTTCCAGCACCACCTGGCGATTGACGTCGTCCAGCGACGCGGTCGGTTCGTCGAGCAGCATCACCGGCCACGGCACCATGAAGCCGCGGGCGATGTTGACGCGCTGCTGTTCGCCGCCGGAAAAGGTACCCGGCGCCAGTTGCCACAGCCGCTTGGGAATGTTCAGGCGGCTGAGCAATTCCTCGGCGCGGGCTTTGGCTTCATCCCGGCTCCATCCACGGGCCAGCGCCGGTTCCATCACCACATCCAGAGTCGCGACCCGGGGAATCACCCGCAGAAACTGGCTGACGTAGCCCAGGGTCTGTTGCCGCACGGCCAGGACATCGCGAGGGACCGCGCCGACCATTTCCAGCCATTGCCCCTGATGCTGCAGCCGAATGCTCCCGCCCGCCGGCAGGTAGTTGCCGTAGAGGGTGCGCAGCAAGGTGCTTTTGCCTGCGCCGGAATGGCCGTGCAGCACCAGGCATTCGCCGCCGCGCACCGAGAAATTAAGGCCGCACAGCACATTGAGCACCACTCCGTTCTGCTGGTGCAGGGTGAAGGTTTTCGAGAGGTCCTGGACCTCGATCAGCGTGTTCATCAAAGCCACTCCAAAAGTCCGA
Organism: Pseudomonas sp. NPDC090201; assembly: GCF_044746825.1. NCBI lineage: Bacteria > Pseudomonadati > Pseudomonadota > Gammaproteobacteria > Pseudomonadales > Pseudomonadaceae > Pseudomonas > Pseudomonas sp. NPDC090201. Next base: position 559,173 of record NZ_JBIVCX010000003.1, read on the forward strand.
TCAAGGTTGCAGCACCGAAGACACCAGCAACTGCGAATAGGGATGCTGCGGATCGTCAAGGATCTGATCGGTCAGCCCGCTTTCCACCACCCGCGAGCGGCGCATCACCATCAGCCGGTCGGCCAGCAGCCTCGCCACGGCCAGATCGTGGGTGACGATCACCACCGCCAGATCCAGCTCGCGCACCAGGCCACGCATCAGGTCCAGCAGGCGCGCCTGCACCGAAACATCCAGGCCACCGGTGGGCTCGTCCATGAACACCAGGCGCGGGCCGGACACCAGGTTGCGGGCGATCTGCAAACGCTGCTGCATGCCGCCGGAGAAAGTGCGCGGCAGGTCGTCGATGCGCGCCGGGTCGATCTCCACCTGGCTCAGCCAGTCGAGGCCCGCTGCCCGCAGTTGCTGGTAATTGCGCAAACCCTGGGCCATCAGCCGTTCGCCGATGTTGGCCCCGGCCGACACCGCCATGCGCAGGCCGTCGCGGGGGTTCTGCTCGACGAAGCCCCACTCGGTGCGCAACAGGGTGCGGCGCTCGGCTTCGCTGGCGCTGTACAGGTCGAGCCAGTGGCCATCCTTGCCGCGATAGTCGATGACGCCGCTGTCCGGCGGGCAACGGCCACTGAGCAGCGACAACAGGGTCGATTTACCGGAACCGGACTCGCCGACGATGCCCAGCACTTCGCCGGGATACAGCTCGAAACTCACGTCCTGGCAGCCCTTTTCCGCGCCGTACAGCTTGGTCAGGCCATTGACCTTGAGCAGCGGCTGGGTGCGGTCGGCAGCCACCTGATCCTGAATCCTGTGCACCGCATTCATTGCGCAGCCCTCCCCTCGTTGACCCGTTGCGCGCAGTAGTCGGTGTCCGAACAGACAAAGCTCTGGGTGCCCTGATCGTCCAGGATCAGCTCATCGAGGAACGACTCGCGGCTGCCGCAGATCGCGCAACTGTGCTCCCACTTCTGCACTTCGAAGGGGTGGTCCTCGAAGTCCAGGCTGGTGACCCGGGTGTAGGGCGGCACGGCGTACAGGCGCTTCTCGCGACCGGCGCCGAACAGCATCAGGGCCGGGCTCATGTCCAGTTTCGGGTTGTCGAATTTGGGGATTGGCGAGGGGTCCATCACGTAGCGCTCGTCAACGGTCACCGGGTACGCATAGGCCGTGGCGATGTGGCCGAAAGTCGCGATATCCTCGTACAGCTTGACGTGCATGACGCCATAATCATTGAGCGCGTGCATGGTACGGGTTTCGGTTTCCGAGGGTTCGATGAAGCGCAGCGGCTCAGGAATCGGCACTTGATAGACCATGATCTGACCTTCGTGCAGCGGCGTTTCCGGGATCCGGTGGCGGGTCTGGATGATGGTCGCCTCAGGCGTACGCTCGGTGGTCGCGACCCCGGCGGTGCGGCCGAAGAAGCGGCGGATCGACACCGCGTTGGTGGTGTCGTCGGCGCCCTGGTCGATGACCTTGAGCACGTCCTCGGCGCCGAGGATCGCAGCGGTCAGCTGCATGCCGCCGGTGCCCCAGCCATAGGGCAACGGCATCTCGCGGCCGCCAAACGGCACCTGGTATCCGGGAATCGCCACGGCCTTGAGTAGGCCACGACGGATCATGCGTTTGGTCTGTTCGTCCAGGTAAGCGAAGTTGTACGCCTCGTCGCGCGGCGCACGAGGCTGCTGGCGAGGTTCTGTGGCGGCATTCATTGAGCCGGCTCCTTGGAAGGCTTGCGCAGTTTGCGGATCAGTTCCAGTTCGGCCTGGAAGTCGACGTAGTGCGGCAGTTTCAGGTGCGACACGAAGCCCGAGGCCTCGACGTTGTCGCAGTGGGCCAGGACGAATTCTTCCTGCTGGGCCGGCGAGATGATTTCTTCGGCGTATTCGCCGGCGCGCAGCGAACGGTCTACCAGGGCCATGCCCATGGCCTTGCGCTCGGCGTGTCCGAAGGCCAGGCCGTAGCCGCGGGTGAATTGCGGCAACTCTGTGGCAGAGCCGACAAACTGGTTGACCATCTCGCATTCGGTGACTTCGATGGCGCCGATGCTGATCGGGAAACCCAGCTCTTCGGGCTCGATCCAGACCTCGACTTCACCGACGCGGATTTCGCCTGCGAACGGGTGGTTGCGGCCATAGCCGCGTTGGGTCGAATACCCCAGCGCCAACAGGAAACCCTCATCGCCTCGGGCCAGTGCCTGCAAGCGTTCGGCGCGACTGGCCGGGTACTCCAGCGGCTCGCGGGTGATGTCGGCCACCGGCGCACCGGTGTCGATCTCCTCTTTAATCAGGCCTTCCTTGCCCAGCAGGCCAGACACCCTCGGGCAGGCCTGAACCGTCGCTTCGGCACGAGTCTGCGGGCCGGGGAATTCGCCTTCGGCCAGCAAGCTGAAGTCCAGCAGGCGGTGGGTGTAGTCGAAGGTCGGGCCCAGCAACTGGCCGCCCGGTACATCCTTGAAGGTCGCCGACAAGCGACGGTCGAGCTGCATGGTCGAGGTGTCGATGGGCAGGCTGGCATTGAAGCGCGGCAGCGTGGTGCGATACGCGCGCAGCAGGAAGATCGCCTCCACCAGATCGCCCGCCGCCTGCTTGATCGCCAGCGCCGCGAGTTGTTCGTCGTACAGCGAGCCTTCGGTCATGACCCGGGCCACGGCCAGGGGCAGTTGCTCCTGGATCTGCGCGACGCCAAGCTCGGCTATCGAAGTATCGCCCCGGCGCCTTTTCGCCAGCAGCTTGTGAGCGTTGTCGATGGCCTGTTCGCCACCTTTTACGGCAACGTACATCAGACACCTCCCTTGAACAGAACTTGTGTGCTGCGCGGCAGCCCCATCAGTTCGTTACCGGCCAGGAAGAACACATCGATGCCACGGGGAAAGTCGTTGCGCGATTCACGCTCTTCCCAGAACGCCTCTTGCAGCGGCAGGCTGACGTGGTTCTTGCTTTCGATCCCCGGGCCCTTCCACGCAAGCTGGCGTCCACCCTGCAGGCTCGGCAGTTGAACCAGCAGCGTGCAGGACTGATCGGGGTAGCGGTCGTTGCCCAGATCGAAGCCACTCAGGTCGTGCAACTGGCTGTCGTCGAGCAAGGCGAAACGGGCGTTCTGCCGGTCGCTGACAATCGGGCAGCCGCAATGAAAGGTCAGGTTGGCGCGGATGGCCTGGGTGTCGAACCGGGGCGCAAGCCACAGCGGTGTGTCGATGTCGAGCAACGCCAGGCACAGGGCGTGGCTGGCCGATGCCAGGCCTTCCAGATGCGGCGGGGTCTGCGCCGACAACAGGCTCTGGGCTACGCCGGGGCCTGCCAGCGCCTTGAGAGCGGCGCGGAAGCTGCGCTGGGAATCCAGCACCGGGTCGGCGAAAGCAGGCTGCAACAGGGTTGCACTTACGGTAACTGCGTCCATCAGTTCTCTCCTCGGACCAGGGTGAAGAAGTCCACTTTGGTCGCTGCGGTTTCGGCTTGTTGTCGGGCGCGGCGCACGGCTTGCGCCTGGGCCAGCGGTTCGATGAGTTCACGTATCCAGTGGCTCTGTTGCGGGCCTTGCAAGTGCGCATCGGCCAGCGCCGCGAGTTCGGCGTGGGCCTTGTCGCGCCCGGCCAGGTAGCTGTAGCCGGTGCGCCCGTCAGCCAGGCGCACCACGCAGCGGGTCACGGTCATTTCACCGACGTTGAACGGCGCGCCGCTGCCGCCCATGCGGCCTCGGACCAGGGTCATGCCGATTTCCGGGGCGCGGATCATCCGGTACTCGACATCACGCAGGGCGTCTTCATGGGGCGCAAGATCTGCCCGGTGGGTGCGCGAGAGCACGCCGAACCAGTGCTGGCGAACGCTTTGCGCGGCGTCGGGTGTGGAAGCGGTTGTGGCAGTCATCGAAGGCATCTCCATCAGGTGACGATCTGATACTGGAAGCGGTCGGAGCGGCTGGTGGAATGGGCAATCTCCACCGGACGTCCGTCCGCATCGCGGGAAAGGGTGAGCACGGTCAGCGCCGGCAGGTGACGTGGCATCAGCAGCACGCTGGCCTCTTCACGGCTGGGCAGGCGTGCGCCGATCAGGCTGAAGGTGCGGGTCAGCGGCAAATCGCGGGAGGCGAGAAACTGGCGCACCGAACCGCTCTTGTAATCGGCCACCAGCGCAGTGCGGCTGGCGCAGTAGCGATGGCGGATCAGGCTCACCGGCTGGCCGTCGAGGCGGCGCAGGGTCTGCAATTCGATCAGCGGCGCGTGTTCTTCGAGGCCCAGGTGCTCGGCCTCTTCGCGGGTGGCCACGCACGGGCGGCGCTGCAATAACACCGCCTCGACGCCGTGGCCCAACGCCGACAACGACTGGCTGTAGGCACTCTCGGCAGCCACCGGGTACACCAGCGGGCGGCCCAGCACCTGGGTGCCCTTGCCCTGGCGACGCAACAGGCAGCCTTCGCGCACCAGTTCGTCGATGGCCCGGCGCACCGTGTGGCGGTTGACGTCGAAGCGCGTCGCCAGTTGGGTTTCGGCGGGCAGGAACTCGCCAGCGCTGTAGCCGGTCAGTTCGCGGCGCAGGGTGTCGGCCAATTCGCGGTACATGGGTTCCCGATTCAGGGACTCATCTTGTCTAGACAACTGCATGGCTAAAAAAAGGGCTCGCACCCTCTCCTGTCGAAATCGTTAGATGAACTGCTTGCGCAGGCGCTGGGAGAAGATGTCGATGATGCTCACCACCACGATGATCACCAGCAGCACCGAGCAGGTCTGGGTGAACTGGAAGGCGCGGATGTTTTCCCAGAGGATCACGCCGATGCCGCCCGCGCCGACCATCCCCACCACCGTTGCCGAGCGCACGTTGGATTCGAAGCGGTACAGGGCGTAGGAAATCCACAGCGGCATGACTTGCGGAATGACCCCGAAGATCACTTCCTGCAACGCACTGGCGCCGGTGGCACGTACACCTTCCACGGGGCCTGGATCGATGGCCTCGACGGCTTCGGCGAACAGCTTGGCGAGCACGCCGGTGGTGCTGATCCACAACGCCAGGACACCGGCGAACGGACCCAGGCCCACGGCCACCACGAACAGCATGGCGAAGACCATTTCGTTGATGGAACGGAAGGCGTCCATGACCCGGCGCAGCGGCTGGTGGACCCACCAGGGGGTGATGTTTTCGGCGCACAGAACGCCCAGCGGCACCGAACAGATGATCGCCAGCAGCGTGCCCCACAGGGCGATGTGCACAGTGACGATCATCTCCTGGAGGTAGGCGCGCCATTCGTGGAAATCAGGCGGAAAGAAATCGGCGGCGAAGGTCGCCATGTTGCCCGAGTCGCGGTACAGCGCCAGCGGGTTCATCTCCGCGCCGCGCCAGGCCCAGGCCATCACCGCGAGGAAAATCCCCCAGCCCAGGTACTGCGGCCAGGTGCGCTTGCCAACGGCGTCAGCGTATACAGCGTGAGTGCTCATGACAGGGTTCCGGTATCGATTGCGTTTGAGGCAGGCGCGACGGGCTGGCCGCCGCGCCGGTCGGTCAGCCCGCGTTGGCGGTCTTCTGTTTGTCCAGCTCGGAGATACGGTCTTGCAGCTTGTTCAGGCCTGCGTCGATTTCCTTGAGCTTGGCGGCCTTCTCGTCAGCGCTCAGGGTGGTGCTGGCGGTGGTTTCGGACTTCTGCTTGAACAGCTCAAGCTGGCGGATGGTCAGCAACTGGTCGTCCGAAGACTTGAGGAACTTGCCCATCTGCATGTTCTTGAGCACGGCCTTTTCTTCGTCGGTGTCACCGTAGTTGGCGAAGAAATCGCGGATCTTGTTCTTGGTCGCATCGTCCATGCCCTTGCGCCAGACCATCGGGTCAGCCGGGATGATCGGGGACTTCCAGATCACCTTGAGCTTGGCAGCGCTTTCCGGCTGGGTGACTTCCAGGCGATCCATGCTCTCGGTGTTGAAGGTGGCGACGTCCAGTTGGCCCTTGGCGACGCTCAGGGCGTTGACTTCGTGGCTGGAGTTGAGCGTGCGCTTGAAGGCGGTAGCGGCATCGACGTTGTTCTTGGCGAACACGTAGTAGCCCGGTACCAAATAGCCCGAGGTGGAGTTCGGGTCACCGTTGCCGAAGGTCAGTTCCTTGGCGTGCTTGAACATGTCGTCGATGTTGTTGATCGGGCTGTCCTTGCGCGCAATGATCAGGCTCCAGTAACCCGGCGCACCGTTGGCGGCGGCGGTCTGGGCGAAGATTTCGCCGCCCGAGCGGTCCACCGCTTCCATGGCCGCCTTGTTGCCCAGCCAGGCCACGTCGACCTTGTTGAAGCGCATGCCCTGGATCAGCCCGGCATAGTCGGAGGCGAAGGTGGCGTTGACTTTGAGGCCGGTCTTTTTCGACATGTCGTCGAGGAACGGCTGCCACACGCTTTTCAGGTTTTGCGAGGACTCGGTGGACATGATGCCGAAGTTGATGGCGCTGTCAGCGGCCTGCGCGGTGCCCATCAGGCAACCGGCGAGCACAGCGGCAGACGCGAACACGCGACCGAAACGGTTCAACATGGAGAGCTCCTGGAACGTGGGTTGGGGTGTAATGTCTGGGAAAACCTGAAGCCGTCAGGCCAGTGCCAGCTTTGGCGGGCGGCCCTTGCTGCGGCCCTGATCGGCGAACATCAGGGTGGTGTCGGCATCGGCGCCGTAGAGATCGTTGAGGAACTGGCCGCTGAGGTCGGCGCCGTTGCCGTCGAAATGAATGCGCCCGCCCTTGAGGGCCACGGCGCGGGGGCAATAACGCACGGCGTAATCCACTTGATGCAGGGTCACGACCACGGTCTTGCCATCCTGGCGGTTGATGTCGGCGAGGATTTCCATGACCTTGCGCGCAGACTCGGGGTCCAGCGAGGCGATGGGTTCATCGGCCAGAATGACCTCGGCTTGCTGGGTCAGCGCACGGGCGATGGCTACCCGTTGCTGCTGGCCGCCAGATAGCGTGGAGGCGCGTTGATGGGCGAAGTCTGCCAGCCCCACTCGCGCCAGATTGGACAGGGCGCGGTCTTTTTCCTCGGCATTGAACAGGCCCAGGCTGCCACGCCAGCGCGGCATGCGGCCCAGGCAACCGAGCAGGACGTTGTCCAGCACGCTCAGGCGATTGACCAGGTTGAATTGCTGGAAGATATAGCCGATATCGGCACGCAGGCGGCGTACCTTGCCGTTGAGTCGGCCCGAGGCCTGCACTTCACGGCCCAGCACGCGCACGCTGCCGCCGTTGCTGCGATCGCAGCAGGCCAGTCCGGCCAGGTGTCGCAGCAGGGTGGATTTGCCCGACCCGGAAGCGCCGATCAGCGCCACCATTTCCCCGGGTTGTATAGACAATGCAAGGTCAACCAGAGCGGTCTTGCGAGCAAATGTCTTGTTCAAGCGGTCGACATGGATAGCTGCGTTCATGGGGGCTTCTCTTGTCTTGGGGTGCTGGCTTCCTGCCAGGTGAATGTTCAACCGCACGACCGTCCCGGGCCGTTGGGTGCGACTGACATTAGTGGTGCTCTGTGGCGTTTCGATGAACCGGAAATGACTGGACTGTCATATTGAGATGGCGTTTTGATAGTCGCCATTTCGCCGATGTTGTCGACATCTTTGCCACAGGCGTTGATCTAGAGGACGTGCGGTATAGACAAGTGCAAGCGGCCTTGCCTGCGCGTGGGCGCCAGAGGGACATGAGAAGAAATGAATATTTTTTTGTGACAGGTGAAAGAGGTGCGATTTGATCAAAGCAGAGGCAAGATCAAAACGGCTGGTTGGATCCGGTGCTGCTACGGTGACGGATGAGCTCAATCTTGTAGGAGCGCGCTTGCCCGCGATTGCAGTCACTCATTGACCAATGCGCCGATTGACACGCCGCCGTCGCGGGCAAGCGCGCTCCTACAGGGGGCAAGCCTGGCGCAGACACTGCTATGGTCATGCGTGACCTCAATCTTGTAGGAGCGCGCTTGCCCGCGATTGCAGTCATTCATTGACCAATGCGCCCATTGACACGCCGCCGTCGCGGGCAAGCGCGCTCCTACAGGGGGCAAGCCTGGCGCAAGCACCGCTACGGTGATGCGTGACCTCAATCTTGTAGGAGCGCGCTTGCCCGCGATTGTGGGGCGTCATTAACCAAGACGTCGATTGACACGCCGCCGTCGCGGGCAAGCGCGCTCCTACGGGGGCAAGCCTGGCGCAAACACCACGCACCCCGTAGCAGCACATCGAGCGATGTCAGAAGCGCCCCAGCCGATACGCCTCCGGTGCCGGCAACCCCGGCTGCACGCTGCAACCGGGCACCCACTCGAGCACCATCTCGGCGGTGATCGCTGCCTGGGTCAGGCCCAGGTGTTGGTGGCCGAACGCGAGCAGCACCTTGCCGTCGCAGGCGCTGTCGATCACCGGCAGCGAATCGGGCAACGAGGGGCGAAAGCCCATCCACGGCGTGGCATCGCTGGCGTCCAGATCCTGCTTGAACAGCCCCTGGCTCAGGCGCTGCAACTGCCAGGCCCGTTGCATGTTCGGCGGGCTTTCAAGCCCTGCGAATTCCACCGTACCGGCCAGTCGCAAGCCTTCGGCCATGGGCGTCATGATGAACTTTCGTTCAAGGGAGGTGACGGCGAACGGCAGGCGATTGTGCTCGCGGGGCAGCATCAGGTGGTAACCACGCTCGGTGTCCAGCGGCACTTTCTTGCCCGTCAGCACCTGGGTCAACTCGGCCGAATGAGCGCCACAGGCGATCAACACCTGACGGGCATTGACCTTGCCCTGATCGGTGTCCAGCGACACGCCGCTGGCCTGTACCCGCCCCCCTGAAACCTTGCGTTTGAGAAACTGCACGCCGCTTTCCCTGGCCGCTTGCACCAGCTCGGTGACCAGCAGGTAAGGGTCGATGAAATGCCCGGTGGCGGGAAAGAACAGCCCGCCCTGAATGCCCTCGCTCAGTTGCGGCGCGGCCTGCTGAATGGCGCTGCCACTCCAGAATTCCACCGGCACGCCCTGCTCTGCCATGCGTGCCTGAAGCTGATCCAGAGCCTGACGGGATTCGTTGCGTTCGAACACCAGCAGCGAGCCGTCCTCCTTCATCAATTGCTCGCGGCCAATGGCCCCCAGCAACCTGTGCCAGGCCGCCAGGCTGCCTTCGTTCAACGCGCGGATGCCCGCCACGGTACGGCGGAACGGCTCGGGCCGAAGGTTGAGCAACAGCCGGGTGAACCACGGCACCGCGCGCGGCATGTATTTCCAGTCCAGGCGCAACGGCCCCATGGGGTCCAGCAGCATCGCCGGCAGACGCTTGAGAATCGAGGCGTCTGCGATGGGAAAGACCTGCTCGGTCGCCAGGTGTCCGGCGTTGCCGTAGGACGCACCGCGACCGGGTTCCTGATGGTCCAGAACCATCACGTGCTTGCCCTGGCGGGCCAGCAGCAGCGCACAGGCGACGCCGACGATGCCCGCTCCCACCACGGCGATATCGGCGATGTGATCGGGCTGAGCGGTGTCGCGGGTATTGGGCATCGGCATGACTTCTCAGCCCTCTCTCTGGCCGTCGAGCAAACGCCGCAACTGCAGCGGGTTGGCGAACTGCAAGGCATCGGGCAGCAGGCTGTCAGGGAAGTCCTGGTAGCACACCGGGCGCAGGAAGCGCAGGATCGCCGCCGTGCCGACGGACGTCGAACGGGCATCGGACGTGGCCGGGAACGGTCCGCCATGAACCATCGCATCGCACACTTCAACACCGGTCGGCCAGCCGTTGACCAGCAAACGCCCGGCCTTGCGCTCCAGGGTGGGCAACAAGGCGCGGGCCGCCTGCACATCCTCATCATCCAGGTGCAGCGTGGCGGTCAACTGGCCTTCCAGATGCTCGGCCACTTCACGCATCTGCTCGTCGCTCTCGCACTGCACCACCAACGAAGCTGCGCCGAAAATCTCCGCCTGCAAGGCATGATTGGCGAGAAAGTCCCGGGCGTGGGTGACGAACAGATGGGTCTGGCACTGGTTCGGACCCTGCGCCGTAAGGCCGGCAGTGGCCGGCTGACTCACCTGTTCAGCCAACGCCGCGACACCGGCCTCATAGGCGCTGAAGATGCCAGGCGTGAGCATGGTCTGCGCCGGGCTGTTCTGCACCTGGCCCGCCGCTGCGGCGATGAACCGCTCAAGGTCCGGCCCCTGGCGCGCAATCACCAGACCCGGGTTGGTGCAGAACTGCCCTGCCCCCTGGTTCAAGGAAGCCACGAAGCCTTGCGCCAGCGCCTCGGCGCGTGCCTGCAAGGCCGCCGGAAGCAGGAACACCGGATTGATCGAACTCATTTCCGCGTACACCGGAATGGGCTCGGGACGATTCTGCGCCGCCTGGCACAAGGCGATGCCACCACTGCGCGAGCCAGTGAAGCCCACCGCCTTGATGCGTGGATCGGTGACCAAAGCGATACCCACTTCGCGCCCCGAGCCGTATAACAGGGAGAACACGCCCTCGGGCAGCTTGCAGTGTTTGACCGCCTTCGCCACCGCCCGCCCTACCAGCTCGCTGGTGCCGGGATGAGCGCTGTGGGCCTTGACCACCACCGGGCAACCGGCAGCCAGCGCAGACGCGGTGTCGCCACCGGCCACGGAAAACGCCAACGGGAAGTTGCTGGCACCGAACACGGCCACCGGCCCCAGCGGCACCTGACGCTGACGCAAATCGGCGCGTGGCAGCGGCTGACGCTCCGGCATGGCAGTGTCGACCCGCACGTCCAGCCACTCACCGGCCCGCACAGTCCGGGCGAAAGTACGCAACTGGTGGCAGGTGCGGCCGCGTTCACCCTGGATGCGGGCGCGTGGCAGACCGGTTTCCAGTGTCGCGCGATCCACCAGTTCGTCGCCCAGGGCCTCGATCTCGCTGGCGATGGTTTCCAGAAACTCGGCGCGGGATGCAAGCGACGTCTCGCGGAAAGTATCAAACGCTGCCCATGCCAGTGCGCAGGCTTGCGCCACGTGTTCGGCAGTGCCGCCCGGATAAGCGGGTTCGAGGGCCTGGCCGGTGGCCGGATCGATGGCGCGGATCGCTTCGCCGGTGCCGGAAACGGCGTGCTGGCCGATCAGCATGTTGCCTGTGAGGGTCATGGGAGGTCCTTGAAAAAAAGAGAAGATGCAGTGGCGCTCGATGGACGCACCACGGGAACCAGAACAAAAGGCGACGCCCGCCGGGGCGCCGCCTGCACAGCGGCTATCAGGCCAGGTTCTGCTCGGCCGACCAGTTGGCGTACCAGTTGCGGAACAAGGTGTACTGCGCTTCGGCGTAACCGCGCTGGGCTTCGCTGAGCTTGTCCGATTCGTTGAAGTGCAAGGTGTATTCCTTGTCGCCGTTGAGCACCATCAGGTGCTTGTAGAACAGCACCAGATCGCAGCCTTCGTCGAAGGACGACAGCACGCCCAGGGCGGCTTCCAGCTCACGAGCCTGACGGCGGGCCTTGGCGTCACCCGCCGCGGCTTTCTTGCTCAGGGCAACCAGGGTCAGCACTTCGCGTGGCAGCGCGTTGCCGATACCGGTGATCGCACCGGTGGCGCCGCAGTTGACGAAGCCATGCACCACTTGGGTGTCGACGCCGACCATCAGGATCACTTCGTCATCCTGGGAGGTGATGTTTTCCGCCGCATAACGCATGTCGGCAGCACCGCCGAACTCTTTGAAGCCGATCAGGTTCTTGTGCTCGCGGCGCAGTTCGAAGAACAGGTCGGCGCGGGTGGCAAAACCGTAGTAAGGGCTGTTGTAGATCACCGCCGGCAGGTTCGGCGCAGCCTTGAGGATGTCCGAGAAGTGCGACTTCTGCGCGGTCAGCGAAGCACCACGGGACAGCACGCGCGGAATGACCATCAGGCCGGCGGCGCCGACCTTGGCGGCATGGGCTGCATGGGACACCGCCTCACGGGTGTTCACGGCACCGGTGCCGACCACGGTTGGAATGCCAGCGGCCACCAGGCGCGCCACGCCTTCCTGGCGCTCGGATTCGGTCAGCAGGGGCCAGTCACCCATGGAACCGCAATACACCACGGCGCTCATACCGATATCGATCAGTTCGCGGCCTTTCTTGACCAGCGCATCGAAGTCCGGCTTGCGGTCGGCGGTGCACGGGGTCATCAGGGCGGGCATACAGCCGGTGAAGATGTTGTCGCTCATGGGGTTGCTCCTTGTTCGTTTAAATAGTGCGTTCAGATCAATAGGGTGTGTTGCGCCGCCCAGGCGGCATCGGGCGCAGGGCTCAGATGCCCCACGCGAAAGCGTCCTGCTCGTCGATCAGCAGCGTGCTGTCGGCGGTCATGAAGGCCTGGCCGCGAATGAAAGGCCGGATGCGCTCGCCTTCCCATTCGAAGCGGCCCTGAAACTGGCTGCCGGTGATGCTGGCCTGTACCCAGGTCTTGCCGGCTTCCAGCTTGCCGTCGGCGGCCAGGCACGCGAGTTTGGCGCTGGTACCGGTGCCGCATGGCGAGCGGTCATAGGCCTTGCCGGGACACATCACGAAGTTGCGGCTGTCGGCCTGGGCGTCGTCGGCGAACAGTTCGATGTGGTCGATCAGCGCACCGCCTTCGCCGGTGATGCCCTGCTCTTCCAGGGCCTTGAGCATGGTCCAGGTGTATTCGGTCAGGTGCTCGACGTTGCTCATGTCCAGGGTCTTGCCGTGGTCCGAGACCAGGAAGAACCAGTTGCCGCCGTAGGCGATGTCGCCCAGCACGCGACCGTGGCCCGGCACTTCCACTGCCACCTGCTGGCGATAGCGCCAGGACGGCACGTTGCCGATGGTCACGGCGCCGTCATCGTGCAGCGTGGCGCTGACCTGGCCCACCGGAGTGTCGATCTTGTGCACGCCCGGACCGATAAGCCCCAGATAGGCCAGGGAATTGACCATGCCGATGGTGCCGTGCCCGCACATGCCCAGGTAGCCGGTGTTGTTGAAGAAGATCACCCCGCAGGTGGCGTCCGGCGAGACCGGCTCGCAGTACAGCGCGCCGACCAGTACGTCATTGCCCCGCGGTTCGAGCAGGCACGCGCGGCGCCACTGATCATGTTCGTTGCGCAGCGAGTCGCGCTTTTCGGCCATGGTGCTGCCGGACAGTTGCGGGAAGCCCTTCATCACCAGCCGCGTCGGTTCACCGCCGGTGTGGGAATCGATCACCTGTACTTTTTTCATGAACCCTTCCTTTCTGAGGCTGAGCCTTAATGGAATGTGTGGCGGTCGGTCAGACCAACAATTGTTCGATGTCGTGTATCAACTGGCTGTCGACGAAAACCCCGTCGCGCTCCGAGCGCTGGCGCGCCGCAAAACGTCGCTGCGAAGGCAGGCGCGCGCCCTGTTGGGTAATCGCGCCGAACAATTGCTCGGCGCTTTGCAGGCCCTGCTCCAGGTCGTCGCCGAGGAAGCGTTTGGGGTCGAAGGCCAGCAACAATTCGCCGTGGCAGGGCGTGGCGCCCGCACCGCCGTCGAAGGTCAGGGACTGAGCGCTGGTCATGTCACCGATCAGCGCCCCGGCCATCAATTCGATCATTGCCGCCAGCGCCGAACCCTTGTGACCGCCAAACGTCTGCATCGCGCCCCCGAGTGCCGCCTGGGCATCGGTGGTGGGCGTGCCCTCGGCATCCAGTCCCCAGCCCAGCGGGATCGGCTTGCCTTGCCGGGCATGCAGCTCGATGTCGCCACGTGCAATCGCACTGGTGGCGAAGTCGAACACGAACGGCTCCTGCCCCGGACGCGGCCAGGCAAAGGCCAGAGGGTTAGTGCCGAACACACCCTTGCTGCCGCCGTGGGGCGCAACCCAGGCGTGGCTCGGGGTCATCGCCATGCCTACCAGCCCGTGGGCGGCGATGGCTTCGACTTCCGGCCACAGCGCCGAGAAGTGAAAACAGTTGCGAATCACCAGCGCGGCCACACCCAGGGCACGGGCCTGCTCGACCAGCAGCGGCACGCCGGTCTCCAGGGCGAGCAGCGAATAGGCGCGGTGCGCATCGATGTTGATGATCGACGGTGCCGGATGGCTCACAGTGGGTTGTGCCACCGGCGATACCTTGCCCGAGCGCAGCGAGCGCACGCACACCAGCACCCGGTACAAGCCATGGGAATGGCATTCGTCACGCTGGCCCTGGGTGATGACCTGGGCAATCGCCCGGGCGTGGTCTTCGCCCATGCCGTTATGGAACAGTGCGCGCATCGCCAGGTCGTGGACCTGTGCGAGACTCAGATGGACGGTATCGCTCATGCTCTGCTCTCCACTAGTCCGGGTTTCAGGACGCATGCTGCGCGCGCCCGCCCACAGGCCGCAGCCCGGCACGGGGTTCGGCAACCGCTTCGCTTTCTTCGTCATCGTCCAGGTTGACCAGGTGCGCCGGCACGCCGGTCGCCGCTCCCCAGTAATAGATGCCCAGCGCACAGGCCGCCACCACCAGGGTGTCGAACGGATGGCTGATGGCACCGATGCCCCCAAAACTGCCCAGCTTGGAGAGTACGATGGTCACTGCGTAGAAGCCGATCAGCCACAACGATGAGCGGACTTGCTGGCCCAGGCTCAGGTGCTGGGTCGGGACGAACCGGCCGCACAGCAGGTAGATCACGAACATCACGATTTGCAGGCCCAGCAGCCAGGAGACCGTGCTCCAGCCCGACCAGTAGACGATCAGCGCGGCGATGATGAACGACAGCGGCCCCATGACGCCCATGCACTTGACCCGGAACGGCCGCGGCATGTCGGAAGCATTGCGACGCAATGCAGCGACCGACACCGGCGCCACGGCGTAGCTGAGAATCAGCGCAGCGGACACCACGTTGATCAGCGCTTCCCATGACGGGAATGGCAGGGTCCAGAACACCGACAGCCCGAAGGTCAGCCACAGCGCCGGGCGCGGGATGCCGGACTCTTCGTCGATGCGGGTGAAAATCTTGAAGAAGGTACCGGTCTGCGCCCAGCCATAGATGACACGCGGGGTAGCGTTCATGTAGATGTTGCCGCAACCGCTCGGGGAGATCATCGCATCGGCCACCACCAGGTACGCCAGCCAACCCACACCCAAGGCCAGGGCGATATCGCGATAAGGCAGCGCCAGTTCCTTGCTGACCGCGGCCCAGCCGTTGGCGAGCATCTCGGTTGGCACGCTGCCGACGAAGGCCAGTTGCAACAGCACATAGATCGCGGTGGACAGCAGCACCGACAGGATCAGCGCAAAAGGAATGGTGCGCTGCGGGTTCTTCACCTCGCTGGCCACCGAAATGATCGGCGTCAGCCCTAGGTAGGCAAAGATGATCCCGCCCGCCGAGACCGCCATCTCAATGCCCGACATGCCGAACGGCGCAAAGCCCTGGCTGGTGAGATTCTGCGGTTTGAAGAACGCGAACAGCACGCCGATCACCAGCAGCGGCACGATGAACTTGAACACGCTGATGAGGTTGTTGGCCTTGGCGAAGGTTTTCACGCTGCGGTAATTCAGCCAGAAAAACAGACACAGCAGGCCGAACTGCACCAGCCAGCCGATGGCAGTCGGATCGCTTGAACCTGCCTTGGTCAGTTCGGGAAACCAGGCCGCCGCGTATTGACGCGAGGCCACCACTTCAATCGCCACCAGGCTTGTAAAGGCGATCAGGGTGATGAACCCCATCAGGTAGCCCAGCAACGGGCCGTGGGAATAGACCGGGTAGCGAATCACGCCACCTGCACGGGGCAATGCCGCGCCCAGTTCGCAATAAACGATACCCAGCAACAGCACGGCAAAACCGCCCAGCACCCAGGAAAAAATACCTGCAGGCCCTGCAATCGCAGAGACATGACTGGCTGCAAACAACCAACCCGAGCCAAAAATGGCGCCCAGTCCGATAAACGTGAGGTCTATCAGTGAAAGTTGTTTTTTGAACTTACCGTTACCTGACATCGTTTTGCCTTTTTGTGTGTTATTGAATCGGCAGTTTCATGAGGCTTGATTCGCTGTTGCGGATCGTCAATGCGTGGAGTAACCGCCGCTGTCTTATTGAATTTTCGGCTGCATTCGATGGGCATAGAGTGAACCCAAACCCCACCCCCGCGCTTGATGCTTTCGCCTGCGCGCCATGACGAAATCGGCACAATTCGAAAAATCCCCGCGCGCCGCCAGAACGCTCTGGCACGCCACTCGACAGTCTGCAAAGCATGATGCAAGCTGACCTCCCGACCGCTCATGGACGGCATCACGGAGTCGCAAAATGGCGCACAACGCCCTGGACATCTTGCTGCACGGCAACGACCTGCACCGCCCGGAAAACATCGAGCAACTGCTTGCCGGGGTCGCCTTGCTATTGCCGATGCTGGACGTGATCCCCAACGCCGCGATCTTCATCAAGGACGATCAGGCGCGTTATGTACTGGCCAACCGCACCCTGGTGGAACGCTGCGGGCTCAAACAGTTGAAACCCTTGTTGGGCAAGACCAGCGCCGATGTATTCCCGGCACAGTTCGGGCCCGGCTATACCGAACAGGATCAGCGCGTACTTGAACGGGGCGAGATACTCGAAGACCAACTTGAACTGCACTTGTACGGCAGCCGGGAACCGGGCTGGTGCATGACCCACAAACGCCCTTTATATAACCGCGCCGGGGAAATCATAGGCCTGATGGGCATCTCGGTAGACCTGCAAACGGCCAGCGACATGCACCCGGCCTACCAGCGCCTGGCCGCCGTGGACGACTTCATCCGCACCCACTTCTACCGGCCCATCAGCCTCTCGGAGCTGACCCGCATCGCCGGAATCTCCGTGGCGCAACTGGAACGCTACTGCAAGCGCGTGTTCCACCTGACGCCACGCCAGATGATCCAGAAGGTGCGCCTGGAAAACGCCCACCGCCTGCTGCTGACCGACCTGCCCATCACCGATGTCGCCATCCAGTGCGGCTACACCGACCACAGCGCCTTCAGCCGGCAGTTCAAGGCGCTGACCGGGTTTACGCCAAGGCAGTACCGCCAGGCGACCGGGCGGGAGTGAGCGCGCGATACAACATCGCGAAACACATCGGCTTGCCTGGATGCTGTCCTACACCAGCCGCGATGATCGGGCTGTAGACCCCGTAAAACCTGGGGTTCGCCGGTTGCGGGGCGGACCACTGCCAGCGTTCTCCCCTTCGTCAGGACAGCCGGCGGTTTGACAGTGCAGAGGGCCGATGCGAAGCTTCGAACATCGAAAAGGAGAACGCGTATGTCACTTGCAGCCGTCATGAGATTCCTCGGAATTCTGGACGAGAAGGACATGTACATGAAGGCCAGGGGTGGCGTGAAGAACCTTCACATCGTAGGTCGCGGCATGCTCAAGCAGGACCTTCAGGAAATCTACAACTCCGACAGCTACAAAGACGCTCAGAAAATCGCTGAGCAGATCGTCGCCAAGCAAGCCTGAGCATGGGGTTGCTTCTCATACTCCCGATTCTGGTGAGTGGCTACCTCGTCTGCATGAACCACCCTTACTACTTCTGCCGCCTACATCGCTATGACGGCCAGCTGCTTTACCTGCTGGTCGCCAAACTTGGCTTGTATTGCGTGCTGTTTGCCCTCATTGCCTGCAGCACGGCCACCGCCCTCGACCGGTTTCTCGAATGGTGTGACCTGCAAGGCCGGATCGGGCTGATACTTGTCGATCTGGGTTACTCCAGCGCTGCCTCTGCGGCTCATCACGCGTTTGTGCTGGAAGTGGCAGTCCTGACGATTTTCACCCCGGCCCTCTGGACTCTCGCTGCACGATTCCTGGGTTTTCTCAGAGGCAGGTACACAGGTTTCGGATCAGCCTCTGCCTATCACCGGACTCGTTTGCTGCTGGACACGCCACTGGGGGAACTGCTCTTCGACTCTGTGTCGAAAACGCGCCAGATCCTGATGCTGACCATGAACGATCGCAAGGTTTACGTCGGGCTTGTGGACTCGCTCGGCGAAGCCAGCGAAAAGGAGTCCCCGCAAAGTACCTTCAGTTTCGTGCCGATGCTCAGCGGCTATCGGGACAAGGACACGCTGGAGTTGAAACTGACCACGACATACCCTGACCGCGATACGATCCGCATAGTCTTGCGAGCAGAAAATGTGCTGACTGCCACGCCCTGGAAGCCCGAGCACTGGAAGGACTTCTCCGCTGTGCGGGCCGCGCATGTCAGGACGGTCAACAGGAAATGCCTGCGGCAGCGTTTGTTGTCAGCCGGCAGCACGATTTCCGGCTAACACGATGATGTTTATGATTTTTTTCATCCGCGTGCTTGACTTCCCTTTTTTAATCAGTAAGATAGCGCTCATTCCGCGATAGCTCAGTTGGTAGAGCAAGTGACTGTTAATCACTGGGTCCCTGGTTCGAGTCCAGGTCGTGGAGCCAAACGTAATACTGAAAAGGCCAGCGCATAGCTGGCCTTTTTTGTTTGTGCACGGAAAAGCTCCGGTCGAACGCGATACTACCCCTTCCCTGCCTTCAGCCAGATCTGCACGGAGCCGGCCGCCTGCTGCAGCGCGGCCAGGATGACCTGGCGATCGGAATCCGGCACCTTCCCCACGATCCACCTGATCAGTTCCTTGACCAGTTCGATCACGCGACGCTGGGGAAGACGCAAGGTCGTCAACACCTGCCTCGCAACGGCCCGGGCACCCAGCATGCTGACGAGGTTGGGGTCGCAGAGCGTGCGCAGGTTGTGAAACAACCGGTTCATCGACTCGTCGGCAAACACCTTGTCATCTGCCTGAACATCCAGTTGCACCTGATTGAGCCAGGTGATGAACGCCTTGTTGGCGATCAACGCTGCCAGAATGGCCTCGACGCTGTCGATGCTCATTGGACTGTCATGCTCTTGGGCGTCGTCACCCAGCCGCTTGCGCGTAAGGTTCGAGTCGATGACGCGGCGCCCCAGATGCAGCGCCGATACCAGGATGTCCTTGAACGCGGACATGAGCGTGACTTGAGGTACGCGGCTGGCCATGGCGATTTCATCGTTCGTCGCTGCACTTGGCTTGGGCGGTTCCACCAACGCCGCAGTCCTCACGCCAGGCACCTCACTCCACAGAAACCAGGTACTGCTCGGCTCTGTCTGGAACGCGAAGTCCATCAACTCGCAAAGCAGTTCGTTGCCACCGGGTGTCGCCAGCAACTGGTCCCAACTGCGCCTGAGCAACGGCGGCGCGGTCAGGGTGGGGCCGCGCGTCTGGGCATCTGTCAGTTTCAGCGCGTATCCCAGGGCGCTGACATCGGCATTGCCCTGCCCCACCTGCGCGCCAAGCTGCTGTACTCGAGCCTTCAAACCGCCGGGATCGACCTCTGGTGCTGGCTGCGCATGTCCGGGGGCCAGCTCGCCGGGTTCGTTGACCGGCGCCGTCAGTGACCGCAGCCCCAACTGCAGGTCCATCAAGGTCAGCAGGATGTTTTCGACATCATCCGGACCGCTCCAGCCATAGACCCGTCGCCCAGCGCCTAGCCCCTTTCTCGCAGCTTCCAGCCGGAACAGGCTCGCCTCGTAGGGCAGCTCCAGCGCATTGGCTGACAGCATGGCGATGGCCGCATGGTCGAGTTCGACCGCCACGGATAATCGCTCCTCACCCCGCGCCGTTTCATCCTTGAGTGCCAGGCTGAACACGGCGGTCACTTGGCCCGGCAGCATCAATACCGGCAGACACAGCTGACGCCGCTCTTCGCGCTGCTGAACGATCACGTACCCGCCCGCAGGCAGCGTCGTATCGAACACCAGCACGCCGGGCGCTTCGGGCAGTATTCGGGCGTCGCTCATCGGCCAGGACTTGGCGCCATCGAAACGCTCGATTCGCAGGCAGCGCATCTCTTCGCGCATGTGCTCGGCGGTGGCCGTATCGAGCTGCGAGCCTGCGTCGATGGGTGCCCTGAGCACGAAGCGGAAATTGCCCTCCCCCAGCGAAAAAGGTCGTGGCAAGCCGGCATCGGCCAGTGAGGTTCCAGGCAGCGGAATCGGCGAAGGGAATGCCAGGGCTGGCAGCTCCACGTCCATCCAGTCCGAATGATCCGATACCCCCACGTCCTGGACGCTCTCGCAGTAGCCGATGCGCTGCCGCATCTTGTATTGACCGGGCTCCAGTTGCAGATCGAGCACACCGACGCCCTTGGCAATCAGCGCGTAGCCTCGGTTGACCAGATAGAGTTCCGATGCATCGGCACTGGAAGTGAATCGCACCCTGACGTTTTCCCCGCCCGGAACCTGCCATGCCACCGGGGCTGGCGCCTCGATCTCTTCATCGTCTCGTTCGCGGACTCGCCCATCGGCATCCGGCTCGAGAGGTTGGTTTTCCGGCTCAAAGGGCGATGGCATTGTTCACCCCCGGATCAAAACTGTGGGTCCCCGTGCCGACGAGTAGTGTGTGATCGCCGGTCGGGAGGATCAGGGTGAATTGCTGCCCGCCGTCCGCCGATGGGCTGAGCGCAATTTCCTGCTGCCAGCTGTAGGCGGTGTCGCGCCAGATGAGGGACGACGGCCCGACTGTGGCAATGGCGTTCCACAGGTCTGAACGCAGGTACAGCGAGCTGCCTGGCACCAGCGCCGTGGTGCTCGTGAAGGTAACGGCATTGAGCGCGCGCCGGGACTTGAAGTAGATGTCACCCTGATCGGGAGGCACGCTGCGCGGTGCAGGGGGCAGTGGGTTGACCGGGTACCAGTTGGCCCAGTTATAGGTCATCACCCGAGTCAGCACCTGCCCTGCCACGCAGCCCGCAACATCGCTGGGCGCATCTTCCAGCGCCCGCAGAAAGGCATCGGTCATCAAGCCGACCACCTTGCCGTTGGAGCCTGGCAGCTCGCGTTCCTGGGATTTGCCTCGCCTGGGTGCTGCATACAGCGCATAGACCTTGGTGTTCTCGGCAGCGCTGTTTTCCACACGATTGAAACTGGGCGGGTTGTAGGTGAAGTTGCCGAACACGTCACGACAACAGTCCATGATCAGCACCACTTCGCTGAACAGCCCGGCGCGCTTGATGGCGGCAGCGTATACGGACCCCGCAAGATTGGAATGGATGCTCCCGTAGTTGTCGGCGCTGAACAGTGCGGCACTGGGGTAGCCGTCCTCACTGAGCGAGAAGCCATGCCCCGAGAAGTACAGGTAGAGACGGCTCTTGCGGCGCAACGGCTCGCCTTTGTCGTCAAAAGCGATCCTGTTGAACTCCTGGGAGAACGACCAGGCGTTGGGCGACCAGACGGTGCTCTCCGGCCAGCCGGTTCCGGGTAGCGCCAGCAATTCCTGGGGCGTGGTCAAGGTCACCACATTGCCGCCGGGCACAGCGGCACCCTGCGGGTCGGTCAGCCAGTCCCGGACCCGCTCGATGTCGTTCAACGGACCGTCGAGGGTGGGGAACGAGTCGCTGTCCCGATAGCGGGCGATGCCCACCAGGATTGCGCGATCGTCGGTAGCCATGGGCCGCTCACCCCCGGATGATGTTCATCAAGGAAATCAGGGTGGATTCGTCATTGTCGAAATCGCCATGGTGCTGCGAATCGCTATTCAGACCGACCCCCGCGTCCGCCGCCCTGGACCAGACCAGACGATTGGCCTTGGCATTGAAGAACTGCCAGACCTTCTGCACCTGCGCATCGTTGCTGAAAGCGGCTTGCGTGAAGAAGCGCTCCATTCCCACCAGCGGCATGTCCTCCTCCGAGGTCCACTTGCCGTCCACGTCATTGCCCTCCAGCAACCCCGAGACGAAATACAGCAGGCTGCGCGTGTAAAGCGGCTTGAGCATCGCGTCCTGTTGCTCGCGGGCATCACGCATGGCGAACATGCGAAAGTCGCGAAGGTAGGTGCCTTCATGGTCATTGATGGCCCGGGCGAATCGCTGGCAGGTCACGGCAGGTGCGAGGAACACCACCTGGATCGGCGTCTCCAGCCCCGCGGCCCTGGCAGCATCGAGAAAATTGCAGATGTAGATCGCCCCGGTGCTGTGGCCGACCAGGGTGATCTTCTTGAACTGTTTGCCGGCCTTTTCCATCTCCCTGATCTTCTGCACCACCAACCGGCCGCAGGTGTCGGTGCCGTCGGCGAAGCTGTCCAGGGTGTCCTTCTTCATGGCGTTCCAGACGGTGGCGCCAATCAGGTCACCGTAGGCGGACTGCAGCACCTCCTCGACGATGGTGCAGTACACGCCGTGATCGCGATGGCTGCGAAAGCGCTTGAGGACCGCTATCACGATCCCGGCGGCATAGCGCGCCACGTTGAGCCAGGTGAAGACGCCCCGGGTCTTGACCCGGGCATCGGTTGAAGCCGGTCCAGTGGCAGGGAACATCTCATCCAGTGCATCCGGACTGATGAGCAGCACCGTGGCGCGCTCCGTCGTTCCGGCTCCCTTGGTGGTGACCACGACGCCGGGCGGGTTGGCGGCATTGAAGGCTCGCCCGAGCACCCTCTTGAATTCAGGATCATCGTCCAGTTGCCGCTCGATATCGCTCGCCAGGTCATCCAGATCGGGAATGCCGGCGTTCGACCGCGTCGTAGCCTGAGCGTCGCCGGCAATATCGCTGTCTTCTACGGGCGGCGCCTGGCGCAGGTTATCGAACCAGCGGTCATATTCCTGCCGGAACCGGTCGACATCGGTAATAGGGACGCCTCCCGCCCCCTTGAAGTTGACGCCCCCGACCGGAGAAATCTTTGCCACCACCCACTCGGACACTTTCTTTACCAACTCCCGAAAGGCCGGGTCGTTGAGAATGTCGCTCTTGTTGTTGAGCAGCGCTTCCTTGAACCCGGACTCCCAGACAAAAAACAACGGGTAGGCGCCGGCTTCCTGATAACGCGGGGTCAGCCTCGCGGTTATGTCATTCAAGGCGGAGTCGCGGCTGACCAGTCCCCCGTGCATGTGGATCACCAGACCGTTGGCCGGCCCTTGCTGCATGGCATGGTCGAGTATCCGCGAGACCTCGGTAATGGCACTTTGCGGCGGGTTGCCGAGCCGGCCGTTGGCAGAGACCAGATAGTTATCTTTATTGGGTGCGAGCAAAGGCGTGGCCATACGAATCCCTCCGACAAACCGGTGCGTTGTGTATAAACGAAATACTGAACTTACTTATAGAACACGCATCGGGTTTTGCGGCAAAAAAGGGGACGGAAGTTGAAACTTTATCAACTTTCAAATAACGACAGGGAGCCGACATGGCTCCCAGTTGTTTACTTGCTTATGACGATATGTAAATCCAATGAAACATATCGTGCAATTCAGATTCACTGTTTTCAGTATTGCGTTAAGTCAGAGTTACGCGACCAGTTTCATGGATCATGTGGTTTCAAGACCGCCACCCTGCTTGCTCAAGCGCCACCCCCAACGCATCGACATCGGCCCGGCTGCGCCCCTCGAACATCGGCATATACGCCAACGGATCGGCGAGCGTCGATGAACTGCCTATGAAACCCTCAACCGTGGCATGCAGGCAGAACGCGCTGTACGCCGGGTTGTAGCCGCCCTCCTGAACGATCAGCAACCGCCCTTCGCAGAGTTCGTCCGCCAGCGCTCTGGCCTGCCGCGCCAAGTGGTTGAAGCCGTGCATGGTCAGCAACTGCCGGCCGTTGGGGTCGAACTGCGAGGCGTCGAGGCCGTTGGCGATGATCAACAACTGCGGTGCGAAGGTCCTGACGGTGGGCTTGACGAAGCGTTCGAACGCCAGCTCATAGGTCAGGTCGCCCGAGCCCATGGGCAGCGGGATGTTCAGGTTGCCGCCCAAAGCCTTGCCTTCGCCGCGCTCGTCCACTGCCCCGGTCTGCCGATGGCTGGGACCCCAGGCGCCGTGATCCATGTGCAGGGACACGGTCAGCACCGAGGAATCGGCGTAAAAGCCGGCCTGGGTGCCGTTGCCGTGGTGCACGTCCCAATCGATGATCGCCACCCGTTCGATGCCGGCCGCCCTCGCTGCCTGGGCGGCGACGGCGACGTTATTGAAAAAGCAGTAGCCGTCGCACATGTCCGGTGCCGCGTGGTGGCCTGGCGGACGCACCAGGGCCATGGTCGGGCGGCGGCTGGCCAGAGTCTTTTCCACGGCGGCGATGCTGGTGCCCGCCGCTGCCAGCAGGCCCTGCAGGCTGCCGGGATTCATCAGTGTGGTGCTGCTGAAGCGTTGGCCGTTCGGCTCGGCATCGCGAATCCGGCTCAGGTACTCGCGCGTATGAAAGCGCAGCAGTTCGGCATCGGTCGCGTGCCGCCCGCTGTGCCAGGCCAGATGCCCGGCCACCGGCCCGTTGTGCAGGATGGCCCGCATATTGACCAGCCGCGGGCCGCTTTCCGGGTGCTGGATCTGGAATTCCAGCAAATCGCTGGGTGGCGCTTCGAACATTCCGTAGCCGGTGTCGTGACGCAGCACGTCGTCATGCCAGAACACGTCCATCGATGGCGTCATGGCGGCGTCCTCAGTCAATCACGTGCAGTTCAGGTGGAATGTCCGACAGGCTCCTGGAGCCGTCCTTGCCGCACAACACCGTGTCGCCCAGTTTCAGGCCGAAGCCTTCGCTGTAGAGCGACAGGTTCGGTTCGATGGAGAACGACATGTTGGGCTGGAACACATGATCGTCGGCCTCATCGACCATCATCGCCTCAAGCCAGGTCGGCGGATAGGCAAGCCCCAGGCTGTAGCCGATGCGGTGTACGCGAGTGCGCGACAGGTCGATGCGATCCAGGATCGCGTTGCACACGCGGTTGGCCTCACCCACCGGCGTGCCTGGCTTGGCGATGTCGATGGCGGCGTTGAAGGCTTCGGTGAGCAGCGTCGAGACTTCCCGCACTCGGGCTGTCGGTTTGCCGATCACCGCGCTGCGCATCAGGATCGCGTGGTAGCGGTTGCACACCCCGGCGTGTTCGAGGATCACCACATCGCCGGGGCTGATGGTCAGCCGGTGCGGCATGGCGTGGGTCATGGTGCTGCGCCGGCCGGTGGCGCACATCGGGCTGATCGCTGCGTACTCGCTGCCCGCATCGCCCAGCGCCTTGGCGACGATCCCGGAGATTTGCACCTCGGACATTCCCGGCCGCAGGGCCTCGAACGCGGCGAGCATGCCCTGGTCGGCCATTCGCGCGGCGCTGCGCTGGTACTCGATCTCTTCGGCGGTCTTGATCAGGCGCTCTTCGGCGACCACCACCGAGGCGTCTTCGAAATGGGCGTGGGGCATGTGCTTGAGCAGCGTGGTGTATTGCAGCGCGCTGAAGGTCGAGGCCTGCATTTCCAGACCGATACGGCCCTGGCTCAAGCCGAGCCCTTCGAGCGAATCGGCGACGATGCGCAGCGGGTCCTGTTTGGCGATGTCGTAGAAGATCCCCTCTTCCAGGCACGACAGCTCATAGGTGCAAGGCTCTTCGCTGGTGCGCGTGAGGAAGATCGGATCGGCCAGTTTCGGCGAGATGACCAGCGCCTGATACCAGAGGAACCCCAGGCTGTCGAAGCCCGTCAGGTAGTTGATGTTGTCCGGGTAATTGATCACCAGGGCGTCCAGCCCGCGCGCAGTCATGCGTCGCTTCACGGCCTCGATACGTTGACGGTAGGTGCGCAGCGGAAAAGCAGTCATCATGACGATTCCCTCCTTAGGGAAAAGGTGAGCGTTTTTCAGGTATATGCAGCCAGAGGTCGATCCGGGCGGGTCAGCCGCCCGGTGAAGCGTTGCGGTCATGCCGGTACATGCGCACCAGCAGCACCATCAGCGTGATGAAGACCATCAGCGTGGAGACGGCGGCAATCGCCGGGTCGAGGTTGTAGCGCAGGCCGTCCCAGATTCTCTTGGGCAAGGTGATGACGTTCAGGCCGCTGGTGAACAGGGTCACTACCACCTCCTCCCAGGACATGATGAATGCCATGAAGAAACTGCCCGCTAAGCCGCCGCGCACGTTGGGCATCAAGACCTGAACGATGGTCGAACCCAAGCCTGCACCCAGTGAACGGGAGGCCTTGTACAGGCTGCTGTCCAGCCGGCTATAGGCCACCAGCATGGCGATCAGCGAATATGGCAAGGCCATCATCAGGTGCCCGAAACCCACACCGATCAGCGAGTCCAGCTGCTTGACCGAAGCACCCAGGTAGTAGATCGACATCGCCGACACCACCTGCGGCACGATCATCGGCAACAACACGATCAGGGTCAGCGCCACGCGATAACGCGGCTCCAGCCAGATGCCGGTGGCGAACAGAAACGACAGAACCGTGCTCACCATCCCCACCACCACGGCCAGCCCCAGGCTTTGCAGGATCGAGCTGAGCCACGCGCCGTCCAGCAGCGTCAGGTAGTGGCGCAGCGACCAGGCGCCGTCGGGAAACGACAGGTAACGCTGGTCGCCGAACGACAACGGCACGATCACCAGGATCGGCAGCAGCAGAAACAGCGCCGCCAGCCACATAGCAGCCATCGACAGCCAGCGGGCGATGTTCACCTTCGGCCGGCGCGACTGCGGTTCAAGTGCGACGGTGGCAGGATTGCTCAAGGTGCGTCCCATGTTCATGCCTGCCTCCCGGTAAACCGCCCGACGCCCACCAGCTTGACGAACACCACGGCACAGACCGCGACCATCGCCATCAGCACGATGCTCAACGCCGCGCCCAGGCCCCAGTTCGACAGCTGGAACATCTGGATGTAGATACTCTCGGCCAACATTGCCGCCTTGCCGCCGCCCAGCAGAGCTGGCGTGACAAAGCACCCGAGGCTGAACACGAACACCGTGGCCATCGCCGCCGCGACACCCGGCAGGGTCAGCGGGAAGAACACGTTGCGCAGGGTTTCCCAGCGTCCGGCGCCCAGGCTCGATGAGGCGCGCAGCAGGCTGTCGTCCACCTGGCCCATGGACGACAGCAACGGCAGGACGGCGTAGGGCACCATGAAATGCACCATGCCGATCAGCGCGCCCAGCTCGTTGCGCACCAGCGCCAGGGGCTCATCTACCAGGCCCAGGGTCAGCAGGCCCTGGTTGACCAGGCCATCGTTGCGCAGCAATACCAGCCAGGCGAAGGCGCGGATCAGCATCGACAGCCAGAACGGCAGCAGCACGAACAGCTCGATCAACATCCGCCCACGGGCCGAGGCAAAGCGCCAGCGGAAGGCGATCAGGTAGGCAATCGCCACGCTGATCGCCGTGGTCAGCAGGCAGATGCGCAGCGTGCGCCAGATCACCGTGTGGATCGAGGGCGTGTCCAGAATCGTCGCGTAGTTCTGCAAGCCCGGTTGCGGCAGGCTAAGGCTCCAGCCCAGCACGCCCGCGGTGGGCAGCAGGTAGCCGACCACGATCAACAACGGCAGGGGCAGGATCAGCAGCGCATAGATGCGCAACGCGCCGTGGAAACTGATGCGCATGTCAGCCACCGATCAGGGCCAGGTAACGGTTGAGGGTGTCGCTGTAGTGGTCGGCGTACCACAGGTTGTTCATCTGCACCTGTTTGCGCAGGTTGTCCGGCGCGGTGGGGTTGATCTTCTGCAGATCGGCCGACAGCAGGCTGTTCACCTTGCTGTCCACAGGCCCCATGTTGTAGACCTCCATCAACTTGGCCTGGGTTTCGGGACGCAAGGCAAAAGCGATGAACTTCATGGCATTGGCGGCGCCGGCGGGATTGTTCTTGGGCACCATCCACACCGATGGCGCGACGATGGCGTTGTCGAAGCCCCAGTCGATGGCGCCGCCAGTGTCCTGCTTCACCAGTTGCGCGCGGGTGTGCCACATCTGCGCCATGCTCACCTCGCCGTCACGCAGCAACTGCTGGCATTCGGCGCCGGTGGACCAGTGGGTGACGATGTGCGGCATCAGTTCTTCGATCTTGCGCAGGGCGCGGTCGACATCCAGCGGATAGAGTTTGTCCGGGGTCACGCCGTCGGCCAGCAGCGCGCATTCGAGGTTGGCGCTCATCCACTTGTACAGCGTGCGTTTGCCGGGGTACTTCTTCACGTCCCAGAAGTCGGCCCAGCTCTTGGGCGGGTTCTTGCCGAATTTCTTCGCGTCATAGCCCATCACATAGCTGTAGCTGTAATTGGCCAGGCCGAACTCGTGGACGTCGCCATAGCCGATCAGGGACTTGTCGACCACGCTGTAGTCGATGGGCGTCAGTACGCCCTCCTTGCCCAGGCGATAGGACGAGTACATCTCGCCGTCGCACACGTCCCAACGCACCGCGCCACTGTTGACCTGGGTTTTCACCGCGCCCTCGGTCGGCCCGCTGCCGTCCACCTGCAGCTTCATGCCAGCGGCGTTGAAGGCCTGAAAGCTTTTCTCGAACGCCGGGACCGCATCGCCCCCCCAGTTCGCCACCACCACCGAGCCGCTGTCGGCAAAGACCTTGCGCAAAGGCCCCATGCCTGCGGCGGCGGCCATCACCATCAGCAACTGGTTGAAGCTGCGACGGCTGAGGGTGCCCGCCTCCACTCGCTGCTGGGCGATCTGGGCAACGTCCTCGATAAAGTGCTGTTTGTCTTTCATTCTCGGTTCCCTTTGCAAAGTGGCGGCAGGTGATCGAAATGTTGTTATTGGTTTGAAATCAGGTGACCGTGCTGCTGGGACCAGGAGCACCAGTACGGCTGCCCCCGTTCAAGACTGTTCAACAAGGGATGGCTGACGGGGATGCGCAGGGCAATCGGCTGGGCATCCTGGGTGCGCAGATCGACGCTGACGTGAGTGCCCAGGTAGGTGATGGCTTCCATCCGCGCCACCACGCCATTGCCGTTGCCGGTCTGGTCCACAGGCTTGAGGTCCAGATGCTCGGGACGAATCGCCAGCCAGTGCTCGGTGCTGGCAAATGACAACGGCCGCTCCACGCCTTGAGTGATGCGCAGCGACCGGCCCTGGTAATTGCACACCAGCGCGCCGTCCTGGCGGCTGATGTCGTTGACACCCAACAGATTGGTATCGCCAAGGAAATTGGCGACGAAGCGGCTGGCGGGACGCTCGTAGACTTCCTGGGGCGTGCCCAGTTGCTCCAGCCGCCCCCGGTTGAACACGGCGATGCGGTCCGAGAGCGCCAGCGCTTCTTCCTGATCGTGGGTGACGAAAACGAAGGTGGTGCCGAACTCCTTGTGCATGCGTGCCAGCTCACCCTGCATCTCCTGACGCAGGCGGCGGTCCAGCGCCGACAGCGGCTCATCGAGCAGCAACAGCGGTGGCTCGAACACCAGCGCCCGGGCCAGCGCCACGCGTTGTTGCTGGCCGCCGGACAGTTGCTTGATGCCACGGGTGCCCATGCCGTCGAGCCCGACCCGCTCGATCATCCGCCCGACCCGCTGCTTGATCTGCTCCGGGGCCATCTTGCGAATCTTCAGCGGATAGCCGATGTTCTGCTCTACGGTCATGTGCGGAAACAGCGCGTAGCCCTGGAACACCACGCCGAAATTGCGCTGATCGGCCGGCAAGCCGGTGATGTCCCGACCATTGCACAGGATCCGGCCTTCACTGGGTTGCTCGAAACCTGCGAGCATCATCAGCGTGGTGCTTTTGCCGGAACCGGACGGCCCGAGCAGGGTGAGGAATTCGCCACGTTTGATATGGAGGGTGATGTCGCTCAGCGCACGGGTTGCGCCATAGCACTTGCCCAACTGTTGCAGATCGACGAAATGTTCCGGGGAAATCGACATGGGATCTTCCTCCTGCGTAGGCGTGCCAGACGCCGTCCTGTGCAGCTATCGTCATGGCAAATTAAATTGACTTCAACTGATTTGTTTTCTAGGTTTCATGTGAATTCAATTCACTGAAAACCTCAAAAATGCCCCTGAAAGCGACACGCCGCCTCCCCTCCCTGATCGCCTTGCGCGCTTTTGACGCACTGGTTCGCCAAGGCAGCACCGGTGCTGCGGCGCTGGAGTTGCACGTCACCCACAGCGCGATCAGCCATCAGATCAAAAAGCTCGAGGAGGAACTGGAAGTCGCGCTGGTCGAGCGCAATGGCAAGGGCGTTCACCTGACCTCAGCGGGGCGTAAGCTTAGCCAGTTGGTCAACGGCGCATTCGAGCAGTTGCGCGATATCCAGAATGCCCTGCCCACGGTCACACCTTCCGGCAGCCTGCGCATCGCCTGCGCCCCGGCGTTGCTGGCACGGATCTCGGGGATGCTGGAGCGTTTTCTGCGCGACTACCCTGAAGTTTCGTTGCACCTGCTGCCCATCGAGCACGCCACGCAGAACGTGGACATGGTGATTTCTTTTGGCGACAGCGAGGTGCAAGGCCAGCGTATCGCGGCCTTGGGCGACATTCTGTACTTCCCGGTGTGCAGCCCGCGCCTGCTCAACGGCAGCGAACCCCTGCGCAAGCCACGGGACCTGGCGCGCCAGGTGTTGCTGCACGAGGACGACGGCTATGACTGGAGCCGCTATTTTCTGGCGGCAGGAATTCCCAGCCTGCAAGGCCGACAGAACATATTCCTGCCCGACGCCTCGCTGACCATCGGCGCGGCGATCGCCGGGGTGGGCATCACCATCAGCGACCACATCCTGGCCGGCGAGCAACTGGCCCAAGGCACGTTGATTCGCCTGTTCGACGTCGAATTCCCCGCGCCCCACCCCTACTTCATCATCATGCCGCCTCGGGGCGACAACGACCTGGCCAAGGCCTTCGCCGACTGGCTGATGCGTGAGCTTGAGCTGATCGAACGGGTGGGTTGAGCCCGGGTGCGCTCTTGATTCTGCCCGCAGGGCGTAGGAGCGCGCTTGCCCGCGACTTGGTGCGGCAGCGGCAGTAAAACCAGGCACCGCGTCCTGTCAGGCACACCGCGTTCACCGAATTTGCTGGCGCTGCGCGCCAGATCGCGGGCAAGCGCGCTCCTACAGCCTTCGGCACAAGCGGATTGGGGATCTGGCGGGGCGGCCGCGATGCGCTCTTGATTCTGCCCGCAGGGCGTAGGAGCGCGCTTGCCCGCGACCTGGTGCGGCAGCGGCAGTAAAACCAGACACTCGTCCTGTCAGGTGCACCGCATTCACCGAATTTGCTGCCGCTGCGCGCCAGATCGCGGGCAAGCGCGCTCCTACAGCCTTCGGCACAAACGGATTGGGGATCTGGCGGGGCCGCCACGATGCGCTCTTGATTCTGCCCGCAGGGCGTAGGAGCGCGCTTGCCCGCGATCTGGCGCGGCAGCGGCAGCGGCAGCGGCAGCGGCAGCGGCAGCGGCAGTAAAACCAGACACCGCGTCCTGTCAGGTGCACCGCATTCACCGAATTTGCTGCCGCTGCGCGCCAGATCGCGGGCAAGCGCGCTCCTACAAGGGAGGCATGTAAACCCGCGATCGGGGTATTCAGAACCTCGGGATCTCG
This sequence comes from Pseudomonas sp. NPDC090201, assembly GCF_044746825.1. Classification (NCBI taxonomy): domain Bacteria; kingdom Pseudomonadati; phylum Pseudomonadota; class Gammaproteobacteria; order Pseudomonadales; family Pseudomonadaceae; genus Pseudomonas; species Pseudomonas sp. NPDC090201. The sequence continues at coordinate 590,318 of NZ_JBIVCX010000003.1, forward strand.
AGCCCCAGGCTTTCGCGCAAGGTCGTGCCTTCATACGCCGTGCGATACACCCCGCGTTCTTGCAACAACGGTATGACTTCCCCGGTGAAACGCTTGAACTGACCCGGATGGCCGATGTAGATATTGAACCCGTCCAGCGCCCGCGCTTCGAACCACTCGGTCATCTTGCAGGCCACGGTTTCGGCCGATCCCACGAAGGCGCCCGGGCGCAACTGGCGGCCGAATTCCACCGCCTGGCGCAGGGTGAACTCCTTCTCCCGCGCCTGGTCGGCAATGCGCTTGGCATTGGTGAAAAAGCTGCTGCGCGCGGCCTCAAGGCTTTCCTGCGGGAACGGCGCATCAAGGTCATATTGACTGAAATCGTGCCAGCCGAAATTGCGCCCGAACTCTTTGAGCGCCAACTCGAAGCTGTGGTCGGCCTGATGGTAATGCCGTTCGATTTCCCGGGCATGTTCATCGGTGTCGCCGACGTAGATCTCGGCCCCCGGCAGCACCAGCAGTTGCTCAGGATCGCGTCCCAGTCGCTGCGCCCTGCCCTTGACGTCGCGGTAGAAGGCCTGGCCCTGCTCGATGCTGGCCGCATGGGTGAACACCACATCCGCCGTCGCCGCGCCCAGCTCACGCCCTTGCTCCGAATCCCCGGCCTGAAAGATCACCGGCTGGCCCTGAGGCGAGCGCTGGATATTCAGCGGCCCTACCACGCTGAAGTGCTCGCCCTTGTGATTGAGCGCATGCAGCTTGTCGGTATCGAGAAACTGCCCGCTGGCGCGATCCCGCACAAAGGCGTCGTCTTCATAGGACTGCCACAACCCCTGCACCACCTTCACATGCTCGGCGGCGCGGCCATAGCGCGTGTCGTAGTCGTAGTGCTCGTCGCGGCTGTAGTTGCCCGCAGTGCCAGCATCGCCGCTGGTGACCACGTTCCAACCGGCGCGGCCCTTGCTGATCAGGTCCAGCGACGCCAGCCGCCGGGCCACGTTGTACGGCGAGTTATAGGAGGTGGTCAGCGTGCCGACCAGGCCCAGATGTCGCGTGCTCACCGCCAGCGCCGAGAGCAGCGTCAGCGGTTCCAGGCGATTGAGGTAATGGGACGGCGAGCCTGGCGTGATGAACTGGCTGTCGACAATGAACATCAAGTCAAACAGCGCCGCCTCTGCCTGCCGCGCGATGTCGATGTACCAGTCGATATTGACGCTGGCATCGGCCGGCAGCTCCGGGTCGAGCCACAGGTTGTGCCGCCCCGGCCCGCCACAGCCCATGGTCAGGGCGCCCAGCTTGATCTGTCGTTTGCTCATGGTTCAAGGCTCCCCAGGCGTTATGGCTGGACGGTCGCAGCGGCGGTTTGCAGGGGTGCGCTGAACGACTGATCGAACAGGCTCGCGGCCGGGTACGACTTGATAAGGCCCAGACCTGCGAAGAAATCCACGGTCTTCTGCGCGTCGGCAATCACTTGCGGGCTCAGTGGCTCGACGTTGGTGCGGGCACGGGCGAACCACACCCGGGCAATCTCGGCGTCGGCGCGGGTGCGCTTGGCCCAGGCATCGGCGTAGGCATCGGTATTGGCCGAATCCTTGAGGGTCCATTCACGGGCCTTTTTCAGGCGCTTGAGGAAGTCATCGATGGCAGCGCGCTTGGTGTCGATGATGTGGGCGTTGGCGACCACGTAGCTCTGGGCCGGAATCAGCCCTTCAGCGGTGGCCAGAATCCGCGCCCCTTGGCGCTCCTGTTGGGTAACGTAGGGCTCCCAGGTGGCGATCACGTCCACCGAGCCGCCGTCCAGTGCATGGGAAGCGTCCAGGGCGCTGAGGTAACGCAGGTCGAGGGAGTCGCGCGGCACACCGGCGTTGTCCAGCGCTGTGAACAGCAATTGCTGGCTCCACGAGCCTTTCCAGATCGCCGCCCGCTTGCCGCGAAGGTCGGCGATGCTGTGGATGTCCGAGTCCTTGCGCGCAAGAATGGCGACGCCACCCAGGTTCTGGCGGGTGATGGCAATCACCTTGATCGGCGCCCCCAGCGCGCCAAGAAACAGCGGCGGCGCGTCACCCAGCAGGCCCAGGTCCAGGCTGCCGACATTGAGCGCTTCGGCCACCGGGGATCCTGCGGTGAATTGCTTGAACTCAAGGGTATAAGGCAAATCGTTGAGCACCCCCGCCGCTTCCATCACCGCCTGGGCGTTGTAGCTCTGATCGCCCACCACCAGGGTTTGCGCTTGCGCGGACAGGCTCAGCAAGGCGGCCGCAGCACCGGCGGCCAGATTCTTCAGATAACGCACGTTCGTCTCCAGATGCCTTCTCAAGGCAGGTCAGAACGATCCGCGCGCACGGTCTCGCCAGCTTTGACAGCTAATTTATAGCGTTTGCGTATAACTACGCTCCTGCTTATAAGCTAAAGACTCTTAACGGCGTTGTGAAATTCTATTTGGGTATAACCTAATGTCAGCAACATGCGCCAGACACATATCTTGCGTTTTCCCCAGTGAACTACCCTTTGAACCCATGGGCAGTCTGTTCTTTTCATGATCGGTGCGCACATTGGCGACAGACCGCTGTCCATCCCATAGGCATCACGCAGAGAGGATTAGACATGTCTTCAGATTCTCGTCCCGCGGTACTCGAACTGATCGGCAACACCCCGCTGGTGAAGGTCACCCGGATCGACACCGGCCCCTGCACCCTCTTTCTGAAACTCGAATCCCAGAACCCCGGCGGCTCGATCAAGGACCGCATCGGCCTGGCCATGATCGACGCCGCCGAACGCGACGGCAGCCTGCGCCCCGGCGGTACCATCGTCGAAGCCACGGCGGGCAACACCGGCCTGGGCCTGGCGCTGGTGGGGCGCGCCAAGGGCTATCGGGTGGTGCTGGTGGTGCCCGACAAGATGTCCACCGAGAAGGTCCTGCACCTCAAGGCCATGGGCGCCGAGGTGCACATCACCCGCTCGGATGTCGGCAAGGGCCATCCGGAGTATTACCAGGACGTCGCCGCCAGACTGGCCAGGGAAATTCCCGACGCGTTCTTCGCCGACCAGTTCAACAACCCTGCCAATCCGCTGGCCCATGAGTGCAGCACCGCACCGGAAATCTGGGCGCAGACTCAGCATGATCTGGACGCTATCGTGGTGGGTGTCGGCTCGGCCGGGACCCTCACCGGTCTGACCCGGTTCTTCAAGCGGGTGCAGCCGGATCTTGAGATGGTGCTGGCCGACCCGGTGGGCTCGGTGGTCGCCGAATACAGCCGCACTCGCACCCTGCCCACGCCCGGTTCCTGGGCGGTGGAAGGCATCGGCGAGGACTTCATTCCGTCGTTTACCGACATCTCCACCGTGCGCCACGCCTACTCGATCAGCGACGAAGACAGCTTCGAACACGCGCGCAAGCTGCTGCGTGCCGAAGGCATCCTCGGCGGCTCCTCGACCGGCACCCTGCTGGCCGCCGCGCTGCGCTATTGCCGCGAGCAGACCGAGCCCAAGCGCGTGGTCAGCTTTGTCTGCGACACCGGCACCCGCTATCTGTCCAAGGTCTACAATGATCAGTGGATGACCGACCAGGGCCTGCTGCAACGCACCCATTACGGTGACTTGCGTGACCTGGTGGCCCGCCGCTTCGAAGACGGCCGGGTCATCAGCGTGGGGCCCGACGACACCCTGCTCACCGCCTTCCAGCGCATGCGCCTGGCCGATGTCTCCCAGCTACCGGTGCTGGTCAATGGCAAGCAACTGGTCGGCGTGATCGATGAATCCGACATCCTGCTCAACGTACACAAGGATGCCTCGCAGTTCCGCGCCGTGGTCGCTGACGTCATGACCGAAAAGCTGGAAACCCTGGCGCCGGATGCGAGCCTGGCGCAGCTTCAGGAAGAACTGGACCGCGGGTTGGTCGCCATCATCGCCGACGCGTCCGGCTTTCATGGCCTGATCACCCGTTTTGACCTGCTCAATCACTTGCGGAGATCCCTTGCATGACTCAGCACGACGACAGCCACCCGTCCCACGCCTTCGCCACCCGCGTGATCCACGCAGGCCAGGCGCCCGACCCCAGTACCGGCGCGCTGATGCCGCCGATCTACGCCAACTCCACCTATCTGCAGGAAAGCCCCGGGGTGCACAAGGGCCTGGACTACGGCCGTTCGCACAACCCCACTCGCTGGGCGCTGGAGCGTTGCGTGGCGGATCTGGAAGGCGGCACCCAGGCCTTTGCCTTCGCGTCAGGCCTGGCCGCCATCGGCTCGGTCCTCGAATTGCTGGATGCCGGCTCGCACATTCTCTCGGGCGATGACCTGTACGGCGGCACTTTCCGTCTGTTCGACAAGGTGCGCAAACGCAGCGCCGGGCACCGCTTCAGCTTCGTCGACATGACAGACCTCTCGGCCTTCGAAGCGGGCCTGCAAGACGACACCAGGATGATCTGGGTCGAAACCCCGAGCAACCCGCTGCTGCGCCTGACGGACCTGGCGGCCATTGCGCGCATCTGTCGGGATCGCGGGATTATCTGCGTGGCGGACAACACCTTCGCCAGCCCCTGGATCCAGCACCCGCTGGCGTTGGGGTTCGACATTGTGGTGCACTCGACCACCAAGTACCTCAATGGTCACTCGGATGTGATTGGCGGGATTGCCGTGGTCGGGGACAATGCTGATCTGGCCGAGCGGCTGGGCTTTTTGCAGAACTCGGTGGGGTCTATCGCAGGTCCCTTCGATGCGTTCCTGACCCTGCGCGGGGTGAAGACCCTGGCACTGCGCATGGAACGGCACTGCGCGAATGCACTGGAGCTGGCCCAATGGCTGGAGCGCCAGCCGCAAGTGGCGCGGGTCTATTACCCCGGCTTGCCGTCCCACCCGCAGCATGCGCTGGCGTGCCGGCAGATGCGCGGTTTTGGCGGGATGATTTCCCTGGACCTCAATACCGACTTGGCCGGTGCGCGACGGTTTCTGGAGAAGGTCGAGATCTTCGCCCTGGCCGAAAGCCTGGGCGGTGTCGAAAGCCTGATCGAACACCCGGCGATCATGACCCATGCCAGTATCCCGGCGGCCAACCGCGCAAGGTTGGGCATTGGTGACGCGCTGGTGCGGTTGTCGGTGGGCATCGAGGACGTCGAAGACCTGCGCGCCGACCTGGCGCAGGCGTTGGCGAGTATCTGAGACGCAAGGCCGGCGGCGGTCGTGACGACGCCACCGCCGGCAAGCCGTGCTGCTACAGGACCGGTGCTGACCACAATTGTGAGGCCTGCACCCACAGATCATGACCTGTAAATGATTAAAGACATCCCACAAACCCGTAGCAGTCCGGCTTGCCGGCGATGGCGATCTAAAGGACGCCCCCGCCGACAAGCCGCGCTGCTACGGGACCGGTGCTGACCACAATTGTGAGGTCTGCACCGAAAGCCTGTGGGAGCGCGCTTGCCCGCGAAGGCGTTGGGCCTGACGCCTTGATGGTGCCTGTTCCACCGCTTTCGCGGGCAAGCCCGCTCCCACAGATCATGACCATTCAATGATTGAAGACATCCCGCAAACCCGTAGCAGTCCGGCTTGCCGGCGTCAGCGATCTCAAGGCCGCCCCGCCGGCAAGCCGTGCTGCTACGGGTGATCGGGGGGTTACTTCCAGGCTCCACCCTCGACGATCACTGCCGCAGGATCGGTATCGGCCGCCAATTGCTGGCGCACGTACTGGTCGTACAGCTTCAGCAGGTATTTCTCCTTGCCAAGGCTGGCCAGCTCACCGTTGACCCACTGCTGCAACTCGGCATTGCCCTTCTTCACCGCCGGCGCAATCGGCGCTTCGTCGCCCAGTTTCTGCGGCAACACGCGATACCCCGGGTTCTGCTTGGCCCAGCTGAACAGCACCAGGTTGTCTTGCGCATAGGCATCGCCCCGGCCATTGGCCAACGCCTGCAACGACTCGGAGTTTTTCTCGAACTTGAGCAGCTTCCAGTCAGGATGATTCCTGGTCAGCCAGATGTCGGCAGTGGTCCCGGTAGTGACGATGATGGTCTTGCTCGCCAGATCATCCAGGCTCTTGACCGCACTCTTCTCCGGCACCAGTGCCTGTACCGCGACCCGCAGGTTCGGGTTGGTGAAATCGACCACCTGCGCACGCTCGGGCGTGACGGTCATGTTGGCCAGGATCAGGTCGACCTTGTCACTTTGCAGAAACGGAATGCGGCTGGCGGGCTCCACCACCACGAATTCGATTTTCTTCTCGTCGCCCAGCAGGTCCTTGGCGAAACGGCGCCCCAGGTCGGTGTCGAACCCGACATAGTCGCCCTTCTCATCCACGAACCCGAACGGTGGCTTGTCGCTGAATACGCCAACGACCAGCTTGTCGCGGGCCTTGATCTTGTCCAGATAGCCTTCGGCATGGGCAGCGGTGGCGCCGACCAGCAGGCCGACGGCAAGCAGTGGGAAAACGAGGGCAGATTTAAGCTTCACGATGCATTCCTTTTAGGCAAATTTTCTACATAGGAAAACTTCTCCAGAAACTGCTGCGCGCGTGCGGTCTGCGGGGAGCTGAAGAACGTTTCAGGGGCGCTCTGTTCGGCGATTCGGCCGCCGTCCATGAACAGGATCCGGTCCGCCACCGCACGGGCAAAAGCCATTTCGTGGGTGACGATCAACAGCGTCATGCCGCTGCGGGCGAGGTCCAGAATCACCTCCAGCACTTCCTTGACCATCTCCGGATCAAGGGCTGCGGTAACTTCGTCGAACAGCATGACTTTTGGGTTCATGCACAGGGCACGAACGATGGCGATACGTTGCTGCTGGCCGCCGGACAACTCGCGGGGGTAGGCATCGCGCTTGTCCAGCAGACCGACGCGCGCCAGCAGCGTTTCAGCCTGGGCCCTGGCTTGTTGCAGGGGGCGCTTCTGCACGCTCAAGGGCCCGAGCAGGATGTTGTCCAGCACGCTCATGTGCGGGAACAGGTGATAACTCTGGAACACCATGCCGATCTGCTGACGCACCAGTCGCCAGTCAGTGTTGGCCGGCAACTCGCGCCCGGCGAAGCGATAGGTGCCCGCGTGCCCCAGCTCAAGGCCGTTCAGGCAACGCAGCAAGGTGCTCTTGCCACAGCCGCTGGGGCCGAGGATCACCACCACCTCGCCTTCACGCACCTTGAGGTCGATGTCCTGCAAAACCGGGCTACTGCCGAAGTTCTTGGAGAACCCCGCCAGTTCTATCAATACACTCATGAATGATTCCACCGCCGCTCAAGCACGCGGGATGCGGCTGACAGCGGATAACAGGCCAGAAAGAAAAAAACGAAGAGAAAGCCGTAGATCAGCACCGATTCGTAGGTGCGCTCGATGATCTGCTGGCCGATCTTGATCACGTCCACCACGCCGATCAACACCGCCAGCGAGCTGGTCTTTATCAGCCGCGTAAAGACGTTGATCATCGGCGCTGTCATGCGTCGCAGGGCCTGGGGCAGCAGCACCTTGCCGTACAGGCGCGGCAGGTCCAGGCCGATCGCCAGCCCCGCCTCGCGCTGGCCACGGGGCAACGAGCGCAAGGCGCCGCGTACCACTTCGCCAGCTTCCGAGGCACCCCACAGCGACAGCACCAGCACCGCGCACCAGAAACCCTGGATGCTCCAGCCGAAGAAGATCGGCAGGCCGAAGAAAAACAGGTACAGCCAGACCAGTACCGGAATCGCCCGAAACAGCTCCAGATACACCAGCAGGATCAGGTCCAGCCAGCGAATGCCCAAGTTGCGCAGCACGCCGTAGATCAGCCCGCCGACACTGCTGAACACGATGGCCAGCGCCGAGATACCCAGGGTGCGGCCGATGCCGGTCGCCAGCTGCGGCGCCGACACCCACAGCAATTCAAGACCCGAACTGGCCATGGGAAAGCCTCCTTTCCAGCGCCCGCAGCAACAGCGACAGCGGCACGAACAGCACCACACACAGCCCGGTCATGACCGCGAGCATCTCGTAGGTCTTGTAATACAGCGCGATGTAATTCTTGGTGGTGTAGAGGATTTCCGGCACCGCCACCGCCGACACCACGGTGGTTTCTTTCAGCAGGAAAACGAAGTTGGCGAACAGTGCGGGCAGGCTGAGGATTCCGGCCTGGGGCAGGATCACGTGGCGCAGCAACTGCCAGCGCGACAGGCCGATGGACAGCCCTGATTCGATCTGCGAACGGGGAACGGCTTCGATCCCGGCGCGCAGGATTTCGGTCAGGTAGGCGCCACCGAGAAAGGTCATGGCAATGATCGCCGACGCAAAGCCGGAGATACGAATGCCGATACTGGGCAAGGCGAAATAAATGAAAAACAGCTGGATTAGCAACGGTGTGTTGCGAGCCAGTTCCACATACACCCGCACCAGCGGCTGCAGCAGCGGCACGCGAAACATCACGATCGCCGCGTTGATAAGCGCGACACAGAGCGATATGGCGATGGCGATCAGGCCCACCTGCAAGGTGACGCCGACCGCCGTGATAAACGCGGGCAAGGTGGAAAGGGCGAAGGCAACATCGAAATTCATTTCAGGGCATCGACAGGAACGGACCTGGACGATTGCAGGCTTTGTGCCATATCCCACACAGGCGAAAACAGGCCATCGAGCATCCGCAAAGCCCGCTAACTGACTGTTTTCAAACGAAAGTGTTGAACCGGTGTTGCCATGACAACATCCGCCGGACTGGAGCAGTCGGGCTTGCTGGGACAGCGACTTCAAGGCCATCCCCCGCGGGCAAGCCCGACTGCTACCGGATATGAGGTGTTCGTTAAAGCGGCGTACGCCCGATGCTGAAACGTTTTTGAACACAATACTTGTACAGACGTTGCATAATGTATAACCATGCGCCCGCCTTAAGGCACAATGCCATCACATTGAAGGGCCTCGCCCGGCACAACCCGTTTCCCCTGAGGTTCTCATGCAGTTGATCGACGACCCGGATGCCATGTACCGCCTGCTCATCCAGGGTGTCGTGGACTACGCCATTTACATGCTCAGCCCCGAGGGCATTGTCGCCAACTGGAACCCGGGCGCAGAACGGGCCAAGGGCTATACCAGCGCTGAAATCGTCGGCAAGCATTTCTCGGTGTTCTACAGCCAGGAAGAGCGCGACTGCGACCAGCCGGGGCAGAACCTGGAAACCGCACGCCAGACTGGCCGCTTCGAAGCCCAGGGTTGGCGCATGAAAAAGGATGGCGGATCGTTCTGGGCCCACGTGGTCATCGACGCGGTTCGTGACCCGGCGGGCAACCTGATTGGCTTCGCCAAGATCACCCGGGACATCAGCGAGCGGCGCGAGAACGAACTTCAAGTACTGGAAGCCAAGGTGCTGGCCGAGCAATACAGCGCGGAGATGGCATCGCTGTCGCGCTTTCTCGATTCGGTGATCTCCAACATCCCGGCCAGCGTCATCGTCAAGGACGCCCAGACCCACCGCGTGCTGCTGGCCAATCAGCAGGCCGAGGCGCTGCTGTCGGTGGGCGGCGTCACCATGGTCGGCAAGATGCTCAGTGAGTGCCTCCCACACGAGGTGGCGGTCTATATGGACCAGCAGATGGGTGACGACCTGCGCGCAGGCGACATCAGGACCGCTGAAACCCTGGTCAGCACCAACAAGGGCCCCAAGACGCTCAGAAGCCGCACCGTGCTCAACCGCGACCCCGGCAACACCACCGACTACGTGCTGTACGTGGCCGAAGACGTGACCGTGGAGTTGGCTGCGACCGCCAGAATCCATCACATGGCGCACCACGACGCCCTGACCGGCCTGCCAAACCGGGTGCTGTTCCATGACCGTCTCAAGACCACCCTCGCCCAGGGTCAAGGTTCGGAAAAACTGACTGCCGCGCTGTGCCTGGATCTGGACGACTTCAAGAACATCAACGATGCCCTGGGCCACGGCTTTGGCGACAAACTGCTGCGCGCCCTGAGCAACAGGCTGCGCTCCGAGCTGCGCGATCGCGACACCCTGGCCCGCCTGGGCGGTGACGAGTTCGCGGTGGTGTTGCCCGAACTGGACACCGCCGAGGCTGCCGAACTCACGGCGCAACGGCTGATCCAGGCCGTGCGCCCGCCCTTCCTGATCGAAGGCCACAGCTGCTCGGTGGGCGTGAGCATCGGCATCGCCCTCTCGCCGGACGACCACGACACACCCGAGCAGTTGATGGGCTACGCCGACATGGCCCTGTACGAAGCCAAGCGCAACGGCCGCAACCGCTTCGAGCGGTTCCGCGCGCAACTGGACGAAGCGGCGCGCTACCGTCGCTCGATGGAGACCGACCTGCGCACAGCGCTGCATTTTGGCCACCTGCAACTTCACTACCAGCCCATCGTCAGCCAGAACGGCGGGCAGATTTCAGGCTACGAGGCGCTGCTGCGCTGGATGCACCCCACCAAGGGCGCGATCATGCCGATGGATTTCATCCCCATGGCCGAAGAAACCGGGCTCATTCACGAAGTGGGCAACCGCGCGCTGAACCTGGCCTGCCAGGAAGCGGCCAACTGGGGCACCGAGCAGACCGTGGCGGTGAACCTGTCGCCGGTGCAGTTCAGCAACCCCGGGCTGGTCGACGCCGTTGCCCTGGCGCTGGCGGATTCGGGCCTGGCCCCAGCTCGGCTTGAGCTGGAAATCACCGAATCGGTGTTGCTGGAAAACAGCGACGAGAACGTCAACACCCTGAGGGCGCTCAAGGCCCTGGGCGTGGCGATTTCCCTGGATGACTTCGGCACTGGCTACTCGTCCCTGGGCTACCTGCGCTCGTTCCCGTTCGACCGGATCAAGATCGACATGTCGTTCGTGCGGGAAATGGCCAACAGCAAGGAAGCGCTGGCCATCGTGCGGGCGATCACCGGCATGAGCAACAGCCTGATGATCAAGACCACGGCCGAAGGGGTCGAAACTGTCGAACAGATGCAGCAGTTGATCAGCGAGGGCTGCTCGCATTTCCAGGGGTATTATTTTGGCCGGCCTATGCCCGCCGCAGAGCGCCTGGAGACGGTGAGCGACTAGTCTCGATTGACCGTAGCAGTCCAGCTTGCCGCGGCGGTATCGAGATCGCCGTCGCGGGCAAGCGCGCTCCTACAGAACGATTCGCCGCACCACAGTCCGTAGCAGCACGGCTTGCCGGCGGGGGCGACGTCAGGATCGATACAGACCTGAAGCCTTACCCCGCCTTCGCCATCTCTTCATCGGCCTCATGGGCCTGTACCGCATGGGCGAGGTCTTCGGTCATGCGCAACTCGACGCCGGTCGCCGAATACTGCGCCGCGGCGGCAAACGGCGCGGACGCCACCGGCACCGGATGCGCGCGACGACGCCAGACGAAGAACGCCACCATCCCCAGGTTGATGACCGCAAACGCCCAGAACAGCCCTGACGGCCCTGCCCAGGTCATGACCGGGGAGATCGCCATCGGGCTTACCGCCGAACCCAGCGAGTTGATCAGCAGCAGGCCCTGGATCATCCGCACCAGGGCGCCATCCGGCGCGCTGTCGGCAGCATGACTGACCGCCACCGGATACACCGCGAACACCCCGCCACCGAGCAGGAACATCACCAGCACCATCGGCCAGCCCGAAGGCGGCAACAGCACGGCGGCAACCGACAGCACCGCGCACGCTGCGCCCAGGATGATGAGCACGGTCTGGCGGTCCTTGCGGTCCGACCAGCGCCCGACCGGATATTGCAGCACCATGGCGCCGAAAATCACTGCAGCCATCATGTGCCCGACCTCCGTCACGTTCAGCCCCACCTTTTGCAGGTACAGCGGCAGCAAGGTGTAAACCGCCGCAATGGCCACGCCCGAACCAAAGCAGCCCATGACCCCGGTCGGTGTGATGCGCAGCAATTTGCCCGGATGCAACGGCTCGGCGCGCTCCACCAGCGGCGTGACCTTGGGAATCATCACGATCGGCACCAGCGACAGCGAAGCCAGCATGGCCGCAATGGTAAACGGCACATCCTGCCCCGCCCCCATCACCGTGCCCAGGCTCAACTGCCCCAGCAGGCCCGCGCTGTAGAGGGCGATCATGTACAGCGCCAGCAGGCGCCCGCGAATCTTCGGTTCAGCCACCAGCAGCAGCCAGCTTTCCACCACCAGGTACACACCGACGATGGCCCAGCCGTTGATCAGGCGCAGGGCCGACCAGATCCACGGATCGCTGCACAGGCCTTGCAGCGAAATGGTCACCGCGATCAGCGCGGCGAAGCAGCTGTAGGCACGAATATGGCCAATGCGGGAAATCAGACGCTCGTTGAAGATCGAGCCCAGGGTCAGGCCGATGAAATAAGCCGACGACACCACCCCTACCATCGTCGCGGAGAAACCCATGGCATCCAGGCGCAATGTCGTCAGCGACGACATCAGCGCGCTGCTGATGCTCATGATAAACAGACCCAATAGCGGAGCCAGCGCCATGGACAGCAATTGCACAGACATAACGACCTCAGTGGACAAACAGAAAGGTATCGTTGCTGGCGGGGGCTTTATTGGAATTGTGCAGCGGGCAACGCAGGGCGCGCATCTTAGCGGGCAAGATGGCGCTGTTGAAGACGCCGGCAGGAAGAATCTCGACACATCGGTCGGCAAGCCGATAGTCGGCGTGGGCAAGGGGTATTGATGTGGCCACAAGGCTTGCCGGCGGTGGTGATTTTTAGATCGCCCCGCCGGCAAGCCGTGCTGCTACGAGTCTGAATCAGACAGGATTAGCGGCGATCCAGCCACACGGTTTGCGCGTTGCAGAACTCGCGGATGCCGAAGTGCGACAGCTCGCGACCGAAACCGCTCTTCTTCACGCCGCCAATCGGCACGCGGGCATCGGAGGCGGTGTAGCCATTGATGAACACGCCGCCGGTCTCCAGACGCGCAGCGATGTCACGCGCCAGCTCCACATCGGCAGTCCAGACGCTGCCGGCCAGGCCGAACTCGCTGTCGTTGGCCAGTTCCACTGCGTGGTCGGCATCACGGGCAACGATCAGGGACGCCACCGGGCCAAACAGCTCTTCCTTGAAGGAGGTCATGCCCGGGCGGACGTTGGCCAGGATGGTCGGCGGGTAGTAGTTACCCTCGCCCGCCAGCTTGTCGCCGCCCAACAGCAGGGTAGCGCCTTCGCCGAGGGTCTTCTGCACCTGGTCGTGCAGCTCGTCACGCAGGTCATAACGGGCCATCGGGCCGATGTAATTCTCGTCTACAGTCGGATCGCCCATTTTCAGCGCCTTGACCGCCGCCACGAACTTCTCGGTGAAGGCCGGGAGCACGCTTTCTTCGACGATGATCCGCTTGGCGGCCACGCAGATCTGCCCGCTGTTCTGGTAACGGCCGACCGCAGCAGCCTTCACGGCCTCGTCGAGGTCAGCATCGGCCAGCACGATGAACGGATCGGAGCCGCCCAGTTCCAGCACGCATTTCTTCAACGCCGCACCGGCCTGCGCAGCAATCGCCGAGCCTGCACGCACGCTGCCGGTGACCGCGACCGCTGCGATGCGCGGATCGGCGATGGCACTGGAAACGCCTTCGTTGGTGACGTTGATGACCTCGAACACGCCCTCCGGCAAGCCGGCCTCAGCCCAGGCATCACGCAGCAGATAAGCACTGCCCATGACGTTCGGCGCGTGCTTGAGCACGTAGGTGTTGCCCGCCAGGATCATCGGAATCGCGCCGCGCATCACCTGCCAGATCGGGAAGTTCCACGGCATGACGGTCAGGATCGGACCCAGCGGCAGGTAATCGATGTAGGCCTTGTCGTTTTCCACCGGAGTCTTTTCCGGCGCCAGCATGGCCGGGCCGTGTTCGGCGTACCAGTCGCAGGTGGCTGCGGTTTTTTCGACTTCGCCACGGGCCTGGACAATCGGCTTGCCCATTTCAGCGGTCATCATCTGCGCCAGCGCTTCGGCATTCTGGCGCAGCGCCTTGGCGACCTTGCGCAGTTGCTCGGCGCGCACGCTCACAGGCTCCTTGCGCCAGGCCTTGAAGGCGGCGGCGGAGCGGCTGAGGGTTTGCTCAAGATCGGCTGCGCTTTCGAACGGATACTCGGCAAACACCTCGCCGGTGGCAGGGTTCAAGGAGATGGCGTGGGTGGGGGATGCGTGTTTCGACATAATCAAAAGCCTCCTGATGACGGTTGACCTTCGCCGCCGGGCAGACGCCCGTTGCTGAAGTCTTGGGGCCACGATAATCTCTCGCTGAAATTTGTGATAATGAATAATTATCAAAAATACATTCTCTAATCGAGAAAGAACACGAGACGCCCATGGACCTGACCCAACTCGAACTGTTCAAGGCCATCGCCGAAGAAGGCAGCATCACCGCCGCCGCCCAGCGCCTGCACCGCGTACCCTCCAACCTGACCACGCGCATCAAGCAACTGGAACAGGAACTGGGGGTGGATCTGTTCATCCGCGAGAAACTGCGTCTGCGTCTTTCGGCCACAGGCTGGACCTTTCTTGACTACACCAAGCGCATCCTGGAGCTGGTGGAAGAGGCCCGCCAGGCTACTTCCGGCACTGAGCCCCAGGGCGTGTTCTCCCTGGGGTCAATGGAAAGCACGGCGGCGGTGCGCATCCCTTCCCTGCTCGCCGACTTCCACCAGCACTACCCCAAGGTCGAGCTGGATTTGTCCACGGGCCCTTCGGGCGACATGATCGATGGCGTGCTGTCGGGGCGGTTGAGCGCGGCGTTCGTCGACGGCCCGCTGCGCCACCCGGAACTGGAAGGCATCGAGCTGTTCGAGGAAGAAATGCTGCTGATTACCGCGGCCACCCACGATCCGGTGACCCGCGCCCGGGACGTCAGCAGCAAGACGGTCTATGCCTTTCGCCAGAACTGCTCCTACCGGCGGCACTTCGAGGAGTGGTTCAAGGCCGACATGGCGACCCCCGGCAAGATCTTCGAGATGGAGTCCTACCACGGCATGCTCGCTTGCGTCACCGCAGGTGCCGGGGTGGCGATGGTGCCGCGCAGCATGCTCGAAAGCATGCCCGGTTGCCGCAACGTCAACGCCTATCCGCTCAGCGAGGCGTTTCGCTACCTCAATATCTGGCTGACCTGGCGCCGGGGCGTGCGCACACCGGCGCTCAACGCGTTCATCGAGCTGGTACAGAAAACGGTGGGACAGCCCCGGTCCGCTGACGAGGCTGTGTGAAGGCCATCGCTGCCCGCCGACAGGCCCAGGCCTGGACCTAGCGTGGAATGATGATGGGGACGAAGGTCGTCGGGGCCTGAGGCCCCTTCATCAGGCCATCGGCCTCGACGATGTGGATGCCCTTGCCCTTGGCGTAATCGAACAGCTTCTGGGTCGAATCGCGGTCGACATAGCCACCATCGTCGATGATCGCGCTGAGCCCGGTCTGGCGCTGCGCCTCGACGAACTGCACCTGCCGGGTCAGGCCGAAGTTTTCCAGGCTGACGGCCTTCAGGTCCGTCCATTTGAGCTGGACGATCTCGGTGTAATGCAGGGTCTTGGCATCCCAGCCCAACACCGACAAGCCATCGTCGGTAAGCGCATAGGTGCAGAAACTCATCCCGCCGACATTCGAGCCCGGTGTTGCGACCACCACGTTGCAGCGACCATGCTGGAGAACCGGTTTGACAATTTCAGGATTCTGGCTGGCCACCTGAGCCGCATATCCTGCGCGATCGTAATATACGGTTGCCTTGTCCAGTGGCGTTGTGCACCCGGCCAGCAAAACAGCCCCGAGCAGCGTCAGACTTCCTATCGCTTTGTACATGACTTCCTCATTTGAAAACACGGCAGACGACCCTGCCGACCACTTCGATACGGTGTTGCCTGAGCGCTACAGGCAATCGGCGCGGGTGACCTGGAAGTGAGAAACCACCTCGCCGGTCGAATCCCGGTAGGAGTAACCGATCCGGGCGCCGCCTTTGAGCAAATCGAGATACAACGCCGTGCTGCAGGCATTGCCCAACACCGACTTGCGCATCACCTGCTCGAACTGCCCGCGATAGTCCGTTGGAACCACGTCGTCCGGCAGGGCAAAGCGCATCTCGATCTGCTGCCCTTCGACGAGGTCAGCGCCGTCCAGGCGGGTGACTTCATCGAGCATCATGGGCGCGTTCTTGTTCAGAACCTGAACCGCCCGTTCGAGTTTTTCCTGGGTGCTCGGGTCCAGGCGCCAGGAAAAAAGCACCTTTCCTGCTGGCACTGTCATGAGTACCAGAAACGTAATGAGCAGAATCTGTTTCAACCGGAAAGCCTTGGCTGGATGCCCGCTCATACCGGCGGACAAGGTCGAAGCAGATGTTGAGCTGGAGGGATTCACGAAGCATCCTTGCAGTGGCGCAGTGACATCATTCAATGGCGGCGATAGTAAACAGCCATCACTTTGACGTCAATCATCCGCCAGCCCTTCTACCGTGCAAAAAAAACGGTCACCCCGACAGAATCCGGGATGACCGCTGGTTTGCTTGAGGTGATTACTTGGTGAGTCTGTCGTAATCCATCTCACCGGCCACTTCACGGAAGTTCATGTGGTCCAGTTGGTTGGCGGTGCGATTGGCGCCTGTCTTGTCGGAGCCATCGGAGGCCAGGCCGCGCTCGGGTTGGCCATTGGCAGCGACCGAATTGGCACCTACGTGATCGGCACCGTCGGCCGCTACGCGATTGGCACCGACTCTGTCTGCGCCATCAGCTGCTACGCGATTGGCACCGACCTTGTCTGCGCCATCAGCCGCCACACGATTGGCACCGACCTTGTCTGCGCCATCGGCAGCCACACGATTGGCACCGACCTTGTCTGCGCCATCGGCCGCCACACGATTGGCACCGACCTTGTCTGCGCCATCGGCTGCAACGCGATTGGCACCGACCTTGTCTGCGCCATCAGCAGCCACACGATTGGCACCGACCTTGTCTGCGCCATCGGCAGCCACACGATTGGCACCGACCTTATCTGCGCCATCAGCCGCTACACGATTGGCACCGACCTTGTCTGCGCCATCGGCAGCCACACGATTGGCACCGACCTTGTCTGCGCCATCAGAAGCCACACGATTGGCACCGACCTTGTCTGCGCCATCAGAAGCCACACGATTGGCACCGACCTTGTCTGCGCCATCGGCCGCCACACGATTGGCACCGACTTTATCCGCGCCGTCAGAAGCCATGCGGTTGGCACCAACATTATCCGCGCCGTCCGAGGCCATGCGGTTGGCACCAACATTATCCGCGCCATCGGAGGCCGTTGCGTTGGCGCCGACATGGTCCGCACCGTCGGATGCCGTCCGGTTCGGTCCGACTTTCTCCGAACCGTACTCGGCGACAGTCTTGCTGTCCTTCACTTCGTCGGCCGCGCATGCAGCGGACACACCCAGAGCCAGCACGGAAACCGTCAGGCCCATAATCAATTGTCTCTTCATAACCGATTGCTCCAGATGTCATGTCGGTTGATGCGAGCGAAATGCCCGGGGTTGCTTTCCTGAACCAATGAAAGACCGTTATTTGACAACGAACGACGATAACTTCCCTGAGTCGCGCACTCGGCCAACCCGCTAACACACCACGCTAAATGGCACGCGGTGATAACGCTGTTTGGATGCACGGGTTCAGCGTAGTCCCAAAGAGCGATTCGTGCCCGGGATTGCGGGACAATCCGCCGGGTGGTGGAGGGTTTTCACCACAAGATTTTCGAGCCGCTAGTTCGCCATTAGTTCGACGAGCGCCATGGAAAAGCACGATTGTGCAAGTTGGCGCTAGTTGATGTCCGGGCGATTAGTTGCGTTTCGGTAACAATAGTGGATGTCACACGGACCGTAGCAGCACGGCTTGCCGGCGGGAGCGGTGTGTCAGGCGACTGGTTTCTCAACGACATACGCTCCCGCCGACAAGCTGCGCTGCTACGGGAGGTGCGTTCCAGAGCCGCTGCAGCCCCCCATCATTACCGTTAATGACGACCATAAAGACGATTGTCTTCAGCTTTCCAGAGGGTCGCGTAACATCGCGCCATCACTTGCTCATCCCCCATTCAGCTCAAAGGACCATCGCCATGACTATCCACCTGATTAACGCTGCCGTCCTCTCCGTCGTGACCGTGTTCCTGGTCAACCGTGCATTTGCCCTGTACGACCTGGTCAACGCAGCGACTGTTTCCGAACATATCTAAGCCCCAGCGGATGCCGGGAGGCTCACGGCATTGGCCGGGTTTCCTGGGACATGAATTCGGTGATTCGCGAACGCAACCAGCGTTCGGCCGGATCGTTGTCGTGGACGCCGCTCCAGACCATCGACAGCTCAGCAGGCTCGATGGCGAACGGCGGATCTTCAGCGCGTAGCGCACAGCCTTCCACCAAGGCACAGGCGGCATAATCCGGGACCGTGGCAATCAGCTCCGTGCCCGCCAGCAACGCCCGCAAGCCACTGAACTGCGGCACCGCCACCACGACCTTGCGCGCCCGCCCGACCTTGGCCAGGTCCAGGTCGATGTTGCCCGACAGGTCCCCCGAGAACGACACCATGGTGTGCGGCCTTGCGCAGTAATCATCCAGCGTCAGCGTGCCCGGACGCTTGTCGCCGCGCAGCACCTTGACGCCGATATCCCGCAGTTTCTTGCGCTTGGCGTTGGCCGGCAATTCGGTGGTGTAGCTGATGCCGACCGAAATCTCTCCCGAGGCCAGCAGTGCCGGCATCAACAGGAAGTTGGCCCGACGCACCACCACGATGATCCCCGGCGCCTCTTCCCGCAGCCGGGTCAGCAGCGGCGGAAACAGCCCGAACTCGGCGTCGTCCGAGAGCCCGATGCGGAAGATGTCGCAACTGGTGGAGGGATCGAACTCCTTGGCGCGGCTCACCGCACCGGAAATGGTATCCAGCGCAGGCTTGAGTTCCTTGAGAATGTCCAGAGCCCGCGCGGTGGGCTCCATGGCCCGGCCGTTGCGCAGCAGCAACGGGTCGTCGAACAGGTCGCGCAACCGCGCCAGGGCCGCGCTGATCGCCGGCTGGCCCATGAACAGTTTCTCGGCCACCCGCGTCAGGTTGCGTTCGAACATCAGGGCTTCGAAGATCACCAGCAGGTTCATGTCGACGCGGCGCAGGTCGTTGCGATTCATTGAGTCATTCCGTGGTCAGCGTGGAGGATGCCGAAGCGGCGAGCGGGCATGAGCATATCCTTTGCAACGGCGTCGTTGAACCGGGATTTTCGCGAACCAGCCTGCGCAGGTATACACGCCTAGCCGCGTGAGGAATTGAACGAATGTGCGCTTTGAAAACGCCCCCGGATCGCTGCACAGCACTGACTGACTAAAATCAGCACAGCGCATCAATTCAAGCATCGCCGATGCCTGACAGAGTGGCACCCTGCTTTCGCTCTCTGAATAAGGCCGATCCATGGCAAGCCGCTTATCCGTTCTGACCCTGGCGCTGGTCGCCATCTCCCCTGACCTTATGGCCGCCACCGACGATGAACATGGCTTTCTGGCCGACACCTCGCTTGACGTCCTGTCGCGTAATTTCTTCCTGCAAAACGACTACCGAACCGGGCAACGGGACCAGAGTTATCGCCAGGAATGGGCCCAGGGCTTTATCGCCAACCTGCACTCGGGCTTCACCCAAGGCACCCTGGGTGTGGGTGTCGATGCCCATGGTTTCTACGGCCTGAAACTCGACGGCGGTCGCGGCCATGCAGGCGCCGGGCTGCTGCCGCTGGACAGCGACGGCCGTGCCGAGAGCGACTATTCCGATGCCGGCGCCGCGCTGAAACTGCGGCTGTCGAAGACCACCCTGAAAGTGGGCGAAATGGAAGTCGAGACGCCAGTTTTCGACACTGGCGACAAACGCCTGCAACCCGAGTATGCGACGGGCCTGCTGCTCGACAGCCGAGACATCGACGGTCTGAAGCTGGTGGCCGGACACTTCAACGCGTTCAAGAATCAGAATGCCTCGACGTCCAGAGGCGACTTCGACGGATACGGCGCCAGCACACGGGGTCGCGCCATCAGCCTGGCGGGTGTCGAAACCACCGGCAAGGAACCGCTGGGCGGTTCGGTCTACGCCTCCCAATTGACCGACACCTGGCGACAGTACTACGGCAACCTGCACTACCTGAACGTGCTTTCGGACAACAGTGCCCTGCTGCTGGACAGCAATCTGTACCGCACCCTGGATCAGGGCAGCGCCCGCGCTGGCGCAATCGACAACACCGCCTACAGCCTCTCGGCGCGGTACAGCGTGGGCGTCCAGGCGTTCACCCTGGGCTGGCAGAAGATAGATGGCGACACGCCGTTCGATTTCGTCGGTGGCGACTCGATCTACCTCGCCAACTCGATCAAGTACGCCGACTTCAACGGCGCCCACGAACAGTCCTGGCAGCTGCGTTATGACCTGGACGCCAGTGCATTCGGCGTGCCGGGGCTCAAGTTCATGACCCGCTACGTGCGCGGCAGCCAGATCGACGGCACCCACGCGCCACAGGGTGCGGTCTATCAACCGTTCGATGAGGTGACGGGGCGGTATCAGCCGATCCAGGGCCAGGGCGGGCGACACTGGGAGCGGGATATCGATGTGAAATATGTGGTGCAGTCGGGTCCGGCCAAGGACCTGTCGCTGAACCTTTCCCACGTCGCTCACCGGGGTAACGCAGCTCAGGGCGGCGACGATATCGACCGGTTGTATATCGTGGTGGAGTACCCGCTGGACCTGCTCAAGTAAGCCCGATCACTGCGCGCAGCAAGCTGGCGCCCCGGCCATGGAGCGGCGCCAGTTGAACGGGGTGATACCCACTTCACGGGTGAACACCCGGGTGAAATGGGATTGATCGGCAAAGCCGCAATCCAGGCTGATCTGCGAGATGGTCAGCGCCGAATCGCCGAGCAGGCCCTTGGCCTTGTCCAGGCGCAGTTGCAGGTACCAGTCACGGGGGGACAGGCCGGTGTTTTTCTTGAAGGCGCGGGAAAAATGGCTACGCGACAGGGAGCACTCATTGGCAACCTGGGCAATCGACAGGCCCTTGTCCATCTGGCTGGCCATCAACTCCTTGGCGCGGCGTTCCTGCCAGGGCGACAGCGCCACGCGGTCGGCCGAGGCGTCAGGTTCGGGCTGTTCGTCGACCGGATTCAGATACACCGACAGCTCGTGAACGACCTGGTCCAGCAACTCCTGCTCACTGCCCAGCAGTGAACGCATGGAGGCCAGCAGCGAGCGAAACTGTGAAGGGTTCATGGCGTTCATTTCGGGCTCTCCAGCTTATCAGGGCGGTTCATGGAGTCTGGGCGGGCACCACCTTAAAGTCCTTCCTGAGGCATTAAATGTTCTGAATGGTTAATAACGTCACCCGTCTCAAGAGCCCGTTGCAGACGCTTTCAGAACTTTTCAGGTGCAGCACAAAGACGATCATGGCGGTGAGCGCTATGGTCAATTTTCCGAGGCAGGTTCGCTGCGAGGGATGCAAGTGACCACCCGATACATAGCTGGCGTCTCGATCCCCAACAGCGCGATGGCACGCGCGGCGACCGAGCTGATGCGCGACACCCAGTCCGGGCTGCTGTTCGATTCGGCCCTGCGTACCTTTGTGTTCGCGAGCCTGCTGGGTCAGGGACGAGAACTGCGTTACAGCCCGGAATTGCTGTACGTTGGCGCGCTTTTTCTGCGCATCGGCGTGACGGCGCTCTACCGACACTCGCAACGGCGCTTCGAGGTGGACAGCGCGGATGCGGCGGCGGAATTCCTGCGCGGGTTCGGGCGCTCCCGCGAGGACATCGACGGGGTCTGGGATGCGATCGCCCTGCACACCACGCCCGGAATCGCCCGGCACAAACCGGCACTGACTGCGCTGCTAGCTACTGCGGTGGAGGCCGATCTGCTGGGCCGTCATTGCCAGACGCTGTGCCCCGATACGCTGGCGCGAATCCTCAGTGCCCTGCCCCATGAGCCTGGCTTCAAGGTCAAGCTGCTGCACACCCTGGCGCTGGGCCAGATGCATCGCCCGCAAAGTACCTCGGGGACGGTGAACGCCGATGTGCTGACGTTTCATGACCGGCAGATGAAAGTGGACGGATTCTGCAAACAGCTACTGGATGCGCGCTGGCCGTGATTCCGAGCCCGTAGCAGTCCGACTTGCCGGCGTAGCGTCCTCAAGATCGCTCCCGCGGGCAAGCCGGACTGCTACGGGATTGGGTTGGATGAACGATATCGGCCGGACACCTCAACCTGTAGGAGCGCGCTTGCCCGCGATGGCGGACTTGAAATCACCGACGCCGGCAAGCCGGGCTGCTACGCCGCCGCTGGCAAGGTAAACACGAACGTCGTCCCGCCAAACCGCGCGGGCATCACGTACAACTGCCCGCCGTGGGCGTGGATGATGGTGCGGCAGATCGCAAGGCCCATGCCCATGCCTTTGTCCTTGGTGGTGAAGAATGCGTTGAACACCTTGCCCAGGTGCTCGGCCTCGACGCCGGGGCCGGTGTCTTCCACGCTGACCACCAGGTACTCCTCCGCCACGGCATGGCTGGCAATCGACAACCGGCGCAACACGTGATCGCCAGGACTCATCGCCTCAAGCGCATTGACGATCAGGTTCAACACCACCTGCTGCAACTGCACACTGGAGCCCATCACCTGCAGCGGCGAGCGGGTCAGGTCGGTGGTCATCAGCACCCGTTGCTGCTCGCCTTCCGCCTGGGTCAGCGCAACCACATGGCGGATCACGTCGTTGATCTGCAGCGCGCGACGGTGCTGCGCATCCTGGCGCGCCAGTGACTGCAAGGCCCTGACGATGTCTCCGGCGCGCTTGCCGTCCTGGACGATGTCGTGCAGGCCCGATAGCGCCTCGCCGATCCGCGGCGTCTCGCGATTGAGCCAGCGCAGGCTCGCCGCGGCGTTGGACACCATGGATGCCAGCGGCTGGTTGATCTCGTGAGCGATGGAGGCCGCCAGTTCGCCCATCATCGTCGCCTGGGACACCTGGGCAAGCCTTGCCCGGGCAGTGCGCAGCGCGGTTTCAATGTCCTGACGGCGAGCGTTTTCCCGCAGCAACTGGTCATGCAGGCGTGCGGTTTCCAGCGAAGTCGCCGCCTGCCCGGCCAACAGCTCCAGCACCCCTGCCCGGCTGGCCGTGAACACCCCAGGCGTCAGGTTGTTTTCCAGATACAGCACGCCGATCAGCCGGCGCTGCTTGAGCAACGGCAGGCAGACCGCCGAACGCACCTCCTGGTCCTTGAGGTACTCATCGGCGCCGAAATAGGCATCCGCCCGCACATCATCGATCAACAGACGCTGATGGGTGCGCATCACCCGATACAGGATCGACAGCGGCAAGTGCAGCTTGGTGGGGACCATCTGCGTGAGCTCGATCTGCAGCCCGGTGTCATCGCCCTGGCCCAATGCGCAGATCTGCGGCGCATCGTTCTTGACCAGCATCAGCAGCGCTCGCTGCGCCCCGGCGTGGATCATGGTGGTGCTCATGAGCATTTCGATCAGCCGGTCCTGATCGGTTTCCTCGCTCAGGGCCTGGGCGGCCTTCATCACCGAAGACAAATCCAGGGTGTCCTGCCCACCGGGAATGCTGATGGAGCTGCGCGAGACAACCGCTGCTTCCTCGTCAGACAGCCGTGCGCACAGCGCGGGCCGGTGCGCAACCGGATCCCCCGCCGACTGGCCCAGGGTCAGTTCGGGAATGTCCTGGAACTGCCGCCACTGGCAGCGGCAGGTGCGCAGGTCGGCCAGCAAGCTGGCGGCGCTCTGGTAGCGCTCATCGGGGTTCTTGGCGATCAGCTTGAACACCAGTTGCGAGAGCACTGGCGGGATGTCCCCCCGATAAAGGTTCAAGGCCGTCGGCTGGCGTGCGATGTGGCAGTACACCCACTCCACGGCATCGCGGGCCTCGAACGGCAGGCGCCCGGTCAGCCACTCGTAGAATGTCATGCCCAGCGAGTAGAGGTCGCTGCGCTGGTCGGCACGCCGCTCGACCTTGCGCGACTGCTCCGGCGACATGTACGCCAGGGTGCCGCAGATCGAATCGGACACCGGCATGTGCCCGGAAGGATGGGCCTGCACACTCAACCCGAAGCCGGTAAGGCGCACCACTCCATCGGCGCCTTCGAGCAGATTGCCAGGCTTGATGTCCCTATGCAGCAGGCCGCTGACGTGGGCCTGGGACAACGCCGCTGCCGCACCGATGGCGATATCCAGAAAGCGCTCCACGGAGAACGGTTCGTCGGCCCGCACATACAAGGGCTGAGCGGACGGATCGCTGAGCACCAGCAACGGGCTTTCGACGCCCGACAGCAGCGTCAGCGGCTGGGCCGCCCCGCGGGAACGGTGGGTCACGCGACGACTTCCAGACGCTCGTGCATCTTCAGCAACTCGATGACATTGCGCGCGCACATCTTGGTCATGACGTGCTTCTTGTGGACCTTGGCCGTGACTTCGCTGGTGCCCAGCTCCACGGCGATCTGCTTGTTCATCCGGCCGGTGACCAGCAGTGCCATGACCTCTTTCTCTCGCGGAGTGAGGGTATTGAAGCGCTCGCGTACGGTGCTGGTCAGGCATCGCTCGGACAGATTGGCGGCGTCATTGGCCAGCGCCTCGCGCACCAGGTCCAGCAGTTGTTCGGGCTCGAAGGGCTTGGTGAGGAATTCGTGGGCGCCGGCCTTGATGGCCTTTACCGACATGGCGATGGTGCCGTAGCCGGTCATGAAGATGATCGGGAAATGCAGGCCCCGGGCGAGCAGTTCATCCTGCAGGTCGAACCCCGTGCCCTGGGCCAGGTTGACGTCCAGCAACAGGCAGGTGGGTGCGTCCTCCACCGGCTGCGCAAGAAATGCCTCGGCGCTGTCGAAGGCGCTGCAGGCGATGTCTTCGGAGCTCAGCAGGCGCATCAGCGCAGTGCGAATGGCCGCGTCGTCGTCGACCACATACACCCTGGGTGTCGCTCTCATAAATGCTTCCGTCGGTTCAGCGGGCAGCCGCCAATGCTTTCTGATGCCGGGCATGATACCCGTCGGGGCCGCTTGGCACAGCGCGAACCGACTGCAGGCTTGCCAGGGTCGCGGGCGGATCAAAGGTGTATGGGTCGGGCCGCAGCGTCTGGCCTTCCAGCTCGTGCAAATGGCCGGTGCGCAGGCAGGCGCGGGTTGCGCTGAGCATCCGGTAGAAGCGGAACGGCCCTTGCGCCGTGACCATCAGCATCGATTTGGTCGCCAGGCGCACCATGCAATCCATGATGCAGGCACGGCCCAGGGTTGCGCACTCGAGCGCCGTGCAGGCCTGATCAAGGGTGAAACGCCCGTCCAGATCGGCCAGCAGCCGCAGCACCGTGCGTTCCTCCTGATTGAGCAGACGATAGCTCCAGGCCAGTGATGATTGCAGGGTTTGCTGACGCGGCGGCGCGGTGCGCAGGCTGGCTGACAGCAAATGGACGCTGTCGTCCAGGCTTTGAATCAACTGGAACAGGCCCAGGGCGCACGCCCGTGCGGCCGCCATTTCCAGCGCCAGCGGAATACCGTCCAGACGACGGCAGACTTCGCCCACCAGATCGACGCTGTAATCGTCCAGCTCCGCGTCAGGGGTGGCGGCGATCTGGCAATCCAGCGAGCGCCAGTGACGCATGAACAGTTGCGCCGAACCGCTGCCCAGAATCGCCTCGCGGCCGGCTTCAGGTCCGGGGGATGTCAGCGGTGGCACCCGCAGGCTGCGCTCGCCGGCAATGCGCAGCGGCTCGCGGCTGGTGGCCAGGATGCGCACCGACGGCACGGCCAGCAGCAAGGTTTGCGCAAGCTCGGCCACCTGATCGATGAGGTGCTCGCAGTTATCGAAGATGATCAGCCCAGGGTTGCGTTCCAGATGTTCGATCAGAGCCTGCTGCAGCAGTTCGGGTTGCAGGCGCTCGACCACCAGCGCAGTGCCCAGCGCCCGGGCCACTGATTCGCGGCATTGCAACTGCGCCAAGGGCACGAAGCAGACAGGCATGGAGCCCGTCTCCAGCCGTTGCCTGCCCAAGGCCACGGCAAGGCTGGTCTTGCCCACACCGCCGGGGCCGATCAGTGTGACCAACGCTGCAGAATCGCTCAGCGCGGTGTCGATCTCAGCGAGCAGCGCCTGGCGCCCCACCAGTTCGACGGCGGCCGGCAGCCGGATGTTGCTGAAAGAAGGCGGTTGCACGGGGTTGGCCGGGGACGGCGGCGTCCCGTCGCCACCGCTGCACTCGCCTGCCAGCAACAGATAGCCGCGCCCCGGCACTGTGCGGATCAGGTCACGATCACTGCCCAGCGCCTTGCGCAAGGCCGAAATGTGCACCTGCAGGTTGTTCTCCTCGACCACCGTGTCCGGCCAGACCTGCTCCAGAATCTGCTCCTTGGTCACCAGATGCCCCTGATGGCGTACCAGCAGCTCAAGGATATCGAACGCGCGAGTGCCAATGCGCAGGGCAACGCCGTCTTTGAAAACGTCTCGCGACTCCAGGGAGACGGTAGCCTGACCGACACTGATCATGTTGTTCACACAGTCCTTTAAGTGGATAAGCACGCCCCTGAACCGCTGAACACAGCCACGGGCAGACGCCCGCGAGCCGGTTGCAACGCAGCTGATCCATTCTCATTCAGTGCCTATCTAACCAGCAAAACATGAACATGGATATTACCTGTAGGGGTAGTTACCGGCAGGTAATGGAGCAGCGAGCCTGGGCCATGCACCATCGGTTATAGACAGCCCGCCCCCGCTGTCCCTACCATCCCCGCGTGCCACAGCGGCCAGAATACCTCTAGCGGATATCACCCAATGTCGACAGTCGTTCCCCATTACTCGCTGGCCTGGAGCCTGCTTCTGTTGCTCGCTGACGTGGTGGCCTGGCACCTGCTCGCCGAGCGCGGCCGGATTGCCCAGGTGGGCGCCCGCCTGGGCCTGTTCGTCGCCTACAGCCTGGTCATCATCAATGCCGGGGTCAGCCCGCTGGAGGCGCCCAACTGGCCTGACGACAGCGCGCTGCAATTCGGCGCCACGGCGCTGGCGATCGTCTGGTGGGTCTACGCCGCCCGCTCGCTGACCGTGGTGCTGGGGCTGTTGCTGACCGGGCGTGTCGGCCACAGTGGCCGCCTGTTGCAGGAGGTGATCGGTGCGGTGATCTTCCTGATCGCCATCGTCGCGGCCGCAGGTTACGTCTTGCAGTTGCCGGTCAAGGGCCTGCTGGCGACATCGGGGGCGATGGCGATCATTGTCGGCCTGGCCTTGCAGAGCACCTTGAGCGACGTGTTTTCCGGGATCATCCTCAACACCACCAAGCCGTATCAGGTCGATGATTCGATCTCCATCGACGGCATGGAGGGCAAGGTCATGGACATCGACTGGCGTGCCACGCACCTGCTGACCGGGGTCGGGACCATGGTGGTGATTCCCAACTCGGTGGCGGCCAAGGCGAAGATCGTCAACCTGAGCCGGCCGGTCAACATTCATGGGGTGTCGATCAACATCATGATGTCGCCGCACATCCGCCCGCGCCGGGTGCTCGATGCGCTGGAGCGGGCGTTGCAGGGTTGCAGCGCACTGTTGCAGACGCCCCGCCCTCGCGCCGTGGTCAAGGACACCAGCCCCACCACCATCGAATATGCCGTGACGGGGTTTATCAGCGATCTGTCGACCAAGAGCGATGTGCGCAACCTGCTGTTCGACCTAGCCTACCGGCATCTGGAAGCGGCGGGTATCGCCTGGCAATCAGAGACCACCGCTGAAGCCGTGTCTCGGCCGCGCGCACTGCTCGATGAGGTGAAGGTGTTTCGTACCAGCACGGCCGAGGAGAAGAATCAGTTGGCGCAAACCATGGTCGCCCGCGAATACGCTGCCGGGCAGACCATCATTGAGTTGGGTGAGGTGACTGACGGGTTGTATGTGATCGCCACGGGCGTGGTGTCGGCCAGTGTGCCGGACGGCAGCACCATGGTCGAAGCCGGGCGCATGGGGCCTGGCGAGGTGATGGGTGAGCAGAGCGTGCTGGCGGATACACCGTCGGAGGGGCGGTTCAACGCGATCACCTCGTGCGTGATCTACCGCATCGACAAGGCCGCGACCCGCAGCGCCATGGAGCAACGAGCCGAAATCACCACCGCGCTGAACAAGCTTCAGGCGATTCGTCAGCAGAGCAGCCAGCACGTGTTGCTGCGCAAGCCGGTGGCGATCAAGAAGAGCAATTTTCTGGGGTGGTTGCAGAAGCGCTGAGGAGTCCGGCTTGCCGGCGTCGGCGGTCTTGAAGGCAACCGCTGTCAGGCATCCGCCTCGAGCAGCGAGCGCAGCATCCACGCGGCCTTTTCGTGTACCTGCATGCGCTGGGTCAGCAAGTCCGCCGTTGGCTCGTCACTGACTTTTTCCAGCAAGGGGAACAGCCCACGGGCCGTACGTACCACCGCTTCCTGCCCCTTGACCAACTGGCGAATCATGTCGGCAGCCGCCGGAACCCCCGGCTCTTCCTCGATGGAAGACAACCGCGCGTAAGTCGAGTAGGTCCCCGGTGCCGGAAAACCCAGTGCGCGAATACGCTCGGCGATGGAGTCAACCGCTGTCGCCAGCTCCGTGTACTGCTCTTCGAACAGCAAATGCAGCGTGCGGAACATCGGCCCGGTCACGTTCCAGTGGAAGTTGTGGGTCTTGAGGTACAGCACGTACGTATCAGAGATCAGCCGCGACAAACCCTCGACGATTTCTGCGCGATCCTGTTGGTTGATACCGATTTCGATAGCCATGTTTGCTCCCTGTGGTCTGTGTCGCGTTTCGTTGTGACCATTCTAGGGAGCATGACTCAATAGCTGAAATCACTCATACCAATCGCAACCATCGACAATCACTATGACTGGGTACGGTCCGGCCGGGTCAGCCCCAGCTTGTCGATCCGATAGCGCAACATGTCCCGGGTCAGCCCCAGCAGCCGCGCAGACTTGGTGACATTCCAGTCAGTCTTGTCCAGCACCTTGCGCACCATCTCGTTCTCGACTTCCGGCAGGTTCATGTTGCCCAGCCCCTCATCGACCGAATGCGACTGCGGATGCGCAGGTGTGTGAGAATGCGTGTTGGGCACCAGGTGCGGCACGAACGGCATCGGGCTCATGGGTTCGTCCATCAGGCTCATGCACAGGCCCAGTTGATGGGGCGCGATGCAGTTGGTCTGGGTCAGCAGCACCGTCTGCTCGAGCATGTTGCGCAACTCGCGCACGTTGCCCGGCCAGCTGTAGCTGCGCAACAGGTGCTCGGCTTCGTTGCTGAAATACAGATCGCTCTTGCCGTACCGCTTGCCGTGCATCTGCAGGAAGTGTCGCGCCAGGCGGATCACGTCATCGCCACGGGCCTGCAGACGCGGCACCTTGATCGAGATGATCCGCAGGCGGAAGAACAGGTCACGGCGGAACTTGCCCTGCTGCACCATCTGTTCGAGGTTGCAGTTGGTGGCGCTGATGATCCGCAGGTCGACCTTGCGCTCTTTAACCGAGCCGATGCGGCGCACGGTGCGGTCTTCCAGCAGCTTGAGCAGCTTGGCCTGCAGCAACAGGTCCATTTCACCCACTTCATCCAGGAACAGCGTGCCGCCATCGGCGGCTTCCACCAACCCTGTGCGACGATCCTTGGCGTCGGTGAACGCGCCCTTCTCATGGCCGAACAACTCGGCCTCGATCAGGTGGGCCGGAATCGACGCACAGTTGAATTCCACGAACGGTCCCTTGCTGCGCGGCCCGTCGAAATGCAGGGCGCGGGCGATCAGTTCCTTGCCGGTGCCGGTGTCGCCTTCGACCAGTACCGGCGGCAGATCGCTGCTGGTCATGCGTCGCTCGGCGTCAAGCAACTGAGTGACTACGCCCTTGACCGTCATCATGGCAGGTGAGTCGCCAATCAGCGCCTGCAACCCGGAATGCTTGGCTTCGCGGTCCTGATAGAACGACAGCGTGCGCTCGAGGCGTTCGGCGGCCAGTGCCTTGTCCAGCAACAGCTTCAATTCCGGCAGCGCCACAGGCTTGGTCAGGTAATGGAAGGCGCCCTCCTTCATCGCCGTGACCGCGTCTTCGATGTTGCCGTAGCCGGTCATCATGATGAGCTTCAGGTCCGGCGCGCTTTGCTTCAAGGCGTTGATCAACTCATGGCCGCTCATGCCCGGCAATGAGTTGTCGGTGAGCACCACGTCTGGCCGCCAGGTCTGGAGGGTCTTGAGCGCGTCTTCTGCCGAATGACAGACCCGCGCCTCGAAATCCCGACGCTCCAGATAGGTCTGGATGTTACTGGCCAGGAGCTCGTCATCTTCAACCACGAGTATGCTGTGTTCCATCGACTCCCCCTCCTGCCGCAATTTTGAAAGTCAGCTTCACGCGAGTGCCTTCCTGCTCCCGGCTGGTCAACGAGACCTTGCCGGCGAAGCGCTCCATGATCCGCTTGACCAATACCAGCCCCACGCCAAGCCCACCCTGTTTGGTGGTAAAGAACGGCTTGAACACCATCGCCTCCTGCTGCCGGGACATGCCCTTGCCGTTGTCGGCGACGGTCAGGTAGACCCGACCGCGAGCAGGCTCTGCCTGGATGTCGATCACAAGCTTGCCGTCCTTGGTCATCGCCTCCAGGGCGTTGGCCATCAGACTGTTGAGAATCTGCGCCAGCAGAATGCGCTGGCTGATCACCATCGGAACCGGCTGCGGCGCGAACTCGACCTGGATGTTGGCGCGACGTATCTGCTGTTCATAGGACTGCAACACATCCTGCATGCACGCCACCACATCCACCGCCTCGGACTCGCCACTGATCGGTCGCAACGAGAGAAGCAATTCGCGTACCCACTTCGACATACGGTCAACCTGGTTGATGATGTCGTTGATGTTCTTCTGCGCAGCAGGGTCGACCACTTCCAGGGCAAGTTCAGCGCTGGAACGGATGGTCGCCAGGGGGTTGCGCAGGCTGTGGGCGACCGCCGAAGACATCTCGCCCAAGGCTGCGAACTTCTCGCTGTTGATCAACTGGCGCTGCTGGAATTCAAGCAGGCGCGAGGCCCTGCGCACGATCCAGAACAGCCCCAGGTAAATGATCATGCCGCCAAGCCCGGTGGACACCCAGATCACCACGTAGCCGCGCTCGATGCTGGCGATCAGGTCCTTGGGTTCCTTGTAGATTTCGACGATGGCCAGCACGTCCTTTTCTTCGGCGTCGAACAGCGGAATGTAGTTCTCTATAAAGAGGTAATCCGGCGGGTTGAGGAATTTCTGTTCGTTCTGCCGGCGCTGGGTTTCGTGGTGTGCGGTGCCCGTGCGCTGGCGCGAATGGAACGCGGCTTCGAGGTCGTCGTTGCCCAGGATCGCCTTGCCGATCAGGGCCGGGTTGGTGGACCAGATAATCACCCGATCCGGTGCGTAGACGTTGACCAGCAAGGCATCCGGCAAGGAAGAAATGTGGTCGAGAAACTCGTCCCGGGACTTGCGCCGGGTCTCTGGATCGACGTCGGCCACGGGCAGGTCGCGGCGGGTGTCGAGCAGTTCAGCCATGGTGCGGCTGGTGGGAATTTCTGCGTGGCGGATCTCGGCCGAAGCGATGGCGTGGACGAACTGGGAGGTCAGCAAGGAGTCGCGCTGCACCGCTTCACTGACCACGAAACGGGTGGAGATCAGGCCCAGGCCGATGGCCACCGAGGCGATCACCAGGAGGCTGACGATGGAGAACCAACGCAACAGATTGAAGGGAGGGCGAGGCTTCTTTTCGATTTCTTTGATGCTGGCCTGGGTCAGCATTTCGTTGCGTCCTACAGATCCCATGACAACCGTCCCGGACACGTTTTTTAAAGTCGGTATAGCGTAAGCACAGTCATTAAGATAGCTGCATTTCATCGACCTACGCGGCGATTGATATCAGTAAGCCACCACTGAACATGACCGTTCGGCGCTTAGTCCCTGATCGGCAAAGCAGTTTTCAGAAAAGCGTTGAACTTTGTTGAACGCAAACCGTCCGTCCGACTTTTTGCGCCCCACGGACTGCCCCCTTCCCCAGCCTTTCCCCAACAGTGGGGAGAGCGCCCCACTCTGCTTGTGCCTGACCTGTAAAACGCCCCGCCCGACTACCCCATAAAAATGCCAGAGGCCTTTTGAATCAAGGCTTTCGGGGTGTGTTTGAGATTCTGGTACAGAAGTTGCGCTAGGGCTTTCAGCCTCCTGGAACCGACGCTCCGTCCGACCCACGCCAGAGGCACGGTTCATTGCGAGAGGGAAGACAAATGCCCAGCAAACTGACCCACGCCGTAACGTTGCTGTCATTGATCGCAGCGATTCACGGTTCCGCCCAGGCCGCCTTGTTTGCGGTTGATCCTGGCCCCTACAGTCCGCAGATCGGTAACTTCGCCCAGTGGTACCAGGACACCCACGGTCGTACCCTGGACCTGTGCCTTGGCAAGGCACTGAGTTCAAGGGTGCCTTCCACCCCCGGCGTTCCATCGTACATGTGCACCCTGGCCGTCGCGCCCGGTGTGTTCGATGACAACCAGCCGATGGTATTCCCCACCAACTTCCCCGACGAGGCCTTCTGGTTTCTCGCGGACGCGGCCATTCCAACGGCCGGGGCGACCACGCTCAACCTCAAGTACACCGCGGCGCTGGAGGCGGCGTTCGGCGGCGGCGACCCTGCGCCCAACGATCAGATCAGCTTCGCGCGGATCCGCATCCGCATGAACGCGGCGCCCGGCGTGTACACCATTACCCACCCCTATGGTGTGGAAGTGTTCACCGTCGATCCTCCCGTGCCCAATGGCAACGGCAACGGTAACGGCGGCGCCAACGGGATCAAGGCCATCAACATGACCCGGGACATCGGCATCACCTCGCCCGGCGTGTTCACCGGCGCCCTGGGTGGCGATGTCGGCCCCTTCCTGCGCAGCGTCAACGGCCCGTACACCGAAACCGACCCGACCACCGGGATCGCCTCGCAGTACATCGGCGACCCGAACCTGACCGAGCAAGTGACCGGCAGCCCGTTCGGTACCAACTTCGTCCGCGTACAGGGCCCCAACGGCCTGGACGTGCGCACCGACGTGTTCGGCATCACCGGCAAGCTGTCCACGGTCGTGCGGCCAACCCCGGTCGTGGTGCCTCGCGCCGACTACACCCGCAAGAATGGCGGCCCCGGCACAACCGGCGTCCAGGCCCAGGAAGACGTGTTCGCCCTGGCACCGCCACCTCCGGGCACTGCGCAGTACGCAGACACCTCGGCGGCCACTGTCCCGATGACCGAAGGCACGGCCACCGGCGCCTGGTACGGCCAGTCCACGGCCAATCCGAGCCCGCCTGCCAACGTGCAGGTCACCGCCGACAACCACCTGGCCATTGCCACCAGCACGCCGACCACTGTGCCCCACGCCCTGACGGACCTGGTGAAGATCAGCACCGCTACCTACAGCCTGAGCAACGGCCAGATCACCGTGGCCGCCAGCAGCAGTGACGAAACCGGCAACGTCACCCTGACCGCAAGCGGCAGTTCCGGCGGCGCCATTGGCGCGCTGAGCAGCACCGGCACGGTCCGCACCCTGACCACCAACATCTCGCCCATTCCACCGGCGAAGGTCACGGTGACTTCATCCAATGGCGGCAGCGATACCGAAGAAGTGGTGATCGTTCCCTGATCGCAACCACTCCTTGCACTCGAATCTGGAGGCAACATGAACAGTTGGCCAAGTCTGATTTTCGGCGCCATGAGTCTGATCGCAGTGAGCGACGCGGCAGTTGCCGCCCTCGATGCGGTAGACCCTGGGCCTTATACCGTCGCCACAGGACGTTTTCCGCAGTGGTATCGCGACCTGCCCGCCGCAACACCGGGCTCCCAGGAGCTTGAGCTGTGCCAGTCCCGCGCAGTGAGCTCGCGGGTCGCGGCCACCGTTCCACCGGCCTACATGTGTACGCTCGGTGCGGTGCCCGGTCTGTACGACGATGCGTTCCCCATGGTCTACCCGGATAACTTCCCGGACGAGATGTTCTGGTACCTGCTACAGGCGCAGCTCAAAACCAACGT
Source organism: Pseudomonas sp. NPDC090201 (assembly GCF_044746825.1). Lineage (NCBI taxonomy): Bacteria > Pseudomonadati > Pseudomonadota > Gammaproteobacteria > Pseudomonadales > Pseudomonadaceae > Pseudomonas > Pseudomonas sp. NPDC090201. The sequence continues at coordinate 624,219 of NZ_JBIVCX010000003.1, forward strand.
CAGCCCGATTGCCGGCTACGGACTTGAAATCTACACCGCAGGCGTGGAAGCGGCCTTCGCCACCGATCCGCCCACCGACGGCTCGCAACAGAGCTTTGCGCGGATTCGCATGCGCATCGACATCCCGGCCGGACGGCCCGGGACCTACACCGTGACCCATCCCTACGGCGTAGATACTTTCAACGTCACCACCACCGGGCGGCGCGCGATCAACCTCACCCGTGACATCGGCATCGGTGCGCCTGGCGATTTCAGCGGCGCGCTGACCGGCAACCTCGGTCCGTGGGTCAAGGGCGTCGGCGGCCCCTACACCGAAATCGACCCGGAAACCGGCGCGCAGAACACCTACCTGGGCGATCCCAACGTGCCAGAAGCAGTGACCGGCAGCCCGTTCGGCACCAACTTCGTGAAAATCGAAGGCCCTGCCGGCACGCTGATCCAGAACCTTTTCACAGTCAGCGGCAAGGTGCGCGACCCACGGGTGCAAACCCCGGTCGAAGTCCGTCGCGGCACTTACAGCCGCAACGGTTCCGGCACTCGCGTGGAGCTGTTCGCCTCATCCCCGAACAGCTCAGCCCTGTGCTACCGGGAGACGCTTGCGCTGATCCCCGGCACACCGGCTTCACCTTGCCAATTCAACATGCTGGGCGACAACAACGGCAATTTCTTCGTGGCCCATTCGGCCCAGACGCTGCCGCCGTTCGTGATCCTGACCGCGACCAACCCGCTTGGCACCACCAAGCCAACGGCGGTGTCGGCCAAGCTGGTGGACGTGGTGAAAATCATTAACGCGCAGTACGCCTGGAGCAACCACACCCTGACCCTGCAAGCGACGTCCAGTGACGAAACTTCAGTGCCCGACATGATTGCCCAGGGCTTCGGCCCGATGACCAAGTCCGGCGTCACCCAGCAATTGACCGTGCCTAACCTGTCGCAGCCACCGGCCTTCATCACCGTCAAATCGGCACGCGGCGGCGAGGACACCGAAGCGGTGGTCGTGGTCGGCACGGCGCCCAATACCGGGCCCAACCAGCCGCCTGTGGCCGTCAACGACAGCGGCAGTACCGGCTTTGGTGTCCCTGTGACGCTGAACGTGCTCGCCAATGACAGCGACCCTGACAACGATGTACCGCTGAGCGTCAGCGACCTGACCCAACCGGCCACAGGCCAAGGCACCGTCGCGCTGAACGGCAGCACATCGATCGTCTACACACCGCCTGCCGTGGTCAACGCGCCGCTCACTGCCACCTTCACCTACAAGGCCGTGGACAGCAAAGGGCTCAAATCCCTGGCCCCGGCGACCGTGAGCGTGACCGTGACGCCTAACCGTCCACCGGTTGCCGGTGCCGATACCGGCGCCACCCTGGCGGGCAGCCCGCTGGTGGTCAACGTACTGGCCAACGACACCGACCCTGAAGGCAACGTACCGCTGACCGTCAACAACCTGACCCAGCCTGCTGTCGGACGCGGCACCGTGACCACCAACGGCACCACCGTGACCTACACGCCGCCGGCCACCATTACCGCGCCGTTCACCGCGACGTTCACCTACCAGGCCGCTGACTCCTTCGGAGCCCTGTCGACACCTGCCACGGTCAACATCTCGGTCACTGCGCCACCGGCTGGCAACGAGACCCTGACCATCACCTCGGCCGCAGTCCAGGTGCGTGGCGGTGGCGCCCTGTTCAGTTGGGATATCTCGGGCACCAGTTCCGTGACCACGGGCAACACCATCGTGATCACGGTCACCACCCCGACGGGCGTGCAGGAGCTGGATCGCGTGACGGTCCCCGTGACCGGGCGCTGGAGAAGTTCGGTGGTCAACACCATCGCACCACGGGCGACCAACCCGACCGCGACCGCCACCTCGTCCAAGGGCACGGTCCGGACACTGCCGATCACCGTTCGTTGATGAAGTACGGCCCGTCTGTGTGAAGACGCAGGCGGGCCAGGCGTCCCGGGTCGCCAGCCGGTGACCGGGGACAGGAGAACAGCATGTCACTGATATGTGCGGGTTCGCGGTTCGCTCGTCCGGCCGTTCTGTGCCAGGCGCTGATGGCGCTGGTGCTGCTAGCGCCGTGGCTGTCGGTGCAGGCCGACGAGCTGAGCGGTGACGAGCTGGGCGGCGGTTCGGAACTCGGTGCGCCGGTCAGTTTTCCGGGCGGCACCTTCGTCGGTGGCCAGCAGGCCAGCATCCTGCAACAGGGCAACGCCAACGTCGCCAACCTGTCGCAGAACGGTACTTCGCTGGTGGGCAACATCGTGCAGGTCGGCAGTGCCCAGGAGGCGTTCATCCTGCAACAGGGCAGCGACCTGACGGCGTACATCAGCCAGCAGGGTTCGGGCAACCAGGCGCGGATCACCCAGACCGGCTCGGACAATCAGGCAGCAATTTCGCAACGGGGCGCCAACAACAGCGCCAGCATCGAACAGGCAGGCAGCGGGCTGCAGAGCAGCATCAGTCAGTCTGGAAATGGCCAGAGCGTAGAAGTTCGTCAAGTTCGTTGACGCGCTCGACACCTCGGCAACTTACCATCAGGAGGTCTACATCATGTTCAAACTCACCCCTGTCGCTGCTGCGGTTCTGGTCATGGTCGCAGGCCATGCGATGGCTGCCAACAGCCTCTCGAGTCAGTACCAGCAAGGAAGCGGCAACACTGCCGATGTGCAACAGGTCAACGCAGCCTACGCCTCTGTACAGCAAGTACAGATCGGTGATGGCAACGACACTGCGGCCTATCAGACGCAAACCAACTCGCAGATCGACCAGCGCCAGGAAGGCAACCAGAACGGCGCCTACGGCGAACAGCTGTACGAGACCGACAGCAAGATCACCCAGCGCCAGAACGACCAGCGCAACTCCACACAGGCCAGCCAGTCGCTGGGTACCGGCAACCAGACCACCACCCGGCAGTCGGGCAACGGCAACTTTGCCTTCGCCTACCAGGAGAATCAGCTGGGCAGCATCATCAACATCGAGCAGAGCGGCAGCAACAACCAGGCCTGGTCCGAGCAGCTGTCCGGCGGCGCCGGCAACAATGCGCAAGTCTTCCAGAACGGCGATCGCAACCAGGCGTCCACCGAACAGGTCGAGCACTTCAACGGGCAGATCCAGCTCAACCAGAACGGCAACGACAACTACATCTACTCCGATCAGCGTTATGGCAATGGCGGTTCGATCACCGCCGAGCAGAACGGCAATTTCAACACCGGCCAGCTGTTCCAGGACACCCAGACCGACAGCCACGTCAGCCTGACCCAGACCGGCACCTTCAACGAAGGTGTGCTCGATCAGATCCAGGGCACGCTGAACAACATCAACATGGTTCAGTGGGGTGACCGCAACGCCGCCAGCGTGACGCAGTACAACGTCACCAACAGCACCAGCAACGTGTACCAGAACGGCCAGGACAACCTGCACTTCAGCTCGCAGGCGGGCACCGGTCACAACCTCACCTCCTCCGCCACCGGCTCCGGCAACAAGGTCCAGGCCAGCGAACGCGAGGGGGCACGCCTGGGTGGGCAATTCGGTATCGGCCAGACCGCCTTCCTCAACCAGAATGGCAACGACAACGTCATCAACATGACCCAGAAAGGCGTTGGCAACCTGACCAACCTGAAGCAGGACGGCAATCGCAACGATGCCAAGACCACGCAGGATGACAACTACAACGAGCTGTATTTCGAACAGAACGGCAGCGACAACATCCTGATCGCCGATCAGCGTGGCGAAGGCAACTACGCCCAGGGCTCGAGCTTCGGCAATGGCAACAGTACCGACCTGACGCAATCGGGCAGCGACAACCAGTCGTTCACCTCGCAGAACGGCAATGGCAACGAGATTGTCGTCAAGCAGGCTGACAGCTACAACGTCGCCTACGTGAGCCAGTCCGGCAACCTCAACCAGGCCAACGTGAACCAGAGCGCGACCAACCAGGCAGCGAGCATTACCCAGGTGGGTAACTCGAACCAGGCGACCGTGCATCAGCAGTAGATTGCAGTGCAGTACCAAGAGCCGCCGAAAGGCGGCTTTTTTGTGGTCGCCGCAGCCACGCCCTGTTGCTGGTGGAGGATAACCTTCCCCTGCGGGAGCTGGCTTGCCAGCGAAGGCGCAGGCCCCTGTCACCCTTGTCGTGCATCACACAACCATTCGCGGGCAAGCGCGCTCCCACAGGGAGAAGTTGCTCCAACTACCGGCGCGGCAATCTTGAGACCGCTCCCGCCGGCAAGCCGTGCTGCTACGGGTTGTTCGAGTCGCCACAAACCGTAGGAGCGCGCTTGCCCGCGACGGCGGCGGTACATCCGACACGGCACTGTCGCCTGTCATGGCCTGTCGCGGGCAAGCGCGCTCCTACAGGGCGTGGGGTGGGCGCGAGTGATGGGTGCACACGCCCCCGTAGCAGCCGGGCTTGCCCGCGGGGCGGTTTTGGATGGGGCGCAGGGCCTGAGGATTCATGGGACAAAAAAAGGGGCCATCAAGGCCCCATTGACACATCAGGATCCCTACTGCCCTTCATCCGCCGGTTTGTTCTGGCTCAGGTACCGGTCCAGCGTCTCGTTCGGCGCGCTGTTGTCGCCCGCTGCCTGCCACATGTGCCGTTCGATCCCCTGGGCGACCAGGTGCCCCACGGCAGCCTCGATGGCCGACAATACACACAACTGCGCCGGCTCGTTGGTGGTGTAGCCCGCCTCCAGTTCAAGCAGTTTCTTGAACTCCACGAACTTGAACACACCTGCGTTGTAACTCGTCGAATAGATCGTCTTGCTGGTCATCACGTTCGCCAGCACCTGCCCGGAGCGCACATCCACCGCCCGCAAGTTGATGGTCACCTGATCCACGCGATATTCCTGCGAGCCGCCAATCCCCAGATACCGCGCACCTTCCCCGCCGCTCCTGACGTTGGTGTCATAGGCGACGATGCCGCCTTCGAGCATCAGGTTGGCCGACTGCAACGGTGGCAGCTCATTGGGTGTCGGTGGCGTCACCGGAGCACCGTTGGGGCCCATCACTGCTGGCGGTTTCTTCTGCCCGGCGCGGATGATCTTGCGCTCGGTCAGCAGATTCTGCAGGCCTTCACGTTCCAGTACCACGAACCAGCCGCTGGCCTGCATCGCGTCCATCAGCATGCTCGCCGCGCCCTGGGTCACGCTGGTCGAGAAGGAGCTGGCCGGGGTTGGCTTGTACTGCCCGGTCTGATCGCGGAAACCATAGACCACCGCCACCAGTCGCCCCTTGGGCCGCGGCATGTTGAGCAAGTCGTAATACGTCGATGCACGCGGCGTCAGGGTCGGGACGTCCTTGGGTTGTTCGGCCGGCATCGGCGCACGAACACCACAGCCTTGCAGTGCAGCCACCAGCATCAACAACGAGATGCATTTTTTCATGGTCCTTCGCTCCTCTGGAACTTCAGTAACCGTCAGTTGGAGGTGAGTCCGTTGACGTTCACTTCCGATACTTCGCCGGTGGCACGGTCGGTGATCTGGATACTCAGGGCACCCGAATCGTCGACGACGTTGATGATGAACGCGTCAGTGGTGAGACTGCCGGTATTGCCGTTGCGGATGTTGGTGAGCACCTGGGACAGCAGGCTGGACTGCAGTTGCTGACTGAACCGCTCCAGCGCCGTGGTGGCGGTGGTGGTCGAGCGTTTCAGGTCCGGGTCCTTGAAATCGTTCTGGGCCTGGGCTTCGTTAAGGAGGGTCGGGCCATTGAGCGGGTTGCCGCCGAAGTTCGGGTTGACCGGCGTATAGACCAGCTCCGTGGCCTGGCTCAGAAGGCTGAAACTGCTCAGACACAGGCAGGTCGAAACGGCGATTATTGTTCTGTTCATAATTCGTCCTTCCCCAGATCAGTGTTGTCCTGCAATTGAACTTGCAATTTGCGTTGAACGACTGCCGCGCGAACCTGGTCGGCGGCTTCTTCTGCCAGCGCGCGGGTTTCGGTGGCGTTGGGTGCCAGAAAACGGCGGTACACGATGCGTTGGTCATACTCGACCCAGATCAGGCTGCCCCAGCGTGGGTCGGGCCGTTCACGCACCACCAGGTTGAAATCCAGACGGCTGGTGGCGCGCAGGCGGTCGGTAAAGGCGTTGTAGAAGTTGTGGCCGACCAGCGAGATGCAGTCGTCGACGATGAAACCCATCATTTCGTCTTCGTCGTCGGCCAGGCACGCGCCGGCGTGCAGCCCGGCCAGCAGCATGGCGGCGCCCAGGCACACGGCCTTGAGGTTGGCGTTCAGGCTTTTCATTGGCTGGCACCTCCTATCGGCGTGCCCAGCGAGGTGCCCAGGGTCGCCCCGGGACCTGTGGCCGGCGGCGCGGTCAGGGTGGCGGGCGTGCCCGGTGCACCGGGACGGTTATTGGTGGATTCCTGGAACGCGTTCTCGGCCACGAAGCGCCAGTCGGCGTAACTGGTCATGTTCTCGAACTCCTGCCACTGCGTCGGAAAGTTCGCGACCTTCAACGGTGTCAGGGTCGAGCGGCTGTAGACGCCGGTGATGCGCCCGTCGATGGATTTGGTCAGGCCCCAGTTGTCGGTGCCGGTCATGGGATCGGGGTAGAGGCGACGAATGTGGCGCTGGATCGACGGGAAGCGATGGTCTTCCAGCAGTTCGTCCAAAGACTCGGGGTACTGGGCCACGCCAGTGCCGCTTCTGTAATAGCTGCGCAGGGCCTGGGCGTACTGGGTGCCGACCCAGATCAGTTGCAGCTCGCGCTCACGCTTGCCGATGGTCGACCAGACCTGCCCCACCGCCGCCAGCGCGGTGCCCATCATCAGGATCAGCAGCAAGGCGCTCATGTAGGTGAAGCCTTGCTCGCGGGGCATGGCGCCGCCGAAGCTACCATTGACCGAAAAGACTGCCATCACGCGCCCTCCCGGTAGAACCGCTCTTGATATCCGCCACCGAGCCCTGCACGCCTTCAGGCGGCGCGACGATGACCCACATGTCGTTGCGGCCGGTGACAGGGTCCTCCGGCAGGCTGCGCAGGTAGCGCTGGGTGACCATGTCTTCCAGGGATTCGGGGTAATGGCCGGTGTCGCCGTAGTAGTGGTCCAGCGCCTCGCGCATCACCGACAGGCTCTGGCGCAGCGCGGTTTCCCGCGAGTTCTCAAGGCTTGAGAAATAACGCGGCACGGCAATGGTCATCAGGGTGGCGATGATCGCCATGACCACCAGCAATTCGATGAGTGTGAAGCCGTTCTGTCTGCGCATGATGTCACCACTGCGAATAGGCGATGCCGTTGAGGCCAACGCCCTTGGCTTTGGAATACACGTCGAACACGTCCTCGCCGTCCCGCGGGTTCTGCGCTGGGCTGTCGTAGGAACGCAGGCCCCAGTCGTCCGCCGCATCGTGCTTGTTCTTGCTGTTGCCCAGGCTCTTGCTGGCCGCCATCGGGTCATTGGGAATGCGCCGCAGGAAGAAGATCTTCGCGCCCTTGGGGCTCTTCAGGTCGCGGGCGCCGTCCACCAGCACCTTGAGGCTGGCTGGGTAGCCGTTACTGGTCACCGACTTCTCGATGCGCCCCGAGTCGGCGGCGCGCTTATAGGCGTCCAGCGCATCGCGAATCTGATACAGCGCGGTGCGCAGCTCCTGCTCCTTGCCACGGCGGATGATCGTTTCGGTCAAAGGCGCGGCGATGCTCGCCAGCAGACCGACGATGGCCAGGGTCACGACCATCTCGATCAGGGTGAAGCCGCGCGTGGCGTGCCGGGCGTTCATGTCAAGGCTTCTCGACAGCAGGCACGACGGCCAGCGGCTGCGACTTGCCGCCCACTTCCACCGTCACGGGCATGTCCGGATTGACCGAGTCGATGTGCATGCTGGTCTCGGTGCCGGTGCCGAATTCCATGTCGCTCGGCGCCTGGTACGGCAGGTTGCGCACGATGCGCGGGGTGATCGAGAGCACCAGCTCCGATTTGCCCACGGTGTCTTTGTTGCTGCCGAACAGCCGGCCCAGACCCGGCAGGTCGCCAAGGCCGGGGATCTTGTTGCCGGTGGACTGGGTGTCGTTGCGCACCAGGCCCGCCAGGATCTGGGTTTCGCCGTCGTGCAGACGCAGGGTGGTCTGGGCGTTGCGGGTGTCGACCTGAACCGGGATGGTTCCGTTGCGGGTGGCCTCCAGCGGTGTGGCGTTACTCACTTCCAGGGCAATCTTGATCGCCACTTCATTATCCAGGTGAACGATCGGGGTCACCTCCAGTTTCAGACCGACGTCAAGGTAGGTGATGCTTTCGGTGATGACCGGGCCCTGGGTCGAGGGCACGGAGGTGGCGCTGATGATCGGCACCCGCTGACCGATGTGGATGCGCGCCTGTTCACGGTTGCTGACGCGAATGGTCGGGCTCGCCAGGGTGTTGACGTCGTTGTCCTGGGCGTTGATTTTCAGCTGTGGCGATGGCGAGATCGAAATCCGGCTGGAGTTGATGCCGCGCAACTGGTTCAGCACGTTCACCGCCGTGCCGTCGCTGTTGATGATGCCGAAGGTGCTCGGCCATTGCAGGCCCAGATCGAGGATGCGCTGACGGGCCACTTCCATCACTTCCACCTCCAGCACCACTTCAGGGTTGGACTGGTCCTGGGAGAAGAACAGCTTCTCGGCCATGCGAATGGCGTCCGGGGTGTCGCGCATGGTCAGGGTGTTCAGGCGCTCGTCGATGAACACGTCGCGGGTCTTGAGCATGGTCTTGACCATGTTCAGGGCGGTGTTGGCATCGGTGTTGGTCAGGTAGAAGGTGCGCATCACCAGCTCCTGGTAATCCTTGAGCTTCTGCGGCGAATCCGGGTAGATCAGCAAGGTGTTGTCGTTTACCACCTTCTGGTGCAACTGGTTCTGTTGCAGCAGCAACTGGATGGCGTCCTCGATGCGTACTTCGCGTACGAAGATGGTGGCCTTGAGGTCAGCGCGCATGTCCTTGTCGAAGATGAAGTTCAAGCCCGCCACCTGGGACAGCACCTCGAAGATCACCTTGAGGTTGGCGTCGCGAAACTCCAGGGTCACCGGCCGGTCCAGGCGAGTCTTGAGCTGTGGATAGGGAACGGCATTGCGCGAGCGCAGCAGGTCGACGTCTTTCTGCAACTGCTGGGCGCCCTCGTGGCGCGGGTCCAGGGCGAGCACGGCGCGGGCCTGTTTCTCGGCACCGGTCACGTCGCCGCGGCGCAGGCTGGTCTGGCCCTGCACCAGCATGTTGTTGATGTTGCGCATCTGCTCCAGCAGGTACAGCGCGTCACGGGCCCGGCCATTGTTGGGCTCGATGGCGACCACTCGCGAGTAGTCGATGGCGGCGCTGTTGAAGTCCCGTTGCGAGCGCTCCGAATCAGCCTTGGTCAGCAGGGTCTTGACCGCACGGGCCTTGGCCGAGGTCAGCTGAATGCGCAGGGTGGCATCGCGAGGTTTGGCATTGACCGCTTCCTGCAACTTGGCAATGCCCTCTTCGTATTTGCCCTCCTCGATCAGGTCCTGGCCAATCGCCCGGTTAATGTCCGACGCACAGGAAGACAACAGCACTCCCAGCACAATGATGAAGCCCAGCAACAACGCGTTCGACGACAACCGCAGCGGACTCATGGCGCACTCCCTACAGACAAGGTCTGAGCAAACTTCAAGGGCAGATAGACGAGGCTCATTTCAGTGGCCGAGATGCGATCGATCTTGTAGGTTTCGTCGATCACATCACCGGCCCTGACCACATAGAGCCGTTCTCCGTTTTGCAGAAACACCTGCAACTGCTGGCTGTCTTCCAGCTTGCCAATGAACTGGAACGGAAGCGGTGGTGCTGTGGGCACCGATGGGGCTACAACGGCGTTGTCCAGAGCGGCCTGCTGTTCGGCGCTGATCACCGGGGCGACGTACCAGCTCTGGGTGGCGAACAGGTCGACCTGGGGCACCACCACTTTTTCCGATTTCTCTGCATCGCTGGCAACGATCGCCCGGGCCCTGGCGATGGCTGCCTGCTGCCTGGCGGCGACCGGTTGCACGCTGCTGGCAGCGTCCTGGGTCGACTCGCCGAAGAATTGCTCGGGCATCCAGGCGATCAGCCCGCAGATGCCGAAAAACGCGATCCAGCCTGTTACGCGACGATTGTTCATCACGACCTCGACAGGTAAAGGGTCATGCGGATGCGCCCGGACAGCTCGGTATCAGCGATCCGTTTGCGTTGGAAATCCACGTCCTCGACCACCACGGCGGGCAGTTCGGTCAGCAGCGCGTGCAGGAAGCGCCGCAGTTGCGGGTAGTTGCCGCGCACGGGCAGCAGGATCTGGTAACGGGCCAGTTGGGTCTTGGGGTCGATGCCCAGCGCGTATTCGCCGCGGGCCAGGTTGATCTTTTCCTTGCTGGCCATCGCGTAGATGCGGTCGATGACCGTGGTCGCATCCAGTTGGGTCGGCAGGGCCTTGTGGAACTCGTCCAGTTGCTGGGAGGGCACGACCGGCAAGGTGGCTGTGCCATTGGCGACCTTCTCCAGAAACTCGTTGGCCTTGTGGCTGTTCTGGCGCAGGGTGTCCAGGGACTGCCAGTCCGGCAGCAGGCCGAACACCCCGTAACCCAGCACCAGCGCCAGCAGCGCCGCGCCTCCCAGGCCAGGCAGGCCTGCCCGTTGAACGTGTTCGCGCAGAATCAGGCTAGGGACGGACATCGCTCACCTCCCAGGTGGCCAGCAGGTTGAACAGGATCGGTTTCTGCGGCGAGTTGGCGACGATCTCGTGATTGACCAGCGACACGTCACGCAGCTCGGGGCTGTCTTGCAGTTGCCGGTGGAAGGTCAGCATGGCCTCCAGATCCCGCGCCTCGGCGGTGATCCGCACCTGGCCCTTGCGCGCATCGGGGGTCAGGGTGAGCAAGGCGATGTCCTTGCCGCGCAGGGTTTCCAGCGCGGCGAACAAACGCTCCCAGGGGCGGCGCAACTGGGCCGACACCTGTTTCATTTCCAGCAGGCGCAGTTCCTGCTCACGCTGCTGGGCCGGTGTCAGGCTGCTGACCGTGCCGCCGGTGTGCACTTGCAGCTTGCGCTGGGCGTGGCCGAGCAGGTTCTGTTCGTCCTGAATGTCTTGCCCGACGATGTGGGCGCCGGTGGCCACCGTCACACCGAGCACCAGACCCAGTACCAGCACGCTCCAGCCAAGCCGGCTGCCGCTGCGTTGCGGTTGGAATTCCAGATTGAGATCGCGCATGTCAGTTCACCGCCGCTGCCATGATGTGCAACGGGTCCTGGATGTCGCTCTCGCCTGACGGCAATTCCAGGGTCTGTACGCCGAGAATCTGCGGCGCGTCGTGATGACGGGCCGGGGCGTGGACGAACAGGTCCACCGGCTTGTCGCCGTTGAGCCCGTGCAGCTCGCTCTCCCGGGCGATCATCGAGCCCAGGGCGGCGTCGCTGTCGGCAATGCGCAGCGAGCGCACCGCCGACCAGCGCCCTTCCCTGGCCAGCAGCAAGGTGCTGCGGCCGGGCTCTGCGACCACGAACAGGAAATCGCGATTGCCGAAACTCTTCTGGAAGCGGTTGAAGGCGCTCATCAGGTACGGCTGGACCGACACCAGGCGCAGGCTGCGGGCCTTGACCATCTCCCGCAGCTGGGTCAGCAGGGCCTGTGGCAGGCCCACCGCGATACGCGGCATCCCGGCACTTTCGGGCGACAGGCTCAGGGCCCAGGGCTCGGGGGATTTGCCGAAGGTGTCCTCGAACACGGCGCTGGCGTAGGCCTGGAGTTCGTCCGGGGTGTGGATGTGTTCGCTCCAGGGAATCAAGCCGAAACGGCTGTAGTGGCTGGACAGCAGAACGGTCAGCCGCGCGCGGCCCTTGACGTGTTCGCCCAGCAGGCGTTGCAGGGTGTCGAGGGCCAGTGTCGGGGTGCCCTGGCGATCGGCGATGAACCCGGCGCTGCCCAGCCATTTGCGGCCAAGGGCGTCGCAGCGGGAAAGACCGACGCCATTGGCGCCGATCACGGCCACGTAGTGATCACGAAATGAAAGTGACACGATTGATCTCCTCCAGCGTGGTCCGGCCATCGCGCACCAGTTCCAGAGCCGAGCCGCGCAAGAGGCGCAGGCCACGGCTGCAGGCGTAATGCTTGATCTGGGAAATGGGGCTGCGCTCGACGATCATCTGGCGAATCTCGTCGTCAAGGTGGAGCAGTTCGGCAATCGCGGTGCGGCCGCGATACCCGGTGCCACGGCAGCGGCCGCAACCGGCGCCGTGAACGAAGTGGTAGTGAGCGCTGTTCTCGGCGGTCAGCCCCGAGGCGCGCAGTTCGTCCTCGCCGGGAGTGACCGGCACCGCGCAACCGCTGCACACCAGGCGGATCAGGCGCTGGGCCAGCACGGCGTTGAGTGCCGACACGAAGCTGTAGGGGTCGACTTCCATCTGGGTGAAGCGGCCGATCACGTCGAACACGTTGTTGGCGTGGATGGTGGTGAACACCAGGTGGCCGGTGAGCGCCGACTGCACGGCGATCTGCGCGGTATCGGGGTCACGGATCTCGCCGACCATGATCTTGTCCGGGTCATGGCGCAGGATCGAACGCAGGCCGCGGGCGAAGGTCAGGCCCTTCTTCTCGTTGACCGGGATCTGCAAGACGCCGGGCAACTGATACTCCACCGGGTCTTCGATGGTGATGATCTTGTCCACGCCGTGGTTGATCTCGGTGATCATCGCGTACAGCGTGGTGGTCTTGCCCGAGCCGGTAGGCCCGGTCACCAGCACCATGCCGTAGGGTTCGGCGGCCAGGCGGCGCAGGCTGATGAGGGTGGCGTCTTCAAAACCCAGCGCTTCCAGGCGCACGCCGCTGACGCGGTCGGCCAGGTCCTGTTTGTCCAGCACCCGCAGCACGGCGTCTTCGCCGAAGATGCTGGGCATGATCGAGATCCGGAAGTCGATCTGCCGGCCATTGATGCCGATCTTGAAGCGGCCGTCCTGGGGCACGCGTTTTTCGCCGATGTCCAGTTCGGCCATCACCTTGATCCGCGAGATCACCTGGTCGGCGAACTCGGCGCCCTGCACCTTGCTGATGTTGTTCAGCACGCCGTCGATGCGGTATTTGATGACCAGCCCGCTGCCGGTCACGCCCAGGTGGATGTCACTGGCGTGCATCTTCAGCGCGTCGTAGAGGGTGGAGTTGACCAGCTTGACCACGGCACTGGCGTCTTCGCTGATGCTGGTCAGGGACAGGGTTTCCAGGGCGGCGAACTCGTGCTGTTCGTCGCCGTGGGTGTCCAGCGCGGCGACCGCGTGGAAGCCCTCTTCCTGGCGGGCCAGGTAGGCAGCAAGGTCCGCAGCGTGGCACAGGTACAGCGCAGCACCCTGAAGGCATTCGTCGATCCAGGCCAGGCGGCCATCATCGAAGGGGTCGGCGAACACGCCGATCAGCGCGTCCTCGTGGCGCAGCATGACGAATTCGCGTTTCAGCGCCTGGGCCAGGCTGACCTGTTCGAATTCCGGGGTGCACTTGAACAGGCTCGACGCATCCAGCACGGGATAGTGCAAGGTGGCGCCCAGGGCGCGGGTAAAGGCGGCAGGCTCAAGTTCAGAAAGGCTTTCGAGCGCCTCGATCGGGCGTTCGCTTGCAGCGGCGGCGCGTTCCCTGGCGGCGGCCAGGAGGCTGCCGGGAAAACGGCTGGGTAACACGACTGGCAAAGCCAGCGGCGGTCTCTCGACTACGAGCGTAAGACTTTCCATCGAATGCACTCCCGGACCCCAAAAAAGGAACCACACATTCGACGCGCCTGACCTTCCCTGGCCGGTTTGCCGTTCCCGGAGGATCTATGTCCCCCGGACCCGGCTAGAGTTTGCCCTCCCCGTCAACGACCGCCTTTTCGCTGTCAGGCGACGGGGTCTGTCTGTTGCCACGACGATCCGAGTGAACCCAGGTACCGTCGTACAACTGCAACGGGAAAGTCTCTGCCGGGCTGTGCCGCCGCTCGATGAACCCGGCCGCCTGAGGCGCCTTGTTCGCCGACCGTCGCTCAGTACCCAACAAGTCACAGACAGCTCGGGCGAGTTCCGCCAGCGGAAACGGCTTGAACAGAATGTGGCTGACACCCAGATCGGTGGCTCGACCGCAGACTTCGCTGGTCGGATGTCCCGTGATCAGAATGAAAAAGCAGTCCTTCTGTTTGCGTACCGCATCGAGTACCTGAAACCCTTCCATATCGGGTAAGCGAAAATCGAGGACAACCACGTCCGGCCCGAAACCTTCTGCAAGGTCGATGGCACCAGCGCCATCGTTCGCGACCCGTACATCCAGGCTCTTGGCCTCCAGATACGACTGGAGGTTCTGCGCCAGGATCTGTTCGTCCTCTACAACCATCACTTTGTTTAACAAGGTGGACTCCTGAATTCGGGACAGGTCCTGTGGCCCGGTCTGGGGAATGCCGCCTTGTAGTGGTACAAGAGCACTGTTCATGCCAGACCCTCCTCTGCAAAATGGAATCGCCCATGCCATTGATTTTCATCGACAAAAAACAAAGCGCACAGGCACAACCGCAACCCCACTACCGGGGGCATCAACCAGCGCTTACCGGATTTGCCCCCACTTTCGGGGAAAACCCGGGTCATCGCTCTGCCACCCGTTCTATCTTGCTCGCCGCTCGCAGCCGTTGCAGCGCCGACCGGGTCGCCTCGCCCTGTCGTTGCTGCTCCAGGGCATGGCGCGCCATGGCCAGGCCCTGAGTATCGCTGATCACGCTATCTTCGACTGTGTTCTCAACTTTTATCAAATGCCAGCCATAAATGGTGCGCACCGGCTCGCTGACCGCTCCTGTCTTGAGACCGAACGCTGCGTCTGCAAATTCCGCCACCATGCTTTCACGAGAAAAATAGCCCAGATCTCCGTCGTCGGCTGCCCGGGTATCCTGGGAGTACTGCCGGGCCAGTTGGGCGAAGTCCTCACCCTTGAGAATCCGCGCCCGCAGCTGCAGCGCCTGGCGATGGACGTCCTCGGCCTTTTCGACATCGGCGTTGGGTTCGACCAGCAGCAGGATGTGCCGGGCATGGATGCGCGGCGACGCCTGGCGATAGAAGGCCTGCACATCGGCCTGGGGCACCGCGGCCATCTGGCTCAGATCGGCGAGCATGCGCTGGCTGGTCAGTTCGCGGCGCAGGTATTCCTTGAAGGTGACGCTGTTGAAGCCTGCGTCTTCCAGGCGCCGATTGAAGATTTCATCGGAGGTGAATTCATTGCGCAGCGCCGTGTAGTTGTCCTGAACGCTCTGGTCGTCAACGTGAATGCCGCGCTTGCTGGCTTCCTGCCACAGCAGTTCCTTGTCGATCAGGTCGTCCAGCGCCGCACTGCGCAGGCGGTTGTAGGCGATCGGGTTGCGGATCGAACCGACCATGCGCCCCTGGGCCTGCAAGTAATCGACGAAGTAATGCTCAAGCTGCATCTGTCCAATCTCCACGCCGTTGACCCGCGCCACGGCCATTTCCCCAAATGTGGGGTCTGCCACGGCCTCGGTGCGTCCCACCGTCAGCAGCAGACTGGGTAACACCAACGCCAACATCATTAACAACAGCTTGAGCTTCATGGCGAAATCTCACTTCAATTGGCAGCGTTGACCCTGACATAGGGGCTTATCAGTTCGAATCGCTGCTGCTGCAAATCAACGGTCACCACGTGGGCACCCGACATGCCCAACCGTTGCCCCGGCCCGAACCCCAACAGTGGAGTCAATCCGGTCTTCACATCGTGCAACCCCTCCAGCGCCTTGATCAGCGGCTCGCGGGCGGGATTGCGACCGATCTGTCGCAATGCCTCGGCCACCAGCAGCACTGAGCACCAGGCGTCCACCTGCAACACCGCGTACTGGCCCTTGAGGCCACTGCGCTCGCGCACCGAAGCGAGCGCGGCCTTGCCTTCGGCGGTCCAGTCACTGGGCACGAACGGGTACGCCAGGAACAGCCGACGGGAAAACACCCCGGGCAAGTTCCAGACATCCCCCGGCGCTTGCGCGGAAGTCGCGAACAGGTACGGCGCCTGCCCGGCTTCCTGCAACGCTTCGGCCATGGCGCGCAGGTCATCGGGGCGGCCGAGGAAGAACACGCCCTGGGCAGGATCGCTCGTCACGTCCCCCGCCAGCCCGCCACCCGCCACGTAGACCCGCAGATTGACGTCGCTCCAGCCCTGTTCATTGAGGTGCTGCTTGAGCCCTTCGGCCTGGGTGCGCTCCAGAGGGCTGTCTTCGTAGACCACCATGACTTTCTGGCGGGTCAGGTTCAGATGGCTGGCGGCGTAGTCGGCCAGCGCCTGCAACTGCCCGCTCATGCCCGGCAGCGGCTCGAAAATCATTGGGCTGTCCTGTTGCAGTCCCAGCAAGGACACCGAGCCCACTAGCGGTAGATGGGCCTGTTCCAGCAACCCGGCCAGGCGGCTGTCCAGCGCCGGAGCCAGCGGTGAGATCAGGGCGAACACGCCTTTTTCGCCGCTCAGGCGCTTGAGGGCGAGTTCGGCGCTGGCGGCATCGGGGCCCGGGTCGACGATCTCCAGTTCCAGCCGGCGGCCGTGTATGCCGCCTGCGTCGTTGATCGCGGTGAGCGCGCCGACCAACACCGCCGCCACGGTGTCGCCCAGCGGCGCCAGCGCCCCTTCGGACGGCAGCAAGGTGCCCAGGCGCAGGGCCTTGGGCTGCACGCCGGGGTCTGCGTCGTCTTCCAGGCGTTTGAGATAGGCCAGCAGATTGGATTGATCCTGGCTGGACATGACGAAGCGCGGCATGGCCGGGTCCAGGCCCTGGCCTGCGGGATCGATGCCTTCGATGATCGCGTGGGAGAAGCCGCTTTCGCTGTACGGCGGTCGGCTGCGCCCTGCCCTGACCTGCTGCGCATAGGGTGCACTGAGCCTGCGCCAGGTGATGTCCGGCGGACGCACGCCGCCTTCCGGTCGCCCGCGCCCGTCGCTGCCATGGCAACCGGCGCAGGGCACGGTGGCTGCCGGGATCGGGGTGCCCGACAGGCCGATCCGCGCCGACACTTCTGCCCCGCTCGCCGACACACCCTCGCGGTACAGGCGCTTTCCTGCGGCCTCGGACGGGCTCAGCTCCAGGGCATGGGCTGTTCCGGTCAGGCACCACAGCAGGCTGAACAGCGCCAGCGAGGTCTTCATGGTCTGCTCCTCAACGCCCGGCCACAGGCAGGGTCAGAAACTGCAAGCGTTGCGCGATGGCATCGACCGGTGCGTCCGGGCGGATCTTCGCCCAGCGCTTGGTCGCCACATCGCCCACGATCAACTGCGTCGAATGCTGCTCGGGGGTTGGAATGATGTGCCCCAGCCTGCCGAGCACCAGGTCCATCTGCTCCTGGGTGCCGGTCAGGAATCGCCAGTTGGGGCCGTCCACCCCGTGTTTGGCCGCGAAGGCCTTGAGCACCTGGGGCGTGTCACGTTTCGGATCGCTGGTCAGGGTGATGAAATACACCTTGCTCGCCAGCGGCTCGCCCATGGCCTGGCGCACGTCCTTGAGCTTGCGCGTGATCAACGGGCAGGCCTCGTCGCAGTGAGTGAACACCACGTTGAGCAGGACCAGCCTGTCCTTGAGTTCGTCGCTGTAGAAACGCACGATGTTGCCGTCCTGGTCCTGAAGCGGCGTGTCGGTGAAATAGGTCAGCGCGTCATGGGTGCCGCTGGACGGCGGCGCGACCTGCACCGGTGCAGCCTTGGCCAGCGTCGGCTCCACATGGCCATCGTGGGCCCAGGCCAGCGGCATCGCCACGGACAAGACCAATGCCCAGCCCCACCGCCAATTCTGAAAACACCCCATTCCCTGTGGGAGCGAGCTTGCTCGCGAAGACGGTGCAACATTCAACCCATCGGTATCTGACACGACGCCGTCGCGGGCAAGCGCGCTCCTACAGGGTTGGTGGTGTGGTTGAGGCATTGCGGCACAGGCGCAAAGAACCTGTAGGAGTGAGCTTGCTCGCGATGGCGGTGCAGCATTCAACCCATCGGTGTCTGACACGACGCCGTCGCGGGCAAGCGCGCTCCTACAGGATTGGTGGTGTGGGTGGGAGCGGGTCATGGCTGATCCCCCATCACATAGGTCCCGTGGCGCACGGGCTTGGACACGCGGTCGGCGCGCAGTTGTTCGACCCGCTCGACCAGCAGCGCCGGGTCGGCAAAGCCGTAATAGCGGGTCCAGTGGCTGCTACGGCCATCGCCGACCATGATCAGCGGCGGATGGTTGGCAGGGTCCGCAGTCCAGGTGCCCAGGCCCTTGAGGGTTTCGTTGACCGCCTGCGGGGTTCCGGTCAGCCAGGCCCAGCCCGGGCCGTTCTGGAAGCGGTTGGCGTAACTGAGCAGGCGCGCCGGGGTATCGCGCAGCGGATCGACGGTAATCGACACGATCTGCACTTCATTGCCTACCTTGGCACCCAATTGCTTCTGCACCTTGGCCATGATCGACGACACCACCGGGCACACCGTGGTGCACGTGGTGTAGACAAAGCCCATCACCACGATCTTGTCGCTGACCAGATCGCGCTTGAGGTTCACCGGCTCACCGTTCTGGTTGGTCAGCGACACATCGGCGAAACGCACCACGGCGTTTTCCTGGGTCACCTGTTTGTGTTGTTGCGCATGGTCGGCGCCGCCATGGGCGTACACCTGGGAGGAGCATGGAGCGATCAACAAGGCCAACAGCGAAAAACTCAACAGTGTTTTCATGGCGTCATCCTGTCGGAAACAGATGGGCTTTGGTTATTCAGGTGCACCGGCGACTGATCCACCGGCATCACCCGCAGACTGGCGTAGGACTGCTCGCTGGCCTTGATGCCCAGCGACTCGGAGCGCACGTGCAGGTAATAGGCGCCAGTTTCGGAGAGGTCAGCCTTGGCCTCGTAGATACCGTCGCCGATCTCGGTGGCAAGCACCTCCCGAGGCCGTGAGCTTGGGGCCAGGAAGTAGCGCAGGTAGACGTCCTTGGCACCGGTCATGGGTTGGTCGCCACGGCCATGAACCAGGCGAATGCGGATCGGCACCAGTTGCCCGACGGGCTCGAAGCGCCGCTCCAGCAGGAACGCCACTCGAGGCACGGCCAGGCGTTTTTCCAGCGCCGGGTTGACCTCCACCTGAGCGGTAAAGCAGTGGATCAGCTGCGGCTGGTTGAGCATGAACGCCACGTCGAAATTTCCGGCACTGGGCAGGCGCACCCGCGAGCTGTACACCCCGGGCTCGACTTCCCGCAGGCTGCGGTCGATCACACGCACGGCACGGGCGGCATTACCCCGGTTGAGATAGCCGGACATCGGCGCGTTCATGCCTTCGGCGTAGAAGTAGGTGGTGTTGTCCACCGGGTTGACCACGAACACCGCGTCGTTGTCCCGCGCCTGGGTCAGGCCCGTGGCCAGCGGCAGATCCCCGGCAAGCCTGGGCGCCGACGGGCCGGCTTCGAAAGACTGCAGGATCGGCTGGCGGTCCTTGCCCAGGCTTGCGAGGTTGATCATGGTTACCCGTGGCGAGGCCAGGCCGCGGATGTAGGCGTATTTCTGGGTCAGGGTCAGTTGGAACGGCTCGGGCGAGACTTCCAGGTTATGGATGACGGTGTCGCTGGCCGCGTCGATCACCACGGCGTGGTTGTTGAAGGTGTTGAGCACGAAGCCGTAGCGCCCGTCGCCACTGAAATCCATCGGGCCCAGCCCCTGCTGCGCCGTGATCACCTTGCGCACTTCCAGGCTGTTGGCATCGATCACGGTGACCGTGCCTTGTTGCCCGTCGGCCACATAGACCGCATCCGACAACGGCGAATAGGCCACGGAGAGCGGGTGCGTACCGGTTTTCAGGGTTTTCGCAAGGCTCAGGCTGGCGATGTCGATCACACTGACGGTGCCTGCGTCGCGGCTGCTGACGAAGGCGTAGCGTGAATCCTTGCTGAAGGCGATCTCGTGATGCCCCAGGCCGGTCTGCAGGAAGCTCACGACTTTCATCGTCTGGGTGTCGATCACCGTCACGCCGCTGGCCGCTTCGCTGGGTGCGTTGTTGCCCACCCACAGATAGCGTTCGTCCGGCTGCAGGGCCACGCGCAGCGGATGGGTGCCGGCAGGAATGCTGAGGAGTACCTGGAATTTCTCGGCGTCGATGATCGCCACTTCATCGGCGCCTGGCATCGACACGAACACCCGTTTGTCGTCGTTGGTCGAGGTCCAGTCCATGCCCGGTTGTTTCAGGGCAATGCGGCTCATGGTGCTGGTGATGCCGCCCACCGACACCGTCGGGTCGATCACCGTGGCGCTGGCGTCCTTGTTCAGCACCATCAGGAAGTAGCTGTTGAGGTCCAGCAGTGGCCGCGCGCCGATGGTGCTTTTCAGGTACAACCCCACCCGCGACTTGCATTGCTGGTCATGATTGGCGCCCGCGTCGCTGGCAACGCTGGGGTCCAGCCAGGCGCCGGGGGCGATGCCTGGCAGTGGCTGGCCGGTGGCGGTGTCGGTCACGCTGAAGCGCACGTCGGCGAACATGCCTTCGGTCAGCGGACCGTTGTTCAGCGGTCGCGCTTCGAACTTGACGGTCACCCCGTTTCTGCTCACTTCCCGCTGGTTGGCGACCACGGGCATGCTGGGCGGTGTATCACCGGTACTGGCCGTCACGTCGGCACTCTTGGGGGTGTCACCCGAATGCCCCATCAACGACAGCGTCACCGCCAGCGCGCCTCCTGCAAAAGCCCCTCTGATCCATCCGTTCACGCTGCCCCCCCTTGAGGAACGGTGCGCCATCGCGCAGGTTCCGATGAGTTGTGTCGGGCAGGCCCTGATTCTTGTTGTTGGGCCTGCCGCTACATCCGGTCGCTTCGTTCAGCCATCGCGCCTAGGGCGCTGCGGCAGGTTCTGGATCATTGGTCACACGCAGGATGCCCCACAGTCCCGACACGTTGCCGAACCCGGCGTAGTCACGGAACAGGTAGTCACCCGGTACGGCGTTGGCGCCCCCGGCACTGGGGAACATCAGGCTGAAATGCGCCGCTGGCAGCAGGCTTTCCTGGGCGCCGATGTACATCGACATCGGGTTGTAGGCGAAGCGCACCGAACCCACGCCCGACGGCCCCATGGGGTAGCCACCGGCATCGGATTTCTCGGGCTGGAACGGGTGCATCGGCCAGACGTGCCCGTCGAGCTGGAAGGTGGTTCCGCGGCTGCCACCACCCGGCACGGTCAGGTGGGTACGGAACGGTTGCCCCGGTTTGGCATATAGCACCGGCGTCTGCGGATCGCCACCCACCAGGGCGTTGCTGTAGGCCATGTGCGCGTTGGGCACATCGGCAAAGCCCTGGCCGTCGGCGTGCCCGAACGGTGCGTCCGGCGCTTTGCCGAAGCGATACCACAAAGGCTCGGAGCGGTAGTTCATGGCCATGCCGGAGTTGTCCTGCGGGTCGGCTGGCACGCCATTGCCTTCGGCGGCCAGGTTCTCCACGGGACGACCGTTGGCCCAGCGCATGTTCAGCGACTTCTGCATCACCAGCATGAAGTCCCGATAGGCGGTCTGCCCGGTCACGGTGACCGTGGCGTTGGCCCGCGACCTGCTGTCTTCGGTCCAGGTCGCGCCCAGCGGCATGACGGTCATGGCACCGGCCAGGCCTTTCTGCGGCTGCTTGATCATGTCCGCCGAGGTCAGATTGAAGCCGCCGAACTCGATGGGCGTGGTGTTGATGTTGTCCACCGCCCGGCCCAGTTGCGAGACCGGCTTGCCTTCACGCTCCAGGTGGCCCGCGTAGTACTGGTAGGCGCGGGTCGGCCAGGCACCCGAGTTACCGACACGCGGAGCAACGGTCTGCACTGGGTTCAGGCCCACGTTGAATCCGTCGGACTTGGTGATGTCGTAGGCCAGCAACTGAGTGTGCATGCCCACGTGGCTCGACGGCCGGATCAGGTTGTTGTTGAAGGTGGTCGAGCCCTGGGCTCCGTTGCGGTCGCGCTTGACGGTGCCGGCCATCACGGCGTAGTTCGGCAGGTCAGGCATGGCCGCAGGCAGGCGGTTTTCCAGGGTCACGTTGATGCAGTCGCCGGCGGCGGCGCGCAGCATGAGTGGCTCGATCGGCACCCCGGCCTTGAGTTTGCCGGTGATCGGATCAAGGTCGGCCTTGCGCACGTACAGGATTGCGGTCGGGTCATGCAGCGGCCCGGATTGCCCGCCCAGGGTCAGGGTCAGGCCGGTTTCCTCGTCCACCACGGTCGCCTGAGGAATGGTCACCGCACGCTTGTTGTACACCAGCGTACCGCCCGCCGGATTGAGCGGCGCACCCACGTGCTGGCCCTGCCCTGTAGCATCGCCAATGGTCAGGTTCAGCGGGTTGCCGAGGATGTCGTTGGCCAGGGCCACCACCACCTCGAAGTTACGCTGCACCGTTGGCCGGGTGCCGACGCCGTTGATGTTGGCGGTGTAGCGCGGACAGATGCCGTCGAAGGCCACGGTGTTGCGCGCGATCACCGGCTTGGGGTTGTTGGGCAGCGCGAACAGATCGTTCCGTTGCGAGCCATAGTTGCGCATGATCCCCCAGATACCGTTCCAGTAGCCTTCGAGCGACGCGTCCATTGAGTACAGGTAGTCGCCGGTGTCACTGGCCGCACTGGAGATGGTGGTGATCGGCGCGTTGAAGCCCATCTGCTCGGAGATGCCCACCATCTGCGAGGACTTCCACCCCGAATTGGAGCTGTTGCCGAAACCGGTGCCCGATTGCAGCCACTTCACGCCGTGCAGGGTCACGTTGTGTTCTTCCTCATGACCGCCGGCATGCAGGCGCAGACGCACGTTGTCGCCGGTGTAGGTACGCAGCATCGGGGTGAAAGGGTCGCCCGGCATGTCGCCGCCACGGTTGATGTGCGGCGGGAACTGGGTCACGCCGCCGGTGGGCCCGGTGGCCGAGGTGATCGCGCTCGGTGCCAGGTTCAGCGCCGGGATGGCACGGTCGGTACGGGTTTCCAGCGCATAGGCTAGGTCGCCCGCAAGCCCTGCGGCCTGCATTCCCGGCTTGCCGTCGGGCGCGGTGCGGTTCGGGTCGTAGACGCGAAGGCCGACCGGCTCATGGCGGTAGTTGACGACGAAGATGCCCGGATCATCCACCGAGATCGCTTGCGGGCAAGGCCGCAGCGGGCAACCTTCCAGCTCGCCACTGCCGGCTTCGAGCACCGAATCGAGCAGATTCGACGCCGCCTTGCGCCCCGGCGGATTGATGGCGTAGCGGAAGCTGTTGGCACTGGCCGGATAGGCACGGCCGTTCGGCACGCCGTTGGGCCCGGCGCCGACATAGACGCCCGCCTCGTAGGCATGCACGAAGTCGCTGTACTCCATGAAGAACTCACGGTAGCTGTCGTTCTTGCCGTCGCCGTCCAGGTCCCCGGTGTTGATGACCGCCTGCCATGAAGTCGGGCCGCCGTCCTGCCGTGCGCCGCTGTACAGCTGTTCGCCGGTCTCGGAGTGGAACCAGGTGGAACCGGCCGGCTCAGCCAGCACGGTGGCGTACAGGCCCAGTTGCTGATGGGTCGATGGGCCCAGGTGGTCGTGGGTAAAGATGGTGCCCAGGCCACGGTCCACGCCACGGGTATTGATGACCGGGTCGGCGAACCAGCGCTGCATGGCCGTGCGCGCACCCATCCAGTCGGCGCGGCCGAACTGGCCGAAGTACGGGTGGGATTTGGCTTTCGGACACGCCTGGGTGCCGTCGCGAGGGTCGGCCTCCGAGCACTGGTTGAACAGGCGAATGGCATGAATGCGCTCCACCACCGTGGCGGGCGAAAGCAGGCCGTCTTCGTAGTTCCAGCCGTTGGCCGAACCGTCGGCAGCGGTCAGGTCCCATTTTGGCAGGTGGATGTGCTGGCCGATGACGTCGGTCGGCGTGCGCACCTGGTAGTCGTCCAGCTCGTAGACGTTGGGAATCAGGTTGGTCTGCTGGTACATCACGCAGTCAAAGGTGTTCATGCGCATGACCAGCGGCTCTGGTGGGCGCTGCTTGTTGATCACCGGCCACACGTCTTCCCACAGCGCCAGGATGCGCGCCTGGGGGAAGTGATAGCCGACCTTGTTATAGACCGCATCGAACTGCAGGTTGGCGGCCTTGTAGACCCGTGGCTTGTCGGCGGTGTACTGCGAGGAGCCGGTGAACGACATGCTGTTCAGCGTCTCGCCGCTGTTGAACATCCCCGCGCCGGCCATGGTAGTGAGGCGCTTGCCCTGGTCGTCCATGCACGGCTCATAGAATGGCGCACCGGCCACCGGCAACGCGCCGTTGGTGCGGAAGGCCTTGGCCACGAACTGCTTGCCGGGGAGCAACGCAAAGCTTGGGTGATCGGCCTTGGCGTGAAAGCGCATGGCCGCCTGTTCGACGTCGGTGCCCTCTTCCGGCATGAAGACGGCCTTGGCCTTATGCACGATCTTGGACAGATCAGTGGACGTGGTCACCACCTCGGCTTCGCCGCCCGCCGCGACGCCGTCCAGCGCATGGCGCGGCAGACCGCCGTCCCAGCCACCGGATTGCAGCGGGTCGAGGTTGGCCCACAGGGCATTGCCGCTGTTGCGCAAGGCCGTGGCCTTGGCGGCATCAAGCATGTCCAGAGGCGGCGTCGGCGGACGCTGGCCGACGGTGCTCTCCATGCCACCGATCCAGAACGGATAGCCTGGGTTCTTCAGCGAACCGTCCGCGTTGCGGTTGGCTTCGCTGCGGTCCACCAGCACCACCGAGCCAATCACTTTCTGCCCGCCCTCATGGCCGGCGTCGTCATCGTCGTCATCATTGGCTGCCACCAGCTCGCCCAGCTTGGGCACCACGGCAACCTTGCCAGGCATCGGCGCCATGGCCTTGCCCGGCAGCGGCACGATGGCCGGAATTGGTGTGCCCGCAACGATTTCACCGTCCGGCAAAGCGCGGGCACCCGCCGCCGGTTTACCGCTGCGCAAGGCAAACGGAGTGGTGTGGAACCCGTCGTTGCTGGCCTGAGACACCTCAAGCCGGGTCCCTTCCTCGAATACGTCATGCACCCGCCACATGGTCCACATGCCCTGGGCGAAGTGCGGATAGAAGTGGCAGTGATAGATGGCATCGCCCGACACCCGGTTGCGGTTGCCCGAACCGCCGTTGGCGATTTCATAGGTATAGCCGACACCCGGCCCGATGCCCTGGGCGTCCATGTAGTCGGAGTTGTCGTCATTGGGGTTGAACAGCCACTGGTGGCCATGCAGGTGGAAGATGTGCTGTTCCTTGCCGTTGTGGGTGTTGCGGATCTTGACCAGGTCACCGATGTAGCTGTGGTTGACGTTGGAAGGCTCCGACGGATACAGCGCCATGCTGGCCTTGATTCCGGTGGCGTCCCTGGGCGGCACCTGGCCCGGCAGGATCTGCTCCAGACCGACGTTCGCCGGAACGTCCACCAGCATGCCGATATCGCCCACGGTGTGGGAGCTGAGGAAGAACTCTTCATAGGCGCAGGACAGGCAGTCGTGCATCGGCCCCACGCCCAGCCGGTTGGCGATCACTTCGGCACCGATACCGCCCGAGCCGTAGTTGATCATGAAGGCGTCGCGGGTCGGCTCCAGCATGTGGCCGAACACCGGGTCCGCGAAGTAACCGGGGAACGCCTGGGTGACCGCCGATTCGTCGTTGAACACCGCGGCGAAATCGCGGAACGGCTCCAGCCGGTTGGGATAGGCCGGGTTGCGCTTGCCGATGCTTTCCAGGGGATAGGTCGAGGGCGGGAAGCTGCCGTCGGTGTTCGGACCCATCACCAGGGCGTCGGTTTCGCTGTTGACGATCTCGTTGCCGTTGATCATGTTGATGATCGGCTTGCCTGCCTTGCCCTCGGTGATCCACGGCTGGCGCTGCGGGTAGCGCGCCTCGTAATCGACGATGGGCTGGCCGGTCGGTGCGCGGCCGACGCTGGCCAGACGCATCTCTTCCTCAGCGAGCACGTTGCGATAGGACCGCGCGCCCTTGGGCAGCACCACAACCTGGGCAAACAGCCCGTTGGCCATGTTGCCGGAGGTGCCTTCGCCGCCGAAGGTCGCTGCCTGGCTGTTGGCGTTGAACGCCCCTTCGCGCTCGGCATACAGGGTGTAGGAACGGGTGCCGCCCGGCGCGACCAGGAAGTTGCCATTGCGCCCGACGTTGGAAGACATGTCGGCGATGCTGTTGACCGCCTGCATGCCGTTGACCGAGAAGCCCACGAAACGCTCGGACACCTGGTCGTTGACCACGAATTCAGCCGGCATCCCGCTGCCCGCATGGAGCGCTTCGTTCTCATCCTCACCCTCGGCGCCTTCCGGCTCTTCGGGGTCGAAGCCATCGCTGTTGGGGTTGGCCTGGGGGGCCAGCAGGTTTTGCAGGGTGATGGTCAGGCAATCCCCCGCCGCTACGCGCAATACCATCGGCCGCGGACGCTTGTCCGGCCGCAACGTCACCTTGCCCGGCACCGCGACGCCACCCTGGGTCAGCAGCACGTTGTTCTCGTCCACCACGTCGCCGCGCAGGGCGTAGATCATGCCGTTGGCATTCTGCGCACCGAGGCGGTTGTACATCAGGGGCTGATCCAGGGCCACGACATTGGCCACCAGATTGCGCTCGCAGCGCACGGCTGCCTCGACGGTGTCCTCGACGGCAAACAGCGCGCCGGCAGACAGGATGAAGTTGAGCAAGCGGGATGAGTTGAGCCGGTTCATCGTGACGGGTCCTCCGTAACGGATCGGGTACAAAACTGCACTTGGAGAGCTCTGAGCAACGACCGTGCCACAACTGCGAGCCAATGAAATCAAGCACTTGACTGCGTATTTCGTTCAATTTCTGGGGAATGACCAGCACTCGAAAGACCCATTCCCCGGAAGTGGGGGCAACCCCCAGCGCCTTTGATTCTTCCCTCATGGCCGCCCGATCCTGTGGGAGCGGGCTTGCCCGCGAAGGCTGCATTCCCGTCGAAACACATGTACCGGATGTACCGACCTCTTCGCGGGCGAGCCCGCTCCCACAGGATCTGGTGTTGCATGGACCGCGTATGCATCCCGGCTCAATTCGCCAGCGCCGTGCCGGCATCGCCCAGCAACCGGTGGTAATCACGCAATACACTGGGCACGTAGCGCTGGGTTTCGGCGAACGGCGGGATGACGTTGCCGCGTTTGCTCACCGCCGCAGGGCCTGCGTTGTAGGCCGCCACGGCCAGGGACACGTCGTTGCCGAACATCACCATCAGCTGCTTGAGGTATTTGGCGCCGCCCTGGATGTTCGAGCCCGGGTCCCAGACGTTGGTCACGCCCATCTCCCGCGCCGTGTCCGGCATCAGTTGCATCAGCCCGGCAGCGCCCTTCACCGAGACTGCCGAGGGGTTGTAGCCGGACTCCATGCGAATCACCGCGTGGAGCAACGCCTCAGGCAAATCGTTGCTGGCCGCCGCTTGGGAAACCTCCTGGGCATAGGGCCGCTGGCTGGCCGTCATGCTCTTTTCATCGCTGCCGTCGGCGGCGGCCACGTCATTGGCAATCGGCGCCCGGATGCCCTGGCCGGCATACACAGGCTCGTGAAAGACCCGCTGCACATCACGGCCGGGGCGTTTGACGTTGGAAATGATGAACCCGCCATTGGGGCTCCTGGAGATGTACACGTCGGCCTGGGCGGGTGCCACTACCAACAACGGCGCTATCAACAACGGCGTGCACATCGTCAGCATCACGCCTCTGAACCTACGCTCAAGATCCATCGTGCCTCCCGGGGCACGTTCGCTAAAACTGGGGGTTATTCCCCACTCGCGGTGCCACGGCAGGGCTGAACGCAAAGGCTGTGCCGAACTGCCATCACCCGGCAAATGCCCGGCCCAGCAGGCCCGCGAAAAAAGCTCAAGGCCGGGGCTGTCAGCGCGCACGGCAATTGCATGACCCTCACAGACAACCCAGTCTGCGGAGGTTTCCATGGGGAATTTCACCCGTTGTGCGCAGTACCAAAGCCCACTGTCCAAAGGTCATCGCCAGGCCGGCTTCACCCTCCTCGAATTGCTCGTGGTGCTGGTGGTGCTCGGACTGCTGGCCGGCATCGTGGCCCCCAAATACTTCAGTCAGCTGGGTCGCTCCCAAACCAAAGTGGCCAGAGCACAGATCGAAGGGCTGTCCAAGGCCCTGGACCTGTATCGGCTGGAAGTCGGCCACTACCCTTCTTCCGAACAGGGCTTGCAGGCGCTGGTCGCCGCGCCGCCCGAGGAAACCCGCTGGACCGGGCCTTACCTGCAAAAAGCCGTGCCCCAGGATCCGTGGGGCCGCAACTACATCTACCGCTACCCCGGCGAAAACAGCGAATACGACCTGCTGTCGATGGGCAAGGACGGGCAGCCCGGTGGCGAGGGCGAAGACGCTGAAGTCACCAACTGGCAGTGACGACCATGAAATATCTGATCAAGGCCGTGGGTAAGCGCGGCGAAGTCTTGTCTCTGGCGATGGATGCGGACAGCTCTGTCGATGCGCAGGGTCTGGTGGAAGCTCAGGGGATGCGCGTGCTCAATGTACGCGCCGAATCGCGCTGGGTGATCCGCGGCATTCGCAAACCGGAAACATTCAATCTGGTGCTGTTCAGCCAGGAACTGACCACCCTGCTCAACGCAGGCCTGCCGTTGATCGACGCGCTGGAAAGCCTGGCGGAAAAAGAAACCGCTCCCGGAGCACGCAAGACCCTTGGCGGGCTGGTTCGGCTGCTCTATGAAGGCAAATCCTTCTCCCAGGCGCTGACCCAGTTTCCGGCGGTGTTCCCCACCTTATATGTGGCGCTGGTGCAATCGAGCGAGAAGACCGGCGCAGTCGGCGAAGCCCTGGGGCGCTACGTGGCCTACCGCAAGCGTATGGACGAAGTGCGCCAGCGCATCGTCAGCGCGTCGGTCTACCCGATGCTGCTGTTGATCGTCGGCGGCGCGGTGGTGCTGTTCCTGATGGGGTATGTGGTGCCGCGCTTCAGCCTGGTGTTCGAGGGGCTGGGCTCGAACCTGCCGTGGCTGTCGCGCATCCTGATGGAAACCGGGATGTTCCTGCATGCCCACCAGATGGACTTCGCCATCGGCATGGCGGCATTCGTGCTGGGTTCGGTGATGCTGGTGCGCCAGCGCAGGTTTCGCCTGGCCTTCAACCGCACGATAGAAAAGGTGCCCACGGTGCATCAGCGGGTGTTCATGTACGAGCTGGCGCGCTTCTATCGTTCACTGGGGATTCTGCTGCAAGGCGGGATTCCTATCCTCACGGCCATGGGCATGGTGCGCAACCTTTTGGGCAGCGCGTCGCAGATGCGGCTCGACCAGGCCAGCGAACGCATTCGCGAAGGCCAGGCGCTGTCGGTGGCACTGGAGGCGAACAGCCTCTCGACCCCGGTCTCGCTGCGCATGCTGCGCGCCGGTGAACAGTCGGGCAACCTGGGCCAGATGATGGAACGCACCGCCGACTTCTACGACGAGGAAATCAGCCGCTGGATCGAATGGTTCGTGCGCCTGTTCGAGCCGTTGTTGATGACCTTCATCGGGTTGCTGATCGGGATGATCGTGATCCTGATGTACATCCCGATCTTCGAACTGGCGTCGAGTATTCATTGAGGCTTGGCGGTGGGTGCTCGCGAGATTTGTGATCCGCCCCCTATCCCGTAGCAGCACGGCTTGCCGGCGGGGGCGTCCTCAAGCCTGCTGTTATGCCGGTGAATGAATCACTAATGAGCCCGCCGCACCCGCACGGGAACGGATTTATACGACGGCGTGCCGCTGTCCTTGTCCAGGTAATCCAGCGGCACCAGGCTGTTCGCCTCGGGGTAATACGCGCCGATGGTGCCCTGGGCGATCTTGAACTCGATGGCGGTGATCCCCTCGTAGCGCAACGGCGTACCGTCGGACACCGTTTCTATGTCCACCAGATCCCCGTGCTCAAGCCCTCTGGCGTCAAGGTCCGCCTGGCTCATGAACAGCAAATCGCGACGCCCGAACACCCCGCGATAGCGGTCATCCAGGCCGTAGATCGTGGTGTTGTACTGGTCATGGCTGCGCAGCGTGACCAGCCGCAGGACATCGTCGCCCTCCACCACCAGATCCTCGTGCAACCCCTCGAAGACGTAGAACTCGGCCTTGCCCGAGGGCGTATTCCAGGTGCGATCAACCGCCGGCAGCGGCATGCGGAAACCGCCGGGTACCCGAATGCGGGCGTTGAAATCCTCGAAGCCCGGTATCGTCTTCTCGATCAGATCGCGAATCCTGTCGTAATCGGCCACCAGCTCAAACCAGGGCACCGAGCTGCCAGGCAGGGTCGCGTGGGCGATGCCGGCGACGATGGCAGGCTCCGAGCGCAGAAACTCAGACGCCGGTTTGAGCTTGCCCGCCGAGGCGTGAATCATCGACATCGAGTCCTCCACGGTCACCGATTGCGGCACGCCTTGCTGCACGTCCAGCTCGGTGCGGCCCAGACACGGAAGAATGAAGGTTTCCTTCGATACCAACAGGTGCGAGCGGTTGAGCTTGGTGCCGATGTGCACCCCAAGGTCCAGTGAGGCCATGGCCGGGAAACACTGGGCAGGGTCCGGCATGGCCACCGCGAAATTGCCGCCCAGACAGATCAGCGCCCTGGCCGTGCCATTGATCATCGCCTGAGCCGTCTGCACTGCGTCGTGGCCGTGACCGGCCGGGGGCTTGAAGCCCAGCACTTCTTCAAGCTTGCCGAGAAAGGCGGCAGACGGTTTTTCAGTGATGCCCACCGTGCGGTTACCCTGCACGTTGGAATGGCCGCGCAGCGGGCAGATACCCGCGCCCGGTTTGCCGATGTTGCCGCGCAGCATCAACAGGTCGCAGATCAGGCGAACGTTGGCCGTCCCCTCGTTGTGCTGGGTGATGCCCATGCCGTAGGCCAGGATCGTCGCGTTGGATTTGGCATAGGCGGCGGCGACCATTTCCAGATCGGCCTGATGCAGCCCGCTGGCCTTTTCGATGTCAGCCCACGCCGTGGCTTCAAGGTCAGCGGCCATGGCCTCGAAGCCATTGGTGTGCTCGGCGATGAAGGCATGATCCAGCACCTGACCGACGTTTTTCTCCAGCTCCAGCAGCGCCTTCATGATGCCCTTGATCGCCGCCGCGTCACCGCCCCCCTTGACCATGAAGTAGGACGACGCGATGGGCGTCGAGCCGAAGGTGGCCATCTCGATCATGTCCTGCGGGTCGGCAAAGCGTTCCAGCGCCCGCTCGCGCAGCGGGTTGAAGACCATGATCGGCACCTTGCGCCGGGCCGCTTCGTGCAACGTGCCCATCATGCGCGGGTGGTTGGTGCCGGGGTTGTGCCCCATCGAGATGATCAGTTCGCACTTGTCGAAGTCTTCCAGGGACACCGTGCCCTTGCCGATGCCGATCGAACGCGGCAGGCCGACGCTGGTGGCTTCGTGGCACATGTTGGAACAGTCGGGAAAGTTGTTGGTACCGTAGGCGCGAACGAACAATTGATACAAATACGCCGCTTCATTGGAAGCGCGTCCGGAGGTGTAAAACTCCACGTCATCGGGTTTTAACGAGCGCAGTATTTCGCCAATTCGGGCGAAGGCTGCCTCCCATTCAATGGCTTTGAAAGTGTCTGAATTGCGGTCATACACCAGGGGGTGGGTCAGCCTGCCCAGATCCTCAAGTTCATAGTCCGAACGCTTCAACAGATCCGCCACCGGGTGCGCCGCGAAGTACTCCGGCGTCACCCGTTTATGAGTGGCTTCCCAGGTAACCGCCTTTGCGCCGTTTTCGCAGAACTGGAAGGTCGACTTGTGTTCGCTGTCAGGCCAGGCGCAACCGGGGCAATCGAAGCCGTCCGGCTGGTTGGTGCGCAGCAGGGTGACCGGCGCCTTGAACGCGTCCATCTGCTCTCGCACCGCTGTGGCCGTGGCCTTCAAGGCACCCCACCCGCCTGCGGGGCCGTCGTAGTCGCGTATTCCGGGGACTTTGCGTTTGGTCGCCATGATCGTTCCTCACCGGGTCGAGGTGCACCTTGATGCAGAGGTTTTACGCTAGCAGTGCCCCCTTCCCTGTCAAGACAACCGCCGCCGGGCGGCAATTACCAAATGACTGTTCGCGCCACTTTCCGAGCCCATAAAAAAACGCGCCACGACGAATCGTGGCGCGTTTCTTTCAAGGCCGGATCAAGCCATCAACAGCACTTGGGTCCTGCCTACCCTCCTACCCAACCAGGTTTAGCATCAGGGATAGGGGACATGGGCAAAGCTTGCGAGCCAAGACCACCAGCGATTCAGCCTTAGCCTTGCCGCAGCCCGCAGAAAGTCATTTTTTCGGCGCTTGGCAGGGGCAACTTTCTCGAGTAAGCATGCTTCTTACCTTGCCAAATCACACGCCGTTTGGATTTTGCTGTTTAATGGAAACTGTAAGCCATTTATATCCGCATAGGCCCCACACACGCCTAATCCGGAAGCCGTAGGATCTATACCTTTCGAGAAAATCTCCAATGCGCGATTGTTAATTTCCAGTCGCAGATCTCCGGAGGGAGTTTTTCCTACCAGTGATCCGCCCACCAGATCCATATGCATGGAAAAAGCGCAAACATGATAGTTTGCCTGAGTACTGTACAGATCTATCAGATACCCCTTATCAGCTTGCGTTATTCTTAAAGTGTCTTTAAATTCACCGGAGCAATCTTCACCAGTGTCGGGGGTCGTGCACAAAGCGCTCCTGCTTATATAACAGCCCTCCCACGCTTCACGATCATCATCTTTAGCGATCACCTGCGTAGAAATTGACAAGCCAAAAAATAAAAACGCCAATGGTATAATTAAGTAAATGCATAAAATGCAGCACGACCTTTAGTCCTCCAAGAGATATTGAGCTCGCCTCCGACCTTTTTCATACTGAGCTAATTCGGGCGTATTTTTTATATATTCTGACAGCGACACTGGACCGTTGGGGAGAATATAAGAAAACTGCCTCTTCCCAATATTTCTTTGCTGGTATACGAGTTCAACGGTAATGTCCCGCACTCGCCCATCAAGATTTTTCCACGAAATTGAGTCTGATGCCACATTCGATTCGTACTGCCTTAATCGTAGGCATGGTGAAAGCTCAAGTCGTAGATAGCACTTCGTATCTCTAGCTAGGGCATTAGAAAACAGCTACCCAGCTCATGAAATTTTATATTTTGCCGAAAGTTGCTTTTAGCCTTTGGACCCGCGCACTATGAAGCCTTCTTATTTACAATCCTCCTTAATGCTTCAATTATTACGGACGCCTCATTCCCCTCCAGATCTAGCATAAGGTCACGACCGTAGCCATCCCTATAGGTATCCGTCTCAATTTTCAATACCCCATTCTTATCTCGAACATAAGCTGGATAATAACAATAAGGTACATCCTCAGCACCAGTCGGACGCTTCATCAAGCTAATAAAAACTGCACTTTGCAACTTCTCAGAATCAAGTACTTCGCAAAAAGGGTGTGAGGAGAAACCATCCCTAATCACAACAGGCGCCTTCGACAGCATATGGGCCGTATACACTCTCCCCAAAACTGTTTTCTGCACCACTGGAGCACCTGGACCAGTTCGCATGTCCACAAGCCATCCAAAATTATCATGGGAAGTACACTCGCAGTCACAGCTAACTAAAAAACGTTCTGGGTCGGAGCCATTCGATTGAACAATAGCTCGTGGACTTTCGCAGAGTTCAACCACGCTTGGCTCAAGCTTTGTGATGTCTCTTACGCATTCAAGTTCGTCCTCGCACTCTGGGGCCATTACACCATCACTTCCATCGGAAACGTTGTGCCCAACAGGCTCGACCGCCCAAACGTTGCTAAGAGAAAATAACAATACCAATGTGTGTAAAATTCTATATTTCACAAACATGCTTACCCTCATACGCTTCAAGAATATGGAAATTCGCGTTGGCTCTCCGAGCATTGACACCATTCAATTCAACAGCCTGACTACTGCCCACGATGATGCCCAGCCGACGACTCAAGCAATCCGCGGCCCACTGACGACTCGCAGTTTTCGCGCGCTCATGCACGCAAATTTTTAACAAATCTTGCTGAGAATTAACTTTCTCGCTTCCCAATCTAATTCTAATATTTTCTAATGTTTTTCCTCGATTCAACCCACCTTGCTGCACGCAAAGATCATAGAGTGCCACATATGTACGGAGCTCGACCCTTACCATCAGACTTGGGAATAAACGGCGCATCTCTATGACACACCCTTCCACATTATCATGAAACCTAGCAGCCTCACGCAACTGAACTTCTTGGAATGCCTCCACGTCTCCCAATGCAGTAAAAGCTTTTTTCCAACCAATACGATTATTTCGTATAATATTTTCCGCCCATTCTATCTGCGAAATAATATTGGACGATAGCAAAGCATCTTTTAGCTTCTCATAATCGGTATTTTCGGGAAAGCTACCTGCAAAGGCCGCGCTATCTAGCTGAAGCATCTTCAGAAGCAGTTTTCCTAACGTTCCTTGGCCAAAATTCCACTGAATCAGGCCAAAAGATGTCCCTTGCCCATCAAAATCATCGGCAAGCGCGTGGTAGTCCAGCTTGCTCCTGCCTTCATAACCGCCGCTAACAATTAGCGCTAGAGCGATAGCGTCGGTAAGTAAAATGCAGGTAGGGTGAGCTCTAAATCGATTAGCCAGCCCAACCGGATGCAAGTGATACACCCCTCCATGCCCCGGCAACCCCACCCCCGGCGCCACCTGCGACCACCAACTCATTTCCCGAATCCGCTCCTTCTCCGCCAGCCAGTTCCTGTTTGGCATCGAGCCGCTATGGCCGAGCAGTTCATCCAGGGCGTCCCACTTGCGCGGGGTGTGGTGCCATTCGCTGTCGCTGTCGCTGTCGCTGTCGCTGTCGCTGTCGCTGTCGCTGTGGATGATCAGTTGCGCAATCGCCAGTGCAAGCGGCGGTTAAATATATGTTATTCAGAGTTCCATTAAGTTCTGGGTAACTTACCCCTTGAAACCAATAAATAATTGAAGCTTCCGAATAACTTCCTACTTACCAACCCCCCACCGGATGCAAGTAATTCCCCCCATGCCCCGGCAGCGCCAGCCCCGGCGCCACCTGACCACACCAACTCATCTCCTTGGTCCGCTCTTTCTCCGCATATCAGTTCTTGTGCGGCGTCGAGGTGTAAAACAGTGTAGCTACTCATTTCAACCTCATCCTCGTCCGCCTCCAGCATGAAGATCAAAATCAACATTTCAGCCACGCAAACTAATGTGCACACTGCCTCCTCACACTTCCCAGAAACCAAAAACCGGTCAAGCCATCCAAGAAATTAATATACTAACAGGGCTATATAAGCTTAGCTCCTTCAAAACTTTAGGCCCTTTAAATAATCTGTCCTACTACGCGACTCTCGCGCTATGCAATCATTGTTAATAACCTCATACGCAGGAGCTTGGTCGTCGACAAAAAAACTCTCCATTCGGCAATTTTCGTCCCTTAGAGGGATCCACGATCTTTGAGATTTCTTTAGATGCTCAAGCAGCATTTTCCCAGCAGCGGGATCATGTCTATAAGACTGGGCGATATCATTCTGTCTTCGTCTATAAATCTCATTCAGTTCAGCATCTGCCCGCTCCAACATTTCCTTTGAACATACGTAAATATTTTGCTCAGATACATCGTTGGCGCATTCTCCCGTTTCCAAAGAGGTAGCCGGAGCAGACACCGCCATTAGAAGCAGAAGAATACCTATCGCCTTAGTTCTCACCACCACCTCCTCCCCTATTGCTCTTCAGGCACCAGAGGATGAATCTTCATCTCAACACCTTCTCGACTACTCCAAATGGTTCTTCTCATTCTTTGAGTCCCATATTTCCACCGTTTACAGCACGGGTGACTCTTGCGACGTTAGCAACACCCCCCATCTGTAATTTACTTGTGTCTTTCACGGCGCAGGCCCGTACATTCGTTCTGTATGAACTTACAGGCTTATTCAAACCAGAATCGACGCTCCAAATCGTGTAACTAGGGTCTATATGCACTCCCACCTGAATTCGTACTATAGCAACAGCACCTCATCAAAGCAGTACGCATCGCAAAAGCGCTCAGCATTAACATGCCTGCACCCGCAACCGCTTTGACACCCTCCCTAACCGATGAGGGCTTCCTACTTTCCTTTCCTCCACCGTGCCAGAGCAAGCAAATAATCAAACACTTAAAGATTTGCATTGCAGCCACATAACTATATTTTTTGCAGGAGGTCCATAGCTAACCTTGCACCACCCCTCCGTAGCGTCCAACACCAAAACGCGATCACCTTTTAAGAGATACTTTTTTGCTTTGACTTGAACAAAAGGTTCCAGCGCACCCTCATATAGAAATGCTTTTTCACTGACCGAAGCGTAAATTTCGCGCTGATCGACACGCGCTCTATACAGCGATGACTGGATTATTAATTCTACATCTCTTCTTGTTTTAAACGGATACGAGAATCGCAGCCCTACTTCTTCTCGTATCAAATCCCCACCAAAACCAAAAAAACGAGAAGCGTTTTCATCTCGCACCAAAACTCCTGCTTCGATACCGAACACGCTTACGCTGTAAATATCTCCAACAACCTCCCATGACCTGGGCGTCATAAAGCTATGAACTACAAAAAGCTTTTCCTTGCCAAGCATCTCATCAGCTACGACAAAGGAATCAACAATCATTCCAGCGGTACCCGCGTAGGGAAGCTCAAACGGGATTGGCAAAGTTCCTAAATCCGTCGCAGCGTAAACCGCAACGCCATCTGCAGGTCGAGACAGCTGGCCGTCATACTCTTGAGGTGTTTCGGTGTAAACGAAACATATCGTGGCACCTTGGCTTACGATCGACGGATAAGCAATTTCTCTGCCGTACTGGGTGCACTTATCTGGCTTCGCGCTCGCAGCAGCACTCAGAAGCATCCAGTCAGTGTGGAGGGAAGATAAAATTATTATTCCGAATATTATCATCATCTGCCTCTCGGATCGATTTGCTACGCAGCTGCTTTTCCCCGAACGAATTCTGAGTGCACAGCCTGCTCATTATTTCCTCTTGATTCTTTTCTACGCCTATGAAGGCCCGCGCTCCGAAAGTCTCTTGCGGAACGCCAAAAACATAGGAGTATGCCGAAACCCTGAAGCCCAGATATGTAGTATATGTCGCCTTATCTACCCACCTGTGCAATGGATTTTCTGACGTAAATATCTGCTCCATTTCCAGATTTGAGCGACTACCAAATCTATAA
Source organism: Pseudomonas sp. NPDC090201 (assembly GCF_044746825.1). NCBI lineage: Bacteria > Pseudomonadati > Pseudomonadota > Gammaproteobacteria > Pseudomonadales > Pseudomonadaceae > Pseudomonas > Pseudomonas sp. NPDC090201. Next base: position 661,373 of record NZ_JBIVCX010000003.1, read on the forward strand.
AATATTGTTTTTCTGTCTGACGTTGCACAAAATGATAAGAGTCGCGCCTTGGTTTCGGCTAACTGACATCCAGCGATTTTAATCTCCTGGCCTCTACAGAGGTGAGGGTCTGCTTCGCCAGCAAAAGAAATTTGAATCCAAAAAAACGGTACTATAAAAGGAAGAATCTTCATTTCAAAATCTTCTCGACTATTTCAAATGCCTCTTCTCTTTCTTTAAGCCCCATGTTTCCACCATTCACAGCACGGGTGATTCTTGCGACGTCAGCAATGCCCCCATCTGTAATTTTTTTGTGGATCTCATATTTTACCCAAAACCACATAGCAGTTCTAATTGCCGTTGGCATCTTATTCACCAATTCAGGATCTTGAACTATGCTGGGAGGATTATCGTCCCAATGCAGAGGGTAGTCGCGCATAAATTTTGAGTACTTTTCGTAGCCCGTGATTTGAATCAGGCCTCGTCCCCGAAAGATGTAGCCGTCATCTGGATGTGAAGCTCTATTTCCGTTTAGTCGTTGAAAATGCTTGCGACCAATTTCGCGCTGATTCGCGCGTCGAATGATTTTGCCTGAAGCGTCTTTCAGATAACCGTCGGCCTCGGCCTCATTCGGGTTGGCTCGATAGTAAGAGCTTGCTGCTAACAACGCTTTCGGCGAAAACTCCCAGTCCTCCGTTACTCCCATCATTGCCCTGCCAACCTCTCCTTTTATTTGAGCGAAGAAGTGGCGTTGCAGGGACCTGGAATCCAGCTTGAATTCCGCCCAACGACCGTTCATCTCTGCGAGCACATGATCTATATCTGAGTCTGACGCTCTATCGAAGATCTGCCGTAGTTGTCCCGCTGTGATGTCTAGCTGATCTGCGGCTTTGAAGGCACTCAGCAACCCAACCGGATGCAAGTGATACACCCCCCCATGCCCCGGCAACCCCACCCCCGGCGCCACCTGCCCCCACCAACTCATCTCCCGAATCCGCTCTTTCTCCGCCAGCCAGTTCCTGTTCGGCGTTGAACCGCTATGGCCGAGCAGTTCATCCAGGGCGTCCCACTTGCGCGGGGTGTGGTGCCATTCGCTGTCGCTGTGGACGATCAGTTGTGCAATCGACTGCGCGTGGGCTGGCAGGTTGAGGGCGGTCTGGATTTCGCTTCCGGTAACCCTGCCGTCGCGGTTACGGTCGATGAGGTCGTAGAGACGTTCCTGAATCGGGCCCTTGTCCACTCTGTCGGCGGTGGCGCGATAGCGGGCGCGCTGCACGTCGTTGAGACGGCCGGTGGCGCGCATGAAGGAGGCCATCAGGTGTTCGGGCGGGTCGAAGTTGAACAGGGTGTCGAAGCCTTCCCATGCCCAGGGGCTGACCCAGGGCGTAACCCCGACCTCTTCACGCACCCAGCCGTCGAGCAGGGTCTGGCTGGCGTCATGCAGCAGTTTGTCGAGGCGGTACCAATTGCAGGCCTTGCGTCCGTCTTTTTCAGGCACGGCGATCTTGCACGCTGTCGGCAGGCCGTCGAGCAGGCTTTTCGGCACCAGCAACTGGCCGTCGCTGGGCGTGCTGTCGTGGTGCAGGCTCGGTGGTTGCTCGGCACTATAGCGCTCCTGATGTCGGACCACCGGTGTGCCCTTGACCAGTTTCAGCCAGGTTCTGCCGCTGGCGGGCAGCTTCGACTCCCAGGTTCGGAAACGCTTGATGACCGGTTCCACTGGTTCGCTGGTGAACACTTCGAGATGCAGCTTGTGTTCCGGCCGGTCGGCATGGGCTTCCTGATAGATACCGATATGGCCGATCAGGTCCCCTGCTTTGATGGGCACTGGCTTGTCGAGCACCACGACGCTGTCGAAGGCTTTCGGTTCCTGTTTGCCTTGCAACGAGTCGTAGTGGACGTACTGGTTGATGCGTTCCAGTTTCAGGAATGTACCGGTGCCACTAACCGCGACTTCGGTGTCTCTGAACAGCTCGCCAATGGGCGCTTGCAGCGTGTCCGGCTGCGGACGAATGTTGAGCGGATCGTTTGTATTGACCCGGTAAAGGCCACCCGGGATGGGCTCAAGAAGTTCGGCGGCGACGTAGCCGCGCAGTGCACCATCTTCGCCTATCAGGTGTTCTGGGCCTGGGGTGTTCTCCAGCCGGCGAAAAGCCCCCTCGCCGCTGACCTGGACTTTTGCGCCCCGTGGCAGCAGCCCGATCACCTGACCTTTGTGCGCCACATGACGGATGTTCAAGCCTTTCACCCCGGGATGACCGACACGCTCATCGTTCACGTTGTCCTTGACGTAGCGCGTGCTGCCTTCGGACCAGAAAGGCGGTCGTGGGATGGTCGGGTCGGTGTCGTACTGCACCCAGTCCTGCAGGTGCATGTACAGGCTGTAGAAAATCAGGCTGGGCGGCGTGTCCTTGCTGCCCTCGATGGCAGGGGCCTGCAGACGATGGCGCACCAGCACGAAGTTGCGCGAGAACGGCCTGCGCACCGGCAGCTTGTTGATCCAGTAGGTGGTGGTCGGCGACAGGGTGTCGATGCGGTAGGCCACCACTTCACCGTCAGCCAGGCAATGCACGCTGGACTGATCCCCGGTGCCTGCAGTGCCGCCATCAAAATGCACCCCACCGTGCCACAGGCCATTGCCCGCCAGCGGATAGAACCCGCCACCGGCCTTTGCCAGGTGGGTGAGCTGCATCAGCGGATCGCGCTTGTCCCGGAACGGATGGCTCCAGTTCTTGACCGGTTGCAGGTTCTCGGCATTGACTGGGGATGGTTCTCTTGAAGAGATATCAAGACCTGGCGGCAACGGCGCGTCGGGGTTATCGAGTGCGTAAATGCGGGCAAAGAGATTGGTCACGGTGAGGTTCGCTCCTGCGTATGTCTGGTCCGTCAAAAAGTTCGACTGCTACGAATGGGTGAAAGCAGAGGACGTGAGGGGAAGTCCTTTCAGGCGAGTGAACAATCTTTGATTTGGCGAGGCAACGCCAGACGGGGAGGTGCTTCCGAGACGTTTCCGAACAAACTTAAGGAGACGTCCTACAAATTGCGCCCATAAAAAAACGCGCCACGACGAATCGTGGCGCGTTTCTTTTAAGGCGGGTTCAAGCCATCAACAGCACTTGGGTCCTGCCTTGCCGCCGTACCGGGCGTCCTGGCGTTCGCGGAAGAACACCTCGTAGGACATCACCGGCTGGTCGGGGTGAGTCTTTTGCATGTGCTCGACGTAGTTGTCGTAGTCAGGCATGCCCACCATCAGGCGGGCGGCCTGCCCGAGGTATTTGCCGAGGCGACTCAGGTCATTGAACATCAGTTGGCTTCCGGCATGGCCTGGAATGGTGATTCCTTGTCACTGCGCTCTTTCTTGACCCATGCCGCGCGGCCGACTTTCACCGCGTAGAACAGGATGCTCAGGACCACGAACAGGAACAGGCCGGTCAACGCCGCGTTGGTGTAGGCGTTGAAGATCACGTGCTGCATCTGCTCGACGGTCTTGGCCGGGGCCAGGATCTGGCCGGCGTCGGCGGCAGTGCTGTACTTCTTCGCCAGGGCCAGGAAACCGACGGCCGGGCTTGGGTCGAACAGCTTGATGAAGCCTGCGGTCACGGTGCAGATCAGCAGCCAGGAGGCCGGCAGAATGGTGACCCAGACGTATTGCTGGCGCTTCATCTTGATCAGCACAACGGTCGCCAGCATCAGCGCGATACCCGCCAGCATCTGGTTGGAGATACCGAACAGCGGCCACAGCGTGTTGATGCCGCCCAGCGGATCGATCACGCCTTGGTACAGCAGGTAGCCCCACAGCGCCACGCAACCACCGGTGCCAATCACGTTGGCGGTCCAGGATTCGGTGCGTTTGAGGGCCGGCACGAAGCTGCCCAGCAGGTCTTGCAGCATGAAGCGACCGGCACGGGTACCAGCGTCAACCGCAGTCAGGATGAACAGCGCTTCGAACAGGATCGCGAAGTGGTACCAGAACGCCATGGTGTTCTGGCCTGGCAGCACCTGGTGCAGGATCTGGGCGATACCGACCGCCAGGGTCGGTGCACCACCGGCACGGGCCAGGATGGTGTTCTCGCCGATGTCCTTGGCGGTAGCGACCAGGGTGTCAGGGCTGATGGTGAAACCCCAGCTGCTGATGGTCTGAGCCACGGCAACCACGTCGCCGCCGACCACAGCCGCCGGGCTGTTCATGGCGAAGTAGACGCCCGGATCGATGACCGAAGCCGCAACCATGGCCATGATTGCAACGAAGGATTCCATCAGCATGCCGCCGTAACCGATGTAACGAGCGTTCTTCTCGTTATCCAGCAGTTTCGGGGTGGTGCCCGAAGCGATCAGCGAGTGGAAGCCCGACACCGCGCCGCAGGCGATGGTGATGAACAGGAACGGGAACAGTGCGCCTTTCCAGACGGGACCGGTGCCGTCGGTGAACTGAGTCAGGGCCGGCATTTTCAGCTCGGGTGCCAGAATCAGGATGCCGATCGCCAGGGCGACGATGGTGCCGATTTTCAGGAAGGTCGAGAGGTAGTCGCGTGGTGCCAGCAGCAGCCAGACCGGCAGCATGGCGGCGACGAAGCCGTAACCGACCAGCATCCAGGTGATCTGCACGCCTGTGAAGGTGAACACGTGGGCCCACTCAGGGCTCGCGGCAACCTGGCCACCGGCCCAGATCGACAGCAGCAACAGCACGACGCCGATGATGGAGATTTCACCGATGCGGCCCGGACGCACATAGCGCATGTACACGCCCATGAACATCGCAATCGGGATAGTCGCCAGCACCGTGAACATACCCCATGGGCTTTCGGCCAGGGCCTTGACCACGATCAGCGCCAGCACCGCGAGGATGATGATCATGATCAGGAAGCAGCCGAACAGGGCGATGGTGCCCGGTACGCGGCCCATTTCCTCGCGAACCATGTCGCCCAGGGAACGGCCGTTACGGCGGGTCGACAGGAACAGGATCATGAAGTCCTGTACCGCACCGGCCAGTACCACACCGGCGATCAGCCAGAGGGTGCCGGGCAGGTAGCCCATTTGCGCGGCGAGCACGGGACCGACCAGGGGACCGGCGCCGGCGATGGCGGCGAAGTGGTGGCCGAACAGGATGTGTTTGTTGGTAGGAACGTAGTCCAGGCCGTCATTGTTGATCACCGCAGGGGTGGCCCGGGTCGGGTCCAGTTGCATGACGTGATTGGCAATGAACAGGCTGTAGTAGCGGTACGCAACCAGATAGATCGCAACGGCTGCGACGACAATCCAGAGTGCGTTGATGGCCTCACCGCGGCGCAGCGCGACGACACCCAAGGCGCATGCCCCGAGGGCAGCGACGGCGAACCAACCCAGATGTTTGGTCAGTCGGGTCATTGTGGGTCTCCTGCCCAAGCTCATGGCTTGTGGCGTAATTGTTATTGTGTGATCCGGGGTAACGGAGCGTCGCCACTATCCACGCGTCTGTCAGCAAGAGAAATTCGCATTACTACGTTGCTGACTGCGTAGTACTACGTAGACCGGCATTCCTTCCCCGGAGGAGCGCGCTTGCCCGCGACGGCGTCGGTTCAGCCACTCAGGTTGCCAGGTCTGACGCCGTCGCGGGCGAGCGCGCTCCTACGGGTGATCGCGTCGATGGTTCCGACAGATGCAGCCAATCCGCTTAACGTGTCTAATACTCCCCACAACAACACCCCGCCCCGCCGGACACCTGCCGCCATGCAACTCAAACACAAGATCGTCGCTTTGGGCATCCTGCCGCTGATCCTCGCGGTTTCGGTCATCTGCGCGCTGGTCATCGTGCAGAACCAGCGCCTGGGCGAACAGCAGGCGCAGTTGATCGAAGACAGCATCCTGGCCAGCAAACGTGCCGAGCTCAAAAACTACGTAGAGATGGCCATGAGCGCATTGGCGCCGACCTACGACAGCGGGCGCGATGACGAGCAGACCAAGCGCCAGGTGCTCGATGAGCTGTCGCGGTTGAGCTTTGGCATCGACGGCTATTTCTTCGTCTATGACCAGAACGGCCGCAGCCTGATGCACCCGCGCCAGGCCGCACTGGTGGGCAAGGATCTGTGGAACATGACCGATCCCCAGGGCCTGCTGGTAATCCGCGCGCTGCTGCAGAGCGCCGAGTCCGGCGACGGTTTCCAGCATTACGCCTGGGAAAAGCCGTCCACCGGGCAGGTCACCGACAAACTGGCCCACGTGGTCATGCTCAAGCGCTGGGGCTGGATGCTCGGCACCGGCATCTACCTGGAAGACGTCGAACGCGCCACCCAGCAGGCGCGCCAGGAAGTGGCCCGCGGCATCTACGCGACCATGCTCGACATCGGCGCCGTGGCGCTGATCGCGGTGCTGCTGGTGTTCGTCTGCGGCGTCACGCTCAACGCCAGCGAACACCGCCTGGCCGACCGCAAGCTGCAGATGCTCAACCAGCGCATCATGAACTTGCAGGAGGAAGAGCGCTCCCGGCTGTCCCGCGAATTGCACGACGGCATCAGCCAGGTGCTGGTGTCGATCAAGTTCCAGTTCGAACTGGCCGGCCTGCAACTCGAAGGCAACGATCAGCGTGGGCTCGACACGTTGCGCCAAGGCACCGAGCGCCTGGGCGAGGCCATCGGCGAAATCCGCACCATTTCCCACGACCTGCGCCCTTCCCTGCTCGACACCCTGGGCCTGGCCGCCGCCGTCACGCAACTGGTGGCCGAGTTCGAACAACAGACCGGCCTCGCCATCCACTACACCCACAACCTGGGCCAGTTGAAACTGGCCGAGGGCGCACCGGTGGCCTTGTTCCGTATACTTCAGGAAGCGCTGACCAACATCGAACGCCACGCCCACGCACAGAACGTCTACATCGACCTGCAAGGCAACAAGAAGCAGGTGCAACTGACGGTGCGCGACGACGGCATCGGCTTTCGGGTGGACGTCGCTCATCTGCCGGAAGTCCAGGGCGGGATTGGCCTGCGCAATATTCGCGAGCGCGTCGAGCATTTCCACGGCCAGCTCAACCTTTATTCGGCACCGGGCCACAGCGAACTGACGGTGACCATGCCCGTCAACGTTGCCGCATGACGGCCCTTCATCAGACAGGAAACCCGCCCCGATCATGAGCGCCAGCCAGACCATCCGCATTGCCCTGGTCGACGACCATTCCCTGGTTCGCGACGGCGTGCGCGCCCTGCTTTCGACACGCCCGCTGTTCGAAGTGGTGGGCGAAGCGGAAAACGCCCGCGAGGCGCTGACCCTGTGCGAAGAGGTCAAGCCCGACATCCTGCTGGTGGACATCGGCCTGCAGGACATGAACGGCCTGGAACTGACGCAACTGATCCGCCAGCGCTGCCCGGCGATCAAGATTCTGATCCTGAGCATGTACGACAATCAGGAGTACGTCGCCACCTCCATCCGCGCGGGCGCCAGCGGCTACGTGCTGAAAAACGCCCCCTCGCGGGAGATCGTCGCCGCCATCGAGGCCATTGCGACCGGCGGGACCTTCTACAGTGCCGAAGTGACGCTCAAGCTGGTGTCGAAAAAGCCCGAGGAAAACGAACTGACCCCACGCGAGGTGCAAGTGCTCGTGGGCCTGGCCAAGGGGCTGGACAACAAGACCATCGCCCGGGACCTGGCCATCAGCGTCCGGACCGTGGAAACCCACCGCCTGAGCATCCGCCGCAAACTCAACATCGACAAGCCGGCGGGGCTTGTGAAATACGCGATGGAGCATGGGTTGTTGGTGCCGTGAGCTTCACTGCATATCCATTGTAGGAGCGCGCTTGCCCGCGACGGCGGCGGGTCAGGCGCCTTGGTATTGTCAGATACGACGCGTCGCGGGCAAGCGCGCTCCTACAGGCTACTCATGAGGCATCGGGCAGGGCTTGCTCTGCCGTCTCCTGATCCACCGGCAAGGCAAAGCGGAACGTCGCGCCCTGCCCCGGTACGTCGACCAGCTCGATCCTGATCCCGTGCAATTGCAAGATCTGATGCACGATGCGCAAGCCCAGTCCGCCGTCACGCCGCGCTCCGCCGATGTTGAACGGGCGCAGGAACAACCCCTCGCGCAACTCGGCGGCAATCCCCGGGCCGCTGTCGCTGACCGTCACTTCCACGTATTTGCCCTGGGGCTGCAAGGCAATCCTGATCTCGCCGCCGGTTGGCGTGTGGCGCAAGGCGTTGTCGAACAGGTTGGTCAGCACCCGCTCGATCAATCCCAGATCGGCATGCACCCCTGGCACGGTCGGCGGGAAGTTCGGGGTCAGGGTGACCGCCTTGGCCTCGGCGCCCAGTTCGAACTTCTGGAAGATGTCCTGCACCAGGTCGGTCAGCGAGAAACGCTCGACCACCGGCACCACGAAGCCGTGTTCCAGACGCACCAGCTCCAGCAACGACTGCGCCAGCCCGCCGACCTTGCGGCTCTGGTCCAGCGCAATGCCCAGGTAACGGCGGCGCTCTTCGGGGCTCAGGCTGGCGTCCTTGACCGACAGCACCTCCAGATAACCGTGCAAGGAGGCCAGCGGCGTGCGCAGGTCATGGGAAATATTCGCCACCAGCTCGCGGCGATCCTGGCTCTGCCGGGTCAGGGTCTGCCACTGCTCGCTCAGGCGGTTCTGCATCTGCCTGAAGGTCGCATCGAGCACAGCAATTTCATCATCGCCATGGCGCGGATGCCCTGACGCCTCGGCGGGCAGCAGCACCGGCGCGGCATTGATATCGAAGTGGCTGACCGAATCCGTCAGACGTCGCAGTGGCCGGGTGATCCAGCCAAACGCCGCCAGACCCGCGAACAGGCAGAGCAAGGCGATCAGGCCGATGGACCACAGCGCCGTGTTCAACGCCTCACTGGTCGCGCCGCGCTCGGCGAAGCGGTCGTGGGCCTCGCCCAGCAGCACCACGTAAAGGAACCCGGCAGGCTTGCCCATGACCATCAAGGGCGCTGCGCTAAACACCTTGCGTGCGTCCATGCTGCGCGGGTCGTCACCCAGGATCGGCAGCGGCTTGCCCGCCAGCAGCTCGCGTACCGGGGCCAGGTCCACGCGATCACGCAGCACCCGGTCCTTGGGCGCGGCATCGCCGACGATGCGCCCGTCGCCGTCGAGCAGGTACACCTCGACGCTGGGGTTGACCAGCATCAACTGGCTGAACAGTTCACGCACGGCGTCGGGTTTGAGGCCGTTGGCGTCCATCAACTGGGTGTCGCGGGCGATGTGCTGGGCCAGGTCACGGGACAGGCCCTGAACCACTTCCAGCTCATGCATCTTGTTCGAACGCACCTGCAACCACACCGAGGTGCCGCAGCAGATCAGCAGCAACAGCGCGAACACCAGGGACAGGCGCTGGGTCAGGGTCATCTTCACGAGGCGTCCCCCGGATCGACGAACTTGTAGCCGCGCCCCCACACCGTGAGGATGCGCAGCGGCTGGGCCGGGTCCGCCTCGATCTTGGCCCGCAGGCGATTGATGTGGGTGTTGACCGTGTGCTCGTAGCCCTCGTGGTTGTAGCCCCACACCGAATTGAGCAGGTCCAGCCGGGAAAACACCTTGCCCGGCTGGCGGACGAAGAAATACAGCAGATCGAACTCCCGGGGCGTCAGGTCCAGCGCCCGGCCTTCCAGCGAGGCTTCGCGGGTCAGCGGATCGATGAACAGCCCGGCGCTGGACAGGCTGCCCGCCTCCATCTTGAGGTTGCGGGCCATGGCATCGACCCTGCGCAGCAGCGCCTTGACCCGCGCCACCAGTTCCATCATCGAGAAGGGCTTGGCCAGGTAATCGTCAGCACCCAGCTCAAGGCCCAGGATGCGGTGCATTTCGCTGGAGCGGGCGCTGGTGATGATGATCGGCGTGTAGCGCGTCATGGCCCGGGCTCGGCGGCAGATCTCCAGGCCGTCGACGCCGGGCAGCATCAGGTCCAGAATCAGCGCATCCCAGCCGCCCTGCTCGAGCAGGCGCAGGCCCTTTTCGCCGTCGGCGCTGTGCACCACCTCGAAGTGTTCGTCCCGCAGATGCAGGCAAATCAGGTCGGCGATATGGCTATCGTCCTCGACCACCAGAATGCGTTTGGGCTGATCCATGAAAGGCAAACCTTGCGGGCGCTTGAATGCGCAATGGGGCCATTGTGCCGATTTTGGCGGCGGGCAGTTATCACGAATTGTTTAACTCTCGGTGAGGATTTTGGGAACAGCCCCCGCGCAGGATGGCCGCATCGCACCCTCGACCTGTCCCGACCACGGCAGGCAGCCGGTGCCAAGGAGACCCTCATGCTTTCAAGACGACAGTTCATGGTACTGAGCAGCAGCGCAGGCGTGGCAGCCATCGCCCTGGGCGTGCTGCCCAAGTTCGCCGACGGTGAAAGCCTCACCCCGGCCGATTCCCCGGTGGGCACCTTCGAGGTCAGCCACAGCGACGCCGAATGGCACGCCCTGCTCACTGACGAGCAGTTCCAGGTGCTGCGCCGCGAAGCCACCGAGCGCCCCTACAGCAGCGCGCTGAACGACGAACACCGCAACGGCACCTTCGCCTGCGCCGGTTGCCAGTTGCCGCTGTTCGCGTCGAGCACCAAGTTCGACAGCCACACCGGCTGGCCGAGCTTCTGGCAACCGCTGGACAACGCCACGGCGATCCGCACCGACACCTCGTTCGGCGTGTTGCGCAAGGAAGTCCACTGCCGCCGCTGCGGCGGGCATCTGGGCCATGTGTTCACCGACGGACCGAAACCCACCGGCTTGCGCTATTGCATGAACGGGTTGGCGATGACGTTTGCCCCGCAGACATAACCGCGCCCCGTCGGGCCATGCGACGACACTCTGTCAATCAGACTCAATTTTGAACGGACCAAAACCATGCTACTGATCATCCTTGCCTACCTCGGCGGCGTGCTGACCATCGTCAGCCCCTGCATCCTGCCGGTGCTGCCTTTCGTCTTCGCCCGCACCGGTCAACCCTTCGTGCGCAGTGGCCTGCCGTTGCTGGTGGGCATGGCCGTGACCTTCGCCCTGGTGGCGACTCTGGCAGCCGTCGGCGGAGGCTGGGTGGTTCAGCTCAACCAGTATGGCCGTGGCCTGGCGTTGATCTTCGTGGCGCTGTTCGGCCTGACCCTGCTGCTGCCCAGGCTGGCCGAGCGCCTGACCCGCCCGTTGGTGGCTGCCGGCAGTCGCCTGTCGGAAAACGCAGGCGTGGATGCCAGGCCGAGCCCCTGGGCGTCGTTCCTGATCGGCGTGGCCACGGGGCTGTTGTGGGCGCCGTGCGCCGGGCCGATCCTGGGCCTGGTACTGACCGGCGCCGCCCTGCAAGGCGCCAGCGTCGGCACCACCCTGCTGTTGCTGGCCTATGCTGCGGGCGCTGCCACGTCGTTGGCCCTGGCCCTGCTGCTGGGCGGCAAGGTGTTCAGCGCGATGAAGCGTTCGCTGGGCGCCGGTGAATGGATTCGTCGCGGCCTGGGTGCGGCCATGCTGGCAGGTGTCGCCGCCATTGCCTTGGGGCTGGACACCGGCCTTCTCACCCGCATTTCCACGGCCTCCACTGGCAGCCTGGAGCAATCGCTGGTGGGGCGCCTCACCGGCAACTCCAAAGACGGCAACCTGATGCAAGGCGGCACGATGATGGCCCAGAACATTCCTGGCCGTGACGACGCCGGCGCCAGCATGCAAGCCTCGGGCGCCATGATGGCGGCGAAGAACACCAGCGCCAGTCTGCCGGTCGAAGGCAAGTTGCCCTCGCTCAATGGCGCCGTGCAATGGCTGAACTCCGAGCCGCTGACCGCCGAACAGCTCAAGGGCAAAGTGGTGCTGGTCGATTTCTGGACCTACTCCTGCATCAACTGCCTGCGCAGCCTGCCTTACGTCAAGGCCTGGGCCGACAAGTACCGAGATCAGGGGCTGGTGGTGATCGGCGTGCATGCACCCGAATTTGCCTTCGAGCGCGACGTGAAGAACGTGACCAAGGCCATGGCCGACCTGGGCATCAACTACCCGGTGGCTGTCGACAATGATTACAAGATCTGGCGTGCCTTCGACAACCAGTACTGGCCCGCCCACTACTTCGCCGACGCCCAGGGCCGTATCCGGTATCACCACTTCGGTGAAGGCGCCTACGATGAATCCGAGCGTGTCATCCAGGAGCTGCTGCGCGAGGCCGGCAACGGCCAGATCACCAGCGACCTGATCGACGCCAGCGGCAAAGGCGTGCAACAGGCAGCGCAGATGAGCGAGGTGAAATCCCCGGAAACCTACCTGGGCTTCGAGCGCGCCGAGAACTTCGTCTCCCCGGGCGGCGCCAAGGGTGACCGCGCGGCCAGCTACAGCACGCCACATAGCCTTGCGCTGAACAACTGGGGTCTGGACGGCCAGTGGAACATCGGCGCCGAGCGCGCAAGCCTGACGGCGGCCAACGGCAAGATCGTCTACCGCTTCCATGCCCGCGACCTGCACCTGGTGCTGGGCCCTGGCAGCGACGGCAAGCCGGTGCGTTTCACCGTGAAGATCGACGGCAAGGCACCGGGCGACGCCCACGGCACCGACGTCGCACCCGATGGCAGCGGCACCGTCACCGAGCAGCGCCTGTATCAGTTGGTGCGCCAGCCCGGCGATGTCGCCGACCACACCTTCAGCATCGAATTCAGGGATCCGGGCGTGTCGGCCTACGCCTTCACCTTCGGTTGATCCAGCCCGCTTCAGGAGTAGCAGAGATGAAAGACATCAATCCCGTGACCTCGACCTTCGCCCGCTGGAAACGCGCCGGCCTGCATCTGTTCGCCGGGGCCGTGTTGCTGCAGACCGCCGCGTGTTCGTTTGCCGGTGAAGACGCAGTGAGCATCGCGCCGCCGCAGAAAGACGAAATCGTCAGCACCGCCGGCAGCGAAACCGCGGTGTTGGCCGGTGGCTGTTTCTGGGGTGTGCAAGGGGTATTCCAGCATGTGCAGGGCGTCACCAAAGTGGTTTCCGGGTACGCCGGGGGCAAGGCCGACACCGCGCATTATGAGCGTGTCAGCGATGGCGATACCGGGCATGCCGAGTCGGTGGAGATCACCTTCGACCCGTCGAAAGTGAGCTACGGCAGACTCTTGCAGATCTTCTTCTCGGTCGCCCACAACCCCACCGAACTCAACCGCCAGGGCCCGGACAGCGGCACTCAGTACCGTTCGGCGATCTTCCCCGAAAGCCCCGAGCAACAAGCGGTGGCCCAGGCCTACATCGCCCAGCTGGACGCTGCCAAATCCTTCAACGCGCCCATCGTAACGAAAATCGAGAAGTACAACGGTTTCTACCCGGCCGAGGACTACCACCAGAACTTCCTCACCACCCACCCGACGTATCCGTACATCGTCATCAACGACCTGCCCAAGGTCGGGCAACTCAAGCAGTTGTTTGCCGATCGGTACAGCGAACAGGCGGTGTTGTTCAAGACAGGGCAGTGATGACCCTCGGTGCGGGCCGTGGGCCCAATCCAGACGCGAACCTGTAGGAGTGAGCTCGTCAACGCAGAGCCACCACAAACCAAAGTATGCCCTGCCAACACCTGTGTATCGCCTCCCGGTACCAAGGTACAAGTGACGCGCTGCGCCGGCAGTAATACCTTGGAGCCATTCCTGTCATGCAGGCCAGACCTCTCTCAAAGCCGTGGGATGCACACCGTACCGGACAGGCCGTCGAAGCACACGTCGAGGAGATTCGCCATGTTTGCCGATGTCGATCCAAAGCCAGGACTCAACGCCGAGTTCGCCGCCGATGCCCACGGGCTGTACACCACCCTGCACGGCCAGGAGCGTGAGCTGTTTCTCCAGTTGCTGGACGCCCATCGCGAAACCGCCGAACAGGCCGGTGGCTTTGCCCGGGAAGTGCGCTGGCGCCTGCGCAGCCTGAACTATCAGGCGATCAAGGAGCTGTTCAAGGATCTGGATCAGTCGACCCGGGAATTCGTGACTTTCCTCGAAAGCCGCATGCAGATGCTCAACGGCACAGTGACCCAGGCCCGGTTGACCGCCGCGCCGCTGGCCGACGCCGAACAGGCCCCCGGCTTTCGTGAGTGCTTCAAGGAGATTCATCAGTTGGCGCAACACCTGACCACCCTCACCGCACAGGCCCAGGGCTTCATGGACCGGGCCGTGGATGCAGGGGATTACGCCACCGCCAACCTGGTCAGCGAGCTGCTGTACCGCACCAATCAACTGGTGTGCAAGATCAAGCTGGACATCCCTTCCGGCGCCTCGTTTACCAGCGAGTGTCGCCAGCCGCCGCGCCCCAACACCTGGTTCTCGACCATGGAGGTGTGGGCCCACAGCCCGGGCATTGCGGCGTTTACCACGGCCCAGAGTTACCGCTTCTGATTCAAATCGCGTGCTGTTCTCTCCTCCTTTAGCGCCCGGACAGGGCGCTTTTTTTATGAACGACTACGCTGCCTGAGTTTCGAAGCCCTCTAGCTGGCGGGTTCGGACACGAACGCGCCATCTGCAACAAGGAAAAAGACGCACACGCGTCCAATAAAAATACAGTTGATCGAGCAAGACTAGCCGTCCCAAACCGGAGCCTGACAATGAATAAACTCACCACCGTGGCGGGTGCACCCGTCGTTGACAACCAGAACTCGCAATCGGCCGGCCCACGCGGCCCGCTGATGCTGCAAGACGTCTGGCTGCTGGAGAAACTGGCGCACTTCGACCGCGAAGTGATCCCGGAGCGTCGCATGCACGCCAAGGGTTCCGGCGCCTTCGGCACCTTTACCGTGACCCACGACATCAGCCGCTACACCAAGGCCCGGTTGTTCTCGCAGATCGGCAAGCAGACCGACATCTTCATCCGCTTCTCGACCGTGGCCGGTGAGCGCGGCGCGGCCGATGCCGAGCGTGACATTCGCGGGTTTGCGGTGAAGTTCTACACCGAACAAGGCAACTGGGACATGGTGGGCAACAACACCCCGGTGTTCTTCCTGCGCGACCCGCTGAAATTCCCTGACCTGAACCATGCGGTCAAACGCGACCCGCGCACCAACCTGCGCAGCGCCGAAAACAACTGGGATTTCTGGACCTCGCTGCCCGAAGCCCTGCATCAGGTGACCGTGGTCATGAGCGACCGTGGCATCCCGGCGTCGTACCGTCACATGCACGGTTTCGGCAGCCACACCTTCAGCTTCATCAGCCCGCAGAACGAGCGCTTCTGGGTCAAGTTCACCCTCAAGACCCAGCAAGGCATCAAGAACCTGACCGACGCCGAAGCCGCTGCCGCCGTGGCCGGCGACCGTGAAACCCACCAGCGCGACCTGTTCGACGCCATCGAGAACGGTGACTTCCCGCAGTGGAAACTGTTCGTGCAAGTGATGCCCGAACAGGAAGCCAACAGCTACAAGGTCCACCCGTTCGACCTGACCAAGGTCTGGCCGCACGCCGACTACCCGCTGATCGAAGTCGGCACCCTGGAGTTGAACCGCAATCCGGACAACTATTTCCACGACGTCGAGCAGGCCGCGTTCAACCCGGCCAACGTGGTGCCCGGCATCAGCTTCTCGCCGGACAAGATGCTGCAAGGCCGGCTGTTCTCCTACGGCGACGCCCAGCGCTATCGCCTGGGGGTCAACCACCACCAGATTCCGGTCAACACGCCCAAATGCCCGGTCAACAGCTACCACCGCGACGGCCAGATGCGTGTCAACAGCAACGCTGGCGGCACCATCGGCTACGAGCCCAACACCAAGGGCGCGTGGGTCGAGCAGCCGGACTTCTCCGAACCGCCCCTTGAGCTGTACGGCGCCGCCGCGAACTGGGACTTCCGCAAGGACGACGATGACTACTATTCCCAGCCACGCGCGCTGTTCCGCCTGATGACGGCCGAGCAGCAACAGGTGCTGTTCGACAACACCGCGCGGGCGATCAGCGGCGCTTCGGCAGCGGTCCAGCAGCGCCACATCGACAACTGCAACGGGGCCGACCCGGCCTACGGCGCCGGTGTCGCTGCGGCCATCGAGCGCTTGCGCTGACCGGCCTCTTCGCTGAGCGATAAACAGCGTTGACACGAAGGGGTGTTCAGGCCACGGTACTGACACCCCTTTTTCCTGCCCGCGATTCAACGCCCGGTGCCTGCCATGAACGAACTCCAGCAACTGAACGAAACCCACGGCCTGCTGCTGGTGTTCGTCAATGTGCTACTGGAGCAGATCGGGCTGCCGGTGCCGGCCTACCCGACGCTGATCGTCACCGGCGCCCTGGCGATGCAGAGCAAACCGCTGCTGGGCGCGGGCGTGCTGGTGGCGATGCTCGCCTGCCTGATCGCCGATACCCTCTGGTACTGGGCGGGCAAACGCTATGGCGGCGTCCTGCTGAAAACCATCTGCAAGATTTCCCTCTCCCAGGACACCTGCATTCGCCAGGGCCTGACGGTGTATGACCGGGTCGGGCCTCGGGCGATGCTGCTGTCCAAGTTCCTGCCCGGTGCCGGTGCGCTGGTGACCACGGTGGCGGGCATGAACGCCACACCGTTTGGGGTGTTCATGCGTTATTCGCTGGCGGGCTCGTTCATCTGGGCAGGCTCTGCGCTGCTGCTGGGGATGCTGTTTACCGACGCGCTGATCCCGATGCTGGACTGGCTCAGTGGCTACCTGCCGCTGGCCATTGGCGGTGCTGCGGTCGCGTTGCTGCTGTTCATTGCCTGGAAGTACTGGAAGCGCCGCCGCTTGCTGGCCCGCACCTCCCAGGTGCCACGCATCACTGTCCCGCAGTTGCTGGCCCTGCAAGACAGCGACCATGCGCCGGTGGTCATCGACGTGCGGCCCAAATTCCACAGTGCAATCGTCGAAGGCATCCCCGGCGCAGTGTCGATCAGCCTTGAAGAACCGCTGCAGCCCTGGGTCGAGCAACTGGGCGACGTCGACATGGTGTTCTACTGCGCCTGCCCCAACGAGCTGTCGGCGGCATTGCTGGCGCAAAAGCTGAGCGCCCACGGGCTGACGCGGGGCAAGGCGCTGGTCGGCGGGCTCGATGCCTGGCGTGACGCGCAGCCTGACCATGACGCACCAGGGCAGACTGCGACGGCCTGAGCCGCTCACGCGATATCGATCACCACCTTGCCCTTGGCGATTGCACTGCTTACACGCTGGTAGGCTTCATGGACCGTTGCCAGGGTGAAACGCTGATCGTCCAGCAGTATGCGCAGTTGTCCCGCTTCGGCCATGCGCGTGGCCTGGGCCATGATCTCGCCGTGGTGCTTGCGACCCTTGCCGGTGAGCAGCGGCAGCAGCGTGAACACCCCTGAATAGGTGGCGGCCCGGAACGACAATGGCGCCAGTTTGTGCTCCCCCCAACCCAGGCAACTGACCACGTGGCCGGTGTAGGTGCGGGCAGCGGCGAAGGAATCGTCCAGGGTCGCGCCGCCGACTGTGTCGTAAACGACGTCGAAGCCTTCGCCGGCGGTGTGCCGGGCCATGTATTGCTCGACGCTGCTGGCGCGGTAGTCGATGGCCGTGGCGCCAAAGCTTTCGATGGTCGCCAGGCTGTGGGCGGAACCGGTGGCGAAGACTTCGGCTCCGAGCGCTCTGGCGATCTGCACCGCCACATGCCCGACCCCACCGGCGCCGCCATGCACCAGCACGGTCTGACCGCTGCGCACATTGGCGCGGTCCACCAGCCCTTCCCACGCCGTGATGAACACCAGCGGCAAGGCAGCCGCTTCACGCATGCTCAGGTTGCGCGGCTTGCGGGCCAGCAGGTCGGCGTCCACGGCGATGTACTGCGCCAGCGCGCCCTGATTGCCACCAATGCCACCGGCCATGCCGAACACCTCGTCGCCGACCGCAAAAGCGCTGACACCTGCACCGAGCTTTGCCACCACGCCGGCCAGGTCCATGCCCAGCACGGCGGGCAAGGGTTGCCGGGCATGGCCGCCCTTGCCTGCGTGAATCTTGGTGTCCAGCGGGTTGACTGCGCTGGCCATGACTTGCACCAGCACCTGGCCAGGACCGGGCTCGGGCATGTCCAGAGTGTGCAGTTCAAATGGGGCATTGTGTTCGACGGCGACGACGGCTTGCATGGTGCTCATGGCGGCTTTCCTGATTCAGCGGCCTCGATGCGAGGCGATGAACAGAGTTTGCCGCTACGCCTTGATGCCAATAAGACCATAAATGCCTATAGTACTTATTCCAGAATCTGACTAAATGAGCCCCGCGATGGACACCCTCGAAGCCATGGCCATGTTCGTGCGGGTAGTCGAACGCGGCAGTTTTTCGGCCGTCGCCAGGGAGCTTGGCACAACCCAGCCGACCGTCAGCAAACAGATCAACGCACTGGAAAAACGCCTGGGCGGCCGGCTGATCGCCCGCAGCACCCGTCAGTTATCGCTGACCGATGAGGGCACCCGCTATTACAAACAGTGCCGGGAGATCCTCGCGGCGGTGGACAACGCAGAGCACAGTTTCCAGACGGGCCGGGAGGCCGTCGCGGGACCGTTGCGCATTGCCTCCTCGGTGAGCTTTGGCCGCTTGCAGATCGCCCCCCAGGTTGCAGGGGTTTCTTGAGCGCTATCCCGAGGTCACGGTGGACTTGCTGCTCAGCGACCAGAACGTCGATCTGGTGAGCGAAGGCATGGACGTGGCGATCCGCATTGGCGAACTGAAGGACAGCAGCCTGATCGCCCGGCAGATCGGCCTGACCCGGCGGTTACTGGTCGCGGCGCCCGATTATCTTGAGCGTCATGGAACGCCACAGACGGCTGAGGAGCTAAGCCTGCACAACTGCATCCTGTTCAACCTGCTGGCCGATTTCGACACCTGGGTGTTCGATGCGGGGCAGTATCACGTGCAGGTAAAAGGCAATGTGCGCAGCAACAACAGCGAGGCAATCCGGCAGATGGTGCTCAGCGGGTTGGGGATTTCGTTGTCGCCGACATGGCTGTATCACCGGGACCTTGCACTGGGTCGGGTGGTGCAAGTGCTGCCGGCCCTGACACCTTCGGCCCTGCCCATCCACGCCCTGCTCCCGGCCAACCGCAGGCAGTCGGCGCGGGTGCGGGCGTTCGTGGATTACCTGGCCGAGGGGTTCAACGCGGACCCCGACCTCTCGAATTGAACACCGACTTCTCGGATTGAACACCGACCTGTAGGAGCGCGCTTGCCCGCGACGGCGGTGTGTCAGTCCCCAGATTCGAGACTGAAACACCGCCGTCGCGGGCAAGCGCGCTCCTACAGGATTGGACCGATGGGTATCAATGCAAAACGCTCTGCAAGAACTGCCGCGTGCGTGGATGTTCTGGTGCCGAGAACACCTGCGCTGGCGGGCCCATTTCGACGATCTTGCCGCCATCGAAAAACACTACGCGATCCGCCACCTCCCGGGCAAACCCCATTTCATGGGTCACCACGATCATGGTCATACCCTCTGCGGCCAGGCCCTTCATCACGCTGAGTACCTCACCCACTGTCTCCGGGTCCAGGGCAGAGGTTGGCTCATCGAACAGCAACAGGCGCGGTTTCATCGCCAGCGCACGAACAATCGCCACCCGCTGTTGCTGCCCGCCGGACAACTCGCCCGGATAGCCATCGGCCTTGTGCTTCAAACCCACGCGATCAAGCAAAGCCAGCGCGCTGGCCCGGGCGTCGGTCTTGCTCACGCCTTTGACCTTGACCGGAGCCAGGATCATGTTCGCCATCACCGTCATGTGCGGAAACAGCGTGTAATCCTGAAACACCATGCCGATGTCTTCACGCAGTCGCGCCATGGCCTTGCGGTCGTCGGCGCGAACCGAGTCGCCACCATCGACCACCACGCTGCCTGCCGACGGTTCTTCCAGGCTATTGAGGCAGCGAATGAAGGTCGACTTGCCCGAACCACTGGGCCCGATAATCACCACCACCTCGCCCTGCGCCACGTCCAGGTCGACACCCTTGACCACCTCCACCGAGCCGAAATGCTTGTGCAGCCCGCGCACTGTCAGCATCGGTTTCATAGGCCGGCCTGCGCGCGGGTAGCCGCCTGAAGCTTGTCCTGGGCCGCCAGCAGCCGATCACGACGGGCCTGATTGGCCTGGCGCTCCTGGTGCAGACGCGCATTGGCACGGGCCAGGCTGGGCAGCAACGAGGACAACGCCGGCCCGCCAGCCGAGTTGCGCGACTGCACGTTGGCAGTCGGGTCCAGGCACTCGCGCACCTTGTCGGCAGGCAGATTCAGAGCGTGGCCCAACTGCTCGCGGGCACACAGGTCAACCATTGCGGTATCGATGCGATGGGCTGGCAAGCCTGCGTCCATCGCCATGCGTACCGCAGCGCCGACGATATGATGCGCTTCGCGGAATGACAGATCGGCTTCTCGCACGATCAGGTCGGCAAGACCCGTGGCCGTGGAGAAGTCTTCCCCTGCCCGGCGGCTTGCCAGTTCGGCGTTCGGAGTTGCGGTACGCAGCACCAATTCCAGCAGTTTCAGGCAACGCAGGCTTTCTTCGGCGGCCTCCCAGAACCCCCGCGTGCCCTCGCGGTTGGCGTCCCCGGTGTGGGAGAAATTGCTGCCCTTGACCGTCACGCTCGCGGCCATCAACAGGCCCACGATATGCCCGGTGCGACCCTTGAGATACTCGAGCACCGTCGGGTTTTTCTTCTGCGGCATGATGCTCGACGTCGCCGCGACACTGTCCGGGAAGTCGAACAGGCTGAATTCGTGGGTGCTCCAGACAAAGTAGTCCTGCGCCACCCGGCTCCAGAACACCGACAGCAAGCTCAAGTGCGACAGACTTTCCAGAATGAAATCACGGGAGCCCACGGCATCCAGTGCGTTGTCGAGAAAACCGTCGAAGCCCAGCAGTTCTGCGGTGCGTGCCCGGTCGATGTCGAACGGCGTACCGGCGAAGGCAGCGGCCCCCAGCGGGCTCTGGTTCATCGATTCGAGTGTCTGGCTCAGGCGTTTACAGTCACGCTCAAGAGCCTGTTCCACCGCCGACAGGTAATAACCGTAGGTGATCGGCTGCGCCGGTTGCAGATGGGTGTAACCGGGCATCACCACCTCGGCGAACACCTCGGCGTTGTTCAGCGCAGTCTGGCGGGCCTGGATCAGCGCATCGATCAGGGCCATGAGCACTTCACGGCAGCGCATGCGGTCCAGGGTGGCGAGGATGTCATTACGGCTGCGACCGGTGTGCAGGCGGCCGCCGACATCGGTGCCGATCTGCTCGATCAGGTGCGCTTCATAGTTGAAATAAGCGTCCTCGCGGGAGGGGTCCAGCGTGACCATCGCCGGCCCCGCCGCTTCCATGTCCAGCACCCCTTTGGCCAGGGCAGTGGCATGTTCTCCGCGGATCAGGCCTTGCTCGGCGAGCATCACGATGTGCGCCTTGTTGACGTTGCCCAGGTTGAGAAAACCATCGGCGAAGCCTTCCAGACGAGGCCGGTAGATGAACTCGTTGACCTCGGGGGCGGTGGCTTCTTTCAAACGACGACTGACTTTGGATTCTTGCATGTTCAAACCCCTTCACGAGTAACGCGCATCGCCGGACGACCCAGGCGACGCTCGAGATAACGGCTGAGCCAGCTCAGCAGCGAACAGATAACGAAATACACCACCAGCACCAGGCCATAGACCGCGAACGCGGGGCTCACCCCCGTCATCACGGTGGAGCGCTCGACGATGATCTGGCCAACTTTGAGAAACTCGCCCACTCCAACCAGCGCTCCCAGCGAGGTGGCCTGCACCAGCATGGTCAGCAAGCCCGTGTAGGCCGGCAGGATCGCCTTCATCGATTGCGGGGCAATCACGTGCAGATAGATCTGCCAGGGGCGCAGGCCCAGGGTCCATGCGCTCTTCCACTGGTGGCGGTTCACCGACTCAAGCCCACCGCGCACGATCTCGATGCCGTTGGCACTTCCCCACAACGTGAGCCCTGTGACCACTGCGGCAAAGGGGCTCAGATCAAGGCCGAACATCGGCGCGCCGAAGAAGATGAAGAACACGTTGACGATCAGCGGAATCGAACGAAACAGCTCCACGTAGCCATGGATCGTCCACCACAGCAGGCGATTCTTGAGGGTCGCCAGCACGCCGAACACCGTCGAGATGATCGTGGTGAACAGCAGGATCACCAGCGCCAGGCGTACAGTCATCCACAGTCCCTTGAGCACGAAACCCCAGTTTTCGATCAGAAAATTCATACTGGCCTCAGTGCCTGAAAGGACGTTGCAGGTGGGCCGACAGGCGTCCGGTCGCAAGCGACAGGATCGCCACCAGAATCAGGTACATCACGCAGATCGCGCTGAACATCTCGATGGCCCGAAAGTCGGTGGCGATCCGGTCGACCGCCACGAACGTCAACTCCGCAAGACCAATGGCTTGCAGGTAGGACGAGTTTTTCAGCAGCGAGATCGCCGTGTTGAGCACCGCTGGCAAGCTGGTGCGAAAGGCAATCGGCAAGGCCACCAGATAGAAGTACTGGTGCGGCTTGAGGCTCAACGCCATGCTCGCTTCGCGCATCTTGTTCTCCACCGTCGCCAGACCACCGCGCATGTTCTCCACCTGATAGGCGCCGGCCCACAGCGACAGACACAGCACACCGGACCAGAACAGCGATAACTCGAGGCCGACGGCCGGGAGGCCATAGAAAATGAAGAACAGCTGCACCAGGATCGGCGTGTTGCGGATCAGCTCCACGTACAGCACCACGGCCTGGGCCAGAAACGGAATCCGGAAGGCCCGCACCGCGCCACCGAAAACGCCGATCAGCAGCGAGCAACCGATGGCCAGCAGTGACACTCGTAGCGTCATCAGCACGCCGTCGAGCAAGGCTGGCCACTGGGCCAACAGATAATTGAAATCAAAATCCATGACGGCGCCCGATCAGAGTTTTTCAGCAGGCTTGGCCTGCTCGAAGACGCTCAGGTAGTAGCTCTGGATGTTCTGCGGCACGTACTGACGCACCCAACCGCCGAACAGCTTCTCCTCGTGCATCTTCGCCACCGCAGCGCTCAGGTAGTCACGCAATGGTTCATCGTTCTTGCGCACCCCGATGGCGGCGTCGGAAATCTGGAACGGCTCGTTGATAAGGCGGGCGTCGCCGTCGTTGGCAGCCACTACCACAAGGGTTGCAGCATCGTGGGTGTAGGCGTCGGCCCGACCCTGGCGAAAGGTCTGCAGGGCATCGGCGGCGCTGTTCATGCGCAGTGTCTTGACCTCGGGCATGTGATCTTCGAACCACTTGGCCTGCACCGAGCCTTTGAGGGTGGCCAGGGTCTTGCCGTTGAGGTCCTTGATGGACCTGATCGGGCTGTCCTTCTTCACTACCACGTCGCTCGCCCCCCAGCGATAAGGCGTGGTGAAGTCGATCACCCGCTGCCGTTCAGGGGTCACGCCCAGGGTCGCGATGAGAAAGTCGACCTTGCGTCCGATCAGCTGTGGCACGCGGTTTTCGGCGGTGACGCAGGTGAAGCTTACCTTGTCCCTGGAGCCCAGCGCCCACAGCGCGATCTGTTTGGACATTTCGACTTCGACGCCCGCGTAGTCGCCGCTGCTGTCCTGGAAGCCATAGGGAGGCTGGTCGCAGCGCACACCGGCGCGCAATTGCCCGGCCTCCTTGATTTCGTCGGGTACCGGCGGCAGATCGGCCGCATGAACCTGCGCCATCCCTGCCAGGGAAACAGATGAGAAAGCCAGAGCACGAACGAGGAACTTCAACGAAAACGACATAATGCCTCCTGGTAGACGATCAGCGAGGTGCCCCGCAACGCGGCGCCACGCAAAGATTTCAAGGGCAGACTTCAAGGAAGAGCTCAGCGGGGTTTGCCACGCCATGCCGGGTAGACACAGATGCCGGGCCACCGTGTTCGTCTGCGCGAACTATCGATGTCGAAAACAGTTATAAAGCCTCTGGCTCATGCCAACAAATGACAATACATTGGTCACCCATACCGAATTGATATGGCCTGCCATGAACTTCAAACAAGTCGAAGCTTTCCGCGCCGTGATGTTGAGCGGCTCGATGACCGCAGCAGCCGAGTCGCTGCACACCTCGCAACCCAACGTCAGCCGGTTGATCGCTCAGCTTGAACGCGGCAGCGGCTTCAAATTGTTCGAGCGCGTGGGTGGGCGGCTTTTGCCTACGGATGAAGGTGCGGCGCTGTTCGCCGACGTTGAGCGTGCGTTCATCGGTTTGCAGAGCCTGGAACGGTCGGCGCAGAACATTCGCCGTGGCGGGACGGGCCAACTGCGCATCGCTGCAGTGCCGTCGCTGTCACTGACGGTCTTGCCCAGGGTCATCCAGCGCTTTCGCCAGGAAAATCCCGAAGCCGCGATTTCGATCCACACCAGCGACTCGCCGATGGTCGCTCACTGGGCAGCTTCGCAGTTCTGCCATGTGGGGCTGGCGTCCTATGTGGGCGAGGACATGCCGGGGGTGAGCACCCAGAAGATCTGCGATGTACCGGGGGTATGCGTGTTTCCGAAGGGGCATCGGCTGAGCGAACTGTCGTCGATCAAGCCGGAGGATCTACACGGCGAGGAGTTCATTTCGCTGTCGCTGAACGACGGTTCGCGTACACGGGTCGACCGGGTGTTCGCCGAAGATCGGGAATACCGCAAACTGAACGTCGAAACGCCCTACGCCGCGACCGTTTGCTCGCTGGTGGCGCTGGGGCTGGGGGTGAGTATCGTCAGCCCCATGGTGGCGCGGGAATACCTGCACATGGGGATCGAGACCCGTCCATTCCTGCCGCAGATCCGCTTCTCGACCTACCTGATGCTGCCCGAAGACAGGCCGCAAAGCTTGCTGAGCCAGCGGTTCAGCGTGCTGATCCAGGAAATGCTCGGCGAGGCGAGCAAGGGCTGGCAGTTGTAGAAACCGCGATACGACCTTGAGACCGCCGACGCCGGCAAGCCGGACTGCTACGGGTCATGAGGCGACCACACATTCAGCGTACGCCGGCGGGCGAAGTAGCAGCCGGGCTTGCCCGCGGGACGACCTTGAGACCGCCTACGCCGGCGAGCCGGACTGCTACGGGATCAGATCCCTTCCAGCGCCAGATCCATCGCGAAGTAGGTGAAGATCAGGTCCGCGCCTGCGCGTTTGATCGCGCCCAGGCTCTCGCGGACCACGCGGCCTTCGTCGATGGCACCGGCCTGGGCACCGAATTTGATCATCGCGTATTCGCCGCTGACCTGATATGCCGCCAGCGGCAGGTTCGAGGCTTCGCGGATGTCGCGGATGATGTCCAGGTAAGCCCCTGCCGGCTTGACCATCAGCGCGTCGGCGCCTTCGGCCTCGTCCAGCAGCGACTCGCGCAGGGCTTCGCGGCGGTTCATCGGGTTCATCTGATAGCTCTTGCGGTCGCCCTTGAGCGCCGAACCACCGGCTTCACGAAACGGCCCGTACAGCGAGGACGCGAATTTGGTCGAATAGGCCATGATCGGCGTCTGATGAAAGCCTGCCGCGTCCAGCGCCGCACGAATGGCGCGAACCTGGCCGTCCATCGCCGCCGAGGGCGCGATCACGTCGGCACCGGCACGGGCCGCCATGACGGCCTGCTTGCCGAGGTTCTCGATGGTGGCGTCGTTATCGACGTGGGCACCGTGCATCACACCGCAGTGGCCGTGGTCGGTGTATTCGCAGAAGCAGGTGTCCGACATCACGATCATCTCCGGCACCGCGTCCTTGATGGTCCGCGACATGCGCGAGACCAGGCCGTTCTCCTGCCAGGTGTCGCTGCCGCTGGCGTCCAGATGGTGCGACACGCCAAAGGTCATCACCGACTTGATCCCGGCGCGGGCATAGCGCTCGATTTCCTCGGCCAGTTTCTTCTCCGGGATGCGGCGCACGCCAGGCATGCTGGTGATTGGCACGAAGTCATCGATTTCTTCTTCGACGAATATCGGCAGCACCAGATCGTTCAGGGTGAATTCGGTTTCCTGGAACAACGCGCGGAAGTTGGCATTGCTGCGCAGGCGACGTGGACGAGCGGCGGGAAACAGACTGGACATGGCAGTTCCTGAAAAAAGTGTACGAAAACGACCGCAGCACCTGAAGGTGCGCAGGTTCAATGGCGCGAAGCTTATGCCTGCCCCGGCCCCGATTCAAATGGCAGGTGAATAAAGTCCCTTACCAAAGCTGCAACAGTGCATCAGACAAACTCTTGCAACGCCAGCGAACGAAGCATGCGCCGCCGGGTCATTAGCCAAGAGCGGCAGCCGACCCGGCAACGCGCCCCACTGGCAGAGACCGACCTTGAACAGCCCGTCCGACGTGCGCAACAACCGTTCACTGGACGGTCTGAACTTCTTCCTGGCCGATGTTCGCGACGGGCTCGGGCCCTACCTTGCGATCTACCTGCTGGCCGTTCACAAATGGGACCCTGCCAGCATTGGCCTGGTCATGACCCTGGCAGGTATAGCCGCTCTGGTCACCCAGACGCCAGCGGGTGCGCTGATTGACCGCACCCGCAGCAAGCGCCTGGTGGTGATCGTCGCCGCGCTGCTGGTGACGGCCGGTTGCCTGGTCCTGCCGTTCATCCACAGTTTCACCTGGGTGCTGGTTACCCAGGCACTGAGCGCCATCGCAGGCTCGGTGTTCGCCCCGGCCATCGCCGCGATTTCCCTGGGGATCACCGGTCCCAAGGCATTCACCCGCCGCACCGGGCGCAACGAGACGTGGAACCATGCCGGCAACGCCTGCGCAGCCCTGCTGGCTGGCGGATTTTCCTGGCTGTTCGGGCCGATTGCGGTGTTTTACCTGATGGCCTTCATGGCGCTGGCGAGCATCGTTGCCGTGGCCCTGGTGGACGCCAGCGCCATCGATCACGACGTGGCCCGGGGCTTCAACCCGGACCATGAACAGTCCCACGAGCAGCCTTCCGGGCTGGCCCTGCTGCTCAGCCATCGACCGCTGCTGACCTTCGCCATCTGCTGCGGTCTGTTCCATCTGGCCAACGCCGCCATGCTGCCACTGGTCAGCCAGAAGCTGTCGCAGATCGACGTGCACCTGGCGACCCCGCTTACCTCCGCCTGCATCGTCGCCGCGCAACTGGTGATGGTGCCGGTGGCATGGCTGGTGGGCGCCAAAGCCGACGACTGGGGGCGAAAGCCGCTGCTGCTGGCAGGCTTCATCATCCTGCCGCTGCGCGGGGTGTTGTACGTGCTGTCGGACAACCCGTACTGGCTGGTGGGCGTGCAGTTGCTCGACGGCATCGGCGCCGGCGCCTTTGGCGCGCTGTTGCCGCTGGTGGTCAAGGACCTGACCCAGGGCACCGGCCGTTTCAATGTCAGCCTAGGGGCGATTTCAACGGTCTTCGGGCTGGGCGCTGCGCTGAGTAACGGGCTCGCAGGCTGGGTGGTCGAAGCCGCTGGTTACAGCGCCGCCTTCCTGACCCTGGCCGCCATTGCTGCGGCGGCTTTCCTGCTGCTGTGGCTGGCCGTGCCCGAGACCCTGAGTGCGGACAATGTGCCCGAGCAGCAGCGCCGTGAGCAGGCTGACGACACCGATGGACAAGGCCAGCCCGAGCACGGCCCGATCCCCTGAGTGGTCACGCACGGCGGCAAAACACCAGGGCGCGAAGGCGGCCAGAATGAACCCCGGCGCGACCAGCCGCCCTTGCAGTCGCGCGTACTGGCGGTGGTCGAACAATTCGAACGGCAGGCTGGCGCGCAGTAAGGTGGCCAGGCCATTCAGCGCGCCGTAACCGAACACGAACAGGCAGGCCAGCGCTGTTCGACCCTGAGCCACGAGGCCCAGCGCAAAGCACAGCGGCAGCCCGATGCCCACCCACAGATTGAGCGACAGCGCTGGCGTCCTGCGGCCGAACAGGCTTTGGGTCAGGCGGGCGCAGGTCTGGCCGATGCCCCACAACGCAACCAGACCGACGGGCACGCCCATGCCGCCGAGCAACGCGGGTAACTGCGCCGCCAGTCCGGCAGACAATACCCCAGTGAGCGTCACGCCCAGGCCGTACAAGCATTGCCGTGACCATGGTGTGGATATGTCGCCCTCCTCGACCTGCCCTTGGGGCCTGATCGCTGCCGCATGAGGACGGGTGGGCAGCGCGCCGACCAGCGCCAGGCTGACCAGCATGAACCCGACGTACAACCACAATCCGCCCTGCCAGCCCCAGCGTTCCTGCAACTCATGCCCCAGAGGCCAGAACACCGCCGAGGCGAGGCCGCCCAGCAGCGTGATCCGCACCATGGCCGGGCGCGCACGTTCGCCGTCCAGGCCCGCCATGGCGGCGAACAATGCGTCGTACAACGACAGCCGCATCCCGACGCCCAGCAATGCCCAAAGCCCATAGAAACCCGCCAGCGACAGGGGCGCACAGGCCAGTGCGGCACAGCTTGAGGCGTTGATCAGCGTGCCGGCACGCAGTATCCGCCGCCCGCCAAACCGCTCGATCAGCCCGCCGCTCAAGGGCGAGACCAGCCCCATCACCACCATCGCTACCGACAGGCCGGCAGATACCTGCTGGCCGCTGAACCCCAGGTCCCTCGCCATTGCCTCGCCGAATGCGCCAAGCAGATAAAACGAAGTGCCCCAGTTGATGAGTTGCGCGATGCCCAGCCGCCAGACCACCCACGCCCTGAGCGCGGGTTTATCCGCAGGGTACACAGCTGTCGCCTTCGCCCAGGGTGCGCTGCATCAGCACCGTGTCCAGCCAGCGGCCATGCTTGAAACCGACCGACTCGAATACCCCGACCACCCGAAAGCCCAGGCGCTGGTGAAGGCGGATCGATGCGGTGTTTTCGCTGTTGCCGATCACCGCCACCATTTGCCGCCGGCCGTCGTCGATGCAACGCTGGACGATCAACTCCAGCAGCGCCTGGCCGATACCCAGCCCCGCCATGCCGTCGCGCACGTAGACGGAATCCTCGACCGTGAAACGATATGCAGGACGCGGCCGATACAATGTCGCGTAGCCGTAACCGACGACTTCACCTTCGCGTTCGGCGACCACGTAAGGCAGGCCCTGGCCGACCACATCCGCCCGGCGTTGCAGGATCTGCGCGAGGGTGGGCGGCTCCAGTTCGAAGCTGGCGGTGCCGTGGATCACGTGATGGGCGTAGATCTCACGT
Source organism: Pseudomonas sp. NPDC090201 (assembly GCF_044746825.1). Lineage (NCBI taxonomy): Bacteria > Pseudomonadati > Pseudomonadota > Gammaproteobacteria > Pseudomonadales > Pseudomonadaceae > Pseudomonas > Pseudomonas sp. NPDC090201. Next base: position 690,335 of record NZ_JBIVCX010000003.1, read on the forward strand.
ACCGTGGGCATGTCGTCTTCACGGGCGTCGCGCAGGATGAGGTCGTGGGGCATGGAGAGGTCTTCCAGTACAAGAAACAGGTTGTGAGGCAATGATGAGGCGCGCCCTACTCAAAACAAAGCTATGATTCGTCATCGTCAGCATAAGTAAATCTTTGCCATGCAACGGCTCAACCTTACCCATCTGCACAGCTTCGCCATGGTTATCCGCCACGGCAGCTTTTCCGCCGCCGCCGAGCGCCTGAACCTGACCCAACCCGCCGTCAGCCTGCACATCCGCCAGTTGGAGGAGCGTCTGAACCTGCGCCTGATCGAGCGCGTGGCCAAACGCATCAAGCCCACCTCTGCGGGCAGCACGTTGCTGACGCACATTGGCCGCATCGATGCGGTGGTCGAAGACGCGTTGCTTGACCTGTCCAGCCATGCTCAGGGTGTCGCCGGTCAGGTCGCCATCGGCACCGGTGCCACGGCCTGCATCCATCTGCTGCCACCGATCCTGCAGCAACTGCGGCGCCAGTTTCCGGCGCTCGACGTGCGCGTCAGCACCGGCAATACCGATGGCATCCTGCGTGCGGTGGAGGAAAACCGCCTGGACCTGGCGCTGGTCACCCTCCCCGCATCGGGCCGCAGCCTGTCGATCACGCCGCTGCTGGACGACGAGTTCGTCGCGATATTCAGCGCCGAGCACCACGCGGTGCCTGACGTCATCACGCCTCAAGCGCTGATCGAACTGCCGCTGGTGGTATTCGAGGCTGGCAGCAGCACGCGGCTGCTGATCGATGAGTGGTATCTGCATGCCGGTTTACGGATCAAACCGGTGATGGAGCTGGGCAGCATCGAGGCCATCAAGGAAATGGTCGGCGCAGGCCTGGGCTACAGCATCGTGCCGCGCATGTCGGTGGCCGGGGAACATCATCGTCGGGGGCTGCGTGTCATGCCGCTGCAGCCGCCGCTGCGGCGCACGCTGGGAATCGTCTTGCGCCAGGACAAGCCGCTGGGCAAGGCACTGCGTCAGGTTCTCGAAGCCTTGCAGACGCTCAAGGGCTGATTGGGTTTAGAATGCCGCCCCTTCTTCACAGCCGACCTGCCGCCACCCGATGAATGCCGACGCCCTGAACACCCTCAATCAGCACCTGCTGACTGCCCTCGCCGCCGCCCCCGCTGAAACCCGTCGCCTGTTTCACGGCCGTGGCCGCCGCTGGCCGGGGCTGGAACAACTGACCGTAGACTGGATGCAGGGCGTGGTGCTGGTGTCGCTGTTCAAGGAACCGGCAGCCGATGAGCTGGCGGCCTTGAAGCGGTTGCTCGATGAGCTGTGCCAGTCGCCGGAGTGGATCGGCAGCCAGGCCCATACCTTGTTGCTGCAACATCGCTACCTGCCCGACAGCCTCACCGAAGCGCTGCGGGGCGAGATGCCGGACGAATGGGCGCTGACCGAAGGCGGCCTGCGGTACTGGGTGGATTTCGGCCGCAAGCAGAACACCGGGCTGTTTCTGGACATGCGCTATGGCCGCGACTGGGTGCGGGCCAATGCCTCGGGCAAGCGCATCCTCAACCTGTTTGCCTACACCTGCGGTTTTTCCGTGGCGGCGATCGAAGGCGGTGCGGATTTCGTGGTCAACCTGGATATGTCCCGGGCGGCCTTGAGTCGTGGTCGGGACAACCATCGCTTGAACGGTCATGACCTGGGCAAGGTGAGTTTTCTCGGCCATGAGCTGTTCAAGTCATGGGGCAAGGTCAAGAGCGGCGGGCCTTACGATCTGGTGATCATCGACCCGCCGTCGTTTCAGAAAGGCAGTTTTTTGCTGACCAAGGATTACCAGCGTGTGCTGAGAAAGCTGCCGGAGTTGCTGACCGCAGACGGTTGCGTGCTGGCCTGCATGAACGATCCGGCACTGGGTGCCGATTTTCTGATTGAAAGCATGGGGCGTGAGGCGCCGGGGTTGCGCTTTGAACAACGCCTGGAGAACCCGCCGGAGTTTGCCGATGCCGAACCCGGCGGCGGCCTCAAGGCCCTGGTTTTCCGCCAGGCACCAGACCTGTAGGAGCGCGCTTGCCCGCGACCGCGCCAGACCTGGCACCGAGGTTGTCTGACCTGACGCTGTCGCGGGCAAGCGCGCTCCTACAGGGTTTACGCGGACCGTAGCAGTCCGGCTTGCCGGCGAGAGCGATCTTGAGGACGCCGACGCCGGCAAGCCGGACTGCTACGGGGTTGTGAGTTCCTCCCGGATCTAGGCGCTGAGCCGCGAGATCACGTCGTTCAACCCCACTGACAATTCATGCAGGTCTTTGCTCGCCGTCTGCGTGCGCTGCACGTTGTTCTGGTTGGTGGTGGCGATCGCGGTGATTTCCGTCAGGTTGCGCGAGATGTCTTCGGCCACCGAGGTCTGTTCCTCGGCTGCGGTGGCGATCTGGCGGTTCATGTCACGGATGGCTTCGACCGCCGTGGTAATGCGTTGCAGGGACGAGCCCGCCAGGGTCACCTGCTCCACGCTTTCCTGGCTGCGTGCCTGGCCGTTTTCGATGGCCTGGGCAGCATCGATGGCGCCGGTCTGCACCGAGTTGATGATCTGGTTGATCTCCGCCGTGGACGCCGCCGTGCGCTGGGCCAGGGTGCGTACTTCATCGGCCACGACAGCAAAGCCACGCCCGGCATCACCGGCACGGGCCGCTTCGATGGCCGCGTTGAGGGCCAGCAGGTTGGTCTGCTCGGCAATCCCGTGAATCACTTCCAGCACCTTGCCGATACGGCCGCTGTCACTTTCCAGACGGCGAATGACCTCAGCAGTGTTGCTGATTTCAGTGCGCATGCGGGTGATCGAGGTGATGGTCGCGCTCATTACCTTGCCGCCGTCCTGGGAGCTGCGGTCCGCTTCATCGGCGGCATTGGCCGCCTGGGCTGCATGGCGGGCGACTTCCTGGGCGGTGGCCGACATCTCGGTCATGGCGGTGGCCACCTGGTCGGTGCGCTCGAACTGCTCGTGGGTGCCCTGGGCCATCAACGCCGCAATGGCCTTGAGCTCGCCGCCGGCGCTGTCCAGATCAGTGGTGCTGCGCTTGAGACGCGTGAAGGTGTCGGCGAGGAAATCACGCAACACGTTGGCGGCGACCGCCAGACGCCCCAGTTCATCCTGACGCGTGACGTTGACCCGATCACTGAAGCGGCCCTGGCTCAATTGCGCGACGTATTCGATCAGCATGCTGATGGGGCCGACGATATTGCGGTTGACCATCCACAGGGTCAGCCAGCCCACCAGCAACGCTGAAGCCAGCATCACCAGCGTACCGATGAGGATGGTCTGGTCGGCGGTGCTGCTGATGACCGCAGACTGCTGATCGCTCTGCTTGCGCAGGCTGCTCACCAGTTCGCTCATCTGCTCGCTCGCGGCGCGGTCGACGCCCTTGACCGCCTGGTCCCCCGCCACCGGATCGCCGCTGGCAGCGACGAACGCATCGCGGCCTTTGCGGTAGGCCACGCCCAACGCGCGGTGCTCGTCGCGCAGTTTGTCTACCTGGGATCTGGTCGCCGAATCCAGGCCTTTCATGGCGCTCAGGCTGCCCAGCGCATCCTGCACCAGACGCTCCTGATCCTCGAACTGACCCCAGAACTTGTCGCGGTCAGCCGCCTGCTTGCCGCGCAGCAAGACGTTCTTCCACTCCTGGACCTGAATCTTGAATTGAAGGTTGGCCTGATCGACCAGTTGCGAAGCACGCAGCGGACCTTCCAGCAACCCGCGATAAGCCTGCACGTTGCTGGACAGGAACTGGAAGCACGCCAGCGCGATCAGCAGCACCAGCACCAGGCTGCCGCTGAGCAGCGCCAGAATCTGCAATTTGAGGGATTTGGACATACGGGGAATCTCGTCAGGGAGGACAGCCTCGGGAATGGCCCGAAGGTTTGCATGCGTGTCACTTCCCTGTGCCTGGGTCTGACATCACGTCAAACCACAGGGCTTACGCACAAGCATCGGCTCTGGGACGGGGTTCTTGAGTGTGTATCGAACAGATCCGACAGGTGGTCGCAACCCTGTAGGAGCGCGCTTGCCCGCGACCGCGTCAGACCTGCCACCGATGTTGTCTGACTTGACGCTGTCGCGGGCAAGCGCGCTCCTACGGGATCAATCGCTCCACGCCACCTGACACTCTTTCAGATAATCGATGAACGCCCGCAAGCGCAGCGGCACGTGCCGGTTGCTGGGATAGAGCAAGGTGAACGGCCGTGAGCGCCCGGCATTGGCCTTGAGCACTTCAACCAGCGTGCCATCGCGCAGCTCTTTCTCCACCACGAACCGATAGGCCTGAAACAAGCCTGCCCCGCTTTTGGCCAGGGTCACGCCTCCCAGCACGTCGTCGGAACAGCAATAACCGCCTTCGGCCAGGATGTCCCGCAGTTGGCCGTTCTCCTGAAACAGCCAGGGGATGCGTCGGCCATTGCTCGGCAGTTCGTACTGGATGCAGTCATGGTCGGCCAGATCGTCCAGCGTCTGCGGGGTGCCTGCGCGTTTCAGGTAGTCGGGCGTGGCCACCAGCACCAGCGCGCCATCTTCCAGTTTGCGAGCGATCAGGGTCGAGTCCGGCTGGGTACGCACGCGGATCGCCATGTCGTAACCCTCGGCCACGAAGTCGATGTTGCGATTGCTCAGGTTGATATCGACCGTCACCTCGGGGTAACGACGCCGAAATTCAGGCAACAGCGGCAGGATGCGGTGATGGCCGTAGGTGGTGGGGATGCTCATGCGCAGCGTCCCGGAGGGCTTGAGCTGCTGGCCCGAGACCTGACGCTCGGCCTCGATCAGTTGCGCGAGGGCCTGGTTGCACTGCTCGAAGTACAGCCGGCCGCTGTCGGTCAGGCGAATGCTGCGGGTGGTGCGCACGAACATCCGCACGCCCAGACGCTCTTCCAGCCGGGAGATCGAGCGGCTGACGGCCGCAGGCGTGACGCCAGCAGCCAGGGCGGCCGCAGTGAAGCTCCCCGCCTCCGCGGCCAGGCAGAACAGCTCGATGCTGCCCAGTTGAATGTCATCGAAGTGGCGTTTCACGATTAGTTACACCAGGTATCAATTGGTCAGAATATAGGTGATCGTGCCCACGGGCATCACCGCTACTCCCTTTGCCCGAACACCTGCGAAGGCCGGCGCAGCACGGGGTCGAAGGGATTGATCTTCGGGCTGATGCCGCTGGCTTCGCGCTTGAGCATGTCCACTACGGTGGGCATGCGTTCGGCGTTGAGGCGGTCGCTGATGGTCGCCACGCTGAGTGCGGCCACGGCCCGGCCTTCGCGGTCGAGGATCGGCACCGCAAGACCCGCCATGCCCTCCAGCACCCCGGTGTTGCGCGCGGCGTAACCCAGGCGGCGCACGTTATCGATCTCCGAGCGCAGCATCACCTCGTCATAGAGGTGAAAGTCCCGCAGCCGCGGCAGGTTGTAACGGATCACGGTTTCGCGTTCTTCCTCGGGCAGGAACGCCAGAATCGCCAGGCTGCCCTGCCCTACGCCCAAGGCCACGCGGCCCCCGATGTCACCGGTGAAGGTGCGGATCGGATACGGGCCTTCGCTGCGGTCCAGGCACACCGCATCGAAACCGCTGCGCGCCAGCAGGAACAGCGAATCCCCCAGTGACGCCGACAGCCGCAACAGGCTGGGTCGCACCACGTCCCGCAGGTTGCCGGTCTGCCCGGCCTTGGCCGCCAGGGCGAAGAATTCAAGGCTCAAGCGATAACGCTTGCTGCGGGCGTCCTGCTCGACCATGCCCTCGTCCACCAGGCTGCGCAGCAGGCGATGGGTCGTGGGTTGCGACAGGCCAACCTGCTGCGCCAGTTGCGTGACCCGCTCGCCACCCTCCGGACAATCGCCCAGACAACGTAAAACCGCGAAGAGCCGAGACACCGCACCGACACCCGTTTCTTTTTCGGCATTATTCCGTTCAATGGAATTCATATTGCTGTTTTACCTTTATCAATCCACTGAACGCATAAACTTGAAAATACTACTCGCTCAATGAAATTCATCGTTGAGCCCATCCTATTCCCAGGCATAGGATCAGTCCACAGGGCGATTTGAATAACAGCGGTAGCCGACCCCGATCGAGCGCCAGCGTCCATGCAACAGCACGCACGTTTTTCTTTTCGCATCTGCCCACACAAAACGCACGCCCCAGGTGTGCACGACAAAAAAGGTGGAAGCAGTCATGGCTTTTCTACAACTCCAGGCACTGTGCAAGCGCTATGGCGCGGTCGATGCGGTGGTCGCCACTGATCTGTCGGTGGCCAAAGGCGAGTTCGTTTCCCTGCTCGGCCCCTCCGGCTGCGGCAAGACCACCACCCTGCAAATGATCGCCGGCTTCGTGGATGTCAGCGCAGGAAGCATCCTGCTCGACGGACGTGACATCACCCACGCCAAACCCGCCAGCCGTGGCCTGGGCGTGGTGTTCCAGTCCTACGCGCTGTTTCCCCACATGACGGTCCGCGACAACGTCGCCTTTGGCCTGAAGATGCGCAAGGTTGCGGGCGCCGATATCCAGCGCCGGGTGTCGCGGGTGCTGGAACTGGTGCGCCTGGACAAGCACGCCGAGCGCTACCCTCGCGAACTGTCCGGCGGCCAGCGTCAGCGCGTGGCCCTGGCCCGGGCGCTGGTGATCGAGCCTCCGGTCTTGCTGCTCGACGAGCCGCTGTCGAACCTGGACGCCAACCTGCGCGAAGAGATGCAATTCGAGATTCGCCGCATCCAGCGCGAAGTCGGTATCACCACCCTGATGGTCACCCACGACCAGGCCGAAGCGCTGTCGATCAGCGACCGCGTGGTGGTGATGCAGGCCGGGCGCATCACCCAGATCGACGAACCGTACAAACTCTACGAACATCCCCGCACCCGGTTCATTTCCGGCTTTGTCGGCAAGGCCAACCTGCTGCGTGGCGACCGCGATCACAGCGGCGCGGCCCAGGTACGCGAAGCCCATGGCGACGGTGAACTGACCCTGAGCCTGCGCCCGGAGAAGATCGATCTGGTGGACGCCGACAAAGGCCGCCTGCAAGGCCGGATCGTCACCCGCTATTTCCTCGGCAGCCAGTGGCTGTATCGCGTGGAAACCTCGATTGGCGAACTGACCGTGGTACGCCGCAACAACGGTGACGCGCCGTTCAACGAAGGCATGGTGGTGGGGCTGGACTGGTCCGCCGAGCTGCTGCGGGTGCTGACCGCCGATGAGGTGCCGGCATGAGTGGCGCAGGCGTGTTGCGCGACACGGGTCGCGGCTATCTGTTATCAACCCCGGCCCTGGCCCTGTTCGTCGGCCTGCTGGTGCTGCCGTTGCTGCTGACCCTAGTGCTGTCGTTCAACGTGTTCGACTACGAAGTCGGGGTCAAGGGCGACGCCTGGACCTTGGCGCAATACCTGAACCTGGTCACCGACTCCTACTTCTACGAGATCTTTTTCCGCACCTTCTGGATCAGCGCGCTGGTCACCCTGCTGTGCGTGGTGATCGGCGTGCCCGAGGCGTACATCCTCAGCCGCATGGGTGCGCCGTGGCGGTCGATTTTCCTGATTCTGATCCTCACCCCGCTGCTCATTTCGGTGGTGGTGCGCGCCTTTGGCTGGAGTCTGTTGCTGGGCGCCGACGGCCTGGTCAATCAGGCGATCCAGGCGCTCGGCGGGCGGCCGCTGAAACTGCTGTACACCCCGTTCGCGGTGATCCTGGCGCTGGTCCACGTGATGCTGCCGTTCATGATCATCCCGGTGTGGACCTCGCTGCAGAAGCTCGACAGGTCCGCCGAACAGGCGGCGCTGTCCCTGGGCGCGACCCAGGCCAAAGTGATGCGCATGGTGGTGCTGCCGCAAGTGATGCCCGGCGTGCTGTCCGGCACGCTGATCGTGTTCGGCCTGTCGGCCAGCTCCTTCGCCATTCCGGGGCTGCTGGGCGGCCGGCGCTTGAAGATGGTCGCCACGGTGATCTACGACCAGTACCTCTCGGAACTGAACTGGCCCATGGGCGCGACCATCGCGGTGGCCCTGCTGCTGGTCAACCTGTTGGTGATGCTGTCGTGGAACCGGCTGGTGGAAAGCCGCTACAAAAAATCCCTGGGGGAATGACCGATGTCCAAGAACGGCCCTCTGGCCCTGTCCTTTCACGCCCTGGTGGTGGTCTTCATGCTGGCGCCGCTGGTGGTGGTCTGCCTGGTGGCCTTCACCCCGGAAAACACCCTGAGCCTGCCGTGGGACGGTTTTTCCCTGCGCTGGTTCGAAGCGGTGTTCGAGCGCGCCGACTTCATTCAGGCCTTCTATAACAGCCTGATCCTGGCGGTGGTGGCGGCAACCCTGGCGACGCTGATTGCGGTGCCTGCGGCGTTGGCGATCACCCGCTACCAGTTTCCCGGCCGCGACTTTCTCAACGGCCTGTTTCTGTCGCCGATCATCATCCCGCACCTGGTGCTGGGGGTGGCGATGCTGCGCCTGTTCGCGCTGATGGGGGTCAACGGCAGTTTTGTCTGGCTGATGTTCGCCCACGTGGTGGTCATCACTCCCTACGTGCTGCGCCTGGTGATCGCCGCCGCCATCGGTGTCGACCGCAGTGCCGAACAGGCCGCCGAGTCCCTGGGTGCGAGCCGCTTCACTCTGTTCCGGCAAATCACCCTGCCAATGATTCTGCCCGGTGTGGCCGGGGGCTGGCTGCTGGCGTTCATCAACAGCTTCGACGAAGTGACCCTGTCGATCTTCGTCACCTCGCCTTCGACCCAGACCCTGCCGGTGCGCATGTACGTCTACGCCACCGAATCCATCGACCCGATGATGGCGGCGGTGTCTGCGCTGGTCATCGCCCTCACCGCCGCCACCATGATCGTTCTCGATCGGGTCTACGGCCTGGACCGCGTGCTGGTGGGCAAACACTGATGAACACCCTCGTATTGCGTTTTTGCCTGACAGAGAGAGCGCCATGGCATTGCTGAAACGACTGGCAGAAACCGACCGCGATGTCCTGCCGTTTACCCTCGACGGCCAGCCGGCCACCGGCCTTCTCGGCGACACGCTGCTGACCGCCGTACTGACCGCCGGCGAGCATCTGCGTGGCAGTGATTTCAGCGCCAGCCCACGGGCCGGGTTCTGCCTGATGGGCGCCTGCCAGGACTGCTGGGTCCGGCTTGGCGACGGTCGCCGGGTGCGCGCCTGTTCGACCCTGCTTGAGGCAGACCACTGCGTTATTCGCGAGCCGGGGCGCAGCCTATGAAAACCAGCGATATCGTGATCGTGGGCGCCGGGCCTGCCGGCATCCGGGCAGCGCAGACGCTGGTCGCCTATGGCCTGCAACCTTGCCTGATCGACGAGGGGCTGCGCGGTGGCGGGCAGATCTATCGCCGCCAGCCGGCGAACTTCAAACGCCCCGCCAAAGCCTTGTATGGCTTCGAAGCGGCCAAGGCGCAGGCGGTGCATTCAACCCTCGATCGCCTGCAAACCGACATCGACTACCGGCCGCAAACCCTGGTGTGGAACGCCGAGGAGCGCACCCTCGACACCCTGACCTTCAACGACGGTCCCAACGGCGTTTCGGCTCAGGTCCCGTACAAACAACTGATCGTCGCCACCGGCGCCACCGACCGCATATTGCCGGTGCCAGGCTGGACGCTACCCGGTGTCTACAGCCTGGGGGCGGCGCAGATCGCTCTCAAATTCCAGGGCTGTGCCATTGGCGAGCGGGTGGTCTTTGCCGGGAGCGGGCCGCTGCTGTATCTGGTGGCCTATCAATACGCCAAGGCCGGCGCCAAGGTCGTGGCCGTGCTCGACAGCTCGCCCCTGTCGGCCCAGGCCCACGCCTTTCCCGCGCTGCTCGGCCAACCCCTGACACTGGCCAAGGGCATCTACTACCGCACCTGGCTCACCACGCGGGGCATCCCGGTGCATCAGGGCGTGCAGCTACACAGTATCGAGGGCGAGCAGCGCGTCACCGGCGTGAACTGGCAGCGCGGCGCGGACATCGTTGAACTCGATTGCGACGCCGTGGGCTTTGCCCATGCACTGCGCAGCGAAACTCAACTGGCTGACCTGCTGGGCTGCGAATTCGTCTGGAGCGGGCTCAACCGCGCATGGCTACCCCAACGCGATGCCAGCGGGCGCAGCAGCGTCGAGGGGGTTTATCTGGCCGGTGACGGCGCGGGCATCATGGGCGCCGATGCCGCCGAGATGGCTGGCGAACTGGCGGCGCTGACGCTTCTGGCCGACAGCGGGCATCAGATCGATCAGGCCCGCAGCGCCGGGTTGCAACGCAAACTTGGAGCCATCGAGCGTTTCCGTCACGGCCTGGAAACCGCCTTCCCGTTCCCCGAAGACTGGGCAACAAAAGCCCCTGATGAGCTGACCGTGTGTCGCTGCGAGGAAGTCAGCGCCGGCGACATCCGCCACACCGTCGAGCAGGGTCACTGGGAGATCAACCGGGTCAAGGCCATGTGCAGGGTCGGCATGGGCCGCTGTCAGGGGCGCATGTGCGGATTGGCCGCGACCGAGATCGTCGCCCAGGCCTCGGGCCGGGACATTGCCAGCGTCGGACGTCTGCGTGGACAGGCGCCGATCAAGCCACTGCCCTTCGGCGTGGAGGTGGAGCAATGAGCCTGCCGATCGAGGTGGATGCGGTGGTCATCGGCGGCGGCATCGTCGGCAGCTCGGCGGCGTTGTTTCTCGCCCGAGCCGGCCAGCGCGTCGCGTTGCTGGAACGGGATTTCTTCGGCTCGCACTCCAGTGGCGTCAACTATGGCGGCGTGCGTCGTCAGGGGCGGCCATTGTCCCAGTTACCGCTTTCCCAGCGGGCCCACGGGATCTGGGCCAATCTGCAGGCGCTGATCGGCATCGACGGCGAATACCTGCGCTCCGGCCACCTGAAGCTGGCCCGCAGCGACAAGGACATGGCCGCACTGGTGAGTTACGAGCAGGCCTCTCGAGGCTTCGGGCTGGATTTGCAATTGCTCGATCACAGCCAGTTGCGGGCGCGCTTTGCCTGGGCCGGTGATGTGGCGGTGGGTGCCTCGCTGTGCGCCGACGACGGCCACGCCAACCCGCGCATCGTCTCCCCGGCCTTCGCTCACGCAGCGCGGCGCGCCGGGGCTCAGGTGTTCGAACAGGCCAAGGTCATCGACGTCAGTCATGACGGCAACGCCTTTAACGTGAGGACCGCCGACGGCCAGGCGTTTCGTGCGCCATGGCTGCTCAACTGCGCAGGCGCCTGGGCGGCGGCACTGGCTGAACAGTTCGGCGAGCCGGTGCCAATGCGCGCAGGGCATCCGGCGATGCTGGTCACCGAGCCGCTGCCGATGTTCATGGACGTCAGCACCGGGGTCGAGGGCGGCGGTATCTACGCCCGCCAGGTCGCCCGGGGCAACTGCGTGCTGGGTGGCGGTCAGGGCTTTCCCCTGGACCCGACCAAGGCCCGTCCGGGTCAGGCAGCGATTCTGGAAATCCTGCGCAACGCCGTCGAACTCTATCCGCCACTGGCCGGCGCCCAGGCCATTCGCACCTGGAGCGGCACCGAAGGTTACCTGCCCGACCGCGAGCCGGTGCTAGGCGCCAGCACAACCCAAACGGGCCTGCTTCACGGTTTCGGCTTCGCCGGTTCCGGCTTTCAGATCGGCCCCGCTGCCGGAGAGGCACTGGCGCAGATCGTCTGCAAGGGCGCGCCGGACATCGACCTGGCAGCGTTTTCCATCACGCGTTTCGTAACTGCTGCACCACCCGTCACCGCCGTGTCTGCCGTGGACACGAGCAACGTCATCCCATTGCTCAGAGGAAGGTCGTCGTCATGAACACCCTGCACACTGTGAAACGTTTCGCCCTGGCCTGCGCGTCCTGCCTGCCCGCAGCAGTGGTCACGCTGCCCGCCCACGCCGAGCCGACCCTCTACCTGGGGATGAACGGCGGCACCATGGAACGCCTGTATGCCGATCAGGTGCTGCCGGCCTTCGAGAAGGCCAACAACGTCAAGGTGGTGATCGTGCCGGGCACCTCGTCTGACATCCTGGCCAAGGTCCAGGCCAGCAAGGACAACCCGCAGATGCACGTCATGTTCCTCGACGACGGCATCATGTACCGGGCGATCTCCATGGGCCTGTGCGGCAAGCTGCAACCGAGCGCGACCCTGGCCGACATTCCGGCCAAGGGCAAGATCAAGGATGAGGCGGTGGCCGTGAGCCTGGGCGTGACCGGTCTTGCGTACAACACCAAAATGTTCCAGGAAAACGGCTGGAGCGCACCGACCTCCTGGGCTGACATGGCGGACAAGCGCTACAAGGACAAACTGGTGTTCCAGTCGCTGGCCTCCTCCACGTTCGGCCTGCACGGGTTCCTGATGTTCAACCGCTTGCAGGGCGGGGACGAAACCAATGTCGAGCCGGGGTTCAAGGCCTGGCCAAAAACCGTGGGGCCTAACGTACTGGAATACATCGCAAGCTCGGCGAAGATTTCCGAGATGGTGCAGACCGGCGAAGCGGCGCTGTTCCCGCTCACGCCGACCCAGGTCACCGCGCTCAAGCTCAAGGGCGTGCCGGTGGAGTACGCGCCGCCCAAGGAAGGCGCCGTGGTGTTGAACGTGGCCGAGTGCACCATCGCCAATAACGATCAGCCTGAACTGGCCCAGAAACTGGCCGAATTCCTGCTGACACCCCAAGCCCAGGCGCCTGCGCTGGAGCTGGGTGACCAGATCCCGTCCAACCCGAAAACCCCGACCAGCGACCGCACCCGGGGCCAGGTCGAGGCCATGAACAAGTACCTGGAGACGGCGGTAACCATCGACTGGGACCAGGTGAACCAGATCCGGCCGGAGTGGAATGCGCGCTGGAGCCGTAGCATCGAGCGCTAGTACCGGCGCAACCCCATCCGTAGCAGTCCGGCTCGCCGGCGTAGGCGCCCTCAGGATCGCTCCCGCCGGCAAGCCGTGCTGCTACGAGGGCGTTGGGTGTTCCCGGGATTCAGGCCCGACTACAAATCCGTAGCAGCACGGCTTGCCGGCGGGGCGTACTCAAATGCGCCGACGTCGCCGAGCCGGACAGCTACGGGTCGGGTCAGGCCGCTTTGGCCTTGCCGCGCATATCAGACACACAGCGTTTGAGCAGATCGCGGATCGGCTCGCGCACGCTGCGCTTGTTCAATTTCTTGGTGCTCAACCACCGGCAATCATCGATTTCATTAAGTGGACGCGGTTTCTTCGAGTGAGTGCGTTGCGCCTCGAACAGGTAGTGCACCACGTTGTCCTGCTTGTACTCCGAGACATAAACCAACCGGCTGAAGTGCAAACCCGTCTCTTCGGCCATTTCCCGCTTGGCCGCCTGCAGCGGCGTTTCACCACGTTCCACCCGCCCGCCTGGCAGATTCCATTTCGAGCGCCGCTTGCGCACGAAGAGGATCTCCCCGTCGCGGCGATAAATCACCGTGGCCCGCTGTTTCAAACCTTTGTATTTCGCTGTACTCGCTTCCATGGCACCCATTGTTCGTCCCATCTGGCCGTGACATTACATCGTGAGCAAACGCGCAGAGTCCTGACGACGCTCGCATCACCATGCGCCCCAAAAGTGTCGGTCTTATGACACCTCGACGGGATAGACACCCAGAGCCAGGCCGTCGTTCAGCACAAACACCCGCCAATTGCGTTGAACTAAGCGCGTCCCAGAGCGATCCCTGTTAACGCGCACCGTTGACGCGAACCCGATGGAACCGTGCATCCAGGGCTGCCTGCCAGCCCCTGAGCGACGAACGATAAGGAGCCGACGTGACCGATACCCCCTACCCTCTGTACCGCAGCACGCCCGGGCCGCTGCATGGCATGCTGCTGGGCGGCACCGTGGCGTTGTTCCTGGGCGCCTTGCTCAGTGACATCGCCTACTTCAAGACCTTCCTGATCCAGTGGAGCAACTTCGCCTCCTGGCTGATTGCCGGCGGCATGCTGTTGTGCGGGCTGACGTTGCTGTTTGCCCTGGTCAACCTGATCCGCGCCAGGCCAAGGTCCGGCCGGCCGACGGTGTATTTCCTGCTGCTGCTGGTCACCTGGGCGCTGGGCTGGATCAACGCATTCGAGCACGCCAAGGATGCCTGGGCGGTGATGCCCAACGGGCTGATCCTGTCTGTCGTCGTGACCCTGCTGGCCTGTGTATCGGCCTGGACCGGCTTCACCAACCTTCGTGCAGGAGACGCCCGATGAGACCGACCTACGCACTGAGCGCACTGGCCATGGCGCTGCTGTTGAGCGCTTGCGGAGGCGAGAAGGATACGCCGCAGACCCACGGCCCCGACCCGCAGATGCCCCAGGCCGAACGCGGGCTGCTGCCCAGCATGAAGATCGCCGAACCTGTGGCCTGGGGCGACCAGAAACCGAGCGTGCCCGAGGGCTACAGCATTTCGGCCATTGCGAGCGATCTGCTGGTGCCGCGGCAAACGCTGGTCCTGCCCAATGGCGATATTCTGGTCGCCGAAGGCAAAGGCGGCACCGAGGCGCCCAAGCTCAAGCCCAAGGATGTGATCGCCAGCGTGATCAAGGCCCAGGGCAATACCAAGGTCAAGGGCGGTAACCGCCTGACCCTACTGCGCGATGCGGATGGAGACGGCAAATACGAACTCAAGACCGTGTTCGCCGAAAACCTCAACGCACCGTACGGATTGGCGTTCGCCAACGGCAAGATCTACGTGGCCAACCAGGATGCGCTGGTCAGCTTCGATTACGCCGACGGCCAGACCAAGGCATCCGGCGCGCCGACCACCCTCACCGAGCTGCCCTCGAAGATCAACCATCACTGGACCAAGTCCCTGGCGGTAAGCCCCGACGGCAGCCAGCTGTATGTGGGCATCGGCTCCAACAGCAACGTCACCGAACGCGGCATGGAGGTTGAACTGGACCGCGCCCAGATCTGGCAGATCGATGCCAGAAGCGGTGCCCACAAACCCTACGCCACCGGTGTTCGCAACCCCACGGCACTGAAGATCCAGCCCGGGACCGGCACCCTGTGGGCCGTGGCCAACGAGCGGGATGAACTGGGGCCGGATCTGGTGCCCGATTACCTGACCTCGGTGCGTGAAGGCGGTTTCTACGGCTGGCCCTACAGCTACTGGGGCCAGCATGTCGACACACGCGCCCAGCCGCAGGATCCGGCCAAGGTCGCCTCGGCGATCAAGCCCGATTACAGCCTGGGCTCACACGTCGCGGCGCTTGGCCTGGATTTCTCGATCCCGGCCATGGGCGAGAAGTTCGCGGACGGGGTGTTCGTCGGCGAGCACGGCAGTTGGAACCGCGACAACCCGGTGGGCTACAAAGTGGTATTCGTGCCCTTCAGCAACGGCCACGCCAGTGGTGAGCCGGTGGACTTCGCGACCGGCTTTCGCGGCACCGACGGCAAGACTCGAGGCCGCCCGGTGGGCGTCACGGTCGACCCCAAGGGCGCGCTCATCATCGCGGACGACCTTTCCAATACCGTCTGGCGCGTGACGCGCAACAAGTGAGGTGCAACCGGGCGGCAGGTGCATGCACCGCCCGGTTGAAGGTTTAGCATTGGGTATCGTTCATCAACTTTCGCACACCGAGGCCGAATGAGTTTCATTCTTTGCATGACGGTACTCGGTGTCCTGCTGATGCTGCTGGCACTGACATCTTCGTACTTGCGATGGCTGCCGGTCACCACCTCTGCGGTGTGCCTGGCCTTTGGCGCAGGGATTGGCCCTTGGGGGCTGGCGCTGGTCGAACTGGACATCCACGACGCCCGGCACTGGCTGGAACGCCTCACCGAAGTGGCGGTGCTGTTTTCGCTGTTCAATACCGGGATCAAACTGCGCCTGCCGCTGAACCGCAAGGCCTGGCACTCGGCGTATCTGCTGGCGGTGCCGGTCATGCTCGCCAGCATTGTCGGAGTGGCGCTGGTCGCCCATTACCTGCTCGATGTGCCCTGGGCCATCGCCCTGCTGCTGGGGGCGATGCTGTCGCCCACCGATCCGGTGCTGGCCGGCATGGTACAGGTCAACCATGCCCAGGACTTCGACCGCGTGCGTTTTGGCCTGTCGGGCGAGGCCGGGCTCAACGACGGCACGGCGTTTCCGTTCGTGATCTTTGCGCTGCTCTGCGTCAGCCACGGCGCCGGGGATTTTTCCTGGGTGCAGGGCTGGCTGCTGAAGAACATCCTCTGGGGCGTGCCGGTCGGGCTGTTGATCGGCTATGGCCTGGGCCGGGGCGTGGGGCACCTGATGATCTACCTGCGCATCCGCAATGCCGACAGCACCACCTCGCCCAACGATTTTCTGGCCCTTGCGCTGATTGCCATGGCCTATGTCGTCGCCCAGGGTCTGGGAGCCTTCGGGTTTCTCTCGGTGTTTGCGGCAGGCCTGGGGCTGCGCCATGCCGAGGTGCGCACCACCGGCTCCGAGGTTCCCGCCGAACAGGTGGCCCGGCCCGTGCTGGGTCACATGGACAGCGAACCCCAGGCCGGCACGGTCACCCGCCACGACGAACTGAGCCAGTCGCAACTGGCCGCCGGGGTGATGATGGGCGACATGCTGGCGTTCGGCAGTCTGGTGGAACGGGCCATGGAAGTGTTGCTGATTACATTGCTCGGTGCCGTGGTCGCGTCCTATTGGGACTGGCATGCAGTGCTGCTCGGCCTCGCACTGTTCTGTGTGATCCGCCCACTGAGCGTCTGGCTGATCATCCGGGGCAGCCTGCTGACACGGCCGCAAAAGGCGCTGGTCGGCTGGTTCGGCATCCGCGGCATCGGCACCCTTTTTTACCTGTGTTATGCGTTGGCACACGGCTTGCCGGAGGAAAGCGTCAAAACCACCGTCAGCCTGACGTTATCGGTGGTGGCACTGAGCATCCTTTTGCACGGCATCAGCATCCAGCCGCTGCTGGAGCGCTATGAGCGCAGCATGACCAAAGCCCCGCGCTAGACGCCTGCCGGGCAGGCGATAGACAGCGTCGATCAGCCCATCAGAACTAGCGATTTGCACAAGCTGCAAATGCTGCGATGATCGTCACAAGGCCCTTAAGTCACGCAGCACTCTCGAGAACACCATGTCGGATCGAGTCCTCATAGACGGCTATTCACGCAAAGTCGATTACGTTCGCCTCTCGGTGACCGATCGCTGCGATTTTCGCTGCGTGTACTGCATGGCCGAGGACATGACCTTCCTGCCCCGCCAGCAGGTGCTGTCGCTGGAAGAGATCCAGCAGATCGCCGAGCGCTTCGTGGCACTGGGCACCAAGAAGATTCGCCTGACCGGCGGCGAGCCCCTGGTGCGCGCGGGGATCGTCGGCCTGTGCAAGAACATCGCCGCCCTGCCCGGCCTGCGCGAATTGTGCATGACCACCAACGGCTCGCAGCTGGAAAAACTTGCGGCGCCTCTGTTCGAGGCCGGTCTCAAGCGCCTGAACATCAGCCTTGACAGCCTTGATCCCGTGCGCTTCAACGAACTGACCCGCACCGGTGACCTGAGCAAGGTCATTGCCGGTATCGACGCCGCCAATGCTGCCGGGTTCACCCACACCAAGCTCAACTGCGTGGTGATGCAGGGCCGTAACGACCACGAGATCAACGACCTGGTGGCCTTCGCCATCGATCGCGGCCTGGACATCACCTTCATCGAAGAAATGCCGCTGGGTGTCATCAGCGAACACAGCCGCGCCGAGTCGTTTTTCTCCAGCGATCAGGTGCGCGAGCGCATCGCCGAACGCTACACGCTCATCAATTCGACCGAATCGACCCAGGGCCCGTCGCGCTACTGGCGCCTGGCCGAAGCCCCGGACATCCGCATCGGCTTCATCTCGCCCCACAGCCACAACTTCTGCGCCACCTGCAACCGCGTCCGCGTGACCGTCGAAGGACGCCTGCTGCTGTGCCTGGGCAACGAACACTCCGCCGACCTCAAAGCCGTCCTGCGCGCCAACCCCGGCCAACCGCAGAAGCTTGAGAACGCAATCATCCAGGCCATGAAGCTGAAACCGTACAAGCACAACTTCGAGATCAACGACGACGTGCAGGTGGTGCGGTTCATGAACATGACCGGCGGCTAACGACCACGGCATTTTCCTACACCATCTGTCAGCACTGATAAGCAGACACACTTGTAACGTCGGGTTGACTCAAATTCCAGATCCAGTAGCCTTCTTTTCCGCAGGTGGGTAAATCCTGAGTCACCGCGAAGTGCCGCATGCAGGCGCATCGTAAGCACGCTGTGAGCGAAGCCGGCCTCAGGGACCGCCAACTATTCCGATAGCCCCTAGCGAGGGGCTTTTTTTTGCCCATGAGAAACGGATTTCGCTTTGAATTTCTATATGGACGAAAGTGGCGATATGGGATGGTCGTTGCACCGGCCCTATACGTCAGGCGGCTCGAGCCGCTTTCTGGTCATCGCATGCGTGGGCGTGCCCGACGAGCACGACGTTCATGTCAGTCGCACCATCCGCCAGCTCTACGACCGGCGACACCGCTTCGCAAGTAGGAGCCTGACTTACTAGAGGGAGCGATTTCAAGGACGCCCCCGCCGGCAAGCCGTGCTGCTACGGTGCGCGCTCGAACATAAAACCCGGTATCACCCACGCCCCCGTAGCAGCCGGGCTTGCCCGCGGGAGCGATTTTGAAATCGCCGACGCCGGCAAGCCGGACTGCTACGGGTCATCAATTCCGACACTACCCCAACAACTGACTCACCACCGCCCGCAACTTGCCAGGTTTCACCGGTTTGTTGAGCAGCGGGGCGTTGAGTTTCTGCAATGAGCGGCGGCACAGGTCGGTACGGTCGGCGGTGATCATCACGCAGGGTATCTCGCAGGCGAAATGCTTGCGGATATGGGCCACCACGTCGCAGCCCAACACCCCGTGATCCAGATGAAAGTCGAACAGGATCAGCTCCGGCGCACGGCCCTGCAGGACGCTGTAGCACGATGCCTTGTCCGTGGCGGTCAGGACCTCGCAGCCCCACTGCCCCAGCAGCGCCGCCATGCTTTCCAGGATGCTGGTTTCATTGTCGAGCACCAGCAAGCGCCGCCCCGGCAAAGGGTTGCCTGCGCCTGGCAACTGCTGCACCGCGACGCTGATCGGCGCTGGCATCTCGTCAGAAAGTGGCACGTCGATGGCAAACACCGAGCCCACGCCAGGTTGCGAGCGAACCAGAATCGGACTGCCAAGAATCCGCCCGATGCGTTCGACGATTGCCAGCCCCAGCCCGACGCCCTTGCGATCGGCCGCACGCCCGACGTCCAGCTGGTTGAACTCCAGAAAGATCGACCCCAGCCGATCCGCGGCAATCCCCCGACCGGTGTCCCACACCTCGATCCGCAACCGGTCCCCGCGCTTGCGCGCCGCCAGCAGGATGCTGCCGTGGTCGGTGTAGCGACAAGCGTTGCTGAGAAAGTTGCGCAGGATGCGCGTCAGCAGGCGCAGGTCGGTGCGTACCGCGAACTGGCCGATGCGAGCGCGCAGCGTCAAACCGGCGGCCGAGGCCACGGACTCGAACTCCGACACCAGCGGCGCCAGTACCTCGTCCAGCCGGTACAGGTCGATATCAGGCTGAACCGCGGCGCGGTCCAGCTTGGAGATGTCAAGCAGGTCGGTGAGCAGATCCTCCGCGCCCTCCAGTGCCTGATGCGTACGCTCCACCAGCAGATGCTCGGCGCCGGGCAGGGTTCGCTCGCGCAATGTGGCGATCAACAGCCGCGCGGCATTCAACGGCTGCAACAGGTCATGGCTGGCGGCCGCGAGGTATTTGTCCTTGCTGCGGTTGGCTGCTTCGGCGGCATCCCGGGCCTCGCGCAGGTCGCGTTCGATGCGCTCGCGCCGGGCGATCTGTTTCTGCAGCTTGCGGTTGGTTTCCAGCAGCTCATCGGTGCGCGCCGCGACGCGCAGTTCAAGCTGGTCGTTGAGCTCCTGCAAGCGCTGCTGGGCCTGTTTGCGCTCGGTGATGTCGGCGACGAAGCCTTCGAACAGGCCGTCTTCGTCGGGCTTGAGCAACAGGTTCATCAACACCTCGACGTAGGTGCCGTCCTTGCGCCGCAGGCGGGTTTCGTAGCCTTGCAGGCTGCGCTCGCGCTGCAAAACATGGGCGATGGCGTTCAGCTCGACCTGGGCCCCGATGAACAGCGTGCCGGCGAGGTCATGCAGGAACAGCAGCATTTCCTGCTCGTCGCGGTAGCCGAGCATGCGCGCCAGTGCCGGGTTGGCCGCGCGCAAGCCTTCGTGCAGGCTGGCCTGGAAGATGCCGTGCACGGCGTGATCGAACAGCCATTTATACCGGTTGCGCTCGGTTTCAAGCTCACCCAGGCGCAGGGTCAGCTCCGGGTAATGGCTTTTGCGCGTCGAATGGTTGCCCAGCCCGAGCAACGCATTGAGCGCACCCTGGCCGTCAGAGGGCTTCGCCATACACCACTTCGACGTCCCGCAGGCTGGAAACGCGGGGGTTGGTCAGGATGCACGGATCGTCCATGGCATGGCGCGACAGAAACGGAATGTCGCTGGTACGCACGCCTTGCAGGCCCAGGGTTTCATGGAACCCGACCTGATGTTTCAAGGTAATCAGATGCTCCACCAGGCGCTTGCTGATGGCGGCGTGGCTCAGCCCTCGGCAATCGATGCCCAGGGTTTCGGCGATCACCTTGAAGCGATCCGGCGCCGAGTTGTAGTTGAACGCCACCACGTGCTCGACCAGCACCGCATTGCACAAGCCATGGGGCAGGTCGAGAAAGCCGCCCAGGCTGTGGGACATGGCGTGCACCGCGCCAAGGATCGCGTTGGAGAACGCAAGCCCGGCCTGCATGCTGCCCAGCATGACCTTCTCGCGCAGGGCGATGTCGGCCGGGGTGGCGATCATCTGCACCAGGTTGCCGTTGATCAGGCGCATGGCTTCCAGCGCGTGGGGGTCGGTCAGCGGGCCGTGGCCGGTGGACACGAAGGCTTCGATGGCATGCACCAGCGCATCGATGCCGGTACAGGCCGACAAGAACGGGTCCATGCTCAGGGTGGTTTCAGGATCGATCAGCGACACATCGGGCACCACCGCCTTGCTGACGATGGAAAACTTCATGCGCTCCTGCTGATCGGAAATGATCACGAACTGCGAGACATCCGCGGAAGTGCCGGCGGTGGTCGGGATCAGGATCAGCGGCGGGCTGGGTACGCGGATGGTGTCCACGCCTTCGAACTCAAGGATATTGCGACCGTGGGCCACGGCGATGCCGATGCCCTTGCCGCAATCCATGGGGCTGCCACCACCCACGGCAACGATCACGTCGCAATGATGCTCGCGGTACAGCTCGGCGCCGAGCATGACCTCCTCGACCCGGGGGTTGGGCGATACGCCGCTGTAGATCACGTAGTCGATGCCCTGGGCCTGCAGGCTGGCTTCGACGTCAGCAACCCAGCCGGCGGCGATCACGCCGGGGTCGCTGACCAGAAGGACCTTGCGCGCGCCGAAAGTCTTGGCGTAGTTGCCGACGCTGTGCCGGCTGCCCGCACCAAAGATGATTTCCGGGGACACGAATTTGCGAAGCTGGTTGAGGCTCTGGCTCATATCAGGCGCATTCTTGTTGTTATCAGCGAATGAGCGCCAGCCTAGAGCATCTGCGGGGTAATGCAATAGGACCAATGACTGACGGTGTCGGCTCATGGCAGAGGTCCTGGGGCGAGGGGAAAACCCGGCCAACACGGCGATTGACCGGGAATGCCGATCAGCGGCTGGCGAAGTACATGGTCACTTCAAAACCAATGCGCAAATCGGTGAACGCAGGTTTTTTCCACATGGGCCTTTCCTCTTGATGGACCGGGTTGATCCGGCAGGTTCATTAGCGCATGGCAGCGCATTGGGGCGAATAGTACTTTGGCACTGATTGGGGTAGGGATTGGTAGCGGGAAGCCTCCACCGCCAAACCTGTAGGAGCGCGCTTGCCCGCGACCGCGCCAGGTCAGCCACTCATTTGCAACTGATAGATCGCAGTCGCGGGCAAGCGCGCTCCTACAAGGGATCCGGGTGCCCCGAAGCTCACCCCCGAAACCGTAGCAGTCCGGCTTGCCGGCGTCGGCGTCTTCAAAATCGCTCCCGCGGGCAAGCCCGGCTGCTACGGGGCGTGGGTGTTACCGAGATGGGGGATCAACCGCGTACCGTAGCAGCACGGCTTGCCGGCGGGGGCGTCCTCGAGAACGATCCCGCCGGCAAGCCGTGCTGCTACGGGGCTTTATTAGCGTTAGCGTTTGGTCACCAATTCCTTGGGCAACTTGAACGTCCAGAGCATGCCGCCCTGGTTGAAGTCCTTGACCCGCTTGGCCACCTCGCCGCCCCACAACGGCACCGCGCCGCCCCAGCCGGAGAGCACCGAGACGTACTGCTCGCCGTCCATCTCCCAGGTCACGGGCGAGCCCAGCACGCCGGAGCCGGTCTGGAATTCCCAGACTTTCTCCCCGGTCTTGGCGTTGAACGCCTGCAAGAAACCCTCAGGCGTGCCGGTGAACACCAGGTTGCCCTTGGTCGCGAGCACCCCGCCCCACAGCGGCGCGTAGTTCTTGTGGCGCCAGACTTCCTTGCCGGTCTTCGGATCGATGGCGCGCAGCACGCCGATGTAGTCCTCGTTCAGCGGCTTGATGGTGAAGCCCGCCCCCAGGAACGCCGCGCCTTTCTTGTAGGCGATGCCTTCATTCCAGATGTCCATGCCCCACTCGTTGCCCGGCACGTAGAACAGCCCGGTGTCAGGGCTGTAGGCCATCGGCATCCAGTTCTTCGCCCCCAGGAACGCCGGCGCCACGAATGCCGCCGTGCCCTTGGCCTCACCGTCCGGCGCACCCGGGCGACTTTCGTCGATGTAGATCGGCCGGCCGTCCTTGTCCAGGCCCTTGGCCCAGGTGATCTTGTCGGCGAACGGGAAGCCCCGGATAAACTTGCCGTCCTTGCGGTTGAGCACATAGAAGAAGCCGTTGCGGTCGGCGGTGGCGGCGGCCTGCACGGTCTTGCCGTTTTCCTGATAGTCGAAGGAGATCAGCTCGTTGACGCCGTCGAAGTCCCAGCCATCGTGGGGCGTGCTCTGGAAGTGCCACTTGATGGTGCCGTCATCGGGATTGAGCGACAGCCTTGAGGAGGAATACAGGTTGTCCCCCGGGCGCATGTGCGAGTTCCACGGCGAAGGGTTGCCGGTGCCGATCAGGATCTGGTTGTTGCTGGGGTCGTAGTAACCACCCAGCCACGGCGCGGCGCCGCCGGTCTTCCACAGATCGCCCGGCCAGGTCTTGTTCGCCTCGCCGCCCGAGATGCCGTTTTCCACAGCCTGACCGTCCTTGTAGACGTAGCCCATGTTGCCCTCGACCGTCGGCCTAGTCCACAGCAGCGTGCCGTTTTTCGGATCGTAGGCCTCGACCTTGCCCACCACGCCGAACTCGCCACCGGCCACGCCGGTAATCAGTTTGCCGTTGACAATCATCGGCGCCGCACTGATCGAATAGCCGGCCTTGTGATCGGCCACCTGCTTGCTCCAGACCACCTTGCCGGTGTCCTTGTTCAGCGCCACGAGCTTGGCGTCCAGCGTGCCGAAGTACACGAGGTCGCCGTACAGCGCCACGCCACGGTTGATCACGTCACAGCAGGGGCGGATGTCGTCGGGCAGCCGCGCATCGTATTGCCAGAGTTTCTTGCCGGTGCGCGCATCCACAGCGAACACCCGGGAGTAGGACCCGGTGAGGTACATCACCCCGTCCTTGACCAGCGGTTGAGCCTGCTGGCCGCGCTGTTTTTCCCCGCCGAAGGAGAACGCCCAGACCGGCCGCAGATCTTTGACGTTCTGCGTGTTGATGATGTCCAGCGGGCTGAAGCGCTGGCCCTGGACGCCCAGGCCGTTGGTGACGATCTGCTCGGGATTCTTGGGGTCCTGAAGAATCTCTTCATCGGTCACGGCAGCCATGACGCTGCCAGACGACAGGATGGCGCTGACCAACAGGCCCAGAGCGAAGGAATGGCGACGTGCGGGTTGGATCATGACGGCTGCCTCTGCGGATTATTGTTCTGGTCTTCCCTTCGGGAATTTCCCGATCAGGTGGATTGTTCGCCTGCAGGTACAGCCCGACAATTGCCCGCAGTGTGGAGGTTTCTAGTTCTTTGGTAGGGGCAATGGCGATACGCGGGCCTTATCGCCCGTCCACCCGTGCCATGCGCACCCGCTCGTAGGCCGGGTACAGATGGCTGACGCTGCGGATCAACTCGTAACGGGTCAGGCTGATGCTGCCAAAACGGTCGGGGATGGGGCTGGCGATCAGCTCGGTCATGTCCAGCCCTTGTACGGCGCCTTCACGCAGCAGGGCGTCCAGCCAGGTCAGGTAGTCGCGGGTCTGTTCGAAGGGACTTGCGTCACTGGCGAGCGGACCGTGCCCCGGCACCAAAAGCTTCCAGGGCAAGGCCTGCAGCCGCTCAAGATCGGCCAGCCACACCTGCAATCCCGGGCTGTCCGGCGTAGTGAGCGCACGTTGATAGAACAGCAGGTCACCGGCGAACAATACCCCGGTCCGCTCATCGAGAATCGCCAGGTCGGAGCCGGTATGCCCGGCCAGTGCCAACAACCGCAGAGGATGCCCGCCGATCTCCAGTACGCCGTTTTGCAGCACCTGGGTCGGCAGGACGGTTTCAGTCCCGCGCATCCAGTCACCGACCATGCGATACAGGTTTTCGGCCAGCGCATCGCCGTGGGCGCGCATCTGCGCGGTGGTCCCGGCCAGGGCGCCGATGGGCACGTCGGCAAACGCCTGGTTGCCCAGCACATGGTCGGGATGATGATGGGTCAGCAGCACCTGCATCACCGGCTTGTCGGTGACCGTCGCAATAGCCTTGCGCAGCGCTTCGCCGTAACGGTGGGAAGGTCCGGTGTCGATCACCACCACGCCGCTGTCGGTGATGATGAACCCGGTATTGACGATGTTGCCGCCATTGCTTCGGGCGAAATTCTCGGTGCTGCCCTCCAGCAGGTAGGTGCCTTCGGCGATCTGCCGGGGTTGCAGGCGGTAGTCCATGTCGGCGAAAGCGGTCAGCGCCAGCAGCAGGAGCCAGAGCATCAACAGCCCAGCAAGCGTCAGGCGCCTCAAGGGATCACCGCACTGAACGGATTGCCGCTGATATCCCGCTGAGACAGGCGCGTCTCCCCTGCCCCTTGAATATCCAGGCTCAGGGTCGGGTTCTCGCTGACCGCCGGGAACAATTGCAGCCTGGCGAGCAGCGTGCCGCTGGCGTCGGTCAGTTGCGCCTGATCCAGATAGAATTCGGGAATGCCGCTGACCATGCCGTTATCCATCGGGTGCGACACCTGCACCCGCAGACGGCTGTAATCGCCTCGGGGAAATCGCGCCCCGAGCACTTCGCCCAGATGCTCTTCCCAGCCCGGCTGGGTGCGCACCACGCTGGGCGCGGTGCAACCGCCGCCTGCGGCTTCAATGGTGGTCGAGCCGATGTGCCAGACGCCGTCGCGGGTCAGCGCAGCGGCACGCAAGGGTGTCGCCTGCTCGATGCGAATGCGGATCGACAACCACGGCAGCACCCGATCCAGCGGCTCGAAATCGACAATCTGCGGCAACGGGTTAAGCTCCGCCCACGCCAGGATTCGCACCACCTGACCTTGATAAGCCCGAGCGTCGATCTCGATGGGCACCTGGCGAGCGTCCTCGGCAAACGGCGGCGCCCGCACCAGGATCTTGTCGTCGAAGACGTAGGGTTGGCCGTTGAGGAATTTCTGCTGGAAGAAACTCCACATCACCGACGGCACCGGATCCTTTCCGGGGTCGATGGCGCAGGCATCGACGCACACCAGCAGCGCCAGCCAGGCCGCAATGCTGCCGCGGTTCACTGGTACATCTCCGGCACTTCATAGCGCATGCCGTACGCGGCATAAATGCGCTGCACGGTGCCCTCGCGAATCAGTGTCTCCAGCGCCTCCTCCACCGCATAGGCCAACTGGCGGTTGCTCTCATGCACCGCCATGCCGATGTCCCAGGTCTGGCGGCCCATGTTCGGGTAGGCATTCTCGGCCAGTTGCCAATGGGCATCGGCGGCCTGGTGCAGTTGCCAGTCGACCTCCCCGCGCATGGCCATCACCGCATCGACCTTGCCCACGTGCATGGCCGCGAAGGCGTCCTGCACGGAGGGAAAGTGATGGGTGCTGTGGGTGAACTGGCCGTTGAAAATGGTCGTCAGGTAGAACGACGGCACGCTGTCGATTTCCACCCCCACCGGGTGCTCGTTGAACACCGCGACACTGGGCACGGACGCAAGCCGCTGGGTGTCGAACGCCACCTGCCAGCGCTCGGTCTGGTAGGGCGCGAACATCACCACATGATCGTTCTCCAGCTCGCCGACGTCGTTGCGCTTCTGGGTGTAATCTTTGTCATAAGGCACGCGCATCATCATGTCCGCCAGTTGCTGGCCGCGCAGCTGGCTGCCGCGCCAGATCAGATCACGCAGGTCGCCGTCGAGGTTCTCGCCCGGCGGCGCCCACATCAGCTCCAGCCGCACCCCCAAGGCCTTGGCCAGCGCCTGGGCCAGCTCCACGTCCACGCCACGGTCCTGACCGTCCACCTGAAAGCTGTAGGGGGCAAAGTTCTGGTACACCGCGACCTTGATGACCCCGGCGGCCATGATGCTGTCGTAGTTGCGAACCTGGGCGCTGGCAGGCTGAAACATCAGGCCCAGCAGGCAGCACAGCACAGCCAACCACCTTGTGAACGCACCCATGGCGATCAGTCCTCGGTGTGCACGCTGTCCAGGTAGGTCCGCACCGCCCACAAGGCTTCCTGGCTCAGATAATCGGCCATTTTCGGCATGTACACCCGGCCGTCCCGCACTGCGCCGTTGCGCACGCGCTCGACGAACCACTCGTCACCGCTGGCGCCGACGTCCAGATGCCGCAGGTCCGGGGCGATGCCGCCGGAAATCGCATCCAGGCCATGACACGCCGCGCAGTTCTGGGTGTAGGCGGACTTGCCGATTTCCAGCGCCTTGTCGTGGTCTTTCGAGTCGCGGTAGGGGTTCTCTGCCCGCCAGTCCTGCCCCAGTTGTTCCAGGCCGTCGGTGGCCACGGCGTGGGGGACGACGTCGCCGTGGGCCTGGACGAGATTACTCAGCAGCAGCCCGCCAATGACCACGGCCCCCAACAGCAACCTGCGTTTGCTGGAACGGGAAGCGACATCAGGCAGGTTCACGGAAATTGTTGTCATTGTTATGTCCTCAAGGTGCACGCAAAAGGCATGCGTCCATCTTAAGAACCGCTGCCACCGCACCGAATGCTGCTTTGGTGGCCGCGCCCTACTACCTTGGTACTGGCAGACCCGTACCATCTGCATATTTGCCGCCGAGGCGCACGTTCCTATGCTGGCACCACCTGTATGGAGTGCCTTATGCGCCTGTCCCTGTCCCTTTGGCTGCCGTACCCTCGCCTGCTGTGCCTGGCGCTGGCCGCCCTTTCGTTCTCGGCCATGGCCGATGATCAGCCGCTGGCCGTGCGCATCGGCTACCTTTCGTATATTCCCGACACCGGCCCTATCCTCTCCAACGTCACCCCCGAGCCCAAGGACGCCGGGCTGCGCGGCGCTGAGCTGGCGATTGTCGACAGCAACAGCACCGGGCGTTTTCTCAAGCACAGCTACAGCCTGACCAGCGCCAGCGCCGCCAGCCCCGAGGCGCTGCTCGAGCAGGCCCGCGCGCAACACGATCAGGGCCTGCGACTGTTCGTGGTCAACGCCCCGGCAGAAACCTTGCGCCAGCTCAGTACCGCGCTACCGGACAGCCTGCTGTTCAACGCAGGCAGCGCCGACGACCGCCTGCGCAGCACCAGTTGCCTGCACAACGTGCTGCACACCTTGCCCAGCCGGGCGATGCTGGCCGACGCGCTGGCGCAGTTCCTCACGGTGCGGCGCTGGCAGCGCTGGCTGTTGATCGTCGGCCAGACACCCGATGACCAGGCCTACGCCGCCGCCCTGCGCCGCGCCGCCAAGCGCTTCGGGCACAAGATCGTCGCCGAGAAAGCCTGGAGTTTCGACAACGACCAGCGCCGCAGCGCCCAGGCCGACATGCCGCTGTTCACCCAGACCGCCGAATACGACGTGGTGCTGGTGGCCGACGAACGCGGCGACTTTGGCGAATACGTGCCCTACCAGACCTGGTACCCGCGCCCGGTGGCCGGCACCCAGGGCCTGACGCCCACCGGCTGGCACCGCACCGTTGAAACCTACGGCGCCGCACAATTGCAGAAGCGCTTCGAGGCACTCGCCGGGCGCTGGATGAACGACCGCGACTTCGCCGCCTGGATGGCCGTGCGCAGCGTCGCCAGCGCCGTCACCCGGCTGCGCGGCACCGATCCCATGCAGATTCGTGAACTGGAATTGAGCGAAACCCTGCCGCTGGACGGTTTCAAGGGCAGCAAGCTCAGCTACCGGCCCTGGAACGGCGAGCTGCGCCAGCCGATTCCAGTGGTTCAGCCCCAGGCCCTGGTCACCACTTCACCTCAGGAAGGTTTTCTGCACCCCGGCACCGAACTCGACAGCCTGGGCTACGACAAGCCGGAGGTCAGTTGCACCTATTGACCCGCGCACGCCCCCGACAATACCCATAACAAGGACTCCAACATGCGCCGTACACTTCTCTTCGCTGCCCTGCTGCTTGCCGCCGCGCCTGCGTTTGCCGCCACTGCGTTCGTCTCCAACGAAAAGGACAACAGCCTGAGCCTGATCGACATGGACACGCTGCAGGTGACCAAGACCCTGCCGGTGGGCATGCGTCCGCGCGGCCTGTTGCTGTCCCACGACAGCAAGCTGTTGTACATCTGCGCCAGCGACTCGGACCGGGTGCAGGTGATGGACGTGGCGACCCTGAAGATCATCAAGGAACTGCCCTCCGGCAAAGACCCCGAACAATTCGCCCTGCACCCCAACGACCGCTGGCTGTACGTTTCCAACGAGGACGATTCGCTGGTCACGGTGATCGACACCCAGACCTCCAAGGTGCTGGCCCAGGTCGACGTCGGCGTGGAGCCCGAGGGCATGGCGGTCAGCCCCGACGGCAAGTGGGCGATCAACACCAGTGAAACCACCAACATGCTGCACTGGATCGACACCTCGACCCAGAAGCTGGTGGACAACACCCTGGTGGATCAGCGCCCGCGTTTCGTCGAGTTCAGCAAGGACGGCAGCCAGCTGTGGGCCTCGGCCGAAATCGGCGGAACCCTGACCGTGCTCGACGTCGCCAGCCGCAAGATTCTCAAGACCCTGAAGTTCGAGATCAAGGGCGTGCACCCCGACAAGGTGCAACCGGTGGGCATCCGCATCACCGATGACGGCAAATACGGCTTCGTTGCCCTGGGACCGGCCAACCACGTGGCGGTGATCGACGTGAAGACCCTGGAAGTGATCGACTACCTACTGGTGGGCCGGCGCGTCTGGCAACTGGCGTTCACCCCGGACCAGACCCGCTTGCTGGCCACCAACGGGGTAAGCGGTGATGTTTCGGTGATCGATGTTGCCAGCCGCAAGGTGCTCAAGTCAGTCAAGGTCGGGCGTTACCCGTGGGGTGTGGCGGTGGCGCCATGAGCGCGCTGCAGGTCAGCGAGCTGAGCTTTGCCTACGGCGAACGCGAGGCACTGCGCGGGGTGTCATTCAACCTCGCGCCGGGGCGCTTTGCCGCGCTGCTGGGCCCCAACGGCGCGGGCAAATCCACGCTGATCGCGCTGCTCACGCGCCTCTACGATCTGCAGAAAGGCGAGGTGCGCATGGGTGAGCATTCGTTGCGTCAGTCGCCCCGACCTGCCCTGCGCCAGATGGGTGTGGTGTTCCAGCAGAGCACCCTGGACCTTGACCTGAGCGTGGAGCAGAACCTGCGTTATCACGCGGCGTTGCACGGGCTGGCGCGGCGTGACGTGAGCGAACGGGTCGCGCTGGAACTGGATCGCCAGGGGCTCACCGAGCGCCGCCGCGAGCGGGTGCGCGCCCTCAACGGGGGCCATCGGCGGCGGGTGGAAATCGCCCGCGCCCTGCTGCACCAGCCGCGCCTGTTGTTGCTGGACGAGGCCAGCGTCGGCCTCGACCCTGCCAGCCGCCTGGCGCTCAACGCCCATGTGCGCAGCCTGTGCCACGACCAGGGGATCAGCGTGCTGTGGACCACTCACCTGCTCGACGAAGTGCATCCCGACGACGATCTGCTGATCCTGCATCAGGGCCGTCTTGTAGCCAGCGGTCAGGCAGGCGATGTCAGCGCCGAACACGGCGGAGGGCTGGATGCCGCGTTCAGGGAACTCACCACTAGCGGGATGTCACGATGAACGCTTACTGGCAGTGCCTGAGCGGCATCGTGTTGCGTGAGTGGCTGCGCTTCGTGATGCAGCGCACGCGGTTTCTCAGTGCGCTGGTCCGCCCGCTGCTGTGGCTGCTGGTGTTCGCGGCGGGATTTCGGGCGGCATTGGGCATTGCGATCATCGAGCCCTATGACACCTACATTCCCTACGAGGTGTACATCATTCCGGGGCTGGCGTGCATGATCCTGCTGTTCAACGGCATGCAAGGCTCGCTGTCGATGGTCTATGACCGCGAGATGGGCAGCATGCGCGTGCTGCTCACCAGCCCCTTGCCGCGCACCTTCCTGCTGCTGTGCAAGCTGCTGGCAACCTCGCTGATTTCGCTGTTGCAGGTGTATGCCTTTCTCGGCGTGGCCTGGGTCTATGGCGTGCAACCGCCCGCCGGGGGCCTGCTCCTGGCCCTGCCTGCACTGCTGCTGGTGGCGCTGATGTTGAGTGCCCTGGGGTTGCTGCTGTCCAACGCCATCCGCCAACTGGAGAACTTCGCCGGGGTGATGAATTTCGTGATCTTCCCGTTGTTCTTCATGTCGTCGGCGCTGTACCCGCTGTGGAAAATGCGCGAGGCCAGCGAGTGGCTGTACTGGCTGTGCGCGGTCAACCCGTTCAGCCATGCGGTGGAGCTGGTGCGATTTGCCTTGTATGAACGCTTCAACCCCCTGGCCCTCGCCGTCTGCGCGATCCTCACGGCAGTCTTCGCCAGCCTCGCGGTGCTGACCTTCAACCCCCAGCATGCAGCGGTGCGCAAAGCGTCATGACGTTTCCCCGGTTTCACTCGCGCCTTACAACCTGTGGGAGTGGGCTTGCCCACGAAGACGACGGACCAGACGCCACACATCCAGGGTCAGCAACACCGCTTTCGCGGGCAAGCCCGCTCCCACAGAATTGAGTGATCGGGAGCACAAAATTACGACTTTAGTACTGGTTTTCCACGCTATTGGTCGCATTCACAAAGCATCGGGACTGGCTTGTAATGCAGGCACAAGAAAAAGGAAAACCTGCCATGCCCCGTGCGCTGTTGTCTGCCTGTCTGCTGATCCTTCTGGGTACGAACGCCTTGTGCCAGGCCCAGGACGCGGCGCTGTTCAACGCTGACGGCTATCGCATTTCCCTCTACCGCAGCCCCACCCCGGACCAGATCCCTGGCGCGCAGGTCATCGACACCGAGCAATTGCAAACCCTGCTCAAGCAATCCGAAAAGCCCCTGCTGATCGACGTCTACCGCCGCCAATGGCTGCAAGGCCGCTTCATCGAAGACGAATCCCACGCCAACCTGCCGGGCAGCCACTGGCTGGCAAATACCGGGGATGGCGAGTTATCGCCGCTGTGGATGGAGTACTTCACCCTCAACCTGCGCAGGTTGAGCGACGGTCGGCAGGATCGGCCGCTTGTGTTCTACTGCCGCTCAGACTGCTGGCTGAGCTGGAACGCGATCAAGCGGGCAAGCGGTCTGGGCTACAGTCATCTGTATTGGTACCGCGATGGCCTGGACGCCTGGCTGGCTGCCGGGCTTGCAGTCGAACCCGCTCAACCCGAACCCTTGCGCTGAAGCGTTGCGACAATAATAAAGGTGGAAAACCATGTACAAGATCCTGATCGCCGATGACCACCCGCTGTTTCGCGAGGCCATTGCCAACGTCATCAGCGACGGCTTTCCCGGCAGCGAAGTGATGGAAACCCAGGACCTGGACAGCGCCCTGGCCCTGACCCGCGACCACGACGACCTGGACCTGATCCTGCTGGACCTGAACATGCCGGGCATGCACGGGCTCAATGGCCTGATCAATCTGCGCAACGAGGCGCCGACGATTCCGGTGGTGATCGTGTCGGCCGAGCAGGACAAACAGGTGGTGCTGCAAGCCATTACCTACGGCGCGGTGGGCTTCATCACCAAATCCTCGCCCCGCAAGCAGATGACCGATGCCATCGAGCAGATCCTCGACGGCAACGTCTACCTGCCATCGGACATCATCCGCAGCCAGAAACCCGCTTCCCGCCGCAGCGCCAGCGAAGCGCCGCACTTCCCGCCCGAGCTGCTGCAGGCCTTGACCCGCAAACAGCTGCTGGTGCTGGAACGTATGACCAAGGGCGACTCCAACAAGCAGATCGCCTTCAGCCTGGCGATCGCCGAAACCACGGTCAAGGCCCATGTCTCGGCGATCCTGCGCAAGCTCAACGTGCACAATCGGGTGCAGGCGATCCTCAGCGCCGGGGATATCGATTTCGCAGCGTACCTGCGGCGTTAGGCTGCGTGAGGCGAGGCCTGCACGGCGCTTGCCGACACCGCCGCGGCGTCTTGCAGAATCAGATCCGCGCCCTTCTCCGCCACCATCAGCACCGCCGCATGGGTGTTGCCGGAGGTCACGTTGGGGAAGATCGACGCATCGACGATGCGCAGCCCATCGATGCCATGCACTTTCAGGCGCTTGTCCACCACCGAGGTCTGCTCGTCGGCACCCATGGCGCATGAGCCGCACAGGTGATAGATCGAACCTGAGTTGTGGCGGAAGTATTCCAGCATCTGCTCGTCGGTTTCGACCACAGGCCCCGGCAGCACTTCGTCCACCGTAATGTCCTTGAGCGCAGGCGCCGACATGATCTTACGCATCAGGCGACTGCCCTGGATCACCTCGTCGATGTCCTTCTGGGTGCTCAGGTAATTGGGGTCGATCAACGCCGCATCACGGGGGTTGTTCGAAGCGATTTCGATGTGCCCGCGACTGGTGGGACGGCACGGATTGAAGCACAGCAGGAAACCGGAATACGGCTCGGGCTTGAGGCTGGCCTTGTTGTTCTTCGGAATCTGGTAGGACAGCGGGTTGAAATACAGCTGCAGGTTCGGGTGGCTCTGATCGTCGTTGCCACGGAAGAAGCCACCGGCCTGATTGACGCTCATCGCCAGCGCGCCCTTGCGGGTGAACAGGTACTTGAGGCCCAGCAGCGCCTGGCCGAACAGCGAGCTGAGCTGATCGTTCAGGGTCGGGATATTGGCCTTGTAGTAGTAGCTGACGCACAGGTGATCCTGCAGGTTCTGCCCCACCGCTGGCAGGTGCTTGACCGGCTTGATGCCATGCTTTGCCAGCAGCGTTTTATCCGCGACGCCGGACAGTTGCAGGATCTTCGGCGTGTCGACGGCGCCTGCGCAGAGAATCACTTCCTTGCGCGCGGCAAAGGTGCGCTTGACCCCGTTCTGGCTGATCTCGACACCCACTGCCCGCTTGCCTTCGTCATCGAACAGCACCTGATCGACCAGGGCGTAATGCTCAAGCGTCAGGTTCTTGCGGCTCAGCGCCGGGTGCAGGTGAGCGAAGCTGCTGGAGCAGCGCTCGCCATTGCGGGTGTTGACGTCGTACAGCCCGGCGCCTTCGAATTTCGGCCCGTTGAAGTCATCGCTGCGCGAGTAGCCCAGTTGCTCGCAACCTTCGAGGAACACGTCGCAGATCGGGTGCGTCTGGCCCTTCATCGGGGTGATGCTGATCGGCCCGCTGGCGCCGTGGTACTCGGTGTCGCCCAGCGGGTGGTTTTCCAGCTTGCGGAAGTACGGCAGCACGTCCTTGAAGCCCCAACCGTCGTTGCCGTTGGCGGCCCAGTCGTCGAAGTCATGGGCCTGGCCGCGCACGTAGATCATCGCGTTGATCGAGCCGGAACCACCCTGCACCTTGCCGCGCGGGGCGTAGATGGCGCGATTGCCCAGCTGCTTCTGTGGCTGGCTGTAGTACATCCAGTTGAAGGTGGGGTTGTAATACATTTTGGCGAAGCCCACCGGGATCTTGAACCACAGCGAGCTGTCCTTGCCGCCCGCTTCGAGCAGCAGCACGGTGTATTGGCCCGATGCCGAGAGCCGGTTGGCCAGAACGCAACCTGCGGCGCCAGCGCCAGCGATGATGTAGTCGTATGTCATGCACGGTTACCGATAAAAAAAGCGTGAGCCTGCGAACTTCCTGCCAGTAGGAGCGCGCTTGCCCGCGAAGGCGTCGTATCAGGCACATTGAGTTGCCAGACAGATTGCTGTCGCGGGCAAGCGCGCTCCTACAGGTGTCAGCCCTTGGCCGGGGAAAAATCCTTCACATCCGCAGGCAGCGCAGCCATCTGCAGATGCAAGCGCGACCCGGTATACGGCGTGTGTGCGCGCACCACGTCCATGTTCAGCTCGACACCCAGGCCAGGCTCGCTGGACGGGATGATGTAGCCATCTTCCCATTGCAGCGGCTTGGTCAGGACTTCGGCATGGAAACCACCCCAGGTCTCGATGCTTTCCTGGATCAGGAAGTTAGGCGTGCAGGCTGCCAGCTGGAAACTGGCCGCAGCGCCAATCGGGCCGTTGTACAGGTGCGGAGCGATCTGCGCGTAGTGCGCCTCGGCCATGCTGGCGATCTTCTTGCCTTCGAGCAGGCCGCCACAGCGGGCCACGTTCATTTGCAGAATCGACGCACCGCCGGCCTGCAGCAGCTTGTGGAACTCGTACTTGGTGGTCAGGCGCTCGCCCGTGGCAATCGGGATGCTGGTCTTGCTCGCCACTTGCGCCATGGCTTCTTCCTGCCCAGGCGGCACCGGCTCTTCAAACCACAGCGGGTCGTATTTCTCCAGACGCTTGGCCAGGCGAATCGCCGAGGACGGCACCATCTGCCCGTGGGTGCCGAACAGCAGGTCGCACTTGTTGCCCACCGCTTCGCGTATCTTGCGGCAGAAGGTTTCGCAACGCTCCAGCACCTCCAGCGAGATCTGGTGGCCGGAGTACGCGGTGTACGGGCCTGCCGGGTCGAACTTCACCGCGGTGAAGCCCTTGTTCATGTTTTCGATGGCGCACTCGGCGGCCAGGTCCGGGTCGTCGTAGTCGTACTCGCCCTGGCTATTGACCGGGTACAGGTAGGTGTAGGAACGCAGGCGCTCATGCACCTTGCCGCCCAGCAGTTCATAGACCGGCTTGTTCGCCGCCTTGCCGATGATGTCCCAGCAGGCCATTTCCAGGCCGCTGACCACGCCCATCATGGTCAGGTCCGGGCGCTGGGTGAAGCCGCTCGAATAGGCCTGGCGGAAGAAGCGCTCGATGTGATGCGGGTCGTGGTTGAGCAGGTGGCGCTCGAACACGTCCTCGATGATCGGCAGCATGGCCTTGGGGCCGAAGGTGGCGGCGTAGATCTCACCGACGCCTTCAATGCCGCAGTCGGTCTTGAGTTTGACGAAGATCCAGTACATGCCACCGATGTGCGGGGGTGGAACGGCGACGATATGGGTTTCCAGGGCGATGACTTTCATCTCGGGCACCTTAGACGTTGGAAATCTTGGATAGGGAAGAGCGACGGATCCGCGCCCGCAGCGTCAGCGCTGCCAGGGTGCCGATCAGGCCGACGAAAGCGATGTAGCTGAAATACAGCTGGTAACCGGCGGCTCCCGGGTAGTGCTCGGTGAGGTAGCCGTTGATCAGCGGAATGAAGGTGTCAGGCAGGTAACCGACCACCGAGACGATGCCGATGGCCAGGCCCGTGATACGCAGCGGAATGTTGCAGGTGTCGAGAATCGCCCAGTACAGGCCGCGAATGGCGTAGGTCATCAGGCCAATGAAAATCACCGTCACTACCAAAAGGCCCAGATTGTTGAAGGCCGGGAACACCACAAGGCCCGCCATCGCCAGGGTGGCCAGGGCCAGCGCGACGATCAGCACCGAGATATTCGAATACTTGTCACCCAGCCAGCCGCCGCCGATGCCGCCCACTGGGCGCATCCACAGTTTGATGGTGGTGATGGTGCCGGCCATGACTGCGGTCATGCCGCTGCCTTGCAGGTAGTCTGAGAAGCTGTAGGTGGCCCAGAAGATGTGGTAACCGCAGAACACGATGGCCGTGACCAGCCACAATTCAGGGATCTTCACCAGAGTGGCGAGATCCTTGAACAGGTTGTGCTTTTCATCAGTGGCCGAGGCTTCGGCGGCGACTGATTTCGGGTCCTTGACCATCACCAGCAGGCAACCCAGGCCGATGCAGATGAACGAATAGAGGTACACGACATGGCGGAAACCTTCGGCTGCCGTCTGTCCGCCGGTGCCGATGGCATAGGCGAACAGGCCAAGCGCGACGGTCGCCAGCAAGGCTTCCACCAGACCGCGACCGCCATCGAGAATGCCAAAGAAACGACCCTGCTCGGAATGCTGCGCGATCATCTTCACCCGCTTGAGCACCGAGGCCCAGAAGGTCAGGCCGGTGGTCAGGCCCCAGCAGCCGAAGATAATCATCAGGCCCGTCATCGACGGCACGGTGGAGTACCACAGGCCCAGGGCGCCGGTGGCCACCAGCGAGAAGAAAATCAGGAAACGTGGCGCGATGCGGTCAGCCAGCCAACCGCTTGGCAGGTAGCTGATGAGGAAAATCGTGCCCAGCATCGAGTACAGGTAACCCAGCTCGCTGTGGTTGATCTGGAACACTTCGAGCATGGTGGTCTGGTAGACCTGGCGCAGATAGAGGATCGGATAGATCGCCCCGGCGGCCAGCACCAGCAGCATCAGTTGCAGGTAACGGGTGGCTTTGTCGCTCTTGGCGACAGAGGCGGCAGGATTCTGAACAGCGGCCGCGACAGAAGCAGGCTTGGACATGACAACAGACCTCAGCGCCCCCTGGTTTCGGGGGCAATTGTAGTTTTTGTTATTGGGCGCAGAGGCAAGCTTCAAGCGGCAAGCTACAAGCTAAAGCAGTCCGTGAAGTGCTCTTGCCTTGTACCTTGCAGGTTGTCACTTACCGCTGCTTAAACGCGATGCGTTTTTTCTTGCAGCTTGAAGCTTGAGGCTTGGCGCTAGTACTTCAGTACGACCAAACGGGTCTGAGTGAATTCGAGCATGCCGTGCTTGCCGTCATCGCCACCGAGACCCGAGCGTTTCCAGCCGGCGTGAAAGCCCTGGTACGGATCGGCGGGCGTGCGGTTGACGTACAGCTCGCCGGCTTCGATGGCATTGCCGACTTTCATCGCCGTGCGGTAACTCTCGGTATAGAGCACCGACGACAGGCCGAACTGGTGATCGTTGGCAAACGCCAGCGCCTGGTCGATGTCGCGGTACTTGAGCACCGGCAGCACCGGGCCGAAGATTTCTTCCTGGACGATTTCCATGTCCTGGCGGCAGTTGCTCAGCAGCGTCGGCGGATAGAAATGTCCCTTGCCGACCGGCAGCACGCCGCCCGCCTCCAGCACCGCGCCTTCGCCGATGGCACGCTCGACCATGGCGTGAATGTTCTGTTGCGCGCTGGCACTGACCAGCGGGCCCATGCGCGAGGCATCCTCGGCGCGGTCACCGTAGGCGACGGCAGAAATTTTGGCCTTGAGCAGCGCGAGGAATTGGTCGTGCACGCCTTCATGAACGTAGACACGCTCCACCGCTGTGCACAACTGGCCGCAGTGGGTGGTCTTGGAGGCGATGATGTCGCTGGCAGCCTTTTCCAGATCAGCGTCCGGCTCGATGATCGCCGGGGTCTTGCCGCCCAGTTCCAGCGACGGCTTGGCGATGTTTTCCTTGCAGTAGTCGAGCACGATGCGCCCGGCCTTGACGCTGCCGGTCAGGGTAATCATGCCCACGGCCTTGTGCGTGCACAGGCTCGCCGCAGTGGCGTGGTCCATGGTCAGGATGTTGATGACGCCGGCCGGGATGCCCGACTGCTCAACGGCCCGGGCGATTTCAAAGGCCGAAATCGGCGTGTTGTTGCTCGGGCGCACCACCACGGTGTTGCCTGCGATCAGCGCCGGGGCGATCTTGCGCAACAGGGTGTAGACCGGGTAGTTGAACGGAATCAGTGCCGCCACCACGCCGATGGGCTGGCGTTGCAGGAGCAGGTTCTCGTTGGGGGTGTCGCTGGGAATGATCTCGCCTTCGATTCGGCGTGCCCATTCGGCGTGGTAGCGGGTGATCTGCGCGGCATAGCGCGCTTCGTTACTGGCGTCGGCGACGCTCTTGCCGGATTCGGCGGCCAGCGCTACACCAATGTTTTCTGCGCAGGCATCCAGGGCATCGGCCAGGGCACGCAGGTGTTCACCGCGCTCGATGCTGGTCAGGCCGCCCCAGGTTTTCTGCGCAGCGGCAGCGGCATCCACCGCAGCCAGTGCCTGCCCGGAGGTGGCGGCCGGGACGTGACCGACCAGCGCTTCGGTGGCCGGGTTGTACACGGCGATCTGTGCGCTGTCGGCAGGCTCGACAAACTGGCCGTTGATGAAATTTCGTTCGAGTCGCATGTGGGGCGTCCACCGTTGTTTTTATCCGAATGACGATCAGTCTTGTCATCCGCAACGGCGGCCACAAACGATTTATTGCACTGGCAAACATTCATAAAACGCAGGTTACTGCCCGACACCCTACCCGTTCGGTCACGGAATGGATGTAAGGGCCGCCGTAGACGGTTCGAGCTGGCGTTGGCTGAGCCAGATTTCTTCCTGCAACCACTGCCCGAACACCTGCAATTGCGGCAAATCCTGCTCGGGACGGGTCACCAGCCAGTACGACTGATGCCCCTCGACATGCACGTTGAGCACCTGGGTCAACTCGCCGGCGGCCAGTTCCGGCACCACCATGTGCCAGTCGGCGATGGTAATGCCCAGTCCCTCGGTGGCCGCGCGGATCGCCAGGTCCAGCAGGTCGAACTCGTAGCCGCCCTGGGTATCGACGCCGTGGATGCGCGCGGCATCGAGCCAGTGTTTCCAGGTCAGGTAGCGCTGGTCCTCGCTGGCCAGCACGTGGAGCAGGGTCATGCGGTTGAAATCCACACCCTCCTCGCTGGATTCACGAGCGAGTAATGACGGCGCGCAGACCGCCACATGCCGCTCCTGAAACAGCAGCGAGCTGTCCAGCCCGTCCCACTCGCCATTGCCGAAACGAATGGCGCAGTCGAGCACGCTGGTTTCCGCCAGGCTGTCCTGCAAGCGGGTGCTGATGCTCAGTTCCAGCTCCGGGTGCTGCTCGCGCAAGCGGCCCAGGCGCGGCATCAGCCAGCGGCTGGTGAAGGTGGGCGGCGCGTTGATGCGCAGGCGATTGGAGTGGGATTTCTGTTGCAGGCTGCGCACGGTCATCTCGATCTTGTCGAAGGACTGGTGCAGGGCTCGCAACAGCACGCGGCCGGCGCTGGTCAGGTCCAGATGATGGTGTCGGCGCTCCAGCAGGGTTTCGCCCAACTGCTCTTCCAGTTGGCGAACCTGCCGGCTGACCGCGCTCTGGGTCACGTTCAACAGCTCGGCGGCGCGGGTAAAACTGCCGGTGCTGCCGGCCACTTCAAAAGCCTTCAGGGCGTTGAGGCCGGGCATTTTGCGCTTCATGTGTCGCTCTCGGTCGGGGCAGAAAACGCGGCGAATATCCCATGGACCCACCCGGTACTGCCAGAGCCCTGCACCACTTTCCGCCCAGTAACATGCATTTGATGAAGGTTTGCCCGGACAATTTATCGTTTGTCGATTGCAGGCAGGATCACAAGACTGCGCGCCATCTAATAAAAACAAGCGAGAGCGTTCCATGCCTTCCTGCACTTCCCTGCGGCTGTCTGCGTCGTGCTTCACCCTTCTGTGTGTCTGCTGTTCTCCGGCGATGGCCGTGCAGGTCACCGACCACCTGGACCTTGGCGGCGCCATTCGTGCGCGCTGGGATTACGACCCGGATCGCGACATCCAGAAATTCAACTTCGACACGGTCTTCCTCACCGCCAAATACACCTCCGACAGCTGGATCGGTGCGGCCAAGTACCGTTTCTATGGTCACTCCTATCCGTACAAATACACCAAGCACGTGGGCGATGTGTCGTTCCCGGAATACGCCTGGGTAGGCTACAAGTTCAACCCCGAGCAACAGATTCAGGTGGGGCTCAATCAGGTGCCGTTCGGCTTGCAGCCGTATTTTGGCAGCACGTTTTTCGAGACCCTCGGCAACGTGGTGGGCCTGGAAGACGTCGAGGAAATGGGCGCCAAGTACATTCAGCAGCACGGCGACTGGAACATTCAGGCCGGCTACTACGTACGTCCCGCGTGGCAAGGCAAGGGCACCAGCCATGGCCGCACGTATTCCAGCGTCGTTTCCCAGGCAGACAGCTATGTGGCCGATGGCAGCGACAACCAGGAACGCAATACCGTCGTGCTGCGGGTGGCCAAGGCGCTGGATGTCGGGCCCTGGACCTCTGAAGTCGGCGTGTCGGGTCTGACCTCGACACTGGAAAACAACGACACCGACCGCGACGGCCGACGCAACGCGGTGGCCGTGCACTACATCGGCAAGAACGGCCCGTGGGGCGTGCAATTGCAGGCGGCGCGCCAGCAGATGTCGCCGCGCAACCCCGGTACTGACCAGGTGGTGACCTTTGGCGGCTACGACGGCACCTACAACGTCGCCAGCCGCGCCAACCTGTACGTCGCCGACCTGAGCTACGACGTGAGTGGCAAGTACCTGTTCGACCAGATCAGTGGGGTCAAGCTGTACGCCAACTACAGCGCCTATCAGAAGTCCGCTTCAGGTTATGAAGACTCCCAGCGGGTGATCCTCGGCAGCTCGTTCTCGGTGAGCAAACTCTGGGTCGCCACCGAATGGCTGATCGGCAAGAACGATCCCTACATCGGCGGCAGCGACTACGCCCAGAGCCTGGGCGCCGGCGGCAGCAACCAGTGGGAAAACCAGGTGTACGTGAACGTGGGGTATTACTTCTAGACCCCATCTCCGGCAAGCCAGGCCGCTACGGGGTTTGCGGTGTGATTCTGGCCAAATGCCGTAGGAGCGCGCTTGCCCGCGACCGCGGTGGGTCATTCGGCATCGTGGTGTCTGACCTGACGCTGTCGCGGGCAAGCGCGCTCCTACGGGGGATCGAGGTTGGCGTGAAATTGGCGTTCACACAGGACCCGTAGCAGCACGGCTTGCCGGCGGGGGCGGTCTCAAGATCGTCCCCGCGGGCAAGCCCGGCTGCTACGGGTTTTCAGGGTGCCCACAACAATGAGCACGCCGCCTAACCTGTGGGAGCGGGCTCGCCCGCGAAGGCGGTGGGTCATTCGGCATCGTGGTGGCTGGTCTGACGCTATCGCGGGCAAGCGCGCTCCTACGGGGGATCGAGGTTGGCGTGAAATTAGCGTTCACACAGGACCCGTAGCAGCACGGCTTGCCGGCGGGGGCGGTCTCGAAATCGCCCCCGCGGGCAAGCCCGGCTGCTACGGATCGGGGTGGTCACGAAATCCGGAGCTTGTGCCGAACCTGTGGGAGCGGGCTTGCCCGCGAAGGCGGTGGGTCATTCGCCATCGTGGTGTCTGGTCTGACGCTGTCGCGGGCAAGCGCGCTCCTACGGGGCGGTGTTGGATTCGGCTACTTCACCGACATCCCCTGGGTCAGGTTCTGCTGCAGATACGCCAGAAAACGCCGCTGGAACAGCATGGTGTGTTCGTGCGCGGCCTGTTCGGCCTTGTCGGCGTCGCGGGCGGTGATGGCGTCGATGATTTCGTCGTGATCGCGGCCCAGTTGCGTCGAACTGCTGACAGAACTCACGATGTAATCGAAATGCAGGTGCAGCAACCGCTGCCCCTCTCCCAGCAGTTTCTCGTAATAGCTGATGAAGTACGGGTTCTTGCCCGCGTCGGCGATGGCCATGTGAAAGGCCTTGTTGATCTCCGACATCGCCTGGAAATCCCCCGAGGTCACCGCCTCCAGATACGCCGCATCAGCTGCGCGGATGCGCACCAGATCCTCCTCGGTCCGGTGCAGCGCCGCCAGCCGCGTCACGGCGCGCTGGATCAGGTCCAAAGCCGATACGTAATTGGGAAATTCCTCGATCTCGAACGGCGTCACCAGCGTGGTGCGGTTGGGCAGGATGGTCACCAGCCCCTCACTGATCAGACGCGCCAGCGCATCGCGCACCGGCGAGCGCGACAGGCCGAACTGGGCGGCCAGCGACACCTCGTCCAGCGGCACGCCGGGCTTGAGTTTCAGGGTCAGGATCTGCTTGCGCAGCTCCTCATAGATATAGCGCCCGCCATGGCGCTTGGCACTGGGTTCAGCGGTGTCTTTGCTCATCAGGTCTTGTTCTCGGCAATGCGGCCGGGCAATGGACCGGCGCGCAACTCTACACCAGCGCAGGCCAGGTTAAAAACCATCGCCCCAAGTATCACTCAGCATAAAACCGGCCGCCAACGGATCATCCGGGTCGACGCCGATCTGGTGCAGTCCGTAGACCCACGCCCGGCCCGTCACCCGAGGCAGCACCGCGGCGCGCTCCCCCACTTCGGTCAAGCCCAGCAGCTCGACCTTGAACTCGCCGCCAATGGTCGAGCGCGACGTCAGCCGGTCTCCCGGCACCGCCTTGCCCCGGGCCGCGAGCGTCGCGAGGTTGGCCGAACTGCCGGTGCCGCAGGGCGAGCGATCCACCCTGCCCGGCGGCAAGGTGGTGCAGGTTTGCCAGGTGCTGTCGTCCACGCGATTGCGAAACATCACGTAGGCCACTTCATTGATCGACGGCAGTGTCGGATGGCTCACCGAGACCTGTTGGTTGATCAGGCCGCGCAGCTGCACACCGTGGGTCGCCAGGGCCCGCGCATTTTCAGGGGCGATGGTCAGGCCGATCT
The DNA here is from genome assembly GCF_044746825.1 of Pseudomonas sp. NPDC090201. Taxonomy (NCBI): domain Bacteria; kingdom Pseudomonadati; phylum Pseudomonadota; class Gammaproteobacteria; order Pseudomonadales; family Pseudomonadaceae; genus Pseudomonas; species Pseudomonas sp. NPDC090201. Next base: position 733,176 of record NZ_JBIVCX010000003.1, read on the forward strand.
GCTCGACATCGATCAGGGCGTAGTACACCCCGCCGAAGGCGATGTCAGCCTTGATCGGGCCGAACGCCTCGGTCTCGATCACGGCGTCCAGTTGTTCGACAAACGCCGGCACCATGTCCAGCGACACACGCTTGCAGCGCCCGTCTTCACAGTCGGCCGTGGCCGTCACCAGCCCCGCCGGGGTGTCCAGCACCACCGTGGTCCGGGGTTCCTGCATCGGCACAATCCCCAGTTCCAGCAATGCGGTGACCACACAGATGCAGTTGCTGCCGGACATCGGGTGCGCCTTGTCGGCCTGCAGCACGATGAACCCGGCCTGGGCTTCGGGGCGGGTCGGCGGCAGCAGAAGGTTGACCGACATCTGCAGGCAGCCGCGCGGTTCCAGCACCACCAGCCGGCGCAGGCTGTCGTCGACCTCATTGATGTAGTTCATCTTGTCGAGCATGGTCTTGCCGGGGATATCCAGCACGCCCCCGGTTATCACCTTGCCGATCTCGCCTTCGCAGTGCACATCGGCCATCTGCAGGGTTTTCTTCCAGCGCATGAACGGCTCCTATTTGATGTACCAGCCCCAGGGCTGCTGGCTGTCATAACGGGTAATCTGCTTGGTTTCCAGGTAGTTGTTCAAGCCCCACTCACCCAGCTCGCGACCGATGCCGCTCTGCTTGTAACCGCCCCAGGGCGCTTCGGTGAATGTCGGTTGCGAGCAGTTGATCCAGACGATCCCGGCCCGCAGCTTGCGCGCCACCCGCTCGGCCCGTGGCAGGTCGGCCGACATCACCGCTGCGGCCAGGCCGAAGCGTGAGTCGTTGGCACTGCGCACAGCCTCGGCCTCATCGGTGAATGGCCGCACGCACACCACGGGGCCGAAGATCTCCTCGTTCCAGATCCAGCTGTCCTGCGGCACGTCGGCAAAAATCGCCGGGGTGAGGAAAAAGCCCTTGTCGCACCCGGCCGGACGCGTGCCCCCGTAGAGCAGCGTGGCGCCCTCTTCCTGCCCGCGGGCGATGGCCGCCAGCACCTTGTCATACTGCCCACGATTGACCAGCGGGCCGAGCAACACGCCCTCTTCCAGGCCCTGGCCGATTTTCAGGCTGCGGGTCTGTTCCACCAGCCGCTGCAGCAACGGCTCATACAGATCACGCTGCACCAGCACCCGGGACGTGGCCGAGCAGACCTCGCCCTGGTTCCAGAAAATGCCGAACATGATCCACTCGACCGCTGCCTCGATGTCGCTGTCATCGAAGATGATGAACGGCGACTTGCCGCCCAGCTCCAGGCTGATGTTTTTGATGTCCCGCGCCGCTGCCTGCATGATCCGCGAACCGGTGGGCACGCTGCCGGTAAAGGCCAGCTTGTCGATGCCCGGATGTTCGCTCAGCGGCGCACCGGCATCAGGGCCCAGGCCCGGCACCACGTTCAGGACACCGGCCGGCAGCCCGGCCTGATGGGCGATGTCGGCCAGTTCCAGCGCGGTCAGCGGGGTCATCTCCGACGGCTTGAGCACCATCGAGCACCCCGCCGCCAGTGCAGGCGCGACTTTCCAGGCGGCCATCAGCATCGGGAAGTTCCAGGGAATGATGGCCCCGGCCACGCCCACCGGCTCCTTGCGCGCCACCGAGCTGAAACGCTCATCGGCCAGCGCCACGCTTTGTTCGCGCTGATCGTCCAGCCCCTGGGCAAGGTCTGCGTAGAAATCGAAGCAGCCGGCGGTGTCGCCGATGTCCCACAGCGCTTCGGGCAAAGGCTTGCCGTTGTCGCGCACTTCAAGCTCCGCCAGCATTTGTTGACGCTCGCGAATACCCTCGGCGATGCGCCGCAGCACGGCGGCACGTTCTGCCCCGCTCATCTGCGGCCAGGGACCTTCGTCGAACGCACGACGGGCAGCTTTCACCGCCAGGTCGATGTCTTCGCAAGTGGCGGCGGCCACCTGGGCGATCACCGCTTCACTGGCAGGATCGACCGTTTCGAAAAGGCCGCCCTTGACCGGGCTGACCCATTGTCCATCGATGTACAACTGCGCATAGGATTTCATCAACAGCTCCGTCAAAAGCGGGTGGCGCTAAAGGGTTTGAGGTCCTGGGCAGGCTTGCGGCCCGCCACGAGGTCAGCGATCAGGCGGCCGGTGGTCGCGCCCAGGGTCAGGCCCAACTGGCCGTGACCGAAGGCCATGAATACGTTGCCCAGGCGCTGGCTGCAGTCGATCACAGGCTTGGTGTCCGGCAAAAATGGCCGGTAGCCGACACCGTATTCGATGTCGTCGAGCTTGAGGTCCGGCAGGATCCTGCGGGCTTTTTCCAGAATGATTTCGGCGCGCTTGAAATTGGGCTGCGCATCGGCAGCGGCGAACTCGATGGTCCCGCCGATCTGCAAGCCACGGGTCATGGGGGCGAAACAGAAACCGCCATCGGCGTAGATCACCGAATGGCGCACATCGACGCCGGCGTCCGGCAGCAGCACCTGATACCCGGCGATTCCCGCCAACGGGACCTTGCTCCCCACTTGCTGGAAGAAGCGACTGGACCCGGTGCCTGCGGCGATCACCACATGGTCGGCCCGATGCCGCTCGCCGTTGGCCAGGGTGACGCCAGTGGCGCGGTCGGCGCTTTCATCCAGTTGGCGAACCTGACTGCGAATCCGAACCCCGCCCTGCTTTTCGAAACTGTCCGTCAGTGCCGCGATAAAACCTTTGGTGTCGCTGACAGCGCGCCAGTCCGGGAACAGCAGACCGTGGCTGAATTTTCCCGCCAGCGCCGGTTCCAGGTCGGCGATGGCCGCCGCGTCCAGCACTTCGGACGTAAAGCCCAGCGAGCGGCGCAGGTCCATGTGTCCGGCTTCGCCCTGCAGGCCGGCAGCCGAGTCGAAGACTTCGATGATCGGCCGTTCACCCATCAGGGTCTTGTCCGGGCAGGCCTCGAGCAGCGGTGCGTAATCGGTGTAAACGTGGCGGGTCAAAGTCGCCATCTCGTTGGAGATATCGACGATCCGCGAATGCCGCGCACAGGCGACGAAGCGCAGGAACCACGACAGTATCCCCGGCAACGCACTGGGGCGCAGGGCCAGCGGACCTTTCTGGTCCAGCAGCCAGGCCGGGATCTTTTTCAGGATGCCGGGCTTGGACAGCGGGATCACTTCGCTGACCGCCATCTGCCCGCAGCTCCACTTGGCTGTGCTGTCGCCCGGTGCTTCGGGGTCGATCAGGGTGACCCGATACCCCTCGCGCTGCAGGTACAACGCGCAGCACACGCCGACGATGCCGCCGCCCACGACGACAGCGGTTTCACGCAGGGCCGACTCTGCACCCGGCAGCGGCGTGGAAGATTGCATGGGCATCATAGAAAAGCTCTCGGTCATGACAGGATTGAGATCAAGGGCGCGCGCACCGACACCCGGGGCATCGGTGCGGGCAAGGTATCAGCCCAACAGCTTTTCGAACTCCTTGCGGAATTCGGTTTTCTCGTCGTCGGTCAGCGGCAGCAGCGGCATGCGCGCCACCCCGACCTTGAAGCCGGCCAGCTCACAGCCGTACTTGACCTTCTGGATGAACTTGCCGCTTTCCAGGTTGTTCATCAATGGGAACATCGAACGCACGATCTGTTGCGCACCGGACAGATCGCCGGAGGTGTATTTGTTGTAGAACGAGACGATCTGCGGCGCGAGGAAGTTGGCCGGCGCGCAGATCCAGCTGGTCGCGCCCCACAGGAAGAAGTCCAGCGCCTGATCGTCCGAGCCGCAGGACAGCTGGATCTTGCCCTTGTACTTGTCGCCGATCTCGATGGCCCGCAGCAGGTTGCCGGCGCTTTCCTTGATGGCGATCACCCGGTCGTGGTCCTTCAAGGCGTCGAGCACGCTGTAGCCGACTTCGACGTTGGTACGGATCGGGTAGTTGTAGAGCACCACGTTGATGTCCGGCACGGCATCGAGAATGGCCTGGTAGTGACCGGTCAATTCTTCCTGGGTCGGGATCGCATAGTAAGGCGGCGCCACCAGCACGTTACGGTAGCCGCTGTCGCGGGCTTGGCGCACCTGCTCGATCACCTCGCGGGTGCAGGAACCGTTGGCCCCGGCGATCAGCATCGCGCGGTTGCCTGCCACTTCGCGCACGGTGGCCATGACCTGACGACGCTCGTCGTTGGTCAGGGCGTAGGATTCGCCGGTCGAACCCAGCGGCACGAGGCCGGTGACGCCTTGCTTGAGGTGGAACTCCACCAGCGAGCCCAGGGTGTCGTAATCCACCGCGCCGTTTTTGTCGAACGGGGTAACCAGGGCGGGCATGATGCCTTTGAGTTGTTGCATGGGTCGTCTCTCCACTTGGTGCATTCAGGGGTTTGTAAGGGCTTGGCTCAGTAGGCGTAGCGTCTGAGCATTCGCGACTCGACCACGCCGACCAGCCGGGTCAGCGGGAACGCGACGAGGAAATAGATGACCGCCACCGCGGTGAGGAACTCGACCGGGCGCGCCGTGCTGTTGGAAATGTTCTGGCCGACGAACATCAGGTCAGCGATGCCCACCGAGGAGATCAGCGCGCTCTCCTTGAACAGGCTGACCACGTTGGAAAGCAGCGGCGGAACCGCACGCAGCAGGGCCTGGGGGAAGATCACGTAGAGCACCTTGTTCCAGCGCGCCACGCCGAGCGCGACGCAGGCGTCATGCTGCTCGGAGGGAATCGACTTGAGCGCGCCGCGAAAGGTCTCGCTGGTGATCGCGGTCATGTACAGGGTCAGGGCCAGCGCCACCGACACGAACGGCGGTACCGAAATACCGAACACCACCGGCAGGCAGAAGAAGATCCAGAACAGCTGGATCAGCAAGGGTGTTCCGCGAAACAGCTCCACGTAGAGGCCGGTCGGCACGCTGACGAAGCGGTTTTTCGAGAGGCGCAACAGGCTCAGGAAGAACCCGCCCAGGCTGCCCAGGATCGCGCAGCTGACGGTGAACGCCAGGGTCAGCGCCAGTCCCTTGGCCAGCACCTGCCAGTAAGAAAACACCACCATGAAATCGATCTGCATGAGCTTCTCCTCAACGCGCCAGGGCGCTGTCCTGACGACGCTCCAGCCACTGCACGAACTGCGCGATCGGCAGCGACAGGGCGAGGTAGATCAGGGCAATCAACGAATAGGTTTCCAGCGGGCGATAGGCCTCGGTGGCGATGCTCTTGCCGACGTACATCAGGTCCGCGACGGCGACGATGGCCACCAGCGCACTCTGTTGCAGGATCGAAATGCCGTTGGTCATCAGCACCGGCAGCGCGGTGCGCAGGGACTGCGGCAGAATCACGTACAGCGTGCGCTGCCAAGGCTTGAGCCCCAGGGCGACGCAGGCGTCCAGATGCTCGCGAGGCACCGCCTGAACCCCGGCGCGATAGGCTTCGGCGTTGAAGGCCGTGAGGTTCAGGCCCAGCGCCAGCACGCCCATGGTGATCGGGCCGATGAATACGTCGAACAGCATCGGCACGCAGTAGAAGAACCAGACGATCTGCAGCAACGCCGGGGTGCAGCGAAAGAACTCGATAAACAGCTGCGCCGGCCAGCGGACGAAAAACCAGCGGCTCAGGGTCAGCAGGCACAGGCCGAAGCCCAGCACCACACCCACCACATTGGAGATCAGCGCCAGCTCCAGGGTGACCTTCAGGCCATCCCAGAGCACGCCCCAGTTGCCGGTCAGGAAGTGAAAATCGAACTGATAGTTCATGGTCGCGCCCTCAATCCAGATGCAGCACTTTTTGCAGGAACTCGCGGGTGCGAGGCTCTCTGGGGGAGGTGAAGATCTGCTCGGGCGGGCCCTGCTCGACCACCCTGCCGTTGGCGCAGAACACCACGCGGGTGGCGATGTGTCGGGCGAAGTGCATGTCGTGGGTGACGATGATCATCGCCATCTTTTCTTCGGCCAGTTGCAGCATGACGTTCTGCACCTCGATGACCATTTCCGGGTCCAACGCCGAGGTGACTTCATCGAACAGCATCAACTTGGGTTCGAGCATCAGCGCACGAGCGATGGCCACCCGTTGCTTCTGCCCACCCGAGAGCTGGCTGGGCCAGGCGTTGAGCTTGCTTTCGAGGCCCAGACGGGCAAGAAACAACCGAGCCTTCTCCGTGGCCTGGGCCCGGGACAGGCCATGGACCTTCATTGGCGCGAGGATCAGGTTGCCGAGCACCGAGAGATGCGGGAACAGCGTGTAATGCTGGAACACCATGCCGACCTGGGTCTGCAGGCGCGCGTCCAGCGGCTTGCCGGATTTCTTCGCCTGGCCGTCGATGTACGGCTTGCCCTGAAAACTGATGGTGCCGCCCTGAATGCTCTCCAGCCCCATCATCACCCGCAGCAACGAACTCTTGCCGCTGCCGCTCGGGCCGATGATGACCAGACGGTCGTCGGCGCGCATGTCCAGACTCAGGCGATCCATGACCACCAACCCTTCGCCATAGGATTTGTACACGTCGCGAAGCTGGATGAAGTCGCCGCCTGGCTTGTTGTCGACGAGCGAAACCGGTGGCGTGCTGGCCACGAGATGAGGAACTGTCATATCGGGTTCTCCAGGAAAACGCCGCAAGTTGGCTGTTTTCGGGAATCGGTAAAGTTGCAAAGTGTGAGTTTCAGTACCCGCGGGCAACACTTCACCGCGAGCACTGAACACGTCATGCTCTTGTTGTTTCGATAACACCAATGACTTGCCTGATAGCGGGTTAAATCAGGCGACCGCTTGTGCACCGGTTATTTCAACTAACGAGCCGCACATGAACTGCGCTTCGTCGCTGGCCAGAAACGCCACCAGTGCCGCCACCTCTTCAGGTTTGCCGATGCGCCCGAAGGGCACCATCCGGTCCAGGTCGGCGATGGTGCGACCTGAACGCCTGACCCCGGCTTCGAGCATCGGCGTGTGCACCTCGCCCGGGCAGACGGCATTGACCCGTACCTTGTCCGGCGCGTAATCCCGGGCCAGGTTCTGGGTAAAGGACGCCACCGCCGCCTTGGTCACGTTGTAGGCGATGTGGTTGGGCGCCGGGTACAGCCCCCACTGCGAGGCAGTGTTGACGATGGCCCCGCCACCGGCGGCGATCATGTGCGGCAACACCGCGCGGCACAGATGAAACATCGCATCAAGGTTCACCGCGAAGCTGGCGTGCCAGTCATCTTCGGTCAGCGACAGCAAGTTGCCACGGCGATTGATGCCGGCGTTATTGGCCAGTACATCGATACGCCCGAATGCTTCGAAAACTTGCCGGACCAGATCACGGCAGGCATCACCTGAAGCAATATCCGCCGCAATGGCCACTGCACTTCCACCCTTGCCCGTTATATCGTTGACAACCGCCTGGGCCGCCTCCTTATTCATGTCGGTGACCACCACCGTGGCGCCTTCATCTGCAAAGCGCTGGCATATAGCCGAACCAATTCCGCCACCGCCACCGGTCACAATCACAACTTTGTCTGCAAAGCGTTTCATGTATGAAGTTCCTGTCAGCGAATATAACTGGCGCCGTTGACATCCAGCGTCGCGCCATTGAGAGAGCGTTGTGAGTCGCGCAGCACAAACGCCACCAGTTCCGCCACTTCCGAGGGTTGAGCCATGTCACCAATCGGGATATCAGCCACCGCTGCCGCCTTGCCGAACTGGGCGACGAACTGGTCGGCCATCTCGGTCTTGACCCAACCCGGCGCGATGGCCACCGCCACCACACCCTGGGGGCCGAAGCTTGCAGCCATGGATTTGGTCAGGTTGATCAGCGCCGCCTTGGTCGCGCCATACGGCAGTGCCTGGGCTGAGTAGCCGCGCTGCCCTGCCCGGCTCGCCATGTTGACGATCTTGCCGCCGCCGTTTTCGCGGAAGTGCTTCACGGCCTGACGGCACAGATCCACTGCCGAGAAGAAGTTGACCTGAAACTCGCGGTTCCAGGCAGCGCGCCAGGTATCCACATCGGCATCGATTGAAACCTCGGTACGAATGCCGGCGTTATTGACAAGGCCATCAATGCGCCCGGCCAGGCTCAGCGCCTGATCCCACAGGCCATCGGCGCCACCTTCGGCGGACAGATCGGCCTGGACGATGAAACCGTCGCCGCCCACTCGCGCCAGCAACTGCTCGGCTGCCTGCCGGTCACGGCTGTAGTGGATGATCGGGCGCGCGCCCTCGGCGGCCAGTCGCTCGACAATCGCGCTGCCGATGGCGCCGGACGCGCCAGTGACCAGAATGGTCTGCCCGGCCAGTGGTTGTGCCAGATCGGTCATGGGGCTCTCCCTGAATTGCGCTGAATGAATGTGCCCAGGGTTACTGCGCAGGCTTGGCGTTGGCCAGCACCGATGCCTTGTCCACCAGCGCGTCGATTTCGCCGGTGTCGCGACGTTGGGAGAGATAGATGTTGAGCGCCTGCAGATCGGCCGGGGATGCATCACGGCGCAAACCGAAGGCTACGCCCTGCTTGGCCAGCGCAGGTTTTGGCAGGACCTCTTTGCTCCAGCCCGGGTTGGCCACGGCAAACAGGTGGTTGGTGTCGCTGGCGTCGACCAGCACATCGGCGCGCTTGGACATCACCGCCAGGCGGGTTTCGTCCATGCCGGCCAGGCGCATGATCTTGCCTTGTTTGATGACCGCGGAAATGGCCTTGTCCTGGGCGGTGCCGGACATCACGGCGAAGGTCACGTCAGGTTTGTCGTAGTCGGCGAGGCTGTTTTGCGCGTTGGCGAACTTGGGGTTGTCCTTGTTGATGAGCAAGGACACCTGGTAGTCGGTGGCAGGCACCGAAAAGCTCACGGCCATCGCGCGTTCAGGGGTCTGGTTCAGGGCCATGGCCAGGTCCCATTTGTCGCTTTGCAGCCCGGCCACCAGGTTGTCCCAGTTGGTGTCGACGAACTCGACCTTGACCTTCAGCACACGCTCGCCGAAGTCACGGCACAGGTCGACGAAGTAGCCGCTGTATTCACCGGATTTGGCATCGCGCATGACGTAAGGCGCAGCGACTGCGGCGCCACAACGCAAGACACCGTTTTTCTGCACACCCTGCCAGAGCGAATCGGCGGCCTGCGCCGGGGCCTGGCTGAGCAGCGCACCGGTGGCGGCGGCGCAGAGGAGCATGTTGCGGACGGAACGAGAGAAGGAACGAAGCATTTTTGACCTCACCGATGTATTTGTTTTTGGGCAGAAAGGTACAAGTGCAGCTCATGTACGAGCATGTGCGCCGTCATGTGTGCAGCGCTGTATGCAGATTAGTTTTGAACGAACGAAGCTGTCAACGGGCGGTTGAAATAATTTTTTATGGGGGTGGTATTGCGGTGATCTCACCGTAGCAGCACGGCTTGCCGGCGGGGGCGTCCGCAAGATCGCTCCCGCGGGCAAGCCCGGCTGCTACGAGGTTTGCGTCGTGAGTATCATGTGATTCTGGCCGAAGGCCGTAGGAGCGCGCTTGCCCGCGACTGCGGTGGGTCATTCGACATCGAGGGGTCTGGCCGGGCGCTGTCGCGGGCAAGCGCGCTCCTACGAGGGCTCTCCAAACCCGTAGGAAATCAGCTGCGGCCTATGCCGGTGAACGGCACGTCCACGATCAACATCGGGTCAAGGCTGCGGATGCGTTGTTCGATGTGATAGGCCCCTGCCTCGGCGTAGCGCAGGAAGTGCCGGCTGCACAGCGTGCAAGCCCACACGCCGCAGCGGTTGTAGGGGAAAAATTGTGGGGCGATGGGTGCCTCGACGGACCAGTAATGGGTGCCGTTGGGGTGGTACTCGTCCAGCGTCAGGTCTTCTTCCTCGGCCGCGACCAGGGAAGCGACCTGTTGCAATTGCGATTCCTTGAGTGAAACCGGCAGCCCTTCCCATCCGGCCAGGGATTTGCTGATGCAAGTGCAAGGTTCAGTGACGGCGGCAGAACGCTGGGCCAGTTCCAGCAGTCGGGGCATGGCAAGCGGAGTGAACATGGGCGGCAGACTCTTGGTGAGGTAGGTCTTTGAGCGTGCCGCCATTGTGCCGCGCCGCGCCCTGTCCTGCCTACGGCAAAATCGCTCTGTCGCGATGGTTTCAGCGCACAACGCGACGAGTCAGATGGCCACCCGAAATCGGGTACGAGACGTACAGACCCGAGTCAACCTGTGCCCGCGATGTCTGGGCCAGGTCCCGAACTTTCTGCGCGGCACGCAGCAGCGCGTCCTGCGCCAGTCTGCCCTGCTCCACCGCCTCCACGATGGCGGCGGCCAGGTCATCCAGTCCCGCTTCGCTGGAAACGAGCAACAAGTGAGCACCCGCGCGCAATGAAGCCACGGCAGTCTCTGCCAGGCTGTTGCCACGCAGGATCGATACGGCGTCCAGGTCATCGGAGATGATAAGCCCATCGAAGCCCAGCTCATCGCGCAGCAGGCTGATGACCTTCTGTGAGGTCGATGCCGACTGCTGTTCATCCAGCGCCGGGAACACCGCAGGGCCGGGCATGATCGCCTGCACGCCGGTGGCGATTACTTGCCTGAAGACCTGCAGGCCGTCTTCAAGATCAGCCAGTGAACCGTGCACCGTTGCTTCATTGACTGCTGGATCATGCTCGGTTTGATGGTGCCCCGGGAAGTGTTTGGCCGTGGCAATCACCCCCGCCCTCTGCACGCCACGAATGAATGCGCAGGCGATGCGCGACACTTCGTGCGGGTCGCTTCCCAGGTTGCGATTGTGCAGCCAGGGGTTGGCCCCGGTGACCACATCGACGATGGGCGCGAGGAACAGATTCACCCCCATGACTCGCGCCGCACTGGCCATTTCGTAGCTTCGGGCTTCGATCTCATCGCCGGTCAATTCCTTGAGCGCAGCGGCCGATGGCATGCCCGGCACCAGCCGGTGCAAACGCTGGATACCGCCCAGTTCCTGGTCTACGGCCACCAGCACTGGCACACCCGCCAACGCGGCAGCCTGTTCGGCGATATGGCTGAAATGGGCGTGGGTCTCCGAGCGGCGACGTTCGAAACTCATGTTGCGTGCCAGGTACTCGTCACGGGTTTCGCCCAGCAGGATCGACACCCCGCCGCGTTCGAGATAACGGCGCACGGCATCCGTCAGTTCCAGCCCGGAGAATGCAGGCAGCAGCACCGAATAGGCGGCCCGTTGCAGGTCGATCGACATGGAGTTACCTCGTTTTGCTTGAAGAGCGATGATGCTCGATATCGCTCACTCTAAAGATTAAACGAGCATTGTCAAATTACTTCGCGCACATCGAGCACAAACGATCACAACCAAACACCATGGGATTGCAGTGATTCCGAAGACGCCCCGCCGGCAAGCCGTGCTGCTACGGGGTTGCGGTCGCATCAAAGATCGCGTGAACAACACAAATCCCCGTAGCAGCCGGGCTTGCCCGCGGGAGCGATTTCAAGAACACCGAAGCGAGCAAAGCCGTGCCACCCAGGGAATGGGTGCAGGCATGAAGAACCTGAGAACAGCAAAAACCCCGTAGCAGTCCGGCTTGCCGGCGATTGCGACCTCAAGGGCGCCGTCGCCGGCAAGCCGGACTGCTACGGGATTGGGGAGGCATGCACGGCGTGAAGACCACAAAGTCCTGACGCCGGCAAGCCGGACTGCTACGGCATTACGTGCCCTTCGTGCATCTCATGCATGTTGTGCCCGGCATGGGGATCATCCCCGGCCATATGCATGTGCTCTTGCGGCTGTTGGCGGTCGGTCTCCTCTTGCAGGTAGGCGATCACCTGGCCGATGTCGTTGTCTTCCATGCGCAGGTTGGGCATGGCCACCCTGTTGTAGGCTTCATACAACTTGATCGCCACAGGATCCTTCTCGGCGAGCATCACATCGGGCTCCTTGAGCCAGCGCCCCAGCCACTCGCCGTCGCGCTGACGGGTCACCCCAAGCAGGTCGGGCCCTACCCCACGAATACCAGTGGTCTGCTCACCTTCGTTGCCCAGGGTGTGGCAGGCACTGCAGCGGGTGCGGAAGATCTGTTCGCCCAGGCTTGGAGGCCGTACTTCAGGCGCATCGGCGTAGCTGTTCTGATTGGCGTCGGCCACTTTCCAGTTCTGCAGGCTTTTGCCCAGGTGGTCGGCGAGGATGTAGGGGTTCTCGAACGGCGAGGCTTTCATCCAGCGCCCGGTCGCCTGGTTGCCGACGATCAGGCTCAGGTTGTGATCGGTGGTGCGACCGTTGTCGACACCCTCGATGAACAGCCCAAGCTTGCGCCGCAACTCGACGATGTCGTCCTTGTTGCCGGTCAGGAACTGCCAGCCCGGCGCCACCTTGAACTTGGCCGCGTACTGCTTGAGCACGGCCGGGGTGTCGGTTTCCGGGTCGATGCTGATGGAGTAGAAGAACACGTCACGCCCCACATGATCCCCCAGCAGCTTCTGCACCTGACGCAGGCGCGCAGTCTCCAGCGGGCAGGAGTCGGAGCAGGAGGTGAAGATGAAATTGATCACCACTACCTTGCCCTTGATCAGGTCGTCGAAGAACCGCATGGGCTGTTCGTCCTGGTTGATCAGCACCGTGTTGGGGAAGAAGTCCTTGCCCCAGGGCGTGTCCGGCTGAACATCGCCGGCCACGCCCGGGGCGCTGCCCCAGACCATGGCGATCATCGATACGGTCACAGCAATGGCCGCCTTGCGAAGCATCTGGAACATGACTTCAACCTCCCCGATCCCCCGGATCGCTATTTGCCTTTGCCCGAGCCGGACGAACCGGAACCACCGCCCGAACCCGAGCCGGAACCACCGGAGCCACCACCCGAGCCACCGCCAGAGGAAGAACCGCCGCCGGAGCTGGTGCCACCACTGGCAGTTACCAGTTTCACCGAAGGACCGTTGCCGTCGCCGGTGTAGGCGGTAGGCAGCGCCGCAGAGCTGACGTAGCCCACGCCATCCCAGGTCGGCATCGGGTTGGGCATCAGCTGGAATTGCCCTGGATGCTCGATGTCCCAACGCAGCAGCATGGAGTTGTCCTCGTGCTGGGTGTTGTGGCAGTGCTCCATGTAGGTCCCGGCGAATTCGCGGAAATGGATCGCCATTTCTACGTTGTCGCCACTGTCGGTGCCGATGCGATAGACGTCTTTGCGCGCCCATTTTTCCCACTCAGGTGGAGCCTTGCCGCCACGGCTGAGGATGATCCCTTCCTCGAAGTGCACGTGCACCGGGTGGGTCCAGCCGTTGCCGCCGTTCTGGATTTTCCAGATTTCCAGAGTCCCGGTGCCTTGGTACCCCGCCGAGGTCGGCCCGTTGGCCAGGTGGGTGGAGGCAGACAACCGCCGAGGGTCCATGTTGAAGCCCAGGCCGCCGTCGGTCTTGATGGTCCATGGGGTGGAGTCGGTCCCGTCGGAGCGGCCGAAGATAAAGGTGCGGTGCCGCGCATTGGCCAACAGCGCCTGATCCGCCGCGTTGTCGCGGTGAATCGTCAGCGGGATCATCACCTTGCCTTCTGCCTTGCCGGGCTTGGCCGGTTCGTACGCCACCGGATCCATGCTCAGGTCCTGGCCGGTATAAGGCTTGACGTTGATCTGCATGAACATGCCGACCACCGGATCGCCCTTGTCCCATTGCGGCCCCTTGCTGCCCTGTTTGATCACCGCCTGATACTTGCCGGACAACACGTCGCCCAGCGGCACTTCGCCTTTCGGACCTTTGCCGGTCTCATGTTCGAGGACGTTGACCATGTAGATCTTGTCCCCGGCCTTGATCCCGTTCTTGCCGAAGTTGACGATGATGTCGTAGCGCTCGGCGATGCCTTGGGTTGGCAGGATGCCGAAGTTGTTTTTCAGGTCACCGTCACCGTCCAGGTCCATGGTGCCGTCGAACGGAACGGCGTGTTCCATGATGTTGCCGTCGTTGGCGATCATGTGGAACGGCACCCGGGCGTAGGACACACCGGAGCCTTGCGGCCCTGGGAATTCACCGCCGTTGCCCTTGATTTCGCGCACCATGGCGATCTTCACGTAGCGCGACACCGAACCGTTGAGGATGCGGAAGCGATAGCTGCGGGCGCGCACATCCAGGTACGGTTTGTAGCCCCAGTTCACCACCATCTCATCGCCGAGGAAGCCATCGGTGTTGAACGGGTTGAACCACAGCTGGCCGTTCTGATCCCAGGCCTTGTCCGCCACGGTCAGGTTGACGTCGTAGTCGCGGTTACCCCAGGCCAGGTACGAGCCGCTGGGGAAACGCAGATTGACGCCGTCGTCGATGGCTTCGTTACCGCGGTCCAGGGCGCTGTAGTAGTTCATCATCGCCGCGTTGCCCTTGTAGACGTTCTGGGCGGTGAAATCCATCATGTGGTCGTGGAACCAGTGGGTACTCATGGTCTCGCGCCAGTCGCCACGGATCTTGATGGTGCCGTGGTCGCAGGTCTTGAGGCCTGGCGAGTCATCGTTGACCCACAGGGTTTCGCCCGGCGCACAGGGGAACGCCGCACGCGGATCCTTGGCGTTTGTGTTGATGGTGTCGTAGCCGGCCAGTTGCATCGGCCAGCGATAGTCGTAGTACTGCCCCGGGAAGAAGAACGCGTTGGCATAGCCGTCGCTCTCGGCCGGGTTGTGGCCGTTGTGTTCGTGAGTGGAGATGGTGTGCAGACCGAAGCCCTTGTTGGCGGACGGGTCGATCGGCAGGCCGTTGTAGTGACGCATCAGCACCGGCTGGCCGTAGCGCACCATGAGCAGCTTGGGCGGCAGGGTGCCGTCGAAGGTCCAGACCGAGTTGTGTTCCTGCACCGGCATCAAGGGGTGAATGCGCACGCCGATCCCGCTGGCGGTGCCGCCATGGTTGGTGCTGCCGTCCGGGTAGTAGTTCAGCCCGCCTGGCCCCCACTCCCCGCCTTTGTAATCATGCAGCTGCAAGTGATCGCGGAACCCGCTGTTGCTGTGGGCACCGGTCTGCACGGTCTTGTAGGCGATCTGCGGGTAGAACTCGTTCCAGCGCTGATGGGACCAGCCCTTTCCAGGTGGACGCCCTTCAGCCGGTGCATCCACGCGACGGTTCAGGAAATCCTGAATCTGCGCCTGCCAGGGGTTGCGGTCCAGCGAGTTGGCGTACTGCGTCGGATACGGCGTCAGGCCGGGTGCCGCGAGAAACGCAGCCAGGGCTTCAGGCGACGGGCCGCTGCGGGCGACGCTGGTCGGGTCCTGAGCAGGCCCCGGGCCCAGGGTGGGCGGCGGGAACGGAACTTGCGAGGTCTGGGTTGGATCGAGCTTCGTCGGCCCGAACTCTTCGAACAACAGCACTGGCTGAGTGAATGGCTGGGCCCCGAACAACGGGCTGGGCTTGCCATTGGTGGGGTAATTGAAGCTGGTCTGCGCCGAAGGCGGCAGCACGTTTTCAACCCGGGTCGAGGCGCGCGTGCCCTCTATACCATTGGGCAGGTCCAGCGCACCTTCGTTGGCTTCAGGCAGCGTCAGCAGGTTGTTCAACGCAGCGGCTGGATCCGCAGGCGGATCGGTGTAGGCCGATGGGTCGGTGACTGGAGGTTGATCTTCGTTGTCGATCGGCCCGGCATGGACCGCCGTCAACCCCATACTCAGGGCGATCAATACCGCGGAAGATCCGCGCAAAAGCTGAAGCCCGTTGATGGAGGGGAACTTTAAACGCGTGGGTTGCTTCATGGTGGCTCACCTTCAACTCATGCACAGGGCATTTGTGTTTCATCCAACGGCTGCGGTCAGACGCCGTGGCGTCCGCAGGTATTGGGTGAAGGGGCAAAAGCCTTGCCAGAGTCAGAAAGCGCGCGTTGTGACATTAAAACGATGGCCAGCGGAGTCAGGAAACTCGCGGGTTCCAGTGAAAAATATCGTAACAATTTGATGCAAAAACTTGGCACGGTAAATGTCAGGACCGGGGATTGGTCCCCGCTGCCGGTGGGGAAATTCACGAGGTATTGGGGGTAATACCGAAGGGTTGCAGCCCGGTACGAAGCCGCTTCCTGCGGCTTCACCCGGTTCTTCAGAGCATGTCAGACACGGCTTTCGTCAGCGGCCTGAGCCTGTACGCCGCGACGGCCACCGTGGTCGTCGCCACGGTCATGATTGCCACGGTCACGGCCGTGGTCGTCGCCTGCGCGAGCCTGGTCGGCGCTGTGGTCATCACCTGGCTGGGCATGGCCGCGACGGCCGCCATGATCGTCACCACGGTCATGATTGCCACGGTCACGGCCATGGTCGTCGCCTGCGCGAGCCTGGTCGGCGCTGTGGTCATCACCTGGCTGGGCATGGCCGCGACGGCCGCCATGATCGTCACCACGGTCATGATTGCCACGGTCACGGCCGTGGTCGTCGCCTGCGCGAGCCTGGTCGTTGCCGCGATCGTCCCCTATCTGGGTGTGATCGGCTGCGTGGTTGCCACGGTCGTCGCCCACGTTGTGGTTGGCTTCGTGGTTCGCCTCATGATTGGCTTCGTGGTTGGCCTCATGATTGGCTTCGTGGTTGGCCGCGTGATTCGCCTCATGGTTGGCTTCGTGGTTGGCCTCATGATTTGCATCGTGGTTGGCTGCATGATTGCCATGGTCATCGCCGCGATCATGATTGGCGCCATCGTGGTTGCCGTGGTCGTTACCGGCATGGCCACCTGCGTTGCCACCGTTTCCGCCACCGGCGCCACCGCCGTTGCCGCCGCCATTGCCACCACCCGAGCCGCCGCCTGATCCGCCGCCTGATCCGCCGCCTGATCCGCCGCCGGAGCCGCCACCACCGCCTCCAGAACCGTTGCCACCGCCGCCTCCGCCGTGGCCACCACCACCGCCTCCATTACCACCGCCGCCGCCTCCATTGCCTCCACCACCGCCGCCGTTACCACCACCACCGCCGCCTCCACCGCCACCGCCGCCGTCTTTGGCGTAGGCGCTGCTGGAGTGAGAGATCGAGTCAGGAATCAGCACGGTGGATGCCGACAGCACCCCACCAATGGCAAGAGCAAGGATCGCTTGTTTGAATTGCATAAATACCTCCACCTTCTTGTTCTGGTTATCGAACCGCAAACAAAGCCGGTGCAAATCGAAGACCATTGCCCCCAGGGCAATCGAAACCTCAGCACATCTCGCTTGGGCACAGAAAACAGCCTGTGGCCTCAAAATGCCACGTAGCTACATGTACCGTGAGACCCGGCGCCTGGATCATCCAGTGCCGGACGGTGTTCGTGAGGTGAACACGCGGGCGTTGAGAAATATTCGTTTTTCCGTACGAACGGTCATGGGTGATATTTTCGAATGCGCTCTTTTCATTTCCCGAATTGATGGTCAACATACGCGCCAACTAATAGTGGGCGCGCCCATCATTAACGCAAATGATTTTGTTTCTTAACTTCAAACAATATTAAATCGAGACAAAACAAGCACTTTGCCGGGCACCTGGAAACTGCCAGGTAATGGCACGTTGATAGCGCGGCAGCTCATCGCCTAATAAGTGTTTCAACTTCTGTTTTCAGGATGAAATAGATGCGTCTCTTACTGCTGACAAGTGTGCTGGCCCTTTCCCTGGCCGGCTGTGGTTCCACCCCGAACAATCCGTCCGTGAACATGGAAACTCCCAAGCCCGCCGCTGACTACGCGCAGTGCGTCTTCGAGAAGTGGCAGAAGATCAAGCCAGACACCACGCTGACCGAGACCAAGGGTCATTACAAGTTGCTGGTGTCCGGCAAAGTGGCCCAGGACGATATCCTCGAAGTGTTCAAGGGCAACCCCAATACTCGCGCCTTCCTCTATCAGCGCGCGCCACTGGCCTCGGCGTTCGGCAAGAGTGCTCTGGAGAAAGCGGCACGCGACTGCCTGTAGGTCGCGGCCAAGGCCCGGTGATGCAATCGGGCTGAACTTCGTATTTCCGATTTCCTCAGAGAACCATATCGCCCGACCTGTCGGGCGCTGTTCAACTCAAGAGGAATCACCATCATGAGCACGACCCTCACCGGCAAGAAAGTCCTGATCATCACCGCCAACACCGGCATCGAACGCGATGAGCTGCTCAAGCCGCTGCAAGCCTTGCAAGGCATGGGCGCGACGGTGACCCACGCGACCATCAAGGGCGGTGACGCGCAGACCTTCCTGCACGACACCGAGAAAGACACCAGCGTCACCTCCGATACGCGCCTCGCCGGATTGTCCGCCGCCGAGTTCGACGCGCTGGTCATTCCTGGCGGCACGGTCAACGCCGACACCCTGCGCCAGGACGCCGATGCCCAGCGTCTGGTCAAGGAATTCGCCGACGCCGGCAAGACGGTCGCCGCGATCTGCCACGGCCCCTGGCTGCTGATCGACGCGGGCGTGGTCGGCGGCAAGACGCTGACGTCCTACCCCAGCGTGCGCATCGACTTGCTCAACGCCAAGGCTGCCGACTGGGTCGACACCCAGGTCAAGGCGTGCCCGGCCAACGGCTGGACGCTGATTACCTCGCGCACGCCAGACGACCTGCCAGCCTTCAACGAAGCCATCGGCAAAGCCCTCCTCGCCGCCTGATTCGTTGTCAGACGCCCACGCCGCATGCCGCGGCGTCGGCTTGAACGAAAATACTTGCAACCAATTTTTTCGCGGCCCGTCGACATCACAAAGGCCTGCGCGATTCTCGCGAGCGCCAGTCAGAGGCTCGCCCATGATTGCGATCATCGTCCCCGCCCACAACGAAGAAGAATTCCTGGATGACTGCATCCGTTCATTGATCGCAGCGTCCCGCCACGACGGGCTCGAGGGCGAGGCGGTAGAAATCCTGGTCATGCTCGACGACTGCTCCGACAATTCGGCCATGATTGCGCAGGCCCATGGCGTGTTGACCGTCGCCTGCAGCCATCGCAACGTCGGCATGACCCGCGCCGCCGGCGCCCAGCGCATGCTCGAACGCGGTGCCCGCTGGCTGGCCTTCACCGACGCCGACACCGTGGTGCCTCACGGCTGGCTGACGCAGCAGGTCGCCCTGAGCGCCGATGCCGTGTGCGGCGTGGTTCAGGTCACCGACTGGTCGGAACACCCGCCTCATGTGCAGATTCATTACGACGCCCATTACCGGTTCGTCGAAGACCACCGGCACATCCACGGCGCCAACCTGGGGGTGTCTTCGACGGCCTATGTGCGGGCCGGCGGTTTCCGCGCCTTGCCTGCCCACGAGGACGTGCACCTGGTGCAAGACCTCGAACGCAGCGGCGCGCAGATCGTCTGGACCGCCCGCAACAGCGTCATCACCAGCGCACGCAAGGCATGCCGCTGCCGGGAAGGTTTTGGCGATTACCTAAATTCACTGGCCAGTTCTTCGTTATTAAGCTAACCCTGAGTACGCGCAGAGATCCGGGGGCCTGTTCCGGATTGTCGACGTTGCGCCCAGGCGATCCTCATCAGAGCGGGAAAGCGAGTGATGCAACCGATAAAGAACCGGGCCAACCCCGGCGACGACACACTGGGGGGCGGCATGCCCAGCGCCAGTGTCGCGATGCCGAACACCACGCACTGGTTCAAACGCCTGCTGGCCTTTACCGGCCCGGGTTATATGGTCGCCGTAGGTTATATGGACCCCGGCAACTGGGCCACCGACATTGCCGGTGGTTCGCAATTCGGCTACCTGTTGCTGTCGGTGATTCTGCTGTCCAACCTCATGGCGATTGCGTTGCAGGCGCTCTCGGCGCGGTTGGGCATCGTCACCGGCTGGGACCTTGCCCGGGCCTGCCGCGAGCGCTATAGCCGCCCGGTGTGCATTGCCCTGTGGCTGGCCTGTGAAATCGCGATTATCGCCTGCGACCTGGCCGAGGTAATCGGGACGGCGATTGCCCTGAACCTGCTGTTCGGCATCCCGCTGGTGTGGGGCGCGGTGCTGTCGGCCATCGATGTATTCCTGATCTTGCTGCTGATGGGCAAAGGTTTTCGGGCGCTGGAGGCGTTCGTCATTGCGTTGCTGCTGATTATCTTCGGCTGCTTCGCGATCCAGATGGTGCTTGCCCGCCCGGACATGGCCGAACTCTTCGCAGGCTTCATTCCCAAGGCCGAAATCGTCACCAACCCTGCGGCGCTGTACCTGGCCATCGGCATCATTGGCGCGACGGTGATGCCCCACAACCTGTACCTGCACTCCTCCATCGTGCAGACCCGCGCCTACCCGCGCACCGATGAGGGCCGGCGCATCGGCCTGCGCTGGGCGGTGACGGACAGCACCATCGCACTGACGCTGGCGCTGTTCGTCAACGCAGCGATCCTGATCACCGCCGCCACGGTGTTTCACAAGGCGGGCAAGACCGACGTGGTGGAAATCGAGCAGGCTTATCACCTGCTCTCGCCGATGCTCGGGGTGGGGATAGCCTCAGCGCTGTTCGCCATTGCGCTGCTGGCGTCCGGGATCAACTCCACGGTAACCGCCACCCTGGCCGGGCAGATCGTGATGGAGGGGTTCCTGCGCCTCAAACTGCCGGGTTGGGTGCGACGCCTGCTGACCCGGGGTCTGGCGATCATTCCGGTGATTGTGGTGACCAGTCTTTATGGTGCGGAAGGAACGGCGAAGTTGCTGGTGTTGAGCCAGGTGATACTGTCGATGCAATTGCCGTTCGCGATCGTGCCGCTGGTGCGTTTCGTATCGGACCGGAAGTTGATGGGCAGTTTCGTCACCGGGCCGGTGTTGACGGGGCTGGCGTGGGGGATTGCGTTGTTGATTATCGGATTGAACCTGGTGTTGCTGGTAGGGATGGCAATGGCATGAACCGTAGCAGTCCGGCCGGGCGGGGTTCCGCTTGCCGTCGGGGTTCCAGCGATTACCTGTGGGAGCGGGCTTGCCCGCGAAGGCGGTAGGTCATTCAACATCAAGGTGTCTGACCTGACGCTTTCGCGGGCAAGCCCGCTCCCACAGGGGATCGAGATCGATCCGCGGGCAAGTCCGGCGGCTACGGGACTGAGGGGCGATATCGGTTGCCCCCCGCTTACATCAATGCATCTTGCTGTGATCGTGGCCCATGTCCATCTGGCTCGACATGGCCTTGGCGGGGGCCGTGACCTGCACTTCTTCGCGCACGCCCTTGTCGTTCTCGATGATCAGGGTCAGTGGCACCTGATCCCCCTCCTTGATCGCCCCGGTCAACCCCATCAGCATCACGTGGTACCCGTCCGGGTCCAGCGACACCGCCTTGCCCGCAGGCAACGCCACCGAATCCACCGGGCCCATGCGCATCACGTCATCGGTCATGCTCATCTGGTGAATCTGCACGTCCCTGGCCACCGGCGAGCTGACGCTGAGCAGCTTGCTGTCGGTATCGGCGGTGATGCGCATGAACGCGCCCGACGTCGGCTGCCCCTGCACCGTGGTGCGCACCCAGGCATCGTCCACGCGGGTCTGCGCCATGGCCGACAGGCTCACACCCAGCAGCAACGAGAAAGCCAGTACGGATTTGGAAAACAGAGCGGTCATCAGCAGACCTCCATGACAGTGGTCAGATCTTCCGCGCATTGTTTGGCGGACAGTGATGGCGACAGGCCCAGACGCAGGTTGCCCCGGGAGTCGAAGACGAAACTGGTGGCGGTGTGGGACATGGTGTATGTCTCACCGGCCGGGACTTTTTCGTAGAACACCCCGAACTCCTTGGCCACGTGCTGCGTCTGCTCCAGGGTGCCGCGCAGGGCGACGAAGCTTGGGTCGAACTGCTTGACGTAGGCGTCGAGGATCTCTGGCGTGTCGCGCTCGGGGTCGACAGTGATGAAGATCACCTGCAGCGTCTTGCCGTCCTCGCCCATGATCTTCTTGATCTGGGCCGCGCGGGCAAGGGCCGTCGGGCAGACTGCCGGGCATTGGGTGAAACCGAAGAACACCATCGGCATCAGCCCCCGATAACTGGACAGGGTCTTCACCTCGCCCTGAGTGTCGGTGAGCTTGAAGGTACGGCCCATGATCTTGTTGGACAGATCCTTGCCGTATTTGAAATCCAGCGCGGTGGTCGAGCCATCGCAGCCCGCAAGCAGGCCCAGGCCCAGCACGCTGATGCCGGTCAGGACCTGACGGCGGGTCAATAAATCATTCATGTGACGAACTCTCTGAAGCAGCGGCCAGCGTTGGCGCCAGCCTTTACTCGCCCGGCCTGCAGCCTTCTAGGCCCCAGGGCGGGCGACGCCAAACAGTCAGCGGGTTTCGCGGCCAGCGTTCAGGGCGCCTGGGGCGAAAGACCGGGGAAGAGATGTCGCGGAGGTTTGCGCAGCAGGTAGTCCGAACGCGGCACGCGCTTGCGCAAGGTGCGCGCCAGCCAGCCCAGGCCGATGTAGAACACCAGCGCCAGGGCCAGGCTGCCGGCGAAGGCGCAATCGGTCATGGACAGTTTCATCAGTTGCGCGTGATCGCCCATCTGCGCCATGTCCATCTGCCCCGACATCCCATGGTCGGCACTGCAATCGGCCGATGGGCCGGCCTGATTGAACGCCCGCAGCATCTGTCCATGGCTGGTACTGCACACAAGCCCGGTGAACAGGATGGCGCCGTAGAGCATCCAGGCAATGAGCGATTGGTGGGTTCGGACGAGTTTCATGGGGCCGCATTCTACCTGCTTGCGCCCCCCGAGATGTAACGGGGCCGGACTTGCGGGTGCGACAAAACCGCGCATCTCTATCAGCCTGGTTTATTTGACCTGAAATCTCTCGGAACCCCGCGCCCGGGTCAGTGCCGAATGTCAGGAGCTGCTCGACAGCCAGATACCTCAGGGAGCACTTCAGGCATGGCGGACACCGCACTCACCCTCGACGCGCTGCTGGCCGATTTTGCCCGGCGTCCCAACCCGCCCATGAGCGGCGACGCGCTGGCCGAAGCCATGCGCCTGTGCATCGAGCACGGCCTGGACCAACTGCCCTTGCCCGCCAGCGGCCAGACCCTGGCGCGCTGGCAGCAACTGGCAGCCGTGGGCGGCATCGATCTGGCGCTGCTCAAGCTGTACGAGGGTCACACCGATGCCCTGGCGATCCTCGCCGAGTTGTCTTTCAACCCGTTTTTCCTGCCCGGCATCTGGGGTGTCTGGGCGGCCGAGCCGCCGGATGCGCGTGTCTCTATCGTCCAGCAACAAGGCACCGAAGTGCTGCTGCGCGGCCGCAAGGCGTGGTGTTCCGGCGCCCGGCAGATCGACTACGCGCTGCTGACGGTCTGGGGCGCGGACGATCAACCGCAACTGGTCGCGGTGCGCCTGGACAGCCCCGGCGTGAGTGTCGACGGCCAGGCCTGGCAGGCAGTCGGGATGGCCAGCACCGCCAGTGTCGACGTGCACTTCGACGGCGTGGTGGGCCACAGCGTCGGCGGGCCCGGCGCCTACTTGAGCAGGCCCGGATTCTGGCACGGCGGCGCAGGCATCGCTGCGGCGTGGTATGGCGCGGCGGTGGCGCTGGCCAAGGCCCTGCGCGAGCAGCGTGGCAAAGGCCGCGACGACCCTCATGGGGACGCACACCTGGGCGCGGTAGATGCCGCGTTGTGCGGCGCGGCAGCGGCCCTGCGCGAATGCGCCGCGTGGATCGACGCCCATCCCCGGGATGACGCGCAACTGGCAGTGCAACGCCTGCGCGCCCAGGTGGAAATGACTGTCGAACAGGTGTGTCAGCACGTGGGCCGCGCACTGGGCGCCACGCCATTCTGTCGCGACTCGCACTTTGCCCGGCTGGCAGTGGATTTGCCGGTCTTTATTCGTCAGAGCCACGCCGAACGGGATCTGGCGCACCTGGGCCAGTTACTGGCCAAACAGGAAACGGAGGATTGGACCCTATGAACATGGCCCTGAGTAACTCAGATCCCTTTGGCGTGCGTGGCACACCCTTGACCGACTGGCAGACCAGCCCGGCACTGCAAGGCGTGCGCCCCATTACCCTCAGCGAACTGGTGCCCACCGGCTCGCGGCTGGTGGTGCTGGCGCCCCATCCGGACGACGAAATCCTCGCCTGCGGTGGCCTGCTGGCGGGGATGGTCGGGCGGCGCAATCCTGTTCAACTGATCTCGGTGACTGATGGCGAGGCCAGCCATGCGGATTCGCCGCAGTGGCCACAGATGATGCTGCGTCTGGAGCGGCGCAAGGAAAGCGAGCGCGCCGTCGCCCGGCTGGGCTTCGATGTGCAGCGTCTGTGCTGGCAACGCCTGGGCATCGCCGACGGCCAGGTGGCGGATCGGGCGGAATCGCTGATCGCCCTGCTCAGCGAAGACCTGGGGTCTGACGATGTGGTGATCACCACCTGGCGGCATGACGGCCACTGCGATCACGAAGCCGTAGGCCATTGCGCCGCTCAGGCAGCGGCCAATACCGGTGCGACCTTGCTTGAGACACCGGTGTGGGCCTGGCACTGGGCCGAGCCCAACGACCCACGAATCCCCTGGGCCCATGCACGCAAGCTGGTGCTCAATGAAGAGCAGCAGCGGCGCAAGCGCTGGGCCATCGAAGCCCATGCCACCCAGTTGCAGACCGACTCCAGCACCGGTAGCGCCCCGGTCTTGGCCCCGGATACGCTGGAGCGCATGCTGCAGCCTTTCGAACTGGTGTTCCTGTGAGCCTGCCTGCCGACTACTTCGATGAACTGTTCGCCGACAGCGACGATCCTTGGGCGTTTCGCACCCGCTGGTACGAGCAGCGCAAACGCGACCTGACCCTGGCCGCACTGCCCCGCCAGCGCTATGAGCGGGCGTTCGAACCCGGCTGCGCCAACGGCGAGCTGAGCGTGGCGTTGGCCCGGCGTTGCGACAGCCTGGTGTGCATGGACCTCTGCCCGCGCGCCGTGGAACTGGCCGTGCAGCGGCTCAAGCGGTTTTCCAAAGCCAGGGTCGTGCAGGGCCGGTTGCCGGAGGACTGGCCCGAAGGCGCGTTCGACCTGATCGTGGTCAGCGAGTGGGCCTATTACCTGACGCCTGCGTCCTTTATCGAGGTGATCGACCACATGCTCGCCAGCCTGACGCCCGACGGCGCCGTGCTGGCCTGCCACTGGCTGCAACCGATCGACGGCTGCGCCATGACCGGACGCGAGGCCCACAGCCTGCTGCATTCAAGGCTGCGACTGCATCGCACGCTGCGCCACGAGGAACCGGATTTCCTGCTGGAGGTGTGGAGCAGACAGCCTGGCGGCATCAATCTGGATGAGCAGGTTCGGGAGGACTGAACTAATGCCCCGAAGCAGCACGCATGGCTGTAGACCGGGTCATTTCGCCCGATATCAATCCGTCAGAAATCGGGTTGTGCATCCAACCCAATACCTATCGGTTGGTAATGGTCGCCTTGCCGCAACAAAGCGACATTTGTGAAGCTGTAGATACTACCTTTGACAGCAATATCGATATGACCATCAGCTGTGGATACTCTCGCGTCGCTGTCTCGGGTCACCAAAAAAGCACTTCCTGACGAGTTCAGCTCTGCAAGCAGCGCACGATCATCAATGACGGGCACATGCAGAAAGTAGTGATACGTAACCGGGACTGTCGCACCACCTGCATCACTCAGCACGACATAAACCATTGCGTTTTCACCGACTGAGTACTTCTGCACTACCTTTGATAGAACTGCCGAACTCGGCATGTATCCAAGGATCCAGACGGTTTGAGTGGCACAGATGATGAAAAGCAATCCTGCCAGAACTTTAAAAACCCTTGGACTTTGCATACTCGATTCCATCCCTTATCCAACGCTGGTCACGAGGGTCATCACCGTATGGTGCTGCCGACCACCATCGTCCGAAAGCGCTCACACTCGTCCCTGCAAATGTCTGAGCTACACCTGCTGCACGGAGCAGCGTCTCCTTTGAGAAACCGGCAGCAGTTCCAACAGCACCATAATGAAAGTTGCCAAAAGCCTCATAGTGCGCGCCCCTCTGTTTGAAATCCCACGGCCCTCGATTCCTTACTTGCGTATAGAACCAGCTAAACAGAAATGCATCTCCGCCCCGATGAAAATGCTGTCGCCGCCGGGAAGCTTCACTCATGTTTTTGTCTAGCGAAACTCCTGGAGGAGCTAGTGGTGGCGCCGCCATTACATATGATCTCTGGTCTACTGTGAAGCGCAGATTCTATGGAGGAAATTGATTGCCAGCCCGACTCCGAAAAAATCAAGACGCCTCCTACAACAGCTAGAAAAAATCCCTACGGACTATTCCTCCAAGACAGATCAAAGCGAGGTGAAGCGCCTGATATTTGCGGGAGCTTGGAGCAGACAGCCAGGCGGCATCGATCTGGATGAGCAGGTTCGGGAGGCTTGAGCGTAGTGCGCACGATCCGGGTCTGGCACAAGCCTGTAGGAGCGCGCTTGCCCGCGATGGCGGTGTCTCATTCAACATCGAGGTGTCAGACCTGACGCATTCGCGGGCAAGCGCGCTCCTACGGAATCGGGTTGGTCACGCCACTTGAGAACAGCCCTCACCCACGTAGCGGCACGGCCGGGCGGCGCTCCGCTTGCCGGCGTTGGCGGTCTCTAAATCCCCGACGCCGGCAAGCCGGACTGCTACGGATTTGCGTGGTGCGCGCTATCCGGGTTTGGCACACACCTGTAGGAGCGCGCTTGCCCGCGACGGCGGTGGTTCACTCGACATCGAGGTGTCTGGCCTGACGCATTCGCGGGCAAGCGCGCTCCTACGCAATCGCGGTGGTCACGCAACCTGAGAACAACCCTCACCCCCGTAGCAGTCCGGCTTGCCGGCGTCAGCGTTCTCGAAATCCCCGACGCCGCCCTGCCGTGCTGCTACTGGGTTGGGGATTGCGGGTCGTTAGCGGCTAACCGGCCCATCACGAACAACCGTGCCTGGCGGGTCATCTGGTCCAGGTGGCGGTCGCGCTGTTTTTCGGCGTCTACCATGGCCCGTTTGCCGTGCTGGTTGAGCAGGTACGCATGGATCTGCCGCACTTCCACCGAGCTGTAGATCGGCGCGACGTCGAGCACCGCGAGCAAGCCGTCGGTCTGTCGGTCCCGCGTGTTCATCACCACCTGTGGTCCGCGGGCGGACAGCACCTGGAACCCCATCGCCTCGAAGTACGGCACCTTGCTGACAAAGCAGGCCAGTTCCGCATGGGGATAACGCTCGAGCATCTTCTCCAGCATCGCCCGTGCGATACCCTGCCTGCGCCGGGCTGCCTGCACCGCCATGTACGCCACCGCACAGGCCTGCGGATCGTCCTGCACCGGCAGGTACAGCAGAAAGCCTGCGACAATCGACGGATCCTCGGCATCCAGCGCGACGATCAATTCCACCGGCATGCCCCGCGAGCCATCCATCGCCTGCAGGTACTGGTGCACTTCATGGCCCACGCCGTACTGATACAGCGGGTACAACGGGTTGCTCGGGGCGATGCCGACCATGCTGATGTCGGTCACGTAGTCGATCACCAGCTGCATGATCTGGCTGTCGATCGATTCCGGTGGGGTGTTCGCAAGGCGCGTGATGGTGAACATGGAAATCCTGATGAAGGCTGAACCCGTGCATCATACCGGCTTCTGCCGGCGCGCTCGAATTGCTAAGGTGAGCGGCCGCAATCCCACTTTTTCAGGACCCCGCCGCGACCATGTTCGACTGGGACGATCTGCGCTTCTTTGCAACCTTTGCCCGTGAAGGCAGCCTCGCCGCCGCAGCCCGCACGCTGGGCGTCGAGCACGCGACCGTGGCGCGGCGCATTGCATCACTGGAGGCGTCGCTGGCACTCAAGCTGGTGGACCGCCGTGGCCGGGTGTACACACTCACCGCCGACGGGTTGCGGGTCAGTGAATTCGCCGAGCAGATGTCCAGCGCCTCCTTCGCCCTGCAACGCTTTGCCGGTGGCGAGCATGACCGCATCGAAGGCGAGGTGGTCATCTCCTCGCCCCCGGCCTTTCTCGCGACCCTGATCGCCCCGAACATCGGCCGGCTGCGCGAGCGCTATCCGGGGCTGAAGGTGCGCATGGTCGGTTCCAAATCCATTGCTTCGCTGGCGCGCAAGGAAACCGACGTCGCCCTGCTCTACGCCCGCCCCGAAGAGGCCCAGGTGGTGGCCAAACACCTGGCCGACCTGCCCTTCTCGCTGTACGCCAGCGAACGTTACCTGGACAACCACACACCTGCCGACTATCAGTTCATCGGCTACGACCAGAGCATGGAACATTCGGTGCAACAGCAATGGTTGCGCGGCCATCTGGACGGTCGGGCGCTGGTGATTTCCAGTAATGACCTGCGGGTCCAGGCCCAGGCGGCCGCCGGCGACGGCGGGCTGGTGTTGCTGCCCGGCTTTCTCGCTCACGAGTACCGGCTCAAGCGCGCTCCGGCCTGCGACACCGCCCTGAGCCTGCCCGTCTGGCTGGCCTATCACGAGGACTTGCGCAACGCAGGCAAGATTCGCGTGGTGCTGGATTTCCTCATCGAATGCCTGGCGTCACCCGACCCCATGTGAATTTTTTCACATGCCGTATGCGCCTGCGGCCAATTCCCGCCCCTCATGCTGCTCTCTATCCTCGGCGGCAACAGAGAAATCCATGAGAGGCTTTTGCCATGAACGTTCAACCCCCACATTCGGGAAATCTGCCCATCTTCAGGGCCGCCTGGATCGTCACTGCGGTGTTCATCCTGTCCAACGCCGCCACCCCGCTCTACAGCCACTGGCAGCAGAGCCTGGGGTTCGGCTCCGGCACCCTGACGGTGATTTTCGGCTGCTACATCCTTGGCCTGCTGCTGACCCTCGCCGTGGCCGGGCAACTGGCTGACCACTATGGCCGCAAGGCGCTGTTGGTGCCGGGAGTGGTGATCGCCATTGTCGCCGCCTTGCTGTTCGAACACGCAGACAGCGTCGCCATCCTGATGCTGGCCAGGCTGCTCAGCGGGATTTCAGTGGGGATCGTGGTGTCGGCGGGCATGGCCAATGTGGTCGAACACGCGAGCGAACAGCGCAAGCCCTTCGCCTCGTTGATCGCCTCGGTGTCGATGGTCCTGGGCGCAGGCACCGGGCCGTTGCTGGCAGGCGTGATCGCGCAATACGTTGCAGCGCCCATCGACTGGGTGTTCAACAGCGAAATCCTGCTGTTGCTGCTTGCCTTGCTGGTGGTGATGCGCCAGCCCGCTGTCAAGCTGGGCACAGGGCGCTTTCGGCCGAAGCTGCCATCGGTGGCCGCAGAACACGTCGGCATCGTGGCACGTGGCGTTTCGTTCTTCGGTCCGGGGCTGACGTCCACCTGTTTCGTGCTGGCGCTGGGGCCGAAAATGCTCGCCACCCTGTTGCAGGCCAACAGCCCGCTGATTGCCGGTTTCATGGCTTTTGCGATGTTTCTCACTGCCGTGGGTGTGCAGTTTGCAGCGAAGAAACGTGGCATGAACCAGGTGTTCATGCTCAGCGGCCTGATGACGATTCTGGCGATGGGCAGCCTGTGGACCGCCCTGCAACTGGGCTCACCGGCCTGGCTGATCGCCGCGGCACTGCTGGCCGGTGCCGGGCAAGGCTTTGGTCAACTGGGCGGCCTGACCCTGATCGCCCGGAACGTCGCGCCCAAGCGCCGTGCCGAGGCCAACGCAATCTTCAACATGGGCGGTTATGTGCCAGCGGGGATCATTCCGGTGGTGACCGGGTACCTGATTGACCTGTTCAGTCTGCACGTGGCGATCAGCGTGCTGGCAAGTGTGATCGCGGGGTTGGCGGTATTGGCGCTTGTGGCTTTGCAGCGCAGTCACGCCAACCAAAGGTGCGAGGGTGTGCAGTCGGTGTGAGGCATTTCCAAGATCGCCCCGCCGGCAAGCCGTGCTGCTACGAGGGGATCGACATAAGCCCGTAGCAGCCGGGCTTGCCCGCGGGTCGATCTTCAAACCGGCACATCCACAACAATCAGAACGTCAACCGCGTCGGCACTGCGCCGCGTAGGACATCACTGAACGTTTGCGCAAACAGGCCAGGAATGAGATATTCGCAACCGCGAACGATTCTCATAAAGTCATTTCACCTAAGCCTCCCCATGACCCCTACTCTGCTGCTGGTCGAAGACGACGCGCGCCTGCGCAACGACCTGGACCTGCATTTTCAAAAGCGCGGCTTTGCCGTGACCGCCTGCCAATGCGGCAATCAGGGCCTGGCGGCGGTGCGAGCGAAGCGTTTCGACCTGGCGCTGCTGGACATCATGTTGCCCGGCATGGACGGCCTGACACTGCTCGAAACTCTGCGCACGGAGGACGACACGCCGGTGATGCTGATGTCGGCCCTGGGTGCCGAGCAGGACCGCATCACCGGGTTTACCCGGGGCGCCGACGATTACCTGCCCAAGCCGTTCAGCCTCGCCGAACTGGATGCCCGCGCCAATGCGTTGCTGCGCCGAATGGCCCGCACCCAGGCGCCCAGGGTCGCCCATGACGACGCCCTGGTGCAGTTCGATGACGAGGTGCAGGACGTCACCCACGCCCACCAGCGCGCAGGCCTGACCGCTTCGGAATACCGGCTGCTGATGACCCTGCGCGAGCACGCCGGTGAAGCCCTGAGCAAAGCGTTTCTCTATCAGCAGGTGCTGCACCGGATCTACACCCGGCTGGATCGCGGGCTGGACGTGCACGTCTGCAACCTGCGACGCAAGCTGCTCGCCGTGGGGGTCAACCATCTGCAGATTCAGGCCGTGCGCGGCCAGGGCTACATCCTGATCGACACGGACAGAAGCTGATGCGTCGTCATCCGTTGCTGTGGAAGCTGGCGCTTCTGCAGATTTCCTTCTGCCTGCTGCTGACGTGGATCATCTGGACCTGGGGCCTCTCGGCCGAGCGCAGCACCTATTTCCTGGATCAGGCGGACCGGCTTTATCTGGCCCGCTACGCGCAACAGGCCGAGCAGATCTGGCGCGATCAGGGTGCGACAGGCATCGAGCAGTTTCGTCATCGGCTGGCGGATGAAGAGAACACCTGGGTGGCGATCATCGGTCCCCATCTGGAGAGCCTGGGCACGACGCGGCTGACCGCACTGGAATCCAGTCACCTGACCTTCATGCGCAAACTCGACTGGCCCATGAGCCGGCGCCTTCAGGATGAGCTGCCCTTTGTCAGCATCGAGTTCCCCGTGGCGCCGGAACAGGGCCGGCTGGTCATGCAACTGCCCGAACGCCTGCTGCCCGGCGGCCTGACGCCCTGGACCCACGTGCTCAGCCACGGGGTCATGCCGACGCTGCTGGCGGCGCTGCTTGGGCTGTTGATCTATCGCCATCTGGTGGTGCCGCTCAACCGCCTGCGCGACCGCGCCGACAGCCTCAAGGCCGATGACCTGGACAGCGCCGGCCCAGGGTTGCCGCTGATGAACCGGCGCGATGAACTGGGTGAACTGGCCGGCGCCTTCGAGCACATGGCCGAGCGTTTGCGCCAGAGCCTGAACCAGCAGCGGCTGTTGTTGCGCACCCTGTCCCACGAGTTGCGCACACCGTTGGCGCGCCTGCGCATCGCCCACGACAGCGATCTTGCCCCCGAGCAATTGCGAGCGCGGCTTGATCTTGAAATCAACGACATGCAGCGCCTGCTGGAAGACACCCTCGATCTGGCCTGGATGGACACCGAACGCCCGCAACTGCCCACTGAGCCGGTGCTGATGCTGTCGATCTGGGAAGCGCTGTGCGAAGACGCCTGTTTCGAAAGTGGCTGGTCACCCCGGCGCCTGTTGTGCCTGCTGGATACCGACTGCTGTGTGCAGGTGCATCTGGACAGCGTCGCCCAGGCCCTGGAAAACCTGCTGCGCAATGCCATTCGCTTCTCCCCGGCCGAAGGCAAGATCACCCTCTCCGGCTGGCGCGAGGACGAACACTGGCACCTGTGCCTGCAGGATGAAGGGCCAGGGGTGGCCGAGAGTGATCTGGAAACCATCTTCGTGCCCTACCAGCGTCTGGACACCAGCAGCGAAGGCTTCGGCCTGGGCCTGGCCATCGCCCGCCGCGCAGTGCAGTTGCAAGGCGGCAACCTGTGGGCCAGTAACGGCACGCCCGGGCTCATCATGCACATGACGTTGCCAGCGGCCCATGAGCACCAGCCGTAGCAGCATGGTTTGCTGGCGGGTGCGTCCTTGAAATCGCCGACGCTTGCGCCTGTGTACCTGCGACCTGTAGGAGCGCGCTTGCCCGCGACCGCGATAGTTCTGGCGATAAAGCATTGCCGGTCAGACAGCGGTCGCGGGCAAGCGCGCTCCTGCAAGTGTGTGAAACGGCGGAGTATGTTTAGAAAGTTAATGCGCTTTACTCGCAAAAAGCAGTCATTATCATTCGTGATCTTCCTGCGTCATGTCGTTCCCTCGGAGATCATCGATGTCGTTGCGCCCCCTGCCCTCACTTGCCCCTTTCGTGCTGCTGTCCGGCTGCCTGCTGGCGGGCGCCGTCCACGCCGCTGCTGAACCGGAGCCATCCACCGCCATCCAGCTGCCTGACCAGAACGTGGTCGCCACCGCCGAAGAAGAGATCAGGCAGGCACCGGGGGTGTCGGTCATCACTGCCGAGGACATCAAGAAACGCCCGCCGGCCAATGACCTGTCGCAGATCATCCGTACCATGCCGGGCGTGAATCTGACCGGCAACTCCAGCAGTGGCCAGCGCGGCAACAATCGCCAGATCGACATCCGCGGCATGGGCCCGGAAAACACCCTGATCCTGGTGGACGGCAAACCGGTCGGCAGCCGAAATTCGGTGCGCTACGGCTGGCGAGGCGAGCGCGACAGCCGTGGCGACACCAACTGGGTGCCGGCCGATCAGGTCGAGCGCATCGAAGTCATCCGCGGCCCGGCTGCGGCGCGTTATGGCAACGGTGCCGCGGGCGGCGTGATCAATATCATCACCAAGAAGGCCGGGACCCAGACCCACGGCAGCGCCACGGTCGACACCTCGTTCCCGACCCACAAGGACGAAGGCGCCACCAAGCGCATGAACTTCGGCTTGAGCGGCCCGCTGACCGACACCCTCAGCTACCGGGTGTACGGCAACGTCGCCAAGACTGATGCCGACGACGCCGACATCAACGAAGGCCACGAGTCCCTGCGCACCGGCAACCAGATCGGCACCCTGCCCGCTGGCCGCGAAGGCGTACGCAACAAGGACGTCAACGGCCTGCTCAGCTGGCACCTGACGCCCGAGCAGACCCTGGAATTCGAAGCCGGCTTCAGCCGCCAGGGCAACATCTACACCGGCGACACCCAGAACACCAACAGCAACGCCACGGTGAAGAACCTGCTGGGCCACGAAACCAACCGCACCTACCGCGAAACCTACTCGGTGACCCATCGCGGCGACTGGGATTTCGGCAGCACCCTGGCCTACCTGCAATACGAGAAGACCCGCAACCGGCGGATCAACGAAGGCCTGGCGGGCGGCACCGAAGGCATCTTCAGCAACAGCGATTTCTACACCGCCACTCTCCACGACCTGACTGCCCATGGCGAAGTCAACCTGCCGCTGCACGCAGGCGTGGACCAGACCCTGACCCTGGGCAGCGAGTGGGTCGAGCAGAAACTCGACGACCCCAGCGCCAACACCCAGACCACCAGCGAAGGCGGCGCCGTCAGCGGCCTGGCCAGTAACGGGCGCGACACCAGCTCCGAAGCGCACATCTTCTCGCTGTTCGCCGAAGACAATATCGAGCTGTTCGAAGGCACCATGCTCACCCCAGGCCTGCGCTTCGATCACCACGACATCGTCGGCGACAACTGGAGCCCGTCGCTGAACCTGTCGCACCAGTTGACCGACACCCTTACCCTCAAGGCCGGTATCGCCCGGGCCTACAAAGCGCCGAACCTGTATCAGCTCAACCCCAACTACCTGCTCTACAGCCGCGGCCAGGGCTGCTACGGCCAGACCACCAGTTGCTACCTGCAAGGCAACGACAGCCTCAAGGCCGAAACCAGCGTCAACAAGGAACTGGGCATCGAGTACAAGGCCGATGGCTGGGTCGCGGGCCTGACGTACTTCCGCAACGACTACAAGAACAAGATCGAGTCAGGCCTGTCCCCGGTCGGCAGAGCCACCGGCGGCACCGGCACCTATGCCAACGCGGCGGTGTATCAGTGGGAGAACGTGCCCAAGGCGCTGGTCGAGGGCCTTGAGGGCAACCTGACGATTCCGCTGGCCGAGGCGCTGACGTGGAACAACAACTTCACCTACATGCTGCAATCGAAAAACAAGGAAACCGGCGATGTGCTGTCGGTGACGCCCAAGTACACCCTCAACTCGATGCTCGACTGGCAAGCCACCAACGACCTGTCGTTCCAGGCCAGCGTGGCGTGGTACGGCAAACAGAAGCCGAAGAAATACGACTACCACGGCGCGCGGGTCACCGGCAGTTCCAACAACCAGCTGTCGCCGTACGCCATCGCAGGTGTCAGCGGCACCTACGCCATCACCAAGAACCTGAGCCTGACCGCAGGCGTCGACAACCTGTTCGACAAGCGCTTGTTCCGCGAGGGCAATGCACAGGGCGTGGCCAACATCGACGGCGCGGGCGCGGCGACCTACAACGAGCCTGGCCGCACGCTGTACACCAGCCTGACTGCATCGTTCTGAACCTGACGAGACCGCCTGATGAACCTTTTGCCAAGACCTCTGGCGCTCGTCCTGCTGCTGATTGTGCCGGGGTTGACCACCCTGGCGCGGCCCGCACCGGACCAGCCGATGGACACGCAGATCCTGCAGCGCAAGGACCTGCCCTACAGTTTCACCTCGTTCGATCTGGATTCAGCCGATGGCGAGCGCCATTACCGGATCTGGATCGGCAAGCCGCACAAGCCGGCATCTGCCCAGGGCTATCCCTCGTTGTGGATGCTCGATGGCAATGCGGCGATGGGTGCGTTCGACGAGACTGCCCTGAAGAAGCTGGCGCAGGGACAGGCGCCCGTGCTGATCGCCATCGGCTACCAGACGCCGCTGCGCATCGAGCGTAATGCCCGCACACTGGACTACACCCCGCAGCGTCCGGGAGCCGCACCCCAGACCGATCCGTTGACCCAGGTGCCCAGCGGCGGCGCCGACCGGTTTCTCGACCTGCTGCGCGACCGGATTCGGCCGCAAGTGGCCGGGCAGTTAAAGCTCGATGAACATGAGCAAACGGTGTGGGGTCACTCCTATGGCGGGCTGCTGGTGCTGCACACGCTGTTCACCCGCCCGCTGCTCTTCAACCACTATGCGGCGGCCAGCCCGTCGTTGTGGTGGGACGAGAAGCTGATCGAGGAGGAAAGCGGGCAATTGCGTACGCCCCACGCCAGCCTGCTGCTGATGCGCGGCAGCGCCGAGCCCGCCACCCCGCAAGCGACACCGGCGATGGGTTCGGATCGGCTGGCCAGGCAACTGGTTGAAAGGCTCAAGGGGATTGCAGGGTTGAAGCTTGAGTACCACAGCTTCGACGGCATGAGCCACGGCCAGACCCTGCCGGCTTCGTTGCATTATGTGATGGAGCGGTATTATCCGTAGCGGCAGGGCTTGCTCACGGTGGCGCCCATTAAATCGCTCCCGCGGGCAAGCCCGGCTGCTACGGGATCTGTGGTGCTCACAGGACTTGCGTACCCCCTCCGATTCCGTAGCAGCACGGCTTGCCGGCGGGGGCGTCCTCAAGATCGCTACCTGTCTTCCTGGCTTGCCGCCCATTCGCGCACCGCTTCGGCAAACAATCGCAAGGCCGTTGGCGGATGGCGGTTGGCCGGGTAATACAGGCAATGGGCGGGGTAGGTCGGGCCCCACTCCGGCAACACCTGCACCAGACGCCCGGCCTTAAGGTGCCCGCTCACCTGGTCCAGCGGCACCCAGCCAATCCCGACCCCGGCCAGCGCCGCTTCGATCATCAGATTGAGGTTGTCCAGGGTGATCGGCCCGTCGACATCCAGGCTCGTACTCTGCTCCTGATACTGCATGTCCCAGCGAAACAGCGCACCACTGGCAAAACGAAAACGGATACAACGATGTTGCCTCAGATCCTGCGGTGTCACCGGCGCTGGATGACGCGCCAGATAATCGGGCGACGCCACCGCACCAAACACCATCTGCGGACCGAAACGCACGGCGATCATGTCCTTGGGTACATCATCGAGAATGCGGATCCCGGCATCGAACCCCTCCCCCACGATGTCCAGCAGCTTGCCGTCGGCGATGAATTCCAGATGGATGTGCGGATACTTCGCCAGAAAACCCGGCACCACATGCCGCACCAGCGGACGAAACGCCGTTTCCGAAGCGCTGATACGAATCGAACCTGACGGCGTATTGCGCGCCGAGGTGACTTCGTTGACCACATTGGTCAGGTCAACGAGCAACGGGCGCACGCCCTGAAGCAACTGCGCACCTGCCTCGGTCAGCTTCACCGAACGCGTGGTGCGGTTGAACAGGCGCATCTCCAGACGCGCCTCAAGGTTGCGCATCGAATGGCTCAGCGCCGAAGGCGAAACCCCCAGTACCCGGGCCGCACCACTGAAACTCTGGTGCTCGGCAATCGCGATGAAGGCGGTCAGCTCGGGCAGGTCGGCACGAATCATTACTGAATTTTCCTCATGTACTCATGCAGCCTTTGGAAGATTGTTGAGGATGGTACAGGAATATAAGGTGTGTTAAATGCCAATCGAGGAGACAACAGATGCAACAGCGCACACTGGGCAACAACGGCTTCAGGGTTTCGGCCATCGGTCTGGGCTGCATGGGCGCAAGCTTCGCCTACGGCCCGGCGATGGAAAAATCGGCCGCCATTGAGTTGATTCATGCCGCCTTCGACCAGGGCGTGACCTTTTTCGACAGCGCCGAAGCCTACGGCCCCTTCACCAATGAGGAGCTGCTGGGCGAGGCGTTGGCGCCTTTTCGCGATCAGGTCGTTATCGCCACCAAATTCGGCTTCAAGAACGGCGAAGTCCCCCAAGGACTGGACAGCCGCCCCGAGAACATTCGTGCCGTGGCCGAAGCCTCGCTCAGACGCCTGAAGACCGACCGCATCGACCTGTTCTATCAGCATCGCGTCGACCAGAACGTTCCCATCGAAGAGGTCGCCGGGACCATCAAGGATCTGATCGCCGAAGGCAAGGTCAAGCATTTCGGCCTGTCCGAGGCCGGCGTCGACTCGATCCGCCGTGCCCACGCCGTGCAGCCAGTGGCGGCGCTGCAGAGCGAATACTCGCTGTGGTGGCGTGAGCCGGAGAAGGAAATCCTGCCGTTGCTCGAAGAACTGGGGATCGGCTTCGTGCCGTTCAGTCCGCTGGGCAAGGGCTTTCTGACCGGCGCCATCGACGCCAACACCACCTTCGCCCAGGACGACTTCCGCAACGTCGCGCCGCGCTTCACCGAGGAAAACCGCAAGGCCAACGCCCGATTGGTAGAGGTACTCGGGGTGCTGGCGGACGATAAAGGCGCCACCCGCGCGCAAATCGCGATTGCCTGGTTGCTCGCGCAAAAACCCTGGATCGTCCCCATCCCCGGCACCACCAAACTCCATCGCCTGGAAGAAAACAACGGGGCGGCGGCCATCGAGCTGACAGTCTCGGACCTGCACGCCATCGACTCGGCCCTGCGCCAGATCCAGATCGTCGGCGAGCGCTACCCCGCGCACCTGCAAAAGAATGTGAACCGCTGATTCTGTCCCTTACCGCCCCTCGCCGCTTATGTGGCGGACGGGCCCTTGCACAGGTGCACACCCATGAAACTCATCACCACCACCCTGGCCAGCGTGTTGTTTTCCGCGCTGGCCAGTGCCGAAGAAGGCAAACCGCGCCCCGACCCCAAGCCCTCACCGGACGTGCTGCAGGTCACGCCTCAACTGTACGCCTACACCACCGATCTGTTGTTCGGTGAGGTGTGGAAGCGCCCGGGCCTGGTGCCCCGCGACCGCAGCCTGATTACCCTGGCCGCCTTGGTCGCCAGCGGCCAGACGGCGCAAATGACCGGGCACATCAAGCTTGCGCTGGACAATGGCGTGAAGCCGAGCGAGATCACCGGCCTTATCACCCACCTTGCGTTCTACAGCGGCTGGCCCAACGCGATGTCGGCAGTGGGCGTCGCTAAACAGGTGTTTGCCGAACGAGGGCTGGACCCCGCGCAAATCACCCCGCCGCCCAGCGAGCCCCTGCAACTGGACCCCGACAGCGAGGCCAAACGCCGAGCTTCGGTTCAGGGCTCGGTCGGCGCGACGGCGCCGGAGTTGGCGCGCTATACCAATGGCGTGCTGTTCGGTGATCTGTGGCGCCGCACTGACCTCACGCCCAGGGACCGCAGCCTGATCACCGTGGCAGCGCTTATCACTCAGAACCAGTCCGCCCAACTGACCTTCCACCTCAACCGTGCGATGGACAACGGCCTGACCCGCGAGCAGGCGGCGGAAGTGGTCACTCATCTGGCGTTTTACGTGGGCTGGCCGAAGGCGATGTCTGCCGTACCGCTGCTCAAGGACGTATTAGCCGCACGCTAATCCCGATCCGCCAGTCACAGCGCCCGGCGTTCGACGCCGCTGGACACCCGAATGATATCGGCCATCACCGCGATGCCGATTTCAGCGGGTGTCTTGCTGCCAAGGTTCAGCCCGATGGGCGCGTGGATTCTGGCCAGTGCGGTCTCATTCAACCCACCAATGCGCACCAGCCGCTCGCGGCGGGTGTCGCTGGTGCGCTGGGAGCCCATGGCGCCGATGTAGAACGCCTGGGTGCGAACCGCTTCGAGCAGGGTCAGGTCGTCCAGACGCGGGTCGTGGGTCAGCGCCACCACCGCCGTTGCGCCGTGGCAGCCCCCTTCCGAGATGAAAACCGCAGGCAGCACTGGCACCAGCTCCACTCCGGGCATGGAAAAGCCTGCGGTCACCTCGGTGCGCGGGTCGCACAGGATGACCTCGTACCCCAGCGCCAGCGCGTAGTTGGCACAATACTCGGCCACCGGTGAGAGCCCCGCCAGCAACAGGCGAAACGCTGCGCCAATGCGCACCGAAATACAGCCGTCGTCCACCGCGACACGGGGCTCGTTCATGGCGCCGGGGCGGTGGGTCCTTTCGCAACTGTCGAGAAAAACCCGGCGGGTGACGAGTTCACCGCCGGTCAACGCCTCCTCGACACAGGCCAGATGGGCGCGGTTGGCCTCATCCGGCGTGATGAATTCCACCAGCACATCGAGGACGCCGCCACACGGCAGTTTCAAGGTCGGGGCCAGCCCACCCTCGCCGTAACGAACCACCTGATTGCCCGGCGGGAACTGGCCGTTGGCAACGCGCTCAAGGAAATCATCCTCCACGCACCCGCCCGACAGCGAGCCGCGATGCTCCCCGGTGGGCAGCGCCACCAGCATCGCCCCCGGCCCGCGAGGTGCCGAGCCGAAGGTCGACACCACCGTGCACAACCATATCGACTCCCCGGCAGCGAGCCACTGGCGGGCCTTTTGTATCACTTGTAGATCGAGCTGTTTCATCAAGCGCCTACCTGCTGCAATGACCAATGCCTTGGTGAAACGGGCGGAAATGAGCTGGGCCAGTAATGCCCTCAGCCTGTTCATTGATTCCGACAGGCTTTCACTGCAAAAGTGAGCACTGATGTGTCGTGAACTGGACCAATGGCCCGTCGCCAGCCAAAAAACAGGCATGGGCGTCAGACGGCGACGTTAACGGCGGGCAACCAAGATGACTATACACAGGGAATGGCACAGGCTTTTGAGTCGGATTCATCAATCAGCGAAGGCAGGTCAGGACTGACCTGTGGGGAAGGAAAACCAGGGGGTGACGGCGCAACAGTAAGAAACACTGTCCGCCGCCTTGATACATCCTGCAATGATTGTTCGAGCGCGTCCCTGCGCCAGGGGATCAGCGCAGCACCACTCGCTCGAAACGCCCTGCCAGAACGGCATAGGCAAATACCCCGAGCAACCCGTGGGCCGCCACGAACCACAGGGCGGTGTTGAACGAGCCGGTGGTGGCGACGATGTAGCCGATCACCAGCGGCGTGATGATCCCGGCGATGTTGCCAATGCCGTTGAACACGCCGCCGCTCAGCCCCACCATGTTTTTCGGCGCCGTGTCGGACAGCACTGCCCAGCCCACCGCTGCCAGGCCCTTGCCGAAGAACGCAATGGCCATCAGGGCGATGACGATCCAGTTGGCGTCGGTGAAGTTGGCCAGCACCAGCACGGTGGACATCAGCATGCCGATCAGGAACGGGGTCTTGCGGGCAATGGAGGGGTGTATGCCGCGACGGATCAGCAGGTCAGACAACATCCCGCCCAGTAGACCGCCGGAGAAGCCGCAGATCGCCGGCAACGCAGCCACCCAGCCTGCCTCCATGATGGTCATGCCACGGCCCTTGATGAGGTAGATCGGGAACCAGGTGATGAAGAAATACGTCAGCGCCGTGATGCAGTACTGCCCCATGTAGATCGCCCACAGGGTGCGGCTGGTGAACAGCTGACGGACTTCGCCCCAGTTGATTTTGCTCTTCTGTTTTGTGCGATTGAGTTCCAGATCCACCAGGGCGCCGCCTTCGCGCATGTAGTCCAGTTCCTTGGAGCTCAGGCGCTTGTCACTGTGGGGCTCGCGGTACAGGGCGAACCAGAACACGCTCAGCACCAGGCCCAGCGCGCCCATCCACAAAAACACGTGTTCCCAGCCAAGGGCGTGGGTCAGCCAGGCCATCAACGGGGTGAACAGCACGACCGCCATGTACTGCGCCGAGTTGAACAGTGCCGAGGCCGTGCCGCGCTCGCTGGTGGGGAACCAGCACGAGACGATGCGGTTGTTGGCCGGAAACGCCGGGGACTCCACCAGCCCCAGCATGAAGCGCATGGCGAACAGGCTCATCGCCGCGGATGCGCCCATCAGGCCGAACCAGCCCACGGTGCCCTGAGCCATGGTGAACACCGACCACAGCACCAGGCTTGCGCCATACACACGCCGCGCGCCGAAGCGGTCGAGCAGCCAGCCGCCGGGGATCTGCCCCAGGGCGTAGGCCCAGGCGAATGCGGAGAAGATCATGCCCAGCATCATCGGGTCCAGGCCCAGGTCCTTGACCACGCCGGTGCCGGCGATGGACATGGTCGCCCGGTCGGCATAGTTGATCACGGTGACGATGAAGATCATCGAGAGAATCAGAAAACGGTGGCGGCCGACCTTCGCTTGCGCGTCGGCATAGTCCGCTGGAAGGGCTTTGCTGAGCATGGTGTGTCTCCCTCCCGCTCCCTGTAGGGCGGGCATATTGTTTTTGTTGTCGTACAACCTCGTCGCGATGATAGGAGCAGGGATCGATTCAGGTCTAACATAGAGACTGTATGGATTGATGCGGATATTGAATCGTGGAATTACATCAACTGCGCTGCTTCGTCGCGGTGGCCGAGGAGCTGCATTTCGGCCGCGCCGCGATCCGCATGCACATGACCCAGCCGCCCCTGAGCCGACAGGTGCAGTTGCTGGAACGGGCGTTGGGGATTCAACTCTTCGAGCGTAATAACCGCTCGGTCAGGCTGACGACTGCGGGGGCGGGATTCCTGCGTGATGCGCGGCACATCCTGGCGTTTTCCGATCAGGCGGCCGACGGCGCGCGACGCCTGGCACGGGGTGAGGCCGGCAGCCTGACGCTGGGGTTCACAGCGGTCAGCGCCTATCAGATGATTCCCCAATTGCTGGCCCGTGCGCAGGAACAGCTGCCGGGTTTGCAATTCACCCTCAGGGAGATGGTGTCCAGCGCGCAACTGGAAGCGCTGGCCGCGCACCGGATCGACGTCGCCTTCGTGCGGCAGATCAACGACGCCGACGGGCTCGATGGGCAGTTGATCAGCCGCGAACCCTTGCTGGTGGTGCTGCCGCACAATCACCCGCTGGCAAGGGAGACGGCCATTGCCGTGAGCGCCCTCGATCAGCAGCCATTCGTGATGTATGCGCCCGACGAAGGCCGCTATTTCTACGACTGCATCGCCGGCCAGTTCGCCCTGAGCGGGGTGAAGCCGCGCTACGTCTACCACCTGGGGCAGACCCATACGGTGGTCAGCATGGTCAAGGCCGGACTGGGCCTGGCCATCGTCCCCGCCTCTGCCGCGCAGCTGCACAGCGAGGGTCTGGTGTTCAAGCCGCTGCTCGATGCGCAACTGCATGCCGAGCTGTACATGGTCTCGCGGCACGACAACGACAATCCGGCGTTGCCGGCTTTCAGGCGGCTGGTGGAAGGGCTGAACTGACACGGATTCTGGCCGCAGACCGTAGGAGCGCGCTCGCCCGCGATCTGCTGGGGACCGGCAGCAAAACCAGACGGCGCAGTTCCTCCAGATACTGCGCATCCACCAACGTTGCTGCCGCTTCGCGCCAGATCGCGGGCAAGCGCGCTCCTACAGACATCGGCCAGATGCCGATCGAGGTAGTCCAGGAACAATGACCTACGACGATAGTCGCAATCGCCAAAATGAATTAACTAGTCGGTACATAAATATGTTTTCATGTCGCCCGCTTTTGAGCGCGCCTGCGCATCCCCTTCTTTTGCCGCCCTCGCCCTTGGGGGTGGTCTTATGTAATTTCAGGTTTCTTGATGAGCACTCCTTCGCATTTCTTCGCAGATTCCGGCTCGCGCCGTGGGTTTTCTACGGCGCTGGTCGTCGGTTCCGTGTTGGCAATGGCGGCGTCCGCGCCGGTGATGGCCGATGACTGGATGGACCGCTCGACCATGACCGGCGATTGGAATGGCAGCCGTACGCGCCTGGCGGAACAAGGGGTCAAGCTCACCGGAGACTACAGCGGCGAGACCGTCTACAACGCCCACGGCGGCAAGCAGCGCGGCACCCGTTACTCGCAGAACGTCAAGCTGGGTGCGCAGTTCGATCTGGGCAAGCTCCTGGACCTGGAAAGCGGCGGCAAGGTGCAGTTGACCATCAACGACCGACGCGGCAACGACGGCTCGGGCGACCTGGTGGGCAACCGCCTGCCGGTGCAGGAAAACTACGGCGGGCTGTACACGCGCCTGACCGAACTGAGCTACGAAAACACCCTGTTCACGCCGGCCTTGAACGTCAAGCTGGGCTACATGGCCATGGGCAACGACCTGGGCGGGCTGTCCAGCGGAATCCTGTGCAACTTCATGAACGCCGGTTTCTGCGGCCACCCGCTGGCGATGTCCGGCGGCAGCGGCTGGAGCAACTACCCCAACGCGCACCTGGGCGGCATGGCCAAGTACCGCTTCACGCCGAATTTCGCCGTGCAGGTCGCCGCCTTCAAGGTCGATGCCGCAAGCAACGGCAATTCCAGCCGCGCCTGGCACGTCACCCCCAAGGACAGCACCGGCAACATCCTGCCCATCGAAGCGATCTACAACGTGCTCGGCGACATGCCCGGCGAGTACCGCATCGGTTACTACTACGACACCTCTGACGCGCCGCGCATTGGCACCAACAAGGAAGTCGCCGGCCGCGAAGGCTCGTATTTCCTGATGGACCAGGCCGTGTGGAATTCCGATGAGGTGAGCGGCCGCAACGTGCATGTGTTCGGCCAGTTCTCCAATGCCAGCGCAGCCGCCGCGCCGTTTCGTCGCTGGTACTCGACCGGTTTGGCGTTGAAAAAGCCGTTCGTGTCGCGCCCCAATGACACCGTCGCCATCGGCTATGGTCGCGCAGTCTTCAACTCCCGCAGCCGCGACGTGCAGGAAAATGCCGCGCTGGCCAACGGTCAGGACTTCCCCGACCTGGCCAGTGGCGAAGGTCTGGTGGAGATGACCTATGGCGCACAAGTGACGCCATGGCTGACCTTGCGCCCGTCGGTGCAGTACATCATCGAGCCCGGCGCGTTCTATGGCGAGAACATCGACAACACCTTGATCGTCGGTTTGCAGGTCAAGGCCACGTTGTAACGCCTGCCCCGTAGCATTACGCCGGGGCCGGCAGACCGCCCAGCAACGCGGCCACGTAATCGACGAACACCCGCGCCTTGGCGCTGCTCATGCGTCCTGCGGGGAAGACCGCCCACAGGTCGATGGGGGGCAGCGTCCAGTCGTCGAGCACGGTGACCACCTCGCCGCTCGCCAGCTCCGGGGCGAACATCCATTCCGAAGCCATCACCAGCCCCAGATTGGCGCGCACCGCCGCTCGCACGCCTTCGGCCGCCGTCACCCGCAAGCGCCCTATGGGCGATGCATTGCACACCTCATCCCCTCGGCGCATCTGCCAGTTGTTGCCACCACTGCCCCGGCTGTAGACCACCGACTGATGGTGTTCCAGATCCCGCGGATGGCTCGGCGTGCCATAGCATTCAAGGTAAGCGGGCGTGGCAATGATCCGACGCTTGCCCCGGGCGATGCGCCTGGCCGTCATCGAAGAATCGTCCAGGTCACCCATGCGCAGGGAAACGTCGATGCCCTCCTCCACCAGATCGACGCTGCGATCATCCAGCACCACGTCGATTTCCAATTGTGGATGCTGAGCCAGCAACGGCCCCAGATACGGCACCACGTGCATGCTGGCGAAGGTCACGGCGGCGCTGACCCGCAGGCGCCCGGTAAACCCCGAACCTGCCCCGCGCACGGCGGCATCGGCTTCGTCGGCCTGATCGATGGCCCTGCGCGCAGCGTCGTAGTAGGTCTGCCCGGCTTCAGTCGGCGTCAGGCCCCGGGTGGTGCGCAGCAACAGGCGCGTGCCCAGATTCTCCTCGAGCGCCGCGATGGACTTCGACACCGCCGGCTGTCCGACGCCCAGACGCTTCGCAGCGGCGGAAAACGAGCCGGTTTCCACAGCGCAGATAAAGGTTTGCATCGCGGCCAGGCGATCCATCGACACTCCTCGGCAAGACTCAAG
The DNA here is from genome assembly GCF_044746825.1 of Pseudomonas sp. NPDC090201. Lineage (NCBI taxonomy): Bacteria > Pseudomonadati > Pseudomonadota > Gammaproteobacteria > Pseudomonadales > Pseudomonadaceae > Pseudomonas > Pseudomonas sp. NPDC090201. Next base: position 777,717 of record NZ_JBIVCX010000003.1, read on the forward strand.
ACAGATCAATACGCAAGAGGCCGCCACAACAGTGACGGCCCGGTTGCATTGCAGGTTTCAGCCACGCAGCGCGGGCAGCAAATCAGTGGGTTCCGGGCGCTGAGTGTAATCCGGATTGACCTCGGCGTATGCGATCACGCCATCCTGGCCAATCACGAAACGGCCCGGCATCGGCAGCACCCAGGCGTCGTCATCGTTGAACACCGGCAGGTCGTTGCCAAACCCCTTGTACAGGTCGATCAGGTAGTCCGGCAGTTTGAAACGCAGACCGAAGGCTTCGGCGACGCGGCTTTTGACGTCACTGAGAATCGGGAAGCTCAGGTGATTCTGGCGCACAGACTTGCGGCTGTTGACGCGGGTCTGCGGAGAGATCGCCACCAGATTCGCGCCCAGCTCACGGTACTGCGGCAGTGCCTCTTCCAGCGCTTGCAGCTCCATGTTGCAGTATGGGCACCACACGCCCCGGTAGAAGCTGATCACCAATGGCCCCTTGGCCAGCAGTTCGGCGGAGGACACCGGGTTGCCCTCCGGGTCGTTTAGGGTGAAGACCGGCGCCTTGTCACCGACTTTCAGGGTGCGCAGGGCCTGGCCTGAGGCGATCAGTTCGTCCGTGGCGCGCTTCATGATCGCGTGCACCGGCGCCGGGGCGTTGTAAGGCGGTTTGCCAGCGACGAAATCGGCTTTGAAGGCATCGAGTCTTGCTTGCAGGGTCATGGCGGTATTCCTTGTAGAGGGTGAGGGTTTCGACGTCGTCATCCTCTCAATCCGCCTGCCCGCTCAGAAGACGGGGCCGGGTGATAACAGCCATTCCTGAGGGGACTGGCTGGAAGGTGCTTGTCTGCAAGAGCTTTCATGGATGGAATCTTGTCAATGCAAGGCGTGAATCGAGCAGAATGGTGGCAAGGCAACTCAGGCAGGATGCAGTTGGTCACAGTGTTTTTTGCCCACATCATTGCAAAAAGCTGCCATCACACTGCAACCTCCGCAGATTCTGTCGCTCAGACTATTTCGATACTGACAAAATCGCGCATCATGGCCGCAGCCAGTTCAAGGGAGATCCACATGCGCTTCACCTCATTCACTACAGGTCTTGCAGCCTTGTCATCGCTGCTGATGTTGACCGGGACCGCGCTGGCCAGCGAAGAAACGCAACTGATCCAGTCCATCAATACCTTCCGCAGCCAGGCCCAGCCTTGCGCCAACGTGGTGTCGCAGGAACTCCCTCCCCTGACCGCCGACCCGCGCCTGAACCTGCCGGCCACTGGCAGCGTCGATCTGCAACAGGTGCTGGCCCGGGCCTCGTATCCGATGGTGACGGTGCAGGCGATTTCACTGTCCGGCCCCCGGGATGCGCAGTCGGCCATGAAGGCGGTGCAGGAAAGCTTCTGCCAGGTGGTGCTCGATCCGCAATTCGTCGATGTGGGTGTCAGCCGTGTCGACCGTGACTGGCGCATCGTACTGGCGCGGCCGCTGCTGGCAGGCGGGCTGGGCAACTCCCAGGCTGAAGGGCAGAAACTGCTCGGGCTCATCAACGCCGCCCGCAGCGTGCCCCATCAATGTGGCGGACAGCCTTACGGCCCTGCTTCGCCCTTGACCTGGAACGACAGCCTGGCCAGCGCCGCCGAGGGCCACACCCGCTCGATGGCCAACAACAACTACTTCGACCACAAGGGCCGCAACGGCGGAACGCCGGGGGACCGGGCTGAACTGGCGGGCTACATCGGCCAGCAGATCGGCGAAAACATCGCCGCAGGCCAGGACAGCGCCCGCAAAGTGGTCGAAGGCTGGCTGGCAAGCCCCGGCCATTGCGCCAACCTCATGAACCCGGCGTACCGCGAACTGGGCGCGTCCTATGCGACCGATCCCAAGAGCGATGCGGGGATTTACTGGACGGCGATGTTTGGGGTGCAGCAGTAGTCGGGAGCCTGCCTGGAATCGGTGAGCGCCACAAAACCTGTAGGAGCGCGCTTGCCCGCGACAGCGTCAGGCCTGCCCCATTGATGGAGTCTGACACACCGCCGTCGCGGGCAAGCGCGCTCCTACAGGCGTTGCCTCCACCTCGCTAGCCCTTTGATGAGCAATGAGGGGCTCAATGGACGACTGAATCCCACAGGGTTTTGCGGTCGATGTGGCAAACACACCGCTCAATCATCCCCTCTGCGTTGAGGGTGAGAATGTCCACGCCCTCGCAGTAGATGTTCCGATTCTTCGGATCCCCGACGACAATGCCGCACATCGAAGCACGCAACGCCCATTCCCATGCATAGGCGCGGGCAGTGGCGCAGCCGAACAGCATCAGCGTTTCAAACGTCATGTCAGGAAAGTTGACCCACGCCACCTGTTCAAGATGGGCTTTCATCCTGGACTTTGGGATGAGCGGGTGTGGTTTGTCTATGTAGATGGCGCCGTCTGCCATGGAAGATACAACCAGGTCAGCATTGCGGTGTATCCAGCCGTTCACGTAATCGGTCACCTGGCTGGGCAGCGGAGTCGAGTTGCTCGTTTGCGTTTTCATCGGAATGTCCTTATTCAACGGAACCACATGAACAAGGGTAGCGGAACGCAAAGGCCCAATGGCTGGCTGGGGACGGTCGGCAACGGTGGTGGATGAGCGCCACTGGATCTGTAGGAGCGCGCTTGCCCGCGATGGCGTCAGGCCTGCCCCATTGATGGCATCTGACACACCGCCGTCGCGGGCAAGCGCGCTCCTACAGCGGGTCGAGGTCCGGGCTGGAGTCGTTGAGCGCCACTGGATCTGTAGGAGCGCGCTTGCCCGCGATGGCGTCAGACCTGCCCCATGGATGGCGTCTGACACACCGCCGTCGCGGGCAAGCGCGCTCCTACAGGATTCTTACTTCGCCTTGCCGTCCCTGGGCTTGTAGAACAGGAACTTCCCGGTTTCGGCGGTCTTGATGTACTCGCTGGCCCAGTCTGGCTTGACGTTGCGGTCGTGGAAATACATCGCGCCTTTGGTGCGGTCGGTCAATTGCTGGTTGAGGGCCTTGCGGGCGATTTCCTTGGAGGCGGCGTAGCGGTCATCCTCCTTGACCTGATCGGAGCGCCCGTCACACCACCAGGAAAACTGACAGGCCTTCTTCTCAACACCCTGCTTGACCACTGCGCAGATGGTGTCTGGATACCCTTCATGGCCAAGGCGATTGAGCACCACGCTGGCCACCCCTTCCATGTCCGCGTCGCTGCCACCCTTGGCTTCCCAATAGATGGTGCGCGACAGGCACACCAGCGCATCATCCACCGGCTGCACGCCAGCAGGATCCACCGCCTGGGCTTCGGATTTGGTAATGGTTTCGCTCTTGGGCACTGGTGATGTGGGGCCGTCCTTTTCCGCAGCTTTTTCTTCCAGTACCTGAGCCTTGCTGACCACGGCCTCAGGTTGCGGGGTGGCGTCGGCGGCCAGCACGGAGCTTGCCAACAGCGTCAGCAACAGGCCGGTAAACAGAGAAGTGAGGCGCATCGTCGAACCTTCTTTGCGAGGCCGATCATTCCTGCACCCGTGTCACGCCTGCGGTGCCATTTCAAGGCTCGCCAGGCAGCAACGCACGGAACATCGCAAGCTGTCTTCGACAAGTTATGGGTTGTTATGAATGGAACGCCGAACAGCAAGCGCAACTGTAAAACAAGTCGCTGGAAGCAGCATAGTGGCCCTTTGGCTTTATGCAATGGGCGCGTGACATCGGGATCACTGAGGCTTGCCAAACACGGGTGTGGTTGAGGATATTGGCGGCTACCTTCACAGCCCGTGCAGTGCCTGCCGATGCCGTTCAAACCGTGGATTCTGCCAGCGCTGATGCTCTGCACAAACCTTGCGTGTGCAGCCTCCCCGCCCTCGCTGCAAGCGGCCTTGCAACAGGCCGCGCCGGATGCCGACCCCAAGGTGATCGAGCTTGCAGTGCAGTCGGCACAATGCCGCGCCGGGCAAACCCCGCTTGAGCCGACACGCCTGGCGGTCATCGATTACTCGTTGCCCTCCACGACGCCGCGCCTGTGGGTATTCGACCTGCCCAAGCGCAGCCTGCTGTTTCGCGAGCTGGTGGCCCACGGGCGCAACAGCGGCGAAAACCTGGCCACGCATTTCTCCAACGAGTCGCAAAGTCTTGCGTCTAGCATCGGCCTGTACAGCACGCGCGAACCCTACACCGGGCGCAACGGCTATTCCCTGCGCATGGACGGCCTGGAGCCGGGCTTCAATGACCGGGCGTTCGAACGGGATGTGGTGATTCACGGGGCCGATTACGTCAGCGATGCCTTCGCCCGCGAGAATGGCCGGCTCGGCAGAAGCCACGGCTGCCCCGCTGTGGGAAGCGCCGTGGCCAGGCCCTTGATCGATACCCTGAAAGACGGGCAACTGCTGTTCATCTACTACCCCGACGCGCAGTGGCTCAAGTCATCAACCTTCATCCACTGCGCGCCAAAGCATCAGCCCTGAGAAACGCTCCCCAGCGCAGGCCGAAGCCCCGTTGACGACGATGGTGCTTTCTCGACAGGCTGCGGCTGCGCGACAGGCTCAGGCTCGCCGTTGAGGGCACGGTGCATCTTCGCGGTGTCCAGCGCCCCGACCCACTTGGCGATGGCCATGGTGCCGACGCCGTTGCCAATGGTGTTGGTGATCGCACGCGCCTCGGACATGAAGCGGTCCACGCCCAGCAGCAACACCATCCCGGCCACCGGAATCGTCCCCAGCGATGCCAGGGTTGCAGCCAGGATGATGAAGCCCGAACCGGTCACCCCCGCCGAGCCCTTGGAGGTGAACATCAATACCGCCAGCACGATCAACTGGTCGGTCAGGGTCAGCGGCGTGTTGGTGGCCTGGGCAATGAAGATCGCCGCGATGGTGTAGTAGATCGCCTGGCCGTCGGGGTTGAAGGTCAGACCCGAGGGAATGATCATCCCGGCCACCGGCTTGGACACCCCGGCCTTTTCCATCTTGGAAATCATCTGCGGCAGCACCGACTCCGAAGAACTGGTGCCGAGCACGGTGAACAGTTCTTCCTTGATGAAACGCAGGAATTTCCACAGGCTGAAACCGCTGTAGCGGCAGATCGGTCCGAGCACGAAGATCACGAACAGCGCGCAGGTCAGGTAGACACACGCCATCAGCTTGCCCAGCGAGAACAGCGAGCCGAAGCCGTACTTGCCGATGGTGAACGCAATCGCCCCGAACGCGCCGATCGGTGCCAGGCGCATGACCATGTTGACGATGCGAAACATGCCCTGCATCAGGCTGTCCAGCGCATCGACGAACACCTTGCCGCGCGGCCCGACCTGCGCCAGCGCCACGCCCAGCAGGATCGAAAACAGCAGGATCTGCAGCACGTTGCCCTTGGCGAACGCATCGACGATGGTGTCGGGGATGATGTTCATGACGAAGTCCATGAACGAGTCATGCTTGACCGCTGCGGTGTAGGTGGCAAGGCTCGAGGTGTCCAGCGTCGCGACGTCGATGTTCATCCCGGCGCCGGGCTTGAACACGTCGACCACGATCAGTCCGACCACCAGCGCAAGGGTCGAGACCACCTCGAAATACAGCAGCGCGCGAAAACCCACGCGTCCCAGTTCTTTCATGCTTTCCATGCGCGCGATGCCCGACACCACGGTGAGGAAAATCACCGGGGCCAGCAGCATCTTGATGAGTTTGATGAAGGCATCGCCCAGGGGTTTGAGCGAGGCAGCCGTGTCGGGAACCAGCACGCCGACGATGGCGCCGAGGATCACCGCGATGAGCACTTGGACATAGAGCTTGGACAGGATTCTTTTCATGACAGGGCCCTGATTTTTTATTGTTGTCAGGAATAGCTGAGGTCAGGCCGAAGCCCAGTCTCTGTAGGAGCGCGCTTGCTCTGGGCGGCATTCCGACGATGACATAGTGTCAGCCAACTCATTCGTTGCAGACCTACCGCAATCGTCGGAATGCCGCCCAGAGCAAGCGCGCTCCTACAATCAGCATCGGTGTAGCCTGTGATTCGAATCAGCGATTGACCAGCGCCAGCACCGCATCGGTGATCTGCCGGGTGGTCGCCGTGCCGCCCAGATCAGGCGTGTGCAGGCCGCTTTCGGTGACGGCTTCGATGGCCGACATCAGCTGTTTGGCCGCCGCCGGCTCACCCAGGTGTTCGAGCATCAGGGCGGCGGTCCAGAAGGTCGCGACCGGGTTGGCCACGCCCTTGCCGGTGATGTCGAAGGCCGAGCCGTGGATGGGTTCGAACATCGACGGGAACTGGCGGGACGGGTTGAGGTTGGCGGTGGGCGCAATGCCCAGGCTGCCGGACAGCGCGGCGGCCAGGTCCGAGAGAATGTCGGCGTGCAGGTTGGTGGCGACGATCACGTCCAGCGTCCCGGGTTTGAGCACCATGCGCGTGGTGACGGCGTCCACCAGTTCCTTGTCGATCTTCACGTCCGGGAAGTCCTTGGCGACTTCGTAGAAAATCTCGTCCCACAGCACCATGCCGTGCCGCTGGGCGTTGGATTTGGTGACCATGGTCAGGTGCTTGCGCGGACGGCTGCGGGCCAGTTCGAAAGCGAAGCGATGGATGCGCTCGACCCCGGCACGGGTGAACACCGACACCTCAGTGGCGACCTCTTCCGGCAGGCCACGGTGCACGCGACCGCCATTGCCCGAGTACTCGCCTTCGGAGTTTTCGCGCACCACCACCCAGTCGATTTGCTCGCCGTTGTGCAGCGGGCTCTTCACGCCTGGCAGCACCCGGGCCGGACGCACGTTGGCGTATTGGTCGAAGCCCTGGCAAATCGGCAAGCGCAGGCCCCACAGCGAGATGTGGTCCGGCACGTTCAGCGCACCCACGGCGCCGAAGAAAATCGCGTCGAAGGTTTTAAGCTCCGCGAGACCGCCCTCGGGGATGTAGTAACCGTTTTTCAGGTAATTGTCGGAGTTCCAGTCGAAGTGTTTGAAGTCCAGGGCAAAGCCGGATTTCTTCGACAGGGCCTGCAGCACTTCGACGCCTGCGGCAATCACTTCCACGCCGATGCCGTCGCCCGGGATCGCTGCAATCTTGTATGCGCTCATGTTCAACTCCACTCTCGAAACGTTCTTGTTTTTCCCCTCGAACAGGGCTGTTCAAGCGGGGTGTGAGCGGAGTATATGTAGTGAAACCAAAGCAGTGAGTTCCTTGAAATCACTACATCCATAACTTTGAGTTACGAATGAATCAGTCTCTGGACCTGCAGTTTTTCTATCTTCTGGCCAAGCAAGGCAGCCTCGCCGCGACGGCCCGGGAGCTGGGCGTGACGCCGCCTGCGGTGAGCAAGCGCCTGACCGCCCTTGAGGCCCGGCTGGGCATCCGGCTGGTCAACCGCACTACCCGCTCCATGAGCCTGACCGCCGAGGGCGAGCTGTATTTTTCCCACGCCGCGCGGATCCTCACGCAGATCGAAGAGGTGGAGCAGTTGGTGAGCAGCAGCCGCGCCACGCCCAAGGGCCTGATCCGGGTCAATGCGTCACTGGGCTTCGGGCGGCGCTACATTGGCCCGGCGCTGGCGGCGTTTTTCGCACGTTATCCGGAGGTGGAAATCCAGCTGGAAATCAGCGACCACCCGCTGGATCTGACCGCCCACGGTTTTGACCTGGGCATCCGTTTCGGCACCCTGCCCGACGCGGCCTTTCATGCCCGCAAGATCGCCTCCAACCGGCGCCTGTTGTGCGCATCGCCCCTGTACCTGGAAAAACATGGCGTGCCGACGCGCCTGGCAGATCTGCAGGATCACAACTGCATTTTTCTGCGCCAGAACGAAACGCCTTACGGGGTGTGGAGTTTCACCAACGGCGGCAAGACGCAGAACGTCAAGGTGCGAGGCGCGCTGGGCTGCAACGATGGCGAGGTGGCCCTGAACTGGGCGCTGGAGGGGTTCGGCATTCTGCTGCGCGCCGAGTGGGACATCGCTCGCTATGTACGCAGTGGTCGCCTGCGGCTGGTGCTCGAAGACCAGACCCCGACCCGAGCCGACGTCTACGCGGTGTATCCGCAGCAATTACACCTGTCGGCGAGGGTGCGCAGCCTGATCGATTTTCTGGTGGAGCGCTTCGAGCACATCGACCACCTGGAGGAGACGATGTCGGAGCGGGAGTAAAACACCAACCATTGCTCCGACGCCGATCCCTCGTAGCAGCCCGGCCGGGCGGCGATCCGCTTGCCGGCGGGGGCGATTTCAAGATCACCCGCGGGCAAGCCCGGCTGCTACAGGGGTGATGAGGTGGCTTGCGCGATGACCGAAACGGCGTGCAGGGCACCACCGTCGGTGTAGGTCTGGGTGTAATGCCGAAGGTGCGCCAACGCCTGTCCCTGCTCGTCGAACAAATGACACCGCGCCCCTGATGCACCCACCGCCAGCGCCTGCCCGGCCTTGACCGAAGACATGCCGTCGCCCTTGACCATCAGGTCGCTGCCTTCGGCGGTCTGGGCATGGGTGAAGGTCTCGCCGCCCAGGTGCTCAACCACCAATGCCGTCACTGGAATCTGCGCATCCCCTGCCCCACGCTCGGACAAGTGCTCCGGGCGCAAACCCAGGGTCAGCGGCTGACCGGGGCTGACGTTCTCACCTTTGACCGGCACCAACAGCCTGGCGCCGCCCGGCAGGCTGACCTGTACCCCTTCGGCGCTCACCAGCACTGCCTGCACCGGCAGGAAACTCATCTGCGGCGAGCCAATGAAGCCTGCCACGAAGCGGTTGCGCGGGTGGTGATACAGCTCGAGCGGCGAGCCCACCTGTTCGACGCAGCCCTTGTTCAGCACCACGATCTTGTCGGCCAGGGTCATGGCTTCCACCTGATCGTGGGTGACGTAGATCATGGTCGCCTGCAGGTCGGCATGCAGTTTGGCGATCTCGATGCGCATCTGCACCCGCAGCGAGGCGTCGAGGTTGGACAGCGGTTCGTCGAACAGGAACACCTCGGGCTCGTGAACGATGGCACGGCCGATCGCCACCCGCTGACGCTGACCACCGGAAAGCGCCTTGGGCTTGCGCTCCAACAGCGGTTCCAGTTGCAGGATGCGCGCAGCGTTGCGCACCTTGGCTTCGATCTGCTCGCGAGGGGTCTTCTGCATCTTCAGGCCGAAGGCGATGTTGTCGTAGACCGACATGTGCGGGTACAGCGCGTAGGACTGAAACACCATCGCCACGCCCCGGTCGGCGGGCTCAAGGTAGGTCACGTCCCGGGCGCCGATGCGTATCTGGCCCTGGGTGATGCTTTCAAGCCCCGCGATGCAGCGCAGCAGGGTCGACTTGCCACAACCGGACGGCCCGACGAACACCACGAATTCGCGGCTTTCGATGTTCAGGTGGATGTCGTGCAACACCTTGATATCGCCGTAGGCCTTCTCGATGCCGGTCAAACTGAGCTCAGTCAAAATCGTGTCCCCTGGATTTATTGTTGTCGGGTTGCGTCGCATCTGTAGGAGCGCGCTTGCCCGCGACGGCGGCGTGCCTGTCGCCATCGCGGGTGCCTGACACATCGCCGTCGCGGGCAAGCGCGCTCCTACGGCGATATCAGCAAGTCTGGAACTTGACAGCAAAATATTTCGCTCTACGATCATTTGTAATTCTAAAAATACAAATGTCAAGGAGCACACCGAATGCGGGCTGCGTATATCCATGGCATCCGCGACATCCGCATCGGCGAAAAGCCGGTGCCGGTGCCTGCCGCCGGTGAGGTCTTGTTGAGGGTCAGCGCCGTCGGCGTGTGTGGCAGCGACCTGCATTACTACAAGGAAGGCGCCATCGGCCATGCCCGCATCACCCAGCCATTCATCGCCGGGCATGAATTTGCCGCCCGTGTGGTCGACGATCATCCGCACTTGAACCTTGCGGCCGGGCAACTGGTCGCCGTGGACCCGGCCAAACCTTGCGGGCAGTGCGAATGGTGCCATCGCGGCCACGTCAACCTCTGCCCCCACGTGCAGTTCCTCGGCTCCCCGCCCCACACCCACGGCGCGATGACCGAATACATTGTGGTCGCGCCCAGCCAGATCTACCCCGTCCCCGATCACTTCACCCCGGTTCAGGCAGTCATGCTCGAACCCCTGGGCGTGGCAATCCATGCGATGGACCTGGCGGGCAGTAAAAAACTCTTCGAAACCGTCGCCATCATCGGCTGCGGCCCCATCGGCCTGTGCCTGCTGCAACTGGCGCGGATGCTGTGCAAGAAGGCGATCTACGCCATCGACCCGATCAACTACCGCACCGAAAAGGCCCGCCAGTTGGGTGCCGATGAGGTGTCCGCCGATCACGCCGCCATCGCCGAATGGACTCAGGGGCGCGGCGTCGACCTGGTGCTGGAGGCGACCAACTCCCCGGAAGGTTTTCAGATCGCCGCGCAATCGGCGCGCATCGGCGGCCGGGTGGTGCTGGTGGGCATTCCCGATGGCGACCAGTACGCGCCCCTGAGTGCTTCGTTGCTGCGGCGCAAGGGGCTGGACATTCGCATGTCCCGGCGCATGGGCCATGTGTATGACCGGGCGATTGAACTGGTCGCCCAAGGCTCGGTGGACGTCGATTGCCTGGTGACCCACCGCTTCGACCTGGCCCAGGCCACAGAAGCGTTCAGCTACCCCTCGGAATTTCTCGACGGGGCGCTCAAGACGGTGATTCTCCCCCACCCCGAATAAGCAGTGCTGTAACTCCCGACGCGCGTCAGCGCACACAACGCGTAATCCTCACCAACAAGAACAAAGAGGTCACGTAATGAACAAGCTGGTATGGAATGCCCTGGCCCTGTCAATCGCACTCGGCTCAGGCGCCGCCCAGGCCTGGACGCTCGAAGAGGCCGCAACGCCCTACAAGGGCACCGAGATCAAGGCCATTTTCCTCGACCGCCCGGGCTACGCCGCCGCCATCAAGCTGCTGCCCGAGTTCGAGAAGAAAACCGGGATCAAGGTCAGCTACGAAACCATCCCCTACGAGAACAGCCGCGAACGCCAGGTGCTGAGTTTCACCTCCGGCGAACAGCTCGATGTGGTGCTGACCGACGTGGTGTGGATCGGCGAATTCGCCGGCAACGGCTGGCTGGAACCGGTGACCACCTTCACCAAGGACCCCAAGCTCGCGGACCCGGACCTCAAGCTCGACGGCTTCTTCCCGATCCTGCTGGAGTCCTTCGGCGGCTGGGACAACCAGACGTACGGCCTGCCCTTCGACAACTATTCGGGCCTGCTGTTCTACAACAAGTGCATGCTCAAGGATGCTGGCTTCGACAAGCCGCCTGCGACCTGGGACGAGGTGCTCAAGGTCTATGGGCCCAAGCTCACCGACAAGGCCAAGGACCGCTACGCCTACGCTCTGCAATCGCGCCGTGGCGAGACGCAGTCGGCGGACAGCTTCATGCGCTTCCTCTGGCCGTTCGGCGGCTCGTTGCTGGACGCCAACTTCAAGTCCAACCTCAATTCCAAGGCTTCTCAGGAAGGCCTGCAATTCCGCCAGGACCTGATGAAGTTCATGCCGCCGGGCATCGTCGACTATGACCACAACGAAGCGGTCAATGCGCTGGCCCAAGGCAAGGTGGCGATGATCACCGAGTGGTCGGCGTTCTACAGCACCCTGGCAGACCCCGGAAAATCCAAGATTACCGACTGCCTGGCCGTGGCCACCGAACCCAAGGGGCCTGCGGGGCTCAAGCCGGCGCTGGGCGGGTTCTCGCTGGGGGTCAACGCGCACTCGGACGACAAACAGAAAGCCGCCGCGTGGCTGTTCATCCAGTGGGTGACCTCCGAATCCATGGCCAAGCCGTACCTGGAGGCCGGTGGCGTGAGTGGGCGGATGTCGGTTTACAAGGATCCTGAGGTGCAGAAGAAATACCCGTTCGTGCAGCCGATGGTGACCTCCTGGGAAGGCGGCGTGCCTGACTACCGTCCACGCTTCCCGCAATGGCCGGAAATCTCCGAAGTGGTCGGCGAAAACGGCACCGCCATCATGCTCGGCAAGACCAGCGTCGAAGCCGGAGCCAAGGCCATCGGGACGAAGATGGAGGACATCCTCAAGAAGGCGGGCTATTACGACGGCAAGGTCAAGTTGCTGAAGTGATCCTGCTCCCCGTAGGAGCGCGCTTGCCCGCGATTGCGGTGTGCCTGTCGCCATCTGGAGTGATTGACACGACGCCGTCGCGGGCAAGCGCGCTCCTACGGGGCTGTATCGATGTCCGTACACGAGATTCGACCCATGTCCGATAACAAGAAACCACGCTTCCCCACGCTCTGGAACAACACCCGGGCGGCCTTTTCCTTTCTGGCGCCGGCCACCGTTGCGCTGGCGCTGATCGGAATCTTTCCCACCGTGTTCGCGCTGGTCAATTCGTTCCGCCAGTACAACCTGGCGCGGCCCAAGGATCCGACGCCCTTCATCGGCTTCGACAACTACCTCAACGTGCTCAACGACGCCTCGTTCTGGGCGGCGCTGGGGCGTACCGGGCTGTTTCTGGTCACCGTGGTGCCGATTCAACTGGCCCTGGGGCTGGTCATCGCCCTGCTGCTGCACAAGCCGGGTCTGTCAGGCTTCAAGCTGCTGGCGCGCATGAGCCTGGTGATCCCGCTGGCCACCGCCCCTGCCGTGGCCGGGTTGATCGGCCGGCTGATCTTCAACCGCGATTTCGGCGTGGCCAACGCCTTGCTGGCGATGCTCCACGCAGGTCCCGTGGAATGGCTGGGCGACACCACCAACGCCTTCATCGCCGTGGCCTTGATGGACATCTGGCAATGGACACCCTTCTGCGCACTGGTGCTGCTAGCCGGGCTGACCATGGTGCCCAATGAGATCGAAGAAGCCGCGCGCCTGGAAACCCGCAGCCGCTGGCAGATCGTGCGCTACGTGCAACTGCCCTTTCTGCTGCCCAGCGCGACGGTGATCCTGATCCTGCGCACCGCCGACATCCTCAAGATGTTCGACACCGTATTCACCATGACCCGCGGCGGGCCGGGCGCGGCCACGGAGCTGGTCAGCGTGTACATCCAGCGCATCGGCTTTCGGGTGTTCGACCAGGGCGTGGCCTCGGCGCAGGCGATCCTGCTGCTGATCCTGACCATCGTGCTGGCGCGGCTGTACATCAAATTCGTCTACCGGGAGATCTGACATGGCAACCGTTCCTGCCGCCCACGTCGTGGCCAAGCCTGCACGCACCCGCCCGCGCATGAAAGTCAGCGCCTGGCATCTGGTGGGCCTCCTGGCGATCTTCCTGTTCGCGGTGTTTCCGTTCTACTGGATGGTCGCCACCAGCATGAAGACCCAGGCCGAAGCGTTGGCCTCGCCGCCGGTGTGGCTGTTCACCCCGCACCTGGACAACTACGTCAAGGTGCTGTTCGAGCGCGACGTACTGCACAGCCTGGGCAACTCGCTGATCGTTGCCGCCTGCACCACCGTGCTCGCGGTGGGCCTGGGTACGCCTGCCGCCTATGCCTTGGCGCGATTCGAGTTCAGGGGCAAGGAGGACCTGTGGTTCTGGTTCATCACCAACCGCATGTTGAGCCCGATTGTCGTGGCGCTGCCGATCTTCCTGATGGCGCGCAACCTGGGGCTGATCGACACGCACCTGGTGCTGATCCTGATCTACCTGACCTTCAACCTGCCCATCGTGGTGTGGATCTGCACCGACCAGTTTCGCGGCGTGCCCAAGGATCTGGATGAAGCCGCACGCCTGTCCGGCGCCTCGCGCTTCACCATCTTCTGGCGCATCGCGCTGCCGCTGGCGATGCCGGGCGTGGCGGTGTCGGCGATCTTCTCGTTCATCTTTTCCTGGAACGAACTGCTCTACGCCCTGGTGCTGACGCGCAACGTAGCGCGCACGGCGCCGGTGACCGCCACCAGTTTCATGAGCGGCTATGATCTGCCCTGGGGCGAGATCATGGCCACCGGCACGCTGATCGTGTTCCCCGTGATCATTTTTGCATTGATGGTTTCAAAGCATCTGGTACAAGGTCTGACCATGGGCGCCGTGAAATAGGCGCCGCGCTTCCCAGGTTTTGAAGGACGCCGCCGTGCACAATCGCTATCCGGAATTTACCGCCGACACCGAAACGGTGAACGCGGAGGATCAACTGAACATCCGTATCGCCTGGTATTACTACGTCAACAGCATGACCCAGCAGCAGATCGCCGACCGCCTGGGGATCACCCGGGTGCGGGTCAACAAGGCCTTGGCGACCTGCCGCGAAACCGGCGTGGTGCAGATCCGCATCAATTCGCCGCTGGCCTCCTGCGTGGCCCTGGAGGAACGCCTGCAGGAGCGCTTTGGCCTGGAGCGAGTCACCGTGGCGCCCTCGCCGGACGATCCGTCGAGCATCTTTCGCGTGCTGGGCGTTGCCGTGGCCCCGAGCATCGAGGAGTCCCTGAGCGATGGCTGCATCGTCGCCGTGGGCTGGGGCCGGACCCTGCGCCAGGCAGTGCGCGAGCTGCAGGGCCGCTCGCTGCCGAACACCACCGTGGTCTCGCTGCTGGGCGGCCTGCATTACGGTTCGGCAAACAACACCGTGGAAATCGCCTCGAGCCTCGCGGGGTTGCTGCAAGGCTCCTATTACTACCTGGCCGCCCCGCTCTTCGCGCCGTCGGAGCACTACCGCGACATGATCCTGGCCGAAGCCTCGGTGCAAGCGGTGTTGGGCAAGGCGCGGGAAGCGGACGTCGCGTTGCTCACCGTGGGTGACCTGAGCGAGCGCTCGCTGATGCTGGAACTGGGGCTGGTCAACCCCGAGGACGCCCGCTCGCTGCGCGCCGCCGGTGCCGTGGGCGATCTGCTCGGGCGCTGGCTGGACCGCGACGGCATCGAGGTCAATCACCCGCTCAACCGCCGGGCCATTTCGCTGGACCCGGACGACCTGCGCAAGATCAAGAAAGTGGTGCTGGTGTCCGGAGGCCCGTACAAAGCCGAAATCATCCGCGCCGTGCTGCTGCGCAACGTCGTCCACGAACTGGTGATCGACGAGAGCGCAGCCCTCGAACTGCTCGAACAAGAACCCTGACCCAACCTCTGGAGCCACCTTCATGCCCTCCCATGATTTCATCGGCAAACGCATTCTGGTCACCGGGGCGGGCAAAGGCATCGGTCGCCAGACCGTCGAGTGGCTCAGCCGCTGCGGCGCCGAGGTGATCGCCCTGGGCCGCAATCCGGCCGATCTGGCCTACTGCGAACAGACGCTGGTGGTTGACCTGGCGGACGTGGCCGCAACCCAGGCGGCGGTGGCGTCGATGCTGCCCATCGACCTGCTGGTCAACTGCGCCGGCGTGGTCGAGCTTGAGTCCTTTCTCGACACCTCGGTGCAAACCTTCGACCAGATGATCGCGGTCAACACCCGTGCACCGATGGTGGTGGCCCAGGTGGTTGCGCGGGATCTGATCGCCCGTGGCGTGCCGGGGGCCATCGTCAACGTGTCGAGCCTGGCCGCCGCGGTGGGCACGCGGGATCACGCCGCCTACTGCGCGTCCAAGGCGGCGCTGGATGCGCTGACGCGGGTCATGGCCGTGGAGCTTGGGCCGTACGGAATTCGGGTCAACAGCGTCAACCCGGTGGTGACCCTCACGCCCATGGCCGACAAGGCCTGGAGCGACCCGGTCAAGGCGGCGTCGATGCTGTCGCGCATTCCATTGGGGCGTTTCGTGCAACCGGATGAAATCGCCGCGACCATCGCCTTTCTGCTCAGCGAGGACGCAGCGATGATCAACGGCGTGACCCTCACGGTGGACGGTGGATTCAGCGCTGGTTGAGTTTTGCCAGGCGTGGATAAAGGTCGCGCAAGCGCGGGTAGAGTTCGCTGTACAGCGCCAGCAGTTCGCGATGAAATTCCCGCAGCGCGGGGTTGGGTGAGAACGTCTCGCCGCCCTGGGTCATGGCCTGCGCCGCACTGGCGAAATCCTCGTACCAGCCCGCCCCTACGGCAGCTGCGATTCCGGCGCCCAGGCTCGACGCTTCCTGGGTGACGGCGCGAATCACCGGGCGGTCGGTGATGTCGGCAATGATCTGGCACCACAACCGGCTTGCCGCGCCGCCGCCAATGGCCACGAAAGCATCGACCGGCTCGCCCGTGGCCTCGACCATGCGCTGAGTCGCCAGGGCTTGCTCCAGGGCGATGCCTTCGAGCACGGCGCGGTAGATCTGCGCCCGGCCGTGATCCGGTGACAACCCAAGCAGGCAGCCCCGCGCGTCCTGGTCCCAATAAGGGTTCATCACCCCGTTCCAGTACGGCAACAGGATCAGCCCCTCACTGCCGGGTGCGACGCGGGAGGCTTCTATCTCCAGCCGGATCAGGTTGTCGGGCTGGGCAACCACGTCGATTTCGAAAAACTGCTTGAGCAGGCTGTTGATCAGCAGCGTGCCTGAGCGCAAGGACGTTTCCAGCACGTAGCCTTTGCGGTCAATGGCGCAGAGGGTGCGGAAGGCGTCGTTCACCCGAGGGGTTGCGGCGTAGACGCCCGAGACGATCGCGGTGCCCAGGTTCAGATACGCCGTACCGGGGCTGACCACACCGATGCCAAGGCCGCCGGCCTGGCCGTCACCACCGCCGGCGACCACGAGCGTGCCGGCAGGCAAACCAGTCAGTGCATGGGCGTCTTCAGTGATTGTGCCCAGCACAGTGCCGGGAGCGCAGGCCTTGGGGAAACAGTCGCTGGCCAGCGGGATAGGCAGCGCCCCCAGCACATCCTCCGCCCAGCGATGCTGGTGGATGTCGAAGGCTCCGAACGGATCGGCGCTGGCCCAGCTTGTCACGAACGCGCCGGTGAGCTTGCGCACGAGCCAGGCGTGGGGATCGTAGACGTGGCGAATCTTGCGAAACAGCTCGGGCTCGGCATCGGCCAGCCAGGCCAGGCTGTAAATGGCCGGCGCCCAGTCGTGGGGCTTGCCGGTGATGCTGTGCAGGCGCTCGTGGCCGACCCGCTGACACAGCGCCGATACCTCATCCTTGCGACGCTCGTCGAGCCAGAGCATGGCCGGGCGCAGCAGTTGGTCACGGGCGTCGGTGACCGCCACGGTTTCCCGCTGGTTGACCACCGCCACGGCTGCGATGGAGCGGCCTTCGATCTGGGTCAGCAAGGATTTCACCGCTTGCTGCGTGGCGCACCACCAGTGCTCGGGGTCCTGCTCGTAGGCATTGGGTGCCGGACGCGACAACGTAAGCGGCGCCCGCCCCTGGGCGACCAGCACGCCCCGCGCATCCCAGGCAATGGCCTTGCAGGTGGTGGTGGAAAGATCGATACCGATGACCAACTCGTGCATGCGCGCCCTGCTCCATCCGTGCGTGACAACCTGCGAATCGTAGCCCAGGACGCACGCCCTTGCGCCATCGGAATGAAACCCCGTGTGTCCACCACGGCGCACACCGCATTCAAACCCGCTCCCGCGCCACGCCGTTTCTCACGCGAACGATGTCCGCCACCACCGCCAGGGCGATCTCTGCGGGTGTCTTGCTGCCCAGCGCCAGGCCGATCGGGGCATGGATGCGTCCCAGCGTCGCCTCGTCCATCCCGGCAATCCGGTGCAGGCGCTCCATGCGTTTTTCGCTGGTCTTCTGCGACCCCATGACCCCGATGTAAAATGCCGGGCTGTTCACCGCCTCCATCATGGTCAGGTCGTCCAGCCGTGGATCGTGGGTCAGCGCCACCACCGCCGTCGCGTCATGACAGCCACCTTCAGCGATATAACGCGCCGGCAGAATCGGTTCAAAGCGCACATTGGCGATCCCCAATGGATGCTGAAACTCTTCGCGGGGCTCACAGATAATCACCTCGAAATCCAGCGCCACGGCAAATTGCGCACAGAACAACGCCACCGTCGAAACACCCGCGATGACCAACCGCTGAGCCGCGCCGAAACGCACGCGCAACCGCTCCCCGGAGCGTTCCACACGCGGGCCGTCCTGGTTGTCTTCGAGCAGTTGTGGATCAGCGAACGGCAAGCGCCATTCCCGCACCAGCCGTCCGCGCCCCAGCAGCGCCGATTCCAGCCGACGAAGGTGCTCGATATTCGTCCCATGCGCCTCAAGCCGCTCGACCAACACCTCCAGCACCCCGCCACAGGGCAGACGCACTTGCGGAGCGTCGCTGCCGTCGCCATAGCGCACCAGTGCAATGGGTTCGGCAAAGCCGCCCTGGGCAACCCGCTGCAGGAAATCCTCCTCGATGCAGCCCCCCGACAACGACCCGCAGCTCGCGCCATCGCCCTTGGCAACCAGCATCGCACCGGGCGGGCGCGGTGATGAGCCGAAGCTGGCAATCACGGTGCACAGCCACACCGTCTGCCCCGATTCGAGCCAGTGAATTGCCCGTTGAATCACCTGCAGATCAAGCGGTTGCATGGCGAACACTCTTTTCATGAAGTAAACACTTCATGAAAAGGCAAGATCAATGCCATCTGCGAGATACGCCATCCAGGTCCATCCCGCCCGGCCCCATCGTTATATCCAACGCTATACAACGATCGTTCTCTGTGCTGATCTGTATCCTTCGGTGACAACTGCACCGCTCCAATACCCACAACAACGACAACGGAACCGCTCCCCCATGCTCCTGCGCCAACTGACCTACCTGGTGACGCTCGCTCAAGAACAGCACTTCGGCCGTGCCGCAGAGAAATGCAACGTCTCGCAGCCGGCCTTTTCCGAGGCCATCCGCAACCTGGAACAGGACCTGGGCATTTCAGTGGTGCAGCGCAGTCGCCGCTTCGAAGGGTTGACCTGCGACGGCGAGAAGGTGCTGGTCTGGGCGCGGCGGATCCTCGCCGATTGTGGCGCCATGCGTCAGGAGGCCGGCCACAACGAGCAAGACCCCGCCGGCGTGTTGCGCCTGGGGGCCATCCCGACGGTGCTGTCGATGGTGCCGCTGATGACCGACTCCTGCCTGACCGCCTACCCTCGCCTCAATCACGAGGTGTACACCCTGGCGACCTCTGACATCCTGCAGCGCCTGGCCAATTTCGAGCTGGACCTGGGCATGACGTACCTGGCCGACGTTCGTTTGCAGGCGTTCGAAACGCTGCCGCTGTTCAAGGAACGCTACGTGCTGATCGCCCGGGACGACACGGCACTGAGCCACGAACAGAGCCTGACCTAGGACGCCGTGGCGCAACTGCCGCTGTGCCTGTTGACCCGCAACATGCAGTGCCGCAAAGGGGTGGACGACGCCTTTGCCAGAGCGGGCGTATGCGTGACACCCAGGGTCGAGACCGACTCGATGATGGTGCTTTACGGTCACGTACGCTGCTCGGGGTTGTACAGCGTGGTGCCCCACAGCGCGCTCTCGATGAGCGAGATGCGCGAAGAAATTACCGCGATTCCCATTGTCCCGGAGCTGGCCAGGGAGATCGGCCTGGTGTTTCTGCGGCGCGATCCGCAACCGCTGCTGATCAATTCGGCGCTGAACGTAATCCGTTCACTGGACCTGCAAAGCCGGGTCGACTCCTTCCTGCGCTGTTGATCGGTCTGTCCGATCTATAGATCGGAACAAGCGATTGGCTCTGGATCGCAGCCTCCCCGAGGATGGCTCGCAAGCGGCAACGATCCGCTTCGGCGAGTGGCGTGACGCGCCCTCGTTCATCCAACAATCAGGAGGCACCATGGCGAAAATTGTTTGCGTACTCTACGACGACCCGGTCAACGGCCAACCCCAGTCCTACGCCCGCGATGATCTGCCCCATCTGGAACGCTATCCCGACGGCCAGACGCTGCCGACACCCAAGGCCATCGACTTCCAGCCCGGCACGCTGCTGGGCAGTGTTTCGGGTGAGCTGGGATTGCGCAAATACCTGGAATCCAACGGTCACCAACTGGTCGTGACCTCAAGCAAAGACGGCGTGGACAGCGTGCTGGATCGCGAACTGCACGATGCCGAGATCATCATTTCGCAACCGTTCTGGCCGGCCTACATGACCGCCGAGCGCATGGACAAGGCACCCAAACTCAAGATGATCGTCACCGCCGGCATCGGCTCCGATCACACCGACCCGCAGGCGGCCATGGACCGCGGCATCACGGTGGCCGAAGTGACCTACTGCAACAGCAACAGCGTCGCCGAACACGTGGTGATGACCACCCTGGCGCTGGTGCGTAACTACCTGCCGTCGCACAACTGGGTGCTCAAGGGCGGCTGGAACATCGCCGACTGCGTGGCCCGCTCCTACGACGTCGAAGGCATGCACGTCGGCACCGTCGCTGCCGGGCGCATCGGCCTGCGCGTGCTGCGTCTGCTCAAGCCATTCGACATGCACCTGCACTACATGGACCGCCATCGCCTGCCCGAAGCGGTGGAGAAAGAGCTGAACCTGACCTACCACTCGACGCTGGAAAGCCTGGCCAAGGTCTGTGACGTGGTGACGCTCAACTGCCCGCTGCACCCTGAAACCGAGCACATGATCAACGGCGATTCGCTCAAGCACTTCAAGCGCGGCGCGTATCTGATCAACACCGCGCGGGGCAAGCTGTGCGACCGCGACGCCATCGCGGCGGCACTGGAGAGTGGCCAACTGGCAGGCTACGGCGGCGACGTCTGGTTCCCGCAACCGGCACCTGCCGATCACCCATGGCGCGGCATGCCCCATCACGGCATGACCCCGCACATTTCCGGCACCAGCCTTTCGGCGCAGGCCCGCTATGCGGCAGGTACCCGGGAGATTCTCGAGTGTTATTTCGAGAACCGTCCGATCCGCGACGAGTATCTGATCCTCCAGGCCGGCAAACTGGCCGGCGTCGGCGCGCACTCCTACAGCGCGGGGAATGCGACCAAAGGGTCGGAAGAAGCCGAACGCTTCAAAAAACGGTAACGCCCCATGACCCAGCTCTCTTCGACGGTGCCAGGTACTCTGGCCACTTCCCGACGGGCGCGGATCGGCCAGCTGTTGCTGGCCGGTCTGGGGGCATTCCTGGCATTGAGCGTGGTCGGTGCAGTGACCACGCTCAGCGAGCAGCCCCTGCTGATCGGCTCGTTCGGCGCATCGTGCGTGTTGCTGTTCGGCTTTCCCAAAGGGCCGTTCTCCAGGGTGCGCAATGTCATTGGCGGGCATGTGCTGTGCTCGACCATCGGCGTGGGATGCCTTGCCTTGTTCGGCCCGGGCATCGCCCCCATGGCCCTTGCGGTGGCGCTGTGCGTGATGGCCATGGCAATCACCGGCACCACGCACCCACCTGCGGGCGGCAACCCGATCATCATCTTCATGACCCAGCCCGGCTGGACCTTCATCCTGATACCGACCCTGGCAGGGGCTGTGCTGCTGGCGGCGATTGCCTGGATGTACTGGAAAGCCTCCACCTGGCTCAACGCCCCGCCCGGCAATCTTGATTGATGCCGCGTAGCAGTCCGGTTTGCCGGCGATGGCGATGCCGAAAACGCCCCCGCCGGCAAGCCGTGCTGCTACGGGGTATGCGGCGGGACACAAATTCCGTCAACACTCACGCCTCCACGTAGCAGTCCGGCTTGCCGGCGATGGCGATTTCGAGGGCGCCCCCGCCGGCAAGCCGTGCTGCTACGGGTCAGGGGTGAGGCACAAATCTCGGGTACGCCAATCATCCCGTAGCAGCCGGGCTTGCCCGCGGGGGCGGCTTCGAGTGGGCAGAGATCTGCGGTTCGTTGACAACCGGCCCCAGCCTCATCAACTCTTGCCCATCGGCACAGGCAGGAGCTTACGATGGCGAGTAAAGAAGAAATCGCGGCGTTCATCGCCCGGGAATTTCCGCAGACGCGGATTGTGGTCGAGGCGGTCGGCGATCAGCGGGCGACCATTTCCCAAGTCGTCGAACACACCGACCTGCGCCCAGGCGGCACGGTATCGGGGCCTACGCTGATGGCGGTGGCCGATGTGGCGCTGTATGTCGCTGTACTCGGGGTCATCGGCATTGTGCCCTTGACTGTAACCACCAGCCTCACAATCAACTTCCTGCGCAAACCCGAGGCCGGGCGGCGGATCATCGCCGAATGCCAACTGATGAAGGTCGGCAGGACCCTGGCCATCGGCGAGGTCTCGCTCTACTCCGAAGGCCTGCCGGACGCCGTGGCGCATGTGGTGGGCACTTACTCGATCCCACCACAACAGCGTCTCTGATCAGAACTTCCAGCGCGCATTGACCACCGCATTGCGCGGCTCGCCGTAGCTGCCGGAGTTGAACGTGCCCAGCCCGTCGTAATACTTCTTGTCGAACAGGTTGTTGACGTTCAGCCCCAGGCTCAGGTGCTCGTCCACCTTGTAGTTGGCCAGCAGCCCCACCACACCATAGGGACGCTGATGGGCCTTGGTGTTGAACTCCTCGTTGACCGCGTAGATATCGCTCTGCCAGGTCATGTTGCCGCCCACGGTCAGCTTGTTCAGCTCGCCCGGCAAGCGGTAGGTGGTCCCCAGCTTGAACAGGTTCATCGGCTGGTTGGTCTCGACCCGGTTGTCGTCCTTGTCATGGGATTCGCGGTAGGTGTAGCCGCCGAGGATGTTCCAGCCCGGCAGGACTTCACCCGAGATTTCCGTCTCGATACCGCGCGTGGTGGTGCCGCTGATCGCCCGGTAGATTTCCTGCGGGCCGCTGTCGTCTACCAGTTGCGGGGTGTTTTTCTGTTTGACTTCAAACAGCGCGACGCTGGCATTGAGCGCGCCATCGAGGAACTCGCCCTTCAGGCCGATCTCGTAGTTGTCACCTTCAAGCGGCTCCAGCGACGTGCCCCCCGCTGTCTTGTAGAAGGTCTGCGGCAGGAAGATGCTGGTGTAGCTGGCGTACACCGAGTACGTCTCGTTGAGGTCGTAGATCACCCCGGCATACGGCGTCACCACGCCGGTCTTTTTGGTGCGGTCGCGGCCGGTGACTTCGCCGGTCAGATCGTCGCTGCTGTCGTCACGCTCGTTCCACGAACTGACCCGCGTGCCGAGGATGACCGACAGCGAATCCGTAGGCTTCAAGCGCAATGCACCGTAGACACCGTTCTGGCTCAGGCGGCTGAGGTTTTCTTCGGTTTTACCCAGGTGCAGCTTGCCGCCGGGGTTGCCGTCGTACTGGTAGATATTGTCGACCGAAGGCGTGGCACGCTCGTAGGTCGGGAAGTTGAGGTGGGTGTAGGCGACGTTGGCGCCGAACACCAGCTCGTGCTCACGCCCGCCCAACTGGAACGGCCCGGTAACGTAAAGGTCGGCGTTGTCCTGGGTCTGGTAGCTGTCCAGGCGGTTGACGTACATCGACACCCCGGTGCCGGTCTCGAACTCCGGAGCGCCTGCGCTGGCCGAGCCGACCACCCCGTGACGGTAGGCGTACTGATGGCTGTAAGCGGCCTTCAGGGTCCAGTCGTTGGCCAGTTTGTGCTCCAGCACGGTGCTGAAGTTGTAGTGGCTGTTGTCCAGGTAACTCCACTTGGCGCCGGGGTTGAACGAGCGGGAGAAATGGGTCGCTGTTCCATTGCTATTGAACAGCGGGATGTGGCCGAAGCTGACCCCGTCCGAATCGTTGTTCTGATAGTCCAGGCTGAAGCGCAGCAAAGTGTCCTCGCTCAGGTCCACGTCCACCGCGCCGTACATCACGCGTTTTTCCGTGCTGTACCAGTCGACGAAGGATCGCGAAGTCTCGTAGGCGCTGACCAGCCGCCCACGAATGTTGCCGCTCTCGGTCAATGGGCCGGACACGTCGGCCTCGGCGCGGTACTTGTCCCACGCCCCCGCCTCGCCATACACATACCCCTGGAAATCGTCGGTGGGGCGTTTGCGCACCAGGTTCAGCGTGGCCGATGGCGTACCCGCGCCGCTGAGCAGGCCGGTTGCGCCGCGCACCACTTCCACACGGTCATAGATCGCCATGTCAGCCAGGGTGCTGGTGAACTGCTGGGATTCGTTGACCGTCTGCGAAGGAATGCCGTCGTACTCGAAGTTCTGGATCTGGAAACCGCGCGAATAAAAGGTGTAGCGATCGCTGTCGCGGTGGTTGCTGGACAGGCCCGGGGTGAACTTGACCACATCGTCCAGCGAGGCCAGGTGATGGTCGGTCATGACCTGACGCGGGATCACGGTGACCGACTGCGGCGTCTCGCGCAGGGACAGGCCCATCTTGGTCGCGGTGCTGGTCTGGCGCGGCGTGTAGGTGCCGCTGTATTCGGTGGTTTCATCGATCCCGGTGCCCACCACGCTGGTGGCACCCAGTTGCAGGGCCGAGGATTTTTCTGCGCGGTACAGCACGTAGACACCCTGGGCACCGGGGGCTGCAATCAGGTCCGAACCTGCCAGCAGGGTGGCGAATCCCTGCTCGACGCTGTAGGTGCCATTGAGCCCTGCGCTCTGTTTGCCATCGGTCAGGCCTGCCTGGAATGACAGCACGATGCCGGCCTCGTTGGCGAAACGCCCCAGCACAGCACCCAGCGGGCCCGGTGCGATGGCATAGCTTTTCTGCACGCTGGCCGCCTGCGCGTAGGCACCGCCCAACAAGACCGGTTCCAGCCAGGCAAGCGAAGCCCCGAGCACCGCGAGTTTCAGTGTGTTTTTGGGCTTGAATGCACGAAGGTTTGCAGCCGGTTTGTTCGGGTTACGCATGCTCTCTCCTGAGGCCCGCTTGGCGGGCGTTGTAAGGGTTTCTCACAAGGAGTCGCGCGAGCTTGCGCAAATCGACAATGCGAATGCGAAACGGAATCAAATAATTATGCGAGGGCGCTTTTCGCGGTCAGACGGACCCACCAATCGGTGCGCCGCTCGACCTTCACCGGCAAGGAACGGGCGATGGCCGACAATGCCAGGTCGATGTCATCCAGCGGATAGGAGCCGGAAATGCGCAAGTGGGCGACCTCAGGCGCGCAGCCCAGGTAGCCGCTGCGGTAGCGCTGCAACTCGCCGATCAGACGGTCCAGGCGCCAGCCATCGATGACCAGCCGGCCGTTGATCCAGGCGTCGGCAGAAGGATCCAGCGGGTACTGGTCGAACAGCGCTTGGGTATTAAAACTGACGGCCTGACCGCTGGGGATGACGACGCTCTCACCGGCCTGCGGGCGAACCGCGACGGCGTGCTCGAACACCCCCAATTGAGTGAATCCATCCTGCTGCCTGACGCTGAAACGGGTGCCCAGCGCCTGCATCGCGCCTTGTACGCTGCGCACGATAAAGGGTCGCGGGTCCTTGGCGGTGGCGATGAAAATCTCCCCGGTGCGGAGCACGATCAGGCGCGTCTGTGCGGTGTAGGCAATGTCCACGGCGCTGGCGGTGTTGAGCACCAGCGTCGTGCCGTCATCGAGGGTGTGGGTCAAGCGTTCGCCGGTGCCGGTGCGCAGATCGGCCAGCAGCACCGGTGCCTGACGATACCCCGCCCAACCCAGTGCGCCCACGCCGACACCCAGCACCAGGCCTTTGAGCAACCCGCGCCGTCCGGACACCGCAACGCCACGCCCTGCCCGCTCCAGCACCTGATAACCCAGCGCGCCCTTGGCATTGCCCAGTTGCGTCTGCAACAGCCCGACTCGCTGCCAGGCCCATTGATGCAGCGGGTTTTCGTCGTGCCAGGCCTGCCACTGGCGCTGCACCAGCGCGTCGCCCGGCGCCGCGCCCAACCGGGCGAACCAGTGGGCGGCCAGGCTCAATGCCTGGTGTTCGGGAGAACTCACTGGCCATGCTCCAGCGCGAACAGCAGGCAATGCTCGGTGGCGCGGGCGATGTACTTGGTGATCGAGCTGACCGATACGCCCATCTGCGCCGCGATCTCTTTGTATCCGAGCCCTTGCAATTGCGAGAGCAGGAACGCTTCCTTCACCCGGCTGCCGAGGCCATTGAGCATGGCGTCCAGCGCGTGCAAGGTTTCCAGCAGGATCAGCCGCTCTTCGGGGGATATCACAAAACGTTCAGGCTGTTCGGCCAGCACCTGCAGATAGGCCTGCTCCACCGAAGTGCGCCGGAAGCTGTCGATCATCACTCGTTTGGCGATGGTCACCAGAAAATGCCGGGGCTCGACCAGCTCGCTGGCCACCGGCGCCTTGCGCTCGGCCAGGAGCACCCGCATGAAGGTGTCCTGAGCCATGTCCGCCGCCTGATGGGAACATCCCAGACGGCCACGCAGCCAGTTCACCAGCCAGCCATGATGCGCACCATAAAGCGCAGCGACGCCCTGCTGGTCGTTGGAGGAAGAGAGAGGGACGGACATGATGAATGCTGCGGCCAAATGATAATGGTTCGCAATATATTTCAATCCGACACATTCGGCAACGAAAGGAGCGCGCCCCTTTCGCGTTTTCCTGTAGGAGCGTGGCTTGTCCCGCGATCGGCTGCGCAGCAGTCGTAAAGTCAGCGAACTCGGTGTGTCTGACACTCCGAGTAATGCGGATTTGCTGCCGGTTCCCGGCAGATCGCGGGACAAGCCACGCTCCTACAGGATTATCTGCGCTCGGAAATTGTGCTTAGCCCCAGAGCGTACGGCCAAAGAATGTCAACGCCCTGTCCCACGCCAGTTGCGCCCAGACCGGATCGTACTGGGTGCCGGGGATGCGTCCGGTGCCGATGGCGGTCTCGTTGGCGAACGCATGGTGCGCCAGGTAGCGATGAAATTCGATGTCCACCCCACCCTCGCTGAGCTTCTCTTCGAGCTTGTCGACGTTCTCTGCGGGAAAGAATTCGTCCTGGGTCGCCCAGTGCGCCTGAACCGGCACCTTGATCGCCTTGGGATCGAGGTATTCCAGCGGCGGCATACCGTAGAACACCACGCCCGCCGTCAGTTCGGGAATGAAGTTCAACGCGAGCAAGGTCAAGGCGCCGCCCATGCAGAAGCCGGTGACACCGACGTTCTGGGTGTGGCCCTTGAGGTACTGCACGGCACCGCGAATGTCCTGGGTGGCGGCGTCAGCGAAGTCGAGTTTGCTCATCAGGTGATGGGCTTCTTCTTCCTCGACGGTCATCTCGCCGCGATACAGGTCCGGCACCAGGGCCAGGTAGCCCGAAGCCGCCAGGCGATCGGCCACGCCACGAATCTGGTCGTTGAGCCCCCACCATTCCTGAATCACCACGATGGCGGGTGCGCCTTCAGGTTTCGCGGGGCTGGCCAGGTAGCCGCTGACGCTTTTGCCGTCCGGACGCTGATAGGTGATGGTCTTGCTGGATGCTGCAGATGCAGTGGCTGTATTCACGAGGCTCTCCCGATTGACATGAAATGCCTTGAACGCTGGCCGACAAACCCGTCAGCCAGCCCGAGCACACTGTTCTACGGGACTTGATCGAGACTGGAAAGAGGCGATGCGTTGCCAAGGTCGATTCGTGCCCCGGGAGCGGCTTCGGACGAGCGCGGGCGTTTCATTTCCCGCAGTTGCTTTTGCAGGGTCGCCACCGGTGGCGCGTACAGGAAACCGAACGACACGCTATTGCGCCGGCCCTTGACCGCGTGGTGCATCAGGTGCGCCTGATACAGCCTGCGCAGGTAACGGTTGCGTGGTCGGGGCCGCAGCGGCCAGTGGCGATGGACCATGCCGTCGTGCACCAGAATGTAGATCAGCCCGAAGGCCGCCACGCCCGCGCCCACCCACTGCAACGGGTCATGGCCGCTGTTGCCGAGTACGATCAGCCCGACCGCCACCAGCCCCAGTACCAACAGGTAGATGTCATTGGTTTCGAAGGCGCCCAGTTGTTCTTCATGGTGCGAGCGATGCAGGAACCAGCCTACGCCATGCATGACGTACTTGTGCGCAAGAAAGCCGACACCCTCCATGGCGATGAGGGTGGCCAGGAATATCGAGAAATTGAAAATCATGAGGTAGGAAACATCGTATCGAGGTTGCCGCAGGCGTCCGGACGTCGAGGTGCAGCATACCGGGGCGGGCCGGAAAATCAAAAATCCGCTGACCGAACGGGGTTTTCACTCACAACGTTTGCTTTCCTGACCGAGCAATGTAAAAAATGGCTGCAAGGGTGAGCGCGAACTCGCTCACTGTTCCAATGCCTGCCACCGACACCGGATGACCGGCATCGCTTTCAAGGAATTCAGAATGGCTCCAAGAAACGTAATCAACGCTCAAGTCAGCCCCAAAGGTAGCCTGGAGACTCTGTCGCAACGTGAAGTCCAGCAGCTCAGCGCCGCAGGCTCTGGCAGCATCTACAACCTCTTCCGCCAGTGCGCCCTGGCCATCCTCAACACCGGCGCCCATGTCGATAACGCAAAAACCATTCTCGAAGCCTACAAGGACTTCGAAGTCCGTATTCACCAGCAGGACCGCGGCGTGCGTCTGGAACTGCTGAACGCCCCGGCCGATGCCTTCGTCGACGGCGAAATGATCGCCAGCACCCGGGAAATGCTCTTCAGCGCCCTGCGTGACATCGTCTACACCGAGAGCGAGCTGGACAGCCAGCGCATCGACCTGAGCAATTCCCAGGGCATCACCGACTACGTTTTCCACCTGCTGCGCAACGCCCGCACCCTGCGCGCCGGCGTCGAGCCGAAGATGGTCGTGTGCTGGGGTGGCCACTCGATCAACACCGACGAGTACAAATACACCAAGAAAGTCGGCCACGAACTGGGTCTGCGTAAACTGGACATCTGCACCGGCTGCGGCCCGGGCGTGATGAAAGGCCCGATGAAGGGCGCGACCATTGCCCACGCCAAGCAGCGTATCCATGGCGGCCGCTACCTGGGGCTGACCGAACCCGGCATCATCGCCGCCGAAGCGCCAAACCCCATCGTCAACGAACTGGTGATCCTGCCGGACATCGAGAAGCGCCTGGAAGCCTTCGTGCGGGTCGGCCACGGCATCATCATCTTCCCGGGCGGTGCCGGTACCGCCGAGGAATTCCTCTACCTGCTGGGCATTCTGATGCACCCGGACAACGCCGGCCTGCCGTTCCCGGTAATCCTGACCGGCCCACGCAGCGCCGCCAGCTACCTGGAGCAGTTGCATGCGTTCGTCAGCGCCACCCTGGGCGAGGAAGCGCACAAGCATTACCAGATCATCATCGACGATCCGGCCGAAGTCGCCCGGCAGATGACCGAAGGCCTGGCCGCCGTGCGCCAGTTCCGTCGCGAACGTGCCGATGCGTTCCACTTCAACTGGCTGCTCAAGATCGAGGAAAGCTTCCAGCGGCCATTCGATCCGACCCACGCCAACATGGCCAGCCTGCAACTGAGCCGCAGCCTGCCGCCCCACGAACTGGCGGCCAACCTGCGCCGGGCGTTCTCCGGCATCGTGGCGGGCAACGTCAAGGACAAGGGCATCCGCCTGATCGAGGAGCACGGTCCGTACGAGATCCACGGCGACGCCGAGGTCATGCAGCCGCTGGACCGCCTGCTGCAGTCGTTCGTCGAGCAGCACCGGATGAAGTTGCCAGGTGGCGCGGCGTACGTGCCGTGCTATCGAGTGGTTTCCTGAGACACATCTCCCTGTAGGAGCGCGCTTGCCCGCGACGGGTCCACCGGCCACCTTCACGGCGTCTGGCCCGACGCGTCGCGGGCAAGCGCGCTCCTACAACTACCTTTGCCCTGATGAAGCCGCTTGCCCATGATCCACATCCGCCCCATGACGCCCGAAGACTTCGAACGCTTCTGGCCCACCTTCCAGGCCGTTATCAAGGCGCAGGAAACCTATGCCTACGATCCGGACCTCACCTACGAGCAAGCCCTGCACCTGTGGCTTGAATATCCCCTGCACACCCTGATCGCCGAAGACGACGGCGTGCTGCTGGGCAGCTATTACCTCAAGGCCAACGCCGCAGGCCCCGGTAGCCACGTCAGCAACTGCGGCTACATGGTCACCCAAGAGGCCCGTGGCCGCGGCGTGGCCCGGCAGATGTGCGAACACTCCCAGCAACTGGCCCTGGACAGCGGTTTCAGTGCTATGCAATTCAACTCGGTGGTCGCGACCAACGAAGTCGCGGTGGCGCTGTGGCACAAGCTGGGTTTCGAAACCGTCGGGCGCCTGCCCCGCGCCTATCGCCACGCCCGCCTCGGACTGGTGGATTGCCTGGTGATGTTCAAATGGCTGGCCGACATGCCGCCATCGCGCAAGGCCAAAAGCCCCTTGTTGATCGGGCGCAAGAACATCGAATCGGTGGTGTCTCGCCCTCGTCGTCCCCGCCCTTGAAACGCCGGCCACGGGGTAAAGTGTGACAAACAGCGCCAACTGACGTTTTTCGCACAATACGTGCCGCATCCAAACTTGCCGGAATGCCTTCTCTCAACGATTCTTTAGAGACGGCCCGACTCCCGGGGCCGTGTTCACCTATAAGCGCCGGAGAGGCCAGCATGACGACCGTAGCCGAACTACTGAAGTTGAAAGACAAGCACCACGGTGAAGTTCATACCGTCAGACCCGACCAGATGGTGATCGACGCGATCAAATTGATGGCCGAAATGAACATTGGTGCCGTACCGGTGGTACAGGGCGGCAAGGTGGTGGGGATCGTCAGCGAGCGCGACTACGCCCGCAAGATGGAACTGGCCGGACGCGCCTCGGTAGGCACGCCTATCAGTGAAATCATGACCCACGAGGTGAAGACGGTGGGTCCTCAGCACAAGATCGACCAGTGCATGAACATCATGACCGACGGTCGCCTGCGGCACTTGCCGGTGGTCGAAGACGGGCGACTGGTGGGCCTGCTGTCCATCGGCGACCTGGTCAAGGCGGCCATCGCCGAACAGGCCAGGTTGATTCAGAAGATGGAAGAATATATTCGGGGCGATTCTTACTAGCAGTTGTCTGTGTAGCAGTCCGGCTCGCCGGCGTCGGCGTCCTTGAAATCGCCCCGCGGGCAAGCCCGGCTGCTACGGGCCTAAGCCGCATGCTGAATGTGCGGCCACCCGCCGCCCCTTAGCAGCACGGCTTGCCGGCGGGGACGATAGTCGAAGCGACCCATACCCAAGCCTCACTGCACCGGCAAAAAATTCAGAAACAACAGGCTCTGCGCATAATTGAGCCCGATCCTGCGATAACGCTCATCGAGCATCTGCGCCAGCAAATCCAGCCGCGCCACGATCTTGCCGAACTCGGTGGCGAAACTCAGGTTGGTGCCCTCCTCCGAAATCTCGTTGGAAAACAGCATCAGCTCGCCATTGGCATTCTGCCGCTGACCCAAGAGCCAGGTGGCCTTCTCGATGTTGCGCGCTGCGTTGCTGACAAAGGTCGGATTGATCTGATCGGTCATGAAAAACTCGGTCCGCCCGCCATGGGCGGTGACCAGCATGCTGCCGATGGCGTAGATGAACGCGCCGACCCGATCCCCGAGAAACTCAGGACTCAGGGCGTAGCTCAAGGCCGCCAGATCGCGGCGATTACCCAACTGCGCCAGCGGTGTACGCTGCTCGATGGCATTGCGCACATTGCGTTCGGCCGAGCGGGCATCGACAAAGCCTGATTTGCGCCACTCCGCCGGGTTGCGCAGATACAGCTTGTTCATCAAAAGATACAAACTTTCCAGGTTGTCGTGCATCGCCAGGGTCGCCATGCGATCGACGCTGGTCTGGAAGAATTCCTGGGGTTTGGTTTCGCTGAACTGGGTGGCCACGTCGCGACCGTCCTGGCGCGTGCAGCCCACGGCGCAGAGCGCCGCAAGGCACAGCATCAACAAGGCGCGGCCGCGTCGGCGCACTCGAATGGGGAAAGAATCAGAGGCCATCAATCACAGGTTTCAACAATCTGGACGCCCCGCGGCTCGCGGCGTCCCGGCCATGGATAGAGCGACAAACCGGGAAAAAGTGCGATATCGGGGTAAATTGGCCTTACATCGGCCCGCGCCCGCCCACCCACAGGCCTGGGAAAATGCTTCGCCGATTTGACGTCGCCCTCGCCTTTCACCAAGCTAGCCGCCTTCACTTGTTTTCAGGAAACACCCCGCGTGATGACCCCAAGCCTGCACTGGCGCCGCTTTCTGTTTTGCCTCGCCCCGCTGATCGCCCTGCTCGCCGCCTGTGACGGCGGTGCACCCAAGACCAAACCGTCCGAAGCCACCACCTACGTGAGCGTCGAGTGGGACAAACTGCCTGCCGTGAGCGATCAGGACCTGATGGCCGGGTACAACAGCTGGTTCTCGGCCTGCAAGCGTCTGGCCAAAGATCCGGTATGGGGCAGCACCTGCGCCATGGCCGCACAGGTGCCGGCCAACCCTGCGGCGGTGCGCGATTTCCTCAAGAACCAGTTGCAGGTCTACAGCCTGCGCTCGTCGGAGCATGGCGCCAACGGCCTGATTACCGGCTACTACGAGCCTATCTACAAAGGCAGCGAGCAGCACAACGATGCGCACCCGGTGGCGATCTACGGTGTACCGGATGATCTGATCATCGTCAATCTGGACAGCATCTACCCCGAACTCAAGGGCAAACGCCTGCGTGGCCGTCTGGATGGACGCATCCTGCGCCCGTATGACGACGCCGCAACCATTGGCGAAAAAGGAGTCAATGCGCCGGTCCTTGCCTGGCTGGAAAACCCCATCGACCTGCAATTCCTGCAGATTCAGGGATCGGGCCGGGTGCAACTGGAGAACGGTCGCCAACTGCGTATCGCCTACGCCGACCAGAACGGCCACCCCTACAAACCGGTCGGTCGCTGGTTGGTGGAACAAGGCCAGTTGACCAAGGACGAAGTGTCCATGGGCCGAATCCGTGACTGGGCCATCGCCCATCCTGAGCGCGTTCACGAACTACTGGGCAGCAACCCCAGCTACGTGTTCTTCACCCTGCGCCCGGACAGCACCGAGGGGCCACGTGGCTCGCTGAACGTACCACTGACGGCTGGCTACAGCGTGGCCATCGACCGCAAGGTGATTCCGCTGGGCAGCCTGCTGTGGCTGTCCTCGACCCGCCCCGATGGCACACCGCTGGTGCGTCCGGTCGCGGCTCAGGACACCGGCGGCGCCATCGCCGGTGAAGTGCGCGCCGACATGTTCTGGGGCACGGGCGATGCGGCCGGCGAACTGGCTGGGAACATGAAGCAACAAGGCCAGATCTGGATGCTGTGGCCCAAGGGCGCCGCGCTGCCAGACGCCAAACCCAAGGGATAATCACGCGTGAGTAGTCAGGTGATGGAAAGCGAACAGGTCATTTTGAGCGGTCAGGCGGTCGAGTTGCGCCCGTTGCAGGCTTCACACGCCGCTGAGCTGGTACAGGCGGCAAGCGACGGAGAGCTGTGGAACATGAAGGTCACGGTCATTCCAGGCCCCGAGACGGTGGATGGCTACATCGCCACGGCACTGGCCGGACGCGAGGCGGGCACGGTCATGCCGTTCGTCATCGTGCGCAAGGACACCGGCCAGGTCGTGGGCAGCACCCGCTTCTGGAAGATCGACCGCAAGAATCGCAAGCTGGAAATCGGCCACACCTGGCTTGGCCAATCGGTGCAGCGCTCAGGCTTGAACACCGAAATGAAGGCCCTGCTGCTCGAATATGCAATTGAAGTGATGCAATGCGTGCGCGTGCAGTTCACCACCGACGAACTCAACGAAAAATCCCGTGCCGCCATCCTGCGCATCGGCGCCAGGCAGGAAGGCATCGTGCGCCACGAACGCATCATGCCCGACGGCCGCAAGCGCAACTCGGTGCGTTTCAGCATCATTGATGACGAATGGCCGGAAGTGAAAACCATGCTGGCCGCGAAGATGGCGTCCCGCCTCACGCCCATCCCGTAGCAGCACGGCTTGCCGGCGGGGGCGTCCTCAAGATCACCCGCGGGCAAGCCCGGCTGCTACGGTTTGTCGGCGTTCGCAAGTTTTTGCAGGAGCGCCCTTGTCCAAGACGGCAAAGGCCCATACCTGACCAAAAAACCTTGTCGACACCCCACGTGCAGGCATAATCGCGCCTATCCAGGCCTTTGCGAGTAACCAGCTTTGAAAAGCGCGACACCCTGTTCAGATTTCGCCCCGCTGCCCAGCAGCTGCGCCAACGGTTCGGTACGTCGCGCGTCGCGCCGCCTTGGACAGATCTATGACGAAGCCTTCGTGGAGTGCGGCCTCAAGGCCACGCAATACTCGCTGCTGTCGCAGATCGCCCGCTACGGCCAGCCCAAGATGCGCGAGCTGGCACAGGCTCTGGTCATGGACCTCTCGGCCCTGGGCCACACGCTCAAGCCGCTGGTGCGCGACGGACTGGTGGACTTGCAGGTAGACGGCAATGACCGGCGCTGTCGGCGGGTGATGCTCACCCCTGCCGGCCAACAGAAATATGAACAGGCGCGCAAAGTCTCCGAGCGCGTCTCGCACATCTTCGATCAGACCTTCGGCGTCGAGAAAACCATCAAGCTGCGCGAGGCGATGGACTTCATCGCCTCGGAAGGCTTTGCCCGCACGCTGCTCGAACAATTGCAGACCATCGAGGCCCCAGTACCCACCCCTTAGTGCGGGCCCGGCTTGTCCTTGGGCGAGGGAAACAGCGTATCGACCCTCTGCCCCTTGCCTGCGCGCACCGGCGCCATCGCGGCGGACTCGGCCAGCTTTGTCGCCATCTCCCAATGCCGGGCTTCCTGCCCCTGAGGCTGGCCCTCGGTTTCCCAGATCAATTGCGCGAGTTGACGGACCGCGTCTTCGTCGACATTCATCCCGCCCCCCCTTTCAAATCTCGGCAAACGCATCCCCGGCACCCGTTCGGCACCGCCCCCGTTATTGGTCACGACTGCAGGTTCCGCGTAGGGCCACCGACGATGGCGATGCACAATCGGCAGCCACGACCGGGCGGGCACGAACAATCCACCCGCAAGCCTGCGCATCGTGACAATACCCCTGCGGCTCACGTTGAATCCCCTTCAGCGTGAGCGGCGAGCGAGCAACAGACTGACAACCATGCCCACGCCCGCCGCCGCTCCCACCGCAGCCCAGGGATTTGCCCTGACGAACCGTTGCGCGTCATTCAATACCCTGGTGATTGGAGGCTGGTGCACAAGCGGCGGCTCAGGTGATTCCCCGTACCCCCTGCGGCTCTCCAGGAACTCAACCAGCCGGGCACGCGCCTGGGCCGTCCTGTCTTCATGCAACGCATCGCCTGCGGCCAGCAATGCGTTGGTTTCATTCAGAAAAGTATTCAGCTGCGACCGGGTCTTCTGATAAAGATCGTCGTTCAGCGTTTGGGCAACGTCATTGAGCATCTGAGTCATGGCATCACACCAGGTTAAGGCTGTGGAAACTGGTTGACCAAAGCTTCACCGGATTTGTTCCATGAGCTGGATCACAGGATGCAGCAAACTGATATGACACTGCTTCCCCCCGGCCTGGCGTTAGCGCGAACGAATCACGATCGTCGATGCCAGCATGTCGCCGAGGCGCTTGCGCGAGCCGAAGAAGATGAAGATCCAGTCCAGGATGCTCAGAAAGGGCGTGGTGATATTGCGCACGAACGACTGGTAGATATTGCAGTTCAGATAGCTGCGCTCATCGATGACCGACATGCCCAGCAGCTTCTTGCCCACGCTCTGCCCGTTGGGCAAGGCGTCGGAAAGCAGGTAGTAGCCCGCTGCAGACCCCAGTGCCAGTACCGCAACCACTGTCGGCGGCAAGTGAATGAACTCCGCGACTTTCGCCACTACGATAAACAGCAGATACGTCACCAGGGTGTCGATCATCTGCCCTCCCCACCGGCGCCCTACGCCTGCCAGATTGTTGGGTTTCTGGTAAGGAGTGGTGTTCTGGTCTTCCATGAGTACTGCTCGCTGTAAATATTGGAAACACTTTATCGGCCACACAGCGCCGATGTTTAGCCCCAATCAAGGCAAGCGAGAAGCTTACAGATCAGACCATGGACGAGGGAGACGCCACCGCATCGGCCGCCACCTCGATGGCGATGACCGCATGTGCCACGTCGTCGGAGTCATAAAGGATGTCATTGAGCATCGACTCGATGGCGGTTTCACGAAGAGCGTCCAGATCCATGCCCTGCTCCTGAGCCGCCACCAGGACTGCCTTGAGTGCCATGCGTAGGGGTTTTTCTTTGTTTTCGCTCATGGTCTTGTCCGGTTTTCCAAGGGTGTTGGATGGCGGGTGCACGGCATAAAGCGCCCTCATTCATGGGAGACGCGATAAGCGTAGGCTACATACGGCCCGGAAGCCTGGCGGTGGGAAAATTTTATCGCGCCCATGAAAAAGCCCAACCTGAAAAGATTGGGCTAAGTCATTGAATAATATGGTCGGGACGGAGTGATTCGAACACTCGACCCCTAGCACCCCATGCTAGTGCGCTACCGGACTGCGCTACGCCCCGACTAGGCGTGTATCTGATTTCGCTTCTTGTGAAAGCGTCGAGGAATATACCCTAAGCTTTTGAAAGATGGAAGTATTTGATGACGCGGCGCTATTTGCGCAGGACCACCAGAACATCTTCCAGCTCGACAATCATCTGTCGGATCAGCTGCTTGTATTGCAGGGAATCGTCCTTGACCTCATCGCTGGAGAGGCGCAGGCGCGCCCCGCCGATGGTGAAGCCCTGATCGTAAAGCAGCGCGCGGATCTGCCGGATCATCAGCACGTCCTGGCGCTGATAATACCGGCGATTCCCGCGGCGCTTGACCGGGTTGAGCTGAGGAAATTCCTGTTCCCAATAACGCAGAACGTGCGGTTTGACCGCGCAGAGCTCGCTGACTTCACCGATGGTGAAGTAGCGTTTGCCGGGAATAGGCGGTAGCTCGTCGTTATGACTTGGTTCCAGCATAAGCCTCAACTCGGGCCTTCAATTTCTGCCCTGGGCGAAAGGTGACCACACGGCGAGCTGTAATCGGAATTTCTTCCCCTGTCTTGGGATTTCGACCCGGTCGCTGGCGTTTATCTCGCAGGTCAAAATTACCGAATCCGGACAATTTGACCTGCTCGTTATCTTCCAGAGCGTGCCTGATTTCCTCAAAGAACAGCTCAACCAGTTCCTTGGCTTCTCGTTTATTCAGGCCTAGCTCTTCGTACAGACGTTCGGCCATCTCAGCTTTCGTCAGAGCCCCCATACGCTACTTCCTTAACGTGGCGTTTAACCTTTCCTCAAGCGAGGTGAGAATTTGCTGCGTCGAAGCGTTTACCTCATCGTCAGTAAGAGTGCGCGATGGATGTTGCCAGGTCAAGCCAACTGCAAGGCTTTTTCTATGCGGATCAATGCCTTTACCCTGATAAACATCAAATAGCCTGAGGTCTGTCAGCCATTGCCCTGCATTTTCACGAATTACGTCCATTACCGCAGTGGCCGCAACCTCGCGATCAGCCAGCAACGCCAGGTCCCGACGCACTTCCGGGAAGCGCGACAGTTCGTGGAATTTCGGCAGACGGCCCTCGACCACATCGGCCAGAACCAGCTCGAACACGAACACCGGACGATCCAGACCCAGGGTCTTGGCCAGTTCCGGGTGGATCGCGCCGAGGTAGCCGACTTCACGGCCATCGCGCTCGATACGGGCGGTCTGGCCTGGGTGCAAGGCTGGATGTTTGCCCGGTACGAAACGGAAATCATCCAGTGCACCACTGAAGCCCAGCACGGCTTCCACGTCAGCCTTGACGTCGAAGAAGTCCACGCCATCACGACCCTGCGCCCAGCCTTCCGGCAGGCGACTGCCGCAGATCACACCTGCCAGCATAGGCTCTTGTTTCAAACCTTCCAGTTGGCCGACGAAACGCAGGCCACTTTCGAACAGGCGCACGCGGTCCTGCTGGCGATTGAGGTTGTGTTGCAACGCCTTGACCAGGCCCGGCCACAGCGACGAGCGCATGGCGGCCATGTCAGCGGAGATCGGGTTGGCCAGCAGCAGCGGCTCGACGCCCGGGCTGAACAGCTCGAACCATTTCTGATCGATGAAGCTGTAGGTAATCGCTTCCTGGTAGCCGCGCGCAACCAGCAGGCGGCGCAGTGCAGGCAGGTCGCCCCTGGATTCGGAGCGTGCTTGCGGAGCCAGGCGGGCCTGAGGGTAACGAACCGGCAGACGGTTGTAGCCGTACAGGCGGGCCAGCTCTTCGATCAGGTCCACTTCCAGGGAAATGTCGAAGCGGTGGCTTGGCACTTCTACGCGCCACTCGCCCGCCGCCTGCGAAGACACCGTCAGGCCAAGACCGGTGAGCAGGCGCTCGACTTCGGCAGCTTCCATCTTCATGCCCAGCATTTGCTCGATCCGCTCGGCACGCAGGGTGACCGGAGCAATCGACGGCAGGTGCTGCTCGCTGACGGTTTCAATGACCGGACCGGCTTCGCCGCCAGTGATTTCCAGCAGCAGGCCAGTGGCGCGCTCCATGGCTTCACGGGCCAGTTGCCAGTCCACGCCACGCTCGTAGCGGTGCGAGGCATCGGTGTGCAGGCCGTAGGAACGTGCCTTGCCAGCAACCGCGATCTGGTCGAAGAAAGCGCTTTCCAGGAAAATGTCGCGAGTGGTCGCGGTGTTCACGCCGCTGTGCTCGCCGCCCATGACGCCGGCGATGGCCAGTGCACGCAGATGGTCGGCAATGACCAGGGTGTCGGCACGCAGGCTGACTTCCTGACCGTCCAGCAACACCAGCTTCTCGCCCTCTTCGGCCATGCGCACGCGAATGCCGCCGTTGATTTCGGCGAGATCGAAGGCGTGCAGAGGCTGACCCAGTTCAAGCATCACGTAGTTGGTGATGTCGACAGCGGCATCGATGCTGCGTACTTCGGAACGGCGCAGGCGCTCGACCATCCACAGCGGGGTCGGACGCGACAGGTCGACGTTACGGATGACGCGGCCCAGATAACGCGGGCAGGCAGCCGGCGCTAGCACTTCCACCGAACGCACTTCGTCGTGGACGGCTGGCACTGCAGCCACCTGCGGGCGGGTGACCGCAGCGTCGTACAGGGCGCCGACTTCGCGGGCCAGGCCCGCCACGGACAGGCAGTCGCCACGGTTCGGGGTCAGGTCGACCTCGATGCTGACGTCGTCCAGTTCCAGCCAGGCACGGAAATCCTGACCGACTGGCGCATCGGCAGGCAGTTCCATCAGGCCGTCATTGCCCTCGCCCACCTGCAGCTCGGCCTGGGAGCAGAGCATGCCGTTGGACTCGACACCACGCAGCTTGGCTTTCTTGATCTTGAAGTCGCCGGGCAGTTCGGCACCGATCATGGCGAACGGAATCTTCAGGCCAGGGCGCACGTTTGGCGCGCCACACACCACCTGGAAGGTTTCCGAACCATTGCTGACCTGGCACACGCGCAGCTTGTCGGCGTCCGGGTGCTGCTCGGTGCTCAACACTTCGCCGACCACGACGCCGGTGAATGCACCGGCTGCCGGGGTCACGCTATCGACCTCGAGGCCGGCCATCGACAGACGAGCAACCAGCTCGTCGCGGGAAACTTGCGGGCTGACCCAGCCGCGCAACCATTGTTCGCTGAATTTCATTCTGTTCTCCTGATTATTCGTGACGTGCGTGAGGCCTAGCGGAATTGCGCCAGGAACCTCAGGTCGTTGTCGAAGAACAGGCGCAAGTCATTGACGCCGTAGCGCAGCATGGCCAGGCGTTCTGCCCCCATGCCGAAAGCAAAGCCCTGGAACTCTTCGGGGTCGATCCCCGACATGCGCAGCACGTTCGGGTGCACCATGCCGCAGCCCATGACTTCCAGCCAGCCGGTCTGCTTGCAGACGCGGCAGCCCTTGCCACTGCACATCACGCATTCCATGTCGACTTCAGCCGATGGCTCGGTGAACGGGAAATACGAAGGACGGAAACGCACTGCCAGTTCTTTCTCGAAGAACACGCGCAGGAACTCCTCGATGGTGCCTTTCAGGTCGGCGAAATTGATATCGCGGTCGACCAGCAGGCCTTCGACCTGGTGGAACATCGGGGAGTGAGTGATATCGGAGTCGCTGCGATACACACGGCCTGGGCAGACGATGCGGATCGGCGGCTTGTTCGCTTCCATGGTGCGGACCTGTACCGGCGAGGTATGGGTGCGCAGCAACATGTTGGCGTTGAAATAGAAGGTGTCGTGCATCGACCGGGCCGGGTGATGGCCTGGGATGTTGAGCGCCTCGAAGTTGTGATAGTCGTCTTCGACCTCCGGGCCTTCGGCGATGCCGTAGCCGATGTGGGTGAAGAACTGTTCGATACGTTCCAGAGTCCGGGTTACAGGGTGCAGACCGCCAGTGGTCTGTCCGCGGCCAGGCAGGGTCACGTCAATCGACTCGGCGGCGAGTTTGGCGGCAAGATCCGCTTCCTCGAACGACGCCTTGCGCGCATTGAGAACCTCTGTGACACGCTCCTTGGCAACGTTGATCAGGGCGCCGACCTGCGGACGCTCTTCAGCCGGCAGATTGCCCAGGGTCTTCATCACCTGAGTCAGTTCGCCTTTCTTGCCGAGGTAGTGGACCCGGATTTGCTCCAGGGCATTGATATCTTCGGCGCTTTGCACAGCCTCAAGTGCTTGAGAGACCAGCGCGTCCAGGTTTTCCATGTACAGACTCCAGATACGAAATAGGGGAAGAGCTTACAAGGCTCTTCCCCTATCTATGACGTTTAACACCGGGCCCCGAAGGGCTCGGTGATTGCCGGGGACTTAGGCCAGAGTGGCTTTAGCTTTCTCGACAATCGCAGCAAACGCCGCTTTTTCGTTCACTGCCAGATCAGCCAGAACCTTACGGTCGATTTCGATCGACGCTTTTTTCAGGCCAGCGATCAGACGGCTGTAAGACAGGCCATTGATGCGAGCACCAGCGTTGATACGAGCGATCCACAGAGCGCGGAACTGACGTTTTTTCTGACGACGGTCGCGGTAGGCGTATTGGCCTGCCTTGATTACCGCTTGCTTGGCAACACGGAATACGCGTGAACGCGCGCCGTAGTAGCCTTTAGCAAGTTTCAGAATTTTTTTGTGACGCTTACGGGCAATGACGCCACGCTTTACACGAGCCATGAGTAACTTCCTCTATCTTTGATCAAAATTAACGAAGGCGCAGCATGCGCTCGACTTTTGCCACGTCGGACGGATGCAGCAGGCTGCTTCCGCGCAGATGACGCTTACGCTTGGTCGACATTTTGGTCAGGATGTGGCTCTTGAAAGCGTGCTTGTGCTTGATGCCATTCGCGGTTTTCAGAAACCGCTTAGCTGCACCACTTTTGGTCTTCATCTTTGGCATGTTCGGATACTCCGCATTCAGTTGATAAACATAACCGCAAGGCCTGCCGTGCCCTGGGGGTTATTTCTTTCTTTTCGGGGCGATGACCATGATCAGCTGGCGTCCTTCCATCTTAGGATGCTGTTCGACCGAACCGTATTCGAGCAGGTCACCTTCAACCCGCTTCAACAGTTCCATCCCCAGCTCCTGGTGGGCCATCTCACGACCGCGAAATCTCAAGGAAATCTTGGCCCTGTCCCCGTCACTCAGGAAACGTACCAGGTTGCGTAGTTTTACCTGGTAATCCCCTTCCTCCGTCCCTGGACGAAACTTGATTTCTTTAATCTGAATCTGCTTCTGGTTCTTCTTCGCTTCGTTGGCCTGCTTCTTCTTCTCGAAGAGGTGCTTGCCGTAGTCCATCACCTTACACACAGGTGGCTGGGCGTCTGCGGAGATTTCCACCAGATCCAACTTCGCTTCTTCAGCTATACGAAGCGCTTCATCAATCGAGACGATGCCAATCTGCTCGCCGTCTGCGCCAATTAACCGAACCTCGCGTGCCGAGATATTCTCGTTGATCGGGGCTTTCGGTGCAGCTCGTTTATCTTGTCTCATTTCACGCTTAATAATAATTACTCCGAATCTTGGCGACCACGCCGGGAAACCGCTTGTGCAAGGAACTCCGAGAACTGGGCGACCGGCATCGAGCCGAGGTCTGCGCCTTCACGGGTACGCACAGCGACAGTTTGCGTTTCGACTTCCCGGTCTCCGATGACGAGGAGATAGGGAACCTTGAGCAACGTATGCTCGCGGATTTTAAAGCCGATCTTTTCATTTCTCAAGTCGGACTTGGCACGAAACCCGCTTTGAGCCAGTGTTTTTTCCACCTCAAGGGCAA
Source organism: Pseudomonas sp. NPDC090201 (assembly GCF_044746825.1). Taxonomy (NCBI): domain Bacteria; kingdom Pseudomonadati; phylum Pseudomonadota; class Gammaproteobacteria; order Pseudomonadales; family Pseudomonadaceae; genus Pseudomonas; species Pseudomonas sp. NPDC090201. Next base: position 819,523 of record NZ_JBIVCX010000003.1, read on the forward strand.
AATCTGCCTGTTTATCAGTGATATTCATGATCACTGCCTGAGTTGGAGCCAGCCACGCAGGGAATGCACCTTCGTAGTGCTCGATCAGAATTCCGATGAAACGCTCGAAGGAACCGAGAATCGCACGGTGCAACATGACCGGATGCTTGCGCCCGTTGTCTTCCGAAACGAATTCGGCGCCCAAACGGATAGGCAGGTTGAAATCGAGCTGCAATGTACCGCATTGCCACACGCGACCCAAGCAATCCTTGAGGGAAAATTCGATTTTCGGACCGTAGAACGCACCTTCGCCCGGTTGCAGGTCGTAAGGCAGGCCTGCGCTGTCCAGTGCGGCCGCCAGAGCGGACTCGGCGCGATCCCACAGGTCATCGGAGCCGACGCGCTTCTCGGGACGGGTCGAGAGCTTCATCTCGATGTCCTTGAAGCCGAAATCGGCGTAGACGTCCATGGTCAGCTTGATGAACGCGGCGGACTCGGCCTGCATCTGCTCTTCGGTGCAGAAGATGTGCGCGTCGTCCTGGGTGAAGGCACGCACACGCATGATGCCGTGCAGTGCACCCGATGGCTCGTTGCGGTGGCAGGCACCGAACTCGGCCAGACGCATCGGCAGCTCGCGGTAGCTCTTCAGGCCCTGGTTGAACACCTGCACGTGGCAAGGGCAGTTCATCGGCTTGATGGCGTAGTCGCGGCTTTCCGACTCGGTGGTGAACATGTTTTCGGCGTAGTTGGCCCAGTGCCCGGATTTCTCCCACAGGGAGCGATCGACCACCTGCGGAGTCTTGATCTCCAGGTAGCCGTTCTCGCGCTGGGTCTTGCGCATGTACTGTTCGAGTACCTGGTACAGGGTCCAGCCGTTCGGATGCCAGAACACCATGCCCGGCGCTTCTTCCTGGGTGTGGAACAGGCCCAGGCGCTTGCCGATCTTGCGGTGATCGCGCTTTTCGGCTTCTTCGATACGCTGGATGTAGGCCGCCAGTTGCTTCTTGTCAGCCCAGGCAGTGCCGTAGACACGCTGCAGCTGTTCGTTCTTCGCATCGCCGCGCCAGTAGGCGCCGGACAGCTTGGTCAGCTTGAACGACTTGAGGAAACGGGTGTTCGGCACGTGCGGACCGCGGCACATGTCGACGTATTCTTCGTGGTAGTAGAGGCCCATGGCCTTTTCGTTCGGCATGTCCTCGACCAGGCGCAGCTTGTAGTCTTCGCCACGGGCCTTGAACACTTCGATCACTTCGGCGCGCGGAGTGACCTTCTTGATGACGTCGTAATCCTTTTCGATCAGCTGCTGCATGCGCTGCTCGATCGCTGCCAGGTCATCCGGGGTGAACGGGCGCTCGTAGGCGATATCGTAATAGAAGCCGTCATCGATCACCGGGCCGATGACCATTTTCGCCGTCGGGTACAGCTGCTTGACCGCGTGACCCACAAGGTGCGCGCAGGAGTGACGAATGATCTCGACGCCTTCCTGGTCCTTCGGGGTGATGATTTGCAGACTCGCGTCGGCGTCAATGATGTCGCTGGCGTCAACCAGTTGGCCGTTGACCTTGCCGGCAACGGTGGCCTTGGCCAGGCCTGCACCAATGGATGCGGCGACCTCGGCTACGGAAACCGGGTGATCGAAAGAACGTTGACTGCCGTCGGGAAGAGTAATAGTTGGCATGGCGCCTCCTCTCCTAGTGGTGACCCCTACCAAAGGTCACGTGGGTTGGGATAGAGCCAGTACGCGATTCGGTGGTGTACCTGCCTCACAGTGGCAGGAGCCCAAAGGCCAACCGTTTGACCGAACCAGAGTGACTGGATGTACGAAATCGGCAGGCATTGCAACGGGCAACCCCTGACCCGCGAGGCGCAAAAGCGCTGCAGGACGCGCATCCTAGCACAGCGCAGCGGCTCTGCGGTGGGTATGCGAGCGCCATGAACCAATAAACTTTTCGGTAAATACCGTAGGAAAACACCCTGCACTGAACTGGAGCCGATCCCTGCCGTCAGATAAACCGAGGCCCGTTAAAGACTTGCGCCAACGCAGGTCCCACCGATAAAAGGAATCAACCATGAAGCTTCTACGTGTTGCCGCCCTCCTCGCACCATTGGCGTTGACTCTTCCGCTCAGCGCTCATGCCGCCATGGACGCGAAGACCAAAACCAGCTACATGAGCGAGTGCACCGCCGCCGCCACCCAGAACAACCCGGGGATGGACGCCAATGCCGTCAAGGCTCATTGCGAGTGCGGAGCCCAGCAGATCAACAAGAACTTTTCGGACAAGGAAATTGCTTCGCTGAATGACAAAACGACGCCTCCGAGTACCGAAATGACCTCTCGCCTGCAAAAAGCGGTGGGCGAAAACTGCCTGAAGGGCAAAAAATAAAAAATTTACACTTCTCTACAAAAGCGTCGCCTGCAGCCTGCGGAAGATTTTCGACGCAATCGCTGAAGCCCGCCAAACTCGCGGGCTTCAGTCATTTGACGAGACAGTTTGATGGGTGTCGAAGAGGCCTGAATCGGGCCACTGGCAAATGATTTGGACGTATCTATTTGCGTCATTGGCGCAAAGTTCTTACTGAAAAAGTCCAGCTTTCACACAATTCGACTATGATACCTCGCGTGTGCCCAGTTGGCCTGAGCAGCACAGCACTACTGAATATTATGTTTTTGGAGATACACCATGTCTAATCGCCAAACCGGCACCGTAAAATGGTTCAACGATGAAAAAGGCTTCGGCTTTATCACTCCACAGGGTGGCGGCGACGACCTGTTCGTACACTTCAAGGCTATCGAATCCGACGGTTTCAAAAGCCTGAAAGAAGGCCAGACTGTCTCCTTCGTGGCTGAGAAAGGCCAAAAGGGCATGCAAGCCGCTCAGGTTCGCCCGGAGTAATCCGAGCGCGCTGAAAAAACCCCGTCACTGACGGGGTTTTTTTATGCCTGCGTGAAAGCTTCAGCCGCAGTTGACGCGGTTGACCGTGGCCGCCTGGTCAGTGTTCAGATTCAGGCGGTCGGAGCGGTACTCCATGGTAATCATGTCGTTGGGGCCCAGCACGCGTGCGGTCTGCGCACCGGCCTTGACCCGCGCCTGCTCGAGCAAGGCCGGCGTTGCCGGTTTGCCGACTGCGAACTGTGCAGCGGCGGCATCACAGCGGGAATGACCCGATTCGGTCGCGGCGCTACTTTCGGCGGGCTTGGACGATTCGGACGTCGTGCTACAACCTGCCAGCAGTGCCGCTACCAGAACCAGACCCGATGATGCGTATTTCCAGGGCATACAGCCTCCTTGTGTTTACGTGAACCAGAACCTCTGCGACAGCACCCGGCCCGCTTGGTTTCCCCGGGAGGCGGCGAAGCCGTGCAGATCGGGAGATCTGGCTGGATATGGAGTCTGCCCGAGCCCGGGTTTGACGCAAGCATGCAAATCGTCACAAAACGTTTGGTAACTTCCTCTGCCGCCACGCCAAAAGCACGCTCGATGCCTGACGCGAGCGGCGTTTCATGCCTAAGTAGCAGTGTGCAGTCCTGAGCAAAATGCTTTACTGCGCTGCCAGCCAGACGCGCTGGCACGGACACCAGGATCGTGATCGGTTTTTTAAGGACGTCAAGACATGGCAAGCGTAAGCATCGTTGCTGACATCAGGGCCAGATGGTCCCAGGGCCAATGCGCCCACAGCCCCGGCAGCGCCGAGGAGTTGGCGATCATCGCAGTTGACCTTCTGGTCAGGGAACTGGGCACCGACGGCGCCCAGGTGTTCATGGACCAGGTGTTTCTGCGCTACGCCAGCGAGGCCTTGAGCGACGCGTGAGCATGGGTCACTTGAGCCGCGCCAGGCGCTCGGTCAGCAGATCGAAGAAGCCCTGAGCGTCGCCATTCTCGATCCAGAACACATTCTTGGGCTGGCCCAGGGTGTCATACCAGTCGGCGACGGTCTGGCCAAAGCCCGGCCCTTCGCGGCTGTCGACCACCACGTTGATCTGCCTGCCGGTGAACAGTTCGGGTTTGAGCAGCCAGGCAATCACGCTGGCATCGTGTACCGGGCCGCCAGGCAACCCGTAATGCACCATGTCCGCCTTGACGTACTCATTGAGAATATTGCCCACCAGCTTGCCGGCGTTGTTGTTCAGCGCCTCGATCTGTTTGAGGCGCTGCTCGCTGGTCAGGATCTTGTGGGTCACATCCAGCGGCACATAGGTCAGCTTGACGCCGCTGGCGAGCACCACCTTGGCCGCATCCGGGTCGGCGAACAGGTTGAATTCGGCCACCGGGGTGATGTTGCCGCCATTGAAATGCGCACCACCCATGACCACCACTTCCTTGATCCCCTGGGTGATTTCCGGCGCCTGGATCAGCGCCAGCGCGAGGTTGGTCTGCGGCCCGAGCATCGCGACGGTGATGCTGTGGGGCGCAGCCTTGCTCAAGGTCTCCACCAGGTACTGCACGGCGTTACCCTTGGCCAGGCCCTTGGCGGGTTCGTGCACCTCGACGCCGGGCAAGCCTTCCTTGCCGTGGATGTTCTCGGCGTAGATCGGCGGGCGCACCAGTGGCCGCCCTGCTCCGGCGTACACCGGCACCTCTTCGCGCCCTGCCCACTCACGGGCAAGACGGGCATTGCGCGACGTCTTGTCGATGCGCACATTGCCGGCAACCGTGGTGATCGCCAGGACATTGAGCTCATCCTTCGACGCCAGTGCCAGAAGCAGGGCCACGACATCATCGGCGCCCGGGTCGGTGTCGATGATCAGGTCACGGCGTTCGGCGGCCTGGGCCGCAGTGGCGGAGAAGATGGCCAACAGTGCGATGCTCCAGATCAGGTCGAGGAATGAAAGACGATTCTTGTGCATGTGAAACTCCCTGTTTCATGGGGTATGGAACATAGTGCGAAATCAGAAGACCACACCTGCGACCAGCGCAATGTTGGTGTAGGGCTGGCATTCCCCTGTGCGCACGATGGCGCGGGCGCTGCGGCTCAACTGCTTGAGCGCATCATGGCTGACCACCCGCTGCTCGCCCAGGCCGCCTTCGGCGTTGAGCCTGTCCAGAACGCTCAGCGCCGGAGGCTGCTTGAGACGAATCTCTTCTGCCAGCACATGGCTTTCCACCTGCATTTCTGCCAGCACCGTATCCAGCACGCTGACGAAATCCGGAACGCCCCGGGTCAGGGCCAGGTCGATGAGCTCCACCCCAGGTGGCACCGGCATGCCGGCGTCGACAATCATCAGCACATCGCCGTGCCCCAGGGAGGCGATGACCCGCGACAGTGCAATATTCAACAGCGGCGTCTTTTTCATGGTTGATACCCCTGGACTTCAGCGAAGGTTGGAATGGACGGCTGGGCGCCCGAACGGGTGACAGACAACGCCGCCGCGATCTGTCCGAAACGGATCGCCTCGGCTTCGGATTTTCCGTCAGCCAGTGCCGCCGCAAATCCGCCGACGAAGGTGTCGCCCGCTGCAGTGGTGTCCACCGGCTTGACCCTGGGCGCAGGGAAATGCTCGACACGTTCCTGGCTTGCGAACAACGCGCCCTGCTCGCCCAGGGTCACCACCACCTTGCCGACGCCTGAGGCGAGCAGGGTTTTCGCGGCGGCTTCGGCACTGGCCGGGCTATCGACCGGCAACCCGGTGAGCGCCGTGGCTTCGCTTTCGTTGGGGATCAGGTAATCGACCCAGCCGTACCATTGCTCTGGTAGCGGGCCGGTGGCGGGTGCCGGGTTGAGAATGACGGTCTTGCCCAGTTCATGACCGCGCTTGAGCACGTGGCCCACCGTGCTCTCGGGCACTTCCAACTGGCAGATGATGACTTCGGCCTGCTGCAACAGAACGTCGAAACCGTCCACCACGCTGGCGCTTACATGCCCGTTGCCGCCGGCAACGATGACGATGGCGTTCTGGCTGTTATCGTCGACCACGATCAAGGCCACACCGGTGGACTCACCGGCAATGGTCGTCACCGCCTGGCAATCGATGCCTTCGGTCAGCAACGCGCTGCGCAATTGCTCGCCGTAGGCATCGTCGCCGACACAGCCGATCATCGCGACGCTGGCCCCCAGCCGCGCGGCTGCCACCGCCTGGTTCGCGCCCTTGCCGCCCGGGACGGTCACGAAGGATTGCCCGGCCAGGGTTTCTCCGGCGCGCGGCAGGCGCGGCGCCCGGGTCACCAAGTCCATGTTCAGACTGCCCACTATCACTACTTTTGCTTGCATGACGTCAATACTCTTCAATCCGGCCTCAGCCGGCTCAGCGAAACTCGTTGAATGCGTTGGGCGGTGGCGCCGTGGATTCACGCAGCACCATGCTCGGTGCGACGATCGACTGTTGCACATCAGGCGCCTCACCGCGCGTGGTGATCCTGCGCAGCAACACCTCGGCGGCGCGCTCACCCAGTTGCAGGATCGACTGCCCCACGGTGGTGAGCGCGGGGTAGACGAACTGGCTCATCTGGATGTCGTCGAAACCGACCACCGACAGATCGGCCGGCACTTTTACATTGCGCTCGGCCGCCGCACGTAGCACACCGATGCCTACCATATCGTTGGCAGCGAAGATTGCCGTGGGGCGATCTGTTTCCAGCAATGTACAGGCGGCCTGATAGCCACTGGGGCCGGTGAAGTCGCTCTCCACCACCCAGCTGTCCTGTACCTCGACGCCTGCTTCGCGCATCGCCCGCTGATACCCGGCCAGACGCATGCGCGCCACGCTGGTCTGCGCCGGACCGCAGATGCAGGCGATATGCCGGTGGCCCAGTTCCAGCAGGTGCGAGGTCGCAAGCCAGGCACCCAGTTCATGGTCGATCCGCACCAGGTCCGCAGTAATGTTTTCCAGGTCCCGGTCGACGATCACCAACGGGGTGCGAACAGCGGCCAGGCTTTCGACCAGGCTGTCGTCGCCGCCCACCGAGGATACGATCAGGCCATCCACGCGTTTTTCCAGCAACACGCGCAGGTAATTGCGCTGTTTTTGCAGGTTATCGTCGGAATTGCAGAGGATCACGCAAAAGCCGTTGCGTTCGCAGTAGTCCTCGATGCCGCGGGCAAGTTCGGCGAAGTACGGGTTGATGCCATTGGGGATCAACAAGCCGATGGTGGCCGTGGACTTGGCCTTCAGCGAGCGCGCCACGGCACTGGGCACGTAGTCCAGTTGGGTGATGGCCTCCTCCACTTTCTTGCGCACGGCGTCACTCACTGGCCGTGTGCGGTTCAGCACATGGGAAACCGTGGTGTAGGAAATGCCTGCAAGTGCCGCAACGTCTTTGATAGTGGCCATATCAGCCCCGCCGTTTCGCGCGGTGGCTGCGGTAGGTGTCGAGGATCACGGCCACGACGATCACGGCACCTGTGATGATGCGCTTGGTGGGTTCGGTCGCGCCGATCTGCGCAAGCCCCGCCGCCAGCACCGAGATGATCAGGACCCCGAAGAAGGTACTGATGACCGAACCGCGGCCGCCCATCAGGCTGGTACCGCCGATCACCACGGCAGCGATGACCTGCAGTTCCAGACCGGAACCGGCGTTTGGGTCGGCAGCTTCCAGACGGGAAATCTGGAACAGTGCGGCAATGCCCGCCAACAATCCCATCAGGGAAAACACCAGGGTCTTGTAGGGCTTGGGATTGATCCCCGCCAGACGCACGGCTTCCTCGTTGGTGCCGATGCCGATCAGGTAGCGTCCGAACACTGTGCGGGTGAGCACCGCTTGCGCCGCGAAGATCACCAGCAGCGCAATCACGAACGACGGCGAGATGCCAAAGGCGAACGGGTTGGACAGCCAGGCGAAGGAGTCGCCGATGTACGCGGTGCGCGAATCGGTCAGTTGATACGCCACGCCCCGGGCCATTTCCAGCACGCCCAGGGAGACGATGAACGATGGAATGCGCCAGGCCACGGTGATCGAGCCGGTCAGCGTGCCTGCGGCGGTCGCGCAGGCGATGCCCAGCAACGCCGATGGCAGCACGCCCCAACCCCAGCCGAGCATCGCGACACTTACCGCCGACGCCGCCAGCGCCAGCACCGAACCGACCGACAGGTCGATGCCGCCGATGATCAGGATGAACGTCATGCCCACCGCCAGCACCATCAGGTCAGGGATCTGGTTGGCCAGGGTGCTGAACGTCTCATAGGACAGGAAGTGATCGCTGAGCAACGAGAACAGCACGATCATCGCCAGCAGGGCGCCGGCCAGCCCCAGGTAGGTGCCAAGGCCGAAATAGTTGCCGCTGCGCTTGCCTGGCGATGGCAGCGCGGCTTGTGTGGTAGAAGTTTTCATCAGGCAGTCCTGGGCGCGGCTTCAGACAGCAGCGCATCACGTTTTTGATAGCCGGCAAAGGCAGCGGCAAGAAGTTCGTCCTGGGTCCAGTGGTCGCGCTCGAAGGTGTCGATCAGGCGGCCGGCGGACAGCACACCGATGCGATCGCAGATCAGCATCAGCTCGCGCAGGTCGCTGGACACCACCACCAGCGCCCGGCCCTGGCGGGTCAGCTCGCCAAGCAGCGCATAGATGTCGAATTTGGCGCCCACGTCGATGCCACGGGTGGGTTCGTCGAACAGCATCACCTGGCAGTCGCGCTCCAGCCAGCGGCCGATCACCACTTTCTGCTGGTTGCCGCCGGACAACTCCGACACCAGTTGCGTCGGACTGGAACTGCGGATGCGCATGGCTTCCACCTGACGCCGGGCCAGCGCCATTTCTGCCGCGCCGTTGACCACGCCGGCACTGGAAATCGCTTCCATGTTGCCCAGGGCGATGTTGGCGCTGATCGACTGCGACAGCAGCAGGCCTTCGCCCTTGCGGTCTTCGGTAATCAGGGCGATGCCATGGCTGACAGCGTCCACCGGCGAATTCACCCGCACCTGCCGAAGCGGTCGCCCCACCTCCACGGTCCCGCTGTCGGCGATGTCGGCGCCGTAGATCAGGCGCAGCAACTCGGTACGCCCCGCGCCGATCAGCCCGGAGATGCCGAAGATTTCGCCGACGCGCACATCAAAGGACACATCGCGAACCTTGTCCGAGCGGCTCAGCCCCTTGACCGACAGCGCCACTTCACCGATCTGCCGTTTGCCCAGATCGATGTGCTCGCCCAGCTCGCGGCCGACCATCAGCGTCACCAACTGCTCGCTGTTGTAGTTGGCCATGGCATCGACGCACACCAGCTTGCCGTCGCGCAGCACGGCAATGCGCTGGGCGACTCGGGCCAGCTCTTCCAGGCGATGGGAGATATAGATGATCGAAACACCGCGATCCTGCAGGCGCGTGATCTGCTCGAAGAGCATTTCGACTTCGCGGGCCGTCAGCATGGCGGTTGGCTCGTCGAGAATCAGCACATGGCAGTCGCCGATCAGGTTACGGGCGATCTCGACCATCTGCTGATGGCCAATGCCCAGCTCGCTGACCAGGGTGTCGGGGTCGATGGCATCCAGACCCACCTGGGCCATGGCCCGGGTCGCGTCTTCGCGCAGCTTCTTGCGATTGATGAAACCGGCCCGGCTGGGCAGGTTGTCGAGAAACAGGTTTTCGGCCACCGACAGCGTCGGCAGCAGGTTCAGTTCCTGCATGACCATGCGCACGCCGAGCTTCTCCGCCTGGGTACGACTGGCTGGCTGGTAGGGTTGCCCCTGGAATTGCATCTGGCCGGTGGTGGGCGTGACCAGGCCACCGATGATTTTCGACAGGGTGCTTTTGCCTGCGCCATTTTCCCCGGTCAGCGCCAACACTTCCCCGCGCATGAGCGTCAGGTCGATGTCACCGAGAACAGGTTGGGCGTAGGTTTTGCCAATGCCACTGACAGATAGAACAGCGGCCTGAGCAGACGCTGACATAACGCTCTCCACGCGCCTGCCCTCGCGGGCAGACGCTGCTTACAGATGATTGCGACAGATCCCGCGCTTACTGCGCCTTGGTGACCAGCTCGACCGGGGTCTCGATGACGCCGTCCTTGATGTCGAGCTTCTCGCCCTTGACCATTTTCAGTGCGGTATCGATGCCGAACACAGCCTGCCGGGCGGCAAACTGGTCAGCTGTCGCCAGCACGCGACCATCCTTGAGCATGGGTTTGATGGCGTTGATGTTGTCGTAGCCTACGACTTGCACCTTGCCAGTCTTGCCTGCGGTCTTCACTGCGGACACCGCGCCCAGCGCCATGCTGTCGTTGCCGGCCAGCAGTGCCTTGAGGTTCGGGTGGGCGGTGAGCATGGCGGCGGCAACGGCGTTGCCCTTGTCGATTTCCCAGTTACCCGACTGGGTGGAGACGATCTTCATCTGCGCACCATCCATCGCATCCTTGAAGCCTGCGGTGCGCTGCTGGGCGTTGGTGGTGGTCGGCACGCCTTCGATGATGCCGACTTCGTCGCCTGCCGCCAGTTGCTTGGCCAGGTAGTCACCCACCAGCTTGGCGCCCTTGCGGTTGTTCGGGCCTACGAACGGCACTTCGATATTCTTGCTCTTCAGCACGTCGGCATCGAGCTGGTTGTCGATGTTGACGACCTTGATACCGGCATCCATGGCCTTCTTGATGACCGAAGCCAGGGCTTTGGAGTCAGCGGGCGCGATGACCAGCGCGTCGACTTTCTTGACGATCATCTGGTTGACGATGTCGATCTGCGCGGCAGTGTCGGACTCGTTCTTGATGCCGTTGGAGATCAGGTCGAAATCGGCGGAATGTTGTTTCTGGTATTCCTTGGCGCCATCTTCCATGGTCAGGAAGAACTCGTTGGCCAGGGATTTCATCACCAGTGCGACGGTCGGTTTCTTTGCGTCATCGGCGAAGGCAGAGGTAACAGGCAGGGATACAGCGCCAGCGGTGAGCATGGCTACAGCAAGAAGACGTGCAGCGAATGGCAGCTTCATGGAGTCACTCCGATATTTATGATTATTGTATCGGCAACGAATGCGGGTCATTTTTGGCAACGCTGACCAGAAGCAAACGTTTGCGTGGTCGAAACTATGGGCAATCGCTCAATGCTTTGTCAACTGCGCAGGCACCGCAACCGCTGAAATGCCTGACCTTTGCAAGCCTTTGTGAGCTTAGACTCAAATAGAAATATTATTCGCACCCAGGGACTGTAATCAGTGCGGCTGCGCTAATATGCCCGCCGTCAGGCAGCGCCACGCTGGCAGCGGTGTCGCACTATTTCGATGGATGTGGGGAACAACAACGATGGACCCGGCCGTAACGGACACACGCGCCGAGGAAGGATCAGATCCGGCCTCGGACTTCATTGCGTCGATGATTTCTTCCCTTCCCGGTTCAGGTGCGATTGGCAAGAGTCGGGAGGCTCAACGGCAGTGGTATGAATCCCTGTCGCAGGAGCAGCAGATGCAGGTCCGCGACAGGATCCGCGCCGAGATTTCACGCATCCGGTCCCAGTTCGGCAAGCGAACCGACTCGATTGCCGCGCCTGCGGTCAGGTTCCGCGATTACGGTTGAGCCGCGCTTCAGCCCAGCCTTGAGCCTGAACGTCGAACGATCTTGATCGAGTGTTTGACGTTCGGCTTGCGGGTCACGCTGATCGCCCTCTGGGTCACGGTGTCGATCGTGATGTTCCAGAAACCGGTGCTGGGCACCACGATCTTCGCCGGAAACCGGTCGAACGCGCCGCCGTGATAGGTGTGGCGCCCGCCATTCTTGAAACTGCGGAAATTGGCGTCGCTCATGAGGCGGATGTTGCAGGTGTTGGAACACTCGATGACAACAATGTCGTCTTCGTTGAGGTGTTCGCGCTGGTGGATGAATTTCACGGGATGTTTCCAAGAATAAAAGCCTGGGTGCCAGAATATCACGGCACCCTTTGGCTTAGTCCTCTTCCTTCACCGTGGCAACTTCGTCTGCCCGGACCTTCACGGTCTTCCCGGAAATGTCCTTGAACTCGTAGAAACCATCGTCGCTCTTGGTCTTGGGCAAGTCCTTGGTCACGTATTGCGTGCCGTTCTGCAAGGTCACCACCGTGGCAGTCGAGCATCCGGCCAGCAGGGTGCAACCGATCAGTGCCGCGCACAGCCCCAACCCTTTGATATTCATGACAACTCCTTTATTTCCGATCATCGCGAACCGAATCGCCAACAGAGAATCTGATCGGTTTGATCGACTTTGGTTCGCTGGCGGGAAATGAATGATGAAATCAACGGACCACAGCCTCGTGAGACTTTGTCTTACGTCGATGTTGCGAAACGTCCCACTCTGAAATACTGTATGCACGTACAGCAATAACAAGGGATTTCTTCGTGTCTGACACCACCTCTTCAGCGGCCGCCCTGTCCGGTTCCTACGAACGCCTGGGCGTACGCATCCAGAAAATCATCAACGCCCCCACGGCACAGCGCTCCCGCTCTGCCCTGATCTTCCGCCTGGCGGACGAGCAGGAAGATGACTGGAACCAGTTGCTGGAGGAGATCGCCGAGAACGACAACGTCACCCTCGCCTGGCGCGATGATGGCGGCGTGCAGATCTTCTGGACCGTGCCCAGGGAAGACTGATTCGTGCAGGCCTGACCTGCGTTTCCTTCGCCCGCATCCCCCTGTAAATCCACCCGCCGACGAGACCCGCGCTCGTTCGGCTTTCGTTTGATCAAGCCTCTAGTTGGTAAATGATGTTCAGATTTTTTGTTTCGCTGTTGCTGGCCCTTTCTTTTCTGCAAAACGCGAGCGCCGACGTCAATATCGGCACCTGGAACCTGGAGCACCTGAGCGTGCGCCCCAACAAGGACTTTCAAGGCATCGCCAAGGTCGCGCAGAAGGTCGACTTTCTGGCCGTGCAGGAATTGATGAACGAAGAGGCGCTGGATGCGCTGGCCAAGGAGTTGAGCAAGCAGACCGGCAAGCACTGGAGCGCCATGGCCTCTCACGCCGTGGGGCGTAAGTCCTACAAGGAAATGTACGGTTTCGTCTGGCGTGACGACGTGGTGGCCTATGAAGACGGCGCGGTGACTTACCTGGACCGCAACGACACCTTCGAGCGAGAGCCTTACTCCGCCCGTTTCAAGTCACTCAAGGACGGCACCACGTTCGTGGTGGCGACGGTCCATATCCTGTATGGCAAGAGCCAGGCCGACCGCGCCTCGGAGATCACCGCGCTGTCCGATTACTGGACCTGGCTGAAAGACACCTACCCTGGCAACAACCAGATCATGCTGATGGGTGACTTCAACACGCCACCGACCTCCCCTGCCTGGGGCAATCTGGATGCCAGCGCCAAGCCGCTGGTGCTGACCGGGGCGAGCACGCTGTCGACCACCGACGGCAAGTTTTCGAACCTGTACGACAACATTTTCGTCAGCAAGAATTCGGCGATACGGGTCAACAACGTGCAGATTTTCAACTACCCGAAATTTCTGGGCATGACCCATGCGCAAGGGCGCGACAGTGTGTCGGACCATGCACCGGTGTTCATCAGCGCGAACTTCAGTGGTGGCAGCCAGGCCACCGCGCCAACTCAGGCCAAGGCACCGCTGCCCAACCCGATGAAGCCTTCGACAGCCGCCAACGACAGCGGGAAAAACCTCACCGTGGCCATTCGCGGCAACAGGAAGACCATGGTTTATCACCGCCCGGGTTGCCCGTCCTATGACGCCATTGCCGAGCAGAACCGCGTCGAGTTCGCCAACGCGGCAGCCGCCGAAGCGCAGCACTATCGCCTGGCCGGGAACTGCCACTGATCGAGGGGACGACCGGGAGGGGCGCAAGCCACCTTCCGGTCATACGGCATGGCGGGTGTTATTTGCGCGCCAGATCGTGCTGGATGCAGCCCTCGTAGTAGGTCTGGCGTACTGCCGAAGGCTTGAGGCGTGAACGGCTCTTGTAGGTCTGCTCGGTGATGCCCACCGCCATCTTGCGCATCCACGGCTTGGGATATTGCTTGCCCTGCAACTTCTTGCGTGCGCTGTACAGCGTGGTGCCTGAGAGCTTGGATTGCTGGGCAGTCTGCGCCACGCCAGCGCCCCATTTGCAGACTTGCTGGTCGTTCTTGCTGATGCTCCGGGCCTCGGCCGGCAACGCTGCCGCCATCAAGATAAACGCCACCACGCCCAAACCCATTCTACGCATACGCCCTCGTCCCGGAATTGCCTGAAAAGAAAGGATTTTTTCAGAAAACAGGACCCATGCGGGCCATCAGATTGCCTTTTTTCACAAAACATTTCGATTAGCCTGCTTCAGCGACGTCACGCACCTGCGACGCCGGGCAATGTCTATCCAAACACGTGCAGTTACACATTGCTTCGACGCTTCGGATAGAACTGTCCATCCAAACAGATATGGCACAAGGCCGCTCATCGGCCACCGGTTCAAAAGCCCGCCAAACAATGCAATTCTCTCGCGGTCGGTAGCCAATGCACAGCATGTGCAGCTACTCGTCTCAGGCAGAGAAAACGCGGCACGATCCCGGGCAATGTATTGATACAGCCTGTATCGATCTCGAAATGAAGTGACAGCACCCCTGATGCATGGGGTAGGCATTCTGTCAGGTACATCAGGAAGTACTCAATTTCAGAGCGGCGTGCACGACGCCCCACAGGCCAGATGACGATGAATGACTCTAGGGATTTTGAAATTCATTACCAGTTTCGCGGCGAATCCAGACAATTTTCCCACCACGCACGGCACCTGTGCGAAAGCGAAGCCTTGCACTTCGCCACCCTGCACGCAGGTGTGGGCGATCTGGACGGCACCTTCACCGCAGGCCCCTTGCGGCTCGCCATGCGCCATGCCGAAGGGCTTGGCGTGACTCAGGTTCAATGGAAACGCGCCTGAAACGATAAAAGTCCAAACCAACGCCCGATGCGGTGGTCGGTATCTACAAGCAGCGCTCATTACACCAGCAAAGCGAGGAAGATATGACCATCGACAACACGCTGAAGAAAGAGGTTCTTACCCGACTGTTGCACGCCCACCCAGGCGGCCTTGGCAAGGAGGTGCTGGACAATTACCGAGGAGAGCACGCCGTTGCCGACACCCTGGAACACCTGCAGCAGGCAGGCCTGATTCATGACGGTTGCGTTGACAGCCCCGCCAAAGGCGAACGCACGCTGAAATACCCGGTCAAGCTCAGCTCTGCGGGCGTCGATGCGGCCAAACAGCTCCAGGGCTGACCTGCCCTGAACGTAAAAAACCGGCTAAGGCCGGTTTTTTACTGGGTAACGGTCTGGTGTTCTCCCCAAGTGCTGCACGCCTGATCATCCATGAGCCGGTCAGGGGCAGCACTCCAGGGGAACGAGAATAAGACTACAAGCTGGGTCGCTTTTTCGTCACTGAATCAATTGTGTCTTAATTCGTCTGGAGGCGTTCTGCCTCACACCGGCGGGTAGCTGCCAGTGCCATCCGGCCACGGGGTCAGCAGTTCAAAGCCGGTCTGGGTCACCGCCACCATATGCTCCCACTGCGCCGACAGGGACTGGTCGCGGGTGAGCACGGTCCAGCCGTCATCGAGCACATGGGTGCCAGGCTTGCCGGCGTTGATCATCGGCTCGATGGTGAACACCATGCCGGGCTTGAGTTTCAGGCCCTTGCCTGCAGCACCGTAATGCAGCACCTGAGGCTCTTCGTGGTATTTGCGGCCAATGCCGTGCCCGCAATACTCGCGCACCACGCTGAAGCCCTCGCGATAGGCCACGGTCTGGATCGCGTGGCCGATATCTCCCAGGGTCGCGCCAGGGCGCACCGCGTGAATACCTGCCAGCGTGGCTTCGTAGGTGGTTTCCACCAGACGCCGGGCCAGCGGACTGACTTCGCCGACGTAGTACATGCGGCTGGTGTCGCCGTACCAGCCATCCTTGATGACCGCCACGTCGATGTTGACGATATCACCTTCCTTGAGAATATCGTCCGCACTCGGAATACCATGGCACACCACGGTGTTGGGCGAAATGCAGGTGGTCTTGGTGAAGCCGTGGTAGCCGACGTTGGCTGGCGTAACCTTCAACTCGTTGACGATGTAGGCATTGCAGATGTCATCGAGGGCTTCGGTGCTGACACCCGGCTTTACATAAGGGCCAATCATGGCCAGCACATCGGCAGCCAGGCGCCCCGCTACCCTCAGACCGACCAGATCGGCTTCGCTCTTGATGCTGACGCTCATTGCAGCACCGCCTTGACCTGAGGTTCGCTGACCGTCTCGTCGGGCTGTAGCCCATGCAGCGCGTGGCCCGAGGTTTCGGCGCGAATCAGCAATTGACAGATGTCACTGTAGTTCAGACCCGGGTTGAGCTCTGCCAGCATGCCGACGCGCATCCAGTGCTCGGCCTGGGCATTGATGGAGCGGCTCAGCGCAGCGCTGGCCGAGCGGATGTTAGCGTGCATGTGTTCGGAAATCTTGACCAGTCCCATAAATGACCTCGCGATGAATATACGAAGCATATACGTTTCGTATACTGCTTCACAAGCTCGCTGTCAGTATGGGTAACACATGCGCAGGCTAGCTCGCAGGCTCGGGGGCACACTCGGACAACGACGTGGCCAACTGCGAGATGGCCTCCTGATCGTCTTCGTTGAGCGCCCGGTAGTGGGTGATGATTGCCCTTTCCGCGTCGTTCAGCGTGTCCATGGTCAGGGGTGTGCGTTCGCCCGACACCACGTACAGCACGTCCATCCCTTTCTTGCCCAACGCGACGAGGTAGTCGGCACGCGGAATGCGCTCGCCATTCTCGTATTTGCCCTGGGCATTGGCTTCAACACCGCCAATGGCCCCGAACTCCTGTTGCGAGAGCCCCAGGCGTTTGCGCTCTTCTTTCAAGCGGGTACCAAGATCTTTCATCAGACGGGCCTCGAAACGGGTTGTGTCTAAACCAAGACCCCATTGGTCCGAGGGAGTTGCCATCTACCCGACAATTGTTCAAGCTGCGCGCTTTTGGGCCTCATGGAATCCCGGAGCAGGCCGATAGATTCGGATGGACAGTTTGCCATTTGCAATGGCAACCCGATTTCTGCAGTTCGGAGAACCAGACGTGATCACATTTTTGCTAGGTTGGTGCGTGTTGTCGGTCATTGGTACGCTGATCGCACTGAGCCTGATCAGAACCGGCAAACGGCGCCAGCCTGACGCCGACAGCCTGGCCACTCAGGAAGCCCCGGTCGCAGTACCGCTGCCCCAGCAAAACTGAGCCCTGCAAGGCTCGACATCCGCCTGCGCGGGCAGAATCACTCTGCCGCGCGCTGCACGCTTTCCGATGGATAATCAGCGTTGCCGGCCACCAGGGCCATGTCAGCGCTGAACTGGCGAACGCCCGCCGCCAAAGCCAGAAAATCCTCGCGCTGCATCTCATTGCCCCAGACGCTGCTGAACGTGGCTTCCGATGCCTGCGCGGAGAATGAAGTGTGGGCGATGACTTGATTCATTTGGATGGTCGATTGCATGGTCGATGCCTCTTTCTCGAATACTGTTTAAACATACAGTATTTTTATCGACCTGCAAACGCAAGTGCCGATTCGACGAGCGGTCATGCCCTGCCCGGCGCGTGAAACCGCCAGACAGGACACACCGCCGGGCATCAGGCGGTGGCCAGTGCCTTCAAACGTTCAAGGTCGGCGACCGACAGTACGATCCCCTCTGCCAGCGAGCGCTCACGCTGACGATAACGGCGATCCCCCGGCATGCGTCGCTGGCCAACACCGTGCATCTGCCTGACCAGTTCCTCGCTGCGCTGGGCAAAGCTCTGGCCGCTGCCCTTGTCCGGGTCGATGACGATAATCGTCTGTCCTGTCCAGGGCGTCTGGGCACCGGGGGTGCTGGACATGTCGAATTCGAACGAGAAGTTGCCGCCGGTCAGGGCCGCCGAGAGCAGCTCGACCATCATCGACAGCGCCGAACCCTTGTAGCCACCGAACGGCAGCAGCGCCCCGCCATCGAGAATGGCCTTGGGGTCCTCGGTCGCCTGCCCTGCACGGTCCACGCCCATGCCCGGCGGCAGCATGTGACCTTCGCGCGCGGCAATCTGTACGTCGCCATGGGCGATGGCGCTGGTGGCCATGTCGAAGACAACGGGTTGCCCGCCGGCCCTGGGGGCTGCGAAGGCAATAGGGTTGGTGCCGAACAGTGGTTTTTGCGCGTCGTGCGGCACCACGCAGGTCATGCTGTTGACCACGCTCAACGCCACCAACCCCTCTTGGGCGAAGGGCTCGACGTCCGGCCAGAGTGCGGCGAAATGGTGAGAGTTGCGGATGGCCAGAATTGCGATGCCAGCCGTCCGGGCCTTCTCGATCAACAGCGATTTGGCCGCCTGCATCGCGGGCTGGGCAAAACCGCCGCCTGCATCGACGCGCACGAACGCTGCGCCCACATCTTCCACCTTCGGCACCGCGTGCCCGTTCACCCAGCCCGCCGCCAGTGAAGACAGATAGCCCTTGATCCGAAAAATACCGTGGCTGTGGGAGCCGTCGCGCTCAGCGCTGGCGCAGTTTTCCGCCAACACAGCGGCGACCTCCGGGGATGTGCCGTTGCGCACGAATACCTGGGTGAGCAATTGCGTCAGTTCGCTGAAGGAAATCGTCTGGGTGTGAGCGGAATCGCGGGGTGAAGACATCTGAAGCTCCGGTGTGATTATTGGAAGTGGAGGTCGAACAGAAGGTGCGCGCATGGAGAGTACTGCGCCGCGACAACCGGGTAAACTGCCGACCTGCTCGTTGCCCAACCTTTGCTCATTGCCGATCAAGGATCGTTCCATGGATTGTCAGACCCTCGTTTTGGGCGCCGGAATCGTTGGCGTCTGTTCCGCGCTTCATCTGCAAATGCAAGCTCCAGGCCAGCGCATCGTGCTGCTCGACCGCGATGAACCGGGCCGCGGCACCAGCCATGGCAATGCGGGGCTGATCGAGCGTTCCAGCATCATTCCTTATGCCTTCCCCCGAGAATGGTCGCGGTTGCTGCGCTACGGCCTCAACCGGCAATCCTCGATGCGTTTCAGCCCGGCGTTCCTGCCAAGGCTCGCGCCCTGGCTGCTCGAGTACTGGCGCCAGTCCTCGCCGGCCAATCTGGCCAAGGCAAGCCTGGCCATGCAGCCGCTGATTCAGCGCTGCGTCGATGAGCATGACCTGCTGGCCGAGGCGTCTGGGATGACCGGGCTGTTTCGCGCCAGGGGCTGGATAGAGTTCTATCGCGATCAAAAGGAATTCGACCTGGCCGCAGCGGATGCCAGAACCTATGACCAGTACGGGCTGCGCTTCGACATCCTTGATGCCGAGCAACTGCGCGAGCGCGAACCTGATCTGCACGGGGTGGTCGGGGGCATCCACTGGCTGGACCCGAAAAGCGTGACCGACCTTGGTGCGCTGGTGCGCGGTTATGCAGCCCTGTTCGTGCAGCGCGGTGGCGTATTGCTCAAGGGTGATGCGCGCAGCTTGCGTCAGCAGGGTGATGGCTGGCAGGTGCAGAGCGAGGAAGGAGCGGTCAATGCGACTGACGTGGTCGTCGCGCTGGGGCCGCAATCGGCGGACGTATTTTCAGCCCTGGGCTATCACATTCCGCTGGCGATCAAGCGCGGCTACCACATGCACTACGCCACGCAACCGGGGGCCCAGTTGCAGCACTCGGTGATCGATGCCCAGGCAGGTTACGTGCTGGCGCCCATGGCGCGCGGGATCCGCCTGACCACAGGCGTCGAGTTCGCACCCAGTGACGCAGCGCCCAACGAGATCCAGTTGCGCCGCTGCGAGGCGCTCGCTCGCACGCTGTATCCGCTGGGGGAACGCCTGGATGCCGAACCCTGGCTGGGACGCAGGCCTTGCCTGCCGGACATGCGCCCTGTGATCGGACCGGCGCCTGGGCACAAGGGGCTGTGGTTCAACTTTGGCCATGCTCACCATGGGCTGACCCTGGGGCCGGTGACGGGTCGATTACTGGCGCAGATGATGGCGGGCGCGCCGACCTTTACTGATCCTGCGCCCTACAGTCCGGCTCGTTTTCGCGGCCAGGCACCACTTGCAGGCACATGGGCAGGTCACAGGTGAGTGGATCGGCGTCGTCGGGCTCGATCCGGTAGATCTCGGTGTAGCCGATGGGCTCGGCCTTCTCGGTCGCGGTTCCGATGGTGACCCAACTGGAGCACGGTTTGCCAGCGGGCGCGACCGGGGTGGCAGGCTGGCCGGAGGTGGCGAGGATGGCCGCAGTGATTGTCTTGAACATGTGAACTCCAATTGCAGGTGCGGGCTGACGCCGTGGGCAATTCTGGAGGGCAATGCAGGAGAGTTCAAAGACGGTTCTGTAACCTTGCAATACGAGTGGCGGTGTTTGACGGGTGGGGCTCGCGCATTGACGTCGCGCATCGAGATCAAAGGCGTTGGGTGACCACCGACCGTAGCAGCACGGCTTGCCGGCGGGGGCGATCTCAAGGACGCCATCGCGAGCAAGCTCACTCCTACAGGGTTGGGGTCACGAGACCCGTAGCAGTCCGGCTTGCCGGCGTCGACGTCCTCCAGATCGCTCCCGCCGGCAAGCCGTGCTGCTACGGGTGGGTTGAACTGCGATCCGCCTCAGCGTTTGACCTTGCGGCGCATGATGCCATTGATGACCACGACGACCACGGCGATGGCCATGGCGATGTACTGGAAGGTCTTCTGGTCGAGCACGCCGATCTGCTGCAGGTGCGAGAGGCCGAGCATGATCCCGAGCACGGCCAGGGCGATGATGATCGAGTAGATAAGACGCTGTTTGATGGTCATTGCAGGTTTCCTGAAGGCGGATCGAATCGTTTGCGCAATGCAAAAATCGCCTGACATCTTACGCCGTCGCGGGGGCGCCCGCATCCCGAAGCGCCGCGCGGCACTGCGGCGAAGCGTCTCGGGCGAAGCTCGCTGTCACTTTTGCGTGGTTTAATACGCGCACTTTACGTTCGTGAACGTTTAATTCTGTTCCATCTTCTTTCTGTCGGACCTAGGAGTTCCCAATGCCCCATGAAGGCAGCCTGCTACAGGCCGCAGTCGTGTTTCTGCTCGCCGCAGTCGTGACCGTCCCCCTGGCCAAACGTCTGCAACTGGGCGCCGTGATCGGTTACCTGATCGCAGGCGTCATCATCGGCCCTTCGGGGCTTGGCCTGATCGGCAACCCCCAGAGCGTCGCCCATATTTCCGAACTTGGCGTGGTGTTGCTGCTGTTCATCATCGGTCTTGAACTGTCGCCCAAACGCTTGTGGGTCATGCGCAAGTCGGTGTTCGGCGTGGGCCTGGCGCAGGTGCTGCTGACAGGGGTGGTGATCGGCACGGTCGCCCTGCTCGTCTTCGGCCAGCCGCTCAACAGCGCCGTGGTGCTGGGCCTGGGCCTGGCGCTGTCGTCCACCGCCTTTGGCTTGCAAAGCCTGGCCGAGCGCAAGGAACTGAACGCGCCCCATGGTCGCCTGGCCTTTGCGATCTTATTGTTTCAGGATATTGCCGCAATCCCGCTGATCGCGCTGGTGCCAATGCTTGCCGGCGGCGACCATGCCACCTCCAGCAGCGATTCGCTGCGTCACGGCCTGCAAGTGCTCGGCGGTATCGCGGTGGTGGTGATCGGCGGTCGTTACCTGCTGCGCCCGGTGTTTCGCATCGTCGCCAAGACCAAGCTGCAGGAGGTGTCCACCGCCACCGCACTGCTGGTGGTCATCGGCACCGCGTACCTGATGGACCTGGTCGGCGTCTCCATGGCCCTGGGCGCTTTCCTTGCCGGCCTGCTGCTGGCCGACTCGGAATACCGTCATGAGCTGGAATCGCAGATTGAACCCTTCAAGGGCCTCCTGCTGGGCTTGTTTTTCATCAGCGTCGGCATGGGTGCGAATCTTGGCCTGCTGATCGACCCCCCCCTCACCGTACTGGGCCTGACCCTGCTGCTCATCGGCCTGAAACTGCCGCTGCTGTTCGTCGTCGGCCGCCTGGCCGGTGGCCTGGGCAAGCAGAGCGCGCTGCGTCTGGGCCTGGTGCTGGCTGCCGGCGGTGAATTCGCCTTCGTGGTGTTCAAGATCGGCCGTGACCAGGGCCTGTTCGACGCAGCGCTCTACGACACGCTGGTGCTGACCATCACCCTGTCGATGGCGCTGACGCCACTGCTGTTGCTGGTCATGGCTCGCTGGCTCAAACCCAAGCCCGTGGTCAAGGAAGTGCCGGAGGAATACAAGGAAATCGACTCGGACGATCCACGGGTGGTGATCGCCGGGATGGGCCGCATGGGGCAGATCGTGGCGCGTATCCTGCGTGCACAGAACATCCCGTTCATTGCCCTGGACACCTCGGTGGAGATGATCGAGTTCACCCGCAGTTTCGGTAATGTGCCGGTGTTCTACGGCGACCCGCTGCGTCCGGAAATCCTGCGCGCGGCCAAGGTCGACCAGGCAGAATACTTCGTCATCGCCACCGACGATCCGGACACCAATATCAAGACCGCGGAGCTGGTGCGCAAGCTCTACCCGCACCTGAAGATCATCGCTCGCGCCCGTAACCGTCAGCACGTTCATCGCCTGCTGGATCTGGACGCCGAGGCGGTGCGGGAAACCTTCTACTCAAGCCTGGAAATGACCCGCCGCACGCTGATCGGCCTGGGCCTGACGGAAGCACAGGCAGCGGCGCGGATCAGCCGCTTCAAGCGTCACGACGAACAGGTGCTCAACCGCCAGCACCTGATCTACGACGATGCGACCAAGGTCATGCAAAGCGCGCTGGAGGCCCGCAAGGAGCTGGCCGAACTGTTCGAATCCGACCGGATCGACGAGGAAGCCGAACAGGCGGCCCGCCACTGACCGCCAGTTAGCGGCTTAGAGACACCACAAACTCCAGGAAAGCCCGCACCTTCGCGGGCGGCAAGTGCCGCGACGGGTACAGCGCGTAAAGCGGGAAGTACTCGTCCGGCCAGTCGGGAAACAGCTCCACCAGCCGCCCCTCCCGAATCGCCGGTTCCACACCCAGCGCCAGCACCTGTGCCACCGCCTGCCCCTGCTCGCAGATGCGGTGCATGGTGCCTACGTCATTGACCATCAACCGCCTGCGGGTGTTGAGGACCAATCGCTCGCCCTCACGCTGAAATTCCCACGCAAATGGCCGCCCGGTCTGAGGATCGCGGAAGTCTATGCAGACGTGCCGGGGATCTTGCAGATCGCTCGGATGCTGTGGCCGGCCATGTTTTTCCAGATAGGCCGGTGACGCCACGGTCAGCACGCGAGTCTTGAGCAATTGACGGCCGATCAGCGACGAAGACGGCTGTTCGCCGAAGCGCACCGCCAGATCCACCCCATCGGCCACCAGGTCACCCAGTTCATCGCGGGTAACAAGATCCAGTTCCAGCTCAGGGTAAGTCGCCATGAAATCCCCCAGCGCAGGCGCCAGGATCAGCCGCGAGAAATAAGGATCGACATTGACCCGCAACCGCCCGCGCACCGCCGTGGCACTGCCCGACGCCTGGGTCGCGGCCTCCTCCAGCCCGGCCAGCAGTGGCGCCACTTCCTCGTACAGGCGGCGCCCTTCATCGGTCAGCTTGACCGAGCGCGTGGTGCGGTCGAACAGGCGGATGCCCAGTCGCGATTCGAGCCGGGCGACGGCGCGGCTGACCCCGGACTGGGTCATGTCCAGCACCTCGGCAGCCTTGACGAAGCTGCCGGTGTCCACCACCGCCGACAACACCCCCATACCGCTGGCCAAACGTGCATCGAAGCTCATTGATGATTTCTCGGCATGAATTCAATGACACCCATGCTATCGGAGAATCCATCGCCACCGCGCACTATTTGCGGCAATGGCGACATCGGGTCGTCCCTTTTGAGGAATGAATGCATGTACACGATCATGGGCGTGACCGGGCAAGTGGGCGGTGAAGTGGCGCGTAACCTTCTGGCGGCAGGCAAGCCGGTGCGCGCCGTGGTGCGCAGCGCGGAAAAAGGCAGCGCCTGGGCACAAAAAGGCTGTGAGGTCGCAGTGGCTGACGTCGACGATGTCTGCGCCCTGACCCAGGCCTTCCAGAACAGCACGGCGGTGTTCATCCTGCTGCCGCCCAACTTCTCACCTCAGCCCGGCTTCCCGGAGACCCGCCAGGTCATCGCCAACCTCCACGAAGCCCTGGCCACCGCCCGTCCCGGCAAGGTGGTGTGCATCTCGACCATTGGCGCCCAGGCCACCCAGCCCAACTTGCTCAACCAGCTGCAATTGCTGGAACAGAGCCTGTCGACGCTGGAGTTGCCCGTGACGTTCCTGCGGCCCGGCTGGTTCATGGAGAACTGCCAGTGGGATATAGACCCAGCGGTCGAAAACGGCACCATCCCAAGTTTCCTGCAACCCCTGGACAAGCCGGTGCCCATGATTGCCACCGCCGATGTCGGCCGCGTGGCCGCGGACTTGCTGCAAGAGCAGTGGTTTGGCAAACGCATCGTGGAGCTCGAAGGTGAGGAACCGGTCACGCCCGCGCTGATTGCAGCCACCTTCAGCGAGTTGCTGGGCAAGCCGGTAACGATGCAGACGGTGCCCAGAGACACCTGGCATGCGCTGTTCACCGCTCAGGGCATGAGCAACCCGCTGCCACGCATGCAGATGCTCGACGGTTTCAACGAAGGCTGGATTCGCTTCGAGGGGCTGCCGCGCAAGGGCCAGGTCAGCCTCAGGACCGCGCTGCAACAACTGCTGGACCGGCCGCGTTGATCAGGCCTGGCGAGCGGCTTTCACGTGCTCGATGAAGCGCGTGACGGCCGGGGCTTTCTCGTAGCGGCGGTGAATCAGGGACAGGTACGAGGTGGGGTGGCAGTCTTCGATGCGCCGATACAGCACATTGGGCAACTGGATGTGATCGACCACTGACTCCGGCACCACCGCCACGCCCTGCCCCATGCTCACCAGCGCGATGACCGACACCAGCGTGCCCGGTTGCGGCCCCAGGGTCGGGGCAAACCCGCCCTGGGCTGCAACTTCGAGCGTGCCTGAAATCTGTTCGGGCAGAATGAACGTCTCGTTCTGCAGATTGAGCGCGTTGATGGTCTTGAGCTTGCACAGCCAGGAGCTGTGCGGCAGCGCCAGGGCGAAGCCTTCGGTCAGCAGCTTCACCGCACTCAATGAATCGGGCAGGCTCATGGGCGAGCGAATGAAGCCCACGTCAAGCCGCCCTTCCTCGACCATTCTCGGCAGAACCGGCATCAGGTATTCGGTGATGGTGAAGTCGATGTCCGCGTACTGCTCCCGGAAGCGACCGACCTGTTGCTGGAGCACGCCGGAGAATACCGCCGAGGCCACGTAGCCCAGTTCGATCCGGCCCGCCTCCCCACGTCCGGCCCGCTGCACGTTGTATTGGGCAGTCTCGAACTGGCGCACCGCCAACTCCGCTTCGATCTGCAAGGCACGGCCGGCATCGGTCAGGCGCACTTCGCGCTGCTCGCGTACGAACAGGCGGGTGCCCAGTGCGCTTTCCAGGTCCTGGATCTGCCGGGTCAGGGTCGGTGGCGCAATGCCCAGTTGCTCGGCCGCGCGGGTGAAGTGCCGATGGCGGGCGACCGCGAGGAAATAGCGAAAGTGACGGATTTCCATTGACGTTACCTTGCAGGTAATGAAATTGCCGAGGGCAGGTAACGAAGCATAAGCCATCCAGCGATATTCTGTACGTATCAAATCAGCCCCGTAGGAGCGCGCTTGCCCGCGACAGCGGTGCGTCATTGAACGTTGTGATGTCTGACACACCGCCGTCGCGGGCAAGCGCGCTCCTACCGTTGAAAATACCTGTAGAAAATACGTTAGCCAAAACCTAACACGCTCCGGAGTCACCGCCATGCCGCAACCCAGCCCCCGCATGACCCTGCTCACCGCCTCCGGCGTGTGCTCGCTGATCGTGCTCGATACCAACATCGTCGCCGTGACGCTACCCAGCATTGCGCGGGACCTGGGTGCCGGGTTTGCCGACATCGAATGGGTGGTCAGCGCCTACATGCTGGCGTTCGCCGCACTCCTGCTGCCGGCAGGGAGCCTGGCGGACCGTTTCGGCCGCAAGAAGATGCTGCTCACGGGCCTGGTGCTGTTCATTCTCGCCTCGGTGGGCTGCGGCGCGGCGCCGGATATCCTGTTTCTCGACATCGCCCGCGCAATCAAGGGCGTTGGCGCGGCCCTGCTGTTGACCTCGGCGCTGGCAACCATCGGCCACGTCTTCCACGACGAAGCCGAACGGGCCAAGGCCTGGGCGTTCTGGGGCGCGTGCATGGGGGTGGCGATGACGGCGGCGCCCACGGTCGGCGGGCTGATTGCCGAACTGGTCGGCTGGCGCTGGATTTTCTACCTCAACCTGCCGGTGGGCCTGGTGCTGCTGAGCATGGTGCTGCGCAACATCGGCGAGTCGCGCAACGAGCAATCGGCGCGGCTGGACCCGGTAGGCAGCCTGTTTTTCAGCGCCAGCCTGCTGAGCCTGATCTGGGGTCTGATCGAAGCCAACCGCATCGGCTGGGACAACCCGCTGACCTTCGCCCGTCTGGTGGGCGGCATCGCCCTGCTGGGGCTGTTCGTGGTGGCCGAGCGCTTGCAGCAGCGGCCGATGGTCGATCTGCAACTGTTCAAACATCCGCGCTTCATCGGCGCCCTGCTGGGAATGTTCGCCTACGCCGGTTGCGCCCAGGTGATGATGACGCTGCTGCCGTTCTACCTGCAGAACGGGCTGGGTTTCAGCGCCATCAGTTCGGGGCTCGGAATGCTGCCGTTCGCCATCACCATGCTGCTGTGCCCGCGTCTGGGCCCCCGGCTTGCGCGGCACCTGTCACCGGCGGCGATCATGGCCCTGGGGCTGACGCTGGTGAGCGTCGGCAACCTGCTGTGCGCCGTGGCCACGTCCATGGGCGGCTATCCCGCCTTCGCCATCGCCATGGCAGTCACCGGCGCAGGCGCGGGGTTGCTCAACGGCGACACGCAGAAAAACATCATGGCCTGCGTGCCCCGCGAACGCACCGGCATGGCCTCGGGGATGAGCACCACCATGCGCTTCAGCGCGATCATGCTGGCGGTCGGCGTGTACGGCGCATTGCTCGCCAGCCACACCCTGAGCGCTCTGAACCTGAACCTGCGCAACGGCGCGCCGGACTGGCTCGATCAGGCGCAGTTCATTGCGTCCCGGGTGGTGGCCGGTGACATGAGTGCCGCATTGCAGGCGATCGATGCCGGTGCCCGCGAGGTGGTGCAGCCGCTGGCGCAGCAGGCGTTCGTTCAAGGCTTCGGTTCGGTGTTGTGGGTCGCAGGCTGCGTCGGGCTGCTGGCCGCAGCGCTGGTGGGCACGCTGATGCGCAAACCCATTCCAGCCCTGCAACTGGCGAGCGCCTGACGCGCCGCCGCTTTGCAGTTACTGTCCGGAGGCGAAGCGGTATTGCCCCTTGCCCCGTTGCTTGGCCTCGTACATCGCCGAGTCGGCGGCTCGCATCAAGTCTTCCACGGTGCCGCCGCAGTCCGGCAGGCACGCGATGCCGATGCTGGCGCCCAGGCGAAACCGTTCCTGATCGGCCGACACCTGCCTGATCAGTTTCTGGGCGACAGCGGCGGCATCGTCTGAGGTGTTGATGCCTTCGATGATGACCGTGAACTCGTCACCGCCCACCCTCGCCAGCCGGTCATAGGGCCGCAGACACGCCTGCAACTGGCTGGCGACCCAGCGCAGCGCCTCGTCGCCGCGCTCGTGGCCGGACTGATCGTTGATCTGTTTGAAGCCGTCCAGATCCAGATACAACATCACGCTCATCTGCCCTGAACGCTGGTTGCGGGCGATGGCCCCCTGCAATGCCTGCTCGAACCCACGGCGGTTGAGCAGCCCGGTCAGGGCATCGGTGATGGTCAGGGCTTCAAGCTTGAGGTGCAGCTCGCGCACCGCTGACATGTCCAGCGCCAGAATGGTCATCGCGTCCTGATCCTGCGGTAATGGCGAGCAGGACAACGCCACCGGCACGCTCTGGCCCTGGCGGGTACGCAGGTTGGCATCGTGGAGGCGAAGGCTTTCACCCCGTTGCCAGTGATCGCGCCAGATCGACTCCGCCCAGCTCTGCTCCTGTGGCGTTTGCACCCAGGCCAGCAGGTGGGTGCCCCGCAGCTCATCGCCGGAACAGCCGAGCATGCGGGTGATGGCCGGGTTGGCAAAGCGGATGGTGCCGGTGCTGTCGACCACCAGAATGCCTTCGGCGGTGTTGTCCAGGATCGAGGCATTGAATGCCCGGGCCTGCTCCAGTTGCGCCGTGGTCTGGATCAGCCCGCGCCGGTAGCCATCATGGGCCAGCAGCACGCGAGCCTTGTGCAGCAGCAACGTGGGGTGCACAGGTTTGGTCATGAAATCGACCGCGCCGGCGGAGTAGCCCTGGTCGAGCACCTCCTCGGTCTGGCGCATGCCCGAGATGAAAATGATCGGCGTGAAACGGGTGTCGGGGTCGGCACGCATCCGCCGTGCGACTTCGAAGCCGTCCATGCCCGGCATCTGCACGTCCATCAGCACCAGGCCGATCCTGCCCGTGGCCAGACACGTCAGCGCCTTGGCTCCAGAGTCGGCACAGCGAACCGTTCTG
The DNA here is from genome assembly GCF_044746825.1 of Pseudomonas sp. NPDC090201. Taxonomy (NCBI): domain Bacteria; kingdom Pseudomonadati; phylum Pseudomonadota; class Gammaproteobacteria; order Pseudomonadales; family Pseudomonadaceae; genus Pseudomonas; species Pseudomonas sp. NPDC090201. The sequence continues at coordinate 847,931 of NZ_JBIVCX010000003.1, forward strand.
CCGAGGTCTTCGAGCAACTCCTGCATTTGCTCCAGGTTTTCTTCCTGGTCATCGACCACCAGAACTTCCAGTTCCGCACCTTGCACCTGCACCTCCCTGCCCTGCATCCCGCGTCTCTTGCGCCCCTGGCAAGAACCTCACGCGGGCGAGCTCGGGTTAGAGCATAGCCGCCCGGCTGCAATACGGAAGTTGCGGGCCTCAGCGTGCGGCCAGGCGCCAGACCCGCGCCAGGTCCCGGGCACGGTCATGCAGCAGGGTTTCGGCGTTGCGGCAGGCCTGCTCCAGGGTCATCGGCCCGCTGGTCAAGGCAAAGGCAGCGCTGATGCCGTGCTCGTACAGGTCGGCATAGCCGTCGCCCAGGGTGCCGGCCAGCACAATCACCGGGACTTGCTTGCGCTGGGCGATTCTGGCGACGCCAAACGGCGTCTTGCCGCGCAGGGTCTGGGCATCGAACCGGCCTTCGCCGGTGATGACAAGATCAGCGCCCTCAAGCGCGTCGGCAAGGCCGGTCAGGTCCGCCACCACCTCGACGCCCGGGCGGAACGACGCACTCAGGTACGCCTTGGCCGCAAAGCCCATGCCGCCCGCGGCGCCGCTGCCGGGGTGTTCGCTCTCATCGCGGCCCAGCACCTGCGCCGAGTGTTCGGCAAAGTGTTTCAGGGCGGCATCCAGCGCCAGCACCTGCTCAGGCGAAGCGCCTTTCTGCGGGCCGAAGATGTGCGAAGCGCCGTGGGGGCCGCACAGTGGGTTGTTGACGTCGGCGGCCACCTCGAACTGCACATCCTTCAGGCGCGCATCCAGATGATCGACGTCGATGCGTGCAACCTTCGCCAACGCCAGGCCGCCCGGCGGCAAGGGTTCATCCTGGCTGTCGAGAAAGCGTGCGCCGAGCGCTGCGAGCATGCCGGTGCCTGCGTCGTTGGTGGCGCTGCCGCCGATGGCCAGAATGATCCGCTGCGCACCGGCATCCAGCGCGGCGGCGATCAGTTCGCCCGTGCCGTAGGTGGTGGTCACGGTGGCATCGCGCTGCTCCAGGGTCAGCAATTGCAGACCGCTGGCCATGGCCATCTCGATGATCGCGGTGCGCGTCTCGGCCAGCCACCCCCACTGCGCCTGAACGCTGTGGCCCAGAGGACCTGTCACCTGGTTCTGCATCCACCGCCCGTCGCAGGCGGCCAGCACCGCTTCGATGGTGCCCTCGCCGCCATCGGCCATGGGGCACTCGACAAGCTGCGCGTCGGGCCACACTTCCCGCAAACCGCTGGCGATTGCCTGGGCCACGCCTTGGGCACTGAGGCTGTCCTTGAAGGAATCCGGGGCGATGACGATTTTCATGTTGTTCTCCTTATCCGATAGTCGCGATCTTCTCATTAGCGGCGAGATTTTCCGCCAGCCCGTCGCACAACGCCCAATGAACCGCGTTGTTCATATGAACAAAAATCTCCGGCGCGACGACCGGCAATCGACGCTGTGCTGGTTCTTACCTATAGAAAAAGAGTCGCAGGTCTTAATGCCACTTTTTCTGACAACTATGACACTATATAGCCACTATTTATTTAAGGTCTCTGGCCATCCCGCAGACCGTCCCTCGCCGATGAAAGCCGTCGATTTATGCTGCTGAACGATCCGGTCACCCTGCTGTTCATCATCATTCCCTTCGGACTCATGACCACGCTGATGCTGTGCCTGTCGTATGTCGGCACCAGCAGCCACCGTGCGCCGCTGCATTGGTGGATTGCCGGAGACCTGGTGCTGGCCGCCTACCGCGCGGTGGATCTGCTCCAGCCCGGCGTCATTGCACAGGGTCCTGCGTGGCTGGGCCTGCTTGCCCCGCAAACGGCATTCATCGCCAACACCGCCGGACTGTTGCTAGCCATCGGCTGCCATACCCTGGCCCTGCATCAACTGGCCGAACGCCGCCGCGACTGGCGCTGGCATGGGCGCATCCTGCTGGCGCCACTTGCGATGTATGGCGCAGGGGCCAGTGTGCTGCTGCACAACGGCTTCATGTTGCCGTGGTTTTTCCTGTTGTGCGTCGTCACCATTGGCATTCAGTTCGCGGTGACCTGGACTTTGAGAAGGCAGTTTCGCGGGGCCTGGGCGCTGCTGGCCGGGCACGTGGCATTATTGATGTTTCATGCCCACTCCACCGTCACCCTGGCACTGGATCCGCCGCCTGCCCTGGATTTCAGCGAGCCGGACATGTTTTCCCTGCCCGCTCTGGGGATGGATTTCATGGTCTCGTTCCTGTTCACCCTGAGCTTCGCCCTGATGCTGCAAGAGCAGTTGCGCCAGCAAGTGGTGCAATTGAGCGTCACCGACACCCTGACCGGCGCGCTCAACCGCCGGGGGGCGGTGTCGAGCATCCTGCAACAGGAACGACGGCAGAACGCGACGCAACGCTATCCACTCTCGGTGGCGATGATCGACCTGGACAACTTCAAGCGCATCAACGACCAGTTCGGCCACGCCACCGGGGATGCGGCGCTGCAATTGTTCGCCCGCACGGTCAACCGGCTCAAGCGGGCGGACGACGTGTTCGTGCGCTGGGGTGGCGAGGAGTTCCTGCTGGTGTTCCCCGGCACCGACATCGCCCAGGCCCAGCATTTCATGGGGAGGCTGCGCGAGGCGCTGAGCGAGGAAGCGCGCACGCCATCGCTGCCCTTGCCGATCGGCTTCAGCGCAGGCCTTGCCCAGACCGGGGCGATGGACAGCCGCGCCGATTTCGAAACCCTGCTGCGCGCGGTGGACAAGGCCCTGTACCGCGCCAAGCGGGTGCGCGGGCGGGTTGAAGTCGTTGAAGCCGTAGATCTCTAAGAACGCCTCGACCCTGTAGGAGTGAGCTTGCTCGCGATCCGGTCGATCAGGCGACGCACAGTGACTGGACGAACGCCAATCGCGAGCAAGCTCACTCCTACAGGGTTTGCGGTGCGACCGATGTCAGCGCGGCAGCATCTGCATCCCCAGGTACAGCCGCAACAGATCGTCGGTGCGGTAGGGATCGCAGCCGCTGACCTCGGCGATCTTTTCCAGCCGGTAACGCAAGCTGTTGCGATGGATGCCCAGGGCATCGGCGCAGGCCTGGTTTTCCCCGCTGTAATCGAACCAGGCGCGCAACGTGTCGAGCAATTGCCCGTTGCCTTGCAGACGCAACACCGGCTCGGCGACGCCTTCGGCCAGCCAGTCATCACGGTTGCGCCAGAACAGCACCGCCAGCCGATGCACCGCCAGGCGCAGCAGCTTGCGCTCGGGCTGAACGTGGCGGGCATAATCGAGCAGGTCCCGGGCGGCGGCACAGGCGTTGCGCAGCGAAGCCAGATCACTGGAAGGCTCCGCCGTGGCCATGCGCCGTACCGGCCAGCCCTGCTCGTCGAACTGCTCGAGCAGCAGCGCATCTTCGCGATCTTTGCCCGCCGCCCGGCACCAGTACACCAGGCCCGGCTCGCAGGACACACACCAGCTATTGGCATAACGACCATTGAGCCAGGCGGCCACCTGCCCGGCATAAGCTGCGCCCTCGGGCAACTCGATCAGCACCGCCTGACGCGGCAATTGCGGTTGCAGGCCCAGTTGCTCGGCTTCGTCGATCAGGTGCGTGGGGTTGTCGCCCAGCAACAGCCGGGACAGCAGGTCTTCACTGCGCTGATGCCGCCACTGCTGGTCCGCCTGCTGCCTGCGATGCTCCAGCAGCATCTCGGCGGTCATCTTCACCAGCGCCCCGTAGACCCGCACCTCGTCCGGCTCGCCGGTGATGCCCAGCACGCCGACCAGCTTGTCATCCAGCATCAACGGCAGATTCACCCCCGGCCGCACGCCATTGAGGCGCTTGGCGGTATGGGAATCGATCTCCACCACCCGACTGTTGGCCAGCACCAACTGCGCGCCCTCATGCCGCGTATACAACCGCTCAGCCTCGCCGCTGCCGATGATGATCCCCAGGTAATCCATCACATTGACGTTGCACGGCAGAATCGCCATCGCCCGGTCAACGATGTCCTGGGCCAGGGCGTGGTCAAGGGCAAACATGGCAGACGTCCGCGCAGCGAGGGGTTTGAGGGTTCATACACATCACGAATTGTTTTTAGAGGTGGGTGGAGTCTGCCTGAATCTTGGTACGAGTGCGATTGACCGCTAGCATGGCCCATCCATTATAAGTAATATCAAGACTAGACTTATTAAAGTCTTATAGGAAAATATGAACAGGATCGGGTGGACAAGGAAAGCCGTTAAGCAGCTCCTGAAATTGCACTCACAACATCAGCTCCAGATCCGGGATGCCGTGGGCGGGCTCGCGACCATGCCAGATGTGACCAACGTCAAGTCCCTGGTCAACCATCAATACGGCTACCGACTGCGGGTGGGTGACTATAGGGTTTTGTTCGACTGGGAAGGCAGTATCAGAATCGTCAGTGTCCAAGAGGTCAAGAAACGCGATGAGCGCACCTACTAACAACGTACAAATCATCAACGGCCCTGACGGCAAGCCTGCGTTTGTGGTCATCCCCTACGACGACTATATCGGTCAACACGGTGGGGCCGATCTGATCCCCCATGAAGTTGTCAGCCTGATGGTCGAAGGTGCAACGCCGATTCGCGCCTGGCGGGAGTACCTGGATCTGACCCAGGATGAGGTCGCCAGGCGACTGGGAATCTCACAGCCCGCTTATGCTCAGCAGGAGTCGGTTTCTCGCCCTCGCAAATTGACCCGTGAAAGGATTTCCAGAGCTTTCGGCATTCGCCCCGATCAGCTGGATATCTAAAGCGGCGTCCATCGGATCGGCCTGACATGCGTATTTGTAGCAGCACGGCTTGCCGGCGGGGGCGATCTCGGGATCAGCGCAATGCGCAATCTGTGGGAGCGGGCTTGCCCGCGAAAGCGGTGTGTCATCCAACCCTGTGGCGACTGGCCCTACGCCTTCGCTGGCAAGCCAGCTTGTATGGTAGGACTCGAAGGGGTGGGTGGGACCAAAAGCCAGCTTCTGACTGTTAGCCGCAGTACAGACCGTGGGAG
>NZ_JBIVCX010000004.1:0-467018 GCF_044746825.1 Pseudomonas sp. NPDC090201
GGGTGGGGACGATTTCTCCCACGGTCTGTACTGCGGCTAACAGTCAGAAGCTGGCTTTTGGTCCCACCCACCCCTTCGAGTCCTACCATACAAGCGGGCTTGCCCGCGAAGGCATCAGGCCAGGCGACCTTGTAGCGCCTGGGCTGATGCCTTCGCGGGCAAGCCACGCTCCCACAGATTCAACTGCGCGCCCCCATCGGCGAAGCGAACTGCAACGGGTCTATGCCCGTCTCGGGCATGGGCTACTAGCCCGGTTGATGACTGGTCACGCAATGTATCCCGCCGCCACCGGCGGCAATGGCGTCGATGTTGAGCTGCACCACTTCGCGATTCGGGTAGAGCCGGGTCAGCAGGTCATAGGCTTTCTTGTCCGCCGCCTTGTCGCCAAATTCGGGAGCGATCACTGCGCCGTTGATAACGAAGTAATTGATGTACCCCGCCGCAAAATCCCCATTGCCCTTGTTGAACTTGCTCTTGCGCGGATTGAGCGGCGGCGACACGGTGTGCACCTGCAGCGGACGGCCGTCGGCGTCGGTGGCGGCCTTGAGAATCTCAAGGTGCGCCAGGGTGACCTTGTGATCATAGGACTCGGGGTCTGTGTCCAGGTTGGCAAGCACCACCCCGGGACTGATGAAGCGCGCATAAAAGTCCACATGAGCATCAGTGATGTCCTTGCCCTTGATCCCCGGCAGCCAGATGATCTTGCGCAGCCCCAGCCGCTGCTTCAACTCCTTCTCGACGTCGGCCTTGCTCCAGTCAGGGTTACGGTTGCTGTTGATCCAACTGCTTTCAGTCATGATCCCGGTGCCGTGGCCATCGACCTCGATACCGCCACCCTCGCCCACCAGCTCGCTGCGCTGATAGCTGGCCTGGGCCTCACTGGCGACCCGCCGAGCGATCTTCGCATCCTTGCCGTGCTGCTGTTTGTCGCCCCAGCCGTTGAAGTTGAAATCCACCGCGCCCAGCGCGCCGTTATCGTCGACCACGAAGTTGGCGCTGATATCCCGCATCCAGATGTCATCCAGTGCGGCGGTCACGTAGGTGACGTTGGCGCTGCCGCAGTGGTCTTCTGCCAGGCTGCGCTCGCTTTCGCGGCAGAACACCGTGACCGGTTCGAAACGGGCGATGGCACGGGCAATACGTCCCAGCGCCGCCTGCACATCTTCAGTGAAGTCCTCCCAGATCGCCTCCTGCGCACCAAAGGCGATGAAGGCCCGTTCGTGTTTTTCGCCTTCGTCGGGCATGAACCAACGGCCCTGCCCCGCGGCCAGGAGCCTGGCCGGTGACAGGCCCAGCCCCATGACGGCGGCGCCCACGCTGGCAGCGACTGATACCTGTTTGATGAATTCTCGACGGGTCGGCATGAATAGCTTCCTGAATCACTTTGCAGTTGCGGTTTTGAATTGGGTCCAGGTGCGCATGCGCGCCCGCATGTCGGCCTGGGGAATGTCTTTGCCCGGGATCAGGCGTTTATAAGTGGCTTCATCAAGATAGATGTCCGGGTTGTCGCGCATGGAGGCATCGACCATCGGGCGCGCCTTGGCGTTGGAGGTCGGGTAGCCAGTGAAATTGCTGATGGCGGCCATGTTCTCCGGGCGCATCACGAAGTTGATGAAAGCGTAGGCGTAGTCCGGATGCCGGGCGTCCACGGGAATGGCCATGGTGTCCATCCACACCGTGGTGCCCTCCTTGGGGATGCGGTACTGGAAGCGCGTGGTCTTGCCGGCGCTGTCCGAGGTGCGCTGGGCCTGGGTCATGTCGCCGCTGTAGCCCAGCGACAGGCACAGGTTGCCGTTGACCAGATCGGTCACAGGCTGCGACTGGAACTTGCGAATGTAGGGCCGCAGCTTGCGCAGCAGGTCACTGGCGGCGGCGAGGTCTTCGCGCTTGCCGCTGCGTGGATCGCGGCCCAGGTAGTTGAGCACCACGGCCAGCACTTCGTCGGGGGAATCGATCATCGAGATCCCGCAATCGGCGAATTTCGCCGCCAGTTCCGGCTTGAACAACATGTCCAGGCTGTTGACCGGCGCATCGCTCATGCGCTGTTTGATCTGCTCGGCGTTGTAGGTCAGGCCGATGGTGCCCCAGGTGTAGGGCACCGTGGCCTGGCTCGAATGCTCGTAATGGTTGTGCAGCGCCTGCAAACCGGGCTCGATGTCGCCCAGCGCGGTGATCTTGCCCTGATCCAGCGGCTGCAGGCTGCCGGCGCGCATCAAGCGCTCGGCCACGGTGTCGCCGGGAAAGATCAGGTCATAACCACTGCCGCCGGCCAGCAGCTTGGCCTCCAGGGTTTCGCTGCCGTCCATCACGTCGTAGATCACCCGGATGCCGGTCTCAGTGGTGAAACGGGTGAGCGTGGCTTCGGCAAAATAGTCGGCCCAGTTGTACAGCCGCAGGATTTTCTCCTCGGCCTGAGCGGCGGGGATTGCGCAGGCCAGAGCCAGTGCGCCAAGCAAATATCGGCTAGCGATGCGCATATCAGACTCCTTGCCCGTTCCAGCGTGAATGAAGGCGACGACCGTCCTGGCTCAACAGCGCTCCGTACATCTCCGGGCGACGGTCGCGGAAGATGCCCCAGGTCAGGCGCTCCTGTTCCATGGCCCCTAGGTCCAGGCGCTGCAACGTAACGCCGCAGCTCTCGCGGTCTGCTTCGGCGAGCAGCTTGCCCTTGTGATCGCAGATGAACGAGGAGCCGTAGAAGCGCATTTGCAGGTCCGCATCGCTGGCCGCCACTTCACAGCCCACGCGATTGGACGCCATCACCGGCAGCAGATTGGCCGCAGCGTGGCCGCGCATGGTCATCTGCCAATGGTCGCGGGAATCCAGGGTGGCGCAGCCGGGCTCGGAGCCGATGGCGGTGGGAAACAGCAGCACTTCGGCGCCCATCAACGCCAGGCAGCGCGCCGTTTCGGGGAACCACTGATCCCAGCAGATGCCCAGGCCAAGGCGCGCGAAGGCGGTGTCCCAGACCCGGAAACCGGTATCGCCGGGGCTGAAATATTCCTTCTCTTGATAGCCGATGGCATTGGGAATATGGGTCTTGCGATACACACCCAGCAGGCGGCCGTCGGCGTCGGCCACGCTCAGTGAGTTGAAGTAGGCATTGCCAGCCTTCTCGAACCAGCTCAAGGGCAGCACCACGCCCAGCTCCCGGGCAAGGTCGGCGAAACGCTTGAGGATGGCGCTGTTGCCGTACTCCTGAGCCAGCGCCAGGTGCCGGTGGTCTTGCTCGATGCAGAAATACGGCGTGGCGAACAGCTCCTGCAGCAGAATCACCTGGGCGCCCTGAGCGGCGGCTTCACGCACCAGGTGTTCGGCGCGGTCGAGGTTCTTCGGCAGATCCCAGGTGCACGGCATTTGCGTGGTGGCGACGTTGATCACGGTCATGGCTCAGGGCTCCACCGGCCAGGCAGGCTGCTGCTGGGTGATGCAATGCACCCCGCCGCCGCCGTGGGCCAGATGGTTGATGCGCACCGGCACCACTTCGCGACCGGGGAAGGCGTAGGCCAGGGTCTGCGCCGCGACCTGGTCTGCCTCGATCCCGTAAGCCGGCATGATGATCGCACCGTTACAGATGTAGAAATTGGTGTACGACGCGCAGAACACGTCGGCCTCCGGGTCCACCGCCTCGCTGGCTTCGAACAGTTCGATCAGCTCGAAGCGGCGGCCTCGGGCATCAGTGGCCAGCTCCAGCGCCCGGCGATTTTCCCGCGCCACCTTGGCGTACACCGAGTTCTGGTCGCGGGTGGCATCGACCAGCAGCACACCGGGGCGGGCAAAGGCGCAGACGCCATCGACGTGGCCGTCAGTCATGTCGCCGGTGACGTAATCCGGATCGCCCGGCAGCCAGATGGTCTTGGTCACGCCGAGCAGGCGGCTGAACACTTCCTCAAAGTCGGCCTTGGTCACGCCGGGGTTGCGATTGGGGTTGAGCAGCACCGATTCGGTGGTGATCAGCGTGCCCTCGCCGTCCACATGAATCGCCCCGCCCTCATTGGCCAGCGGCGTGCCAAAGCACTGTCCGCCCAGCAGGTTGAGCACGCGGCGCGCCAAGCCTTCGTCCAGGTCGTGGACCGATTTGCCGCCCCAGGCGTTGAAACGCCAGCTCACCCCGGCCAGCCCCTGTTCAGGGTGGCAGACGAAACTGGGGCCGGAGTCGCGGCACCAACTGTCGTTGACCGCCAGCGGGATCAGCTCGATGTTCGGTCCGCACAGGCGTTCGGCGCTGGCAACGGCGCTCGGGTCGACCACCATCTTGACCGGCTCGAAGCGGGCGATGGCGTTGGCCACTCCGGCGAAATCTTCCTGCACCTGTGGCAGGGTCACGCGCCAACCCGACTCCCACAGCGCCTGATTGTGCGGCCACACCATCCAGGTCGCTGCGTGGTTCACCCATTCGGCGGGCATGCGCCAGCCGCTGCTGTTTTTGTTGTTCTGCTGCATGGAAAAAGCCCTTAGAGTTAAGCCATTGTGTTCAATGGCAACAGCCGTGCTGGCGTTGGATTCCATGCTACGTGCGGCAAAACAGGCGGACAAACGATGGATTTTGCCGAAAACTGATTAGGGGAGCTTATCGATCATGCTTAAACACTGGCCACCACTCAGCTCGCTTCGAGGCTTTGAAGCGGCCGCCCGACTGGGCAGTTTTCACAAGGCGGCCGACGAGCTGAACCTCACTCAATCCGCAATCAGCCAGCAGATTCGCAGCCTTGAGGCGTATCTCGAACAGCCGCTGTTCTACCGCAGCGGGCGCAGCGTCAACCTGACCGACGCCGGCCACGACCTGCTCAGCACCACCCAGGCCATGCTGCAACAGCTTGCGGTGGGTATCCGCCGTCTGGGCCAGTATCAGAAGCCCAACCAGTTGGTGCTCAACACCACCCCGGCCTTCGCCCGACACTGGCTGTTGCCTCGCCTTGGGGAGTTCCGGCGTGAGCATCCGCGGATCGACCTGTGGCTGTTCACTACCGATGAAGTGCCGGACATGGCGACCCAGACCATCGATATCGCCGTGCGCGACGACATCAGCTCTCAGGCCGAATGCAGCTTCAAGGTGCTGTACGCCGACCGGCTGTATCCGGCGTGCCACCCAGACCTGTTCTCAGTGGCGCCGGCACTGCGCACCACGCTGCACGGCGAGCGGGAGATGGACTGGAATCACTGGGCGGTGGAGGCCGGCGTCGATGTCGGGCAGCAGGATCAGGGGCTGAATTTTTCCGATCCGGGCCTGTTGCTGGACGCCGCCTGCAGCGGGCTGGGCATCGCACTGGTCAGCCAGTTGCTCGGCCAGGATGCCCGCGCCAAGGGGCTGTTGCAGCCGCTGGTGGAGGGCACCATTCGCGGACCGAACTGGGCCATGCTGACCCATCGCGACAGCGAGAACGATCCCATGGCGCGCAGCTTCAGCCACTGGCTGCAGGCGCAGTTGAGCCGCGATTGACCGCGCGCAAGGCTCAAGATTGGGCCTTGCGTGCCGATGAATTTGCCAGTTCGCCCTCGCCTTCAGGCAAGATAGCCCCCTTCAAGAATCAGGGAAGATGCCCCCATGTCCGCTTCGCTCGACCTCGCAGCCACCCAGATCCGCCATGCCGTCCGCGCCGCCACCGAGGGCCTGGTTGGCCGTGAACAACTGGCCGAGTTGATCGTGCTGGCGGCCGTCGCCCAGGAGCACATCCTGGTGGTCGGCCCGCCCGGCACCGCCAAGAGCGCCGTGGTGCGCCGGGTTGCGCAGTCCATGGGCGGGCGTTATTTCGAGTACCTGCTGGGGCGCTTCACCGAGCCTTCGGAGCTGTTCGGCACGGTGGATCTGAAAAAACTGCGCGAAGGCACCGTGGAAACCGACATCAGCGGCATGCTGCCCGAAGCCGACATCGTGTTTCTGGACGAGGTTTTCCTGGGTTCCACCGCCATCCTCAACACCCTGCTGGGCGTTCTCAACGAACGGCGTTTCCGCCGCGGCCACACCCAGGTGCAGTGCCCGTTGCGGGTCTGTGTCGGCGCGGCGAACGGCCTGCCCGACGACGAGTCGCTGGCGGCCTTCGGTGACCGCTTCCTGCTGCACCTGTTCGTCGATGCCGTGCCCGACAACCAGCTCGAAGCGATGCTCGCCGGCGGCTGGCAGTCGGAGCAGCGTCCGGTGCCACAGTTGCTCGGCCTGACCCAACTGGACACCCTGGGCCAGGCGCTCAAGGACGTCGATCTGGCCCAGGTCCGCCCGGCGCTGGCCCAGGCCATTCGCCGGTTGCGCGAGGCCGGCATTCAGCTGTCGGACCGGCGCATCGTCAAGTCTCAGCGCCTGATCGCCGCCGCAGCGCTGTTGCGCGGGCAGCGCCTGGCCACCGAAGCCGACCTCTGGCCGCTGCTCTACGTGCTGCCGACCCGGGAGATCCAGCAGCACGGCCGTGAGGTGTTGCAGGACCTGTTCGCCCAATGCAGCAACAGCCACCTGTTCAGCGCCGTGGAGGAAGCGACGCTGCAACCCATGGCGCGCCTGCATCGTCTGCTTCAAACCGCCGAGGATTACCTGAGCCGCAGCGAACCGCCGGCCAGCCCGTTGCTCGAAGCGCTGCTGCGGGAGATCGATGCCAATTTCAACAGCCAGACCATCCCTGCGCGCCTGCACGAGGCCCGAGGTCGCGTGGCCCACCTGCTGACGGCCCAGGCATGACGAACATGGCCAGCGCCCCTGCCATCGACTGGAACTGGCGGGCGCGGCGCGAGCCCGGCCAACCCCAGGCGGCGGTGGCCTGGGGCGAAGCCTGCGCACGCCTGCACGCAAGGCTGCTGCGCATGCCCGAGGAACAGACCGCGCGCCTGCAAGCCACCGCCAACCACGATGTGCTGATCGTCACCGCAGATGCCGTTGACCTGCCGTGGGTCGAGGGCGTCGAGTACGCCTGCGCCGAGCCCGCCGCGCCCGGCCTGTGGCTGCCCACCAGTTGGGAACCCGATGTGCCACTGGATCTGATTGGCCAGGCGCTGCTCGACCGATTCGCCCGCGCGCCGCTTCTGCTGTGGCATGCACCCGCCGTGGTGCTGCCGCTGGACCGATGCCTGCCTGTCACGGCCCGGCATCTGCAACGCATTCATGACGGGTGGGCAGGTCGCTGATGCAATTACCGCAATCCCTGCACCCCTGGCGCGAATGGCTGCAATGGTTCACCCCCGGACAACTGCCCCTGCTGGCGGACCTCTTCGCCCGCCTCAATCCGCTGCTCGGCCCGTTGCGCGGCATGCACCAGGGCGGCGTGCCCGAACCCGACGGCCTGGGCGACCTGCAGCGTCGTGGCCCCTATGAGCGCCTCCTGACCAGCGAGTGGTTGCTGGCCGAGGAATTGCCCGATGAATTCCTGCGTCGGGCGGCGGTGGGCGAGCATCTGTTTCTGGCGCCGCAATACCGCACCCATCAGGCCAATCGGATGATCGTCGTGCTGTTCGATGCAGGCCCCCTGCAACTGGGCGGACCGAGGCTGGTGCACCTGGCATTGCTGATCCTGCTTGCCCGCCGTGCCCGCGAAGCCGGTGCAGAATTGCGCTGGGGCGTCCTGCAGAACAGGCCGCACCTGCATGAGTTCAAGGACGCGGCGCACCTCAAGCAATTGCTCGACGCCCGCACCTACCACACCGTCAGCGATGAACACTGGCACGCCTGGCGCGACTGGCTCGCGGAACAGGCGTACGACAGCGGCGAACGCTGGCTCGTCGGCCAGCGCCTGCCCGCCACCGATGCCAGCACCTGTACCCACCGGGTGCACATCCAGCGCAGCCTCGACGGCCATAGCCTGACCTTCGCGGTGCAAGGCGGCACGGCGCGGGAAGTCGCCCTGCCCAACCCCGAGCCGCGCATGGCGCTACAACTGATCAAAGGCGAGTTCGACATCGCCCGGCAGATCGCCCGCACAGCGATCAAGGCGCACATTCCTCGGGTCGCGTTGACGCTGGCACCGATCATTGCCAACAACGGCAGCCATGTCGCCCTGAAAATGCTCGACGAGCCGGGTCTGGTGGTCATCAAGCTGCCGGCACCACGGCAGAAAAAACCCCTCGACGTGCGCCAGACTCACTGGAGCGCACGGGGCACGCCGCTGGCCATTACCTTCCCGGGGCGCATGCCCGGGGCGATCCTGAGCATGGATGAACAACTGGTGTTCTGGAACATGGCCGGGGTCAAGCACGTTCCAAGGCCAGGCCGCGAGCAACTGCAGGCGCCTGTGGGCACCGCTGCGCTGCTGCCGGTGATCTGGTTGCACAACGGCACCTATGGCCGAGTGTTCCTGCTCGACAACCAGGGCCATCTGGCGTTCTGGGTGATCGACAACGGCAAGCTGCCCACCCCGCACCAGCCCGGTATCACCCACTCCATGGCCGATAAGGTGGTGGGCATGGCCCAGGTCGACCGCAGCATGCTGGCCTATCTGCGCCTGGATGCCGGCAGGCTCTACGTGCACCGGATCAATCCCTGGCTCACCCAGAGCCAGGGCCATGTGGTCGGTACGGCCAGACAGGTCGATCAGGTACTGTTCCCGGCCAGTTCTCGCTGGGAGCAGGCCTTTGCCGGCTGCGCCTGGATGCGCCAGGTCGAGGATCAGCAACAGTGGCAACTGGTGTCGCCGGACGGGCAGACCGAACAGCTTGACCTCGCCCCCGGCTGGAAAGGCCTGGGGCTGCTGATCGACGACGAAGGGGTGTTTTCCATGGTCCTGACCGGCCCCATCCAGCGCACTGTCTCGCTGTACCAGCGCGGCGAGCAACACGTGCTGTTCACCACCAACGACACCATCGTACGCATCAGCTTCTGCCCGATGAGCGGGCTCATTGCCGCGCTGACCAAGGCCAGGGAACTGGTGGTGTATTCGGTGCGCACTGACCACCGGGTGTTGCAGATCATGTGCAATCAGACACAAGCGGATGCGGAGGACAACGCCCATGTCCGGACCTGACGCAGTCACCATTCGCCGTCCGGCGCTGACCGGCTACCAGCAGATCGAAGCACTGTGGTTTCCCGCCGAGCGCTTCAGCGAGCAGGAACGGGCTCGCCTGATCCTCGCCCACTGGCAGACCGGCGCCCGGGCCTTTCGCTTTGCCGAGGGCGACCTGCTGCGCTTTCCCAAGGCCAGTTCGAGGCTGTGCGAGGGCCTTGCCGGCTGGCCGCTGATCCGCCAGGGCCGCACGCTCTGCTCGGCACGGCTGAGGGATGAAGAAATCCAGCGCCTGGCCCACGCCGATATCTGGCTGGTGCGCGGCACCCAGGTCAACGCCCTGCACCTGCGCGATGCCACGACCCTGACACCGGGCCAGTGGATCGACGTCAGCCAGTACGCCCTGCTCGACACCTATGACTGCCGCGACGTGCTCCCCGAAGCCGAAACCGAGCCACTGGCCGTGCAGACCGACATCCGCGAAATCCTCGGCGATGCCCTCGCCCCGGTCAGCCCCGAGCGGGAGGCGGTGATGCGAGCGCTGCTCGAGCGCCAGCGCACGGCGACGGCAAACAGCAAACCTGCTGCCAAACCCACGCCCAATCCGGTGAATGCTCCGCAAAACGCCGGCCTGATCAAAGACAGCATGGCCGGTTACGTCGCCGTGGCCGTGGGTTTCGGGCTCTACGGGCTGCACACTTACAACAATTCCCAAGTGAGCCCGGCGGGTTCTGCGGCCAGGGCGGTCAAGCCTGCGCGTGCGGCAGACCCATCGACATTCGATCTGGGCAGCGCGGTGTTCTGGACAATCGCAGGGTCGCTGCTCCTGACCCTGGCGCTGATTGCGGTGCGCGCCTGGATGCGCCGCGGCGAGGCAGGCACCGCCGCCGTCAAAGCGACCGCCAAAGGCAACGCTGCACCCGCCGCCCGGCCTGTACAAGCGGGCATTACGGCGAGGGCATCGGGCAAGCCGCGTGGTCCGGCCAGGTGGCGGCGCTGGCTGACGCGCCTGACCCGGAACTCGCGGCTGTCGGCGCTGTACGGCAAGCGTCAGGCGGCGTATATGCAGCGCATGCTGGAGATGTTCGAGAATGGCGATTTGCAAGAAGCACTGCGCCACGCCATCCCGCTGGGCAGCGGCGATCCTGATGGCGGCCAGGCATTCGGCACGCCCACCCGGCGCAACGACCTGACCCTTTCGCAGCAGTCGGGGCCACGTTCGAACATGCTGTTCGAAGCCGATCTGGAAGACCATCTGAAGAAGATCTACCGGGCCTCTTTCGAGCGGCTGGACCGCGAGGGGCGCATCGAAGAAGCGGTGTTCGTCCTGGCCGAACTGCTCAGGGCCCGACAGGAAGCACTCGACTACCTGGAAAAACACCAGCGTCAGCAGCAGGCCGCCGAACTGGCGCTGGCCTGGGACATGCCGTCCTCGACCATCGTGCGCCTGCTGTGCCTGGCCGGGGACTGGCAACGGGCATTGCAGGTGACGCGGCGGGACAATGCGTTCTGCGACGCAGTGATCCTGCTCGAGAAGAAGTGGCCTGACGCCGCTGCACGCCTGCGCCTGGAATGGGCGCTGGCGCTGATCGACAAAGGCCTGTGGCTGCAGGCGGTGGACGTGATCTGGAGCCTTGCGGCCGAACGCGAGCGCGCCGCGCAATGGCTGCTCGCCGCCGAATCCGCTGGCGGCAGCCTGGCCATTAGCGCGCTGGTCAAGCGGGCCATCCTGCTTCCCGACACCCTCACCCGCTACGAAGCCTTCGTCGACAAGCTGCGCAACGACCCCGAGCGCATCACCGATCGCGCCACCCTGGCCCAGGCGCTGCTGGCCCACAAGACCCACAGCCCGGCGCTGGCCTGGCTCGCCGCCGCGACCGTGCGGGCCATGCTCTGCGATCAGGCCGGGCCGCAGGCGTATCTCAGCCAGAACCAGCTGCAAGCGCTGGTGAAGATGAGCAAGGACAAACTGCTGCAGGCCGACCTGCCCGGCAACGCCCTGCCGCGCAACAGACTCGCCAGCCAGGGCCTCGAACGGGCAAGCCAGCCATTGAACTTCACCGCGCCGGAGCCGGGCAACCGCAGCATCTCTGACGCGGTGCCGCTGCCCGACGGACGCTTCCTGCTGGCGCTGGGCGAGGCTGGCGCACTGGTGGTCGACGCCAGAGGCAAGACGCTCTTTCACTTCCCGGTGCCGACCCAGGTCATCGTCCAGGGCCAGAGCCGTCAGGTTGCACTGGCGCTGGCCCGGCGCGGCGATGTCTGGCGCATCTGCAAACTGGACCTGGTCAATCGCAGCGCCAGCGACATGGGGGTGCTGATGCTCGACGCCTTCGCCAGAACCTTCGACGGCACCGCCTGGACGGTGGGCCGAGGCGAACAGTTGCGCGTGGTGGACGTGGACCGCAAGTTCGAAACCCTCTGGCACGTCAGCGACCTGCCGGGGAAAGTGGCCTACATCCGCGATGACGAGCGCAACGAGTCAGCCTTGCTGCACACCGGGCAAGAGAGCCTGATCTGGCACTACCGCCTGCCCGACCGCCGCCTGCTCAGCCGAGAGCCTACGCCTGCCAGGCATCAGGCCCACAGCGCCCAGGTGTTCAATGCCGCTGGCCGCACCACTGAATACTGGATCAAGTACGCCGCCGACAGCGACCCGGTGCTGATGGTCCACGAAAATGGCGCGAGCAAGGGCTATCGCTTGCCCGGCCTGCTTGAAGAGTCGGTCGACCCGCTGCACGTCTACCCGTTCGAGCAGTGGCTGGTGGTCTGCTACGGGGTCGGCGAGGATGACGCCCGCTGGCACTTCATTCACCGCAGCAGTGACCGCCTGTGCGCAGTTCTGCACTGGCCGCTGCACCATGCGCAACTGCGCTGCGTGGGCAATGAATGGGTGCTGTTCGACCATCAGGGCCGGCTGTGCCATATCGACACAGCCAGCGCCATCGCCCAGGGCCTGTCGGTGCAATGAAGCACCGACAATGGCCTTGAGTCAGACCGCTGCAGCGTGGCCGGGCACGCCCAGCGCCTTGAGGGCGTTGTCCAGCGAGGCCTGCTGGGTGCGCGCGTAGATCTGCAGCTCATCCAGGGTTTCACGCCCCAGCGCCTGCTCGAAAGCGTCACGGTTGGACACCTGCGCGTACTGAGCCTGGGCGTTGTCACCCAGATTGGACTGGAAGATCCCGGCGGCACTGACCGGCAAAAAGTCCTCGTACACCAGCGGCTCACAGGCCAGACGCCCGCTGGCCAGCAGCGCATCCACATCGGCAGACGCCTCGTCCCCGGCGCCCGTAGGCTCGACGGCACGGTAGCGGAAGAACGCCAGTCGCTCGCGACGCAGGGTGTCGTAATCGTCGGGGAACGCCTTGAAGACGTCGGCCAGCAATTCGCTGTAGCGCAGCGCGTTGGCTTCTGAAGGGAAGCCCCCCAGCGCCTCCCGCGCCTGGCCCAGCAAGGAGTCGTACAGTGCCCTGCCCTCGGGCGTCAGCGCCACACCGCGCTGTTCAATCTCGCCAAAGCGCGCCGAGTGACTGCCCTGCTCCACGCCCTGAGCACCGACGAAATCGATGGCTTCGTTGAGCGCCTTGAAGCTGGTCTGGCGCAGCAGGATCGGGCACTGGCGTCGTGGCGGACCTTCGATCACGGCCTTGGGCGTGATGCCACGGGACGGCATGTCGGCCTGAACCTTGTCGATGTCCAGGGTGCGCGGCGTCAGGTGGTTGATGTGCGGGCCCTTGAACGCCACCACGTCGGCGATCAGGCGGTGGGCACCATCCAGACGCTGATAATCGGCCAGGCTCACCGTGGCCTGCCCGTGCCAGCGGAAGGTTTCCAGCGCCTGGGTCACGAACTCGCTGGCAGCCGCCTCGCTCAGGCCACCTTCGCCCTCGGCCTGTTCGATCAACTCGATGACCCGCGGGGTGAAGATCTGTCGCGCCGCCAGGGTGCGCTCGGCGAAGGCGCGAAGCTGCGTGTCTTCGATCAGCTCCAGGCGCAGCAGCGAGGTGAATACGCGAAACGGGCTGGCGCGCAACGCCGCCTCCTCCACCGCACGAAAAGCGGTGGAGTGCACGGGCACGCCCGCTGGCGTCAGGTCGTAATAGCCCACCGGCAACATGCCCATGACCGCGAACAGCCGGCCCAGGGTCGCCAGTTCTTCTGCGGTGCCGACGCGGATCGCGCCGTGTCGCTCAAGGTCCAGGCGCTCGATTTCTCCGGTGTGGGTCAAGGCCTGGGCCAGCGAAGGCTGTGCCTGGAGCGTGCGGGCGTTGGTGTCGGCGACCAGTTGCATCAGGTCCCCGTAAAGAGGCACCTCCTGCTGGTACATGGCGCTCATGGCCCGGGAAAAATCGGCGCGAATGCGATCAGGGGAAACGAAATTGCTCATTGGACGGTCTCCGCTCAGGCCAGTTGAGCCAGGCATTGTTCCAGGATATTCAGGCCTTCTTCCAGAATGGCCGGTTCGGTGGTCAACGGCGGCAGCAGGCGGATGATATGCCGCGCCTTGCCGCTGGGCATCAGCAACAGCCCGGCTTCACGGGCGCTGGCCAGAATCGCCGAAAGGTGCTGCGGCGCCGGGCTGCCGTCAGGGTTGACCAGCTCCAGCCCGCGCATCGCGCCCACGCCGCTCAGGCGCCCGACACAGGGGAAGCGTTCTTTCCAGCGAGCATGATAGCGGGCGATCGCCTGCCCTTGCTCCTCGCCCCAGCGCGAGAGGTTTTCATCGGTCATCTGCGCAAGCGTTGCCAGCCCTGCAGCGCAGGCCAGCGGGTTGCCGGAATAGGTGCCGCCCAGCCCGCCCTTGGGCAAGGTGTCCAGCAGCTCCCGGCGACCGACCACCGCACCCAGCGGCACGCCGCCGGCCATGCTCTTGCCGAGCAACAGCAGGTCGGGCTCGATCCCCAGACGGGTGAAACCGAAGCGCTCGCCGGTGCGACCAAACCCGGACTGCACCTCGTCGATGACCAGCACGATGCCGTGGCGATCACAGAACCCGCGCAGGGATTTGGCAAACCCGGCATCCAGGGCAAGGAAACCACCTTCACCCTGCACCGACTCGACGAAGATCGCACCGATTTCCTCGACATCGATCTCCACGCTGATCAGCCGCTCCAGCGCCTTGAGCCCTTGCTCGGCGGTGACGCCAGTGTCGACGCTTGGATATGGCAGGTGAAACACCGGCCCCGGCAGGCTGCCGACCTTCTGTTTGTACGGCGCGACCTTGCCGTTGAGGTTCAGGGTCGCCAGGGTGCGGCCATGAAAGCCACCGTCAAAGGCCACGACAGCGCCGCGGCCGGTGGCGGCGCGAATGATCTTCAGGGCGTTTTCCGCCGCTTCCGCGCCGCTGTTGGTGAGCATGCCGGACACCGGGTAGCTGACCGGAATGAACCCCGCCAGGGCGCGCATGTACGCGCCGTATTGATCGTGGGGCACGGCATTGAACGCGGCGTGGACCATGCGCCCGGCCTGCTCGCGAATCGCCTCGACCACAGCGGTGTTGCAGTGGCCCAGGTTGAGCACGCCGATACCGGCAATGAAGTCGATGTAGCGCTTGCCGTGGGTATCCCAGACCTGCGCGTTGCGGCCATGGGTCAGTTCCACGGGGTGGACGATGTTGATCGATTGGCTGATGCAGTCCTGATTCATGGCCTGTCGCAGTTCCTGGTGAAAGTGCGTCCATTCAAGCGAGGGCTGCCGGGCAAGACAAACGATAAATAGTCGCGGGCTCATTCCATTCATTCATGAAGTGCTGCAACCGTTCATCGCAGATTCGGCATTTTTTCAAACCTTTCCGCTGCGCCGGCCAGTCACAAGGATATTGCGATCGGCGAAGACGCCATCGCCCTGCTCCGTTTTTTCCAACGATGAGGCGTCATTCCAATGAACAAGAAACTGACCTGCTTGATGGCCATGACTGGCCTGACCTGTGTACTGGCAATGCCGGTAATGGCTGAAACCACGCCAGGCAGCACCTCCAGCGGCATGAGCAACTCGGCATCGACGTCGAGCGGCAAATCCACCTCGACGGATAAATCATCCAGCCCCGAAGGCACCAACGGCCAGGCCACCAAGGGCACTGCCCTCCCAGGCTCCGGTGGCGAAGCCGGTAGCGGCGGCAATTCGGGCTTCGGCAGCAAGACCTCAGGCGGTGAAGGCTCGCAAGACAGCAGCCGCACCAAAGGGCAATAGTGCCGCATCCACGCTGGCTGATCTGGTCAGCGTACAGGGCGCAAACTGCCTGCCGTACCACAGGCCTGCCACTGGCAGACAGCACGCGCCCTTGCCATTGATCCCCTCAAGCCACCCGATAGATGGCAGAATCCCCATGACTTGATGGTTATGGAGACCCGTATGTTTCGTGTGTTTGAGCGTTGGCTCGACCCTTTCCCGCCTGACGAGGTGCCACCGCCCCCCGTCGGCCTGGCTCGTTTCCTCTGGGCCTGCACCCGTGGCGCCCGGGGTTATATCCTCGCACTGGCACTGCTCAGCGCCGGGGTGTCGATCTACGAAGCCTGGCTGTTTTCATTCCTCGGACAGGTCGTTGACCTGCTTTCGGCGTGGCAGAACGGCGGCGATTCAGGCGGCCAGGAAAGCCGCGTATTGTGGGGCATCGGCCTGGTCCTGCTGACCAGCGTCTTGCTGGTTGCACTGCGCACCATGGTTCAGCACCAGGTGCTGGCGATCAACCTGCCGCTGCGCCTGCGCTGGGATTTCCACCGGCTGATGCTGCGCCAGAGCCTGTCGTTCTTTTCCGACGAATTCTCCGGCCGGGTGACCACCAAGGTCATGCAGACTGCCCTCGCGGTGCGCGAAGTGCTGTTCACCGTGATCGAAATCGCACCCGGTATCGGCGTGTATTTCATTGCGATCATCGCGCTGGCGGGCGGCTTTGCCCTGAAACTGATGCTGCCGTTCCTGGCCTGGATCGCCCTGTTTGGCGTGGCCATGTGGTACTTCGTGCCGCGTCTGGGGCAGGTTGGACAGGAGCAGGCCAATGCACGCTCTTCGATGACCGGGCGCGTGTCGGATGCCTACACCAACATCACTACGGTAAAACTGTTCTCCCACTCCAAGCGCGAGGCGCATTTCGCCCGGGCCGCGATGGAAGATTTCAAACAGACCGGCTTTCGCCAGATGCGTCTGGTCAGCCAGTTCGAGATCGTCAATCAGGCACTGGTGGTCGCGCTGATCATGGGCGCCGGCGGCTACGCGCTGTGGCTGTGGCATCAGGGCGAAGTCGGTACCGGTGCGGTCGCGGCGATCACCGCCATGGCGCTGCGCATCAACGGCATGTCGCACTGGATCATGTGGCAGATGACCTCGCTGTTCGAGAACATCGGCACCGTCCAGGACGGCATGGCGACCCTGACCCGTGGGCCTAAAGTGCAGGATGCCGCAGACGCCACCGAACTCAAGACCACAGGCGGCGCGGTGACCTTCGACAAGGTCAGCTTCAACTACAACGGCGAACGCCAGGTGCTCAACGATCTGAGCCTGAGCATCCAGCCAGGGGAGAAAATCGGTCTGGTGGGCCGCTCCGGCGCGGGCAAGTCCACACTCATCAACCTGCTGCTGCGTTTCTACGACGTCAACAGCGGGCAGATCCGCATCGACGGCCAGGACATCGCCCACGTAACCCAGGACAGCCTGCGCGGCGCCATCGGCATGGTCACCCAGGACACTTCGCTGCTGCACCGCTCGATCCGCGACAACATCGCCTATGGACGGCCCGACGCCACCGATGCGCAGATTCGCAGCGCCGCCGCAAATGCCCAGGCCGATGGTTTCATCGCGCAACTGACCGACAAGCAAGGAAACAGCGGCTATGACACTCTCGTCGGCGAGCGCGGCATCAAGCTCTCCGGCGGCCAGCGTCAACGCGTCGCCATCGCCCGGGTGATGCTCAAGAACGCGCCGATCCTGCTGCTGGACGAAGCCACCAGCGCGCTGGATTCGGAAGTGGAATTGGCGATTCAGGAAAGTCTGGATGAGATGATGCAGGGCAAGACGGTGATCGCCATCGCCCACCGCTTGTCGACCATTGCGGCGATGGATCGACTGATCGTCATGGATGACGGGCGGATCATCGAACAGGGCACCCACGCCCAGTTGCTGGAGAAGAACGGCGTGTATGCGCGGCTCTGGCAGCACCAGAGCGGCGGGTTTCTGGGGGAGGATCAAGGGGTGGCCGAAGCGGTGGAATAGCAGCGCACCGCAGTACGCTGCCAGGATGTGCGCCTCAGGCCTGGGCGGTGGCGGCGGCGGCGGGATAGTCGCTGTAGCCCTGGGCGTTGCCGCCGAACAAGGTGGCAGGGTCCAGGGACGCCAGCGGCAGATCGCGTTCAAGGCGCAGCGGCAGGTCAGGGTTACCGACGAATGCCCTGCCGAATGCCACCAGGTCCGCATAGCCCTTGGCAATCACCCACTCGGCGCGGGCGCGGTCATAGTTGCCGGCAACGATGATCGGACGGGCGAAGCGTTCACGCAGCGCCTGGCGGAACGACTCGGTGAACACTGGTGCATCGTCCCAGTCGGCTTCGACCAGGTGCAGGTAGCCGATGCCCTTTTCCTGCAGATACTGCGCGGCTTCAAGAATGGTCGGCAGGATGTCCGGGCAGTCCATCCCACGGGCGGTCAGGAACGGCGCCAGGCGAATCGCGGTGCGCTCGGCTCCGATTTCATCGCTGATCGCATCGATCACTTCCCGCAGAAAGCGCAGGCGATTGCTGCGCGAACCACCGTATTCGTCGGTGCGGGTGTTGGAGGTGGTGCGCAGGAACTGGTCGATCAGGTAACCGTTGGCGCCGTGCACTTCCACACCGTCGAAGCCCGCGTCGATGGCGCGGCGGGCGGCCTGACGGAAGTCATCGACGATCTGCGCGATCTCGCTGCGGCTCAGTTCCCGGGGCGTCGGGCAATCGACCATGGCGCCGAGTCCTGTGACCGGGTCGACTTTCCAGATCTGGCCTTCAAACGGCACCGCCGACGGCGCCACCGGCAGCTCGCCCTGATGGAAATCGGGGTGGGACATACGCCCCACATGCCACAGTTGCAGGAAAATCCGCCCGCCTTCGGCGTGTACCGCCTGGGTCACGCCACGCCAGCCTTCGACCTGGGCATCGCTGTAGATACCGGGGGTGAATGAGTAGCCCTTGCCTTGAGGCGAGATCTGGCTCGCTTCGGTGACGATCAATGCCGCCGAAGCGCGCTGGGCGTAGTACTGCGCGTTCAGCGCGTTGGGCACATCGCCGGGCTGGCTGCTGCGAGCGCGGGTCATGGGCGCCATCACGACGCGGTGAGCGGCGTTCAGGCCGGCGAACTGGATGGGGGTGAATAACGAAGCAGGCGTTGTCATAGTGAGTTTCCTGAGCGAATGAGAGGTGATGGGCTCAGTCTGCAATCAGGTACGGGTTTTGATAATTGGGCTAGTCTTTGATGGATTTTCAAAAATAGCGGAATAATCATGGACAACCTGGAAGCCATACGCCTGTTCGTCGAGGCTGCGCAATTGGGCGGACTTTCGGCCGCCGGCCGCAAGCTGGGGCTGTCGCCGGCCGCGGCCAGTGCCCGGCTGCTCAAGCTGGAGGCTTCGCTGTCTACCCGCCTGTTCGAACGCACCACGCGGCAACTGAGGCTGACCGATGAGGGGCGGCTGTACCTGCAACATTGCCGTCAGGCCTTGCAGGCGCTGGACGATGCGCGGGCTGCATTGTCGGCGGAGAAGAAGGAAATTCGCGGCAAGATCCGTCTCTCGGCCACATCGGACTTCGGGCGGCACGTGCTCAATCCATGGCTCGATGAGTTCACGGCGCGCTATCCCGGGGTAGTGCCCGCCCTACTGCTGTCAGATTCGCTGTCACACCTGATCGCCGACGATGTCGATCTGCTGATCCGTTTCGGTGTGCCGCCGGACAGCTCGCTGATTGCCCGGCAACTGGCCGACAACCACCGCGTGCTGTGCGCCGCACCGGGTTATCTGCAACGCAGGGGCACGCCTGTGCATCCTCGGCAACTGGCTGATTTCGAGCACATCGTGTCGGGACAATCGGGATGGGCCAGCGAGTGGCGGCTGCAAAGTGAAGATGAAATGATCGTTTTCAAGGTGCCGCTGGAAGCCGCCCGCGAGACTAATGACGGCGCGCTGGCGCGGCAGTGGGCAATTGACGGCCACGGCATCGCGCTCAAATCGATCTGGGACATACGCGCCGATCTGGCAGCAGGCCGCCTGGTTCGGGTCATGCCGGAGTGGCAAACTGCCGAAGCGCCGGTGTATGCGCTGTATCCCCGCAGTCGCTACCTGGCGCCACGGGTGCGGGCGCTGCTGGATTTCTTGCGTGAGCGGTTTGAGCAGGCGGGTGGGTCGAACAGCATTTAAACTGATCGGTCTGATTGGGTTAACAGCGGGATTTTTCCAGATAATTTGATAATCCATCAACCGTCAGGTCAATTATCAAATGCCCGGCGGATTTGCAGAATGGCGCAACTTCATTCATCAACCTGGGCACGCACATGCATCTGGATCACGCCAACATCGTCACCCCGGAGCTCGACAGGACTGTCGGGTTTTTCACGCAGGTACTGGGCTTGACCCTCGGACCGCGGCCAGGCTTTGGCGTGCCGGGCGCCTGGCTCTATCATCAGGACCGCCCGCTGATACACCTCACCCAGGCCACCGGCGGCCTGCCCGCTGCGCGCGTGACCCCGCGCATCGACCACATCGCCCTGCGCATCGATGACCTGAACCAGTGGGACGCTATCATCAGCCGCCTGCGCAGCCACGGCATTGCCTACCAGATCAGCGAAAGCGACGAGCTCAGTGATCGCCAGCTCTGGGTCAGCCTCGCCCCCGGGCTGACCATCGAGCTGATCGTCGCCCAGTGAAACCCCGCGCGCAAACGCCATACGCTGTAGGAGCGCGCTTGCCCGTGACCGCGGTGTGTCATTCAACATCACGGTGTCTGACCCGGCGCCGTCGCGGGCAAGCGCGCTCCTACGGGAATGCACCCAAAACCCGTAGCAGCACGGCTTGCCGGCGGGGGCGGCCTCAAGATCGACCCGCGGGCAAGCCCGGCTGCTACGGCCTTTCGAACACGCCACAAACCTGTAGGAGCGCGCTTGCCCGCGACGGCGGTGTGTCATCCAACATCGCGGTGTCTGACCCGGCGCGGTCGCGGGCAAGCGCGCTCCTACGGGATGCATCGAGTCAGGTCGCGTATTGCGCCACGCCGTTGCCGAATGACCAGTTCTCCTTGCGCACTTCCACCAGGCTGATGAACACGTCTTCCAGCCTCACCCCGGCAACTTCCTTCAGACGATGGGCAATGGCGTGGTACAGGGCTTTCTTCTGATCCACGGTGCGCCCCTCGTTGAGGGTGATCTGGATGAACACCTGTCCATCGGAACGCTGGATCCCCAGGTACTGCGGGTCATACACCAGGCGGTCGCGCTCGTGTTCGGTCAGCACCTGAAAGTTGTCATGGTCCGGAACGTTGATGGTCTCCTTCATGCAGTTGTAGACGACCTGCCCGATCTTCTGCAGGTGAGCCGGGTCGTTCTGTTTGATGATGTCGATTCGTACCAGTGGCATGGGCAACTCCTTGGGAAAGGGATCAGACGAGACAGGCAATACCTGTTGAGAAATTAAGATAATCGACATAATCTATTTCAGCAAGCGCTCAGAAATATCAAATGCGGGAGTACATCGTGGGACGTTCTTCAAAGGAAAAAGCGCAGGAGAATCGCGCCAGCATCGTCGAGACCGCCTGCCGGATGTTTCGGGAATCAGGGGTGGAGAACGTTTCCGTGGCGCAGATCATGGCGGCCAACGACATGACCGTCGGCGGCTTCTACAAGCATTTCGAGTCCAAAGATGCGTTGGTGGCCGAAGCCTTCGCCCTGGCCTTCGATCAGTCCAGAGGGGGCTGGCAGCAGGTTCGCCAGCGCGCCGACAGCCAGTTGGAACACCCAGGCACAGCGATGGTGCGCCAGTACCTGCACAACCGCTCATCCCCCCTGCACTGCCCGATGCTGATGTTCGCAGGCTCCGTGGCCACAGGGGAAGTGGACCAGGCCTGTGCCGACGCCTACGTTTCAGGCACGAAAACCCTGTTCGACAGCTTTCTCGATGCCATGGCCCCGGCAAGCACCGACAACCCGCCAGCGATCCCGGACCAGAACAAGGCCATGGTGCTGTTCGCCGCCATGCTGGGCGCGCGATTGCTGGCACAAAGCGTCGGCGATGAGCCCTGGATCAGGGCAATGGAAGACGCCGTCAACCAGGCCGCCCTTGCTGAACACGGATAGCACTCAGGGTTTCACCGCCTGGCGCTGTTGCGAACTCCAGAGTTCCAGATTCGCCTTCAACAGCGCCTGTGGGACAGGGCCGGAGACGATTTCCTGCATCTGCGCGGCAACCCGCTCGCGCAGCGCCGTAGTCATGCAGGTCGAACTGCGCGACAGCGCCAGATAGAGCCCTTCGCTGCTCACCGGCGGCTCAAGGGCCTGCACCACGTCCTCGATGCCCAGCGTGCGGGCCAGCGCCATGCCGGGGTAGTACTCGAAGATCACGTAGTCATTGCGCTTGAGGATCAGCTTCTGGAAAGCCTGAGTGGCGGTGGGTACGGCTTCGAGGGACAGATTGGCCCGGGCAAAATCGTCGAAGCCCTGGCCGTTGCTGTTGTTGACCAGGGTGCCGCCGCTGTGCCCGATCAGGTCGTTCCAGCCCCGGTAGACCAGCGTTTCGTCGCGCCGCACCCAGACCCGGCTGGAGGTCACCAGAAACGGCGGATCGATGAAATCCACCACCTGCTGGCGCGCCTGGGTGAGGAAATACCCGGCCAGCATGTCGATGCGCCCTGCCCGCACCTCTTCCTGCGCTCGCGACCAGGGGCCGGCATACACCACGTCGATGTCGAGCCCCAGCCGGGTGCCCAACTGCTTGAGCAACTCGGCGTTGGCACCGATCAACCGTTGCGGATTCTGCGGATCGCGCCACAGGTACGGGGGATATTCAGCGTTGCCGGTGGCCGTCAGGTGATTGCAGCCCTCGGCTCCGAGCGCGACGCCGGGGGGCAGGCAGACCGTGATCAGGAGCGACATGAACCAGCCCGAGTGACGCTTGAACATACGCAACCTCTGACGTCCTTGGTCATCGACCCGATGCAGGTGGTACGTCGTTGATTGGCAGCCCTTGCTTGAAGGGATGGCCAACCCGGGAGGCATCTTGCGCGTACCGTCGAAAATGCGCCTCGCACGATCCCGCAGCTTAGTTCACGGATGCTCCCGGTGCTGGTAATAAATCCTCACGGTGCACTCAACCGCACTCAGCCACACCCTACCCCGACACCGCGTCCGGCCAGCGCCCCTCCCCCAGCAACGCCGCCACCGTGCGCTCGCCCAGCCCCAGGCCGACACTCATGCCAAGCCCGGTGTGCATCAGCACCGCGGTCACGGCATCACCGACCTGCAAGACACTGAACGGCCCCGGCCCACGGCTGCCATACACCCCTTGCCAGCGCTCCAGCACCTGGAGTCGCCCACCCAGGGTATGTTCGGCCAGGTCGATCATCAGACGGTCTACGGCTTCGTCGTTGAACGGCTCGGCGTCGTTGCCGTAGTGATGGGAGTCGCCAATGATCAGTTCGCCGTAGGGCGTGGGGCTTGCCAGCAAATGGATGCCATGGGCTTCCAGTTCAGGGGTGTCGCGCCGAATCTGCGCGCGAATCGCCTCGGCCTCCGGCAGGTCGGAGAACGCGCCGTAATGGACACAGCTCAAGCCCGTGAGTACCGAATGCTGCAGGTCCAGAGGTTGCTCCAGGCGAGCGCGTAGCATCTGCAAGCGGCACACCGAAGGCTTCAACGTCGCTATCTGCTCGGCCAGCAGCGTCTGGTAATCGTGCCCGGAGCAGACCACCACATGCCGTGCCTTGAAGCGGCCAGCCGTGGTCAACGCAGCGCCTGCTTCGACCTCCCTGACCAGGGTCGAAAAGTGGAACTCGACCCCCAGCCCACGCAGGTAATCGACGATCTGCGGCAAGGCCTCGCGAGAAAACAGCTGCTGGTCATCCAGGCCGTGCAGGGCGGCGCGATGGTGCACGAAGCGGCCATCGTACAAGTCCTGCAAGGCAGCGCCGCGCAGCAGTTCGACGCGATAGCCCTGTTCGCGGGCGCGACCTCTGCAAAACGCCTCAAGCATCGCCTCTTCGGCCTCGCTGCGTGCAAAGATCAGCGAGCCCTGTTTTTTCAAGGCCAGACCGGCAGCGTCGGCCAGTTCGCCCCACAACCCGTGGGATTGGCGCGCCAGGTCAAGCATCGGCCCCGGCGCCTGGCCGGTGACCAACGCCTGGCCGAAGTTACGGATCGAAGCGCCCAAGGGCCGTTCGCTGCGCTCGAAGACCCGCACCTTCAGACCACGGCGAACACCCGCCCAGGCATGGGCAAGCCCCAGAATGCCCGCGCCGACGATCAGCAAGTCACAGTCGTGCTGACTCATTGAGAAACTCCTGAACTGAAAGAGAACCGCCACAGCGGCGGGATAGATCAGGGCGTCACCCGGGTCAGGGGTGACGCCCGTTGATCACTTGCTCACAGGCTCGGATTTGCCGTCATAGCGCTTGCGCCATTCGGCAAGGATGCGGTCGCGGTTCTCCGAGGCCCAGTTGAAGTCGTTCTTGATCAGGCGCTGTTCGTAGTCGGCCGGCAGTTCCTGGAATGGCTCGGCTAGGCCAGGCTGGGCCAGCACCGCGAAGTTGGCCTTGTAGAGGTTCATGGCCTCGCGGCTGGCGGAGAAGTCTGCAAGCTTGCGCGCGGCATCCAGATGGGCAGTCCCTTTGATGATGCCAGTGGCCTCGATCTCCCAGCCCAGGCCTTCCTTGGGCAGCACGATGTCCAGTGGCGCGCCCTTGCGCTTGAGTTGCACGGCCGGGTATTCGAAGGAAATACCGATCGGGAACTCACCCGCCGCCGCCTGCTTGCAGGGCTTGGAGCCGGAGTGGGTGTACTGGCCGATGTTCTGGTGCAGCTTGTCCATGTAGGCCCAGCCGCCGTCTTCGCCAAAGGTCTGCAGCCAGGCGCTGACGTCCAGGTAGCCGGTCCCGGAGGACGCCGGGTTAGGCATGATGATCTTGCCCTTGTAGACCGGATCGGCCAGGTCTTCCCACTTGGTTGGCTTGGGCAGGCCCTGCTTTTGCGCCTCGACGGTGTTGAAGCAGATGCTCGCAGCCCAGACGTCCATGCCGACCCAGGACGGCGGGTTGGCGCTGTCGCGGTAGTTGGCCCTGATCTGATCCAGGTTCTTGGGCGCATAAGCGTCGAGCATGCCCTGCTTGTCCAGGATCGCCAGACTGGATGCCGCCAAGCCCCAGACCACGTCGGCCTGAGGACGGTCTTTCTCGGCCATCAGCTTGGCCGTGACGATGCCGGTGGAGTCGCGCACCCACTTGATACGGATGTCGGGGTTCTGCTTCTCGAACGCCTCCTGATAAGGCTTGAGCTGCTCGACTTCCAGCGCGGTGTAGACGGTCAGTTCAGTGGCTGCCTGGGCTTGCAGGGTCATGGCGGCGAGCAGGCTGGTAAGCACGACAACGGGTTTGAACATGGGAGAGCTCCTGTGGGGAAATGGGCTTGATTGAGAGGACGATCAGAGATTTCGTGCCGGGTTACCGCATCAATGACCGGGCGCCACGCGCCAGGCCTGGGAACGCTTGAGCAAGCCGCGCGAAACCTGAGCGAGCAGCACCGAGACGCCGGCGGATGTGAGCAGAATCAGGGTGGACATGGCGGCGGCACCGCCGACGTTGCCGGCGTCGTCCATGTTCAGCACGGCAACCGACGCCAGCACCGTGTCCGGGCTGTAGAGGAAGATCACCGCCGACACCGTGGTCATGGCCGACACGAACAGGTAGCGGATGATGTCCAGCAGTGCGGGCAGGCAAATGGGCAAGGTCACACGCAGGAAGTGGCGGTACATCGGCACCTTGAGCGACAGCGCTGCCGCCTCGAACTCGCCGTCGAGTTGGCGCAGCGCAGTGGCGGTGGTCATTTGCGCGGTGGTCAGCAGGTGCGCCACGGTGCAGATCACCAGCAGCGTCATGCTTCCGTACAGCGCGTGCAGCGGATTGGCCGGCAGGTTGAAAAAGAACACGTAGCCCAGACCCAGCACCAGCCCTGGCACCGCCATGGGGATGAAGCAGAGCAGGCGCAATACCTGGGTCAGGCGAGTCTGGCGGGTCTTCTCCAGCAGGTAGCTGCCGGTGAAGATCAGCGCACCGCCGAACAGCGCGCAGGCACCGGCCAGCAGCAGGCTGTTGCGGTAGGCGAGCCAGCCGCCAGGCAACTCGGAAAACCCGTAGTTGTTCAGCGACAGGGACAGGTCGTACGGCCAGAACTTGACCAGCGACGAATACACCGCCATGCCAAACACTCCGAGCAACGCCGCACTGACCAGTGCGACCAGCAGCAGGAAGCCTGCGTCGCGACGGCGGTGAGGCTTGGGATGATAGATCTGCGCACGCCCACTCATCGCATCGCGCTGGCGACGGCGCAACCACAAGTCCACCGCGAAACTGAGCAGTGCCGGCAGCAGCAGGAACATGCCGATCAGCGCGCCGCGGCCGAACTGTTGCTGGCCGAGCACTGCCTTGTAGGCTTCCAGGGCCAACACCTGATAGTCGCCACCGACCACCACTGGCACGCCGAAATCGGTCACGCACAGGGTGAACACCAGGCAGCCGGCGGCAAACACGCCCTGGCGGCTGCTCGGCCAGGTGATGCTGCGAAAGGCTCGCCACGAAGAAGCACCCATGCTCGACGCCGCATCGAACAGCCTTGCGTCGGCCAGTGCCAGCGCGCTGAGCAACACCATCAAGGCATGGGGAAAGGTGTAGATCGCCTGGCCCAGCACGATGCCCCAGAAACCATAGATGTTGTCCGCGACCCAGCCCCGCAGCAGCCCCTGGTTGCCGAACAGGTAGATCAGCGCGATCCCCGGCAACATCGACGGCGCCAGCAGCGGCAGCAACGAGATGCCACGCCACACGCCCTTGCCCGGGATACAGGTGCGCTGCAGGGCGTAGGCGAAACCGTAGGCCAATGGCACGACGATCAGCACCACGGTCATGGCGCTGGTCAGGCTATTGCCCAGCAGCCAGCGAAAGTTGGCACCGCCGAACAGCTCCGCCGCCGCAGCCAGTCCCCCACCTTGCTGCGCATCACCGGCAAGCCCGCGCCAGATCATGGCCAGCAGCGGCAGGACCACGGCCAGCACCAGCAAAACCAGCATCAGCCATTGGCCGCCCTGGATGAACAAGCGGTCGGTCAGGTCTTCGGATCGGCGAGTGTTTGCCGCCTGCGCCGAGAGGGTGCTTACCTGTTCCATCAGACGAACACCTGCAGGCTGTGGGGTGGCATGGCGACCCGAATCCGGTTGCCCTGCAACAGCGGCATGGCTTCCGGCGCCATCTCGGCCAGCAGCGCGTGGCCCGGCAAGTCATCGAGTTCAAAGCTCACCCGGCAGCGATTGCCGAGAAAGGTCATATCGTGCATGCGCGCCGCAAACTGGTTTTCCTGTTGCGCCTGGGGGTTGATCATCACCGCCTCGGGGCGGCAGAACAGACGGCCCTGGGCATTGCCGCCGGCCTGGGCCAGGCGCAGGCTGATCTGCCCCACGCGGGCCTGGCTGCCCTCGCGATGGCACGGCAGCCAGTTGCCCTGGCCCACGAACTCGGCGACGAAGGGGGTCGCGGGTTTGTCGTAGATCTGCTGCGGCGTCGCGTACTGCTCCACCCGCCCGTGATTCATGACCGCAATGCGGTCAGCCATCAACATGGCTTCATCCTGGTTGTGGGTCACCATCAGGGTGGTGATCCCGAGCTGGCGCTGCAAGGCGCGCAGCTCGGTGCACAGATGCTCACGTACCCGCGCATCGAGGGCCGACATCGGCTCGTCGAGCAACAGCAGTGACGGGCTGGGCGCCAGGGCACGCGCCAGAGCGACGCGCTGCTGCTGGCCGCCGGAAAGCTGCGCCGGGTATTTGTGGGTGCTTGAACCGAGACCGACCAGTTCGAGCATTTCGGCAACCCGCGCACGAATGGCCTCGCGCCCCTGCCCCGCCAGACCGTAGGCGATGTTCTGGCCGACGGTCAGGTTGGGAAACAGCGCGTAGGACTGGAACAGGATGCCGTAGTCCCGGGCCTGTGGCGGCAAGGTCGAGACATCACGCCCGGAAAAGTGAATGCGTCCCTGATCCTGATGCTCCAGGCCCGCGATGCAGCGCAGCAAGGTTGTCTTGCCGCAGCCCGACGGGCCCAGCAGGCAGACCAGTTCCCCCGCCGCGATATCCAGCGACACGCCGTCCAGCGCCTTGAACGTGCCGAAGCCTTTATGAATGTCGCGCAATTGCAGATCGACAGTGGCCATGGGGGTAACCTCGCTTGATAGAAAACGAGGGTTATCCTGAGCGCCGCTTGCGAAGGCTTCGTGGCAAAAAGGCAAAAGCTGCCGATAGTGGTATCAGCATTTTTGTGATGTGAAACGGCGGGTCTAGCAGGTTTCCCGGGCAATGCTCAGGAACGCCGCTGGCAGGCGTGCCTGGCGACGCTCGCGCAGACAGTAGAGGTATTCGGGGATCATCGGCGCATCGTCCAGGGTCACCACGCGCAGATCCGGGTTGTCCGGCACCTCATGGCGACCAATCACGCTGATGCCGATGTTGCGCAGCACCGCTTCACGGATCGACTCGCGGCTGCCAATCTCCAGCATTGGCCCAGGCGCCACACCTGCTGCGCGCAGCATCTGCTCGGTGAGCATCCGCGTCGTGGAGCCGGTCTCGCGCATCAGCAGGCAATGCCCGGCCAGGGCCGCAGGGGACAGCCGCGTATGAACCGCCAACGGGTGGCTGCGATGCACCGCCAGCACCAGAGGATCGTGGCCAAGCACCAACTGGGTGAATCGCCCGTCGTCCTCCAGTTGCGAAGACGCGGCCAGATCCACCCGGTACTCCTCCAGCGCCTCGACCACTTGCTGCGAGTTGCCGATTTCCAGGGTCACCTGGATCTGCGGGAAGCGCTCTCGAAAACGCCGGACCAGATCCAGCACGTAATACGGCGCCGTCGCCGCGATCCTCAGGCAGCCCTGCATCTGCCCGCTGTTACGCAGGAAGAACTCGATGTCGGCCTCCTGCTGCAGCAGTTTCTGCACCATCGGCAGCAGGCGGGCGCCTTCCTCGCTGACCGTCAGGCGACGACCGCCGCGATAAAAAAGCTCAACACCGTATTGCGCTTCGAGGTTGCGAATCTGTGTGGTGACGGTGGGCTGGCTCAGCCCGAGCTTCTTCGCCGCCTGGGTGATGCTGCCCAGGCGAGCAACCATGTGGAAGGATTTCAACTCGGCGGATAGCATCAGGTATGCGGCTCTTGGGAGGTGCCCCGTACAGGCGGGCTGGGACGTTGATCGAGGCTCAATGATACCCCGGAAAAGCCCGGGCGGATCACAGTTGTCGCCCGCTAATTTACACAACGTCTAAATATGGATAATGTGTCTTGCAACGCCATTCACTCTGCACCTGAGGAGATCGCTGTGGACTCACTGTCTCTACCCACTTTCAAAGACGTACAGGACGCGGCCGCGCGCATCGAAGGTCATGCGCACCAGACCCCGGTCCTGACCTCACGCACCATTGACGAGGAAATCGGCGCGCAGCTGTTCTTCAAGTGTGAAAACCTGCAGCGCACCGGCTCGTTCAAGTTTCGCGGAGCGTTCAACACCCTGTCCCGGTTCGATGAACAGCAACGCAAGGGCGGCGTGGTGGCCTTCTCTTCGGGCAACCACGCCCAGGGCATCGCACTGGCGGCAGCGCTGCTGAAGATGCCCGCCACCATCGTCATGCCCAACGACGCACCGGCGGCCAAAGTGGCGGCGACCCAGGGCTACGGCGCGACGGTGGTGTTCTACGACCGCTACACCCAGGATCGCGAAGCCATCGGCCGGGCCCTGGCGCTGGAACACGGGATGACCATGATTCCCCCGTACGATCACCCCGATGTGCTGGCAGGACAAGGCACAGCCGCCAAGGAGTTGCTGGAAAGCACCGGCCCGCTGGACGCATTGTTCGTCGGGCTCGGCGGCGGTGGCATGCTCTCAGGAACGACGCTGTCGACCCGTGCCCTGGCCCCGGATTGCCTGCTGTATGGCGTTGAGCCAGAAGCTGGCGATGACGGGTTGCAATCGCTGCGCAAGGGCGAGATCGTCCACATCGATACCCCAGCGACCCTGGCTGATGGCGCGCAGACCCAGCACCTGGGGCGCTATACCTTCCCGATCATTCAGGCCGGGGTGACCGACATCGTCACGGTGTCCGACGCTGAACTGGTGGCCGCCATGAAGTTCTTCGCCCAGCGCATGAAGATAGTGGTCGAGCCCACCGGCTGCCTGGGGCTGGCAGCGGTGCGCAAGATGAAAGAGCAACTGCGGGGCAAGCGCGTGGGCGTGATCATCACCGGCGGCAACGTCGACATCGAACGCTACGCGGCGTTGCTCACCTCATGAATGCCGGGGCCAGGAAAGACACCATGCACATCGTGACCACCGAGCGCGCCTCGCCACCCGCCGGGCATTACTCGCAGGCAGTCATCCATCAAGGTTCGCTGCACATTTCAGGTCAACTGCCGGTCAGCCCCGACGGGCGCCATCACCTTAACGCGCCGTTCACCGAGCAGGTGGGGCTGGTGCTCGATAATCTGCTGGCCATTCTGGAGGCGGCCGGCTGTTCGGTGGAGGATTTGGTCAAGGTCACGGTGTATGTGGCGGGCGTGGAACATTGGCCGGAGTTCGACCGGGTCTATGCCCAGCGCCTGGGCAACCATCGCCCGGCCCGGGTGGTGGTGCCGGTGCCGGAATTGCACCATGGCTATCTGGTGGAAATCGAAGCGCTGGCACAGGTCAGCGCCCTGCCCTGAGCCAACCTGAACCTTACCGGGCGTCGTTGTAGACCGTCGCCCGGGAAACCCCCAGGTACGCAGCCACGGTTTCCATCGAGCGGCGGATGTCCAGCAGCCCGGCCTCGCGCAATTCCTGCATCAGCACACGCCGGTCCGCCGCCTTGAGCGCTCGCGGCGTGGTGGCCAGGCGTGCGGAAAACTGGTCGATGCGGCCACGAATCAGCTCTGCGCTGCCCACCTCCAGCGTTTCTTCGGGACGGTCTTCGCCAAAGGCACTGAACTGGTCAAGCATGCCCTGCAGCCCCCGGAAAACCGAGAGATCGACGTTCATGCACAGCGCCGCAACGTACTTGCCAGTGGAATCCTTGATGCCAATCGAAGTGCTTTTCACCTGTCGGCCATCGCTGAAACGATTCGGGTAATTGGCGATGACCTGTGGATAGGCCGGGTCGGCAATCCGCGCCAGGCCCAGTTCCGTGGCGGGGTCGCCTTCGCTGCGCCCGGAGAGGTTGTTGTGAATCGCCAGGATCGCATGTTGAGGATCGCGCAGATCGTGCAGCACCACTTCGCAGAACGGGCTGAAGGTCTCGCTCAGGCCCTTGGCGATGTGGCCGAGCTGTTCGATGAGGGCGTGTTGTTCGAGGGTGTGTTTTTTCATCTGGACAAGATATCCAGAAGCTGGAAATAACGTCAATCGCCTTTCATGACACACACGCCATCGCGCCAAGTATTGATACCATGCGCGCCGTGCGAAGGTGGCGGTTGCTCGAGCGGGACCTGCCAATGGAACAGGCCACAACAACAAGAGTAAGTGATTGGTGCGCGAAGGGATCAACCCCATCTCCATGTCGGCGTTTCAGTGGGCGATCGTCAGCCTCTGCATGCTGTTCAACGTCATCAACGGGCTGGACGTCATGGCGATGGCGTTCACGGCCAACAGCGTCTCGGCGCAATGGGGGCTCAGCGGCTCGCAGCTTGGGGTGCTGCTCAGTGCAAGCCTGGTGGGCATGGCCTGCGGGTCGATGTTCGCTGCCCCTGCCGCCGACCGTCATGGGCGCCGGCCGATGTTGCTGGCGGGCCTGCTGCTCAGCGGGCTGTGCATGCTGTTGTCGTTCTGGAGCGAGAACCTGTACTCGTTGATGCTGCTGCGTGGCCTGACGGGGCTTGGCGTCGGGGCGGTCGTGGTGGGGGCCAACGTGCTGGCCCATGAACATGCAAGCCCCGAGCGACGCAGCCTTGCCGTGGCCTTGCAGTCGGTGGGATTCGGGCTGGGCGCAAGCGTGGGCGGCATGCTGGCTCACACGCTCAATGACACTGAAGGCTGGCGCTATGTGTTTCTGGCGGGTGGCTGCATTACTTTGGGCGGCTGGCTGGCCGGGGTGTTGTGGTTGCGTGAGTCCGAGGCGTTTCTTGCGCTCGGCACCCGCCGTCAGCGCGGCTCAGGGCCTGTTTCGGTGTCGATGAACTACCGGCAACTGTTCGCCCCGGGCCAGTGGCAACTGACGGTGCCCTTGGCGACGGCGCTGTTTCTGATCATGTTCAGTTTCTACTTCGTGACCAGCTGGACGCCGACGCTGCTGATTCAGAGCGGTTTCTCCGAAAAGGATGGAGCGGCAGGCGGCATGTTGCTCAGTAGTGGCGGCATGTTGGGTGCGCTGGCGATGGGTTTTGCCGGCAACCGGATCGGTGTTGGCAGGCTGTTGTTGGGGTTTGTGTTGCTGGATGCGATCTTGATGGGCTTGATCGTGCCCGCCACCCGCCTGGGCTGGCTCGGGGGCGCGGTGGGCTTTTGCAGCGGGATGTTGCTGTATGGCGCGATTGCCGGGCTGTTCACCCTGGCGCCACGGGCGTTTTCCACCGCCATCCGCACCCGCGGCGTGGGTCTGGTGCTGGCGGCAGGGCGCCTGGGTTCAATCGTCTCCCCCGCTGCAGCCGGCTTGCTGATCGACGCCCAGTGGACGGCCCAAGGCCTGTTT
Organism: Pseudomonas sp. NPDC090201; assembly: GCF_044746825.1. Taxonomy (NCBI): domain Bacteria; kingdom Pseudomonadati; phylum Pseudomonadota; class Gammaproteobacteria; order Pseudomonadales; family Pseudomonadaceae; genus Pseudomonas; species Pseudomonas sp. NPDC090201. The sequence goes on from NZ_JBIVCX010000004.1 coordinate 31,828, forward strand.
ACCTTCTACGCCATCAGCCAGCTACTGGCGGCGCTGCTGATCTGGCGACTGTGCAAACGCGCCTGACCCAACCGCAATAGTGCCCTCAAGCCCGTCCCCGCGGGCAAGCCGGACTGCTACGGGGGTTGCCTAATCCCTTCGCTTGAGCAAATAGGTATCCATGATCCAGCCATGCCGCTGCCGAGCCGCGCTGCGCTCGCGCTGAATCTCGTCGGCGACGTCCTTCAACCTGCCGGCAATCAGGATCTCATCCGGCGTCCCCAGGTACGCCCCCCAATAGATGTCCAGGTCCTGATCCACCAGGGTCTGCCAACTGTTCTCGGCGTCCAGCATCACCACCACACTCTCGGCATCTCCGGTCAGGCCCTTGGCCACACGCCGCCCGGTGGTGATCTCGACCGATTGCCCGATGCTGTTGAGCGGTACGCGGTGCCGGGCCGTGAGCGCCTGAACGCTGGTGATGCCGGGGATGACCTCGTAGGCAAGGTCGTGCCGGCCTTGCTCGATGATCGCATCCACAATGCGGATGGTGCTGTCGTACAGCGACGGGTCGCCCCACACCAGAAAGGCCCCACACTCCCCAACGGCCAGTTCTTCGGCAATCAGACGCTCGAAGGTCTGCTGCTTTTGCGCGTTCAGATCATCAACCGCCCGCAGGTAATCCGCAGCCTCGCGCCGCCGCTCGGGATTCAGCGCCTCGACGATCCGATAATTGCCGTGCTCGATGTAGCGCTCGCAGATGTCCCTGCGCAGGTCGTTAAGCTTGACCTTGTCCGAGCCCTTGTCCATCAGGAAAACCACATCGGCCCGGTTGAGCGCCTTGACCGCTTGAATCGTGATGTATTCAGGATTCCCTGCACCGATGCCGATGATCAGCAGTTGTTTCATCGCAACCTCCTCAGACGTCGGCCTCTTGCGCCGCCTTGGCCAGCCACTCCCGTGGCGACATCCCCACCTTGGCCGCGAATGCCCGCGACAGCGCCGAGGGGTTGGCGTAGCCCAGCTCCTCAGCCAGCAACTTGATCGGCTGCCCGGCGCGCAGTCGCCCCTGGGCCAATGCCATGCGCCAGTCACCCAGATAATCCGCAGGTGTCTGCCCGACCACCTCGCGAAAGCGATTGGCGAAGGCCGTGCGCGACATCCCCGCACAGCCGGCCATGCGCTCCAGCGACCAGTTCTCCCCCGGTGCGTCATGCATGGCCACAAGGGCGCGGGCCAGGCGCGGGTCCGACAGCCCGGTGATGAAGCCCGGTTGCACCCCGGCTTCCTGCGGGTGGTCGAGCAACCAGCGCATCAACTGGATCACCACCACCTCGAAGATGCGGTCCACCAGCAGTCGCTGGCCGCAGCGCAGTTGATCAGTCTCTGAGAACAACAACTCAAGGGCCATCTCCAGCCCCGGTACCCGGGCCAGGGGTATCGCCACCAGCGCTGGCAACGCCCGGGCCAGGGGATTGTAGGCGCCGCCATCGAAGCTCAGCCGCGCGCAGGTGAAGTCCGAACCCTCTTGCGGCGGATTGTGAAAGCGATGGGTCAAGGGCCGTGGGTACAGCAGCAGCGTCGGCTCATCGAATCGCAGCAAGCCCAGCCCGCGACGGTCGCCCGGGTGGCTCACCTGCAACTCGCCACGGCGCAGGACATGCAGGTAGCCATACCCTTCACTCGCGGCAAAGGTGGTGACTCCGCACAGGGCACCCGAATGATAGAGCTGAGCCTGAACCCGAAAGCGTTCGAGGATGCCTGAAAGTCGATCCAGTGGGGGCAGTGTCTGCATTTGTACTAATGGGTATGTTTGGTGAATGTATTGATCCCAATCATACAGCAACTTTTCCTAGACTGGCCACGCTGTATCACACAGCACCCACTTCTCAGGAGATCGATATGTCCCGTGTAAACCTTCAGACCCAAAACGCCCCTGCCGCCAGCCAGCCGATCCTGGCCCAGATCCACCAGGCATTCGGCGCTACGCCGAACATGTTCAAGGCCGTGTCCAACTCTCCGGTGGCCCTGCAGAGCATGTGGGCTGCTTTCGGCGCACTGGGCAAAGGCACGCTGGGCGCCAAGCTCGGCGAGCAGATCGCCGTGGCCATCGCCAATCGCAACCGCTGCGAATACTGCCTGGCGGCCCACACCGTGCTCGGTCAGAAAGCCGGTGCGACGTCCGCTGAAATGTCGGCTGCGCAGATCGGCAAGGCTAACGATGCCAAGACTGCTGCCGCTCTGACCTTCGCCCTGAAAGTGGTCGAACAGCGCGCACAGATTACCGATCAGGACGTCACCGGCCTGCGCGACGCCGGCTTCAGCGATGAGCAGGTTGTGGAGATCATGGCGCATATCGCGCTGAACCTGTTCACCAACTACATCAACGTCGCCCTGGATATCCCTGTGGACTTCCCCAAGGTCGCCCTGAGCTGACGCGACCGGGCCCCGCCGATGTCTGGCGGGGCTCATCCGGCTGGCAGAACAGGCCGTGAGGCTATTGGCCGTGGGCCGATCCCTGCCGGGCAATGCCGTGCTGCTTGAGTTTGCGATACAAGGTATTGCGGCTGATTCCCAGACGCTCGGCCACCCGGCCGATGTGCCAGTGCTCCTCGTCGATCAGCGTCAACAGGGTCTGTCGCTCTGAAGTGCCGAGCGGATCCTCCCCCAATGTACGCGGCGTAGTTGCTCCCGGCAGCAGTTCGACGACGTCTTCGAGACTGACGCGCCCTTCCCATGCCAGTGCCACGAGAGTGCGCAGACAAGTGCGCAGTTGGCGCACGTTGCCAGGCCAGGGTTGCGCCAATAAATGCTCGCGCACGCCCGGCTCCAGGGTGATCGCGCTGCCCGCCGCCTCTTCACGCAGCAACAGATCGAGCAGGCTGCCTTTGTCCGAGCGTTCACGCAGGGGCGGCAGTTGCACGGTGAACCCGTCCAGCCGGTAAAACAGGTCTTCACGAAAACGCCCTTCGGCCACGCTGGCTTGCAGGTCCTGATGGCTGGCGCTGATCAGCCGCACATCCACCGCACGGGCCGTTGCGCTGCCCAGGGGCACCACCTGACGCTCTTCCAGCACCCGCAACAAACGGGTTTGCAGGGCCAGCGGCATGTCGCCGATTTCGTCGAGAAACAGGATGCCGCCATGGGCCTGCTCAAGCTTGCCGACCATGCCCTCCTTGCGCGCCCCGGTGAAACTGCCGCCGCGATAGCCGAACAGCTCGCTCTCGATCAGTGTCTCGGGAATGGCCGCGCAATTGATCGCTACAAACGGCTGACGCGCCCGGGAGCTGGCGCGGTGCAGCGCTGCGGCGAACGCCTCCTTGCCGGTGCCGGTTTCGCCATGCAGGAACACCGGCACGTCCCGCTCCAGCACCCGCAATGCGCGGGACAGACCGCGCTGCAGACGCGGGTCTTCGAGGCACACTCGGGTGTCGAGGATTTTTGGCAACTCGGCCGCAGGTCTCGTGGGGGTGCGAACCGGCTCGCGCAACTGGCCGTAGAACAGGCGCCCGTCAGCCAGGCGCAGCGGCCAGCACAGGCCAGGTTGCGGGCTCGCGTGGGCGAGCAACTGCTCAAGGGGCGATTCGAGCAACAGCGTCAGGGGCTGTCCAACCAGCTGCTCACGGGCCAGCCCCAACAAATCCAGCGCCGCCTGATTGACCGAACAGATCCGCGCAGTGTCGTCAAAACTCAACAAGCCCTCCCCCAACAACCCGACGAACCGCGCCTCGGGGTGAAACCGCAACAGATAGCGATGGGGCTCGTGACCGAGGAAAAAACAGTTTTCGATCAGCTTGGCGGAAAGATTGGTCAAGGCCATGGCCTGGAAGCGCTGGTGCAGGCTGTGCTCTTCACGGGCGCTGGACAGGTTGAGCACCGCCAGCAGTTCGCCGCGCGCGTCGAAGATGGGGCTTGCCGAGCAGGTCAGGCCCGCGTGACGGCCACGGAAATGTTCATCCCGGCGGATCGTCACATGCTGACGTTCCACCAGGCAGGTGCCCACGCCATTGGTGCCTTCGATGTCCTCGCTCCACATCGCGCCCATCCACAGCCCGGCGCGCTGGAAATCCACTCGCTCGGCCTCGTTGAACACACTGTCGATCACCACGCCCTGGGCGTCGGTGAGCAGCACCACATGGCCGTCGCCACCCAGCTGCTGATGCAGGCTGCTCATCTGCCAGCGAGCCACGGCAATGATGTGTTCCAGCGGCGCACGGTGATCCTGCAAGCGCGGGTGTTCGACCACATTGGGCGCACGCTGGCTGGCCGGATCGAGCTGGTGCTGGTCCAGGCATCGGCGCCATGAGCGGGTGATGGCGGCGTCGGCCATCGGACCATGGCCCTGCGTCTGGGCCGAGCCATGCACCGCTTGCAGCACCTGCTGGGCATGGGCGCTGATCAAGGCAGATGTCATTGTTCTTGTTCTCCGCTGCGATTGCGACACAACTTGAATGGGCAGCTTAGAACAAATGCCGTGGCATGGGCGCATTACCGGTCGGTTATCGTCACCAGCGCTGCCGGGGTGACACTTTGTCTTGCGCCATTCCCGAATTCGTGACATTCACGCCGGCGGCATCCCCGCCGTCGTCTGGCAGATCGGCTCGCACGCCCTCTACAAAGCGCCTTTCAGCGAGATGGCCCGGCCCTTGCTGACAGCCCTGTCGCCACAAAAACAAAAAACAGGGAGAAGCCCCATGAATGTCGCGATCGAAACCCCGCTACAGAACCCCACTGCCCAGCTCACCGACTGGCTCGAACGCCTGGAGCAATCGCTCGGCCAGGGCGATCTGGATGCCACCCTCGGCCTGTTCAGTGAAGAGTGCTACTGGCGAGACCTGCTGCTGTTCAGTTGGAACCTCGTCACTCTGGAAGGCAAGCCCGCCATCCGGGACATGCTCGAAACCCGCCTTGAACAGACTCGCCCGCAGGGCTGGAAAGTCGAAGGCGACGCCACGCTGGACAACGGCGTGCTCGAAGGCTGGATCAGCCTGGAAACCGACACCGCTCGCGGCAAGGGCTACGTGCGCCTCAAGGACGGCCTGTGCTGGACGCTGTTGACCACCATGCGTGAACTCAAGGGGTTCGAGGAACCCAACGGCCGCCGCCGCCCGCTTGGGGCCACCCACGGCCATGGCCACCCTGACAAACGCAACTGGGCCGAACGCCGCCGCGATGAAGAAGCCTCGCTGGGCATCACCACCCAGCCCTATTGCCTGATCGTCGGCGGCGGCCAAGGCGGCTTGGGCCTGGCGGCACGGCTCAAGCGCATGGGCGTGCCTACCCTGATCATCGACAAGGCCGAGCGCCCCGGCGATCAATGGCGCGGCCGCTACAAGTCGCTGTGCCTGCACGACCCGGTCTGGTACGACCACATGCCTTACCTGCCCTTCCCCGATCACTGGCCGGTGTTCACGCCCAAGGACCAGATCGGCGACTGGCTGGAGATGTACAGCAAAGTCATGGAGCTCAACTACTGGACCCGCACCGAGTGCATCAGCGCCAGCTTCGACGAGCAAAGCGGCACCTGGACCGTGGAAGTCCAGCGCAACGGCGAGCGCCTGACCCTGCACCCGACCCAGTTGATCCTTGCCACCGGCATGTCCGGCGTTGCCAACGTGCCGAGCTATCCGGGCGCCGAAAGTTTCAAGGGCCAGCAGCATCACTCCAGCCGCCACCCCGGTGGCGATGCCTGGCGCGGCAAGCGCGCGGTGGTCATCGGCGCCAACAACTCGGCCCACGACATCTGCGCGGACCTGGTAGAGAACGGCGCAGAGGTGACCATGGTCCAGCGCTCCTCGACCCACATCGTGCGCTCCGACAGCCTGATGGACCTGGTGTTCGGCGGGCTGTACTCCGAAGACGCCGTGGAAAGCGGGCTGACCACCGACAAGGCCGATATGCTGTTTGCCTCGATTCCGTACAAGGTCATGCCCAGCTTCCACCAGCCGGTCTTCGACGCCATCAAGGAGCGTGACAAGGACTTCTACGAGGGCCTGAGCAAGGCCGGTTTCATGCTCGATTTCGGCGATGACGAATCGGGGCTGTTCATGAAGTACGTGCGGCGCGGCTCGGGCTATTACATCGACGTCGGCGCCTCGCAACTGATCGCCGACGGCACCATCAAGCTCAAGAGCGCGCCGGGGCTTGGCGTGGAGCGCATCGAAGCCGACGCCGTGGTGCTCAACGATGGCACCCGCCTGCCGGCTGACCTGATCGTCTATGCCACCGGCTACGGCTCGATGAATGGCTGGGCGGCGAAGCTGATCTCCCAGGAAGTCGCCGACAAGGTGGGCCGCTGCTGGGGGCTGGGTTCGGGCACCACCAAGGACCCAGGACCGTACGTGGGTGAGCTGCGCAACATGTGGAAGCCCACGCAACAGCAGAATCTGTGGTTCCACGGCGGCAACCTGCACCAGTCACGGCATTACTCGCTGTACCTGGCGCTGCAACTCAAGGCACGCTTCGAAGGGCTGCCGACCCCGGTGTTCGGGCTGGCCGAAACCCATCACCTGGGCTGACGAAACGGTTGCCCGGCTCCGGCCGGGCAATCGCCCTGCATTCAGCGCTTGCTGAACGCCAGACGCGCCGCGAACAGCACGAAGATCATGCCCGTGGCGCGGTCCATCCAGGTAATGACCTGCGGACTGCGCAGTACACCGGCAAGAGGCTGCGTGGCGGCGATCAGCGCCAGCGACCAGAGCAACCCAAGCACCACATGAATGCTCACCAGACCGAAGGTCCAGGCCACCAGCGGCTGACCCTGCGGAATGAATTGAGGCAGAAAGGACACGTAGAAAATCCCGATCTTGGGATTGAGCAGATTGCCCAGCATCCCTTTCATGAACCAGTTTGCGTCCGGCTTTGCGGCAGTCGCCTCGGCAGCCAGCGAACGACGGGGGCGCCACAGCATGTTCAGCCCCAGCCAGGCGAGATAGCCCGCGCCGCAGAATTTCAGCACATTGAAGGCAAGCTCGGACACCGCGATCAACGCACCCAGTCCGAAAGCGACCGCCGCCCCCCACAACAGGCACCCGGCATTGATACCCAGTGCCGCCCGAAAAGCCTGAACCCTGCCCTCCACCGTCGCGGTGCGCAACACCAGCGCGGTGTCCAGGCCAGGGGTGAGGGTCAACACGGTGGCGGCCAGGGTAAAGGCCAGGATGTTGTCGGCGATGGACATGGTGCGGGGTCTCGGCGGGATGAGCCCGAACGTTAACACGAGTGGTGTTCACCCGGCCTTCCCAGTATTCTGGCAGGCCCGCACACGCACCATTGCCTCGAATCGAAAACCATGAACCGTCAGAAGAAAATCAAGCAACTGCTCAAGGCCCACGCCAAAAAGGCCAGCGCCAAGCTCGCGCCCAAACGCAAATCGACCTACATCAGCAAGGCCGACCGCTTGAAGCTGGCGGCTGAAGCAGCGCCTGAGGCTGTAACTCCGTCCGAGGAATGACCGCGCGGACCTGGCGGACCACCACGCTCGCATAGCAGTCCGGCTTGCCGGCGTCGGCGGCCTCAGGATCGCTCCCGCGGGCAAGCCCGGCTGCTACGGGGTAGGGGTGTTCGCGGAATCTGGGCATGGCTGCCGTTCCGTAGCAGCACGGCTTGCCGGCGGGGGCGGATTCAAGATCGCCATCGCCGGCAAGCCGGACTGCTACGGGGATATCGCGCGATTTTGCGCACACCTCGGACGTGGCGCAATAATCCCTAACCCACTCCCACATCAAGGATCGTTGCTGGTACGCGCCGGATGCGGCGGGTCGATCTGCGGATCGGCAAGATCCGGTGAGTCAGGGTCAAACCCCAGCTCATCATCGACACCCTCCTTGGCCCCCGTGCCGGCGCCACCATTGTCGCGCCCGGTTTGCGCATCCTGATCGGACCCAGGATTGCCCGGCGGAGGATTCCAGTCTTCAGGCCGCTCGCCGCTGCCCTGTTTGGGTTCGCTACTGGCCTGCTCAAGGCCCGATTCCTGGCCGGTATCGAATGATTTCTCGTCTGGGCCAGGGTACGCGGCATCTGGCCCGTTATGGTCGATAGACATGGCAACTCTCCCATCAGTGACGCAGAACACCCGCGCCTATCATTCAGAGGAAATGCCCGAAGGGTAAGTGCACTTGATTCGACGGACGGGGCCTCAAGGCTCGATCAGTGACACACCGCGATGAAAAACCCTGGAAACCCAACTGCACGCCGTACACTTTCAGGCTGCATAGACTTCACTGCTGTTCCCCCGGACGCTGTGCAACACTCGCCTGACTAATTACAAGACAGTACGTGTGGTGGGGTCTGCTATGAATTCGCGTGTGCTTGAATTTGATTCACTGGTCACCTCACGTCGGGCAGTTCGTGCATTTTTGCCAACGCCTGTGCCCAAGACCCTGATCAGCGAGATCCTCGACATCGCGCGCCTTGCACCGAGCAATTCCAATATTCAGCCCTGGAATGTCCATGTACTGACCGGGGAGCCGAAGCAGGCGCTGAGCGCTTTGCTGATGGCCGCACACAACGACCCCCATTCGGAACAGCTGACCCATTTTCCAAGTGATCTTGGGCAACGATACCGCCAGCGTCAGGAGCTGTTCGGAGCGCTGTTCTATGGATTGCACCAGGTCGACAAATGCGATACTGGCGCAAGAGCACGAGTCAGCGGATTGAACTTCGAATTCTTCGGCGCACCGGTGGGACTGATCTTCACCATCGATTCGAACCTGAAAAAATACAGCTGGGTCGACTACGGCATTTTCCTCCAGACCCTGATGCTCAGCGCTCAGGCCCGGGGCCTTGCGACCTGCCCTCAAGTCTCCTTCGCTCGCTTTCAAAACCTGATCGGCGACTTCCTGCATCTGGACGACGGGCAGGAGATCGTCTGTGGCATGTCGCTGGGCTATGCCGACGACAACGCGCTGCTCAACTCGCTGCGCATGCCCCGCGCACCGACCGAAGAGCTGGCGCGATTCATCGGCTTCGATCAGTAATCACGGGAACACTTCACCGTCCCCGTCTTCTGCGTTTCTTCAACCGCAACATGAGGTGTACATCAAGATGGCAGTCAGAATCCTGGCCATGTGTGGCAGTGCGCGTGTAGGTTCCGTGAATCAGAAACTCCTGAATGTCGCCGTGCAAGGCGCATTGGCAGCGGGAGCGCAAGTCACTGTGGTTTCGCTGAGGGATTGCCCGTTGCCGTTCTACGACAGCGACCTTGAGAAGGAACTGGGCGTTCCCGAGCATGCCAGGCGCCTGCAAGCGTTGTTCAGCGAACACGATGCGCTGCTGGTCGCGTCACCTGACTACAACGGTGGCTATCCTGCGCTGTTGAAGAACACCATCGACTGGATGAGCCGTCCGATTGCGCAAGTGCGCTCGGGCATGGCGCTGTTCGCCAATACGCCGGCGGCGGTGATCTCCGCATCCCCGGGGCCCATGGGCGGCATCCGCTCGATGTTGGCGATGCGCGGCGTGCTGGAGAAACTTGGCGCATTGGTCATTCCTCAGAGCTTTACCTTGGGCCAGGCCTATCAGGCGTTCGGCGACAACAACCAGTTGATCAACGAAGTTGTTGCCGGCGAAGTCAAAGCCGTGGGTGAGGCACTGGTCAAGTGCTGCCGCGCTGTGCGCCAGGGCTGATTCAACACTCGGTCCACGGGTAGCAGCACGGCTTGCCGGCGAGGCGATGTGTCTATGACGAAGATATCGCCTGGCACACCGCCCTGCTGGCAACCCGAGCTGCTCCGGGGAAATCAGCCGTCCTGATTGACGATTACATTGGCCGCCGCGCTGATCTGGCCATGCAGCCAGCGATGGGCCGGGTCGTTGTCGTTGCTGCTGTGCCAGACCATGTCCACCTGTTGCCGCGCCACGGGGTAAGGCAGTGGCTTGACAACGAATCCCAGGGTTCGGGCGAAGGTTCGGGCCAGTGGCAGCGGCATGATTGCCACAAGCTCACTGTCTTCGAGCAGCATCGGAAGCGCCAGGAAATGAGGCAGCACGATCTGTCTGCGTACCGATAACCCGGCCTGCGCCAGGGCCTGTTCCAGCGCATTGCGATCATACATCTGAGCCTGCCGGGCGAGCCCTCGCTCCAGAATGTAGCCACTGAGCGCGCCCTCGCCATCCCCGCCCAGCGACACCACCGCCAGCGGGTACCTGACCAGGTCCTGCAGCGTCACTGCGCCCGTGCCAAGGGGGTGCTGACGGCTGCACAACAGCACCTCCTCCTGCGACAGCAACGGTATCGTGCGCAGCCGGTCAGGCACGCTGCGATACGCGCCAATGGCCACGTCGATGCACCCCAGATCGATCTGCTCGGCCAGGTCCAGGCGGGTCGATGGGGTGATGATGAGATCGATATCCGGCGCGGCCTGGGCCAGTTGCCGGTTGAGTTGCGGCAGCAAGGTCGCGCAGATGTAGTCGTTGGCAGCCAGGGTGAATGAACGGCTGACGCTATGGGGTTCGAACGCCGAGGCGGCCTGCGCCAGGGCGTTGCTCATGCTGTTGAGCGCGTCACGCAACGGGCCGCTGATTTCGATGGCGAAACTGGTGGGCGTCATGCCCTTTGCCGTGCGCACGAAAATCTCCTGACCCAGGCCTTCACGCAGCCGTGACAAGGCGTGGCTGACCGCTGACTGACTCAGATGCAGACGCTGGCTGGCACGCAGCACACTGCGTTCCTGCATGACTGCGTCGAACACTCTTATCAAGTTCAGATCCAGCTTGTCGAAAGCAATCATCAGGTATCAGTCACATTAAGTTGCGGTCGGTACGAACAATTGTGCCGTGAATTGGAATCCAAGGTTCAATCGATTGCAAGCTGATATTCAAAGGCCCAGGCCATATGAACAGCGTGCAATACGACTCTGCAGAATGATCGTTTTTTGCCTGCTCGCAACTATGGGAAATTATTGATTAATTAAACCCGTGAGGATTGGCAGATGGAAAAGCGCGATCAACTGATTGAGCTGTGCATCGAGTTTCTGGCAACGATAAAAGACAAGACCGCAAGCGACGATATCGAAAAATGGCTCAACCGTCATTACGGCCCGGACAGCGAGACCTATCGACGCATCGCGGACCTGGTCATCGAAGGCGTCGCCGAGGGCTGGGCGGCCAATATCGAAATCGCAGGCCCCCATTATCGCCGCAGTCGACTCTGTGAACCTTGTGCTGAAACCTTCTATTTCAGCATCACGGCCGTGTATATGGACAGCAAAGGCTTCGAATTGGACAACACCCAGCGCACCTTCCGTGGCGACTACCACAGCCACCCCTATGGCGAGCTGAACATGGTCATTCCCCTGGACAAGGACGCGGTGCTGGCCGGGCCGCTGGGCTGGCAAGGCGCTGGCTGGACGGCACCTTCGCCTGGCAGCCACCACTACCCCGAGGTCAAGAACGGCGCCTTGATCGCCTTCTTCTTCCTGCCTGCAGGTCGCATTTCCTATGACATCCAGGCGCAAGGCTGAGCCCGTCCCGGGGCTGGACGCGATCTGCGCCGACTGGTTGCTGGACCGAGGATCGCTGACCCGCCGGCTGGTTGAAATCGCCGGCCCGTCCTTCGCCGTCGTCACCTTGCGCGAAGAGCCCGGGACATTGTCGGCAGACGAATGCCAGCGGCTGGGCCAGCCACGGGGTGCAGCAGGCTGGATCCGCGAGGTTCACCTGACGGGTTTGGGCCAGCCTCTGATCTTCGCCCGCTCGGTGATGGTTGCGGCCAACGGCAGCGATGACACAGCGGCCCCGTTACAACGGGGCAGTGTCCCACTGGGGCAATTGCTGTTCGGCGATACGCCCTGGTCACGCAGCGAAATACACCTGTGCCGCGCGCCTGAAAACCATTGGCAACGACACTCCATATTCAGCCGCAAACACCAACAGATCCTGGTTCAGGAAGTTTTCCTGCCCGCACTATGGGAGGTGCTCAACCGATAAACAACTTCGTTGCACTGCCAACTTCAATAACAACAATAAGGTACTTTCATGCACACTTCCCAATGCGCGTGCGGGCTAAGCCTGCGCGCCGGCTTTACCCTTTCTCTGGCTCTGGGCGCTGTGTGCGCCAATAACGCCTACGCCGTCGATGCATCCCCTGGTGCCTATATCCCGATCCCTGTCGGAAGTAATCTGGCCTTGCTCTATCTGGGCGGTGGCAAGGCCGGCGAGTTTCAACCGGACCACGGCCACGCGGTCAGCAAGGGCACGGAGTTGAAAACCCGCATGGGCCTGGTCAGGCTGTTTCATATGTTCGAGGTCGCACAACACCGCGTACAGCTTCAGTTCGGCTTGCCCTTCGGCAGCCAGGACCTGACCTTCAACGGCAGGAAAATCGGGCATGAGAGTGGATTGTCCGACCCTTACATCGCGGCAACCTTCTGGCCGATCGACGACCCCGAGCACAAGCGCTACCTGTCCTTTACCGGCTACATGCTGTTTCCCACAGGCGCCTATGACAGCAAGCAGTCATTGAACATGGGCAACAACCGTTACGCTCACGCCGTCGTGGCGGCTTACTCCCAGGCCAGGGGTCCATGGCGGCTGGAGCTCAACCAGGATGTGACCTGGTACGGCGACAATAACCAGTCCGGCGCCGACAATCGCCGTCTCAAGCAGGACCCGACGTTCAACTTCCAGCCGTGGGTGAGCTACAGCTTCGACAACAAAGTCACCACATCGCTGGGGATTGCACGCACCTGGGGTGGAGAGTCGACGCTTGACGGCGAACCCACCGGCCGACGCACCGACTATCTGCGCGCCCGTGCGGGAATCGGCTATTGGTTGCGCAAGAATATTCATCTTTACAGCGAGATCAACCGTGATCTGGAAGTGCGTGGTGGTTACAAGTTCGACTACACCGGTTTCGTGCGCTTAGGCGTGCTTTTTTAAGTGGTGGTGGCGCCCGGCAAGGGCGCCGCCACCCACCATCCGCTCATACGTATCAGCGTCCAGACCATAAAAAAGCCGCCAGATTCATCTGACGGCTCTCTCGAATCAACCCTCTTTCAAGCATTCAAGTCGTGCAGCTGAACCAGCCCCGGCCCCCGGTCACGGCGCTCGATGACCGCCGCCACCGCCAGGAACCCAATCAACCCCGGCACCGCACACAACACGAAATTGAGCTGCAGCGACAGGTTCATGCTCAGCATCAACCCACCCAGCGCAGGTCCCGCAATCCCGCCCAGGCGCCCCATCGCCGAGCACCAGCTGATGCCGGTTGCCCGAATATCGGTGGGGTATTGCTGCGCCGCAAATCCGTGAATCACCGCCAGGCTGCCAAGCGTTGCCGCGCCTGCAATCAGCAGCACGACATAGAGCATCACTGGGCCCGGTTTGAGCCCCAGTACGCCTAGAGAAATGACTGACAGCAGCAACAGAATCAACAGCGTCGGCTTGGCTCCCCAACGGTCGGCCAGCCAGCCTCCGCCCAGCGCCCCCACTGTCGCACCCAGGTTCATGGTGACGAGAAATTTCAGCCCGGACACCAAAGGGTATCCGCCCGCGACCATGATCTTCGGCAACCAGGTATTGAGGCCATAGACCATCAGCAGGCACATGGCGAAGCCGATCCACAGCGCCAACGTACGCAGCCCGCGGCCCTCGGTGAACAAACCGGAGACAGTGCCACCCACCTGCGGGGCATCCACGACCGGCCAGCGCACACTCGCTACGTCCAGGGACGGCTTGATCCGACGCAACAGCGCAATCGCCGAAGCCTTGTCGCGCCTGACCAGATAAGGCAGCGATTCGGGCAAGTAACGGTACATCCAGGGCAACGTCAGCAGCGGCAGGCCAGCGATGATGAAGGTCGAACGCCATCCGAACCGAGCCAGCACCAGCAGCGCCACCAACGCCGACAGCAGCGCGCCCAAGGAATAGCAGCCCAGCATGATGGTGGTCATTATGTTGCGTCGGGCCCTGGGCGCCATGTCGTTGATGAGTGCGACGATATTGGGGATGGTTCCACCCAGTCCGATGCCGGTCACGAACCGCAGCACCGCGAAGCTCCAGGCATCCCACGCGAAGGCGTTGGCAAGCGCTGTCAGGCTGCCCAGGCCAATCGCGACCAGAATGACCTTGCGCCGCCCGAAGCGGTCAGCCAGCGGACCGAGGGTCAACGCACCGAACATCATTCCGAACAGTGCGGCACTTCCCATCCAGCCCGCCTGCACGGCGGGTAGCGACCATTGTTCCATCAGGTGAGGCACGACCGATCCGTAAATGACCAGGTCATAGCCGTCAAACAGCATGATGAAAGAACACCAGAACAGCAGACCGTAATGGAACCGGTTCACTGGCGCGGTTGCAGCGACTTCAAGTGCGTCGTGTTGAACCATGGAAAAATCTCTTATTGTTGTAGGAACACAGCCAAAACCCGGCAGTGCCGCGCGAACTCGCATCTGCACTGGTAGGCAATCAGGAAGTTGCGGACGATCCGGTTACTTAGTCCAGTGAGAGCACAGCATCAGGCTGCAAAGATTGACCCGTTGAAAGTCCGGATTCTTGTAGGCAAGGAAGTCATCGTTGAAGGTGCCAAAGGTGGTCGCAGGCCGGAGTTTCATGCCGTCGTAGAACACATCGATCATCTGCTGCGCAAAATCGGCCTCACGGGGAAAGACGTCCAGAACGGCGGCGCGCTCCTCATCCGTGAAGCGTTCGAAACCGCGCCCTGCCACATCCATACCCGCCCCTGCCTGCGTCAGCGCGATCTCCGGGCCCATGTGTTCCGCAATGCCGGGAGTGGTGTGCAATGCAACGGCATTCCAGACCTTCTCGGTGTCAGCTGCAGAGATGCCATGCCCGCGCAGGAAATCACGGGCGGCATTGGCGCCATCCACTTCAAAACGCAGGTCGCTGTTGTGGTAAGCCTGGGTCAATCCCACGTCATGGAACATGGCCGCTGCGTAAAGCAGCTCCGGGTCGAAGTTCAACTGCCTTTGCACGCCCAGCCTGGCGCCCCAGCAATAGACGCGACACGAGTGCCTGAACAGCAGCTCACTCTCACAATCGCAAACATATTGCGTGATCTCGCGCGCCAGTGAGCTGTCGGGAATCTTGATACCCAGGCCAGCTAACCGGCCAGTATCCGAGTGTCGGTTGAAAGTCATAAGTGATGCTTCCGCACGTAAGAATGAAATAGGCAAGTTATTGCGTGCCGAGAGCATTCTTACGGGGTGAATTGGCAAACAAGAAGTGCAATTTCAGCAGCACCGCAATGCACGATGTGCATACATTGCGCAGGCGAATCACAGATGCGCACATGCACGATGTGCATTTTCACAGTGTAGAAAGTTCACTTCTGGACATCATCCGCGCGGCGTAGGTTGGCGGCACAGAAATCATCAACCAGTCGGATCTGAACCATGACAAACCATCCCGCGCCTGCGACGAATGAAGTGTCCGAAGTCGAGCGGATCATGAAGAGTCGTTTTGCCAACCGCTTCTATGTAGATCGTGCAGTCGACGTTGAGACCATTCGAGGCATTCTCGATGCGGCACGCTACGCAGGCACCGGCGCAAACGTGCAGCCATGGCGGGCCTACGTCACCACCGGCGCGGTGAAGGACGCGCTGACCGCAGCCCTCAGCGACGTGCACGCCACCGCTCCAGGCGCCCATCGGTCCGAGTTCAGCTACTTTCCGGATCCACTGCCGGAGCCCTTTGCCTCGCGCCGGCGTGAGTTCGGCTCGCTCTTCTACGGCTCTTTGAACATTGCCGCCGATGACGTTGCCGCACGGGCGGAGCAGACCACCCGCAACTGCCGTTTTTTCGATGCCCCGGTTGCCTTGATCTTCACCATCGACCGCCGCCTGGAGAAAGGTAGCTGGCTGGACCTGGGCATGTTCATCCAGAACATCATGCTCGCGGCCAAGGCCCGAGGCCTGGATACCTGCACCCAGGAATTTCTCTCGCGCTACCACTTGGTGATCCGCGATCACCTGCCCCTGGCTGCCGAGGAAATAGTGGTTTGCAGCATGGCGATTGGCTATGGCGATCCGCAATGGGCACGGCAGCGTCCACAGATGCCCAAGGCACCGATTGAAGCCTTCGCTTCGCTGCATGGTTTCTGAGCACCATAAGACCGCGTACTTCTCAACCGCAATCGAGCAAAACGACATGAACTCTCCTCAAGGGCGCGCGCTGAAGCAGTGCTCCCGTTCACGTATCGCAGCGATGATCGCCGCCTGCCTCTGCACTTCGAACCTGATCCACGCCGATGAACAGTCGGCTCCCGACGACTACTTTCATACCGGCGCCGGCAATCATTATCTGCATCGAGCGGATGGCGCCATCGTCACCGAAACCCTGCGCGATGGCATCAGTGTGCTGGAAGGTTCAGGCGCCAATATCGTGGTGCTGTCCGGCAAACAGGGCAAGTTTCTGGTCGACGCGGGTATCAGCAAATCCGCTGACAAGGTCAAGGCCGCGCTGCTCCAGATCAGTCCTGCGCCGGTCAAGTACGTGGTCAATACTCACTGGCATTGGGACCACGTCGACGGCAATGCCGCAATGCATGCCGCTGGTGCGACCATCGTGGCGCAGGCCAACACCGTGCATCACCTGTCGAGCACCACCCACGTCAACGACTGGAACTGGACCTTCGAGCCTGTTCCGCTTGGGGCACGCCCGACACTGCTGGTCGATGACCTGAAGGAGTTCACCTTCGCCGGCAGTACGATCAAGGTCGAGCACTTCGGCCCTGGACATACGGACGGCGACCTGTGGGTCTATTTCAAAAAAGCCGATGTCCTGGCGATGGGCGACACCTTCTGGAATGCGGGTTATCCATTTATCGATAACGACGACGGAGGCAGCATCGACGCCGCCATCCAGTGGGCGAACAAGGCCATCGAACGTACCACTGCGCACACCATCGTGATTCCCGGCCATGGCCCGGTGGGTAACCGCGCGCAAGTGATCGAGTTTCGCGACCTGCTGGTACAGGTGCGCGATAACGTCGCTGAACTCAAACACCAGGGCAAATCACTGGATGAGGTGATCGCTGCGAAACCCACTGCAACCTTTGACCAGAAGTGGGGCCATTTCGTGATCGGGCCGGATCACTTCGTCAAGCTGGTGTACGCCGGGCTCAAGTGACGCACTGCTCGCTCATTGAAACGATCCACTCATGCAACTGCTGCGCGCCGGGGCTGAGGGTTTTCTCCCAGGCGTGAACCAGGTAGTAGCCCTTGCCTGTGCGCAGTGGCTGCGCGAACACCTGCACCAGCCGGCCCTGTTGCAGATCATCTTCCAGCAACCAGGGGCTGGTCAGCACCAGCCCTTGTCCGCGCCGGGCGGCGTCGATGGCCAGCTCCGACTGGTCAAAGCGCAGGCCGCTTTTCTTGCCGTTCGATTCGACGCCCGCATCCGCAAGCCAGCGCGACCAGTTGGCGTGTGAGGTGATGTGCAGCAGCGTTGCCCGTTGCACATCCTCAACCGCTCGCAATGGCAGGCCATCACGGTACTGCGGGCTGCAAAAGACGCTCACCTCATCGCGCAGCAACAGCGACGCGTGCAGCGTGTCCGTCTTGCCGTCAAAGTGCCGAACCGCAAGATCATAGGGGCCGTTAACGACATCGACAGCTTCCTCTGCCGCGTTGATCCGCAGCTGCAAATCAGGCAGTGCGTGGGTGAGATCGGCCATGCGCCGGGCGAACCAGGTGTTGGCAAACGCAGGCGGCATCGAGAGCGACACCTGCCGGGCGCCTCTGCCCTGCACCGATGCGCTGGCTTCATCGATCTGCTCCAGCGCCGGCCTGACTTGCTGCCAGTAGCGCAGCGCTTCGTCAGTCGGTTGCAGCTTGCGCACGCTGCGCACGAACAACGGGATGCCCAGCCATTGCTCCAGCTTGCGAAGTTGCTGGCCAACGGCGCCAGGGGTAACGAAAAGCACTTCAGCGGCCAGTGTGGCGCTGCCCGTGCGCATCACGGCATCGAAACAGGCGATGGCCTTCAGGGGGGTATCCGCGCGCATGATGCAGTTTTTCTCTTCCATAGCGTCAAGACAGATGATTTGTAACGCGCCTGCGTAGCCGAGACAATGGATTATCGAGAATTGACAGAGAATGAGTGTGCACGTGAGAAAACCAGTGGATGGCCCGGCGATGCTGATCATGACCCTGCTGTGCCTGGCCTGGGGCGCGCAACAGGTCGCCATCAAGGCCATTGCCGGCGATGTGGACCCGATGATGCAGGTGGGCTTGCGCTCGGCGATTGCGGCGGGTCTGGTCTGGCTCGTCGGACGAAAAATCGTGGGTGAAGCCTGGTTGCCGGGGCTCTGGTACCGCTCCGGCCTGATCGTCGGGCTGCTGTTCGCCGCAGAGTTTCTGTTCATTGCCGAAGGTCTGTTGCGCACGACAGCGTCGCACATGGCAGTTTTTCTCTACACGGCGCCGCTGTTCGCCGCCATCGGGCTGCACATCCGCTTGCCTGAAGAACGCCTCGGGCCTCGACAATGGCTGGGTATCGCGCTGGCGTTCATCGGCATCGCCATCACCTTTCTTGCACCACGGGGTGACACACAAGACGCCGCCCCGCTATTACAAGGCTTGCTGGGAGATGCGATGGGGTTGTGCGCAGGCGCGGCCTGGGGCATGACCACAGTGGTCGTACGCACCAGCAAGCTCAGCGAAGCCCCGGCCACGCAGACCCTGTACTACCAACTCATGGGCGCATCGTTGGTGTTGCTGCCCGTTGCATTCATCACGGGCAAGGCCGGCATGGTGCTCAACGGGGTAGCCTGGGCGAGCCTGGTGTTTCAGACACTGGTGGTGGCGTTTGCCAGCTACCTGATCTGGTTCTGGATGCTCAGGCGCTATCTGGCGGCGCGCCTTGGGGTGATGGCGTTCATGACGCCGCTGTTCGGGGTGCTGATCGGCATGTGGCTGCTGGATGAGACCACCAGCGACGGGTTTATCCTGGGTGCGGTGCTTTCATTGGTCGGGCTGCTGGTGGTCAACATCAAGTCGGCCCGTGAGCATCGCTCGCCAGCACGCTGCAACGACTACGCTCTCGACAAACAATCAGAATGAGGACGCTCGATGAAAGGCTACTGGATCATATTTGGCTCGGACGTGACGGACACCGAAGCTCAGCAGGAGTACGGCAGGCTCTGGGCGCCCATCGCAGAGAAATACAGCGCAAGGCTCAAGTCACCCAATGCCCAGACGTTCATCGAAACCCGCGATACACGCCGTGTCGTCATCGTCGAGTTTCCCAGTTACGCCCAGGCCAAGGCGTGCTACGACGATCCCGCCTATCAGCAGGCGAAGGTATTGGCCCTGCGTGCATCCAGCCGGGAAATGATCATCATCGAAGCTGATCTGGGCTGAGGGGCTGTGAGGTCGGTGCCAGGGGCGATTTCAAGTACGCCCCCGCGGGCAAGCCCGGCTGCTACGGGATTGTGCGACAGGTCACAACTGTAGGAGCGCGCTTGCCCGCGACGGCGGTGGGTCATTCAACATCGCGGCGCCGGACCTGGCGCGGTCGCGGGCAAGCGCGCTCCTACGGGGATCGGCAGTCCGGCTTGCCGGCGATTGCGCACTCGGAATCGCTGACGCCGGCAAGCCGGACTGCTACACAGCGTCGTGTTTCAGCTCACCGGCGCGGCATCCCTGCGATCACCATGATTTCGATACGGTAATGCTCCTTGGCCATGGGCGCCTGCACGCACGCGCGGACAGGTGCCCGCACGCCATCGAGCCAGGCGTCCCACAGCTGGTTCATCGCCGCATAATCGGCCATGTCCTTGAGCCAGATCTGTGCGCTCAACAACTGGCCCTTGTCGCTGCCAGCCCGTTCCAGCGCCTGATCGATCTGTTCCAGCACATCAGCGGTCTGGGCCTGAATATCGCCGTCGACGATTTGCGACACCTTGCCCGACAGGTAAACGGTCTGGTTGTAAATGGCAGCTTCGCTGAAACGTGGGGTGGTGCCGATTTTCTGGATCGTTTCCAACATTGCAATGCTCTCGGTCAGATGAAGAAGTATCAGATGTTGTCGCTCGCGCCAGCCCCAGCACCTGTCAGGCGCGAGGCTTCAGACGCAGGCACGTAGGTGCGCGCTGCCAGGCTGTCGAGGTAATCATGCACGCTGGTGGCGAGGGTCGGGATCGAGCGCTTCGGCGGCTGTCCAAAATCACTGGCCGTCGCGATGCACCGGCAACTGACGCTCTCGACCTGCTGGCTGGCGAAGCTCTCACCGCCCACCAGCAGCCACTCCCCATTCGGTGAAAACTCAAGCACGCAGCCCTCCCACGCCAACTGCAGCATCACGCCCGACTGCCTGGCACTGGCGCTGGCAAATGGCATCAGCAACTGCGGGTGACTCACGTTGCCCAGCAGAATCTCGCCCTTTTCGCGTAACAGGTATGCATGGTCGCTCAGAGTCACCCCGGCGATCAGCGGGCACATCGCGCCGTGCTCCGACGCCCAACGAGCGGCGTCGATGTCAGGGATCAGTTGCGAATACGCGCAGCCATCATTCAGACGCAATTGCGCAGCCAGCAGCTGCGGTCCGTCCAGGCCATTGCCGCTGAGCCAGCGTGCGGCCTTGCCGGCCTCTTCGGCCAGCCCCCAGGACAATCCCGCACCGCGAGCAGCCTTCTTGCAGAGGTTTTCGATTTCATTCAACGAGGCATTCACGATGCTGCTCCTCAAGGTCGAGACGCGGGCAGGACCAGTCGTCCGCCGGCAGGGTCGCCAGTTCATGGGGGAACGGCGCACCCTGATAAAGGGTGATACGCACCCAGCGATCCGAGCGCGGGTCAAAGTGCGTGGCGCCGAAAAACGACAGCTTGCAGCGCAGCAGGTCGATCGGCAGCAGGGCCTCATCGATCAGGTTGTCCTGAATGTCTGCGTAGGGGAACGCCGGCGCCAGCTGTGCCCTGCGCACGGCGTGACGATGCTCCGGATGCTGGAGCAGGAACCCCGCCAGCCGTTGCTCATCCGCATAACCGGCCAACGCAGCCTGCAAGCGGCGAATGTCCCGGGCCACGGCCAGGGGCTGTTCAAGCTCCTGCCCCGGCTCGTTGAAGCGCTGACCGATTCGAGGTTCGAGCTTTTCTTCGGACACGTACCAGAACAGCGCCTGGCTGCTCTCGCGGGAAAAATCGATACCGGCAACCCAGCTGTAATGCGCCCGCAGGATGTCCCGCAACTGCCCTACGCTCATGCCACCCTCGATCACGAAACTCTGCTGCTCGTCTGCGTGCATGCCCTCGCCCAGCTCGTCCACCAGATCGGCGTAAGGCTCCAGCAGCAACGACACCAGGCACTCCTGCGCCTCCAGGGACAGCGCGGACTCAGCCCATCGATAGAGCCCATCCCAGGGCGCGGGCTGATCCAGCATCCCGTCGTCCAGCTTGCGTTGAACCCACGAAAGATCCTCCTGCAACTGCAGAATGCGTGCGTGTTGCAGCTCGTGTTCGCTGTGCCAGTTTCTGACGCTGGCCTGGGCCCGCTTCAGGTAGTCGGCAAACACCCGACGTTCCTTGGCACTGGCTTGCTGCAGCCCGCGAACCCGTTGCAACGCGGTCTCCCGCGCGCTGACCCAGTTATTCAACAGCACCGGGTGGTTGAGCAGAAACGGCGCCATGCCCAGACCTGTGGAGTTACCGATGCCGAAGCGGCGGCGCAACTCCGGTGACAGCGCCACGGCACGCTGCGGTGCGCGAACCCTGGCCAGGTGCTCCACCAGATCGAGGGTAAAGGCGCGGATCAGATACACAGTGAGCATTTCCGCTTGAAACGGTGCCGCCAGTTCAGGCCGGTCAGCGATGCTTTCGCGGTCTGCGGCGCCGAACTTGCCACTGCCATAGACCGCAGTGGTGCGCATCAGATAGCCCACTTCATCGATGGCTTCGCGCTCCGGCTGGTGACCTTCGGACAGGGTCTGCACGACATAGTCGAACAGCCGCACCGAACGGTTGGCCCGGGCCATGCACAACTCACGGGACGAAACACGCCCGGCTTCCTGGCGTGGCACGTTCGCCTCCAGCCGCGCCAGATCGTCGGCATCGGGGATTCCGTCGAACAGTGCAAAAGTCGCATCCCAGGCCGTGGCGATGACCCGGTCCGAGCGCAACGCCGGGTCCAGATCATGGGCGAAGGCCACCAGGCTGTAGCTGCGCTGTGGCCCGGTCGCGGTGTACACGGCACGTCCTACGCCCTGGCTGTCGACCGTCCATACCGAACGTTGAAACTGCCAGCGCTCGGCCTTGAGGCGACGCAGCAACTGGCGCATGAACGACAAGCGGGATTGATGGAAGGCGCCCAGTCGCGAAGCTTTCATGACGGTGGACGGTGATCGCATGTTCATTCAGTTCACTCCCTGCTCGCGGGCCATCTGCCTGGCAATACGGATCGCATCCCAGACCGACGGCAGTATCAGCAGGGAAACCGGGACAGCCGTGATCACGATGAACGACTGCAAGGCACTCACGCCGCCCTGGCCGAGCGTGATCAAGGTGGCTCCGACCAGGCCCATGCCTGCGCCCCAGAACACCCGCAGCCAAGCCGGCGATTCACCTTGGCCACGGCTGACCGCCATGGCCACCGTATAGGACATCGAGCCGGCGCTGGTCACCACCGAGAAGAAGCTGAGAAACAGAAACAGCGCAGAAATCAGGTTCGGCATGGGCATCGACTGGGCGACGCCGAGCAACAGCGCTTCAGGCTGCACGCCATGGCTGATCACACTGCCGGGGGACTGCAGCTCCACGCCGATCCCGGTGCCACCCACCAGCGTGAACCAGATCATGGTAATCACCGGTGCGGCCACGGACATCAGGGTAATCACTTCCCGAATGGTCCGGCCACGAGACACCTTGGCTACATAGATACCCATCATCGGCGCGTAACCGATGAACCAGCCCCAGTAGAACAGCGTCCAGCCATTGAGCCATGAACTGTCGTCGCGGTACATGGCCGTCTGGAAGAAGCGGGTGACGTGCAGGGCAAGACTCTGGGCAAAGGTTTCGGAAAGGAACAGCGTCGGGCCGAAGATGAACAGAAACGCCGCCAGGCCCAGCATCAGCCACACATGCACCTTGCTCACCAGCCGCAGCCCGCCCAGCCCGATCACACAGGACAGGGTGTAGATCACCGTCACGGCGAGGATCACCATCGACTGGACCATGATGGTGTTCGGCACACCCCACACCGAATGCAGCACAAACGAGATCTGCAAGCCTAGAAAACCCACCGGGCCGATGGTACCGGCGACCACCGCGATGATTGCCGAGGCATCAGCGAACACGGCGATCGGGCCCTTGAGTGCACGCTTGCCCAGCAACGGATAGAGCAAGGTGCGTGGCATCAATGGCAGGTTCTTTTCGTGGTGCAGGTACATGTAGACCACGGTCAGCAGGCTGCCGAGCACGGCCCATGCCATGAAGCCCCAGTGCAGGAACGATTGCGACAGGGCCGCCACGCCCGCAGGGGCGGTTTTCGCCACCACGCCAAAGTAAGGCGGCGGCGTGATGAAATGCATCATGGGCTCAGCGGCCGCCCAGAATGCGCCACCACCGGCCAGCAGAGCGCACATGATCATCGACACCCAGTTGAAGGTGCTGATGCTCGGTCTGTGCGTCACGCCACCCAGGCGAACCCGCCCCAGACGGCTGTAGCCGATGTACAGGCTGGCGGCAAAGGTCGCCAGCATCAGGACCTGCCAATACAACCCGAAGAATCGTGTGCTCCAGGAAAAGGCGGTGCCGATCAGTGAAGAAAGCGTGTCCAGGTCGATCAGGGCAATGACCAGGAACAGCAGAAAGAATCCGCCGCTGATCCAGAATATCGACCAGTCGAGCGCATCTGCCGGGCTGTTGTGCCGTGCAGCTGTCTTGATTCCCGCGTTGATTTCGCCAGGGATTTCCATAGTGCCTCCGCAAAGTGATGGCATTCGCTGATAATTGTTATGGGTGCGTTTATTGTTCTTGGTGCTTTGCGATGCCCTTGGCAGGGCTTGCGTCAGGTCAAACTGTCAATGCGCGGGATCCTCAGACCGCGATCCCGCACGACGAAGTGCTGGGTTGGGCAGCTGCCTGAACCTGCTGCTGCGCCGGGGTGAAGCTCTCCTCGAAAAACCGCAGCCAGTTGCCGCCCATGATCGCGGCGGTGTCGGCCGCGCTGAAGCCAACGGCGCGCAGCCCTGACTCGATGTTGTGAAAGTCGCGGTTGTCACGGAACCAGTGCGGCTGGTCGGGAAAGCCCGGCTGCGCCTTGGAGCCTTCGCCGTAATCGACTTCCAGGGTCCAGCGACCCACGCGCATCCAGTCCACCACGCTGTTGGGCTGGTCCTGGCAGAGGTCCGAGCCGATGCCCAGATGCTCGACGCCCATCAGGTCAGCGCAGCGCGCAATCATTTCGCAGAAGCTCTGCACCGTGCAGTCGCTCTTGTCCTTGAGGTGATGGGGGTACAACGAGAAGCCGAACATGCCGCCGCTCTCTCCCAGCGCCTTGAGCACCACATCCGATTTGTTGCGCAGGGCCGCATGCCAGAAGCCGGGGTTGGCGTGGGTAATGGCGATCGGGCGCTGGGAAAGCTCGATGGCTTCCAGGGTCGAGCGTTCAGCCGAGTGGGACATGTCCACCACCAGCCCCACCCGGTTCATCTCGCGGATCACCTGCTTGCCCATGCGGGTCAGGCCCGGATCGTTCTGTTCGTAGCACCCGGTCGCCAGCAGCGACTGGTTGTTGTAAGTCAGCTGCATGAAACGCGCGCCGAGGCTATGCACCACCTCCACCAGGCCGATGTCGTCTTCGATCGGCGACGGATTCTGAAAGCCGAAGAAGATCGCCGTGCGCCCAGTCTGCCGCGCGAGGGCGATGTCGCTGGCCCATTTGCCGTGCAGGATCAGGTGCCCGTAGCGCTGGAATCGCTGGTTCCAGGCTTCGATGTTAGCGACCATCTCGCGAAAGTTTTCGTGGTAGGCGATGGTCACGTGCACCGCGTCGACACCACCGGCGCGCATCTGCTGAAAGATTTTCTCCGACCAGTTGTCGTACTGCATGCCGTCGATCCGCGGCCCGCGGACATTGAATGTCTGCGCCAGGCTCATAGCGGTGCTCCTGCGGCGATGTAGCCGGTCTTGACGTGGGTGTAGAACTCGACGGCCGAGCGGCCTTGTTCACGGGGGCCGTAGCTTGAGTCCCCGCGCCCGCCGAACGGCACGTGGTAGTCGGTGCCTGCGGTGGGCAAGTTGACCATCACGCAGCCGACCCGGGCGTTGCGCCGAAAGTGAGTGGCGCGGGCCAGCGAGCGGGTCATGATGCCTGCGGTCAGCCCGAACCTTGTGTCGTTGACCAGGCTCAGCGCCTCGTCGTAACTGCCAGCCTTGATCACACAGGCAATCGGCCCGAACAGTTCTTCGCGATTGATGCGCATGCTGTTATGGCCACCGATGAACAGCGCCGGTGCCTGGTAGAACCCTGGCGTGGACCGCTCAAGGCGCTGGCCGCCGGTCAACAGTTCGGCGCCTTCCTCACGGCCCAGCCGGATGTTCGACAGGTTGGCCTGCAACTGCGCCTCACTGGCCACCGGGCCGAGCTGAGTGCCGGTTTCCAGGGCATGACCGACCTTCAGCGCTTCTGTCGCCGCAAGCAGCTTTTCGACAAAGGCGTCGTGAATGTCCGCGTGCACGATCAGCCGCGACGACGCCGTGCATTTCTGCCCGGTGCCACCGAAGGCGCCATTCACCGCGCAGCTCACGGCCAGGTCCAGGTCGGCATCGTCCATCACCGCCAGGGCGTTCTTGGAGCCCATCTCCAGTTGGACCTTGGTCAGATTGGCCGCCGCCGAAGCGGCGATGCCCTTGCCCACGTCCACGGAACCGGTGAACGAAATGGCGCCGACGCCGGGATGTTCGATCAGCGCCTGACCGATCTCGGCCCCTGCGCCCATTACCAGATTGAACAGGCCCTTGGGCAGGTCCTGACGGGAGATGATTTCCGCCAGAATCACCGCGCTGGCCGGGGTCAGGTTGGCGGGTTTCCAGACCACGGCATTGCCGAACGCCAGCGCCGGGGCGATCTTCCAGCAGGCAGTGGCCATCGGGAAGTTCCACGGCGAGACAATCGCCACCACACCCACCGGCTCGCGACGGATATCGATCTCGATGCCATCGCGCACCGAATCGGCGGTGTGACCCAACTGGCGCAGGGTTTCGGCAGCGTAGTAAGTGAAGAACTGCCCGGCGCGATACACCTCGCCACGGCCTTCTGCCTGGGGTTTGCCCTCTTCACGGGACAGGATCTGACCGATCTCCTCGGCGCGCTTGATCAGCTCCTCACCGATGCTCATCAGCACCTTGTAACGCTGCTCGATCCCGCTGCGAGCCCACACTTTCTGCGCGTCGTGGGCGGCGGCAACCGCACTGTCCAGTTGCGCCCTGGACGCCTGGGCGTACCGGCCAATCAGATCGTTGGTGTCCGAAGGGCTACGATTTTCAATCTCGTTGACGCCTGCAAGCCACTGGCCGGCGATGTAGTTGCACTGTATCTGACTCATGAAACTCTCCTGAGCGGCACACTCGGCGGGACGGCGCCTCG
Source organism: Pseudomonas sp. NPDC090201 (assembly GCF_044746825.1). NCBI lineage: Bacteria > Pseudomonadati > Pseudomonadota > Gammaproteobacteria > Pseudomonadales > Pseudomonadaceae > Pseudomonas > Pseudomonas sp. NPDC090201. The sequence goes on from NZ_JBIVCX010000004.1 coordinate 58,347, forward strand.
GTGTGGTTTGAGAGAATTATGAGCCGGTGACAATTTAAGTAAATCTAATATAATTTAACGCTTGTTAAGTATTATTTAATCGAAAATCCACCCACCAACAGGGCGTGCCATGAGCATCAAGATCTCCAATTTGCAGTTCTTCGTCGCGGTCGCCACTAGCCAGAACCTGTCCCAGGCCGCCCAACGCCTGCACCGCACGCCAGCGGCGGTGTCCTTGTCACTCAAGCAGCTGGAAGAGGAACTGGGCGGTTCGCTTTTCGAGGGCGAGCGCAAGAACCAGCTCAGCCCGCTGGGACGTTTCGTATTGCTCGAGGCGCAACGTGAACTGGCGCACTTCGAGCACACCATCGGCACCATCAAGGCCTACGCCAAGGCCGAAACCGGGCTGGTAAGGGTCGCGGCGGTGCCCTCCTTCGCCATCACCCTGCTGCCGCCGATCCTTGCGCAATTCCACGAACGCCATCCGCAGTTCCACCTGGACATCCGCGACATGGATTCAACGCGCGTGGTGCAGGCGGTGCTCAGTGGCGAGGTGGATATCGGCATTGCGACCGTGCCCGCGATCATTCCCAACATCGAACAGGAACACCTCTTCTCAGATGCATTCTGCGTCGTGTGCAGCAGCGACAGCCCCCTCAATCAACTGGGTCGGCCAGTGCGCTGGAGCGACCTGCAAGGGCACAACTTCATCAACAGCGGGCTGGGCGCCGACATCAATGCCGCCGAATTCCGGCACATTCGTGACCAGTCGACCCTAAGCGTCAGGAACACCAACTCCCTGCTGGCCCTGGTCGCCCAGGGCATGGGCATCACCTTGTTGCCGGAGCTGCTGAGCCGTTCGGGGGCCAGCGGAAACCTGAGTTTCCTGCCCCTGGAAGACCGCAGCATCAAGCGCTCGGTGAGCGTGATTACCCAACCCCGGGAGACGCTGAATCATGCGTCCTATACGTTTCTGAAGGGGCTCAAGGCGACTCGGTTCGGTTAGGCGCGAAAGAGGCTCTACCCTATGTGCGGGACGTACAGGCTTCTTCACTCTAGACAGCTGAATGTTTAGCCATGGCCAACCTAAAGATCATCAGTTCTATGCTTGCTCCCATCCCGCGCCCCGTGTGAGCATCGGAGAATGATTTCCCGTCAGATCATCGCGCCCGCTCCATCCCATTCCGCAATGCCGAAAGCCAAGGCACTGGCGGGCGCAAATCCCCTTGTCCATATCATTCTCGCCTTCTGGGCGCTGTGGCATTGCCGCCATGCCCGTCCGCCGGATCTCTCGCTCGCTGTCCACTGACAAGCGTCGGCATCATTGCCGTTACCTCCTCGACCGCCCGTAACCCAACGGTGGTCCTGTGCGCCTCTGTGCGCGAGCGAATTCGACATGCACTTTGCATCTGTAGAACAGGCAACCCGTTTCCTCAGTGGAAACCCCGATATCGAACTGTTCGAGCTGTTCATCCTCGACGCCAACGGCGTGCCGCGGGGCAAGCTCTTGCACCGCGACGAACTGTGGGCCGTGTACCAGACCGGCAGGCCCCTGCCCAGCACCATTCTGGGCTTGACCATGAACGGCGACGACGTGGAAAACTCAGGGCTGGTGTGGGATGTGGGCGATATCGACTGCCGCGCCTACCCGCTCGATGGCAGTCTGGTACGCCTGCCCTGGCGGCGGATTCCGACGGCTGCGGTGCAGGTCAGCATGCACCCCACGGAGGGGCTGCCGGCCAGCGTCGCCGATCCGCGCCATGTGTTGCTGCGCACCATCGAAGCGCTCAAGGCCGACGGCTTCTATCCGGTGATGGCCTGCGAACTGGAGTTCTACCTGCTCGATCAGCAGCGCGATGCCCAGGGCCGTCCACAACCGGCACTGGACAACGACGGCGGACGGCCACGCACGACTCAGGTCTATGGCCTGCGCGAGCTTGAGCAGATTGAACCCTTCCTCGCCGACCTCTACGCTGCGTGCAAGGCCCAGGGTATCCCCGCGCGCACCGCGATCTCGGAATATGCGCCGGGCCAGGTTGAGATCACCCTAGAACACGGGGATGCGCTGGAAGCGATGGACCAGGCCGTGCGCTACAAGCGCCTGGTCAAGGGCGTGGCGCATGCCCATGACATGCAGGCCTGCTTCATGGCCAAGCCCTTCGCAAATCTGGCCGGCACCGGGATGCACATGCACTTGAGCCTGGCCGACAGCGAGGGCAACAATCTGTTCGCCAGCGACGACAAGGCCGGCACGCCGCTGCTGCGTCAGGCAGTGGCGGGCATGCTGCGCCACCTGCGTGATTCGCTGCTGCTGTTCTGCCCCAACGCCAACTCGTTCCGGCGTTTTCAGGCCAACAGCTACGCCCCGTTGGCGCCAACCTGGGGTGTCGACAACCGCACCGTCAGCCTGCGCGTGCCGGGCGGTCCGGCAAACAGCCGGCATGTCGAGCACCGTATCTGCGGCGCCGATGCCAACCCCTATCTGGCCGCTGCAGCGATCCTTGCCGCCAGCCATCACGGCATCCGCGAGCAGCTCGATCCGGGCGCGCCGGTGGAAGGCAACGGTTACGCCCAGGCCACCGAGCACCTGCCCACCGACTGGCTCACCGCCCTCGATGCCCTTGAGCACTCGGAATGGGCGCGGGAAGCCCTCGGCGACGGTTTTTTCGCCGTGTACCTGAAGGTCAAGCGTGCCGAGTACCGCCAGTTCATGGCCGAAGTCAGCGAACAGGACTGGCGCTGGTACCTGCATCAGGCCTGACCCCAAAGATTCGAACAAGGTGGAACCATGAACACAGCAACTCATTCCGGGCGGGCCCAGCGGGCGCCGTCCTATTACAGCGCAACCCTCAATGACCTTAGCGAATACCCGCAGCTGCATGGCACGGTAGAGGTCGATGTGGCGATCATCGGCGGCGGTTTTACCGGCGTCGCCACTGCAGTGGAGCTGGCGGAGCGCGGCCTGAAGGTCGCGATCATTGAAACCCACCGCATCGGCTGGGGCGCGAGTGGGCGCAACGGTGGCCAGGTCACCGGCAGCCTTTCGGGCGACGAGGCCATGCGCAAGCAGATGGGCAAGCATCTGGGCGCCGAGGTCGACGATTTCATCTGGCACCTGCGCTGGCGCGGGCATCAGATCATCGAGCAGCGGGTTCAGCGCTACGGCATCGCCTGCGATCTCAAACGCGGCCATCTGCACACCGCGATGAAGCCTTCGCACATGGACGAGCTGCGCAGCTTCAAGGCCGAGGCAGAGCGCCGTGGCATGGGCGACCAGGTGCAGTTGCTCGACCGTCAGGGCATCGCCGAACACCTGCAAAGCCCGCTGTATCAGGGCGCGCTGAAAAACCTGCGCAACCTGCACCTGCATCCGCTCAACCTGTGCCTGGGCGAAGCGCGCGCGGCTCGCAGCCTGGGCGCGCTGATCTTCGAAAACTCAGAGGTGCTAGAGATCGTCCACGGCCCGCGCCCGGCCGTCGTCACCGCCCACGGTCGAGTCGAAGCGCGTCAGGTGATGCTGGCCGGCGACGTCTATCACAAGCTGGAAAAACCCAGGCTCGGCGGCAAGATTTTCCCGGCCATGGGCGGCATCGTCACCACCGAGCCACTGGGCGAACTGGCCGAGCAGATCAACCCGCAGGACCTGGCGGTGTACGACTGCCGGTTCGTGCTCGACTACTACCGCCTGACTGCCGACAAGCGCCTGCTGTTCGGTGGCGGAGCCAACTATTCGGGCAAGGATTCACGGGACATCGAAGGCGAGCTGCGGCCCCGCATCGAAAGCACTTTCCCGGCGCTCAAGGGCGTGCGGATCGACTTTCAGTGGAGCTGCGCCATGGGCATCGTCGTCAATCGCATCCCGCAGTTGGGCAAACTTTCGCCCAACGTCTGGTATTGCCAGGGCTACTCCGGACACGGCGTGGCGACCAGCCACATCATGGGCGAAATCATGGCCGAGGCCCTGACCGGCACCCTCGAACAGTTCGACACCTTCGCCGCCTGCAAGCACCTGCGCGTGCCGATGGGCAATATGCTGGGCAACCCGCTGCTGGCGGCAGGCATGTGGTACTACGGGATGCTGGAGAAGCTGCGCTGAGATGAAGGCGGCGTGACAGGGCTGGCACCCGAAAGATGAACCAATTGCATTTCAGTATCAAACTCTCAATAATCCGACCCAAGTGAGATAAGTTCTCTTTCGATAGTGTTTCTCAGGTAAGTCAAATCAATGCCGAACCCGCCTTCTGCGTCTGTCGAGCACCTTTATGCTGAGCACAATGCCTGGTTACGTCACTGGCTGAGCTGGCGTCTGGGGTCAAGTGTCGATGCGGCGGACTTGGCACAGGACACCTTCCTGAGACTGCTGCTCAAGCCTGTGCAGCCTGTTTTCGATAACGCACTGGCTGCCCGCGGCTATCTTCGCAAGATCGCGAATGGCATCTGCATCAACCTCTGGCAGAGGCGAGAGATCGAGCAAGCATGGCTCGACACCCTGGCCGCTCAACCAGAGCGCTACGCGCCGTCGGCAGAACAGAGCGCGGCCGTATTGCAGGCCTTGCAGGAGGTCGGGCAGATGCTGATCGAGCTGCCCGCCAAAGCCGCGCAGGCGTTTGTACTGGCGGTGGTGTGTCAGATGACTGACCGTGAAGTGGCAACACAACTGGGGGTGTCCGATCGCATGGTACGCAAGTACGTGGCGCGGGCGATGCTGGGCTGCCTGCAACTGCAGGCGGCGTCCGAGGCGACGGCGCTCTGCGCCGAGACACCCTACTGATGCCTGCCCAGTCCGGGTTCAAGGTCATGGAGCAGGCCGCCGAGTGGTATGCCGAATTACGCTGTGGCGAAGTCGATCCGGCGCAGCAAGAAGCCTGGCGTCGATGGATCGAGGCCGAGCCAGCCCATCGTGAGGCATGGGAAGCCGTGCAATCCATCAGCCTGCGCTTCGATCCATTGCGAAAGCTGCCGGACCGCCGTCGCGCTGCCGACGATCTGCTAATGGCGCATCAGCGCGTCAGACGCCGCGCCGTGTTGCGTAGTCTCGGTTTGCTCGCCGGCATCGGTGCCTTCTGGTCGACCTGGCGCCTGACGCCGCTGCCTACCTGGAGTACCAGCCTGATCGCCGATTACCGCAGCGGTGTTGGCGAGCTGAGGAACGTGCAATTGCCCGATGGTAGCCGCGTGTGGCTAAACACCACGACGGCCTTTGATATGGACTTCTCCGGCAGCAAACGCCTGGTGCACCTGCTCATGGGCGAGATTCTGATCGATACTGCACACGATGCCGAGCGGCCCTTTATCGTCAGTACCGCACAAGGTCGCTTCCGGGCGCTGGGCACCGAATTCAGCGTCCGATTGCGCGACCAGGAAACCGATCTCACGGTTTTCAAGGGCGCAGTTGAAGTCAGCCGTCCCGACAGCAGCGAACATCGGGTCATTCCGGCGGGTCAGCGACAGACCGTCACAGTGGGTCCGTTACCACCGACGGCCCCGGCAGACCTCGCAAGGCGGGCGTGGTCCGGGGGCATGTTGCTGGCTCAGGACATTCCCCTGGGCCAGGTACTCGACGAACTGTCGCGCTATCAGTTCGGCCACATCTCAATCGACCCTGCGGTGGCGCAGTTGAATGTATTCGGCACCCTGCCGTTGCGTGATGTAGACGCCGCGCTGTCCATCCTCGCCTCGTCTCTGCCGATCACCGTTGAACGGCGCATGCCCTGGTGGACCACGATCAGTGCCAAAAACAGTGCGCCCTGAATTTTTCCTCAAATACGGTTCCGCTTTTCAGTGCCTCGCCGGGTTTAGGAGTGAATCCCTACCCAACTCATCGTCTTGAGGACAAGGAACCGATGTTTTACCGTCCCCGTTGCGCCCCCCTGGGCCTGTGCGCCTCCCTTCTGACCTTCGCCGCCTGCTCGTTGCCCAGCGCCATGACCCTGGCCGCTGAAACGGCAACCCGCGACTACGACATCTCCTCCGGCCCGCTCAGTAACGTACTGTCGCGCTTCGCCGCTGAATCAGGCATCTATCTGGTGGGCCTGAGCGAGATGGCACAGGGACGCAACAGCCAGGGCCTGCATGGCCGCTATGAAATCAACGCCGGGCTGACGGTGCTGCTGGCCGGTACCGGGCTCACGGCGCAGAGGATCGGTAACAATGAATACCGACTGCAAGTGGCAGAATTCTCCGCCATGGAGTTGGGTGCCACCACCATCAACGCCCGGCTGGGCTCGGTCACCGAGGGCACAGGCTCCTACACCACCGGTGCGATCACCCTGGGTAAAGGCGAGCACAGCATCAGGGAAACGCCGCAATCGGTGACCGTCATCACCCGCAAGCGTATGGATGACCAAAACCTCAATACCATCGAGCAGGTGCTGGGGCAGACGCCGGGCGTGACCGTCACCGGCTCACCCATGGGCGGCAGCTACTTTTTCTCTCGCGGGTTTAGGATGGACGCGCCGTTCCAGTACGACGGCGTGCCGCTGGATGTCGGCGGCAACTACGTGCAGGCCAACAGTTTCAGCAGCGACATGGCGTTCTACGACCACGTTGAATTTCTGCGCGGTGCCGCAGGCATGATGCAAGGCGCAGGCACCCCGGCCGGCGCAGTGAATCTGGTGCGCAAACGCGGCCAGAGCACGCCGACCACCACCTTCACACTGTCCGGCGGCACCTGGGACAACTATCGCAGCCAAATTGACGTCGGTGGCCCGCTCAACGAAGCCGGTACCCTGCGTGGCCGGGCGATCGTCGGCGAACAAAGTCGGCACTACTTCTACGACTACGGCAAGCGCGAGGATCAGGTCGCCTACGGCGCACTGGACTATGACTTCAGCGACGAAACCACCGCAGGCTTCGGCCTGGCCTATGAAAAGCTGCAGGCCACGCCCTGCTTCGGCGGCCTGCCCAGCTACAGCGATGGTTCGGACATCAAACTCAAGCGCTCGACCTGCCTGGGTGCCAGCTGGAACCATTGGGACAGCGAGCGCACCACCGTTTTCGCCGACATCAAACACCGCCTCAACGATGACTGGAACGCCCGCCTGGCCGGAACCTGGACCCACAACCAGCAAAACATGAAGTACGTGCAAGGCGTCGGGGTCGGCACGGTAGCGCCGGGCGCGACATCTTCGTCGATCCAGTCCATCGGCGCGTTGTTCGACTACGACTCGGTTGACTACGGTCTCGATGGTTACCTGGATGGCAAATTCCGCGCCTTCGGCCTTGAGCATCAACTGACCGTGGGCGCCAACACCAGCTATTCCCACAGCCATGACGTCTGGGCGCTGGCCTTCATGCAGCAGCGTGAGGACGTGTTCAACCCTACGCACTTCGTCGAACCCAGCGACAGCTACATCGTCGACAACAGCTACCGCGGCGGTGCGCCCTACCCGGCCAAGACTACGGTCAAGCAACAGGGCGTCTACGGCAATCTGCGTCTGAAACTGGCCGAGCCGCTGACCCTGGTGCTGGGCGCACGGGTCAGTGACTGGCACTACACCAACGACAGCCACGCCTTTGGCGTCGCGCCCACTGACGAGCGTCGGGAGACTGGCCAGGTCACACCGTTCGCTGGCGTGCTGTTGGACATCACGCAGAACCTGACCCTGTACGCCAGCTATGCCGACGTGTTCCAACCCCAGTCCGACATCGACGCCAGCGGCAAGGTGCTGGACCCCAAGACCGGCAAGAACTACGAACTGGGGATCAAGGGCGAGTGGTTCGATGGCGCGCTCAACGGTTCGGCGAACCTGTTCCGGACTTATCAGGAACACGCCGCCATTGCTGTCGACGATGCCACGATCTGCGATTCATGCTCGGTCGACAGCGGCAAGATCCGCGCCCAGGGTGTGGAACTGGAACTCAACGGTTCGCCCCTCGATCGCTTGCAGGTCAGCGCGGGCTACACCTACACCACCACCGAAACCTTGAGCCCGGTGGACAACCTCAACGTCGCCGTGAGCAACGGCACCACCTACAACACGCTGATTCCACGTCACTCGCTGCGCCTGTGGAGCGACTACCAGCTCGACGGCGACCTGAACCGCTGGACCGTGGGCGGCGGCGTCACCGCCCAGAGCGAAATCTCGCGCCTGGCCAGCGGCTTCAAGACCGAACAGGCCGGATACGCCTTGTGGAACGCGCGCCTGCAATACCGCATCGACGATCACTGGAGCGTGGCGCTCAACGGCAACAACCTGTTTGACCGCACGTACTACGCCACCATCGGTAACCGCACCGGCAGCAACTATTACGGTGATCCGCGCAACTACATGGTGACGTTGAAGGGAAGCTTCTAAACCGCGCAGACATGCTGGGGACAACCACTGGCGTGTCGCTTCCTTAACCTGAGGTCTGTCGAGTGGCCCTTCGTAGCGTTCAGGGCAGTTCGATATGGATCTTCCACATACGTTGCAGATCCTGAACGGCTGGGAGGTGTTAGCAGGGCAAGGCGGGGGAAAGACGCCCTGCCCTGACTGGCTGCTAGCGGCCAGAAGCAGCCCTTGGTCGATCTACCATCATCCGGCACGTTGTTTTAGGTGTGGGGACTGCCTTCGTAATCAACCACTACGGTGCCGCAGGTAACCGATACCGAACCCCAGTCCCCTTTCAGGTGGTAAGTGGCACCTTCTATCCTGAATACGTCTACATTGCCTAAATCGGTGTCACCGTTCGCATCCCTAGATACCAAAACACTCCTTTCATGCCAAAGAACGCGCTGGGTCAGGCAGAAATGAATGTGTGCATTCCAATAGCAGTACGCTTCCCCATCTGCTGGTTTCACATAGAGGGGATGTGATTCGAGCAGCACCAACTCCATTGCAAATGACAAGGTTGATACGCCCTCCTCAATCGCAAGGACGTAGCTGTCTTCCAGGTAAATACTGGCAAAGCAGGTTTCATCGTAGTAATTCATAAGTCGCAGATTGTGCAGATCTCAAGTGGGATCGTAGCAGCTACTGTCAATCGCCACGGTCCGCTTTGGGTCGAAAGCGGACGCTCGCGTCCTTCTGTCATGCGGCAGAAGAGTTAGGTATTCGTCCACTCCACGCCCGTAACTCCCCTCTTTTCTGCTTGGGGCTTGCTGAGCTTCGGAGCTGGATCAAGTCGATATTTGGGAATCTGGCCAAAGCCTGCGTCTACGGTTGCCCAATGCCATGCCTCAGCATTATTCATGTTATCCGCATAGATGCGGAATGATTTGAATGTTCCGTGGAGCAAGTAGTCGATCCGGTAATGAGTGGAGCGGGACATATGAGCCTCCTGGACCCCGTGAACGGGTTTGTTGTTGCGCAACAAACAGACGCAGAAACGCCCAGCGATGAGCTGGGCGCGGTGACGGTTTGGCTTACGCAGCTATTCCAGACAAAGATGCTTTCTTGTAATCGGCTTTCATGGCTTCCATTTGCGCACCCAGCTCGTCGAGCTTAGCCTTGCCGAGAAGCTTTTTCGCCTGAGGAAACATCTCGGATTCCTCCTCTTCGATGTGGTGTTCAAGCAGCTCCTTGACGACCTTCACACGACCCGAAAATTCGGGGGTGGCGGGGTCGGTGTTCTTCAGGTCTGGGAGGACTAGAGAATCGACCGTGCGATGCTCTTCCTTGGCTTCGTAGTACATGATGTCCTGCTCTTTCGATCCAGCCTCTTTGAAGGCCGGGTAAAGAATCTCTTCTTCCAGCTTGGTGTGAATGGTGATTTCCATCTCCAGCTTTGCAAGGAGGTCGACGCGTTTTTTCACGCCCCGCTCTGTGGATTCGCTCAACTGAGTCAGGATGGCCTTGACGCGTTCGTGGTCGGCTTTGAGAAGGTCGATGGCGTTCATAGTGTTTCCTCTGGTATCACGGAGAGCGAACGGGTCTGGATGCCTGTCCTGCTACTAGCTCCAACTACGTTGCAGCGGCCGTGCCATCGGAAAAATATGAATTTATAGATCGTTTTCAGCGGGTTACGAAAAGTAGTCCATATTGATATCGGGCGTACTGCACGAATCTACGCGAACGAATAGTGCAATAACGCTGCCTGATCTAGCTTCTTCCCCCATGAAATCTCCTGCTCCGCTTGCTCCCGTTTCTCCCGTCACGCACTATCTGTGCCTACCGTAGCCACCGTGGCTTTGGCCAGCCGGGTATCGCTCAATGGACCTTTGCCACCGCAACAACGTCACCGTCCATGAGGATGGTCCCGCGACCCTGATCTTCTCTCACGGCTTTGGCTGTGATCAGACCATGTGGAACTACTTGTATCTCCACTTCACCGAACGCTTTCGGGTAGTGATGTATGACCACGTTGGAGCAGGCCGGTCTGACCTGAGCGCTTATGATTCAGAGAAGTACAACGCTCTCGCCGGGTACGCAGCAGACCTGAGCGAAATCATCGATATGTACGCCGTTGGCCCGGTTATCCTGGTGAGCCACTCAGTGAGCGCGATGATAGGCGCTCTCGCAGACCGTTTGGTCCCAGGCCGAATCACCGCTCACGTCATGGTCGGTCCATCGCCTTGTTACATTGACTCGGGCGATTACGTGGGTGGCTTCAAACTCGAAGATATTCACTCGCTCCTCGATACCCTCGACAGCAATTACCTCGGATGGTCGAGCACCATGGCTCCGGTCATCATGGGCGCGCCGGGGCAGCCTGCTCTGAGCGAGGAACTCACCAACAGTTTCTGTCGAACCGAACCCGATATCGCCAAGCAATTCGCTCGTGTCACGTTCATGTCTGATAACCGAGCGGATATCGCAGGTCTGCTAACTCCGACGTTGATTTTGCAATCGACCGAAGATCTCATCGCGCCGGTTGCAGTCGGTGAATACCTTCATGCAGCCTTGCCTGCCAGTACGCTGTGCCTCGTCCCCAACGTGGGCCACTGCCCACACATGAGTTCGCCGAGTGCATGTTCTGACGCCATGGACGTTTTCCTGTTGCCGTGGGCAGGCGTGCATGTCAACTGATCTCCCTGTACCGGATTTCGAAGCACTCTTCGAGGGGGCGCCCTGCGGCCTGGTTGTCACTACGCAAGACGGATTGATCCTGCGCAGCAATCGAATCTTCTGCGAGTGGTTGGGTTTCAAGCAGTCAGAGTTGCAAGAGCGGCGCTTCCAGACGTTGCTCACCATGGGCGGACGCATCTTTCACCAGACCCATTGGGCTCCCCTGATGCAGATGCAAGGATCAGTAGCCGAGGTAAAACTCGATTTTCTCCATCGTGACGGACGCACCGTCACCATGCTTCTCAATGGTGTTCGTCGTGATCATGCAAACGGTGCGTTCTACGAACTGGCTCTGTTTGGCACAACCGACCGCGACAGATACGAGCGCGAGCTGCTCAGCGCACGTAAGCATGCGGAGGAACTGCTGAGGGAAAAAACGGCTGTTGAATCGGCACTGCGACAAACCAAAGCAGACTTGAACGTCGCCTACGAAAAGTCACAACGGCGGGCCTTGTTTGCCGAGCAAATGGTTGCCATTGCCAGCCATGATCTTAAAAATCCGCTGACGGCAATAGGGATGGCCACAGATATGCTGGCCCAAGGTGAACGTAGTACCAGGGAGGCGAAGCTGCTGGAGCACATCGCCAGGTCGTCCAACAGGGCTCAGCGTATGATCGCCGACCTTCTGGATCTTGCCTTGGCGCGGGTGGGCAATGGCATTGGCGTGACGCATTCGGCAGCAGACCTGCACGAAGTGGTTCACGGCAGCGTCAGTGAGCTGCGACTGGCCTTTCCCGATGCAGCAATCCGGCACCAATCGATAGGTATGGGACATGTCGAGCTGGACGCCGACCGTATCCAGCAACTGGTGGGTAACCTGGTGGCCAACAGCGTGGCGTACGGTGATCCCCATCAACCAATAACCATCATCTCCATGCTGGAAAGCGGTATCGCAACGGTATCTGTACAGAACTGGGGATCAGTCATTCCCGGATCAGCGATGGGAAGCCTGTTTGAGCCAATGACTCGCCATAGTGCCCGCGACGACGAAGTGAGAAGCGTCGGCTTGGGCCTCTTCATTGTCAGGGAAATCGCGAAAGCACATGGCGGTGATGTCAGTGTGAGTTCCGATACCGCTGGCGGCACCATATTCACCGCCAGTTTCCCCGCCACCCCATCGAATGGGCTCTCGTAATTCACCAGTGGTAGTCACGCAGCTCGCTAGTGGAACCAGCTACATCCGAGCTACTACAGGACTGGATTCAGAGCTGAGATCTGGCGCGCCCTTTCTTCCCGCCAAACCAGCGCAAGGCCTTGGTCGTGATCCAAATGGTTTGGGTAGTACTCCTCGACGATCATCTCACCGGTGCTCAGATAGACACCGATAAAGACCTGGACGATACCCTGTCGAGACGTTCTGATCCGAACATCCAGTTGAAGTCCTTCAGCCGTCTGTACAGTCCGGTTCTGACTGATGAGCATGCAATCTGCCCATTCCCAGAATATTCCCTGCCGCCGCATAGGATGCATTAAACGATGTCCATTAAGGGCTGCTGGGAGACATTCGTTATGCGCATAGATCCAGCGGACCACGTCATACGTTTAGCGAATCTCGTTGGATGCTTTGAGTCCTTATGCCTGTGGGCAAAAACGGTGGTGCAGGCACGCGGCTAATCTCTGGTGCAGAAATAACTCGTCATCGAAACCGCTCACAAATCAAGTCCAGTTCCTGCCAAGGTCGGGCATGCTGCCCAGCATGTCCACAGCCTGGAGCATGCACGAAATCATCAAGCTTCAAAGCCTCCGGCTGCTCTGCATAGCAATTTCTGCAAGAGATGATTCCGCCAGTAATCCTCCAGCTTTGGTTCCATGCGATCAGATCTTCGTTGGCGGTCATCATTCGTCATCGCAATGCGGTAAGGTCTTCAATGGATGAGATGCGCCTCGCATGGTTCCCAGCTTTGACAGCCCCCCGCGCTTGGGTGCAGAACTCCTCTGATGGGCACCACGCGTGGTGCATCTGCTGGATGCCAAAAGGCCATGCCATGATCTAAGATACCCTGCCCATGCACGCGCGCTGACATTTCCGAAAAAATAATTGCATTACCGCCCCTGCCATTCTCCGAAAGAGACACGAAATGACTGATCGCTACGGCCTTCCCTCGGGATTACCTGACTCGATCTACGCCACCTGGTTGAGTGCATTGCGTGAAATCAAGGACAGCTCATCCAGCGCCATTGGCAGAGAGCGCTATCAATTCTGCTGCGGTTACATCCAGGCGCTTCAAGATAGCGGTTTGTTGGACTCACGCGTATGCCGTCAGCTTAATAGCCAAGTCCAAGAATTATGGGTAGACACTCTTACGTCACTGAATCGGCGAGGCATCTGATATTTCTCGCAGGTGGCCTAGTGGCTTACGTGATCTGCTCTCAAGCGCCGTTCAGAGGTCGCTGGCGCGAGTGTCAGCTTTCGGCCAGAAGCGGTCATTCATAGCCTCATAAACTTCATTATCAGAGGTTCTAATTCTACCCGCCGCGCCAGTTGGCATCTTACGTACTGACGCCTTTCAACCGCTCCGCTAGCCAGTTCCGCAACTCACGCGTCCTTTCTCGAAGGCACACCCCCCCTCGCATCAAACATCAATGAATTCTGATGCCAGCCTGAAAAGATATGAATTCGTATTGATGTTTTGCCACCTTAAGATCTTTCCAGCTCCTGCAACTGGAGGACTTCGGGTCGTTGCACCTGAAGTGACGCAACACAACGATTATAAAAATGAGGAACAGTGATGCCCGTTGACTTCACGCTGACTGACGCCCAAAAGAAAGCTCGCGAAGACATGCGCGAGTTTGCTCATAAGCATTTATCGAAAGTTGAGAAGGCAATAACACCCTTCAAAAGCCCTGAAGAACGACTGAAGGTGATCCGGCCAGTCTTTCAAGAGATGGTCAAAGCCGGTTTTCTCAAATCAATTATCCCTGAAAGGGATGGCGGCACTTATCAAGGCTTGCTTGACCTGATTATCAGTGGTGAAGAAGCGTCGGTCGGCGACGTCAACGTGAGTTGTGCGCTATTTTCCTGCGGGCTTGCCCTGTCTCCGATCATCTCGCACGGCACCCTCGACCAACGTAAACAGTTTTTGACGCCTTTCCTCGCCGATCACGGCGCGCCTCTGGCAGCGCTTGCATTCAGCGAGGTCGGAGGTTCGGCGAACTTCGACGACCCTGATCCAGCGGCTGGCGTGCGTACATACGCTTACCGTGATGGCGACGAGTGGGTGATTTCAGGCGATAAGTTCTTCATTACCAATGGCTGGGGTTGGGAAGGTGAAGGTGCCGATCTGTTTGTGGTTTCTGCCCGTACCGACTTGAGCATTCCGTCCAGCGATTCGCTTGCCGTTTTTGCCGTACCGCGCCCCTCGCAGGGCCTCTCATTTGGCCAGTCGTTGGAGACTATGGGGCATCGCGCGACGCCCTCACCCCGAATCAGGTTCGACAAGGTACGCGTTCCTTTAGATCACATGATCGGTAAACCCGGGGATGGCGCGGCCATTCTGGCCCAGACATTCGCCTGGTCGGGCGTAGGTGTCGCCGCCGAAGCAGTCTGCGTCATGCGCCAGGCTTTCGAGGCTGCCTTGAACTTTGCGAAAACCGATACCCGCAACGGTTCGATGCCAATCATTGCCCATCAAAATGTCGGCTACATGCTGGCGGACATCAAGATGCGCCTGGAAGCCGCGCGCTACATGGCTTGGAAAGCCGCGCACTACTTCGATCAAACCGATGGCGCGGGTACTGAACTGGCCGTCATGGCCAAGGTGTATTGCTCCGAACAAGCCGTACAAATCGTATATGACGCGATGCGCATCGTCGGTATCGAAAGCTATGCCGATGAAATGCCGTTCACCCGCCTGCTGCAGGACGCGATGGCCTTCCCGCTCTACGACGGCGGCAACATGGGCGTGCGCCGGCGCGAACTGCACAAGATACTGCAGAGCGATGGCTATGACCCTATGGCCGCCTCGGAAGGCCGCGTCCTGCCCAGATAAGCGAACTGTAAAAAACGCTGAAAACAATAATTACAGGTGTGAGGTTCAACATGACAACTCAGCACAGTAGCGAGACGGGACGCCCGATCATCGAAGTCCGCTCGATCGACTATGTTCCGCGCAACGAGCGACACGGCAAGGTTTGGCACCAGGGGCCGTTCTGGTTTGCCGGCAATTTTGTGATCATGACGATGATCATCGGCTTTATCGGGCCATCGATGGATTTGAGTGCCCTGTACTCGATGCTGGCCATTGCCCTTGGCGTGGGTTTCGGCACCTTCTTCATGGCCTTCCATGCCAATCAGGGCCCGACGATGGGCCTGCCGCAGATGATCCAGTCCCGCGCGCAGTTCGGTATTCGTGGCGCGATCCTGCCGCTGGCGGCCGTGGTGTTCTGCTACATCGGTTTCAATGTGTTCAACGTAATCCTCGCCACTGATGCCGTGCAGACCGTGGTGCCCGGCGCGCGGCAACCCTGGTATGTGCTGTGGATCGTGGCGGCCGCCCTGCTGGCTGTGGTCGGTCATGATCTTTTGCACATCGTGCAACGCTGGCTGACCTACCTGATCATCGCGGTCTACAGCGCGATGACGGTGGCAGCGATCTGGACCCTACACGCGGACTCGGCGCTGGCCCAATCAAATTTCTCCCTCGATGCTTTCCTGTTGCAACTGGGCGCCGCCGCCGGCTATCAAATTAGCTACTCGGTCTACGTATCGGATTACTCGCGTTACCTGCCCCACGACACCCCTGCGCGAAAAGTAGTCTGGTGGACTTACCTGGGCGCGGCCGGCTCTGCCTTGTGGCTGATGTCGCTGGGCGCGTTCATTGCATCAGCAATGCCCGAACCCAATGCCATTGGCAGCCTGCGTCAGGTAGGCAATCAATTCATCCAGGGCTTCGGCACCTTTACCGTGCTGATTTCCATACCGACGCTGATCGGTATCATGGCGGTCAATTTTTACGGCGCCATGCTCACCGGTATCAGTACGCTGGATGCCTTTCGCAAGTTCACACCAGGCCTGCGCAGCAGGATAAGCGGGATCGCGATCACTGCCGTGATCGTATTCGTCATCTCCATCGCCATTCCGGACAAGTACCTGGCCAGCTTCAATACGTTCATCTTGCTCATCCTGTACTTCCTGATTCCGTGGACGGCAGTGAACCTGGTGGATTTCTATTTCGTCCGCAAAGGCAACTATGCGATCAGCGAGATGTTCAACCCGGCTGGCATCTATGGCCTCTGGTCCAGATCGGGGCTGACGGCCTATTTCGCCGGTTTGCTGGCCATGGTGCCCTTTATGTCCCTGAGCTTTTACACCGGTCCCATGGCCCGGGCCCTTGGCGGTGCCGACATCGCGTTCATAGTCGGGTTGCCCGTTGCCGGCATCGGCTATTGGCTGATGAGCCGCGGCCTCAACCTGGGCAACGAAGCCCGCATGGTTCTGGCGAGTGAACAATTATTGGAAAACGCTTCGGGAGCACAATCGTGAGCACACCCCATTACATCAATGGCCGCTGGGTTTCGGGCAACAGCATCAACCGCATCACGGCTTATGACCCCTCCCTGGGGCAACCCTTCGACGAGCTGGACGCGGCAGATGCTGCACAGGTGGATGAGGCTGTCACTGCCGCACGCCGCGCGTTGCCCAACTGGAGCAAAGCAGGTGCGGTGACTCGAGCGGACTACCTGCAAGGATTCGCCGACAGCCTTGAAGAACGTCGCGAAAATCTGATCTCGTTACTCATGCAAAACAACGGCAAGCCGCGCCACGAGGCCAGTGTCGACATTGATGATGCCGTAGCAACCTTCAGGTATTACGCCAATCTGATTCGTCCCCTGAATGGTCAGCCAGACAACGCCGTAGCGCTGTCAACAGTGGCCTTCAGTTCCCACGTGAGACTGGAAGCCATCGGTGTGGTCGGCTTGAT
Source organism: Pseudomonas sp. NPDC090201 (assembly GCF_044746825.1). Lineage (NCBI taxonomy): Bacteria > Pseudomonadati > Pseudomonadota > Gammaproteobacteria > Pseudomonadales > Pseudomonadaceae > Pseudomonas > Pseudomonas sp. NPDC090201. The sequence goes on from NZ_JBIVCX010000004.1 coordinate 75,235, forward strand.
CGTGCCGTGGAATTTCCCCCTGGTGACCAGCGCCTGGAAGCTTGCACCCGCACTCGCCGCCGGTTGCACGGTAGTGCTCAAGCCATCCGAGATCACGCCATTGACCGAGCAGGTATATGGCCAGATCGCCGATGAACTGGAGTTGCCTGCGGGTGTACTGAACATCGTCATGGGTCTGGCCGACACAGGCGCAGCACTGAGCGATCATCCGGGCATCGACAAACTTTCATTCACAGGCAGTAACGCGGTGGGCAGCCTGGTCATGCGCACTGCGGCCACATACTGTCGACCGGTCACCCTTGAATTGGGCGGGAAGTCCGCGATCCTAGTGTTTGAAGACTGCGACCTCGATCAGGCAGTCGAGTGGATCATCGCCGGTATCTGTTGGAATGCTGGTCAAATGTGCTCCGCCACCTCGCGTCTGCTGGTGCATGAAAGCATCGCCGATGCACTGATGCTGCGCTTGAAGTCAGCGTTTGAAAAACTGCGTATTGGTAACCCATTGACGGGTGAAGTCGACATGGGCCCACTGACGAGCAAGGCGCAGTGGGTAAAGGTCAACGAGTATCTGGCCATCGCCGACGCCGAAGGATTGCACTGCCTCACGGGCGCGGGCACCCTGCAGTCCGGGCCTGGCTGGTTCGTCAGCCCGACGATCTACTGCGATGTCCCTTCCAATAGCCGTCTGTGGACCGAGGAGATCTTCGGCCCCGTGCTCTGTACGCAACGCTTTGCAACACAAGAGCAGGCCGTGGCGATGGCGAATGACAGCCGCTTCGGCTTGGTCGCCACCGTCATCAGTACTGACCTGGCACGAGCAGAACGCGTTGCCGAGGCGCTGGACGTTGGGCATGTGTGGATCAATTCGGTTCAAGTGGTCTTCGCACAAACGTCCTGGGGTGGCACCAAAGGCAGTGGCATTGGCCGCGAACTGGGGCCCTGGGGACTGTCGGCCTATCAGTCGGTCAAACACATCACGCGGTTTATCGGCTGACACATCGCACATCCAGCCTCACAGGCCGTGCACGGCAAGCAGATCCGCGATGAATGCGCGGACTGCTTCGCTCTGCGGATGGCCGATGTGGGTAATCAGGCTGTGTTGCATCTCATATCGTAGCGTCTCGGCGTGCAACACCCCCATCTGCCCGGCTTCCACCCAAGGCCGGGCGTAGTGCGCGGGCAAATACCCCAGGTGTGTGCCGGCGAGCACCGCATGCACGACGGCTTCTACATGATAGGCAGTCGCTGATGCCCGTTCGGGTGCCGGTGGCTGCATGAGATCGAGTGGCAAGAAACCGTACTTGATCCAGTTGCTGGCCTTGACCTGTTCCAGGCTTGGCTGTTCCACCCCGAACAACGGATGCGCTCTTCCACAAAACACGGCGACCTCTTCGTTGTACAACGGCTGGTAGTTCAGCGTAGGCAGCGAGCGGCTGAAATAGGAGACGGCCATGTCCAACTGCCCATCGATCACCGCAAGCTCAAGCTCGGTGGGTGAGTTGACGAAGATATGGAGATGCGTGTCATGTTCGCGCTGATGGAAACGTGCAATAGCCGCATCGATATGGGCACTCGGCAAGGTCGCGATATTGTCGGCGAGCCCCAGATACAGATTGCCCACCAATCGCCCCGTCAGCTCCTGTGCCTCATCGCGAAACGCGTCCAGAGCGCCAAACAGGGCCCTTGACGCTTCAAGGATACGCTGGCCTTTCTCGGTCAATCGGAACCCGCCCTTGCCTCGCTCGCAGAGTCGATACCCAAGGCGTTTTTCCAATCCCGAGATCTGCATGCTGATGTTCGACTGACTCATGTTCAACTCGGCTTGCGCCGAGGTGAACCCACCACATTTCACAACCACAGAAAATATGCGCAACAAGCGCACATCCATGTCCGAAACATTTCTGAGCATAGAAATCTCTGTCCAGGCAACCCGATAGACAAACAACAAGCGCTCATTTCACTGACCGCTAGCTATTCAACGGCTTGAGCCAGACAGAGTCAATCCAGTTACAGGGGCAACACCCGCCCGATCAGATCGTCGCCTTGGCTGATGTGCCCTGAAGGTATTGCCTCGCAATGGCTTTCATCTGCTCTGAGGACATGACGGCGCCATGTCCTCCGTGTATGCACTGCACATCCAGTTCGATCAAGCGTTGCATCGTCTGACGATAAAGAACCTGGCTCGAGCACGGCAGGTTATCGACCAAACCACCGATATAGATGACATCACCGCTGAAAAGTACACCCGCCGATTCGTCGAGCAAGCCAATGGAACCATGAGAGTGACCGGGTAAGTGAAGTACCCGAAATTGCTTGTCTCCGAGATCGATAATCTCTCCCTCGTCCACGGTCTGGGTCAATGGAGCCGGCCTGATGCGGTGGCTGTCGGGCGACCAGTTCAGGCAAGGTAATTGTTCCACCGCGCCCGGCAAGCTGCGAAAAACATGCGCCAAGGTGTCCTGATCAACCATGCGGGCAAAATCTTGCGCCTCGGCAGGGTGTCCAAGACGTGTTTCGAACTCATGGAACCCGCCGACATGGTCGGCATGAATATGGGTCGCCACCGCAATGAGCCGCTTGCCTTCCTCCAGATCCAGGGCCGGTCGCAACGGAACCAACCCCATGCCGAAATCAATCACCAGATCGGCATCGCGCCCTCGCACGTGAAAGAGGTTGGCGGCAAAGTAGCGGTGCACATGAGGCTCGCTCAAGCGCGTGATGCCATCGCCCATGCCCTGCCTTTCGTACCATTGATCCCTCATGGGGCACCTCAATGCAGAAGCTGGCGTTCACGCAGGCTCGTACAGGAAGGCTGCGGCGTGTTTATGTAACTCCTGCGTCACGGAGGCAACAGGTTGGGAGAAAACTGGTAAGCGCCTTGCTTGCCCACGCCGCTTTGCATTTTGAAACTGTGCGTCTCCACACCGACACTGCGCAGGGAAGCGATTTTACCTGTCCTGCGGCTTCACGCTAACTGAAGAAGCTCAGGCGACGCACATCGTGCAGCTCAGAAACCTCTGACCCTGTCAGCTTTCGGCCAGAAACGGACGCTCGCGACGCTGGCGTTGTCAGAAAGCTTTCAGATAGGATTTAGCCGCGCTGAAACGCAGCAACATCCCCGCCACCACATCGAGAAAGCCGAGCGCTTCTGCCGGTTTCCTAGCCGCAATCCAGGCCTGCCCAGTCGCCCCTATCGGTATATCGATGCCTTCTGGATCCTCAAACTCAAGGACGACCGTTCGCCCGACATCGTTCATATTCCTCATGACGTGCTGGGTGACGGTCTGAGGAGTCGGCAGCAATGAACCCTGGGATTCGCCATTCCCCCCAGAAATACTCTGCACGCGGGCCCGGAAGATTTTGCCGGGGTAGGCATCAACGTAGAATTCGGCAAATGCCTTAGGTTCGATGTAGCCATACACCTGATCGGGGATGCGCAGTTCAATGAATTTCTTATCGGTGAACATGGTGATACTCGCGGGGCGAACCTCACCGAAATACTGTCCTTCGGACAAATACACCACGTTGACCTGGCCATCGACTGGCGCACGCACTAATGCCTTATCGATCTTCCATTGCAGATCAGCCATATCCTGTTCAGCTTTGATGACATGATCACGCTGGGTATCCAGCTCGGCAGTCTTCGCGTCGAATTCTGATTGCGGCACGATGTCGCCGCGCAATTTGCCTAGGCGCCTAAGGTCGACCTCAAGCTTATTGAGTTGAGTCTTTGTCTGCGATATCTCTGCCCGCTTGGCGGCCATTTGCATCTCGTAACGATCAGTTTTGAAGCTATAAACCGGGTCTCCAGCCTTCACTCGCTGATTGTGAGTGACGTAGATTTTGTCGATCTCGCCCCCTGCGGGCGTATTCAAAACGATATGGGGCGCCTTGACGGTGGTGGTTGCAGTCATGTCTATGAACGCCAGATAGCGCGTCAGCGTCAGCACCATTAGCAGGAGGAAAATGGCACCACAGCCCATCGCGATATAATTGCCGACACTGCGTTTAACAATGCCGAATTTCAGTAACAACCAGCAAATCAGGATGTAAGGAACCATGATCAACTTCATGGGCGTGGCTCCTGACGACCTGAGATCGGTTGAGTTGGGGTGTCTACAGGCTCCAATGGAGTTTCGACTATAACAGTCTGTGGTGGCTGCATTTCCTCTTGGCCAACCGGCGCTTCCAAATCGGCAGCAGCTATTTCAGGTTCGCTGTTGACGGTCGGAGGGTTGGAAGTGGCATCGCGAGCACGACGCGCGATACTGAGCACCCAATCGTCCACAGCGTCCCAATCCATGTAGGCGATGAACAGTGCTACGGCCCACACCCAGGGCACGAAAAGTCCCAGCAGGGTCAGAGCACTGACTAGTTCTGCCTGGCGCATTTTTTTGCGCTCCGCCTTGTGCTTGGGAAGCTCGTGCAGATGCCACGCGTACATCAGGGCAACCACGATGGCGATAAGCAGTCCGGGTAGCAGCAGGTACATCACCCAGTCAGCATCCAAGGTATTGCGGTAGAACCCTTGTGGCTCATTGATAAAGTATCCAGCAGGCTTGGGGGCGTCATAAACGTGAAAAAGCATTTAGAAGCCTCCTCCTATAGCCTTAAAGAACTCAGCGCGGGCGACATACTGGGACAGCTGGGCATCTGTGCGCGCGGTCTGCGCATTGAGGAACTCGATGGTTTCCGCGAGCACTTCAAATTTGCTTGAGCGCCCAGCGTCATAACTTCGTTCCGTAAGCGCGAGCGCCTGTTTACGAATCTTCACTGCTTTGACTGCCGCATCGACCTGGCGGTCTCCAGCATCGCGGTCGACCATCGCTGCATATACGTCTCGAAACGCAAGGGCAACCGTGTGCCGGTACTGGGCGATGGCCTCATCTTTTCGGGCTGTCGCAGCATCGACTTTCGATTGCAGAGATCCGCCATCGTAAATGGGGGCGCTTACACCGGCGCTCAAATCACTGAACACCGGGAATCCAGAGATAGCGGATGAGGATGAGGCAATCAACCCAGCGAGCAGCGCCAGGTTCAGGCGCGGGAAACGTTCGGCGTGAACAGCATTCACATCGGCATGGGTGGCGGCTAACAATTGCTCTGCTGAAGCAACATCAGGGCGACGCAGGAGGAGTCCAGAATCAAATTCGTTGGGCACCTCAGGAAGCCTCGGAAAAACACCTGCGCGTAACAGCGGCTCATTCATTTGCCGAGGAGAACGGCCAATGAGGATGGCCAGGGCAAGCTGGGCGTGCTCAATCGCCGCCTCGATGTCAGGGATGCGGGCTTCAACAGCAGCAAGTTCGGCAAGGCTCTGGTTGTAAGCCATCTCAGTACCGATGTCGGCCTTCCAGCGGCGTTTTTCGAGGGCAGACGCCGACGACAGATTGCGCTCTGTGTCTTGGATGATCCGTAGATTGGTATCAAGCGCGATGAGCTGAAAATAGGTTTCAACCACCGTTGTCGAAATAGAGAGCGTTATGGCGTTTCGGGTGTGCTCCGAGGCGGCAAGGCGAGCGAGCGCGGCCTTATTCATCTGCCGGATTCGCCCCCACAGGTCGATCTCCCAACTAACACCAACGCCGCCTGTTGCCGACGTCGTGGTGTGATTGAGATCCTGGTTTCCGACCGAAAGTTGGCGCCTGCTGGAGGACGCATTGCCCAGCGCATCAGCCCGTGGGGACGACATAGCATTTGCAGCACCCACATTGGCGCGTGCCTCGGCTACGTTCGTGGCAGCTTTCGCAAGATCAAGGTTATTGGCGAGCGCATCAGCGACCAAACGGTTGAGTGATTCATCGCGGAAGGCCTTCCACCACTCACGATCAACACTCAGGGGTGGCAACGTCGGATCTGGAGCAGGTACTTCCACGGCTGGCGTAACGTGAGTTGGCCATTGCTTTTGCCAACTTCCCGTGCAGCCTGAGAGGCAGGTCGTTAGCGTCAGCGCTACGGCGAGTCCTGGCGACATCCACGATTTACTGCTCGCCAGCGTCGTGCTCATGCTTATCCTTGCCCCAAATGCTTTCCTAATAGCCAAAATAGCGGCGCCACCCCATTTCGGCAACTCATCTATTTTCTATATCACTTTGGAGCTAGCTCGAAGTAAGGAGCGCAACTCAATATGCGTGCTCTGGTATTTGCGGTTTCGGAGAACACCTGATATTAAAAAGCTGAGCAACGCATAGGCACATCATTTCTTGGTAATGGAAGACGAATTATGGAATGGATGGCGGATCCGACGGCATGGCTTGGCTTGCTGACTCTCATCGTGCTGGAGTTAGTGCTCGGCATAGACAATCTGGTTTTCATCGCCATCCTCGCTGACAAGCTTCCTCCAGAACAACGCGACCGTGCTCGTCTCATCGGATTGTCCCTTGCACTGATAATGCGACTGGGCCTCTTGGCTGGTATTTCGTGGATGGTCACTCTGACCAAGCCGCTGATTACGGTTTTTGAGCACTCATTTTCCGGGCGTGATCTGATTATGTTTTTCGGCGGCGTCTTCCTTCTGTTCAAAGCAACCATGGAGTTGCACGAACGCCTGGAGGGCCACTCTGCCCAGCGTAAAAACAACCTCGGTTACGCACTGTTCTGGCCGATTGTGATGCAGATCGTTGTTCTGGATGCCGTGTTCTCGCTGGACGCGGTCATCACCGCTGTCGGCATGGTGGATGAACTCTCGATCATGATGATCGCTGTGATCTTCTCCATCGTGATCATGATCGTTGCAAGCAAACCCTTGACCAGCTTCGTCAATGCGCACCCAACCGTCATCATGCTGTGCCTGGGCTTTTTGTTGATGATTGGCTTCAGCCTGACAGCGGATGGATTGAGCTTTCACATTCCGAAGGGCTACCTGTATGCAGCCATCGGGTTCTCGATTCTCATCGAACTGTTCAACCATATTGCACGCGCACGCCGCAAGAAATCCTTGCAAGGCGAGCAGACGATGCGCGCCCGAACGGCACACGCCGTGCTGCGTCTGCTAGGTGGCAGAAAACTGGAAGAAGGCGAAGTCAGTGAAGAGATCATGGATCTGGTCGCGAGCGATAATCAGGAACCTGTTTTTGAGCGACAAGAGAGAGTCATGATCAGTGGGGTACTGAACCTCGCCGACCGTACAGTGCGCTCAATCATGACGCCCTCTGGCGAAATTGATCATGTTGACCTGCGCGTGCCGCAGGCAGATGTAAAAATGGCAGTGATGCAGTCCAGCCATTCCCGGTTGCCCGTTACTGGCATCCAGGGCATCAGCGACGCTCAAGGGTTTGTTCAGAAGAAGGATGTTTTGCAAGCATTGCTAGCCGAGGGCAGTCCTAATTTCGAGGAACTGGTTTCGCCCGCCATCAGATTGTCCGCCAATCTTTCAATTCTTGATGCGCTGGAACAGATGCGCGATAAATCGACCCATGTTGCACTCGTGGTCAATGAGGGTCAGGCAGTCATTGGGCTCATCACAATGACCGATATCCTCGAATCCATCGCAGGGGTGCTACCCGACGTTGCGGATTTTAGAAAACCTGACATTGAGCAAAGGCCACGTACTTTAAGCCAACCTTGATCACGCTGGACAGCCTCAAAAGCGTGATCACAGGCTGCCTTTACCTACCTAACAGCCTCACAAAAACTTAGAGCTAAACGCTACAGATCAGCGATCTGGTGCGCCACCGCATTGAGTGATGTCTGGAGGGTTGCACTGACCTGCGAGCGTCCGCTTTGGGTCGATAGCTGCCATTCAGTGCAGATGAAAAAGCCTCAAAATCAAGCCCGACGCTTTCTCGCCGTCTGCCTCATAAAGGCTACCCAATGCAGCCTGATCGGTAATTTTGTGCAGTTGGAAGTGGTTATAGAACGCTTGGCCCAGCCGCTGCTGCTCGAAGTTTCCCTGGCTCCACAAACGCGTAAACTCTTCATAAGCGGCGCGTTCGATCTGCAACGACGAATCGTTTTCCATTTTCAGGCTCCCATCAGCAAGACGACCGAAACGTACCAACTCGATACCAAACCTTCAAGCTTCTCCCAGGCAGACAATCAGCTATCGGCCAGAAGCAAACTTCGGACCTAAGGTAGTTCGAGGAAGAGGAAAATCAGAATGACAGCACTTCTGACCAATAACGCAGCGACCCAGCTTGGGGCTGGATGTTTGAGCCTGATCGAATGACCCGGATAGCTCATTGCCATTCGATCATCGACGTACTTTGCCACATCAAGCACAGTGGGCCGGAGTGGGCGCAACGTAACGTCTACATATGCTTTCCCACCCCATCAAATGCTTGGGTTCTGGTGTACCCGCTTCAGATCTCAGTGCCCCATACTTTGATTTCCTGTACACCTGCAAAGAGCCGCCTCAGGAAACGCTGTCCGCACTGCTAGGGAAAGATCCACAGTGCTCAGTCATCGACTGGTCGCCCGGACGATCGGCCTGCACCGAAGCTCATGAAACAGATGTTGAGGCGCTCGCTGAAATTATCCGGGATCTAGCTGAAGCTGTTTGCGATGAGCACATCACGTTCGTCGATGCTTCGTACGAGGAATGGGTCAAGCGTGATCTTCCCAAACGTGTTCGCAACGCCGTTTTACGTCACAATATCAGCCCAAACGCTAAGCGATGGACCCACAATGCGTATTGTGCAAGCTACCCGTTCAGACGAAATCCTCAGGCTTGAGCATCTCTTGTACGGATTCAACTATGCCGTCTGGATAAACACCTATGGACCTTTTGACCTGAGCAAAACACTTGAGGCACAGCTGTTCCATGCCGCTGGCAATGACGTAATCATTGGTGGCAAGTCTCGCGTAACGGCAAGCGAAGCTCGCAGGGAGATCACAGAGCACATGCTGCATTTGGGTGATGGTGGTTATGGCCCAATAGATCTAACAGAGAAACGCTCAGAAATTCTGATCCTGCTAGAGACGCTATTCGCCTATGTGAACCTTGACCAAGCCAGCGCCATCACTTCATTTTGCCTAACAAAAGGCCATCCTGCGTATCCAGTGTTCTGGGAGTTCTCGTTCGATATTACTGCTCATGGTAAACGATGGATTCTGATGGGTAGCAGCAGCGACTAGACTAAAGGGGCCTGGCTTTTCAAACACCGTTTTAGCCAAGTTCAACCTGCTACTAATGACTGTTATGGGTCTACTCCAGCCGGTCGAGGGCATCCAGTGCGCCGGTCAAGTCTCGTGCAAACGCCTGGTCACGTCGAATGCAAATGACTGGTCAGTGGCAATGCAAACGGGTGGTCAAGTGGAATGCAATTCTCCAGTTATCAAGTCATGACCCTGTGACCGACCGCTCCGGGTCGATAGCTGCCGCCTACACGGTAGTGCTACCCTTTCGCCGGACTTGAGTCGACGCGTAGGAGGCGAAAATGTTGAAGGATGCATACAGTTATAAGGTGTGGGCCGATGAGCGCACCTTGGCCGCTTTGGCAGACTTTGAAGGGAAGGACCAGGCCTCGCCAGCGTTCGCATTCATGCGCCAACAGCTCAATCATGTGGTCATCGTCGAGGAGCTGTTCAAAGCCCGCCTGCTGGGCGAGCTAGCGCCACATCCCGCAACCAATACCGAGGTCGTTCCTGATCTGCACGTTCTTACGCGGCGCCTGACTGCAAGCAACGCGTGGGCCACCGATTACCTGGCGCGCCTTGCCCCGACTGAATTTTGCAGCGCCGTAAGTTTTGTGTTTACGGACGGGCAGCACGGGACGATGACCCGCCAGGAAATCCTCTTCCACCTGATCAACCACGGCACCTACCACCGGGGTGCGATTGGCCATGCCCTGGATCTGGGCGGCGGCAAACGTCCGGCCGATACTTACAGCGTGTTCGTTCACGGCGCCGAGCCGCAGCGTCGCCAGCGGGCCTGTGGGTAGACGCGGCATCACGTGTCTCCAGGTATGCGCATTTGATGATGAGCGCTTTAACGCGGCATATTGGGGCTCGACATAAGGACATAGGCCATGACTAAACTCGAGCATATCGTTCAGAAGCTGTCCCTCGGCGAGATAGCTACGGCCCGCATGAGCACCAGTAGTCGGTCAACACGGCGACATGCTGCTAGTGACTTAGTAATTTCTGTGCAGTTTTTTCGCATCCCACCGCGCCTCGGGATATCTTTCACTTCTAACCAATCTCAAGGAAAGTGTAGTGAGCATTAATGAAAATACTCGGCGGGGCAAAGTTTTGCCCTGTAACCATATACCGAGCTCTTTTAACCTCAGATTTGAAAGTATTGTCCTATGTTAAAGGCACTTCTTATTTTAATCGGCGTGATGTGTGTGGCAATTCTGATAACGTGGCTCGGCAAGCCAGCATGGCGACCAGCCATTGAAAGCGCATCGTCTGTTTTCTCTCTAGTCGCGAGCGTTGCAGCCCTCACTGTTTTTGCTCAATTTTACGTGACATTTACTCAAGCTAATGATGCTACGGCCGAAAAGGATCGCTTAGCTAGAGCACTGCTTGTATCTAGGGTGACCGCGCTTTCAGCCGAAATTGCCTCGAGCATTCAGGTCTGCAACCTAATGCAAGGTGAACAGGATCTTTACCAGTCCGGCACGATGGTTCCCGGTATTAAATTCCAATTTTTCGTATCGTCTGACCTGATAAGGACTGGAGAAATTACGCATCACAAGCTTCGCGCCGAGCTAATGTCGTTAATCATGCAAATGGAAGCACTTAACTCAGTGATTGAACGGAGTGCCTATCACATGATGTTTCGCGGAGCGTTGGGTCAAGAAGGTCGCGAGGCCATCAACATGTCCATGGCGGCATCAATGCACTTGTTGCTATCCAAAATCTCTCCGCTAAGAACTCAGCTTATTGAGACTCAGCCACTCATCGAAGAATTGCTGATGGATCCAAATAAGTACGCGGATGAGGAGTACCTACGGGGTAAGTTGTTATCCGACGGCCTAATTCGTTAAGCGAGAAGCTATTTACAACTTTTTCGCCAGACTGGCTGTCTGCTTAATGTCGCTGCCAGGCGCTTCTGTAGGTGTGCATTAGGCCGTTCGGCATCGAGGGATGATGCGCGAACGGCCGCTTGTGGCTACAGCTGCGCTCCATGAGGGACTGCTTTGGGTCGATAGCGGACACCCCTTGGGTCCGCTAGAGCCTAACTGGCTCCAGTTTTGACCGAAAAACAGCCAAGCATTGGTTACCACATTCGACTCAAGACGCTCATGGGGCTTTAAGGAACTCCTTGATTCGTCGCTCAACCCTCTCAATGGTTTCTGCGGCCACGGTTATGGCTTCTGCGGGCGTGACATGCTCAGCTAGCAAGATACGCCGTCTATCTGAACTGACGCGTTTGCCTAACTCTTTGAACTCAGGCTCAAAGAAATCTCGCAATGCCGGTTCAGAGCAGGTAGAGGGATCGAATGCGCTTTTTACCCAAACGAGCTTTACGTTGAACTTTGGAGATTTAGCCGTGGAAATTTGATTCAGACGATATAGATCAATGTAAATCGCCCAGTGATCATCTCGCTCTATCCTCTGGGCCGACGGAGGTTTTATGACAAACCAATAACTGCCCTCATGAATACAATTCGCAGGCATAGACGGCATCGCCTTTTTAAGCTTTGGCAGAATACTGGCTACACCTTTGACGCTCATTAATTTTTGGCAGACTACTTTGTGCTGGGCCAAGAATAGAGTCAACTCACCTTCATGCCCTTCCAGTGCTGATGAGACCCAGCGATCCATCGCGGTATTGTTGAGCTTACGAAGACACTCTATTACGGTTGGGTGAGACAGCACCAAATCTGCCATTATCTCGGCAATTTCCTTTCTCGCTGGGTCCTCCCAACTTGTGACACTTTGACAATAGGAAGCCAGCATTTGCGCTGCTTGATTTCCCCGAGTAAGGTTATGCCGTGCTCGATTCGCGGATAGTTCCAGCCACTGATAGTCCATTAAAGCCCAACGCTTACCTAATGCGCCAATCTGTTCCTCCGTATAAGCCTCTAGATCCTTGTCAAGAACGACAAACGCGAGATCGTATTCAGAGAAAACTTTTCGAGAGGAAAGCTGCGCTTTAACTGCGAATACATATTTCTCAAGCTGGGCAGAGCTAAGCGATGCTTTTACCTTGTTTTCTATAGCGATGAGGATTTTGTTCTGAGGATCTACCAAAAAAAGGTCCAGTCGACCGTTGGCAGTACCATCGTCCACTTTGATACTCAGCTCGCGCGTCACGAATGCGGCACCGAAGCTCGTCGTTCTGATTCGTCCCGGCGTCCACTCGGCGAAAAATTTCTTATTATCGTAGGTGCAACCCTCGCTGGCGGCGTATGCGCCCTCTAGAAAGTCACGTATCACCGCATCACCTTGCGCATGGCCTTCATTGGGATTCATGCACCACGCGAGCATGCTCGAATTCTGGTTTTCACCGAGTTTGATAATGTCGAAAATATTATTCGATATCTTATTTAGTTCAATCAGCTCAAGCAGCTGCGGATCTCTAAGAAAGCTATACAGCTCGTGTGCGTCCAATGTCCAACCCTAAATATAGATTCTATTGGAGATAACAGATAAGGCTCACCAGCCCTCAAGGGTATCACATAGCCATCACATTAGGCTATTGTAAAGAGCATTTGCCAATCGGCGGGATGCGAAGTGCTCTATTGGTCGAGCGGGGGTCAGGTGCATGAATCCTGTGATTCCTTCAGCGCTCATTTTTCAAAATACGAGCACATGCCTCAAGTATCTGAATCAGTATGAGCAACTAAGTACCGCATCGAAGTGATCCACGATGGCTCTGAGGGTGATTCACGCCGCAGAGTCGGTGAGTTGGTGGACGCGCTCGGAAAAATCTGAGTTTGCGGCTTGATGCTTCAGCTGATCCAGGCATCATCCTTTGCCGATGTGAGAGACAGCTATCGGCCAGAAGCTGACACTGATGAGACCAAGGTTCAGCACCCTCGCATGTTTTTCGATCATTAGCGCATTGAACCCAGTGCGTGCAGAAGCACACCCTAGTGAGTACTCACGTCGCAGGGGATCTAAAACTTTCGATTCGCGTGATGATATGCCGGAAAAAAACAGCTCCCGCGAATCCGTCCAAGTAGACGGAGGTGATCAACTGTCACGGGAGCTGGAAAAGAGCGAACGATTACTGCGTGCTTGGGAACCGATCCCAAGGCAGAGATTCTGGCGAAGGCTCAGCCCTGCCTTTCGAGCACGTGATCGGTCAGGTTCATGAATTCGACTGCACGCCCGATGACGTCATTGTCGGCAAGGATGCGTCGATGGCCGAGCCCGTGGGTTTCAACCAGAGTCGAATGCACCCACGCCTTCTGCAGCGCCCGCGATTGCGCGACCGGCACGACCCGGTCATCGCGATCATGGATGATCAAGCCTGAATGTCCGAGCCCCATACCCAGCGCGGGAAGATCGACAGACGCCAGCGTAGCTCCCATGAACGCCTCCACCCAGCTGGAGAAAGCGGCTGTTTGCCGATCGTCCAGAAAGTGGGCACGTGCAATCCCCAGCACGACAGAAGTCATCGAACTGGGCCCGCAAACGTGAACGCTTCGCCGGGCGGACAACCCGTTGTTCAAGGCCCATAGCGCAGCAGTGGAGCCTGCGGAATGGCCGATAACTCCATGAACATCGCCCAGATGCTTTGCCAGTTTCAGTGCTGCCTTGCCCGCGTGAATCACGCTCGATACCTCTGCACCAGAGTGGCCATGGCCCGGCGCATCGAACACGGCAACGGAGAACCCTGCGGCAACCAGTGGTTTTACAAACCCCATCAGGTGTGAACCTCGGCTGGACCAGCCGTGCATCAGCAGGATGAGCGGCCCGCTGCCATACATCCAGAAAGCCAGGCGCTCCGCGTCGACGTCCAGCGACGCCTGCCATCCCTTACCCAGAAAGCTCACTTCACTCCACGAGGCAGAAACCCGCTCGGGTACGGCAAACGCTCGGCACGCCGCTTCAAGATCGGGGTCGGCAACGTTCAATTCGGCAAGAAGGTTCACGATGCAGCTCCTTTGGACGATGACAGCACCGGGTCAGAGGTCACTGAGGCACGGGGAAATCGACCACCGTGTCGTTGATACGGTTGAACACGTTGGTGAAGGTGATCACCGAGATCGCCAACCCGATGTGAACGATTTCTTCGCCGCTGTAGCCTGCGGCCTGCAGTGCCTGGACGTCCTCTTCCGGCAACGTGCCGGGCTTGAGCGCGAGGCTGCGTACGAAGCTGACCAGAAGATCACGCTTGGCATCGCCGGTGGCGTTGCCCTGGCGAATCTGACGCAGGGTCTCCGGGCTCAGGCCTGCCATCTTGCCGACCATGCTGTGGGCGGCGACACAGTAATCGCAACCTGCCAACTCGCTGATGACCAGTTTCACGGTTTCCTGATCCGCCTTGCTCAGCGGACCGCTTGACAGAACCTTGTCTGCCGAGAGCATCGCCGTCAGCGCATGTGGAGCTAACGTCCCCAAAGCAGCGTAAGCATTGGGAACTTTGCCCAGAGTCTGTTTGATACCCGCGTACACTTGAGCGGTAGCGCCGCTGGCTTGATCGGTCGCAATTGCAGTAAAACGTGCCATGGTTGGATCTCCTCGGTATGAAAGTTGATGCCCATAAAATTGTTGTCAAGTTGCAGATGGGCACATTGAACTCAAGACCGCTTCGGTTTGAGTTGTGCACTCCTGCAGTTCACATGTATCGCAGCCCGCTCTACAGATGGTGTGACTGTCAGATTTCTTGCGTAGTTATCAGAGCAGGTGTCGCTCTTTGCTCAAGTAACTGGCGTGCAGAGTCAGCAATCATGACCACTGCCCCAGCGAGCATCAGAACATCTTTTAGTACCAATCTTCCGCCGCCCGACAAATAAGGAAACCCGAACTCGGCATCCCCCATGCTTTGCACCCACGCTTCAGGAGTCGTTATGAGAAAAGATAACGTAACCAACGGGGTCAGAAATGCCAGTACCGACCCGACCATGCCAAGCCTGCGAGAAAAGAGGTAGGACAGCACCAGCAGACCAATGAGGATTTCAACCGTCCCCAATCCGTTGGAAAACGCATAGGTGTGATTGGCGGCCTGCCATTCACGCTTGGCCGGATCTAGCTGACCTTCATGGGTGAGGTGTTCCTTGTACTGGTCCGGGTGCGCATAGAGCAGGGACATCACCGGATTGTTTGCCACGAACGGAGTAATACTATCGGCCTCATAGGGCACGAACTTCAATGCGCCAATCCATAGAAATATAATAGCGACGCCTATGCGAATCAGGTGGATACCGATTTTATCCAGGCGACTGACGCGTAAAAGTAACCCATTCACAACTGATGGTTGATGTTTCATGATGTCCTGCATCCGATAATTGAGTCAGTCAAATGGTACGGCGAAGAAAGCGGGCCGTTATGTGTGATCGGCTCAGTTTTTTGTCCGATGCTCTCAAGCCCATCTAAATCCCACCCGGGAAACATATAGCCCCAAACGAAACACACGCCGGGCTATTTGAACGCTGGTGAACAGGCTAACCGCGCACGCCCACAGCCGACAATTAACCCAAGTAACAGATGCACTAAACCAACGTATAGTCAGTCATGCACTGCCCCATTTCGGGCAGCCCGCGGCTCAGTCGCGAGGCACGATGCGCTGGATGCAATCGATGATGGTCTGCGCGTTGTAAGGTTTGTTCAGGAAGCACACGGCCCCAGCCGCCAGCGCCCGCTTGCGCAGCGACTCTTTGGGGTAAGCGGTGATGAAGATGATCGGGATGGATCGGCCACTGCTGATCAGCGTGCGCTGCAGCTCCAGACCGTCGATGCCAGGCATGTGCACATCGGAAATGAGGCAATCGGTGCTATCGATTTCGCTCGAGGCCAGAAACGCTTCGGCACATGAAAACAGACAAGGCACATAACCCAGTGAGCGCACCAGGCTGCTCAGGGCTAGTCGACACGATGTGTCATCATCGACAATCGAAATACGGGTGACGTTATTCACTTTTATTATCCTGGGCCCACGAACACGAGCATTGAGATGCCACGTACGCCCGCCTGTTGACCGCGACCGCGAGGCAGACGCTCATTCGTTGAATGCATCGCTGAAGACGCCTGCCGCCTGCGCACAATGCTGCAACCGCCAGCGCCTGGGGCTGATTCCATTGAACTGCCTGAAGACCCGGGTGAAATAAGACTGGTCCGAGAACCCACATTCCTGGGCCACGACACAGATCGACAGCTCTCGCGTGCGCAGCAACGCCTGGGCCTTGCGAATCTGTTCTCGTCGAAACCAGTCGTGGGGCGCCAGCCCCGTGGCGTTCTTGAAAGCGCGGGAGAAATGACTGCGCGAGATGGCACAGGCATTGGCGACCTCTTCTATCGAGCACCCTTGAGCCATGAGATCGACCATCAGCTCCTTGGCTTTTTTCACCCGCCAGGGCGCCAGGTTCTCGAGCGTGCGCTTCGCGCCGTTCTGTGTAACCCCTTGGGCGAGCGAGGTGCCGTCCCAGTGCCCGGAGAACGTCACACTGCCCTGTATTACGCTGACGCCGGGCACACTGGGAATCGTTGGCAAACGTTGGTCCTGGGCCATGAAGTCACCTGAAAAGTCGCGATACCGAGCCTTGGGACGTGTCTGCGACGTCAGTCAGGTGGGCAGCAGATAGAGTCGCCCCTCGCGGGGGCGCATGGAGTACGCCTGATGGGGCGATGTCAGTTTTTCGAACCAGACTGCAACAGCTCCAGTTGATGGCCAGCCCGAACCACGTCCGCGATGCTGCGGGCGCCTAGTTTGCGCATCATGTTGGCCCTGTGCAGTTTTACCGTGATCTCGCTGACCGCCAGATCACCTGCGATCTGCTTGTTGAGCCGGCCCTTAACCACCCCCGCCAAGACTTGTTTCTCCCGAGGAGTCAGGCATTCGAAGCGCTGGCGCAGGGCGTCCATCTCAATCTGTTTCTCGACAAACTCAGAGTGGCTGGCCACCGCAACGGCCACGGCGTCGATCAGATCCTGAGAGCGGAATGGCTTGGTAAGAAAATCGGCGGCACCGGCCTTCATGGCTCGCACAGACATGGGGATGTCGCCATGACCGGTCATGAAAATAATCGGCACCCGGTTCTCCGACTCCGCCAACCGCTGCTGCAAATCGAAACCGCTGCTGCCCTGCAGCCTGACGTCCAGAATGAGGCACCCTGCCTTTCGTGCCAGTGGATGGGCGAGCATGTCCTCGGGGCCGGAAAAAGCCCTTGTGTCGTAGCCGACCGACTTCAAAAGGCTGGCGACCGAGCCGCTCAATACCGAGTCGTCATCGACAATCAAGACAACTGGCGCATTCACTTGCGCGGTGCTGGGTGAAGTTAAGTGATACATTCAGCCTCCCTGGCGACAGGGTTCAAGTTGACTGGGTTGATTGTTTCCAACACCCGTTTCTGTATGCCGAATTCGCGACTTGCGCCCCATCTAGCGACACTGTTGATGTCACAGTTCACGCGCACCCTGCAACGACAAAACATTAGCGCAGACGTCAATAATCAACATCTACGCTACTTAGGCTTACGGGCAACACGTCGGTGTGAACTTTGTACCCGCAGGGTGAACGGGTCAATTCATACCTAAGGTTAGGTAGTGCTTGCGGATGAAGCGCAATCTTGTCCGTCCCTGGCATCACGCCTGAGCGATTGCGGGGACACTCCCAACTTGCGGATAAATACCTCGCGCAGGTGGCGCCGGTCGCGAAATCCCGTCTCCCTGGCGATGATTTCCAGTGAATGGTGCCCGCGCTGAATCATGTTCCGGGCAGTTTCAAGGCGTAGTTGCTCCACCGCCTTGGCCGGTGACAAGCCGGTTTCGGCGAGAAAAACCCGCCTGAATTGCCGCTCGCTGAGGTGGACAATCTTCGCCAGGGCGTCGGCGCTCAAATCGCCCGTCAGGTTGGCCCGGGCGTGGTCGAGCGCGGCCTGAACCCGGTCTGAACGGGGCGCGATGTTGAGCATTTCCGAATGCTGGGACTGCCCCCCGGAGCGGCGGTGATACATGACCAGAACCCGCGCGACGCGGTTGGCAATCTCATGCCCCAGGTCCTTTTCGACCATTCCCAGCACCAGGTCCATCGCCGCCGAAAGGCCGGCGGAGGTCCAGATGGAGCCGTCATTGATGAAGATGCTGTCCGGCTCGACCAGAGTGTTCGGGAAGCGCTGCTGGAGCACCCCGGCATAAGCCCAGTGGGTCGTGACGCGCTTACCTTCGAGCAACCCCGCCTCGGCCAGCACGAAAGCGCCGGTGCACATCCCGCCGACTCGCTGGGCGCGGCTGGCGGCGGTCTTGACGAAGTCCAGCTCTTGAACAGTGCTGTCGCGGGCCAGCGGATCCACTATTCCGGACACCATCCAGGTGTCGGCCTGAGACTCGCTGCTGGCCTTGAGGGTGTTGACCGCCGCCCCGATCGAGGAGGTGATCACCCCGCCGGTCAACGAATAGTTGGTGACCTGATAAACCTGTTCCTTGGCCACCACATTGGCAAATTCGAACACTGACTGGGTCCCCAGCGCCATGACCTGAAACCCTTCCGTGAGGAAGTAACCGATTCTGTGCATTTTCACTCCGTCCGGCGTCATGTCCGAAAACATGACCCTAAATGTCGTTTCAATTCCCGTCAACGCGATGCACGATGAGCCAACGACATAAAAACGGACACAGGTGACACGAAAAGAGGATTAAACAGGTCATCGGGCGATGATTACTGTTGCATCCTACGCGCAACTAAGCGAACAGGCCAGCCTGTAACAACCCTTCGACCTACTCTTGTCAATCCCGGTGTAGCGATGATCTGTGGACCAACTAAAAATGCACATACCCAATAGTTTTATGCACTAAGCGAAACGCACGAGAGTCCTATTCACCTTGCGCCCGTGATCGCTGTAATGGCAGTCCAATGATCACACCCATGTTTTATTGGTTGACGTGTTGATCACATCGGTCGTTTAACATTCCATCACAACGAGCACACCGCAATGACTGAACACTCCGTAAGTTCTCATGCAGCGACCCACTACCTTGAAGTGGGCGGCAGAACCCTGGCCTATCGCACTTTTGGACACGGCACCGCCTTGGTACTCTGCGTGCGGTTTCGAGGAACGATGGAGTCCTGGGACCCGGCGTTTCTGGACGGGCTGGCGCAGCAGGGCTTTCAAGTCACGGTCTTCGACTACAGCGGCCTCGGGCGATCGACCGGCGAGCGGACATATAACCCTGCCTCGCTGGCCAAGGACACCATCGAGCTGATCACGGCCCTGAAGTTAGGCAAGGTGGTCCTGGGAGGCTGGTCGATCGGCGGCGTCGCCGCACAGATTGTCCTCGCCCAGGCGCCCCAGTTGGTCAGCCATCTGGTGCTGATCGCAACCACCCCTCCGGGCCTTCTGGCCAAGCCCGGGGAACAGCTGTTCTACGAGCTGGCCAAGCGCGACAACACCTTTGAAGACTTTGTCAGCCTGTTCTTCGAACCCGCCTCGCCCTCCAGCAGGGCCGCCGCTGAGCGTTCATGGAGCCGGCTGGCGTCCAGACGCGAAGACCCAAGCCCGGAAGTCCCTTACGAGTGGGCCGCCGCGCAACTGGGCGAAGGCCCCAAGAACCCCGTGTTCCCGGTCGAAGCCGTGTTGCACGTTTTGAAAAATACCGAGGTACCCGTGTTGCACCTAGGTGCCGATCACGACATCGCCTTCCCCGTCGAGAACTGGTACGCCTTGAGCGACAAGTTGCCGACGCTGCATATCGTCACCTTCCCCGGTTCCGGCCACGGCCCGCAGCTCCAATACCCGCGCACGGCGGCCAAGCACATTGCCGCATTCGTCGAGGCTGCCCACGACTGACCTCTGATCGCCCGGGCCAGCGTTCGCGTCACTGCAACGCGGGCCCACCCTGATTCATCGATAGCAACGGACTGCTCTTCTCGCCAGAGCCGCGCCACAAACGTCCTGCTCCGAGCGGGCGCGAGCGCTGCGGTGTGCCTGTTCGATACCCTCCTGACCAAGGTGACTTATGACAAACCCTACAATGTATCGCGCCGTCGTGGCGACCGCCCCCGGCAAACTGGAACTGGTGGAGCGCCCTATCACGGAGCCCGGCCACGGCCAGGTGCGAATCCAGGTTGAAGCCTGCGGCGTCTGCCACTCTGACAGCGCAACCGTGGAAGGCTTCGCAGGCGTACCGTTTCCTCGTGTGCCGGGGCATGAAGTCGTTGGACGCATCGACGCCATCGGCGCCGGCGTACAGGGCTGGACTCTTGGCCAGCGAGTGGGTGTGGGCTTTCTGGCGGGCGAAGACGGCACTTGTCCGTCGTGCCGCCAGGGTGATCCAGTGACCTGCCAGAACCCGGTGATCAGCGGCATGACCGTAGACGGTGGCTACGCCGAGGTCATGATCGCCGAAGCGCGGGGCCTGGTGCGGGTACCTGAGGCGCTGGACGCCGTTCAGGCCGCTCCCCTGCTCTGCGCAGGCCTGACCACCTTCAACGCTTTGCGCAACTCCGGCGCGCAAGCCGGTGACGTGGTGGCGATTCATGGCCTGGGTGGGCTTGGCCATCTGGGTGTGCAGTTCGCCCGCAAGATGGGGTTCCACACCGTGGTCATCGCCCGAGGCGCCAGCAAGGCCGAAATGGCGCTGTCGCTGGGGGCTCATCGCTACATCGACGCCACGGAAGAAAACGTCGCAGAAGTCTTGCGTTCAATGGGTGGCGCCAAAGTCGTACTCGGTACTGCGCCAACCGCACAAGGCATGGCAGAAACCATCCCTGGCCTGTCGGCACGGGGCCAACTGGTGGTGGTCGCGGTACCCGGCGAACCGCTCTCGGTAAACGCCACGGACCTGATTTTCGGCGCCCGCTCCGTCACCGGTGCCCTGACCGGTACCGTAATCGACAACGAGCAGACCCTGGCTTTCGCCAGCCTCCAGGGCATCGAGGCGATGGTCGAGACCTTCCCCCTTGAGCAGGCGCAGGAAGCCTACGACCGGATGATGCGTGCGGACGTCCGCTTGCGTGCGGTTCTGGCGATGGGAACTCCAGAGCGCCTCGGTGCCCTGGCTGACCGGCCTGTTCAACAACGCCCATGAACACCTCGCCGCATGTCGCAGGGGTGAGTGAACGTGCATGGAGGGCCGACTGGTGACTCAACCCATCACGCGCGCGGAGGCCGAGGTGTTCGAGCGCTTCCATGACGCCGTGTTCGTGCGCGACATGGAGGGCAAGATCTGCTTCTGGAACTCGGCGTCGGCCGCGCTCTACGGCTGGCCCTCACACACCGCGCTGGGCGCCCACGCCCGGACACTGCTCAAATGCAGACACGAACGCGAAGGGCACGACACGGCGGATGACCGGCTGATGGCAAACGGTTACTGGGAAGGCGAGCTCTCCCGGCTTACGGGCTCGGGGACACGTCGATTAGTGAATGCCCGCTGGTCGCTGCGTCGAGATGCTGCCGGTCATCCCGTAGGCATCCTGGAAACCGGCTATGACATCTCGCTGGCCAAAGAAACCGAACAGCATCTGAAGGCCAGCGAGTACCGCTATCGCAACCTGTTTCAAGCCATGGCGGCGTCGTTCTGGGAGCTGGACTTCACCGCTGTCGGCCCCAAAATCCGCACCCTGCTCGACGCCGGGGTGCGCAACCTGGAGGCGCATTTTCTGGCTCACCCCGAGGTGGTGCGCGACTTCATGCGCAGCACTCAGGTGGTGGACCTGAACGATCACAGCATCCGCCTGTTCGGTCGCGGTGATCGTAGCGAGATGCTCGGAAACATCGACCGTTACTGGCCCGACGAGAGTATCCAGGTGTACGCCCGTTGCGTTGTCAAATCCCTCGCGGGGCACCCCAACAACATCGAAGTCACGCGCCTGAGAACCCTTGAAGGCAAAGAATTCGAGTGCCTGTTCACGGCCTGTTTTTCCAGGGAGAACATCGCGCGCGGGGTAATCCTGATCGGCATCATCGATCTGTCTGAACTGGCTGCAGCCCGCCACGCCCTGGAGATCATGCAGACGGAGCTTGCACATGTGGCACGCATCTCGATCCTGGGTGAACTGAGCGCGTCCATCACCCACGAGATCAATCAACCCCTGACGTCCATTTCTACCTATGCCCAGGCTGCTTTGCGCTGGTTACGGCGACCCGAGCCTGACTTGAAAGAAGTGGAGATTGCCTTGACGCAGATCGTCGATGAGGCGCAGCGCACCGACGACGTCATCACGCGTATTCGTGGCATGGCGCTGCGCCGACCGGCCGAAGAATCAGACGTGGCGATCAACGACGTCATCCAGGACTCGCTGCAATTCACCGACCACGAGCTGCGCAAGCATGCCGTGCGGCTGACCACTGACCTGGCGGTCTCATTGCCGGCGGTGCGCGCCGACCGGGTGCTGCTGCAACAAGTGATCGTCAACCTGCTGATGAATGCCGCACAGGCAATGGCGTCTGCCGATTCCCCTTCAAGGGAGCTGACTATACGCAGCGAACACCTGCCCAGCGGTGAAATCAGGCTTCAGGTACTCGACAGCGGCCCAGGCATCGCGCCGGGGCTGGAGGGCAGGCTGTTCGACAGTTTCTTCACCACCAAGGCCACCGGGATGGGCATGGGGCTGCCGATATGCCGTTCAATCGTGGAGGCTGCGGGCGGGTTGATCCAACTGGCGAACAGGGATGACGGCCAGACGGGGGCCAAGGTGACTCTCACGCTGCCCGCATTGTGACGACAGCGGTTCAGGCCACGGCAAAGGGCCCTTCACTGTGTGGCAATGAAGGGCCTTGCGCATCAGGCCTTGATAAAGGCCAGAAGATCCTCGTTGATGATTTCCGGATGCGTCGTGCACATGCCGTGTGGGTAGCCTTTATAGACTTTCAGCGTGCCGTTTTTCAAAAGCTTGATCGAAAGCTCCGCCGAGTCAGCAATCGGGACAATCTGGTCGTCATCGCCGTGCAGGACCAGCACCGGCACCGTGATTTTTTTCAGGTCCTCGGTGAAGTCAGTTTCCGAAAACGCCTTAATGCAGTCGTAGTGGGCTTTGGCGCCGCCCATCATGCCCTGACGCCACCAGTTTTCCTTGATGCCCTCGGACACCTTCGCGCCTTCCCGGTTGTAACCATAGAACGGCACCGGCACGTCCTTGTAAAACTGCGCACGGTTGGCGGCGAGTGCTGACCGGAACCCGTCAAAGACGTCGATCGGCAGACCGCCAGGGTTCTTCGCCGACTTGACCATGATCGGCGGCACAGCGCCAATCAACACCGCCTTGGCCACCCGACCCGCGCCATGTTGAGCGACGTAGCGCGCTACCTCGCCGCCACCGGTTGAGTGACCGATGTGTACGGCATTCTTCAATTTGAGATGCGTGACCAGCGCAGCGACGTCTGCCGCGTAAGTGTCCATGTCGTTGCCCGTGGAGGTCTGGGTCGAGCGCCCATGACCGCGACGGTCGTGGGCAATGACCCGATAGCCTTTGGAGACGAAGAACAGCATCTGCGCATCCCAGTCATCGGCGCTGAGCGGCCAGCCATGATGAAACACGATCGGCTGGCCCGTGCCCCAGTCCTTGTAGAAAATTTCCGTGCCGTCAGGGGTGGTGAAGCTCGTCATGTCGTTATGTCCTTGTCTGGAAGTCGCAGCCGTGGCGGCCTGGGCGCTGGTTGCGCCCATGACCATAGCTGAAAGTGAACCTGCAGCCAGCGCCGTCGCGCCGACCTTGAGCACCTGCCTGCGTGAGCTCGATGGTGTGTTGGGAGTGTCAGACACAGTCGTTACCTCTCTTGGGTCGTAAACGAAAGTCATCAGGGGTGGGCGCCAACAGTGCCCAACCCAAGGTCAGGAATATTGATAGGTTCAGCTGTGCGAAGCGCCAGCACTGCCGGCGTCGCAGACTTGTATGGAGAGCAAAGCGTCATGGGCCATCAGCGTGTCGAAGGCAGGTTGGAACAGATACTCGAAACTGGCTCGCATCGCATCGATGGAATTCCAGGCGCAGTGAATGGCCCAACGCCCCACAGGGCGCTCAGCGGTATCCAGTTGGCAGCACACACAACCATCGGAGGCTTTCAGACGTGCAACCGACTCCAGCATCAGGTGCCCACAGGTGTGGGAGAAACACTCGCGGGTATGAATCAGAACGACTTTTTCCAACATGTCGGTGTTCATGGGATTCCCCGATAAATGGCCAGTGCCGAGTCATCAAGGCGCCAGACGGCAGCGCAAGGAAAATGCTCGAACTGGTTCGTATGATCTTGCGCGCGAGAGCGGTGCGCCATTATCGGTTCGCATAGGCAACCCACACCTTGGTATGGCGTATGTACAGGGCATGTCGCCCACTCGCAGGCCTCACATCGAGGCCGTACGCGACTGAAATCCGAGCAGGCGCATGGCAGGAATCACGACGCTTTTCGTCGTTTTATTTTCAAATCCCCAACGGCACGATGTGGCGGACCTCCTCCTGGGAAATCGCCGCCATGACTGTTTCACCGTCCAACCTCCGCGCCGCACACACGCCTCGCATCGCCATTTCGGGCGCCACCGGCCGGGTCGGTGCGCAGTTAATCAATAGTCTGATCAACGACCCTGTCGACCTCCTCGCTCTAACGCGAACGCCGGCCAAAACCCGGTTTCCATCCAGAGTCGACGTGGCGAGCATTGACTTCGACCAGCCGGACACACTGCCCCAGGCACTTGATGGCGTCGACACGCTGTTCCTGGCACATGGCACTTCAGACCGCCAGGTCGGCAATGAAACTGCACTGATTGACGCGGCTGTCGTGGCAGGCGTGACACATATCGTCAAGCTCTCGGCGATGGGGCCGGCGACACCGCTCAACCCATTCGCCTGGCACATGCGCATCGAGGCCCATCTGGCGATCCAGCCTGTGGCATCTACCGTGCTACGGCCCACGGCCTTCGCTGACGTACTCAAACGCGCCGGGGCTCAGGTGGCGAATGGAACCTGGGGCGGATCGGCAGGCAACGGAGCAGTCAACTTCATCGACACCCGGGATGTCGCGCAGGCCACGAGGGTCGCCTTGCTCGAAGAGGTCAGCACGCGCTCCCAACGGGCTTATCACCTGACAGGGCCTCGCGCCTGGACGATGCAAGAAATTGCCGCCGAGCTCACGCGCCTGCTGCAGCGGCCGGTTGCTTACCATCAGCGCTCTGCCACCGAACATCGCGCACTATTGCTCAGCGAGGGCGCGTCTGTGCTGATGGCCGATCTTCTGACCGGTATGGACTTGATGTATCACGAGTCGGCGCTGTCGGAGATCACCTTGACGGTCGAGCAGATGACCGGCAAACCGTCCCGTTCATTATCTGACTGGTTGATCGAGCACATCAGCGTGTTCCGCTGATGCTTTGTAATTCAGTGACGAACGTCGTGCAGGCTGGGCAGCAATCCTTTTACACCAAGGTATAGCTGAGCTGTATTCAGGTAGGAGTGAGGCCCGAAGCAAACTGACTTATCGTTTTCCCCACGCCAGATTTCGATCAACGCTTACATCGATTGTGAGGGCCATTCGTCATGAACAGTTGGAACACTCGTCAGCCAAGCGACTCTCTCGGTCTTATGGCCACCCGACATGCCACGCTGGATTCGGCCCAGACCTGCGAACGCATCGCACTGCTGGAGTTGCTACAGCAACACCTGACGACCACCGTCCAGTTGCACCAGTATGTCCACAGGCTGGAAATCAGACTGCGCAATGTGAGCTTTGTCGACGTCCGGGAGTTATTCCATCGCATTGGCGTTGCCACCGACCATTGCTCGGCGTTTCTCGATGAGCGGATTCGCGACATGGGCGGCGCGATGCAACTGCAACGGCAGATCGTCAACGCGCTGAGGCTGGATCAGGACGATCGCTGGTACGAATTGAGTTTTGCAGCCTGCATCGATCAGATCATCCAACGCACACATGCTTTGATGGCGTTTTCAGCTCAGGCCAAAAGATTAATGGATCGCGCCGTCATCAGTGGCGATTACAACAGCCTGCATGTCATGACCGACTGTATTTATCAAATCAGCCAACTGGTGGCGTTGATCCAGATCCATATTCCCCTGGAGCCGCTGGCAATGGCCAAGCAGGCTTCGGCCTCCTCGCAATTAGCGTGAACCTCTACGCCCCGTATTCAGCCAGCTAGCCAATCCCATACGAACGTATAGATCCATCTATGCCAGGCGATGATGGTAGCCATTTACGGTCTGCCGGATGCTGAGAGACAAGCAACGACTGATCAACATCCTGAAGATCCGGGAGATAAATGATGAATCGCTTCTTGTCGACACTTACGGCTGGCACGCTTTTCCTGCTTGCCGCAGGGCATACGTTCGCGGCAACTCCAGAGGTCAAGATGTACCGTCTCGATTGCGGTCAGATGACCCTTGGTGACAAATCGATGATGTCCGATACGGGCCTGTACAAAGGGCAGTCGTACGACATTGTCATGTCCTGCTATCTGATCAAGCACGGCAGCGACTGGATGCTGTGGGATGCGGGGTTGCCTGAGAAATATCTGGCAGGTCCACTGACCGAAGGCTCCTTCACGACCAAGCTGAATCGTACCGTGATCGATCAGATTGCTGAGCTGGGGCTGCGTCCGGACGACATCAGATACGTCGCCGTATCGCATGCTCATTTTGATCATTCCGGGCAAGTGAATGACTTTCCCAACGCGACGTTGATCATCCAGCGCGCAGAGCTGGAAGCGATGAAGGATACGAAAAAAGCTTCCGAGCACTACATCATGGCGGATCTGTTCAGCGCGCATCTTTCGGGAGACAAGCTGGAGCGTGTCCGGGTCATTGATGGCGATGTCGACCTTTTCGGCGACGGAACCATGAAAACGATCCAGACTCCTGGGCACACGCCCGGCAGCATGGCACTGCTGCTCAATTTAAAGAAAGCCGGCCCTTACATTCTTTCTGGTGACCAGTGGCACTTCACCGAAAACCATGAACGCCATCAAGTGCCTGTCTGGAATTACGATCATGATCAAACGATGACGTCAGGCAAGAAACTTGACGACATCATCGCCAAGACCCACGCCACCCTGGTTATTCAGCACGAGCCTGTAGACAACCAGAAACTGCCAAAGCCCCCTCTGTTTCTCGATTGAATCACGCTGTTCTGCAGTAAAGCTGCCGATCGCTCGACGTATCAACAGCCGTAAAGCTTGAGTGCCTGTTATCCCCCATTAGTCAGTGGCCGTTATATGCCCTCACTCATGGGGGAGGCTACGTTTGGAACACCCTCACATGAATGCTTACTCCCCTGGCCAACCAACCTCACTGACTTTCAAAAGTTCGATCACGCAAGGAATCAAGATGAGCATCGATCAGCCCACAACCAGAGCGCTGCGGATGTTGAGTGTCGCCTACTTTGTTCAAGCCGTTGGAGCGCTCTCCGTGATCGGCAGCCTTGCGCCGATAGAGCGAGAATGGAATCTGGACAATACGGCAAGCGCGTACCTCATGACGGTCTTCGGCGTGACGTTTGCGCTGGCGGCGCCGTTGCTTCAGGTACTTCTGGGGCACGTTCGCAGGCAACGTCAGGTTTTGCTCGGTCTATGCGTTTTTGGCCTCGGCGCGCTGATATTCGCTGCTGCTCCCAGTTACACGGTGTTGGTCATCGCCAGGGTCATCATGGGTTTGGGTGCAGCTTTCATCGGCCCGGTCCTGGCAGCGCTCGGCTCAAGTCTGGTCAGTAGCGAGCGTCAGGGAAGCGCGATTGCCATGGTCCTTTTAGGGCTGAGCGTTGCAGGACTGGTCGGCATTCCCCTGTCGAGTTGGATTGCCTATCAAGTGGGCGTTCGCAGCCTTTTTACCGGTATTGGTGTTACCGCATTGATAACTGCACTGCTGATTGCCTGGCAGGTCCCGAACAGGACCGAGGGTCAACGGGTGGCGTTTGTCACGCTTATACGCATGCTGACCCACATGCATTCACTGAGCGTGTTTGGAGTCGCATTCTTTGCAACCGCAGCGGTGTACACGACATATACATTCATTGCTCCGGTTGTACAGGACGTCTATAGCGGAAGTTCTGATGATGTTTCCGTAGCTCTGTTGGTGCTGGGTATTGCAGGCGTGCTGGGCAATCTGCTGGTTACCCGCCTGGCAGCACGTTACAGCGCTGACCGCTTGCTGATAACCAGCATGGGAGTACTGGCCATCCTGATGCTGCTTCTGGGCGTGGGGCCTCATGCGCTGGGCTGGTTCTTCGCGGCACTCATCGTCTGGGCCATCGCAACAGACGTCATATGGCCGTCACAACAGCGCAGAGTCATCGAGCATTTGGCAGCACACCGAGGGGCCGCTTTGGCGCTGACAGCTGCGTTTGTGTTCTGCGGTATCGGTGCAGGCGCTGCGCTAGCCGGATGGGCTTACCCTGCCAGGGGCTTCACCGGTTTACTGGCCACGAGCATCTGTTTGTTGATTCTGGCGAGCGTCTGCTTACTCATCTCCGCGAAAACGCACCGTCGATAAGTTTCTGCGGCCAACCAGAGGAGGTCGAGGCGCTCACAGTCCGTATGCGACTGACAGTGATTTCACTCAGACCACGTACGTCGCCCTGCAGGCGACGCACGCTCCACGCCAGTTTGAGTATCAGCCTACAGGAATCGGGTTATCCACCACCGACAGGTTGAAGCCGTGAATCAGCGCATGCTCCTGAGAACCCGGATTGTCCCGAATCTCGCGGATAGCCTCAACCACCACTTCAGGTATATCCGTGGCGAGGCCTGCCATGGTCTGCTCGATGAACGCGTCCAGCGGCATGGCGCGAGGATCGTCCCCCTTGTGGATCAGGTCGGTGTTCACCCAAGGCGGAGCAATCTCTTGAATAGTGACGGACGTGTCACGCAGGGTAAACCGTTGTGAAAGTGAATAGGAATGCAGCGCCGCTTTGGTGGCTGAGTAAACGGCATTACAGGCCAGCGGGACGAAGGCGAGCACAGAGGTATTGTTGATGATGACCGACCGGGGACGAGATTTCAGATGCTCAATCAATGCAGAGGTAAGACGTACAGGGCCCATGAAATTGGTGGTCAGCGTCGCCAGCATCGTCTCGTCATCGATATGACCTGCCGCATCATCGAACGGCATGATGCCGGCGTTATTGACCAGGACGTTCAATGACGGATATTGGATGGTCAGCGTCCGGGCCACTTCATTGATGCTTGCAGGGTCATTGATGTCCAGTTCGAGCCCTACCATGCCAGGGTTTGCTGCGGTGACTTCGTCAAGTAGCGCCTTGCGGCGACCGGCGATGATGACTTTGTTGCCCAGCTTGTGAAACGCTTCAGCCAGGCCACGACCAATACCGGATGCGCCACCGGTAATGAAGATTGTATTGTCGGTAAGTTGCATAAAGATAATCCCCTGATAGCTGCCTTGATTGTTGATCATTGAATGGCGTCACACTTCAACTTCCGCGCGTCTGTTGATAACGCGCAGCACGCGTTGACCCGGCTGTCAGTCTCAACGACAGAACGCCAGGAAGAACGTATCGTGGTTCAAGGCAGAATGTGATCGCTCCCGCTATCCTGATCAATTCATACGATGGGATAGGTTTTTTTGTATTTGTTGTTTGGAATTCGATAGGGACATGCGCTTTCAAGCGCCATACGCCGATCACCAGCGCCCTACAACTATACCGCGGTATCGATTGCGCCCTTCCCCCGGACGAATAGAATTCAAGTATCCCTGAGTCCGAACCCCGGAAACCTTCTGGGTAAATCCAACCACGCACGAACACATTCAAAATAACTATCAGTGCGCTAGCCGATAGGGGGAAAACCGTGATGCAGACCGTGAATATCAATGGCGAGAACCATCAACTGGATGTGCCGGACCAGATGCCTTTGCTCTGGGTCCTGCGTGATGTACTGGGTTTGACCGGAACCAAATATGGCTGTGGCATCGCTCAATGCGGTGCCTGTACCGTTCATCTGGACGGAACGGCTGTACGGTCGTGCGTGCTGCCTGTCAGTGCCGCCGCAGGACACGCGATCATCACTATCGAGGGCATTGGCGAGACACCTGTCGGGCGGTCAGTGCAACAGGCCTGGCTGGTCCATGAAGTGGTCCAATGCGGCTACTGCCAATCCGGCCAGATAATGGCAGCCAGTGCTTTGCTGCAACACACGCCCAAACCCGATGATCAGGCCATCGACTCCGCGATGTCGGGCAACCTCTGCCGCTGCGCAACGTACACGCGTGTACGCGCAGCCATCAAAGCGGTGAACCTATGAGCACCTCTGGCACTCCCCTCCCAACGGCTGGTATTTCCCGTCGGCGTCTGCTGCAAGGCAGCGGCATCGCGCTGGGTGGTCTGGTCCTGGCAACCTGGCTACCGTCGATGCAGGTCCAGGGTGCAGCGAAGGCTATCACTGCGCCACGGCTGGGTGACATCAACCAGGGATTCGGCGCGTTCGTGCGCGTCGGCGGCGATGGTCGAGTGACTGTCATTTCTCCAAAAATCGAGATGGGTCAAGGCATTCATACGGGGATCGCGATGATGGTCGCCGAAGAGCTTGAAGTGGGCCTGGACCTGGTGGATCTAGAGGAAGCCCCGCCCGACGCCAAACTCTACACAGACCCGCTGCTCACCTTCCAGGCGACGGGAGGCTCGACGTCGACGCGCTACACTTGGGAACCCTTGCGACGCGCCGGGGCAACGGCGCGTGTGCTTCTGATCCAGGCTGCGGCGAACCGCTGGGGCGTCGAGCCGTCGCAATGCCATGCAGAGCAGGGTCGTATCATCGGTCCGAACGGACACTCGGCCGGGTACGGGGAATTCGTCGACGACGCTGCCAGGCTGCCCGTGCCCACGGATGTCCCGCTCAAACCCGTCGAGGCCTTCAAGCTGCTAGGCAAGCCCACCCCTCGGATAGACACGCCGGACAAAGTGAACGGCAAGACTCGCTTCACAATCGACTTGCAGATTCCCGGGGCGCTCATTGCCTCCACCCTGACGTGCCCGGTATTGGGCGGCACACTGCGATCTGTGGACGATAGTGCAGCGCGCAAAGTCTGGGGTGTGCGGGACATCGTACGCCTGGACGACGCCGTTGCCGTTACCGCCGAGAGCTTCTGGGCCTGCCAGCAGGCCCTGCAAGCATTGAGTGTCGAATGGGATTTGGGCGAAAACGCCGGTGTCAGCTCAGCACACCTGGATGCCGCCCTGCAAAAAGCCAGCAGTGCAGAGGGGGTGATCGCCAAAAAAGAGGGCGACGTCAGGGCTGCGCTGACTAATGCGGCGAGCCGGTTCGAAGCCGTTTACGAACAGCCATTCCTGTCCCACTCCCCCCTTGAGCCAATGAGCTGCGTCGCCCACGTCACGGCCGAGCACTGCGACCTCTGGGTCGGCACCCAAGTCCCGGGGCTGGCGCAGATGACGGCTGCGGCGGTCACTGGTCTTAAGCCCGAGCAGATCCAGATTCACAATCAATTGATCGGCGGGGCCTTCGGTCGCAGGCTGGATTTCGACTTCATCACGCAAGCCGTGAAGATCGCCAGACAAGTGCCCTACCCGATCAAGATGATCTGGAGCCGCGAACAGGACATGACCCATGACATGTACCGGCCGCATTACGTAGATCGAATTGAAGCGGCGCTGGATGCAAAAAAACTCCCCGTAGCCTGGCAGCACCGTATAGCCGGGGCGTCTGTCGTGGCGCGCTATCTGGGGGGACTGCCACCTGACGGGATAGATTTCGATGCTGTCGATGTCTCGGTAGACCCGATCTACGACCTCTCCAGTCTTCAAGTCCATTACGTGCGCGAAGAGCCCAAGGCCATCCCGGTGTCGTGGTGGCGAGGTGTCGGGCAACTGCGCGGAACCTATGTGCACGAATGCTTCATCGACGAACTGGCGCGCAACGCCAAGGCTGATCCGGTGCAGTACCGGCTCGACTTAATGAGCAAGCATCCCCGGGCGCAGAATCTACTGCGTGTACTGGCTGAAAAGTCAGACTGGAAAACATCGCTACCGGCCGGGACCGGTCGTGGAATCGCCGTCAGCCATGTCTTCGGCGGCTACGTGGGTACGCTGGTGGAACTGCAAATGCAGGGTGAAAAGGGTATCAGGATCAAGCGTCTCGTGAGCGTGGTGGATTGCGGATTCGTGCATAACCCCACCTCGGTAATCGCGCAGATTGAAGGCGGAACACTGTTTGGTCTGTCAGCTGCCTTGTTCAACGAAATCCTCATCGACAAAGGCCAGGTTCAACAGACGAATTACCACCAATATCGTGTGCTGCGCATGAGCGACGCACCACCGGTTGAAGTGCATCTCATCCCCAGTGTCGAGGCGCCTGGCGGTGTTGGCGAGGCAGGGACAGCGTTGATCGCGCCCGCTCTTGTCAACGCACTGCACGCTGCCAGCGGAAACCGCATCCGCCGGCTGCCGCTGGCACGCTTTGGCTATTACACGGTGTGAGGAGAGGCTTATGAATATCGCGATCCGACAACTGGGCCTGACACTTCTGGCGAGTGCGAGCCTGCCCGCACTGGCTGACGACACTCAAGTACAGCACGGTGAATACCTCGCCCGAGCGGCCGATTGCGTTGCCTGCCACACAGTACAAGGCGGCAAGCCTTTTGCCGGCGGCCTGGAGTTCAAGCTGCCCTTTGGCTCGCTGTATGCACCTAATATCACTCCCGACAAACAAACGGGTATTGGAACCTGGACCGACGACGAGTTTGTAGATGCGCTGCAAAAAGGGGTCGGCAAAGACGGCAAGCATTACTACCCGGCGTTCCCCTACACGGCCTACACAAAAATGTCTCGGGACGAAATACTGGCGATCAAAGCCTACCTGTTCAGTCAGCCTGCAGTTAACCAGCCCAGCCAACCCGACACCCTGTCATTCCCGTTCAATCAACGCTGGGGAATGATGTTCTGGAACCTGCTATTCCATGAGAACGAACGTTTTACCCCAGACCCCAAACAGTCATCGGAGTGGAACCGCGGCGCGTATCTGGTGGAGGGGCCCGGCCACTGCGGCGAATGCCATACGCCGCGTAACCTGATGCAAGCACTCAAGACTGGCGACAGTCTGGCGGGCAACGTCATCGAGGGCTGGAATGCTTACAACATCAGCTCCGACACCAGGCACGGCATCGGTGCATGGGACGAACAGGCGCTTGTGAGCTTCATGCGCACAGGCACGGCACCAGGCTTTGGGGTGGCAAGCGGCCCCATGGCTGAGGTTGTTGAAAACAGCCTGCAATACCTGAGCACAGAGGATCTCAAAGCCATCGCGGTCTATCTCAAATCATCCCCTGCTCGTGATGAGGGCGTGGCCAGGCCCGAACCGACCGTGCTGGCCAACGCCAGATCTCAATCAGCGTTGGGCCAGAAAGTGTTCGCAGATGCCTGCGCGGCCTGCCATCGACCAGACGGCCATGGCAATCAGACGCCTGTCGCCACACTTCTGGGCCTCAAAACCGTGAATGACCCTGGAGCTCATAATCTCATAGGTGTCATCCTTCACGGGCATCCCGCTACGAAACTGGAGCAACGAATGCCTGCGTTTGCCAAGGCCTATAACGACCAGGAAATTGCCGCCGTGAGCACCTACATCCTCCAGCGCTTTGGCTCCACAAACAGCAGTGTCGCTGCCCAGGCGATCACCGAACGACGCTAGTCGGGAGTGACACATGGAAAACGTAGATATGGACGTATTGCGCACTGTCCTCGCCTGGCGCCGGGCCGGATACGGTGTGCACTTGTACACCGTGGTCCAGACCTGGGGAAGTGCACCACGCCAGCCAGGCGCCATGCTTGCGCTTCGTCAAGATGGGGCAGTCATCGGCTCAGTGTCAGGTGGGTGTATAGAGGACGACCTTATCGACCGCCAGGCGAGTGCTGGTAAGGCAGGAAATCAAACACCAGTCCGTCTGATCGGGTATGGCCTGTCTCGTGAAGAGGCCGCGAGGTTCGGCCTACCCTGCGGCGGCACCCTGCGATTGACAGAGGAAAAGATAGAAAATTGGGACTGGGTTGAGGAGCTTGTCTGGCGGTGCGAGCACCAACAACTGACTAAGCGAGTCCTCGACATAGCAAATGGGGATGTCCGATTGACTGACGCCCTGCCCCAAGATCACTTTCAGTTTGATGAGCACCAGATGCAAACCGTCCATGGCCCCAGCTGGCGGCTAATGATGATCGGCGCAGGTCAGGTCAGCCGCTACGCCGCCGACATGGCTCTGCTGCTGGGTTTCAAGGTCATGGTGTGCGACCCGCGCCCCGAGTTTGCGGTCGAATTCGACGATCCGAGAGTCACGCTTGTTCCGGGCATGCCCGACGATGCAGTCCAATCCATCAAACCCGATGAGCGAACCGTGATCGTGACCTTGACTCATGACCCTCGCCTGGACGACATGGCGCTCATGACCGCGCTCAAATCGCGGGCCTTCTACGTGGGTGCGCTCGGCTCGAAGCAAACTACGAGGCGGCGCAGGGAATATCTGCTTGAACTAGGTATCACGCCTCAGGAAGTCAGTCGCTTACACGGCCCGATAGGTCTGCACATTGGAAGCCACACCCCTGCCGAAATTGCTTTATCGTTGATGAGCCAGGTTGTCGCGCTGAAAAACGGGGTGGACGACGAGAGGCAGCCGCCCAACTTCGGCGCTTTCAACGGGGAACCGTCCAGGCCGTTGAGTGCAGAGGAACCCGTGTGAGAAGGGTTTTGTTTTCAAATGTCGCCATTCGATGCTTACTCATGTGTTGACGGCGTGTACCTCAACGTATGCCTAAAATGCCTCAGCGCCCTGCTATGCCTTCTGGATAAATGATTTGATATTCCCCCCTTTTTGGCCGTACTCCCGTGTTAATGGCCCCCAGACACATTGCTCGAGGTGAGTCGACTCACCGTCCGCTTTCGGCCAATAGCGGACGTTCAAGCAGGGCAAGTTGGTCAGCGAACCTGTGAGCTAGTCTTTAAGGGTACGCATTATTTCGACGACGACAGGCTTCGTGTATTTCCCACCGGTGTCAGTCACCGGTGGGTCGTCACTGCGGAACCACTCACCTTGGTCGAATGCTTGGTAAAGCGAAAAAGCAGGCTGAGGCATGTCATCAGT
Organism: Pseudomonas sp. NPDC090201; assembly: GCF_044746825.1. Classification (NCBI taxonomy): domain Bacteria; kingdom Pseudomonadati; phylum Pseudomonadota; class Gammaproteobacteria; order Pseudomonadales; family Pseudomonadaceae; genus Pseudomonas; species Pseudomonas sp. NPDC090201. Next base: position 110,321 of record NZ_JBIVCX010000004.1, read on the forward strand.
GACGCTCACTTCAACTACGGCATTGATAATCCCGTTCATGACGCCGTCACAGAATTCGTAAGTTAGCGATCCATCTAGATAGCCCTCCGCAACCGCAATGGATAGCTCGTTCAGGACGTCTTTCGGTGCAACGCTGAACCTTTCGCAAATTGGTAAAAGATCGCCCAGCGTTAAACCGTATGTTTCCGCCGTCTCCGACAGCTCATTGAGTTCGTCCTGCGGTAAAACCCTGATCATGAATTTCTTCCGGTTAGATGCGATGGCAGCGACTGCAACATTCATGAAGCTTCTGGCGATAGAGTTGGCTGCACAGCTCTGCCACCAAGCAACGCCTTTATCCATCATGGCATCATGGTCGGTCAATCTCCGCTAAATGCAATGTCCGCTTCGGATCGATACCAGCCACTGCAACCCCGGCCACCCCGTCGATACTGCAAACGAGTGTTAGAATCCCCCACGTCCAGACTACCTCGAAAGATGCACCCATGCTCCTGAACCTCGAAATCCGCAGCTATGAGCGGGAAAACCGTCATCACTCCCATGACCATGCTCAGTTGGTCCTGCCGGTTCGTGGCCTGATGGAAATTGACGTGGACGGGCGTGGCGGGTGCATTGATCAGTCATTGGCAGCGGTTGTCACCCCGGGCTCGGTGCACTCCCAGCTCAGTCATGCAGGCAGCCGCTTTCTGGTGCTGGACTGTGCGCCGAACCTCCTGGAAACGCTCCAGATGGGGCGGCTGGCTCAGAAGACATACCTGCCTATTCCCCCGGCAACGCGGCGCTTGATCGAGTTCGCCGAGCTGATAGGCAATGAGCAACTGGCCTTCGGCGCTGCACAGCTAGGCTCGCTGCTTCTTTCTTCTTTGGGCGCTGACACTTTCAGTTCTCCATCCCCTATGGAGCTGTTGATTGCCCGCCTGCGGGCCAATCCGGGGGCGAACTGGAGCAACGAAGCCATGGCCCAGGCGGCGAACATGAGCATGAGCCAGATACACCAGCGATTCAGGCAGATGTTCGCGATGAGTCCTCAAGCCTGGTTGACGCAGTTACGCATCCAGGAAGCTCAACGATGGTTGCGTGGCACCTCCCTGCCGATAGCCGAGATCGCCTTGCGCGCAGGATTTTGCGACCAGGCTTCGCTGACCCGAGCGATGCAACGTATAAGCGCCACCACCCCGGCTGCGTATCGCAAGACGCAAAAACAGTCCGGGTAAAAAATCCCACAGTTACTGACAATACTCCCCAAGTCCCGCGCATCAGACTTTACGCCTCAATCTTGGGAGCGCGGGTGAAATGTTGGTTGATCGGTCACTGTTGAAGGGCATTGTTTACGGGGTTTGCGCGGGGCTGTGTTGGGGAGTGATCTTTCTTGGACCGCAGCTCACTCAAGGTTTGAGCGGCCTGCAGTTCGCGGTGCTCAGATTTCTCTGCTACGGCGCGATTTCGGCGGCTCTGCTCATGCCCCGCTGGCGGCGGGTTTGCGCAGGTCTTGTCTGGGCTGACTGGAAGTCACTCTTCTGGCTCAGCCTGATCGGCAATATCGTTTATTACGCGTTGGTGGGCACCGGTGTGCAGCTAGTGGGTGTTGCGACGACGTCTCTGATCGTCGGGCTCATCCCGGTGCTGGTAACGTTGGCAGGTCGGCATGACACAAATGCGGTCCCGCTCCCCAGGCTGCTACCCTCGCTATGCTGCGCATTGGCTGGAGTCGTGCTCATCAGTTGGCACGCTCTGATCGATGGCGACACGCCTGACACCTCGACAAACATCGGCGGGATTCTATGCGCCGCTGGTGCCTTGGTGACGTGGAGTTGGTTCGCCGTGAGCAATGCCCGGCGGCTGGTGCAGGTCGCCAGCATCTCCTCCCATGACTGGGCCCTGCTGACGGGGGTCATGACGGGCGCGCAGTCGCTGCTTTTGGCGGTGCCAGCCCTGGCTTTTCAGGCAGAGACCCATGGCAGCGGCGAATGGCTGCACTTCTTCCTGGTGGCAGGTGGAGTGGCCCTTCTCTCTTCGGTCGTGGGTGGCGCGTGCTGGAATCAGGCAAGCCGACTTCTGCCGCTGGCGCTCAGCGGGCAAGTGCTGGTGATCGAGACGCTGGCGGCGCTGGTTTTCGGTTTTCTATGGGAACAGCGGTTACCCGATGCCTACGAAATGGCGGCCATCGCACTCCTTGTAACGGGGGTTGTCTGGTGTCTGAATTGCCATCGCAGTCCACAGTACTCTCAAGCTGGCTAGCTCATACACTGACTCTGAGCCCGAGCTTCACCCTCAGCTATTGGCGACGTCATGCCGACCTTTCAGTCGCAATACAATCACAACCCACACCAGAAACATAAGGCCTACAATTACGCCGCCAACAATAGCCGAGCTTTTTATGTTGAATCGATCCAGGGATCTGGTCTTTTCTGGATCACGTATGATGTTCGCGCCGTCATCGAGTGCAACCAGCTTGTTGTTCCTGATCCCGCCATAAACCGACTGACGATACCAGTGAGCCGTTACACGCTTACCGGTCAAAGCTCGAAGCTGCTCTTCTGAAAAACATCGCGTCGTGCCAGTGATACCCAGTGAGCAACTGAGAATGATGGCCCCCTGCTCATTGGAGATCGACAAGTACTCATCCCGCCCTCCACTTTTCACGGAAAAGGTCCCGACAACCACCTCCAACTGTTCGGGCCACCTGGCCGATATCAGCTTGTCGACCACGAACAGGCATGCAATGCCAAAAAGCATAACTATCGTCATCAAATAACGTCTCAGCATCAAAGCCCTTCCTGGAAAATGATGAGCACGGCGTGAATCAGGCTGCTCCGCCAACCTCACATCACAGTAGATCAACGTTGGACGGTCTGTTGGTTCGAAGCAGACCCTCGCCCCGCCACGTGACCACCAAAACCGAAACAGGTCTTCCATGGAAGAAATACATCTGTAAATTCGTATATACGCAGAAACGAATATACAGGTCAGCCATGCCGACTCAGCCCCACACGTTCTTCAAATGTCTCGGTGACGAGACCCGCGCCCGGATCATGCTCATGCTCGCTGCCGAGGGCGAGCTATGTGTCTGCGAGCTGATTTGGGCGCTCGACGATCATCAACCGAAAGTCTCCCGACACCTTGCGCAGTTGCGTATCTGCGGGCTGCTGGAGGACCGCCGTCAGGGGCAGTGGATCTATTACCGCCTTCATCCAGAACTGCCTCAGTGGGCAGTGGATGTACTGCAAACGACGCTGGAGGCTAACCGTTCGTGGCTAGGTGATGACCAAGGCCGCCTGGCTGCCATGGAAGGTCGCCCGGTACGCCAGGTTTCCTGCTGCTAAGTGCTTCTGGAGAACTGACATGCTGCGGGCAATCTCAATATTTCTGGTCACGCGGGCACGGTCGGCCGCGTCCTCACCTCTCCCATTCTTCTTGCGACACTGGTAGTGCTTGCCGTGCGCTTGAGCATCAGCGCGTAGGAGTCAGCTTATGAAAGTCCTGTTCATGTGTACGGCCAATAGCTGCCGTAGCGTCCTGTCCGAGGGGTTGTTCAATCATGTGGCCCCGGACGGGTTCATCGCCATCAGTTCGGGCAGTTTCCCCAGCGGCAAGCTCAATCCGCGTGCGGTGAGCACTCTGCAAGGATTGGGAATCGACACGTCCGGCCTGTACAGCAAAGGCTCGGAAGCCTTCGCAGACACACCACCAGATGTCGTCATCACCGTGTGCGACAAGGCAGGCGGCGAGCCCTGCCCGGTGTATTTCGGCGCGGCCATAAAAAGCCACTGGGGGCTTTCCGACCCGTCCGAGGCAGAGGGCACCGATGAGGATGTTCAGGCCGCATTCAATGCGACGGTTGAACACATCAAGAGGCGATTTTCCGCGTTCTTCACCCTGGATCTGAAAACGCTTCAGGGTGCTGATCTGAAAAGGGCCCTGGACCGGATTGGAGCACTGTGATGAGCGAATTCGATACGGACCCTGCCGAGACCTTTCCAGCCCTTGATCTGTCGCTGATGGATTTGCCCAGCACCGACAAGCTGGGCCTTGCAGCTGCTTCGAACGTCAAGCCACGAATCCTTCTTCTCTATGGATCGACCAGAGAGCGTTCGTTCAGCAGACTGCTGACGCTGGAGGCAGCACGTCTGCTCCAGCACATGGGGGCCGAGACGATGATCTTCGATCCATCAGGGCTACCCTTGCCGGATGACGCACCGGTCGATCACCCCAAGGTGAAGGAGCTACGCGATCTGGTGCTGTGGTCAGAGGGTCAGGTGTGGTGCTCCCCGGAACGTCACGGCGCGATGTCTGCGGTGTTCAAAGCGCAGATCGACTGGATTCCTTTAACCATGGGCGCCGTGCGGCCTACCCAGGGCAAAACCCTCGCGGTGATGCAGGTGTGCGGCGGCTCGCAGTCCTTCAACACCGTGAACCAGATGCGTGTTCTGGGTCGGTGGATGCGCATGGTTACCATCCCGAACCAGTCGTCGGTGCCCAAGGCCTATCTGGAATTCGATGACCCAGACCGAATGAAACCTTCGCCGTACTACGACCGTGTAGTCGATGTGATGGAAGAACTGGTCAAGTTCACGCTGCTGGTTCGTGGCCGCGAGGACTATCTGGTTGACCGCTATTCCGAACGGAAAGAGAGCGCCGAGGCCTTGTCGGCACGGATGAATCAGCGCTCGATCTGAGCCTGTTCTGGCGAGGACGGCTCTTACCTGAGCACCACGTATTCAGGTGCTCAGGCAAGATGAACCGCGCGTCCGCTTTCGGCCAAGAGCGGCCACTCCTCTCAAGCCCGACGGACTCGCGCCGCCCGCATAATGAACGAACGAATTTTTGCGCAAACCGACGTTACTCCTCGTCTTACGGAGCATAAATGTCAACGTAAAGAGTGATACCACGGTCACTGAGCATTCGCATTATTTGGGGCGAAATCGTGACTCGCTCGATGGATTCGCGCATGAACCATCCACAAAAGATGTCCATTTCGAATCGACTCGCCACCAAAGCCCAGACATCCAAGCTAGCGTCGATACTGCCCAACAGCCGTAAAATTTGACCATCAAAATCTGCGTTTTCAACTGGTTCAGCTTCGAGGACCCACCCACCAGTTTTCTTGGTAACAACCGCGCCGGATGACGTTGAGAACTCTTCTCCCTTGACCCATCCGTCTGTATAAGAACGGCCAAACAAGCAGTTCAGCTCCTCCGGATCAAGATGTTCACCAAATATACGAAGCGCTGCAACGCCTCTGTCTAATGCGGGCATAGTCCCAAGACCTCCCTATATGCAGCCACCCACCGATTTTAGTGCAGAACCGCTTCGGGAAACCGCCAACAGCAGTCACCGATGAGCCCTACCCTAAGCCGATCAACACCTCATTTCGGCCGGTCGTGCTGCCACCGTTGGTTCAGTCTTCGTTGAACGGCCCTGCCTCAAAGGAGATTTGACCGTCCATAAACTCTCGCACCCAAATGTCGCGCGTCTCTTCGCCCACGCCTTTGACTGTGAAACTAAGTTTCGGCAATAAGCGTGCAACCACTTCGAAAAGTGCACGAACTGACCAGCTATCCAACGAAAAGTACGCATTGGACTCGGTGCATGCGGTGACGAGGTCGGTGTAAACGTCTTGGCTGAGGGCGTTACTGTCCAGGTATGCGATCAACTCCGATCGCACGCTGTCCAGTACCAGCAAGTCACCGTCCAACGGTTGGACCCAAACATCAGTGTGAAAGCTCATTGCAGACCTCCGTGTAATGGTTAAAGGCATTTTGCCGTACGCTCCACGGCTATGCCTAGTCAGCTTCCCTGATATTCAATCTCACGCATTTCAACAGTTCTCTCCTTCTGAGGCCCTTGGTATAGCTCATTCGACCGTCGTGATTTTCCCGCATACCCGCTGCCGTTGATTTCAACAACCGCCTCAATTGTGCCGATCGAACGACCGCTTGTGGCCGATAGCAGCCTGTGGTGACCGGCCGCTCCCGGCCATAACCAGCCACCCCCAACATAACGCCTCTGCCAGAAACGCACAGCCCCTCAACAACGGCATCCTCGCCGAGTTCGCGACCTCACATCAGGCCTACTCAAGCCGCACCCCCGACACTGGCTCATATCACCTTCACCGCACGACCTATGAACTGGATCGGGCCGGTCGGCCGGCCGGTGGGCGACCCTCCGGCTTTCTCCAGGGTCAGTTCGAATAGCTGATCAGGTTCAAGCGGCGGCAGGCTCTGCAACGGAACGCGGTTAGGCGCGCCTGGCTTGACCAGACCCAGGGAAACCGGGGCGCCCCACCGCTCGCCTTTGGTCCAGAATTGCAGCGCCATGCCATCGGGAACCGAATCCTGCCCCAGCGGAAGCAGCTCGATGGTTCGGTTGTCGTTGGCCTGTACCACCCAGCCGGGCGCCTGGCTGTTCGGAGCCACCAGCACCACCAGGTATTGGGTCGTGGGCGCAGGGGCATTGAGCAGGATGAACGCCAGCATCAGGCTTGCCGCAAACCCCGCCGCACTCAATCCCTGCCACAGGCCCAGGCGCTGCCACCAGCTTGCCTGACGTTGGGCGGGCGCTGCGGCAAACTCGTCAAGGCTGCGCTGGATACGGCCCCACAGTCGGGCACTGGGGGGCACCGGCGTGGCGAGTTCGGTGAGGTCCAGCAGGCGAACCTCCCAGGCATCCACGGCGGCTCTCAGTGCAGCGTCGGTGCGCAGGCGCTCGGTCACGTCGGCATGTTGTTCGGGGGACAGCGTTCCCAGCACATATTCTCCGGCGAGGGCGTCCAGTGTTTCGGCGGCTTCGGGCTTCATTCCAGACACTCCCGCAGCGCCTTGAGGCTGCGCTTGATCCAGGCTTTGACAGTCCCCAGCGGCGCACCCAGCAAGGTGGCGATTTCGGCATGGCTGCAGCCGTCCACGTAGGCGTGCAGGATGCAGCGCTGCGGTGTGGGTTGCAGTTGCTCAAGGCAGCGGTAGATCTTCGCCGACCCTGACCACAGGTCTGCATCGTCCTGCCCCCCGTGCAACACGACGCCGGTATCGATCCCGGACTCATCCAGCTCGGTTTCCCGCCGCGTATCGCGTATCGAATTCAGCGCCAGGTGGCGGGTGATGCTGTAGATCCAGCCCCGGGCCGAACCGCGCTCGGGATCGAAGCTGGCTGCACGGGTCCAGATGCGCACCATGGCATCGTGGACAACGTCTTCTGCCGTGGCGTGGTCGCGGGCGATGCGCCGGGCCACACCCAGCATACGTGCCCCCTCATGATCGTAGAGCGCCTGCAAGGCTCTCCGGTCGCCCTGTGCACAGGCCTCCAGACAGCGGTGGAAATCGAAGGGGACTACAGGCGCGTTCAACGTGTGCGGTGTCCTTGTTTCAAACGGGGTGCCCCGGTCATCTGACCGGGGTGCTTGCCCAACAGCGTAGAGGATCGATCGCAACGGCGTCTGCCTGATTGCGTATCACTTGGCCGTCCAGAACACATAGTCTGCCTGATACTTGACGATCTGCTGCGCGCCCTTGTTCTGGGCGGTGCAATCGCTCGCCGGGGCCACGCCGCCACGGGTAGCCACGCGCTGAATGTAGCTGACCCCTTGCATAGCGCCCGTGCCTTCGACCGGGTTGGCTTTGACCAGTTGATACGGCAGGTCGCCGTCCGCCGCTTTTGCCACCGCCAACTGGGTGCCGGTGACTTTCGAACCGTCCTTGGCCTGCCAGGTAGCCGGCGGCCCGAAGTAGTCACCCACGGGTTTGCCGGCACGGTCGTTGAGCACGGCCTTGGGGCCCACGAAGGTCCATTCTGTCTTGCCAGGGGCATCGGTCTTGTCGCGGCATTGATAAGTGATTTCGCCGACGCCGACGGTTTCAAGCATCACCCGATGGCCATCAGGGACTTTGACCGCATCCGGCAGCGCGGACTGGGCGTGGGCAGTCTGCAGGCCGATAGCGAGGCTGCAGGCGAGCAGGCAGACGGGGGTTTTGATGTTCATGGGCAGTGCTCCTGAAGGATCATTGGGCTGGGCAGTCACATGCCGCCCATTACCAATACCCGCCAGTTGCAGAACTGGATGCACCGCCTGAAAAAATAATTGCGCGAGGGTCTGGGCATCCCGACGGGGATACCCAGCCTGCCCGGTTCGACGCGCTCAGCGATTCACTTCACCGGCGGCATATCGATGTCGGTGTCGTTGATGCGGTTGAAGGTATTGGTGAAGATGGTCAGCGCGATCGTCAGCGAGATTTCCGCCAGTTGCGCATCGCTGTAACCCGCCTGGCGGATCGCAGCAACATCGGCATCGCTCAGGGTGCCGCTGGTTTTCTGCAGCTTCAGTACGAAGCTGACCAGGGCATCGCGCTTGCTGTCCCCTGTCGAGGTGCCCTGGCGGATCTGGGTCAGGACCTGGGACGGCAGGCCGGTCATCTTGCCCAACATCACATGGGCCGCAACGCAGTAGTCACAGCCGGTCTGCTCGCTGACCAACAGTTTGATGGTTTCCAGGTCCTGTTTGCTCAGGCTGCCGTTGGCCAGCACGCCCTCGGCGTTGAGCACAGCCGACAGTGCATTCGGCACCAGATGGCCTAATGCGGCGAACAGATTAGGCACAGTACCGCCGGCGATTTTCCGGACTTCGGCATAGACGTCAGCGGTGGCGCCAGTGGCAGTTGCAACAGCGGGGATTGCGATGCGGCTCATGGTGAAACTCCTGCTCGGTGGGTTAGATGGCTCCACTTTATCCAGCACCCATGATCTTGTAGAGACTCTAATAGCTCACTATAGTGCTCATAAGTATCAAATACGGACATCGCCATGACCGCTTCTTCCCGCCAGCAGGACTGGCTCAGCCGACTGCTGGAGATGATTACCGTCAAAGGACGCCTGGAACTGCGGTGCGCATACGGGGCGCCGTGGCAGGTCGTGTATGAAGACTCGGAACCGGGAGAGATGCCCTATCACGTGGTGATGCGCGGGTCGGCCATTCTCGAAACCCCGGGCCTTGGCGCGCCGCGACGATTACAGGCCGGTGACGTGCTGCTGATGCTGCATGGCTCTGAACACCTATTGCATGACGGCAGCGGCATCAGCCCGCCCCAGGCGAGCTACCGTGATGAGCTCAATCTGGTGGTCAGTGAAAACACCGGCGGCGGTGAGCCCCTGGAAATGCTCTGCGGCCGCTTCGTGATCCGGCCACCCCATGACCGCTTCATCAGGGAGTATTTGCCGGGCCGCTTGATCGTCCGCACGGCCAGCCAACCCTCTGACACCCAGACGCACACGCAACTGACTCATCTGCTCGCCGTGATGCGGCAAGAGTCACTGGTTGCAAGCCTGGGCGGCAATGCCATGCTCGATGCCCTGTCTACCGCGCTGTTCACCATGACCCTGCGCCTGGCCAGCGAATCGGCAGACACACCGGTGGGCCTGCTGGCGATGGCAGGCCACCCAAGACTGGCACCCGCACTGACCGCGATCTTCAACGACCCGGCCCGGGCCTGGACGCTGCCGGAGCTGGCGGATCTGTGCAACATGTCCCGGGCGACCCTGATTCGCCATTTCCAGGACAAGGTGGGCAAGTCTGCGAACGCCATCCTCACCGACGTGCGCATGACCATGGCGGCCAATGAACTCACCTCCACTACCCTGCCTACCGAGGCGATTGCCGAAGCCGTCGGCTATCAATCCGTCGCCGCGTTTCGGCGTGCCTTCACCCAACGCATGGGCATGACCCCGGGCGACATTCGCAGGTCCAGACACCCGGGCGCGACTCCATGAAAGGACCATGAACGCTAAAGCCAGGTGCCACACCGGTTCGGTGGCACCTGGCTTGTCAGGCAGGATGTGCACTCAACCTCAGACGGATTTCACCTCTCCCCCGTCGATCCGCAACGCCGATCCGGTCATCCATTTCGCAGACGGCGACACCAGGAACGCCAGCAGGTCGGCAATCTCTTCGGGCTCACCAAATCTTGAAATCCCGGCATTCTGCGGAAACCTGATCGTCGCTTCTTCAACACTCATGCCATTGGCAGGTGCCCATTTCTCCAGAAAGGAACGGCGACGCCCCGTCATCACCGGACCCGGCAACACACTGTTGACCTGGACGCCCTCCTGGATGCCGCGATCAGCGAACGCCTTGGCCAAGGCCACAATGGCAGCGTTGATGGTCGCGACCGCTGCATAGCCGGCTTTTGGCGTATCCGCCGAGTTACCGGACATCAGTACCACCGAACCTCGCGATGCCTTGAGCGCAGGCCACGCCGCCAGCGTCATCCGCCGTGCGCCGTGCAACTTGAGCTCGGCACCGTCGTGCCACTGCTCGTCGGTCATCTCGAAGAGATCGATCTGAGGCACGGCCCCGGCGATGTTCAACAGGGCGTCAATCCTGCCAAACCGGGCCAGCGTCTGCTCAACCACTTCAGAGGGCACACCCGGTGCGGAAATATCGGCGTCCAGCACCAGCGCTTGCGCACCGATCGCCTCGATCTGCCGGGCCGTGTCTTGCAAGTTCTCGCGGTTTCGCGCCACCAGGACCAGTGCCTCAAAATCCCTGGCCAGGCGAAGGGCTGTGGCGCGACCGATCCCCTGACTTGCACCCGTGACAATAGCTACAGACTTCACCATCGCAATTTCCTCATTCAACGCATTTGGATTGGGGGATCAATCGACAACCACGACCATTTTGCCCGCGGCTTCGTTGGCCTCCATGACGCGGTGAGCCTCATGGATTTCCTCGAATTTGAAGACTCGCGTCGGTTTCACGTCGAGCCTGCCGGCGGCTGCTTCCTGGGCAATGGCCTGCAGCGGCACATCGGCCAGCGGGAAGCCCTCGGTGCCGAACACGAAGCTTCCAAAGAAGGTCAGATAGACGCCACTGGACATCTGCAACAGCGGATTGAAATCGGCGATGGGCTCAAGCCCGCCCAACCAGCCTGCCAGGCACACGCGCCCGCCCCGGCGAACGATCGCCAGCGAATCGATCACCGTGCTGTTGCCCACCAGATCGAGTACTGCATCGAAGGTTTTCGCGCCCTTGATCCGGGCGGACAGCTGCGGCCCTTCCAGTTCCACTGCCACGGCGCCGAGGTCCTTGAGCATCTGCGCGCGTTTCTCGCTGCGAGTCGTGGCAACCACGCGCGCCCCAGCGTTCACCGCCAGTTTCACCGCGGCCTGGCCGAACGATGAGGTCGCACCTCGAATGAGGACGGTCTGGCCCTTCTCGATCTCCAGATTGCGGAAAAGACAGGTCCACGCCGTGGCGTAGGTTTCCGGGATCGCCGCCAGTTCGGCCCACGGCAGATCGGCGTCGATCAAGGCCACGTTGGAAACCGGTGCACGAGTGTATTGCGCGTAGCTGCCGTTAATGGTGCGGCCCAGCCCTCCCATCAAGGCAGCCACCTTCGCCCCGACCGGGAATTCGCCACCGGGGCATGACTTCACGATGCCCACGCACTCGATGCCGCTGACCGGTGCCGCTTCCGCCCATTCACCCCGGCGCATGTGCATCTCGGCGTGATTGATGCCGAACGCCTTGATCTGAATGACGACGTGCCCTTCCTCGGCCGTGGGCTCCGGGATGTCTTGATAAACCAGGCTGTCCAGACCGCCGAATTTCTCTAGAACGATCGCTTTCATAAGATTCTCCTGTAGAGGCCGTTTAGGCACCTGATCCGATTGGCTGGGTAGACGTCGTGTGAGAGGGAGGCCAACTGGGGTCGTCATCGACGCCGCCCGAGTAACCTCTCTACTGCCGGCTTGGAGGTTAGTAACGACATAGTAACTTGTCAAACACATTTTGAATGGTTACTATTTTTCGACACTTCCAGAGATAGCGAGCATTCGATGAGCACCCATTTGCACGGTCCGGCGATGTTCATCGCGGACGCCCCGGCGCTGGATTTCCTCAATTCCATCGCTACCCCGGTGGACGAGGTCGTTGACTGGATTGGCGATGGGCAGGGACTGCTCGACTGGCTGCGCCAGGCAGGCTGGGTCAGCGAACACACCCTGCAGCAGATAGCCCAGGAGGCCATGCCCGGTGAGCTGGAGATGGTGGCCGGGCAAACCCGGGCGCTGCGCGACTGGTTCAGGGATTTCGTTTTGACGCACCGGGGTCAGCCACTGTCGCCCCAGGCCCTGGAGGACCTCGCTGCGCTCAACCGCCTGCTGGCCAGGGACGAAGGCTTTACCCAGATAACCGTCACCGACACGGACGCCTCGAAGCTGACCCTTGCGCCGCGCAGACGCTGGAAAACCCCGGATTCATTGCTGCTGCCTATCGCTGAGCAGTTGGCGAGGTTCATCTGCGACGAGGACTTTTCCGACGTCAAAAGCTGTGAGGGTGCCAGTTGTACCCTGATGTTCGTCGACCACACCCGCGGCAAGAAACGTCGGTGGTGCAGCATGGCGGTGTGCGGCAATCGCGCCAAGGCGGCGGCGCACCGAGAGCGCAAGAAGTCCGACTCGGTGTGATGGGCAGTCATCAGGCGAAGATCCCGAGCGCTGAAAACGGGAGAGGGAGCGATAACCTCTTCAAATTAGTTTGACAGGTTACTCAAGCTGTGCAAACTTCAGATACGCAGCTGTATCTGCCTATCCCCGCACACGCCAAGAGGATCACGTCATGAATATTGCAAATGCTTCAACGCCGGTGATCAACCACGCCTTCGCAGACGCTGACGGCGTCAGGGTGTTCTATCGAGAAGCCGGCGACCGCGCCCTGCCCACCCTGCTCCTGCTTCACGGTTTTCCAAGCTCGTCCCATCAGTTCCGCCAGTTGATCCCCCTGCTCGCCCCGCACTTCCATGTGATCGCCCCTGACTTGCCGGGCTTCGGCTTCACCGAAGTGCCAGAGGCCAGAAACTACGTCTACAGCTTCGACGGACTGGCCAGGACCCTGGCGGACTTCGTCGATGCCCTGGGACTCAAGAGCTACGCAATGTACGTTTTCGACTACGGAGCACCGACTGGGCTGAGGCTCGCGCTCAAGCATCCGGAGCGTGTCACCGGGCTGGTCAGCCAGAACGGCAATGCATATCTGGAGGGGCTGGGTGATGCCTGGGCGCCGATCCGTGCCTATTGGGCTGAACCCACCGCGGCCAATCGGCAGGTAATCGCCGATGCCGTGTTGAACCTGGAAGGCACGCGCTGGCAGTACATGCATGGGGTCAGCCAGCCCGAACTCATCGCGCCGGAAGGCTACACACTGGATGCGCTCTTGATGGAACGCCCCGGGAACAAGGACATCCAGCTGGACCTGTTTCTGGATTACGCCAACAACCTGAAGCTGTACCCGGAGTTTCAGGCGTTCTTTCGTGCGCACAAGATCCCGACGCTGGTCATCTGGGGCAAGCACGACCCGTTCTTCATTCCCCCGGGCGCCGAGGCGTTCAAACGGGATAACCCGCAGGCCGTGGTCGAGCTTCTGGACACCGGCCACTTCGCACTCGAAACCCATGCCGCGCACATCGCCGCGCGCATCATCGAAGTGATCCGCTGACAGCCGTTAAGACGCCCCACACGAGTCGCTGCCATGGACGGCGCACTTGCCCCTCAAACTCCCGAGCCCGCTTCCCGTCAGTTGGAGCCGTAGTCAATCCTGTCTGAGCTTTTGAGACTTTGGAGCATCTTTTAGATATCTAACAGGCTTAAGGGTATTACCTAGACGCCCTACCATGGCGTCGTTGACGAATACCTAACACTCGATGGAGTTTCCCATGTCACGTACCCACACCCCGTTCCTGGCGCCTGCCGCTCACGCCGCCGCCCACACCGCGCCAGGGAGGACTCAAGCATGAATTATCTGGTCAGCATTCTCGGGCGCTCGGGCCTCATGAAACGTGATCTCGACTACCACCTGCTGCGCGCCGCGATGGTGGTCATCTTCGTCTGGTTTGGCTATGACAAGTGGTTTGTTGCCGAGATCACCGACCTGCTGCCGCTGATCACCAACGGCCCGCTGATTTCATGGACCATTCCGGTGCTGGGCGTCAAAGGCACCAGTGTCTTCCTGGGCACAGCCGAATGGACCTTTGGCCTGCTGATCTTCCTGGGTTTCTGGAACAGGAAGCTTGGGATACTGGGCGCCCTCGGCTCCTGCGCCACTTTTATCGGAACCGTCACCATCATGCCGTTCGCACCCGGAGCCTGGCATGAAGGCGCCGGCGGTTTCCCGGCGATGACCATCGTGGCCGCGTTTCTTCTGAAGGATCTGGTGTTGCTCACGGTCTCGGTCTACCTGCTCAGGCAGGACGTTGCCCGGCAGTTGAAGCTGGCTGAACACGCCGCCTGAACCAGCAGCGGGCATTCAGGACTTCGACACGGTGCTCTGAAGCCGCGCAGTCATGTCGGCTTCGAGCATCTGCAGGAAAACCTTCACCCTGGCAGGCACATACTGCCGGGTCGGGGTGACGGCCCAGACCGACAACTGCTCCATGTCGCCGTCGGCCAGGCGGATTTCCACCAGCGAACCGTCCCGCAACTGGGGCAGCACGTCCCAGTACGCCAGCATCGCAATGCCCAGCCCTTCGATGGCAGCATCGCGCACTGCGCCCACATTGCTGATCATCACCCGCCCCTCCACCCGCCGCCGGACGATTTCGCCATTCACCACGAACGGCCATCTCGGCACTGCCTGAAGCACGATGCACTGGTGCTGTTCAAGCTCGTCCAGCGTGACGGGTGTGCCGTGCTCTCGCAGATAATGCGGGGCCGCACAGAGCACGCGAGGATTAGGCGCGACCCGCCGGGCAACCAGTTCGGAATCGGCCAGCGGCGCGACCCGCAGCGCCAGGTCGAACCCGCGGCCCACCAGATCGACCACGGTGTCCGAAACGTCGAGCTCCACCCGCAGATCAGGGTATTGCTGCAACAGTTGCGGCAGCATGGGCAAGACAATGGATTGTCCGAAGACGCTGGGCGCCGTCACCCGCAACAGCCCTGTCACCCGGCTCGTCGACGGCTGCAACGCCTCCAGCGCACTCTCTTCGGCCTCGAGCATGGTATGGGCATAAGGAAGAAACGCCTCGCCCTCGGCCGTGAGCGAGACCGCCCTGGTGGTGCGCTGAAACAGCCGCACGCCCAATTCCTGCTCCAGCGCAGTGATGCGCCGCGACACCTGCATCGGCATCACATCCAGCCTGCGCGAGGCGTCCGAGAGGCTGCGCGCCGTCGCGACCGCCAGGAAAATACGCAGGTCGGTTGTCAGCATGATTATATCCTTTCAGGTTATGCCGGCTTCACCCCAGACCGGCTTGGTCTGGCCCTGACACCTCCGTAGGATCGCTAACAACAGGCAATTACGCCCACTACGCTTGAACACGAGGTGCAGCCATGAACCATTCGACCCCATCGATTCTAACGCCTTTCGATATCAAGAACCTCACCCTGCGCAACCGCCTGGCGGTGGCCCCCATGACTCGCGTCAGCGCCACGCAAACCGGCGTCGCGACCGACGCGATGGTCCGCTACTACGAACGCTTCGCCAAAGGCGGGTTCGGCATGGTCATCACCGAAGGCATCTACACCGACCAGCGCTTCTCCCAGGGCTATCCCTTCCAGCCCGGCATGACAGACGCCGAACAGGCCCAGGCATGGCGCACAGTCACAGACCGCATCCACGTTCAGGAAGCGGCTGTTTTCGCGCAGCTCATGCATGCCGGGGCACTGAGCCAGGGCAATCGCTTCACCCAGCACACCGCAGCGCCCTCCGCAGTCCGCCCGAAAGGCGAGCAAATGCGCTTCTACTTCGGGGAGGGCCAGTACCCGGTGCCCGTTGCCATGACCGACGAAGACATCGCCGACGCCATCGCCGGATTCGCCCAGGCAGCCAAGCGCGCAATGCTGGATGCAGGCTTCGATGGCGTCGAGATCCATGGCGCCAACGGCTACCTGCTCGACCAGTTCCTCACCGACTTCAGCAATCAACGCAACGACCGCTGGGGCGGGAGCACCCAACAACGGGTCGGCTTGATTCTTGAAGTGATCAAGGCCGTCCGTGAGGCGGTAGGTAGCGTCCCCGTCGGCGTTCGCATCTCCCAAGGCAAGGTCAACGACTTCGGACACAAATGGGCAAACGGTGAGCACGACGCCGAAATCATCTTCGGCTCGCTCAAGGACGCCGGCGTCGACTACATCCACGTGACCGAATTCGAAGCATGGAAACCTGCTTTCGCCAGCACCACCCAAAGCCTCGCTGCCCTGGCCCGTCGCCATGCACCCGGCGTCGTACTGCTTGCCAACGGCGGCCTGCATGAGAAAGAACACGCCAACGCCGTGCTGAACGACGGAGTCGATATCCTGGCCATCGGCAAGGCAGCACTGGCCAACCCCGACTACCCGAACCGCCTCGCCGAGGGCCGTGCGCTGTCAGGGTTCGATGCGTCGATTCTGGGGCCAATTGCGAACATCAAGGAGAGTGAGCTGGCGATGTGAGTGGAGGGGCGGCCGTAAGCTATCGGCCAGAACCCTAAAGTCGCAGCGCGATCCTCGATACCCTAGACTGACGTCGAGCTCGTTGAGATCGGCCAGGAGTATCCAATGGCTTGCTTGATCAGGAAAGCTGACAGCACGGATGCATCAGCGATCAGCCTGATCGTCGAGGCCGCGTTGCGAAAATCCAATGCCCAGGATTACCCGCCGGACGTTATCGAGCAGGTGGTGCAGAGCTTTTCGCCCTCGCAAGTCTTGAAACTCATGAGCCTGCGCCAAGTGTACGTCGCGTGCATCGATACCCATGTCGTGGCCACTGCAAGTCTCGAAGGAAATACGGTGCGCAGCGTATTCGTCGATCCGGCTTATCAGCGACAAGGCATTGGGTGTCTTCTGATGGCGGCTATCGAGTCAGTGGCGGTGAAGAGCGGCATCGAACGACTGCGTCTCCCCTCATCGATCACTGCGCAAAGCTTCTACCTTTCTCTGGGCTTCGTGAAGGTGCGGGACGCATTCCACGGCGCCGAGCGCACGATCATCATGGAAAAGAGCCTCAGCCACCAGGCTTGACTGCGTCAGATATAGACTCGGATCTGAACTCGGCCATCAGCGCAGGATAATCCCGAGGGTCGGGAAAGGCATCGTAGCTCACCCGTGCTCCCGTGCTGGCCCAGGGCAGCTTTTCACGAACCCAGGTTTCCATGAACGGCGCGTAATGCTGGGGCTGGTCGAGCAGGCTGCTGCGCACGCCAACGAATGCGTCACTTTCGTCAGGGCGGGTGAACAGCCAGGACAGACAATGGGGACAGAAATAGTGCCGGGTCGAGCCATGCATGCCGCCAATCACTGGCGAACCTGTGGTGACGGAAAAAGCTTCGGCTGGAAACAGCGCGGTCAATGAAAAAGCGCTTCCGGACATTTTCTGGCAGCCAACACAGTGGCACGCGCTGGTGATCACGGGTTTCGAGCGCACCTGGAAAGTCACCTGACCGCACCGGCAACTGCCGGTGGCACAGGGCCCGTCAATGGTCATGATTTCCTCGGTCATAGGTATCCTCCAGCAAGCTTCATGGGCAAATTCGCCTGTTTTCCACAGTGGACGCTTGATGTCAGGCACCCACAAGGTTAAGCATGCCTACTGTTCAAGCTGATGAAAATTGATCAGACCTTACCAGCGGCTCATAGGAAATGTATGAACATCCCGACACTTCAGTGGGAAACCCAGCGGGTTTTCCTGGCTGTTTTGCGAACAGGCAGCTTGTCGGCTGCAGCCCGGGCGCTGGGCATCGCGCAGGCCACTGCGCGACGACGCATCGATTCGTTGGAGCACAGCGTAGGCACCAGCCTGTTCGTTCGCTCCCCTGCGGGGTTGTTGCCCACCGACACCGCCCGGGAACTGGTCGACCATGCGCAATCGATGGCATTGGCCGCCGAAGCCTTCGCCCGAGCCGCGTCGGCGCAGGCCAATGTGCCGGGCGGCACCGTGCGCGTGACGAGCAGCCAGTTGCTGGGCGTAGAGGTTCTGCCTTCGATGCTGGGCGAGATTCGCGCCGCCCAACCCCGATTGGCGGTTGAGCTGAGCGTGTCCAATCGACTGGAAGACCTGGCATTGCAGGAAGCCGATGTGGCCGTCCGTATTCGGCGCCCGAATGAGGCGGCCGTCGTCACCCGCCATGTGGGCGACTTGCGCGTTGGCCTTTATGCCACGCCTCAATTGATCGCGCACCGGGGCCTGCCTCGCAGCGCAGATGAATTGAACGAGTACCCCGTCATCGGCCCGGACCGCAACCTGACGGAACAGACCTTCCTCAGGGAACGCGGCTTTTTCTGTACGGGGGAGAACGCTGTCATTCGCAGCGACAGTCATCTGACCCAGTTCGCCTCCCTGCGGGCAGGCCTGGGTATCGGCGTCTGTTCAAGCCAGTTGGCGAGACGTCACGGCCTTGTTCGCGTGCTCCCCGAGCATGTGGACTTCCCGGTCGACGTCTGGATCGCGATGCACCAGGACCTCAAGCGGGTACGGCGTGTCACCTTGGTATTCGATGCACTTTCGCAATCGCTGTCCCGCTTTTTGTCCGACGCCTGATCAGTGAGCTGGCGCCAGGTAACGGCCAAAAGCCGCCCCTGGATTCACTCACATGACTCATCCACTTGATCGCAGAGTCCAGAGCTGTGGAAGGCACTGGCGCACCGAATTCCCTTCACAGCGACATCCCCGTCCACTCTTCGGAAATGCTCCAGAGACGCTCGGCGAATTCCGTATTGGCGGCCCAACTTGCCACTCCCTTGCGACCTGATTCGGCATCGTTGACCGGCGCGATGTTGCAGTCTTCGCAGTAGACGCCGCCCTTGCCATTCAGTGCAGGGCTGGTTGCGCACCACAAGCCCGTTGCCGCTCCCTGCTCCAGGTTCTTGAGGCCGACTTCCGGTACGACCTTTTGCTGGCCGTGCTCATCAAACACATCAAATGCTGCGATCTCGGCGCTGGTCAGATGGCGTCCCAGGTCAGTCAGAATCTGACCGGGGTGAAGGGAGAAAGCCCGCACGCCCTGGCCAGAACCGCGCTGGTCGAGCCCCATCGCGAACAGTGCGTTGGCGGTTTTCGACTGACCATAAGCCGCCCATTTGTCATAGGGACGATGGATGAAGTCGATGTCATCGAAGTCGACACCGGCAATCTGGTGACCTCGCGATGACACCGCAACCACCCGGGCAGCGCGAGCCGCCACCAGTGCTGGCCACAGACCGCACACCAGACGGAAGTGCCCAAGATGGTTGATCGCGAACTGGCTCTCGTGCCCATCTACATCTCGTGCCAGGGGCGAGGCCATGACGCCCGCGCAATTGATCAACAACGAGAGCGGTTGTCCGCGCCGCACGATCTGAGCGGTGAACGCCTGAATGGAATCGGCATCGATCAGATCCATCCCATGGACAGAGATATCCTTCTCCCCCGCCAGGGCCTTGCGCGCGCGATCAGGGTCTCTGGCCGGGACAATGACCTGGGCACCTGCGCGGGCCAGGCTTTTGGCGGTGACCAGCCCCAGTCCGGAATACCCACCAGTAACAACCGCGAGATGCCCGGCGAGATTCACTCCAGCCATGACCTCGGTTGCGGTACTGGCGGCGGAAAAAGGTGAAAGAACAGGTTTCTGAGGCGTTGTCATGAGGGGCTCCTCGTTGCATGGCTTTGGCGCCCATTGTTCTTTAAGATGGCTGGACGAAACAGCTCAGATAATCCAGGTTTCTGTCTTGATCATCCAAAATCCGCTTTCAGAGCCCCTATCCGATGTCCTCGCGCTGGCCGGGCTTCGCGCTGCCTGCTCTGTGCGCCTGCGGGCGGGTGGACAATGGGCGCTGCGTTTTCGTCCGATTGAACTCAAATTCAACGTCGTGCGACGTGGCCAGTGCTGGCTGCGCATCGAGGGCAGCCAGCCGCGTCAATTGCGGGCGGGCGACTGCTTCGTGATTTCCCGCACCCCGTTCATTCTGGCGAGCGATCCGGAGGGCGATGCGGTCAATGCGTCCGATGCCTTCGCCCAGTCCAGCACACTCGCCACCCTGGGTGCCGGTGACGATGTGGAGTTACTGGGTGGCAGCGTGAGCCTGATCAATGCCGGCGCCGGCCAGCTCCTGTCGTTGCTGCCGCCTGCGATCATCATCCATGCAGCCTCGGGTGCCGCTTCGTCGTTTGCCTGGTTGCTGGATGAACTGGACCGGGAATGGCAGTCCGCGCAACCAGGCGCCAACGCCATGTGCAACGACCTGCTTCGTCTGATTTTCGTCCATGGGTTGCGTCATCACATCAGCACTGCCGACGTCGCCGACCTTGCCTGGCTGGGAGGCCTGCGCGACCCTGCCATCGCCAACGTGATGCGCGCCATTCATGGTGCCCCGGAGAAATCCTGGACACTGGCGCAGATGGCGGAGATCGCTTGCATGTCGCGATCCAGCTTCGCAGCACTGTTCAAGCATCGGGTGGGCCATCCTCCTGTCGAGTATTCGATTCGCTGGCGCATGCAAGTTGCCGCCTCCAGGTTGTATGCAAGCCGGGACAGCGTGGCGACCGTTGCCGCCTCCTTGGGTTATCTGTCAGACGCTGCTTTTGGAGTCGCCTTTCGCCGGGTTCACGGAAAATCGCCTGGGCAGTATCGGCGAGAGGCAACAGGTCAGAGTGCTGATAGGCCAGTGTGACGCCCATATAATTGAAGCCCTTGAACGCGACGCCAGACCCGGCATGCTCCGCCACTGCGAACGGGAATCTGCCGCTTCAACGAAGGAATTCGTCGGCTGGCGGGTTGTCAGCTATGGACCTCAAGGAGAAACCCCATGACCCAACTCGCACTCGTTGTAGGCGCCAGCGGCATTGTCGGCAGCGCTATCACCCAACTGCTACTCGACAACCAGTGGCAGGTTGCGGCCCTCTCCCGCCACCCGTCCCAAGCCTCGGGCGTGATACCTGTTGCAGCGGACCTGCAGGATCCGGAATCCGTACGCCACGCGCTGCAGGATCTGAAACCCACGCATGTGTTCATCACGACCTGGTCGCGCCAGGCCACAGAGGCTGAGAACATTCGGGTCAACGCCGCGATGGTTCGAAACGTCCTGGATGCGATACGCCCCGCAAAAAGCGTTGCCCATGTGGCCTTGGTGACGGGGCTCAAGCACTATCTTGGCCCGTTCGAAGCCTACGGCAAGGGCACACTGCCGCAGACGCCTTTCCGTGAAGAGCAAGGTCGCCTGGACGTCGAAAATTTCTACTATGCCCAAGAGGATGAAGTGTTCTCGGCTGCCAAGAAAGATGGCTTCACCTGGAGCGTGCACCGCCCACACACCGTCACTGGCGTCGCCGTCGGCAATGCGATGAACATGGCGACCACCCTGGCCGTCTACGCCACGATCTGCAAACAGACGGGCCGGCCCTTTGTATTTCCGGGATCGCGAGTCCAGTGGGACAGCCTCACGGACATGACCGATGCGAAGCAGTTGGCCAAGCAACTGCTCTGGGCTGCTCAAACCCCTGCAGCGGCGAACCAGGCGTTCAACATCACCAACGGCGATATCTTTCGTTGGAAATGGATGTGGACGAGGATTGCCGACTACTTCGGCCTGCACCCCGCTGCGTATCCCCCTGCCCCTTCGCCACTTGAGTCTCAGATGGCCGATGATCAGGCGATCTGGAGCCAGATTGCCGCCGAGCGCGGACTGAAAGAATCTGACATCAATCGCCTGGTTTCGCCATGGCACACCGACGCTGACCTGGGGCGGCCTATCGAAGTGGTAACGGATATGTCAAAGAGCCGGGCGATGGGCTTCACGGAGTTTCAAGCCAGTGACCAGGCATTCTTCAATGTGTTTGACCAACTGCGTAGGGAGCGTCTGATTCCCTGATACTCGGGACAGGTTCGCTTACGCATTCAAGAAACTCGCCCACCAGAACGGATCGGTGCCACTGCCAGGCGTTCAATCCTCGCAATGGCCTCGCTTCTTCTGGTGCTTGGTGCAGTATTTTTTCTCGTTGCCGTTCAAGAACTTTTCTTGCCGTTCCTTCTCCCAAGGCGACATACAGGAGTTGAAGCCCCGACCCCATCCCGCCCAGTAACGCTCCTGAAAACGCGCTCGGCGATCAGCATCCCGTGCCTCATACCCGTAGCCATGTTCCCGGGCGTCACATCCACTGCGATATCCGTCCCCGTAGGCGCCGGTCAGAGGCTCTTTCCAGAACCAGGCGCAGCCCGACAAGGGTAAGGTCACACAAAGAACAACACACACTTTGAACAAGCGTCTTGCCACGAAACACTTCCTGGAGAGCAGCCAACTGAGAGAGCCAACGAACTCCAGAATAAGATCAAAATGACATCACTTGGTTCTACGGTGCCTGATCATTTGTTGCCTCCGAAAACGCCAGTTTTCAGCAACAATTGAAGCCAGCTGGAAACCAGGGCATGTAGCCCTGGCTGATTACGGTGTCACTTACTCTTCTTTGCAGGCTTGTCTGATTTTTCGGATTTCTTGGTCTTCGTTGGTTTGCTATCCGCCTTCTTTGCAGATTTCTTCGGTTCACTGGCTTTCTTGTCTTTCTTTTCGGAAGATTTTGAAAGCGCAGAAGCCGCAGCGGATTTCTTGGCAGGCGATGCCTTTTTATCCTTCAGATCCTTGCTGGCTTTCGAAGCGTCACCTTTGCTCTTCTTATCGTCTTTAGCCACGTTACACCTCTCGGAATGTGCCAGGTTGGCACTTGGCCTGCGGAAATATCCGCACGCTGACCATTAGGCGAACGCTGGCGAAAGCGGTTCCATGTTTTATATCCGCGGATGGCTGAGTGGACGTTATCTACCTGCTAAATAGCTATCCCCCTGCTACACCGCGCAGGTGAGAGTCAGCTCTGTTCCATTCCGCGCAACTTCGCTGGAAAGCGTTCCGCCAGCCAGTCGATGAAAACCCGTAAACGCTGGGTCATGTGACGGTTGTGGGCGGGCGTCTTTTCACACGCCAGCCTCTCTCCAGGGGTGAAATTCGGGCGTCTTGCACAAAAACTACTGCAAATTGACAAACAACCCGCCATCCACCAACAGCGATGCCCCCGTCACGTACTTCGCCATGTCGGAAGCCAGAAACACGATGGGGCCTGCGATGTCATCAGGCTCGCCAAGACGCCCCAGTGGCGTACGGGACTCCATGTAGGCCAGCTTTTCCTCGTCTGCGAGATCCTCTTTGTTGATATCGGTCGCAATGGTGCCGGGCAGCACGGAGTTACAACGAATGCCATAAGGCCCCAAGGCAATGGCGCAGGACTGCATCAACGAGTGCAGGCCGGCTTTGGTTGGCGTGTAGTGAGTCTGCATGGCGCCGCCCACCAGCGCGCTGATGGAGCTGACCGCAATGATCGCTCCGCCTTTGCCCTGTTTCTTCATCTGATTCGCAGCAGCCTGGACAGCGAAATAGGCACCGTTGAGGTTGGTGTTCACGGTTTTGAGATAGACCTCGCGCGGCATGTCGAGGAATGAATGGAACGGGCAAATGCCGGCGTTGTTGACGAATACATCGACGCTGCCGAAAGCCTTGAGTGCGCCCGCCACCAGGCGATCGCCGGTATCGGGATCGGCGGCATCGCTGCCCACTTCGACGGCTTGCCCATCGAATGCTGCTATTTCTTCGATCAGACTGCGCGCAGCCTCAGTGCCCTGCGCGCTGCCGCTGTGCCCGATGACCACACGAGCGCCTTGCCTTGCGCACTCTTTCGCGGCGGCACGACCGATACCGCGGGAAGCGCCAGTGATGATGACCGTTTTGCCTGCCAGTAACATAGAAAACTCCTTGGATAGCGAAGACTGAGTCCGGTCAGGATTCAGCTCAGATAATTGCCATAACCAACCATACCGATGGCGCCCAGGATCACGGCGATACCCGAGACCAGTACACCTTTGTTCGATGCCGTGGTGCCCTGCCATTCCCGGAAATACAGCCCCCAGCAGTTGGATACGATGATGATGAAGGACATGTGCAAGACCCATGAACTGGCGTCGTTGTGCAGCCTGGTCTCACCCATGCCGTAAAAGAAGAACTGCAGGAACCACAGCGTTCCTGCGCACGCCACCAGCAAGTAGTTGCGCAGCAGAGGCGTCTGCGTGTTCACGTAGTCGCCGAAGCTGTTATTGCGTTTGTTGAGCCACAAGCACCAGATGGCGTTGGTGGTAAGCCCGCCCCACATGATGACCATGAACGTGACGTTGTTCTGGAACAGCGAGTTGGCACCGTGTTGCACCGCAGCTTCTGCTAATGGGCGGCCCGCGCTGATGCCGTAACTGAAGCAGGCGCTCAGCACGCCGGAGATCACGGCAACCAGTGCGCCCTTGCTCAGTGAGAATTCACTGATGCTGGCAAATTTGGTCTCGTCGCTGACCTCCCGCTCTTTCAGCACTCCCGCGCGACCACACAGCGCGATTCCCACCAGGGAGACGGCAACGCCCCAGAGCACCCAGTTACCGCTTGAACTGGTCACCATTTCGCTGAGCGTGCCGGCCTTGGCATCGGTGAACAGATCGCGATACAGCGCGGGCATCAGAGCCCCCAAGGCGGAGGTCAGGCCCATGACCAGGGACATGCCGAGTGAAAGGCCCAGGTAACGCATGGTCAGGCCAAACGTCAGTCCGCCGATCCCCCACAGCACGCCAAACACATAGGTCCAGAACAACGTGACGCCGTCCGCCTCGCGGAGGATGTCGACAAAGCCCGGGACGGTGAGTTGGGCGGCGATCAGCGGAACGATGAGCCAGGAGGCCAGCCCACCCGTGATCCAGTAGCTTTCCCACTTCCACCCTCGCACTTTCTTGTACGGAATGTAGAAGCTGCCGGAGGCTGATCCTCCAATGAAATGCAACAAAACGCCGAGCAGAATGATTTCCACGTTCACTATCCCTTTTTTTGTTATTGGCGTGACAAAGTATTCAGTCCCGATTCAGGCTGAACACGGGCAGCAGATCCACAGTGATGGGTGAGGCGTCACGGTGACTGGGCATGATCGACTGCATGTGCTGCCACCAGCGCTGCATCACCGCAAGGCGGGGTAACTCATCGAGCAGATGCTCATCGTCATGGGTCAGCACGGCGAACAGCGCCAGCGATTCGGGGTCAAGAAAGATTCGATAATCCCGCACGCCGGCAGTACGCAGAGCGTCGATCAACTCCGGCCAGATCTCGTCGTGGCGCTTGCGGTATTCCTCCGCCCGGCCGGGATTGAGGCTCATGCGAAAGGCGCGGACCGGCATTATCCCGCCCTCTTCAAATCAGGTAGCGAATAGGCCTGTGCGACATTGCGCAGGAAAAACTTTTCCTGAACCTCAACCGTCTTGTCGGCCATGTAACGCCTGACCAGATCAACCGTGCTCGCAAAGTCGGTGATCGAATCACTGTTGGGCCAATCACTGCCAAAGAAACACCGATCCTCACCGAAGGCTTCCCAGAGATAGGCCAGCCGATCCCGGTACCAGGCAGGATTGTTCACAACGCCCTGCCCGGTCTGCTGGGGAATTTCGGCGAGCTTGGCAAAGACGTTGGGCCGTTCGGCCAGTGCGAACACATCTCGCTGAAAATCCGCCATTTGCTGCTCAGGCACTACGGCGTTCGGAAGGTGGTCCACGACAATCCGCAGGTTGGGTACGGCGTCGCTCAGACGCAGCAAAGCCTTTATCAGGCGTGGATCGGGATTGGCGCTGTCCAGGCTTCGACCGCTGGCCGCCAGCCGCTTCATGGCGTCGATGAACCCCGGGCGGCTTTGATCCTCCAGCAAATCCCTGTCCCAGAGATTTCCGTATCGCAATCCCAGGAACAACGGCTCTGATTCAAGAAGGCTGAGGTCATCGTCAAATGTTGCATCGAAGGGCGACAGGTTGCCGACAAAGCCCAGCATCTTGGGGCTATCGCGCAGGGTCTCAAGCAACCAGGTATTGTCCAGACGCCAAGGGCTGGCTTCGACCACGATGGCACCGATGATCTGCTGCTGGCTGGCAAGTGCCCAGTAGCTTTGCGGGAGGGCGACACCGTGAAGCGGGTGGCCGGGCTCAGGCCAGGGAATTCCTTCAGGTCGCAAGGCATCGAACAAATGGATATGGCTGTCGATGACAGGGCCCGTGTAACGTTCTGCAGTCATGCTGCGTCCGTCCAGATTTGTTGTTATTGGGTGCGACTGTAGGTGGCTATCCGATACGTGACTAATCGATTTTTGTTTAGGAGCGATACCTGTTTGGTATCGGTAGCACCGATTTGCTCAAGGCGCCTCAAAGGCACGCTTTCTCAACAGGTCAATGAAGTGCTGCAACTCGCGACTCACCGGCTCATCCTTGCGGCGCAACAAACCGAACGGCGCCATGTGTGCGTCGAGGGTTACCGGCAACGCCTTGACCAGCCCCATCTTCAAGTAATCACGCATCGCGGACTCGGAAAGCACCATCAGCGCGTCCGTGAGCTGCACCAATTGCTGCATCGAATACACCGAACTGCATTCGATGATGTCGGCCGGCATTGGCAATTCAAGCCGCTGCAATGCCTGCTCGATGACGATCCGTGCGGGACTGGTTTCGGGTTGAAGGATCCATGGCCAGTCCGTCACCAACTCTTTCCACTGCAGCTTGCGACGTTTGGCCAAAGGATGGCCGCTGTGAACGACGGCAATCAGCCGCTCGTTGCCCAAAGGCTCGAACTCGTAGTGTTCACGGTCATTGATCGGACTGCGCCGCGTGACTGCAATGTCCACGCGCCCTTGCTCAAGCAATTGCACGACCTGGTCGCTGGTGTCGCCCATGATTCGAATGCGCAGTTGAGGATGAAGCGCCTTGATTTCGGCCACCGCGTTCATCACCAGATCCGGAGCGGCGCCCATGATCGTGCCGATCGACAGGTAACCGTATCCGCCCAGCTTGCGCGCAGCCAAGTCCGCGGAGGCCCGATCCAGGCCACTGAGCGCCGCTTCTGCAAAGCGCAACAGTTCGCGCCCCAGCGCCGTAGGTCGCATTCCCCGAGGCAAGCGCTCGAAGAGCTCGCAATCAAACATGTCCTCGATTTCCTGCAGCATGCGTGTCGCCGCCGGCTGGGACATGTTCATGCTCAGTGAGGCCCGGTGCAGATTCAGACTCGAACCCAGCACGACCAGCATCTGCAGATGCTTGTAACGCAACCGGCTGAACAACTGCTGAGGTGACCGCTCGACGCTCATACCCTCACTCCTATCGATAACTTCAAGGTATCAACTATAAGCTTAATTCGATTGGTCACGCATCACTGACGCGCAGTAGAGTCAGCCCTACGCAGTCAAATAATTCCAAGAAAAGGAAACTGACGTGAGCTCTCTCCCCACATCCCTGCTGGCCAAGGTTTCATGGCGGCTCCTGCCGTTCCTCTTACTGATGTACATCATGGCGTTCCTGGACCGGGCCAACGTGGGCTTTGCCAAGCAAGCGTTCCAGGCCGACACCGGCATCGGCGACGCTGCATTCGCCTTCGGTGCGGGCGTCTTCTTTGCCGGCTATGCGTTACTCGAAGTCCCCAGCAACCTGATCATGCACAGGGTCGGCGCCCGGTTGTGGATGTGTCGGATCATGGTGACATGGGGCCTGATATCGGCGGCCATGGTGTTCGCACACACCGAAACCAGCTTCTACGTACTGCGCTTCCTGCTGGGGGTCGCGGAAGCCGGCTTCTTTCCAGGCGTCATCCTGTATCTGACCTACTGGTTCCCCAGTGCTGCTCGCGGCAAGGCCATGGGTTTCTTCTACTTCGGCGCTCCGCTGGCCTTCATCTTCGGCAGTCCCCTCTCCGGTTTGCTGCTTGAGCTCGATGGTGTGTTGGGCACTCACGGCTGGCAGTGGCTGTTCGCAGTGGAAGGCCTGATGGCAACTGCGGTGGGCGTCTGGGCTTACTTCTATCTGGACAACCGGCCGAGCGACGCGAAGTGGTTGACCCTTCAGGAGCGCAGCCAGCTTCAGGCCGTGCTGGATGCCGAGGACAGCCACAAACAAGCCCACGGCAGCCTGCTCAAGGTGCTCATGCAGCCGGCGGTGCTCTACCTGTGCCTGATTTATCTGCTGATACAGGCAAGCGTCTACGGCGTGGTGTTCTACCTGCCAAGCCAAGTGGCAGGTCTTTTGGGTACGAAGGTCGGGCTGATGGTGGGCCTTGTCAGCGCCCTGCCCTGGCTGTGCGCACTGCTGGCTGCCTGGAAGGTGCCGGCCATCGCCGACCGTACCGGCCAGCGGCGCACTGTGGCGGCCCTGACACTGGTGATTTCCGGGCTGGGGATCGCCGCCTCCGTCAGCTTCGCAAGCCCGCTGATCGGCATTCTGGCGCTGTGCTTCGCCGCGTCCGGTTTCATTGCAGTCCAGCCTGTCTTCTGGACGTTCCCGGGGAGTTTCCTCGCAGGATCCGCCGCTGCAGGCGCCATCGCCCTGATCAACTCCTTCGGGGCACTGGGCGGCTTCATCGCGCCCATCCTGAAGAACTGGGCTGAAGGCGCGTTTCAGTCTCCCGCCGCAGGCCTCTACCTGCTCGCCGTCACCACCCTGATTTCCGCAGCGCTGGTCATGGGCATTCGCCCTCCCCGCGTCGCCACGCCTCACAAGCAACCCACCTTCCAGATCTGATCTAAAGGAATCAACCATGGCCACACCAACCATCAAACATGTTCGCGCCTTTGTCCTTCGTGGGGGTGGCGCCGACTATCACGATCAAGGCGACGGTCACTGGATCGACGATCACATTGCCACGCCGATGAGCAAATACCCGGAGTATCGCCAGAGTCGTCGCAGTTTCGGCATCAACGTACTCGGCACCCTGGTCGTCGAGGTCGAGGATTCGGAGGGCAACATCGGCTTTGCCGTGACCACCGGCGGGGAACCTGCGGCCTACATCGTCGAGAAACACCTGGCCCGTTTCGTGGAGGGCGCCAAGGTCACGGATATCGAGCGTATCTGGGACCAGATGTACTTCGCCTCCCAGTACTACGGCCGCAAGGGGCTGGTCATCAATACCATCTCGGGTATCGACCTGGCGCTGTGGGATTTGCTCGGCAAAGTGCGCAAGGAGCCGGTACACCAATTGCTCGGTGGTGCAGTGCGCGACGAACTGCAGTTTTATGCCACCGGTGCACGTCCTGATCTGGCGCAGAAGATGGGCTTCATCGGTGGCAAGTTGCCGCTGCACCATGGCCCTGCCGAGGGCGAAGAAGGCCTTCGCAAGAATTTTGAAGAGCTGGCCGTGATGCGCGAGCGGGTCGGCAAGGATTTCTGGCTGATGCTCGACTGCTGGATGAGCCTGGACCTCAACTACGCCACGCGGCTGGCCCACGGTGCTCAAGAGTTCGGCCTCAAATGGATCGAAGAAGCGCTGTCGCCGGACGACTACTGGGGTTATGCCGCGCTGAAGAAGGCCGTGCCCACCGGCATGCTGGTGACCACCGGTGAGCATGAGGCAACCCGCTGGGGCTTTCGCATGCTGCTGGAGATGGGCTGCTGCGACATCATCCAGCCCGATGTCGGCTGGTGCGGCGGCATCACCGAACTGATCAAGATCTCGGCGCTGGCCGACGCGCACAGCGCCATGGTCGTGCCGCACGGTTCATCGGTGTACAGCTACCATTTCGTCGCCACGCGCACCAATAGCCCCTTCGCCGAATTCCTGATGATGGCGCCTAAGGCAGATCAGGTAGTCCCCATGTTCCACCCGCAACTGCTGGGCGAGCCTGTGCCAGAGAACGGCCGCATGCGTCTGTCGAAGCTCGATCAGCCGGGCTTTGGCGTGACCTTGAATCCGGAATGCCAGCTGCACCGCCCTTACCAGCATTGACCGGATCAACGCTCGCCGATCCATAGGTGTCGGCGGGCCGCCACCGCGACCTATCTCATTCCACAGGACGTTGCGCTATGAAACTGCCCCGCAATACTTTCAAGGCTGCGCTGGCCAAAAACGAGCCGCTGTACGGCATCTGGGCGGGATTCGCCACAGGCTACGCCGCAGAAATCACCGCAAGCTTCGGTTACGACTGGATGCTGATTGACGGTGAACACGCCCCTAATACCGTGCCATCGATCCTGGCCCAGTTGCAGTCGGTGGCCCCCTACTCCACCGCCCCCATCGTGCGCGCGGTCGGACACGACCCGGTACTGATCAAGCAGCTGCTGGATATCGGCACACAGAACCTGATGATTCCGATGGTCGAGACGCCTGAGCAGGCGCAAGCGCTGGTCAGGGCGACGCGTTATCCGCCCCATGGCATTCGCGGGGTCGGCGGTGGATTGACCCGCGCGACTCGCTGGGACGGTGTTCCCAACTACATCGACACTGCCCATGAAGAGCTCTGCCTGATCGTGCAGGTGGAGTCACGCACCGGCGTCGAAAACGTTGCGCAGATCGCAGCGGTTGAGGGTGTGGATGCGGTTTTCATCGGCCCGGCCGACCTGTCCACCGGTCTGGGTCACATCGGCAATCCGTCCCATCCTGAGGTGCAGGAAAAAATCAGGCAGGCGATCGACGCCACCCTTGCTGCCGGCAAGGTCAGCGGAATCCTGGCCCCGGCCGAAGAGGACGCTCGTCGTTATCAGAGTTGGGGTTGCCAGTTCATCGCTGTCGCAATCGACATCAGCCTGATGCGCCAGGCCGCCCTGGCCAACCTTGCCCGGTACCGTGAAACCGAGCAGCGCAGCGAATCCAGAACCTATTGATCAGGAAGGAGCCAGACCATGTCCTCAGTACCCGTCTATCAGAACTACATCAACGGCCAGTTCGTATCGGCCTCGGAACATTTCGAAGTGCTGAACCCGGCGACCGGCGCCCTGTTGGCCAAGGTCCCTGCCTCGGATGCAGATCAGGTCGACCGTGCCCTGGCCGCTGCCCGGGCCGCGCAATCAGCTTGGGCCCGGCGCCCCGCCAATGACCGGGCAAGCTATTTGCGCAAGATCGCCAACAAGCTGCGGGAAAACGTTCCCCACCTGGCCCGCACCATCACCCTGGAGCAAGGCAAGACCTCGGGCCTTGCTGAAGTGGAGGTCAACTTCACCGCCGACTACCTCGACTACATGGCTGAGTGGGCACGACGGATCGAGGGCGAGATCATCACCAGTGACCGGCCAGGCGAGAACATCTTCATGTTTCGCAAGCCGCTGGGCGTCGTCGCAGGCATTCTGCCGTGGAACTTCCCGTTTTTCCTGATCGCTCGCAAGATGGCGCCGGCCTTGGTCACAGGCAATACCATCGTCATCAAACCCAGTGAAGAAACCCCCAACAACTGCTTCGAGTTCGCGCGGCTGGTTGCAGAAGTCGACCTTCCGCCTGGTGTGTTC
This sequence comes from Pseudomonas sp. NPDC090201, assembly GCF_044746825.1. Classification (NCBI taxonomy): domain Bacteria; kingdom Pseudomonadati; phylum Pseudomonadota; class Gammaproteobacteria; order Pseudomonadales; family Pseudomonadaceae; genus Pseudomonas; species Pseudomonas sp. NPDC090201. The sequence goes on from NZ_JBIVCX010000004.1 coordinate 141,559, forward strand.
AATGTGGTCAGCGGCGACGGACGAGTGGGTGCTGCACTCTCGGCGCACGAGCAGGTCAACCTGATCAGCTTCACCGGCAGCGTTGAGACCGGCGCCCGGATCATGAGCGCAGCGGCGCCCAACATCACCAAACTCAACCTCGAGCTGGGCGGCAAGGCGCCTGCCATCGTGTTGGCGGATGCTGACCTGGATCTGGCCGTCAAGGCGATCAGGGATTCGCGAATCATCAACACCGGCCAGGTCTGCAACTGCGCCGAGCGCGTCTACGTGGAGCGTCAGGTAGCCGATCAGTTCATCGAGAAGATCAGTGCTGCCATGGCCGCAACTCGTTATGGCGACCCGCTTGCCGATGCCTCGGTCGAGATGGGGCCGTTGATCAATCGCCAGGGCCTGGACAGCGTCGCCGCCAAGGTCAGGAAAGCCAGGGAGCAAGGCGCATCCCTCATCACCGGCGGCGACATCGCAGACCTCGGCCAGGGCTTTCACTACCAACCCACAGTCCTTGCAGGCTGCCGTGCGGACATGGAGATCATGCGCAAGGAAGTCTTCGGACCAGTGCTGCCCATCCAGATCGTCGATGACCTCGATGAAGCCATTGCGTTGGCCAACGACTGCGAATATGGGCTGACGTCATCCCTGTACACCCGGGATTTGAGCAAGGCCATGCACGCGATTCGCGAGATCGATTTCGGCGAGACCTACATCAACCGGGAGAATTTCGAGGCCATGCAAGGCTTCCACGCAGGGGTTCGCAAATCAGGGATTGGCGGCGCTGACGGCAAGCACGGCTTGTACGAATACACCCATACCCACGTGGTGTATCTGCAGGCCTGATCACAAAAAGGGGAACGAGACTGATGGTCGCGCTCCCCTTTCGCGTTTACCCGATAACCGCCCGACACCCCGGCTGTCAGCCGTTGAAAAACACAGCAAGCTTGTTACCGGTCGGATCTCTGAGGTAGGCAACGTAGAAGTCTGGTGTGTAGGCAGCTCGAGTTCCGGGAGCGCCCTCATCCGTTCCTCCCTGAGCCAAGCCGGCAGCATACAACGCGTCGACCTCGGCGCAAGACCTGGCACGAAACGCCGGCATCATCCCATTACCTGCAGTGGCCGGCCCACCATCAAAGGGTTTGCCGACATGTACCGTTCCAGGGCCATTCAACTTATCGATGGTATCTGGAAGCGAATAGCTACTCACCTCTTGCGAATAGTCTTTCTCATACCCCAACGGCAGAAGAAGTGAATCGTAGAAAGCTACGGACGCATCGACATCGTTTGCACCGATCCACAGATAACTGAGCATGGTCGTCTCCGAGGGCTGCGTGTGAGATACAACATGCGACCACCTGCAGATGGTTAGATTCACCTTCGGTAGGCCCGCTTACTGTGGGACTTTTGAGCCTGTTTTAGGTAGAGAGTCAGCTATCGGCCAGAAGCTGCCACCGAGCTGCAACTAAGATCTTGACCCCGATTGCAAATGTTCTGATAAATGATTGAGCACCAACCGGGTTCGAGCGGACATCTTTTGCCCCAGCGGAATCAAAGCATGCACGGGAAGTCCAGGCGTGTCTGCCCAGTCCAGCAGATGTACAAGGGTGCCTTCGCGCACGTAGGGTTCGGCCATACGATCCAGGATCTGTCCCACCCCCAGACCCTGCACCATTGCATCGATGATGACCTGTGTGTCAGACATTATGATTGCTGGATCAGGTTTGATTTCCCTGATCTGATCGCCATCTAGCAACGTCCACGGCCGCAGCCGGCCATTGCGTCCCTTGAACACGATTGCCGAATGGCGGGCAATGTTTTCCACCGACGTGAGAAGTCCGTTGCGCTTTATGTAATCAGGAGACGCATAAAGACCAAAATGCGTATCGCATAACTTGCGTACGGTCATCTCGCTGTCCGGAGGCAACTCGCCGATGCGCACCACGATATCCCAACCTTCAGCCACAGGATCGGATACTTGGTCGGTCACTGCCAACTCAAGTGTCAGTTTGGGATATCTCTCGCCCAGCGCCACAAATGTAGGAAGCAACAGACGGCCGAAACTGGCCGGAAGATTGAGCTTGACCCGACCCACGGGTTCAGTGCGGCGAATCGCCAATGAATGCTCCACTTCATAGAAGCAATCCAGGGCAGCGAGAGCCCCTTCCAGATATGTCTCGCCATCATCAGTCAGACGTATCGCGCGGGTCGTACGCTGAAACAACTGAATGCCTAACCTATTCTCAAGCCGTTGTACCGCCTTGCCGACGTTGGACTTGTCCGTCCCCAGACGGTCGGCAGCCCGCGTAAAACTGCCAGCCTGAGCGACGGTGGTAAATGTCACCACGTCGGCTAGCGAGATATCACCACGCCTGATCATTGTGGCTCCCAACGCGACAATGTGTATCGACCTACATCATTTATCGTGAAGAGGGGGCTCCTTAAACTCCGGGTGATCTGCCCCGAGGAAAACGTAATGTTGACGCAGGCTATAAATACGATACACATACGGTCGTTGCCCGAAAAAAGCGATGAATTAGGCCGCGCTCTTGTAATCGCGGGAGAAAAGGTCAAACGATTACCTGGCTGCATGCTTCATCATGTCGTGCGCAGTCACTTCAATCCGCATCTCTGGATCATCACAGGCCACTGGAAAACTGTGGTTGAAATGAGGGCCTCCTTCCATGATCCCGCGGGTGAGTATTTCCTTGAACTGATAAAGCTCGAGAGCGTGTTTTCCATAGAGTTCAACAGCTACATCGTCGAGTCTTTCGGGCGAGCTGTCCGATGACCATCAATGAACAGAACTTCCTGAATATCGACCTCAACCTGATGCTTATGTTTTCTGTGCTGTACCGAGAGCGGAGCGTGACCCATACGGCCAAATGCCTGGAAGTGGGCCAACCTGCGATCAGTAATTCCCTTGCGAAGCTACGGCTGCTTTTCAATGATCCGCTGTTCCTGCGCTGCGGTCGCAAGATGCGCCCAACAGCCCTTGCTGATTCGATTGCAACAGTGTTGATTCCTGCATTGAGCGTTATCGAAGCCCTGCTGATAGACACTCCCAAGGCTGCTTCGCTCAACATCGACCGATCATCGGCGTCGCAATCAGACGCCTGATTGTCTGTCGGTGCCCGACAGCGCGCCAACAATCATTACTTGTATCAGATACAACCGGATAACATGCCATGGATGACCGCCCACCGATGCCACCGGTGGGCGGCCAGCCACTATGGCGCCGTCTGCAATTGCGCCAGCGGTTGCACCGGCATTTCCCACCCTCCTCCCAAGGCCTTGATCAGATTGACCGTCGCTATCGCCTGGCCGCCCTGTAGCTGGACTGCGCCTCTGCGGGACTGCAACGCCGTTCGTTGCGCATCGAGCACCGATAGATAGATCACGTTCCCCTCATCATACTGGGTGCGCGCAATGGTCGATGCGCGGGCGGACGCCTCCACAGCCCGAGCCTGCTCCATCGATTGCTCGCGCAGGATTCGCAACTCTGAAAGGTTATCCTCCACTTCCTGGAACGCGAGAAACACCTGCTCGCGATACCGTGCGACATCCTCTTCAAAGACCGCATTGGCATACGCCAGATTGCCCTTGCGCAGCCCCCCGTCGAACAGTGGCGTGTTCAGGGCAGTGCCAACCAGCGGCCCCAGCAGGAAGGTGCGGCTGCTCCATTTGAACAGGTCGCTCATCGAGCCAGACTCAAAGCCTGTGGCCGCAGTCAAAGTCAATGATGGAAAGAATGCAGCCTTGGCGATGCCGATCCGCGCATTGGCCGCCGCCATCGCGCGTTCGGCCGCCGCGATGTCGGGGCGACGCTCCAGCAAGGCAGAGGGCAGCCCCGGCGGGATATCGACACGAATCTGTTCCAGCGGATGAGCAGCCAGCGAGAACTGAGCGGGCGTCTTGCCTAACAGCAGCGCCAGACGGTGTTCGGCAACGGCCCGCAGGCGTTGTGCCGACATGGCATCTGACCGAGTGGTTGCCAACTCGGCACGGGCCCGCGCGACATCCAGCTCTCCGATATCGCCAAGGGCGAATCGATGCTCGATCAGCTCCAGCCCCTGCTCCCGCAGTTTCACCGTTTCCGAAAACACCGCCAGCTCGGCGTCCAACTGACGCAAAGCGAAGTAGTTCTGGGCCACATCGGCCTGCACACTCAGCATCACCGAACGCAGCAGCGCGATGCTGCGCTGGGTATCGGCATTGGCTGCGCTGACGCTGGCCGCCACCCGCCCGAACATATCGACTTCGTAGGAGGCGCCCACCTGGGCCCGCCAGAGGGTCTGCTGCAGACCGTTGCCGCCATCGGCCTGAGACTGCGCTGACAACCGTTGCCGGGTCGGTCCGAATCCGGCGTTCAGGTCGGGAAATCGCCCGGCATCCGCGACCCTCGCCAGTGCCCTGGCTTGTTTGAGACGGGCAACGGCCGCCTGCAGGTTCTGGTTCTGCCGTTGCGCCTCTTCTTCAAGCTGGTTCAGCAGAGGGTCGTCGAACACTTCCCACCACCGTCCTCGCTCGACCGCGTCCGAAGGTTGCGCGGTCTTCCACTGCCCGGCCTCGACAGGCTCCGTGGCGGAGCCTTCCTTGAATGAAGTCGCAAGCACAAGCTCGGGTTTCAGATACTCAGGCGACTGAGCACAGCCTGCCAGCATAAGCGATGAGAGCAACCACACAGCGTTACGATGCGGTTTATTGAAAGACTGGTTTCTCATACAGGCACACACCTATTGCGATTACACATGGGAAGACTCGCGCACAGGCGATCGTTCATGGGAGTGAGGGTGGCCTGCGGCAACCACTTGAATTTCGGGATGGTTGCCGTGCTTGTCGACAAGGCGCTCGACCCCTGACAGTTTTCGCAAAAGCACGTAGAACACCGGAGTCAACATCAGGCCGAACAGGGTTACGCCGAGCATGCCAAAGAACACTGCGATACCCATGGCGGCGCGCATCTCGGCGCCTGCGCCGGTGGAAAATACCAGGGGTACGACGCCCATGATGAAGGCGATGGATGTCATCAGGATGGGCCGCAGGCGAAGCCGGCTTGCCTCCACTGCCGCCTGGACAACGGTGCGTCCCTGCATCTCCAGTTCGCGGGCGAACTCAACGATGAGAATGGCGTTTTTCACCGACAGCCCCACCAGCACCATCAAGCCGATCTGGGTAAAGATATTGTTGTCGCCTTTGGTTAGCCACACCCCGACCAGCGCCGACAGCAGGCTCATCGGCACGATCAGGATAATTGCCAGTGGCAGCGTGAGGCTTTCGTACAGCGCGGCCAGCACCAGGAACACTAGCACCAGGCTGATCGGGAACACCCACAGCGATGCATTACCCACCAGCACCTGTTGGTAGGTCAGGTCGGTCCATTCGAACCGGATGCCCCGGGGGAGTACCTCGCTGGCGATCCGCTCCACCGCAGCCTGGGCCTGGTCAGAGGAATAACCCGGCGCCGGCCCACCGTTGATGTCGGCTGCAGGAAATCCGTTGTAGCGCACCACCGATTCTGGGCCATAAGTGGTCGTGACCTTGACCAACGAGGACAGCGGGACCATTTCCCCGGCTTCATTGCGGGTCTTCAACACTCCGATATCGGCCGCCGTGGCACGAAACGGGGCGTCAGCCTGAGCCCTGACCTGATACACACGACCAAACTTGTTGAAATCATTGATGTAGGTCGAGCCAAGGTAGATCTGCAGGGTTTCGAAGACATCGGTCACGGAAACACCCAACTGTTTGGCCTTGACCCGATCAAGCTCGACGTTGAGTTGCGGTACGTTGATCTGGAAGGTCGAGAACGCAGGCCCCAGTTCGGGCGCCTGGGCCGCCTTGGCCAGGAAGGCTTGGGTCGCGGCATTCAACGCTTCGTAGCCCAATGAACCCCGATCTTCAAGTTGCAACTTGAAGCCGCCCAGAGTACCGAGTCCCAGAACCGGCGGTGGCGGAAATGCCGCGACGCTGGCTTCCTTGATCCTGCCGTAGCTGGCGTTCAACGACGCGACGATATCGGCGGTCGACTCACCCTCCCCGCGTTGCCGGGATGGCTTAAGAATCATGAAAATCAGCCCTGCACTCGAGGAGTGGGTGAAACCGTTGATGGACATCCCCGGGTATTGCACTGCGCGCTCGACGCCCGGCAGCTTCAAAGCGATTTCGGCCATCTCGCGTACGACGTGTTCGGTGCGCTCCATGGATGCGCCGTTGGGCAGTTGCGCCACCGCCAACACATAGTCCTTGTCCTGCTGGGGAACAAACCCGCCGGGCACCACTTTGCCCATGTACACCGCGCCAGCAGCCAGCAAAGCGTAGAACGCCATCATCAGAACCTTGCGGTTGATCATGCGCCCCACGCCGCGCCCGTAGGCCTGGGAGCCGTTGTTGAACAATCGGTTGAAGCCGTCGAAGAACCGGCCGAACAGGCGATCCATGCTTCGGGTCAGCCAGTCTTTGGGAGCCCCATGGCCCTTGAGCAGAATGGCCGCCAGTGCCGGCGACAGCGTCAGCGAGTTGAATGCCGAGATGACCGTGGAAATGGCGATTGTCATCGCGAACTGTTGATAGAACTGCCCGGTCAGCCCGGACATGAACGCCAGCGGCACGAACACCGCAACCAGCGTCAGCGCGATGGCGATGATCGGCCCGCTGACCTCCTGCATGGCTTTATAAGTGGCATCGCGGGGCGAGAGACCTGCCTCGATGTTGCGTTCGACGTTCTCGACCACGACGATCGCGTCATCGACGACGATGCCGATCGCCAGCACCATGCCGAAAAGCGACAGCGCATTGATGGTGAAACCGAAGGCAAGCAGGAGCGCGAAGGTGCCGATGATCGAGACCGGGACCGCCAGCAAGGGAATCAAGGATGCACGCCATGTCTGCAGGAACACGATCACGACCAGCACGACCAGCGCGATGGCTTCCAGCAGGGTCATGATCACCGCGTTGATGCTTTCCTGGACGAACTGACTGGGGTCATAGGCAATCCGGTAATCCATGTCTTCGGGCATGTCCGCGCGAAGCTCGGCCATCGCGGCGCGCACGTCAGCGGAAATCTGCAGCGAGTTGGCACCCGGCTGCTGGAAGATCACCACCTGGGCCGACTGTTCGTTGTCCAGCAACGAGCGAAGCCCGTACTCGGCGGCGCCCATCTCGACCCGCGCGACGTCCGACAGACGCGTGATCGCACCGCCAGCCGAAGACTTAAGAATGATGTCGAGAAATTCTTGTTCGGTTTTCAACCGCCCTTGTGCGTCGATGGTCAGCTGCTGCGGAACATTGCTCACCATGGGTGATCCGCCGACCATGCCCGCCGCTACCTGGACGTTCTGCTCACGTATGGCCTGTACCACCTCGGAAGCGGTCATATTCAAGCGCGCGATTTTCTGCGGGTCCAGCCAGACGCGCATCGAGTAATCGCCACCGCCCCACAAGCGGGCTTCGCCGACGCCAGGGATGCGGGCAAGTCGATCACGCACGTTGATCAGCAGGTAATTGCGCAGGTAGGCCCGATCGTATCGACGGTCGGGGGATACCAGGTTCACCGCGATGGTCAGCGTGGGCGAAGACTTGATCGAAGTCACGCCCAGGCGCTGAACCTCCTCAGGCAGCCGCGGTAGTGCCTGCGCCACTCGGGTCTGTACCAGTTGCTGAGCAAGGTCCGGATTGGTCCCCAGCTTGAAGGTCACGGTGGTGGTCATGTGGCCGTCGCTGGTCGCCTGCGACTGCATGTAGAGCATGTCCTCCACCCCGTTGATCTGCTCCTCGATGGGTGAGGCCACCGTTTCGGCGATGACTTTGGAACTGGCACCTGGGTACTGCGCATGCACCAGCACCGACGGCGGCACCACTTCCGGGTATTCGGCGGACGGCAGCCTGGCCAGTGCGATAAGCCCAGCGAGGACGACGAGCACCGAAAGCACGCCGGCGAAGATCGGCCGGTCGATAAAGAATCTAGAGATGTTCATAAAGGAGTCCGATGCCTATGCCGCAGGCTTGGTGGAAGGTGCCAGGTTCGCCATCTCGACGGGCTGCACGCTGACTTTTTCCTGGGGCCGTACGCGTTGCACGCCGTTGACGATGATCTTCTCCCCCGGCTCAAGCCCGCTCAATACGATGCGCAGACCGTCATGCAGGTTGCCCAGCTCCACCTGCCTGTACTGCGCCCGGTCCTGTTCATCGACCACCAGCACGTATTTGCGGGTCTGGTCGGTGCCGACCGCCGTATCGTTGATCAATACCCTGTCATGGGATTGCCCACCGCTTACTCGAATGCGCGCATACAGGCCTGGCAGCAACGCGCCGTCGGCATTGTCGAACCGGGCACGCACGCGGATGGTCCCCGACCTGCTGTCGAGCTGGTTGTCCAGCGAATCGATCACCCCCTGGCGCGAGTAACCAGTTTCGTTGGCCAGGCCGAGCGACACCGGTACCGGTGCACCCGATGAGCAGCACAGGTAAGCCAGGTAGGTTTGCTCGTCGACATCAAACGAGGCGTAGATCGGCGACACGGACACCAGATTCGTCAACAGCGGCGCAGATGCCCCGCTGGAAACGGTGTTGCCAAGCGTCAGTTCGGCGCGCGACACCCTTCCGGCCACCGGTGCGGTCACCCGGGTGTAACCCAGGTTGATACGTGCGGAATCCAGCGCAGCCATCGCCGTTTTGACGGTGGCCTGAGCTTCATGCAATGCGTTGATCTTCTCGTCCAGATCCCTTCTGGAAATGGCATTGGTCGCAATCAGTCGCTCAGCCCGCGCCGCGTCGGCACTGGCGAAAGCCACGCGTGCCTGCGCCGCTGCCAGGAGCCCGGATGCACGGTCCACTTCGGCCTGGTAAGGCTTGGGATCGATGCTGAAGAGCAAATCGCCGCGCCGAACCAGGCTTGCATCTTTGAAATGCACGCCGACGATGGTGCCGGACACCAGCGGTCGAATTGCGATGTCGTCGATCGCCGCAAGCCTGCCCGAATATTCCTGCCGCTCAGTGACGGGCCGGGATAGCACAACGGCCACACCGACTTGCGTTGCCTCAGCGTCCGGGCCTGCAGCATGGGCCGACCCGATGGCCGGATCGCCCGTGTGCTTGGACGATCCGATCGCTGCAACACCCGCAATGACCAGTAAGACAGTGGCGGCAACGCCCAGCCGTTTACGATTAGATGACATCGTCTTGACTCCAGGAACCTTGATGAATAGCGCGAGGGATGCTCACCTCAAGCTGTTGCTGTTCCCTGTGCACGAGCCAGGGAAACCGAGGGGCGCCATTCTGGGTGGGGTCAGACGTTTGATAAACGATGTGCGCAGACACTGATTGTGGCGTTTGCTGCCACAATTGCCGCGCGTTTGCGCGGGGATTCAGCTGGCGAGCAGATCGACAAGCCAGTTGATCAGCGGGTTCGAATCTGAGCGTGGATGCCAGGCTGCGATCAGCTCATAGCCTGGCGGATAGGCGTCGTCCTCGACCCGGATCGTTGTCAGCCCCGGACAGGGCAGCAGGCGCGAAGGCAGGAACGCCACCGCATCGGCAGCCTTGACCATAGGCGCGACGAGGAGAAAGTGCGGCACCGACAGAATCACTTCCCGCTTGAGCCCCTGCGCCTCGAACCAGCCGTCGGCAGAGCCGATCAGATTGGCACGCGCAGGCGAGACCACGACGTGAGGCTGGCGGGCCAATCTGGAGAGGGAAACGCGTCCCTTCGCGAGCGGCGAACCCTCTGGTGCGACACACAGGTAGTGCTCGTCGAACAGTGGGCGACGCGAGAAATGCTCTGGCACGTAATCGTTCAATGAGAGCACCAAGTCTATCTCGCCGCTTGCCATTTTGTTGGCCACGGCATCGACTTGCATCTCGCTGAGAATGAGTTTGAGATGGGGCGCCTGCTGTCGGATCAATCCCAGCCTGGGGGCGATCACCACCTGATGGGCGTAGTCGGACGCGGAGATGTTCAAGGTGCCCACCACCAGTGCCGGATCGAAGGGCGCGCGCTCTACCAGTCGCTCCAGCGCCAGCAGTATTTCGTCAACCTCGGCCCTGAGCTCAAGCGCAAGCGCAGTAGGCATCACGCCCCTGCCAGTGCGGGCAAACAATGGGTCGCCGAAGATCTCCCGCAGCGTCGTCAGGTTGGCACTGACGGCTTGTTGCGTAAGACCCATCTGGTCTGCGACGACGCTTAAATTGCGGGTCTTGAGCAGCGCGGCAAAGATGCGCAACTGGCGAAAACCCAATCGGGAGGCTCTGTTCATTTTTGTATCTTATACAAGAAATGATTGTTTGTAGTTGTATCTGGGCAAATCTAGTCTGCGCTGCATCAGGTCTGATCTGACCTCATATGCAGGACTGAAACCGAACATGTTGTCGCTATCATCTATCCCGTACACCTTGCAGCCAGGCTTTGCTCGAACCTTCGAGTCAGGGTGCCTCACCCTGGGCATCGTGTTCCCGATAGAGGCCTCCGGTTTTGGAGTACCGACCCTGCAGGGCCAGGCCCGATTGGCCCGCAAGGCAGAGGCACACGGATTCGCCGCTCTCTGGGTACGCGATATTCCGCTGCTCGATCCTGAATTCGGTGACATGGGGCAGATCTTCGATCCGTGGGTCTATCTGGGCTACATCGCCGGTCATACCCAGCATGTTGCCTTGGGGACCGCGTCCAGCATCGTGCCTATTCGGCATCCGCTGCACCTGGCCAAGTCGGCCACCAGCGTCGACCAGTTGAGCGGCGGCAGATTATTGCTGGGCGTCGCCACAGGCGACCGGCAGGTCGAATTCCCTGCGTTCGGTATCGACCCGGACCAGCGCGGCGAACTGTTTCGCGAGTACGTCGAAGTATTGCGTCGCTCCCAGAAGACCCGTTTCGAAACCCTGCAATGGAGGGGTGGATACCTGAGTGGGGCGGACATGATTCCCAAGCCCTACGCCGAAGAGGTGCCGCTGCTCATCACAGGCAACAGTCGCCAATCCCTGGACTGGATCGCGTCCAACAGCCATGGATGGATCAGCTACCCAAGACCGCCCGTGCACCAGAAAAACTTTATCAACAGTTGGCGTGCAGCAGTGAGGCAGCAGTGCGGCGATATCTTCAAGCCCTTCTGCAATGCACTGAACATCGACTTGACCGCCTCACCGGATAGCCCGCCTGAACCCATTCATCTGGGCTACCGGTTAGGGCGCAACCACCTGATCGATCTGCTTGACGCGCTCAGGGACGTCGGAGTCAACCACGTCATGTTGAACCTCAGGTTCGGCAAGCGACCCGCCGAGGAAATGCTCGACGAGCTGGGCGAGTACGTCGTTGCGCATTTTCCGGCCAGGACCACTGAGCCTCTGAGCGACTCATACAGTCCATCACACACAATTGAATTGAAGGTCAAACCATGACGACTACAGCACTTAATGAACTGATCGCAGAACTACGGGCAGATATCCGCTGGCCGGAGGTCTACAAGCCTGAAACAGCACCACTCTGTGCGCGTAACGCTAAAGTGATTTCAGCCCCGGTGGCCAGGGTGTGGGCATGGCTGACTTACGCAGATAGTTGGCCGCAATGGTATCCCAATGCGCAGGATGTTGAATTCAGAATTTGGCCCGGGCCAACCCTGCAGCCAGGCTCAGTATTCAATTGGACGACCTTCGGTCTTCGCCTGACCTCTACCGTTCATGACTTCGAAATCGAACGTCGATTGGGATGGGTGGCCCAGGCAGACGGCGTTCTCGCCTACCACACCTGGTATCTGCATCGGCTATCGGATAGCGAAACCCTGGTCATTACCGATGAAACGCAGATCAGCACCCTCGGCATCTGGGCCACCGACCGGTTCACTCAGGGACTTGTCGAACAGCATGACATCTGGCTCGATGCGCTGAATACAAAAGCTCAATCAGGTTTCCCACCCGCTTCTGATCACCGAACTCCCTCCCACGAAAGTCTCAGGTATTCATAACCGGACAACCCCGAATTTTGCTGAGGCCCGTTGGCCGGTTGTCGCTTTGCCCGATCAAAGACATATGAGATTACGATATGCCTACATCCGCTAGCTCTTCACTCAGTGCTGTTGCGATCCGTATTCCCGGCCTATCGTCCAAGATACCTTCATCTTTGACAACTCAATTGTCCAGAGAGATTGGAAAGAAAGAAGGAGTGCTGGATATCCATGCACTTGAGAGGATGGGTTTGGGACAAAGCTTTGCGCAGTTCGATATGTCCGCTATTACACCGACCGAGTTGGGTTTGGTGAGCAAAAATCTATATGCACTTGGGTTGATCGACAAAACCACGGCCAACCTAATGGTCGTTGCTGGCACCAGCCTGGACGCCATGGGAAACCAGACCCATCCTGATCAGAAGATGAATGCGCTGGACTTTTTTTCCGCCCGGATACATAGCCTTCGTACCGCCGGAGCAGGAAGCAATGAATATGGTTTTCATGTGGTGCCTGATTACATTAAGACAGTTCACGTGCTTCAAAACCTTGACGATTTTGCTCAGGCTCAGCGTTCGCAGCGGGGAGCCAGGTCAGCCATCTCCGGGCAAGTAAACATCGTAAAAAACCATGCCAAAGGCATCAGCGTAAAAGTCTGAGCCCTAACACGCCCCTCTACTAATGCAGGTGAAAACGCCGTCTTTATCATTAGTTAGTCCGCGTCTTTTAAACTTTAATAACCAACAAATTGGCCGCCCATTAGCTCTACAGACCTCGAAGAATTTATAACCGATTAATTGATTTTTTCTGACTGGCGAAACCGCTTATGCACTCTAATCCTGGACGAAAAGCAGCCAACAGAATTATGGAGCAATACCGCAAAGCAGCCAACATTTTTACATCCGACTCATACACTGCCATTTCAATCTCAGGAGAAATAAAGATGCCCAACCTAAAGGGAAAACGTGCTCTCGTGACAGGCGCCAGTCGTGGCATTGGCAAGGCTATTGCGCTGGCTCTTGCTGAACAAGGCGCTGATGTCGCTATCACCTACGAACGCTCCCATGAAAAGGCTCAGGCGCTGGTCGCAGAGATCAAGGCGGGTGGTTGCAACGCCTATGCATTCCAGGCCGACAGCGCTGACCCCGAGGCCGTCAAACGTTCGGTGGATCTCGCGTCACAGGCATTGGGCGGATTGGACATTCTGGTGAACAACGCCGGAATCTTTCAGTATGGCCCTCTGGAAGAGCTAGATCTGGAGACGCTTGACAGCGTGTTGAATATCAATATCAAGTCAGTTGTATTGGCCAGCCAGGCCGCCCTCGCTTACCTGCCCGAGGGTGGACGCATCATCAACCTGGGGAGTGTCTTGGCCGAACGTGTCCCGATGACCAACCTCAGTATTTATTCGATGAGCAAAGCAGCACTGATCGCACTGACAAAGGGGCTAGCCCGTGATTTGGGTGTTCGCAATATCACAGTCAACATCGTGCATCCCGGCCCCACAGACACCGACATGAACCCCGCTGACGGCGCGGGCTCCCAGGCAATGCGAGATGGCATCGCCCTTGGCCGATACGGCAAGACCGACGACGTGGCCGCACTGGTGGCCTTTCTAAGTGGACCTGGCGCCGGCCACATCACCGGCACCGGGATTGCAGTCGACGGCGGCTACGGCGCCTGACGCATTCTGTCCTTGCCCGTGGGGATGACCTCACGGGCTCCGCCGCCACTTTCCCACCACCTGATGCCCTCTAGCCTGCCCAGGCCAAAGGGTTCTCGTAACAGCAACTCTCGTTGACCAAAGGCGAACAGCCAAATGCCTCTTGCCGTTCTCGTTCTCACATTAGCCACATTCATCTTAGGAACTTGCGAATTTGTGATCATGGGCCTGTTACCCAACATCGCCCATGACTTGCAGACGACAGTGCCCGAAGCCGGCTGGGTGGTCACTGCGTATGCGCTGGGTATCGCGCTCGGTGGGCCTGTGATGACCTTACTCACCTCCTGCCTCTCCCGCAAAGGCGCCCTGATCGCCTTGATGTCGCTATTCGCCATCGGCAATGCGTTGTGCGGGCTCGCAGAAGGCTACGCTTACCTGCTCTCTGCGCGGATCATCACCTCTCTGGGCCAGGGCGCGTTTTTCGGCATCGGCGCGGTGCTGGCAGCAAGCCTTGTCCCCGAACACCGCAGGGCCACAGCCATCGCGACCATGTTCCTCGGGCTAACGCTGGCGACTATAGCCGGTGTGCCTTTGGGCACGGCACTGGGTCAATGGCACGGTTGGCGGACCCCCTTCTGGGTCATTACGCGCCTTGCAGTCGTCGCTCTGATCGGACTATGGGCGTTCATCCAAAAGGGTGATCCCGAGGAGAAAACCAACCTCATCGCTGAAATGCAAGCGTTGAAAGACATACGCATATGGGCAGCCTTGGGAACGACCGCACTGTTCACTGGCTGTGCATTCCCGCTGTTCACGTTCATAGCTCCGATGCTGCAGGACGTAACAGGACTCACCGCAGACGGCATCACCCGGAGCCTGTTTCTGGTCGGTCTGGGCATGACGGCCGGAAGCTATCTGGGGGGGCGACTCGCAGATTGGAACTTGAGCCGCGCTTTGATTCTAATCGCCGTTGCAATCACCATAGTCTCGGCAGCCCTTCGCTGGACCAGTGCGAGTCTCTTGTTGGCAGAAATCAACTGGTTCCTATGGGGCGCAGCGACGTTTGCAGCCATCCCTGTGTCGCAGGTGAATGTCATGCTCTTTGGGGCCAGCGCTCCAAACCTCGTGTCGACCCTAAACATTTCAGCGTTCAACGTGGGTGTCGCGCTCGGCTCCTGGGTGGGCAGCCTCGTTCTATCCGCAGGGTACCCGCTTACTGCGATTCCAGTCGCTGCCGCCATCATCGCAGTGGCAGCAGGATTATCTTCACTGATGTGTGGGAGGTTTAGGAAAGGAGTTGTCTGAGCGTCGTCGACATTCCGCGACACGGATCGCGCATCGAACATCACCGCGCGTGCGCTAGAATACGCAGCTTCAGAATTATTACTTTGGTGAGGACTACAGTCTCTCAAACGCAGAAGTCCGCTTTGGGTCGTAAACAACCCTTCGCTACACGCAGCTATCGACCCGATACTGTCTGCGCAGGCACGACCTCAATGCCTTAGGTTTCGCTGCGCCCAGCACTGCGGAGTCACCGCCGTCCCAGCCAACAGACCGCCATCGATACGGCCAAGCGCGTTCAAAGACCATGAGAATGACCCAATGCTCCTTGCCATACCCACCCTTGGCAACGAGCGCAATCCATAACCGAATGCCACGAACCCTGAAGAACTGACGGCCAGCAGTGGCCGCCGAGCACTCATCACGAACTCTGCAGTATTTCTGATAGCATCCCTCCCCCCGCTCAGTCAGCAATGCCGACATCAACACACGGAGAGTGACAATGAAACGCCTGAACGCCCTGCTCGCTGGAAGCTGCGCCGCGCTTATTGCAGCCTGTAGCAGTACGGGACCCTATCAAACACCTGAAGATCTGGCCCGTATGAAGCAGGACCTCAAGCTGGAGCATGCACCCACCGGCGTGCTTCCTCTGAAATGGTCCTATTTCGACTATGGCATTCAACAGGAAGGCGTGGACACGGTAGATGCTCTCGCGCTGGTTCAACCTGGCTTGCTCACACTCGTGGGTTATGAAAAAGGCCATTATGTCCGTCAGGCTGAGTTCGCCAGTTCTTCAACTGACTGCATGTACATTTTCAAGGGTGATGTCAGCGCCCAGCCAGTGTGGTTATTGAAAGCTGATCGCCCGGTATTCCTGACAACCGGCAACAACAGGGGACTTATCAACGTTCCCCTCCGCAAGCAATTGATCGATCAGATGACGGCCGCCGGCTTCCTTCCCCACCTTGATGCCCAGGGTATGCCCTATCAACCGACTGGCATTACCGAGCGCAAACTGGTTTTGATGACAGGCTATGGGCAGCGCGTGGAATCGATGGACCAGAATCAGGTTTACAACGTTTGCCAGAAACACAGTTAGCCGTTGAGCTTTATGCAGAACAGCGGCCAATGGTGTCGAACATCAACACCATCGGCCGTCTCACCCCTGCGAATGTGCGGCAACGTCAAACCGAGGCAGCGATTTGAGCCGCGAGCTCGCGATAGGCGTGAAGTGGACGCCCCAGCATCTCGGTCAGACGCTCCACGTCACCCTTTTCCGGAATCATGCCGTCTGTGATGAAGCGCTCGCTCATCATGCGCATGTCATAGGCCATCCAGTTGGGCATGAACTGACGCAGGTTCTGCTCAGACGCGGCAGTGTCTTCACCCGGATAGGTGATCGGACGGCCCAGTGCCTGAGTCCATAGAGCGGCAATGTCCGTGCCGGTCAGGGTGTCAGGGCCTACCAGATTGATCCGTTCCATTGGCAACGGTACAGACGACTGTTCACGACGCAACAACTCGATGGCTGCAACCTCGCCAACGTCCCGGGTATCAATCATCGCCAGGCCTTTGCTGCCCACTGGCATCGGGTAGATGCCGTGACGGGTGATTACATCCTTGATCGTGTGATCGTTATCCATGAAGTAAGCGGGACGCAGAATCGTGGCGTTGAGCCCCATGTGTTCAATCATCCGCTCGACCCCGTACTTGCCTGCGAAATGCGGCACGTTCATCCCCGCGGAAAAAAATCATCGGCCGTCGTGTAAACGAGGTATCAGCCAAAGAAGAACGCCTCAGGTGTTCTCATCAGCATTGATAAACTTCTTGCGATTGACCATCCAGGGCAACGCAGGCTGGCTGCGTATTTTCTTGTAGCGGTTTTTCGTGAACTGGTAGGTCACCAGGTCTTTGAAGTGGCGGTTTCCTTTGACCACCTCGTAGGTGATAAGAAAATAAATCAAAGGGCTGTCTGCGTCGGTCCAGGTGTGCAATGTCTGCTCAAGGGCCTTGGCAACATCTTCCACACGGCTATAGCCGATGAAGGTCTGGAAGACTGCCTGCGCAGCCTTGCTGCGCAACTTCTCGATTTCATTGATATCCGTGTGAGCGCGTTTCCACTCCCACTCAACGTAGGTCAGAACGTCTTTATCAGAGTATTGCACCACTGCATCAGTACGCCCGCCAGACTCAAAAAGCGCCCGTGCGCCAAGCAGGCTGGAGCATTGCCGAACGACCAGACCCATGTGGATTGTCCAGTTGGCACGATTGGCCAAACCTGCGGATTCATCTACGGGAAAGTCTTTGTACCAGAGGTAGTTGAATAGCGTGACGAAGTCTCTTTCAATCCGTTTCATAAAAAATTCCGTACTGTCGCGTATGTCGAGTGATCTGACCTGACATGCACCGGAAAGCGCCGCTCTAGAGCCTTGCGCTACCGGTTGCATCCGTGACTGTATCGGCGAAATTCTTCAAACTTGAGATTCGTCTCTCCATCGTTTATGGGAAGTCTCCAGTACCTGAAGTTGCAACGAGAGAACACTCCAACAGGAGCTCGCCACATGAACTCGATAAGACTCGGCAATCGCCCGCCCTAACCCACCGGCCGCAGATTCGCCACTCCCAATCTTCGCATCAGATCCACCTTCTTGCGCCGATGACTCTGCATGCGCCCAAGCACGTTATCCAGGCAGCGAATGGCTTCCTGGATATGCGGGCCCTTGTTCAGCATCACACATTCGGCGCGAGCGCCTGTGGCGGCGTCGGTCATTTCGGCGCGGGTCGGGCTGCCGGTCTTGGCCAGCGTTTCCAGCACTTGCGTGGCCCAGATGACCGGCACGTGGGCGGCCTCGCAGATGCACAGGAGTTCTTCCTGCAGCTCGGCCGTGCGTTCAAAGCCGGTTTCGATGGCCAGGTCGCCACGGGCGATCATCACGCCGAGCCTGGGCAGCTGCATGCCTGCGATCAGCAATTGGGCGAGGTTGTCGAAGGCCTGGCGGGTTTCGATCTTCAGCACGACCGCCATGTTCGACGCATCCAGGCGGGTCAGATGGGCCGCCAGTGACTCGATGTCCGCGCCGCTGTTGACGAACGACATCTGCACCCCATCGGCGTTTTTACAGGCGAACTCCAGCGCCTGGATGTCGCTGGCAGAAAGCGCCTCCAGCTTGAGATCGCTGTCGGGCAGGTTGATGCCCTTGTCGCTCTTGAGCTTCGCACCGCCAGGGGCGTGATTGATCAGGACGTGAAGCGCGTCGGGTTCGACCGTCTGGATGGTCCCGCCGATCTTGCCGTCGTCGAACCAGATCGGCTCGCCGACTTTAACGTCAGCGAACACCGAGGGCAGCGTACAGCCGATGGTTGCCGGTGCCTTGACCTGGCCTGATTGATCGAGCATTGCGCCGCGGCCGCTGCGTGCGTCCCGGGTCAGCAGCAGGGTGTCCCCTTCTTTCAGCTTGATGCTTTGCGCGGGCTTGCGCGAGACGTCGAGCACTCGTGCCGACTTCTTGCGGCCGTTGCGCTTTTTCAGGTTGAGGGTCACGCCGGGCACCAGGTAGGCAGTCTTGTCCAGCGCCGCCCAGCAACCGTTGTCGCTCACCTCGGTAATGCGCATGCGACGCCTGGACTCGCGGGCGTCGCTCAAGGCAATGACATCGCCGACAAGCAGACTGCAAAGCCATTTGCGCGGCACCTGGATGGCCTGTTGCTCTTGTGCGGGCAAGTACTCGCCATGGTGCAGCCATACCCGGGCGGGCGTGACCACGCGACCGAATACGTCACGGTTCGGCCGCAGGCGCAGTACCGCAGGCGCGGGATCGATCAGGCCGGTGCGTAGCTTGGGCCCGGCCAGGTCCATCAGCACCGCGCACGGCTTGCTCAACGCGCGCGATGCACGGTGCACGTGCTCGATCATCCGCGCCCAGTCTTGCGCGGTGTCGTGCGCACAGTTGATCCGCGCGCAGTCCATCCCGGCGTTCAACATATCCTTGACCTGCCCGTAGTCGGCGGCGGCCTCGCTGGGCAAGGTGACCATGATCCGGGTGCCACGCTCTGGAGGCTGCCCGCCGAACAACGCCTGGGTGTGGGCCTCCAGCGGTTCCTCAGCGTTGTCTTTGAGCTGTGGCGATGTGGCAGAGGGTGTCTGCGATTCGGCGCTTAACCGGTGCAGCACCTCGATGACCCGGTCCAGCGCGGTCAGCGCATCGGCTTCGCAACGCCCCAGCGACGACAGCCCGAGCCTGGACAGGGTCTGCTGCAAGGGCCTGATGTCATGGCGACGCAGTGCCAGGTAGGCGAGCAGGTTTTGCGCGCTGGCCAGGTGCACGGGATGCAGGTGCATGTCCTCGACCCGCGCCTGGGCGGCAATCATCTTGTTTCGCAGAAACAGGGTTTCACGCAGCGCGGCCTTGATGGCGTCGTCATCAAGGCTGGAGAATCCGGCGGACTGGATGGCGTTAATGGCTCGGCACTCAGAAAATGGAATGGAACAGCCAGAACAGCAGTGCCGAGAGCGCCATGGCGGCAGGCAGGGTGAACACCCACGCCAGAATCAGGTTGCGCACCGTGGCCATTTGCAGGCCGCTGCCGTTGGCGGCCATGGCGCCGGCGACGCCCGACGAGAGCACATGGGTGGTGGACACCGGCAAGCCGAACACGTCGGCGGCGCCTATGGTTGCCATGGTCACCAGTTCAGCGCTGGCACCCTGGGCGTAGGTCAGGTGCGCCTTGCCGATCCGCTCGCCAACCGTGATGACGATGCGACGCCAACCCACCAGGGTGCCAAGCCCCAGCGCGATGGCCACGGCGATCTTCACCCAGAACGGAATGAAGCGCGTGGCCGCATCGATCTGGCGTTTGAATTCGGCCACGTTGGTGCGCGTGTCCGCGGAAAAGTCATCAAGGTGCTGGGTGCCCAGCAGCCGGATGCTCTCCGAAGTCAGGAACATGTCGTTGCGCACGTTGGTCATGGCCTGGGCGGGCACCTTGGCCAGCGTCCCGTAGTTCTTCACCTCGTCGGCGATGATGCCGGTCACGGCGGCCAGCGCAGGAATCGTGTCTTCGCTGGCTTTTCGGGTGCGCACGTATTCCATCAGCGCCGTGCGCGGATCCTCCACGCGGCGCCCTTTGGCTTCGTTGGTCAGCCCCTGGTGGGTGACCTGCGCGACCGCCACAAACTGGGTGGTCTGGGTCACCGGCACTGCGCGGTCCAGCGCGTACGCCATCGGCAAGGTGCCCACCAGAATCAGCATGATCAGCCCCATGCCCTTCTGCCCATCGTTGGAGCCGTGGGCGAAGGAGACCCCGCTGCAGGTCAGGATCAACAGCCCGCGAATCCAGGGCGGTGGCGGATTCTGGCCCTTGGGCTCCTGATACAGCTCTTTCTGTTTGACCAGCAGTCTGAGGAGCAGCAGCAACCCCGCCGCGCAGACGAAACCCACCAGTGGCGACAGCAACAGCGCGTAGGCCACCTTGGACACCTGCGACCAGTCGACGCTGTCCGACGCAGAGCGGCCCTGCATCCAGGCATTGGCCAGCCCGACGCCGAGGATCGAGCCGATCAGGGTATGCGATGAAGACGCCGGCAGCCCCAGCCACCAGGTGCCCAGGTTCCAGACGATGGCGGCGATCAACAGCGCGAAGATCATCGCGAAACCGTTCGCCGAACCCACCTGGAGGATCATGTCCACAGGCAGCAGCGCAATGATGCTGAAGGCCACCGCGCCGCTTGAAGCCAGCACGCCGCTGAAGTTGCAGAAGCCCGACCACACCACCGCGATGTTCGCCGGCAGCGAGTGGGTGTAGATCACCGTCGCCACCGCGTTGGCCGTGTCGTGGAAACCGTTGACGAATTCGAAGCCCAACGCAATCACCAGCGCCAGGCACAGCAGGCCATAGGGCAGCCAGGTAGTGGCCACGGCTCCGGCGTCATCGACGTCCTGAACGATGCCCCATCCGCTAACGATCACACCGACGACCAGCAGGCCGAAGAACAGCGCCAGACTTCGCCGGCTCAGGGCATGATCGAGTTTGGGGCGTGAAAGATGGGCGGTGTCATGGGCGGCTGAATTGTTCATGTTGTTGTCTCAGCTCAGAGTGAGACTTCAACCTAGTCAGCGCAGATGACGCTTTTCTTACCAGTGGCGATATCAGGGACGATACGCCAAGACTTTAGACTAACGGGCCCAAACTCCACTCAAACGATTGGCTTGCTCTCTCCAGAGCGGACAGTGACTTCACGGACTGCTCTACTCAGCCAACAGCGCTTCGTCGACATCGATGGACGGCACTGAAACGACACACCGCTGCGCTTTTAGCCAGCTGCGCATTCTCTCGGTGTCGAAGATCTGTCCCTGCTCCATCAAGCTGAGCACCAGTGCCAGGGACATGCGATAGCGGCCGCACTCCGCGCAGCGACGCTCTTCCCAACCCTCCGTGCACTCGATGGTTTCAGCGTGGCCTGCGCAAATCAGACAACTCATGGCGCCCCCTTCTTGTTTGAGTCTGCGGGAGATGAAGTCATTGGAGGGTAACGCTCGTTCATGAGCATTCCAAGACGGGCGCCGGATCGCTGATGAGCGGCAGGATGCGAGCGCCCGAGCGAAAGCTTGATACGGAAGGGATAAGCCAAGGCCAGGAAGGTCTTCCCTGACCTATGCGTTGTCGACGCGACTGACTCTTGAATCCCTGACGTCGAATTACCTGGCCTGCTCCGCGGCGAACGGCTTGACCGTCTCTCCCTTCTTCACTTCCAGAGGCTGTGAAACGCTTTTCATCGCCCGCACGGAGATAAGCGCTATGACGCCCAACGCCATGAGATAACCGCTGATGTACAGCGGGTTGCCATTGCCGAACGCGAGCAGCGAGGTGGCCACCAGCGGGGCCAAGCCACCGCCGATTGCACCGGAGACCTGCACCCCGACCGAGATACCGGTGTAACGCACTTCGGGTTTGAACTGAGCAGCGAACAGCGCCCCCTCAGGGCCGTAGAGCAGCGAATAGACCAGACCGATCGCAATGATCATGGCAACCGTGATCCAGGCAGCGTCTTGAGTTTGCAGAAGCAGGAAAAACACCGGTGCGAAAATGATAAGTCCGACTGTTCCATAAGCGAACATTCTTCGCTGGCCCATCTTGTCGGCCAGCCACCCGCATATCGGCATGGTGAACATCGCAACTGCGGCGCCCCAGACGACGGCTGACAACACGGTCTGCTTGGGCACGAGCAACGTCTTGGTGGCGTAGGCCAGTGAGAAGGTTGCAACCGTGTAGAACCAAGTCACTTCGGCAAGTCGAGCTCCCGCGACTGCCAGCAGTTCTACCCGATGATCACGAAACACTGCCTTCAAGGGTGGAATTGACTTCGGCTCATGTTTCACCGCCACGAAATCCGGGGATTCCGAGACCTTCTCGCGGATGTACCAGCCTACCAACAGCAGCGCTGCGCTCGCCAGGAAGGGAATTCTCCAGCCCCAACTGAGCATGTCCTCTTCCGGCATTTGCGCGACCGCGCCCATGGCCAGTGAAGACAGGATGAGACCTGGCGCCACCCCGGTTTGAGGAAGGCTGCCGAACAGTCCCTTCTTTCCCTCGGGAGCATGTTCGACCGCAAGGAGCACAGCACCTCCCCACTCTCCCCCTACCGCGATGCCTTGCAGCAATCGCATGACAACGAGCAGAACCGCCGCCCAGTAACCAATGCTGTCATAGGAAGGAATCAGGCCGATCACGATGGTGGGTATGCCCATCATGAACAGCGTGATCAGCAACATGGACTTGCGCCCCAGTCGATCACCGAAATGTCCGAACACGATGCCGCCAAACGGACGTGCGAAGAACCCGACCGCGTAGGTGGCGAATGCCGCGAGGGTTCCGGTTACCGGGTCGAAATCCGGGAAGAAGATTTTGTTGAAGATCAGCGCTGCCGCTGTCCCGTACAGGAAATAGTCATACCACTCGATGGTTGTGCCCATCAGACTGGCCAGCCCGGCCGTTAGGGTCTGGGAACGTCCGGACCGCTTTGCACACTCTGCGTCTCTCATTGTTTTTGGCATTTTTCAGGCCCGCAGTTCTAGGTTTATTGTCTGACTCGTCTGCCTTGCTACCCACGCCCGGGAGCGTGGGGCACCCGTAGGTGTTCGGTCAGGTGAAGGCCGGCATGCCCGGCGCGCGGTGGGTCTGGCGGCACCAGTACTCGAAGGTGGCGCGGACGATTGAAGGCTTGAGGAGGTAGTCGTGTGCCTCTTGAGCCAGCACTGGATCGACCGGGGTAAGGTCCCCATAGGCTTTGGCACGCAGCTGCATGCGCGCTGCGCGTTCCAGATACACAGAGAGGTAGGTGGCCTCTTCGATCGAGACGCCCGCGGTCAGGTAGCCGTGGTGAGCCAGGATGATCGATTTCATTCCGCCCAAGGCTTCGGATATCAGCGTGCCTTCGTGGTCGGCGATCGGCACACCGGGCCATTCCGAGAGAAAGGCGCAATCATTGAACAAGGGAGTCATGTCCATTTGCGAAATGACCAGTGGCTGACGTGCAGCGGCCAGGGCCGAGGCCCATGGCGAGTGGGTATGGATAATCGACATCACATCGGGGCGATTTCGGTAGACCCACAGATGGAAGCGTGTGGCAGGGTTTGCCATTCCTTCGCCGGTGACAGTGTTGAGGTCCTGGTCCACCTCGATGAAGTCTTCGGCGGTAGCTTCCTCGAACCCAAGGCCAAAACGGAGGGTCCAGTAGGTATCTTCCCGCTCCGAACGGGCGGTGAGCTGCCCTGCAAGCCCGGCTTCCTGACCTGTCATGGCGAGGATGCGCGCCGCATAGGCCAGCCGCTCCTTCTGTGACATGTCCCTGGTCTTGAGCAAGCGGCCCATTTCTTCAGTGGCTCGCTGATCGAAGTATTCTTTGCTGCGAAGGCTCTGGTTCATGACTCATCTCCTGTTCTCGGGCTTTCACGGCGCAAGAATAGGGTTGGCACCAGTGCCGGTGCGATGCGGCCAGGGTTATAGCTGCTTTTCAGTACAGCCCGCGCGCAGTCTGAATTGCCATGTCGAGGAAAGCTCTCGTCATCGCCCGGGGAGCCGAGTCGGTCCTCTGGATGGCGACGACCTTCCTGGCCAATCGGGGGGAGTAATCAAGTGATCGCGCCAGACCGTATTGCGTGAGTACCCGGTCTGGAATCAGCGCCGGAAGGATGCAGGCACCTACACCTGCGGCAACCAGTTCGAGCATCGCGTCCACTGTCTCGACTTCTGCGGTGACGGTGTATGAAAAGCCACTGACGTCGAGCATCCTGCGCAATGCGTAACCCGTGGAGAACACGACCAGTCGCAACGGGGTTTCAACCAGGTTGACCGGCGACTGCAGAAGTGGATCACCTTGCCTGGCGACAATCGCCATCCTTTCGTTGAAGAGATGGGTGGAAGCCAACTCTGCCGAGGCCACTTCACTGTCGTAGACCAGTCCAAGCTGGGCTGTACCGTTTTCCACCAGTTTGACTACATCGGTCGAGCTTCTCGCCATGAAAGAAACGTTGACGTCTTCGTGGGCATGCACAAAACGCGAGACGGCCTCGCCCAGAAAGTAGTACGTCAGGGTGTGCACCGTCGCTAGACGAAGATTGCCCTGGGTCACTCCGTAATCGTCCCTCAATTGCGATACCACTGAATCAACCGACATGAAGGCGGGTCCTGCTACCGAGGCAAGTTGTGTTCCTGCATCGGTCAATACGAGGCCTCGACCGGTACGCTTGAACAGCGGCTGGCCAATGTAGGCCTCCAGGCTCGCCAACTGACGGCTCAAGCTCGGCTGCGAAATATCGAGGAACTCCGAAGCCCTGGAAATCGATCCGTGCAGTGAGATGGATAGGAAATTGCGGATCTTTTTGTCCTGTTCTTCACTCACGCTACGCCTCCTTCGCGGCTCCTGGGAAAACGACGCCCTTGATCATGACACATGGTGTCATTAATATCGACAAGTGTCTTTCCTGTCCAGAGAACACACGACCTCTCTTTACCCCTCACCTTCCACTTTCGGGAAACCTGTCATGCGAGTCCATTTCATCGTCCACGAATCGTTCGAAGCACCCGGAGCGTATGAAACCTGGGTTGTCCTCGCCAGATCGTCGAGTACAGCAACCTGGTGTACGGCTTCCAATGCCACATGGAGTTCACCCGCGAAGTCGTTGAGCTTCTGATCGCCGCCTCTGAAACGGAGCTGGCCAATCTCACCCGGCACCGCTTCGTGCAACAGCCCGCTGCGCTTCGCGCCAACGACTGGGATGAGATGAACCAGAAGCTGTATATCTTTCTGGACAAACTGGTCGCCGAGTATCAGCTAGCCAGCCTCAGCTAACCGGCAGTCACAGCCCGGCTCGCCAAGCGCCAATCTGCGCGTAGGTCGCAGTGGCCCCGCCGCAAACCACGATCAGCACGTTCTTGTACTCTTTGAGCAAGGTTGGGGTGTAACCCAGCGCCAGCGCCGCGCCACAGGCTGGCTCAACCAGAATGCGGTGGTCCGTCAGAAAGCGATCACAGGCCTCGAGAGCCTGTGCGTCGCTGATCACGACGCTTTCGACAGGGCGGGATTTGAAATATTCATAGGCTTGCCCGCAGACGCGCTTGGCCCCGAGGGAGGTGGCGACTGACGTGATGGCGTCGATTTCCACCGGCCGACCGGCAAGGGTAGCGGCGCGGAACGACGCTGCGCCTTGGGTTTCCACCGCGATGATGGGCACCTGGCCCCAGCCGTTGCGTTCCAGGCCCTCGGCAACGCCGCACAGCAATCCGCCGCCGCCCACGGACAACACGACAGCATCCGGCTTGCAGGACGTGAGGGCCACTTCATCGATCATGCTGGCATGGCCGGTCCACAGCAGCGGGTCGTCGAAGGGGTGGATAAAGGCATCACCCGCTGACAGCAGGGTGTGCGCCAGTTCATTGGCCTCCTGCCAGGAATCCCCGTGCACGATGACTTCTGCGCCTTCGAGCGCCAGCAGCTCTCTGGCCTTTTGCGATGTGGTGTTTGGCACCACCACGACAACCGACGCACCCAG
Organism: Pseudomonas sp. NPDC090201; assembly: GCF_044746825.1. Taxonomy (NCBI): domain Bacteria; kingdom Pseudomonadati; phylum Pseudomonadota; class Gammaproteobacteria; order Pseudomonadales; family Pseudomonadaceae; genus Pseudomonas; species Pseudomonas sp. NPDC090201. Next base: position 167,469 of record NZ_JBIVCX010000004.1, read on the forward strand.
CAGACGCCCGGCATACGCAACTGCCAACCCGGCATTGCCACCTGACGATGAGATGAATCGTCTTGCACCCCGGCGATAATGGGCCTCGCACGCATGCCCTACCCCGCGCAGCTTGAATGAGCCGCAGGGCTGCAAGGCGTCGAGCTTCAACAGAATGTTGCGCTTGGCCAAGGCACTCATTGGGCGGGATTCAATCAGCGGGGTCGAAATATGCAGGGGCATGGCGGCAGGGTTCCGTGTTGAATGATGGCAAGCGTAGCCTTCAGGTGAAAGGGGCGGCGCAATCGAAGCGCCAGCTCTTGAACGTACCGTCCTGTATTACGTAACGTACTTCCGTGTTGCGCTCCCATGCTTCGTATGGGCTAGCTCATGAATGCCTCAGGGTCCAACAAACCACACCGGTCACAGCCACGCCACTCAGGCATGCTGCAACCGAAGGTTATGTTGCGAAAGCAGGCGCATCACGTACCCGATCTTGAGCAGGGTTGGCCCAATAATGGTCATGGCGTGCATGCTGACCAGGACAATCAGGTTTGCATGCAGTTCGATCAGGTACGCCCCGACAATGCCGATCAGGAGCATGATTAATCCGGTCCACAAAATACGGGTCGAAAGACGCAGCACATTCCTGGGGTCAACGAAGAAATCAAACATGGCGGTTACTCCCATCCTGTTTAGGCTCGTCGTGATGACGTTGCCTGTACTCTTCGAAGAGCAGAAGTCATGCCAGAATAAATTACCATGGCACTCAACAGGTTAGTATGCTTGAGTCGTAATGACTCCATCGCAGAAAGGTCAAAATGACCGCGCTTGGTCATTTGGACCATGACTTCACCTCGCGGAGGGTTGGGGACGGCGCCGCTGTTCATAAAGAATTGCTGCTCAACCTGTTCGCCCATCAACGCAGTGAAGTGCTGCTGGTGGACGTGGCTTACTAGACGGATCGGCTGGCCATCGCCCATTGAAGCGCTTTTGTCCGCAATGATCGGATCGGCAGCCCGTTTTTCCCCATTCCCCCGCTCCCTAGACTTCAAGGCTTGTCCCTTGAATCCATGGAGTCTGTCATGCTTGCTATTACCTCTCCCATCCGAGTCGGCCTGGTCGGCATTGGCAACTGGGCCATGCACGGTCACGTTCGTGTGCTCTCGCTGTTGCCGCAATATCAAATCACTGCGGTGTACAGCCAGCGTCTGGACAGTGCCAAGGTCGCCGCTGATAAGCTCGGCATTGCCCATGTGGCCGAGTCCCTGGACGAGCTGGTCAACCACCCCGAAGTCGATCTGGTGGTGGTCCTGACGACCGCGCCGCAACATGAAGAAGCGGTGCGCGCGGCCATCGCCGCCGGGAAGAACGTCTACTGCGAGTGGCCGCTGACCACCAGCACCGCCGTCTCGCAGGAACTGGCCTGCCTGGCGAAGCAGGCCGGGGTGCGCACCCTCGTCGGCTTGCAACGCCGCCACGCGCCGCACAACCGCTACCTGCAGGATCTGCTGCAACAAGGCTATGTCGGCAAGGTGCGTTCGGTGCGCATCCACGTCAGCATGAATTACTTCCAGGCCCTGCGCCCCAACGCCCTGCGCTGGACAGTACCGGTCGAGAATTTCTCCAGCGTGATTTCAATTTATGCCGGGCATTTCCTCGACATGCTGTTCACCGCCATGGGCTGGCCGGTCAACGTCAGCGCGCTGGTGGTCAACCAGTTCGACACCGTCACCATCAAGGAAACCGGTGAGCGACTGAGCGGCACCGCGCCGGATCAACTGGTCATCGCCGGGCAACTGGAAGATGGCGCCCTGCTCTCGGTTCACGTCGAAGGCGGCAAACGCAACGGCTCGGGGGTGCAGATCGACATCACCGGCCACGAAGGCGATCTGCGCATCAGCAACGTCTCGGCGTTTGGCGACGTGGGCGATGACTATGTCATCGAGGGCGCACACGGCGATGACCTGCCCCTGCAAGTGCTGCCGATTCCGGCCAGCTACTCACGCCTGCCAGCCGCCGCGGACCTGCCCTCCTCGGTGCTCGAACTCGCTGAGCTGTATCACGTGTACGCCCAAGACCTCGCCGAAGGCACCCACGCCGCCGCAACCTTTGACGATGCCGTGCGCATGCACGCGCTTCTGGACGGCGTACTGGCGTCATCGCAAACCGGCCGCCGGACGCTGCTCGCCCTCTGAACCCTTTTCGCTGAATACCTGTTCCTTTCTGGAGATCTTCCCTTGGCCCCTTCATTGCCATTGAAACTGTTATCCAATGCGGTCGTCGGACCGTACCCACTGAGCCATCGCGTGGTGCACGCGCCCATGACCCGGCTGCGCGCAGACCGCGACGACAGCCCGAGCCAGATGATGCAACGCTACTACGAGCAACGCGCCTCCCGGGGCGGCCTGCTGATCGTCGAATCCACTCACCCTTCGCTGGACAGCCGGGGTTACCTCGGTGCGCCGGGCATCTACACCGACGCCCATCGGGACGCCTGGAAACCCATCGTCGAGGCCGTGCACGCCAAGGGCGGGGTGATATTTCTGCAACTCGGTCACGATGGCCGCCAGTCCCACAGCGACCTCAGCAACGGTAAGCCGCCGATTGCGCCGTCGGTGGTGCCGTTCGAAACCAATGCCTTCACCCAGGACGGCTGGGTGCCGGCCTCCCCTCACCGTGCTGTCGACAAGGACGAGCTGCCGGCGTTGGTCGAGAGTTATCGGCAAAGCGCGCAGCGGGCGCTCGATGCGGGCTTCGACGGCGTCGAGCTGCATAACGCCAATGGTTACCTGCTGGACACCTTCCTGCAGGACGGCACCAATAAACGCACGGATGAATACGGCGGCCCCATCGAAAACCGCGTGCGACTCCCCTTGCAGGTGCTCGACGCGCTGGTGTCGGTCTGGGGTGCGGAGCGGGTCGGCGTGCGCGTGTCGCCGAGTGGCCAGTGGGGTTCGATTTCCGACAGCAACCCGCAAGCCACTTTCGAATACTTCACGCGCCGGCTGAACGAGTACGGACTGGCGTACCTGCACGTCATCGAGCCGCGCATCAAGGGCACCGACGAAATCGAGCCTGATCGCCCGCCGGTTGCAGCGGCCTTTCTGCGACCGTTCTTCGACGGCCCGATCATCGCGGCCGGCGGCTTCGATCGCGGGGGCGCCGAAGCGATCGTGCAATCCGGCGCTGCGGACCTTGTGGCCTTCGGTCGTCACTTCAGCGCCAACCCCGACCTGCCCGAGCGCCTGCGCCACGACTGGCCCCTGACCCCTTATGTGCGGGACGCGTTCTGGGGTGGTACAGCGCAGGACTACAACGATTTTCCCGAGTACGGCGCTGAGGCAGAAGCGCGCTGAGTGACCTTGTGAACTGACTCCCCCCATCCCTCCCCTCAACGCCCGATGTTCAGCATCGGGCTTTTTATTGGGCGCTGTCTGGCCGCTGCCCGGCGCTTTTCTTTCATCCACAAAAAAGCCGACAGCGAATGATCGCTGTCGGCCCGGTGCAACCGCTGGGGTGTCAGACCACCGCGGCTTCTTCGTAGAACGGATAATCGATGTAGCCGACGTCGGTGCCGCCGAAGAAAGTCGGACGGTCGTAGGCGTTCAGCGGCAAGTGCTTACGCAGTCTGTCCGGCAGGTCAGGGTTGGCGATGAAGTGACGACCGAAGGCCACCAGATCCGCATCGCCGGCGCGGATGATCGCCTCCGCCGCTTCGCCGTCGAACCCGCCCGCCGCGATGATCACGCCAGGGAAATGCTTGCGCATCATCTGCGCGGCCACTGGGGCCGGGTCTGCGTTTTCATCTTCGACATTGCCGAGGATGCGCGGCTCGATCAGGTGCAGGTATGCCAGGTTCAGCGGCGCCAGTTGTCGAGCGACGTAGGTGAACAGGCCTTCAGGATCGGCATCGCCCATGTCGCCCCAGGTACCGCTTGGGCCAAGGCGAACGGCGACGCGGTTGGAACCCCAGACCGAAATCAGTGCGTTCGTCACTTCCAGCAGAAACCGCGCGCGGTTTTCGAACGAGCCGCCATATTGGTCGGTGCGCTTGTTGCTGTTGTCCTGAAGGAACTGGTCCACCAGATAACCGTTGGCGCCGTGCAGCTCGACGCCGTCGAAACCGGCCTTGACGCCACGCTCTGCCGCCGTACGGAAACTCTCGACCAACTCGGCGATTTCCTCGACGGTCAGCGCCCGGTTGGGTGTGTTCGGCACCCAGCCTTCCTGGGTGTAAGCGACGCCGCCATGGAGCACTTCCGATGGCCCGACTGGAATGCTGCCGTGGGGCTGCACTTCGCTGTTGGACTGACGACCAGCATGGTAGAGCTGCAGGAAGATCTTCGCGCCCTTGGCGTGCACGGCGTCGGTGACCTGTTTCCAGCCGGCGATCTGGCTGTCATCGAACAGGCCGGGGGCGCCCAGATAGCCGTTGCCGTTGGGGGCGGCGATGGTCGCCTCGCCAATCAGCAAGCCGCCTTCTGAAGCGCGCTGTGCGTAGTATTCGGCCATCAGCGGACCGGGACGTGCGCCCTCTTCGGCCCGCATGCGGGTCAGCGGCGCCAGCACGACGCGGTGGGAAAAGGTGAAAGGGCCGATGGTGACCGGGGAATGGAGCTTGGACATGATTGCCTCGTTCGGAAAAGGAATAGACGCTTGCCCGCCCGAAAGTCAGCATCGCTTTCATGGCCTGGGCACTGGCGGCCAGTACAAGGCTTTTCCCGAACCAGATAAACAGCCCAACCGTCACAACAATTCGGACTATTGGGCTGTAATCCCTCTGAATGTGCGTGGCGCGGTTGGCAATCGGCGACTCATCATCGCGTCAAGGCTGCTCCACCGTTGCGATGTGCTGCTTGAAGTAGTCGATCAACACCCGAAGCTTCGGTGTCGCATTGCGGCTCGACGGCCACAGCATCCACAACGACCCTCGGTGGTCGGTGAACTCCGGCAGCACACGCTCAAGATGGCCGTCGCGCAACGCCTGAATCGTTGAAAAGTCCGCCAGACAGGCGATGCCCAGACCTTCAAGCGCCATGTGGGTCAGCGCATCGGTGGTGGTGCAGGCGATGACCCGGCCCAGTTCCGGGTCAGTGTCGGCGTCCGGATCGCGCACCGGCCAGCGTTCAAGGGAGCCGCTGGCCGGGAATTTGTGCAGCAGGCAGGCATGGTCGCGCAGTTGATCCGGGTGGGTGGGTCGGCCACGGCGGGCCAGGTAGTCGGGCGATGCCACCAGTTCCAGCTTGTATTCCCCCAGCTTGCGCGCCATCAGCCGCGAATCCGACGGCTGGCCGGTGCGCACCACGGCATCGAAGCCTTCTTCGATCACGTCCACCATGCGGTCCGACAGGTCCACGTCCAGCTCGATCTGCGGGTAGGCCTGCATGAAACCGGTGAGCAGCGGGAAGATCAGCGTGTTCTGCAACGGCACGCTGATGCGCAACTTGCCGCGCGGCTCGTCGGCCAGTTGCGACAGCTCGATTTCCGCCTGCTCGGCCTCTTGAATGATGCGTTTGCAACGCGCCAGAAACAGCTCGCCTTCGGCGGTAAGGGTGACGCTGCGGGTGCTGCGGTGAAACAGCCGCACCCCCAGGCGCTCTTCCATGCGCGATACGCTCTTGCCGACCGCCGAAGACGAAATTTCCATCAGGCGGCCGGCCTCGGTAAAGCTGCGTGTTTCAGCGACCTGCACAAAGGCCATGATGCCACTGAGACTGTCCAGCATGAGAGCTCCCGACGGAATGGATGATCACGTCGCGCCATTCTATGCCCCTGACGGTGGCGGCACATCACTCTGCGGGTTGCACAACCGCAATGGCCTCGATTTCGATCATGGCGCGAGGGTCGTAGAGCGCCTTGATCTCGGCGATGGTATCAGCGGGATACGGGGCGGAGAAAAACCGGCGACGCAGCTCGACGACTTCATCGAAGTGCCCCATGTCCGTCACGAAGATGGTCACCTTGATGACGTTGGCGAGGGTCGAGCCACCTGCAATCAGTGCCCGGTTGAGGTTGGCGAAGGCCTGCTCACCCTGGGCGAGAAATCCACCTTCGACGATCTGCCCATCGGTGCCACTTCCGGCCTGCCCGGAGATGAACAAGAGGTTTCCAAACTTGATGCCCTGCGACAGCAGGTAGGGTTCGTAGGGATCGGGTTGGGTGATGATACGTTCGAACATGATCAACTCCAGAGTGGGAAAGATGACACGGCATGGATGAATTCAGATCACCAGATGACCGGTAGCGGCGATACTGATCTCGCACAGCCAGGCGGGCAAACGATAAGAAATCAGGTATAAGATGATCTTAAATCATCTGTCTTTTCTGGTTCGCCCATGCGTCGTTTACCGCCTCTCTCATCACTGCGCGCTTTCGAAGCGGCAGCCAGGCACGGCAGTTTCAAGCAGGCCGCTCACGAGTTGGCGGTAACGCCGACTGCGATCAGCCACCGCGTACGGGCACTTGAGGAATACACCCAGCTTCAGCTCTTTGTGCGGACCGTGCGCCAGGTCACGCTGACCGAGGCAGGCTCAGTGCTGTATCCCGTCCTGAAACAGGGCTTTGATGCATTCGAGACAGTGTTGCAGCAGCTCACCCAGGCGAGTCAGCGCAAGCGTGTCACCATCACTGCCACCCATGCGTTCACCGCAAAGTGGCTGATGCCTCGAATTTCCCGTTTTCATGCATTGCACCCTGATATTGATTTGCAGATTCAGGCCAGCGACCGGGCCATCGAGCTGACCGGCCAGACGTTCGACATCGCTTTGCGCTACGGGCGCGGCCCCTATCCCGGATTCAACGCACAGGCCATGTTGACTGACGAATATGCCCCGGTGAGCAACCCGTTACTGCAGGTCAGGGACCTGTCGGCGCTTGGCTCGGTGCCCTTGATCCACTTTGAATGGGCGAGGGAAAGTGCCGACAACCCGACCTGGCAGAAGTGGCTGGACCAGGCCGGGCTGTCGGGGACAGCGCTTCATGGACAGTTGCGCTATTCGGATGAGGGGCACGCCATCCAGGCCGCCGTGGCCGGCCAGGGTATCGCCCTGCTCAGCCTTGCATTAGTCGCCGATGAACTTGCCGCCGGGCACCTGATACAACCCTTTGGGCCTTCGATCACCGGCTATACCTACCACCTGCTGACCCAGGTGGGAAAAGAGCCCAGCGTCTGGGTGCAGGACGTGGCTGACTGGCTTAGAGGAGAGTTTGAAGCGAGTGGTTGAGGGGGTGGGCAGTAGTGATGAGCCAGACTTGCCTGCATCGGCGACCTCAAAGCCGCCCCCGCCGGCAAGCCGTGCTGCAACGGGATTGAGGTGCAGCACCGAACGTGTCTCGCAGCGCCACTGTAGGAGCGCGCTTGCCCGCGATGGCGTTGGTACATTCACGACATCTCTGTCAGGCGAAAAGGCCAGTCGCGGGCAAGCGCGCTCCTACGGGTTTGCGGCCGGACACCCATCCTGCGCCCGCCGCAACTCCCCGCACTTGCAACACTCTCCGGTCGAGGTTAAGGTCAAACCATGAACACCCAACGTTTCGCCTCGACCACCACCTTCACGACCGCCATCGGCGGGTCGCGGGTGGTTGCGTGAAGTGATAACGCAGGACCCCAAAGACCCGCCAGCAATGGATCGGGTCTTTTTTTTGCCCCGATTTTCGCTGGCACCCATGCAAGGAAACGCATATGTACGCTCTGCTGATTCTCGACATGCAGGTCGGACTCGTTCACGGCCCTGACAAGCCTTGGCGCGGCGAGGCGGTGATTGACACCCTGAACGCGCTCATGAGAGATGCACGGGAGCGCGGCGCTCCGATCTTTCTCGCGCGCCACGTCGGCCCGGCAGGTTCTCCGATCGAACCGGGCAGCCCGCTCACCGAGCTTGTGCAAGAGCTGGAGCTGACAGGCGACGAACGCATCTTCCAGAAAACCCGCCCCTGCGCCTTCGTTCAGACAGACCTGGCCAGCCAGCTCAGACAGCTCGGCTGCGAGGGCATCGTCGTGACCGGCATGAAAACCCAATACTGCGTCGACAGCACTTGCCGCGCCGCCCGCGATTGCGGGTTCGATGCCGTGCTGATCGCCGACGGGCACACCTGCTCCGACACCCCGACGCTGAGCGCAGAGGCCATCATCGCCCACCACAACGCAACACTGGCAGGACCCTTCTGCCGGGTGGTGCAGGCGAAAGACTGGCGTTTCTGAAACGACATCCCCGCGCCTTGAGCCTGCTCTGCCCTATGTTCGCCAGCGCACAGACGAAGCTGTTCCCGGATGGCCATACTCGGCGCTGGAAAGCCACGTCTTAAAGGCGCTGCTGGGCGCTGAAGGGCTACATCGGCGCACCTCTGAACATTCGCGCGATGAGAGCCACGCGCTTCAGGCTCACGACCTTATGACTAGCACATGGACACGCGTACGGGGAGTGGTTGCTCGCTTGTCCGGGATCCACCAGAACGGTTCGTTTTCCGCCTCCGGGTTTGAATACGAACCGATTCTGCGCTCCGAGCTGTTCAGCGCCGATCAGATGGCCAGCCATGGCATCGCCCTGGCCGGGCAGCATCAACTGACGGCGCTGTCGGCCCGCGACTCGATGCTCAGCAGGCTCGATGACAACGAGGCCTTGCTCAAGCGCAGTTGCACGGCGCTGTCCGAGGCTCAGGTGTCGAGCCGTCGTGTCACCCCGGCAGCCGAGTGGCTACTGGACAATTACTTCCTGATCGAAGAACACATTCGCACCGCCAGAACCCACTTACCCAAAGGCTACAGCCGTGAGTTGCCACGCCTGATCAACGGCCCCTCCGCCGGGCTGCCGCGGGTCTACGACATCGCCCTGGAGACAATTTCCCACGGCGATGGACGGGTCGACGAACAGAGCCTGGGCCGCTTCATTTTCTCGTATCAGACCGTCATGCCGCTGGCGCTTGGAGAGCTGTGGGCGGTGCCGATCATGTTGCGCCTGGCGCTGATCGAGAACCTGCGTCGGGTCGCTTCGCGGGTGATGGCCAACGCAGATGATCGCAACCTGGCCGACGACTGGGCCGAGCGCCTGATCGAAACCTCGGAGCGCGACATCAAGAGCGTGGTGCTGACCGTGGCCGACATGGCCCGCTCCACCCCGCCGATGACGGCGGCTTTCGTCGCCGAATTCACCCGCCGGTTGCAGGGCCAGAGCGCAGCCCTGGCGTTACCGCTGAACTGGATCGAGCAGATGCTGGGCGAAAAAGGCTCAAGCATCGAGCGTCAGGTTCAGCTCGACGCCCAGCAGCAGGCCGCCGACCAGGTGTCCATCAGCAACAGCATCGGCAGCCTGCGCCTGTTGTCCGCGACGGACTGGCGCGAGTTCGTCGAGTCGATGAGCCACGTCGAACAGACGCTGTGCGAAGACCCGGCAGCGGTCTACCGGACCATGGACTTCCGCACCCGGGACAGCTACCGGCATGTCATCGAACGCCTGGCCCGGCGCAGTGCGCAGCATTCCGAAACTCAAGTGGCGCGGGTGGCCATAGACCTTGCGACGGCCCAGGCGGCGTCGGTCTCCTGTGAGGTGCTGGCGCGGCATGTCGGGTATTACCTGATCAGCGACGGGCTGCCTGTACTGGAGCGCGCACTCAAGGCCCGCGTGCCGGTCCATGAGCGCTGGAAACGCCTGTTGCAGCGCTCGCCGCTGATGTTTTACCTGGCCCCGGTGTCGCTGCTGACACTGGTGTTTGCCGGACCGTTGCTGGCGTCCGCGCACCGCGACCGCATGCCGGACCTCGCGCTGCTGGTACTGGCAGTTCCGTGCCTGATCATGGTCAGCCGTCTGGCGATCAGCCTGATCAACTGGCTGGTGACGTTCAGCCTGCTGCCTTCCGTGCTGCCCAAGATGGATTACGCCCACGGCATCCCCGACGACGCCCGCACCCTGGTGGTGATTCCCACGCTGATTGCCAACCTGGCCGATGTGGATGAACTGGTGGAAGGCCTCGAGGTGCGCTTTCTCGCCAACCGCGACAGCAACCTGTATTTCGCCCTGCTCAGCGATTTGCTCGACGCCGCTGAAGAAGTCCTGCCTCAGGACGCCGAGCTGATTGCCCGGGCCTCGGAGGCGATCACCCTGCTCAACCGCAAGTACGCCGACGGCATCACCGACCGGTTTTTCCTGCTGCACCGGCCCCGTCGCTGGAATCCGGGCGAACGGGTGTGGATGGGCCACGAGCGCAAGCGCGGCAAGCTGATCGAACTCAACGCGCTGCTGCGCGGCAGTGGGCGGGAGTGTTTCAACGCCATCGTCGGGGACATCACCCCACTGCAAAGCGCCCGCTACGTGATCACACTGGACACCGACACCCTGCTGCCCCGTGACGCCGCGCAGCAATGCGTGGCCGCCATGATGCACCCGCTGAACCGTCCGCTGTTCGATGCCATGGGCAAACAGATCATCGCCGGCTACGCGGTGTTGCAGCCGCGGGTGGGTATCAGCCTGACCAGCGTCACCCGTTCGACCTACGCGCGAGTGTTTGGCAGCGACGCCGGGGTCGACCCCTATACCCGCGCGGTGTCCGATGTGTATCAGGACCTGTTCCAGCAGGGCTCGTTCATCGGCAAGGGCATCTATGACGTGGATGCGTTCACCTGCGCGCTGGATGGCTGCCTGCCCAATAACCAGATCCTCAGCCACGACCTGATCGAAGGCTGCTATGCGCGCTCCGGCCTGCTCAGTGACGTACAGCTGTATGAGCAATATCCTTCGGGCTACGGCGCCGATGTCAAACGTCGGCACCGCTGGATTCGCGGGGACTGGCAGTTGTTGCCGTGGGTCGCGCCCTGGACCCGCAACGCGACCGGCGAGTGGGTGCACAACCGGCTCAGTGTCATGGCGCGCTGGAAGATTCTCGACAACCTGCGGCGCAGTCTGGAGCCGCTCTCCACCCTGACCATGCTGGGCTGGGCGTGGCTGGCCAGCAGCGAACCGCTGGGCTGGACGCTGACGGTTGTCGGCTTGCTGGTGGTTCAACCGCTGCTTCGCAGCGTCACCGAACTGATGCAGTCACCGGCCGGCGTGCCCTATCGCCAGCACCTTCTGGCACTGACGGGCGACCTGGGACAGGAGCTTGCCCGCGTCTGCCTGACACTCGCCTGGTTGCCGTTCGAGATGCTGTACAGCACCGACGCCATCCTGCGCTCGCTGTGGCGGCTCGGTTTCAGCCGGCGCCTGCTGTTGCAGTGGCAACCGTCGCGGGAGGTCGAGCGCATGAGGCAAAGCCGGCTGCCTGGTTTCTATCGACTGATGTGGATCGCGCCGACGCTGGCACTGCTGACAGTCGCGGCGCTGCTCGACACTCCGCTGACCCTGCTGATCGCAACCCCACTGCTGCTGGCATGGCTGGCAGGTCCATGGATCGCCTGGCGGCTCAGCTCGCCCGCCGAGGGATCAGTGTTCAAACCCTCGGCGCAGGACCTGCGTTTTCTGCACGTGCTGGCTCGTCGGACCTGGGCCTTCTTCGACCAGTACGTCGGTCCCCAGGACAACTGGCTCCCGCCCGACAACGTGCAGGAAGCACCGAAGGCGGCCATCGCCCACCGCACCTCGCCGACCAATATGGGCATGTCGTTGCTGGCGCATCTGGCCGCCCATGACTTCGGCTACCTCAGCACCGAACGCCTGCTGACACGGCTGACCGCCTCCCTGAACAGCATGCACAGCCTCGAACGGCACCGGGAGCATTTCTACAACTGGTACGACACGCAAACCCGCGAACCGCTGCGGCCACGCTATGTCTCGACCGTCGACAGCGGCAACCTGGCCGGGGTATTGCTGACACTGGGTACTGGCCTCGGGCAGATCGCTGACACCCCGATGAGCCCACTGGCCGTGCTCAGCGGCCTGCGCGACACCCTGGACACCTTGATCCAGGCCCGGCACGCCAATGAATCCGACCCGCTCAGTCAACTGCGAACAGCCCTTGAACGCGCCGGGCAGACACCGGATGCGGACATCCTGGCCGACCTGCTGCACACAGCCCGCATGACGGTTTCAGACGCTGAACTGGCGGGCGATGAGGAAAGCATCTATTGGCAACAAGCCTTCGTCAGCCAATGCACCGACTGGACCGACGAATTGCAGCGATACCGGCTCCCGACACCCCTGGCCGGACCCAGGCTTACGCCCTTCAGCCTGCGCCAGCTGGCAAGCCTTGACACCGCAGAGTGGAATATCGAGCAGCTCAGCGATATCGAACAGGTGCGCAACAGTGCCAGGGACCGGCTCAAGGTACTGGACCGGTTGAGAGCGCTAACCGGCGAGATGGCGCAGATGGACTTCTCGTTGCTCTACGACAGTCAGCGCGATCTCTTTGTCATCGGCTACAACGCTGACGAGCGCCGGCTCGACACCGGCTATTACGACCTGTTGGCGTCCGAGGTGCGGCTGACCAACTACGTGACCATCGCCCAGGGGCAGACGCCCCAGCGCGCGTGGTTCACCCTCGGCAGGTTGCTGGGGGAAAACGCAGGGGTGCCGACACTGCTTTCGTGGTCCGGGTCGATGTTCGAATACCTGATGCCGATGCTGGTGATGCCCAATTACGACGGCAGCCTGCTGGACCAGACCTGCCGTGCCGCCGTGGCCGTACAGATCGAACACGGCAAGGCGCTGGGCATTCCCTGGGGCGTGTCGGAATCGGGGTATTACACCCTCGATGCGCACCTGAACTATCAATACCGCGCCTTTGGCGTTCAGGGCCTGGGCCTCAAGCGCGGGCTGAGCGACGACATCGTGATCGCCCCCTACGCCAGCGCGCTGGCGCTGATGATCGATGCCAACGCGGCCTGCAAAAACCTGCAACGCCTGACCTTGCAGGGCGCCTCGGGGCGTTTCGGGATGTACGAGGCGGTGGACTACACCGAGGCGCGCTTGCCACGCAGCCAGCCGTTCGCCGTGGTCCAGTCGTTCATGGCGCACCACCAGGGCATGAGCCTGCTGGCCTTGACCAGCCTGCTGCTCGACCACCCCATGCAACGGCGCTTCGCAGCAGATCCTGCGCTGCAATCGGCGCTGTTGCTGTTGCAGGAACGGGTGCCCAAAGCCGCCGCGCCGTACCTTAAAACCGAGCAATCGCCGGTGCTCGGCGACGGTGGCCAGGACCCGGGCCTGAGGGTGTTCGCCGACCCCGGCCGCAAACGCCCCGCCGTGCAGTTGCTGTCCAACGGCCGCTACCACGTGATGCTGACCAGTGGCGGCGGTGGCTACAGCCGTCGCAACGACATGGCCGTCACCCGCTGGCAGGAAGACACCACCCAGGACAACTGGGGCATGTTCTGCTATCTGCGCGACGTCGACACCGCCACGGTCTGGTCGGCGGCCTATCAGCCCACGCTGCATCAGCCCGAAAGCCACGAAACCATTTTCAGTGATTCCCGGGCCGAGTTCAGGGCGCGCAACCTGGATTTCGATACCCACCTGGAAATCGTCGTCTCGCCGGAGGACGACATCGAACTGCGGCGCCTGCACGTCACCAACCGCGCCGCCTTCGCCAAGACGCTGGAGATCACCACCTACGCCGAAGTGGTGCTGGCCAGCCCAAGCAATGACGCCATGCACCCAGCCTTCAGCAAGCTGTTCGTACAGACCGAACTGCTGCCCTCGCTGCAAGCCATCCTGTGCAGCCGCAGGCCCCGCGCCAGCGATGAACCGACGCCCTGGATGTGCCATCTACTGGCGGCCCATGGCGTCGACATCGACGAGATTTCCTATGAAACCGATCGCATGCGGTTCATTGGCCGGGGGCGCAGCCTGGTCTCGCCAGCGGCACTGGACGCCGGCTGCGGGCAGCTGTCGAACACCGCAGGCCCGGTCCTCGACCCGGTGGTCGCGATCCGCTGCCGGATCACCCTGCAACCCGGCCAGCAAGGAACCATCGACCTGGTGACCGGGGCCGCCGACAGCCGCGACGACTGTCTGTCACTGATCAACAAGTACCGCGACCGTCATCTGGCCGATCGCGTGTTCGACCTGTCCTGGACCCATAGCCAGGTGCTGCTGCGTCAGCTCAATGCGTCTTTGCCCGATGCCCGTTTGTTCGAGCAGATGGCCTCCTCCCTGCTCTACGCCAACACCTCGATGCGCGCCGACGCTGCCGTGCTGGTCGCCAACCACCGCAACCAGTCAGGGCTCTGGGGACAGGCGATCTCCGGCGACCTGCCCATCGTGCTGTTGCAGATCTACAGCCTGGACAACATCGAACTGGTCCGGCAACTGGTGCAGGCCCACGCCTATTGGCGGCAAAAGGGGCTGGTGGTGGACTTGCTGATCTGGAACGAGGATCAGGCGGGCTATCGTCAGCAGTTGCAGGACGCGATCATGGGATTGATCACCTCCGGCAGCGAGGCGACCCTGCTGGATCGTCCGGGCGGCATCTTCGTGCGGCCCGCCCAGCAGATCTCCGCCGAAGACCGTGTGCTGGTCCTGTCCGTGGCGCGGCTGGTGCTGAGCGAAGGCTTCGGTACCCTGGCCGAGCAGGTGCATCGGCGCAGGGTTTCACCGGTGCATGGACCGTTCGTGGCAACCCGGCAGCACCAGGCAACGTCAAGCTCAGTCGGGCCCAGCCACTCGCCGTTGCTGCTGAGCAATGCCTACGGCGGTTTCAGTGCCGATGGCAGCGAATACATCATTACCAGCCTGGCGTCCCAGCCGACGCCCGCACCCTGGGTCAACGTGCTGGCCAACGGGCAATTGGGCACCGTGGTGTCGCAGGCCGGGAGCGCCTACACCTGGGCGGAAAACGCCCATGAGTTTCGCCTGAGCCCCTGGCACAACGACCCGGTCACCGATCGCAGCGGCGAAGCGATCTACCTGCGCGATGAAGAAACCGGGCATTTCTGGTCGCCAGCGCCACAGCCCTGCCCCGGCGCCGGCCCATACCGGACCCGCCATGGCTTCGGCTACAGCGTGTTCGAGCACGAGGAGGACGGCATCCACAGTGAGTTGTGGATCTATGTGGCGCTGGACGCCCCCATCAAGTTCTCCCGATTGCTGCTGACCAACCGCTCCGGTCGCGCCCGCACGCTGTCGGTCACAGGCTACGTGGAATGGGTGCTGGGCGATCTGCGCAACAAGTCGGCGATGCACATAGTGACCCAGTCGGACCCGGTGACGGGCGCCCTCTTCGCCCGCAATGCCTATTCGCTGGAGTTTTCAGAAAGGGTGGCGTTCTTCGACACCGACACCGTCGAGCATGGCGTCAGCGCTGACCGCACCGAATTCCTGGGCCGCAGCGGAACCCTGGCAGCACCCGCCGCCATGGGCCATGCCGGTTTATCGGGCCGGGTCGGTGCAGGGCTGGACCCTTGCGCGGCGCTGCAAGTGTCGGTCGAGCTGGCGGACGGGCAAAACAGGGAAGTCATCCTGCGCCTGGGTGCAGAGACCTCGACCCAGGCCGCGACCCATCTGGTGCAACGTTTCAGGGGCAGCCAGGCCGCCGCAGCGGAACTGCAGAAGGTCCGCGAGCACTGGCGCTCGGTGCTGGGCGTGATTCGCATCGAAACCTGCGCCCCATCGGTGGACGTCATGGTCAATGGCTGGCTGATGTACCAGGTCATTGCCTGCCGCTTCCAGGCACGCAGCGGCTACTACCAGTCCGGCGGCGCCATTGGCTTTCGCGATCAGTTGCAAGACAGCATGGCGATGATTCATGCCGACCCTGCCGCCGTGCGCGCGCACCTGTTGCTGTGCGCCGGGCATCAATACGCCGATGGCGACGTGCAGCACTGGTGGCACCCGCCGATGAACCGCGGGGTGCGCACGGCCTGTTCTGACGATTTCCTGTGGTTGGCCGCAGCCACCAGTCGTTATGTGGAGATGACCGGCGATGTCGCGGTGCTCAACGAGACGGCAGGCTATCTGGAAGGACGCCCGCTGGGCCCGGGTGAGGAGTCCTACTACGACTTGCCGGGCACTTCGGCCTTGCACGAAACGCTGTACCAGCACTGCGTACGCGCCATCGAACACAGCCTGCGCCGCGGTCGCCACGGTTTGCCGCTGATGGGCAGCGGCGACTGGAACGACGGCATGAATCGCGTGGGTCATCTGGGCGAAGGCGAAAGTGTCTGGCTGGGTTTCTTCGGTCATCAAGTGCTGGAGCAGTTCGCTGCAACGGCACGGCTGCAGGGCGATCAGGCGTTCGCCAAACGGTGCAACGAACAGGCGCACCTGTTGCGTCGTCACCTGGACCAGAACGCCTGGGACGGCGCCTGGTACCGGCGCGCCTGGTTCGACGACGGCCAGTTGCTCGGCTCGGCGAGCAACGAGGAATGCCGCATCGACTCGATTGCGCAAAGCTGGTCAGTACTGTCGGGGGCGGCGTCACCCGCACGTCAGCGCCAGGCGATGGCGTCACTGGACGAGCACCTGATCAAACGCGACATCCGCGCCGTGTTGCTGCTTGACCCTCCGTTCGACAAGGGCAATCTTGAGCCCGGCTACATCAAGGGCTACGTGCCCGGCGTGCGGGAAAACGGCGGTCAATACACCCATGCGGCGGTCTGGGCAGGCATGGCCTTCGCTCAACTGGGTGATGCCGGCAAAGCCTGGGAGGTGCTGAACCTGATCAACCCCGCCGACCCTGCCAACCATGGACGGATCGACACCTACAAGGTCGAGCCCTACGTCATGGCCGCCGATGTCTACGGCACCGCGCCCCATGCCGGTCGCGGCGGCTGGACCTGGTACACCGGGTCTGCCGGGTGGATGTACCGCCTGATCGTCGAGTCGCTGCTGGGCGTGCAGCGGGTCGGCACGACGCTCAGCCTCGAACCGCTGCTGCCGGCCGGCTGGCCGGGGTTCATCCTGCACTACCGGCTGGGCGAGGCCCTGTATCACTTCGACATCCGCCAGGGCAGCGCGCTCTCGACCTCGATGATCCGCGACGGCCAGCCCCTGGACAGCAACGTGCTGACACTCGACGGCGAACGCGGTGAGCACTGGATTCAGGTCGATTGCCGCGCCCCATCGCCCCGACCTCAGGCGCTGGAATACGTGCAGGCCGTCGATGAATCACGATAAGCCCACAGTGCCGGGGTCCAAGGGGAGTACCCTGACCCGGTACGCCCTATCCTTGATCACGGTGCCTTGCCATGCCTGCCCCACCCCAGCCCAGCGACAACCACCTGCTCGCCGCGCTCCCGGCGGACGACCTCAAGCGCCTGGCGCCTCATCTGGAGCAGGTGCCACTGGCCTTGGGCGATGTGCTGTATGAACCGGGCGATACCCTGCGCCACGTGTATTTCCCCACCGACTCGATCGTGTCGCTGCTGCATGTCACGGAAAACGGCTCGTCCGCCGAGATCGCGGTGGTGGGCAATGAGGGGCTGATCGGAATCGCGCTGTTCATGGGTGGCGAGAGCACCTCCAGCCGCGCCGTGGTGCAGAGTGCGGGGGTGGCGTTCAGGCTTCCCGGGCAGAAACTGAAGAAGGAGTTCAACCGCCACGGCGATCTGCTCCTGCTGATGCTGCGCTATACCCAGGCGCTGATCACCCAGATGTCGCAGACCGCGCTGTGCAACCGTCACCACTCCATCGACCAGCAACTGTGCCGCTGGCTGCTGCTGTCACTGGATCGCCTGCAGGGCAATCGCCTGAACATGACGCAGGAACTGATCGCCAACATGCTCGGCGTACGTCGCGAAGGCGTGACGGAAGCAGCGGGTAAACTGCAACGCCAGGGCGTCATCGAATACAGCCGCGGACAGATTACGGTGCTCGACCGTCCGCGACTGGAGCGCCTGAGTTGCGAGTGCTACCTGGTGGTCAAGACCGAAACCGACCGCCTGCTGCACTACACCCGTCGTCAGGACGAGTAGCTGCGCAGGCGCTCGGTAATGGCAGCAGCCGGGCCGCGTGTTACGTCATTTTCTGATCGAAACGATGGTCGCTCGCCCGCCGCTCAGGGAGAACGAGAATGAAACCTTGTCCCCTGCCTCAAGCCCAGCGATCTGCTCATCGGAGACAGCAAACCCCATCGTCATCGGCGGCCACTGCAACGCCTGAACAGCGCCGTGGGAAATGGTCACGGTATGCTTGTCATGGTCAATCGTCTTGATCGTCCCTTCGGCACTGGCGACCTGAGTCGGGCTTGCCGAGGCGCCACTCATGCCGTCCATTTTCATGCCCGGCATGTCTTCAGCCCAGGCAGGCAACGCGAGCAAGGTAACGGTCATGGCGAATACGCAGTGAGTCAGTTTCATACAGTTTTCTCTTGAGGTTGGGTGGTTTTGACAGACAGCTGCCTGCGCCGCATCAGGCGATAGGCGGCTGGTAATACGAAGAGTGAAAGCAGCGGAGCAGTGACCATGCCGCCGACCATCGGCGCGGCGATGCGGCTCATGACTTCGCCGCCCGATCCGCTGCCGGACAGGATCGGCAGCAGGCCGGCGAGAATGACCGCCACCGTCATTGCCTTGGGCCGCACACGCTGTACGGCGCCCTGGCGAATCGCTTCGATCAGCCCTGACTCCGAGCCCTCGCCCAGGCTTTGCCGCTCTGCCCAGGCATTCTTCAGGTACAGCAGCATGATCACGCCGAATTCGGCGGAAACCCCGGCCAGTGCAATGAAGCCAACCCCTGTGGCGACCGACAGGTTGAAGCCGAGCAGATAGAGGAACCAGGCCCCGCCGGTGAGCGCGAACGGGAGCGTGGCCATGATCAGCAGCGCCTCATCGACTCGGGAAAAGGTCAGGTACAGCAGGACGAAGATGATCAGCAGAGTCGCCGGCACGACCAGCTTCAGCCGCGCATTGGCCCGTTCAAGGAACTCGAACTGCCCCGAATAGCTCAGGCTCATCCCCGGCTGCAAGGTGACCTGCTGCCCGATGGCCTGGCGCAGATCGCCGACCACCGAAGCCAGGTCCC
Source organism: Pseudomonas sp. NPDC090201 (assembly GCF_044746825.1). Lineage (NCBI taxonomy): Bacteria > Pseudomonadati > Pseudomonadota > Gammaproteobacteria > Pseudomonadales > Pseudomonadaceae > Pseudomonas > Pseudomonas sp. NPDC090201. Next base: position 186,335 of record NZ_JBIVCX010000004.1, read on the forward strand.
TGCCGCGCACATCGATGTACACCCAGCCAGAAGGCCGTGCGTTCTCGCTCTTGAGCATAGGAGGGCCGTCCGTGACCTTGATCTTCGCCACCGTGCCCAGGGTGATCTGGCTGCGCTGAGGCGTGTAGATCGGCAACTGTTCAAGCGCGCCGACCGAATCACGCCATTCCCGCGGGTAACGCAGGTTGATGGGGAAACGCGCCAGCCCTTCAATGGTTTCGCCGACGTTTTCCCCGCCAATGGCTCCGGACACGACGGACTGCACGTCGGCGATGTTCAGCCCGTAACGCGCGGCTGCCTTGCGGTCGATATCGACGTCGATGTAGCGCCCGCCCGTGAGCCGTTCTGCCAGCGCCGAACTGACGCCGGGCACGGTCTTGGCCACCCGTTCCACGGCCTGGGTCGCGGCATCGATCTGGGTCAGGTCCGTCCCCGCGACCTTGACGCCAATGGGGCTCTTGATCCCGGTGGCGAGCATGTCGATGCGGTTACGGATCGGCGGAATCCAGATGTTGGTCAGCCCTGGAACCCGCACCACGCGGTCCAGTTCTTCTACCAGTTTCTGAGGGGTCATGCCCGGCCGCCATTGCTCCCTAGGCTTGAATGCAATGGTGGTTTCGAACATCTCCAGCGGTGCAGGGTCCGTGGCGCTTTCAGCGCGACCGGCCTTGCCGGAAACGTGCTCGACCTCGGGAATGGTCTTGATCAACCGATCCGTCTGTTGCAACAACTGCGCAGCCTTCTGCGCCGACAGGCCTGGAAGCGCCGACGGCATATACAGCAGATCCCCTTCGTCCAGCGGCGGAAGAAACTCGCCGCCCAATCGAGAGAGTGGCCACAGCACGCTGAGGAACACCAGGGCTGCGATCAGCAGAGTCGTCCTGGGACGATTGAGGACGGCATCCAGCGCCGGCCGGTAGATCCCGACCAGCAACCGGTTCAGCGGGTTGCGCTGCTCATCGGGAAGCCGCCCGCGAATCCAGTAGCCCATCAGCACCGGCACCAGGGTCACGGACAAGCCCGCCGCTGCCGCCATGGCGTAGGTCTTGGTAAACGCCAGCGGCCCGAACAGCCGCCCTTCCTGGGCTTCAAGGGTGAACACCGGAATGAACGACAAGGTGATGATGAGCAGGCAGAAAAACAGCGCGGGGCCGACTTCGGTTGCCGCTTCGGTCATCACCCGCCAATGCTCCGGCCCCTTCAACACCTGCCCGGGATGGGCGAGGTGCCAGGCTTCAACCTTCTTGTGTGCGTTCTCGATCATCACCACGGCGGCATCGACCATCGCACCAATGGCGATGGCGATGCCGCCCAGCGACATGATGTTGGCGTTTATCCCTTGATGGCGCATGACGATAAACGCAATCAACACGCCCACCGGCAAGGAGATGATCGCCACCAGCGAGGATCGCAGGTGCCACAGGAAAACCCCGCACACCAGGGCGACCACGATGAACTCCTCGATCAGCTTGTGGCTGAGATTCTCCACCGCGCGGTCGATCAACTTGCTGCGGTCGTAGGTGGTGACAATCTCCACCCCTGCCGGCAAGCTGCGTTTGAGCTGTTCAAGCTTGACCTTGACCGCCGCGATGGTCTCCCGGGCGTTCTTGCCGCTGCGCAGCACCACGACGCCGCCCACGGTTTCACCCTGGCCGTCGAGTTCGCTGATGCCACGGCGCATTTCCGGCCCGAGCTGGACCGTGGCGACATCACCCAGGGTGACAGGCACCCCGCCCGCCCCGAGTTTCAGCGGGATGGCGCGAAAATCATCGAGGGTTTTCAGATAACCGGAGGCCCTGACGATGAACTCGGTTTCCGCCATCTCCAGCACCGCGCCTCCCGTTTCCTGGTTGGCCTTGCCGATGGCCGCACTGACGTCCGCCTGGGTGATGCCGAGGCTGGCCAGCCGCACGGGATCGAGCAGCACCTGGTACTGCCTGACCATGCCGCCGACCGTCGCGACCTCGGCGACGTTGGGCAGGGTCTTGAGTTCGAACTTGAGGAACCAGTCCTGCAGGGCACGCAATTGCGCCAGATCATGGCCGCCAGTGCGATCCACCAGGGCATACTGGAAAATCCAGCCGACACCGGTGGCATCCGGGCCCAGCGCAGGTTTGGCGTTCGCTGGCAGCCGGCTCTGCACCTGGCTCAGGTATTCCAGCACGCGCGAGCGGGCCCAGTACGGATCGGTGCCGTCCTCGAACAACACGTAGACGAAACTGTCGCCGAAGAACGAATAGCCCCGCACCGTCCTGGCCCCCGGCACCGAAAGCATGGTCGTGGACAGCGGATAGGTCACCTGATTCTCGACGATCTGCGGCGCCTGCCCCGCATAGGGCGTGCGGATGATCACCTGCACATCCGAAAGGTCCGGAAGTGCGTCGATGGGCGTATTGTTCAGCGACCAGAGCCCCCAGGCGGTCACGAACATCGTCGCCAGCAGCACCAGGAAGCGATTGGCGACTGACCATCTGATAACAGCAGCAATCATGGTCGGGCCCCCATGTCACGGGACGGCGCGGTGATGCCCTTGAGACTGGCCTCCGAATCCAGCAGGAACTGGCCGGAGGCAACGACCTTCTGCCCCTCCTCCAGGCCTTGGGTGATGACAGTCCTGCCGTCACTCTCCTGCCCCAACTGCACTTCCACCGGACGATACCTGCCTGCGTCTTCCGCCAGCATGACCAGCGCCCGGCGCCCGGTACGAATCACCGCTTCGCTGGGCACCCACAGCACGCTCTGCTCGCCGGGATGGTGCAGGCGCACCTGGGCCGTCAGGCCGGGCCTGAGTTGCCCGTCCGGATTGGGCAGTTCCACCCGCACGCGAAGGGTGCGGCTGTCCGGATTGGTCTGCGGCAGAATCGCACTGACCTTGCCGGCCAGGGTCTTTCCCGGAAACGCCGGCAGGCGGGCTTCAACGCTTTGCCCGGTCACGACGGCACCGGCTTCGGATTCCGGGACAGCCACCGCCAGCCAGACGCTGTCCAGCCCGTTGAGGCGCGCCAGCGTCTGCCCCGTCGCCAGGGTCATGCCGACGCGCAGATCCAACTCCTGCAGCACACCACCCATGGGGCTGGTGAGGGTCAGCAGGGGCTGAACCTTGCCGCTGCGCTCGACCTGCGCGATCAAGGCCGGCGGCATGCCGGTCAGACGAAGCCTTTGCCGCGCCGCGCTCAGCAGCGCTGCGTCGCCCTGGGCCTTGAGCGCCACGAACTCGGTCTGGGCAGCGGCCCAGTCCGGCACCAGGATATCGGCCAGCGGCGCATTCACCGCCACCACATCACCGGGGGCATGGGCGTAGACCCGCTCGACAAACCCGTTGGTGCGGGCCTGAACCACGGCGATATCGCGCTCGTTGAAGCCCAGCACCCCGGTGACGTCGAGGGTTGAATCAACGACGCCACGGGACACCACGCCCAGCCGCAACCCAAGGTTCTGGGTCAGGCCGGGATCAATGCTCACGGCAGCCGCATCCCCTGAGCCCTCGGCATATCGGGGCACCAGTTGCATGTCCATGAAAGGCGACTTGCCCGGCTTGTCGAACTTTTGCTGGGGGTACATGGGGTCGTACCAGTACAGCGCCTGGCGTTCCTTCGATTCCTGCGGCGCACTTGCAACCTCGGGTGATGGCAGACCACTGTCCGGCTGGCCTGCGAACCCGTATCCCCCCGCTGCTCCCAGCCCCAGACCCACGGCCAGGGACAACCCCGCCAGCACCACTGCATTCCACGGCTTGTTCATGAACGCGGCTCCCCATAGGCAAAATACAGGCGGGCACTGGTCAGGGCTCGCTGTTCCTCGACGTCGATCTGCTTGAGACGCGCCTCGATGAGTTCACGACGGGCCGCGATGACCGCATTCAGATCGCCTTTGCCGGCCCGATAGCTCGCAAGGCCCAGTTCGACCTTCTGCTCGGCCAGCGGCACCAGGCTTTCACGGTTGCGCTGCACCGCCCGGCTCAATCGCTGGTAGTCGGCCAGTTCGCTTTCCAGTTCGGCACTGTGCTCACGGGACAAGGCGTCGCGTTGCGCCTCGATCTGGCTGAGTTCGGCTTGCCTGGCGGCGATCCTCGGGATTTGCCGGGAGTCCGGAAACAGCGGCAGATCCCACGAGAACTGCACGCTGACCATGTCGCCGAACTGACGATTGCGGTGCTGATAATCCAGCTCCCAACTCCAGTCAGGACGTTTCTCGGCGATGGCTTCCTTCACCCTCGCCTGCGCCTGGCGCGTCATCGGGGCAAACGCCGCCAGCTCCGGATGGTGCTGCAGGGAGTGCGAATAGCCGGCTCCATCGACGGGCCAGTCCGGCAAACTGCCCGCCGGCTCCTCGTCACCTGCTGCGCCGATCCAGCGCTTGAGCGCCGCACGAGCCTGGGTTCGCTTGAGGTTGAGGTCATCCTGCTGCTCGGCGAGCAGCGCCGCTTCCTGCCTGGGCGTCACGGCATCGGCAGGCTGCGCGCGACCGGCGGCGATCTGCGCCTTTACGGTGTCGGCCAGCAGCCGGTTTTCCTTGTAGAAGTCCTGAAACAGCGCGTCCTTGCGCTCGACCGAATAGCGGCTGATCCACGCCATCGCCGTCGACTGACGCACGTTGAGGCGCTCGACCTGGCGCTCTGCCGCAGCCCGCTCAACGGCCGCATTGGCGACCTCGATCCGGGCGTTGCGCTTGTCGCGATTGGGTACTTCCTGTCTGACCCCGACCATTTGCATGGTCATGAAGTCATCGTTGACGCTCCAGCGATCCGGACCGCCCACGGGGTAGTTCTGCAAGCCTGCCAGCAGCTTGGGGTCGGGCAGTTCTCCAGCGGGGATGGCCGCGCTGCTGGCGGCCTGGATGTTGGCATCTTGTGCGACAAGCGAAGGCGCCTGGGTATCTGCCAGCCGTAACGCTTCATCGAGCGTCAGGGTGGCAGCGAAACCCGGCCATGCCATCACGCTTGCCACCAGACCGGCCACCAGAGGCCAGCCGGTGCAATAGCACTTGGCGTTCATGTTGTTGATTCCTGAGTTCATTCACTGCGCGGGAAAAACAGACACGCGCAGGCAGTCCGCTTCGCCTTGGCGAAGCGGGGCTCAATGTCGAACAGGAATCAGGCGCGGGGCGGTCGCCACACCCCGGAAGGAGGCTGGGTAACAGAAGCATCGCTGACCAGCGAAAACACGACCGGAACCAGCGGCGTCACAGGCGGTTTGAACACCGAGACTTCCAGCATGCCGCCAGTCTTGCACTCCTGGCCCGGCTTGCATGGCTTGCCGTGATCGGCAGGGTTTTTCAGGTCGTGGCTGTCGTTACAGCAGTCCATCCCCATGCCATCCATCATCGCCATGCCCATGGATTTCATCGGGCAGGGTTCCGTTGGCGCCTGAACACCCGCCATCCCGGTGAGGGGAAGCGCGAGGCTGAGCATGAGAATGAGGCAGAACCGCAGGTAACGTTTCATATCGCAGCACTGTAATGACTGACAACGGCCCTGACAAATCGGGGATCGCGTGGAGGCAATAACAGCGGATCAGGGTTAAGGCAGCATTATGTGCTCAGGATGTGAGCACATGGCAGGGCGATGCGAAGCTGTATGACCTTCCACCGCCCTGCCAGGCGCGCTGTCACTTCAAGGCAGCAACCACGGCATCGAAGAACACCATGGGGTCCACTGGCTCTTTATCCGTGGGCTTGGGCTGGGCACCGAAGGTGACAATCACCACGTTATTGCCCGGGTTGAGGTAGATGTTCTGGCCCTGGATACCGATCGCTGCATAGGCGCCGTCTTTCACCGACGGCTCGGTCCAGGCCGTCCACCACATGTAGCCGTAGTCCAGGGACTTGCCGTTTTTCAGGGTGGTCGGCAGGGTCGCTTCCTTGACCCAGCCTTCGGGCAGGATCGAGGCGTCGTTGATCTTGCCGCCGTTCATGAAGAACAGCCCGAAGCGTCCGTAGTCACGCAGTGTGGCGCTGATGCCGCTGCCACCGATTTCCACGCCATCGGGCGAATCGAGCCACCAGCGGGCATCGCTCTCCATCCCGAACGGCTGCCAGATCTTCTGCGACAGGTAATCGGCCAGCGGCATCTTCACGGCGCCACGAACGATTTCACCGAGCACCTGGGTTTCACCCGTACTGTAGTTGTTAGTCGTGCCGGGCTCAGCCGCGCGCGGCAAACTGGCCATCAACGCCATGGCCGAATGAGGCTTCTGGGATATCTGCGCGTTCAACAGCGCGCGGCGATCGGACGCCGGATCGGTGTAGGTCTCGTTCCACTTCACCCCCGAAGACATCATCAGCACATTGCGCAGGGTCACGCCTTCGTAGGCGCTGCCCTTGAGCTGCGGGACGTAATCCACCACTTGCGCATCGAGGCCCTTGATAAGCCCGTCCTTGATCGCGGCACCCGCAAGCGTCGAGGTGATGGACTTGGCCATCGACATCGACATCCAGCGGGTCTTCTCGGTGTTGCCGCGCTGGTAGTTCTCGAACACGATCTTGCCGTCCTTGAGCACCAGCATCGCAGTCACGCTGTTGAGTGCGACGTAGTCATACAGATCGTACTTCTTGTCTTCGAAGGTGAAGCGAACGTTGGGCAATTGTTTGTCTGATCGGGCCAGCGCATAGGGATGATTGCCGGCCTTGATCAGGTGCGTGGGAAACAGTCGGTCGATGTTGCGGTAGGTACTGACCGCCAGATCCGGGAACATAGCGCCGTCATAGATCTGCTCCACGGTCCCGATGGGTTCCTGCGCGTGTGGGTAGTCGTCGGCCAGGGCGGCCGAGGAGATGCCCGCCGCAAGCAGGCCCATTGAAAGAAGCAGCGAACGGCCAAGCGCGGCCGGACGAGAAATAGCGGATGAATGCATGACCTGTCCTTTTTTATTTTCCATTCACAACCATCAGGACGCGTGCGCCCGCTTGAACCATAGCCTACCGATTGCAAGTGCGCGGCGAGCGCTGAAGCATCCTGCTGCCTGCACTTGACGGCAGATCAGGGGAGCCATCAAGCCAGGCGCTGTTGGCGCAAATGGTCATCTGCCCCGTCAGGGGGTCGGATCTTCGGCGTAAAAACTTGCGGCCTGGCGCACGGCATCACGCACATGGGCGCGAATGACGGGGGGCGCAAGTACCTCGATCTCGTCCGCGTTGGCCAGCAAAAACAGGCGTAAGCCCTGGGTGTCGAGAATCGAGCAGCGCAGCTCCCACTTGCCATCGGCCAGTGGGGTGAGGACCTGCTGGTCTGCCAGCGGGTTTTCGCTGAGCCTGTTGTGCAGGTTGGCGCCCAGCCTGAGTCTGAGTTCCACGGGCTCATCGGCGTGAATGGTCATGAGATGCCGCTGCGCTTCAAGGGAATTGACGTCGAAGTCTTCAGGGTCCGGGATGTACAGGCTGCTGTCTTCAATCGCCACGACTCGGTGCAACATCAGTGCACAGAACGTCCCAGGCCCATTGCTGCTGTACTTGCCTCGCCTGGCGCCCGGTTGCGGTTCGCAGCCTTCGGGCCACTCTTCCTCCAGCACGTAGGCCGACAGGTAGATGTTGGAATCCTGATAGGACAGCGCCAGGGGTTTGAGGTGGTAGACACATTCGACGCCACCTGCGTCCCTGGGCAGATAGGTGACTTTCAAAGGCTGATTGAAAAACAGCGCATCATGAATGCTATCGACATGCGCGGGGTCGAATTGCCCGGCCTTCAGCACCGTGAAACGGGTACCGGTGGTGATGCGTTTTGCCCAGTCGAACTTTCGAAACGGCACCCGGCTCATCACCTTGTCGACATGTGCACGCAATTTCTGCAGAACCTGCGCCGGTGCCTGCATGCCGAGCCTCGCCGCATGATCCAGCATCGCTGACAGGGTCACGGCCTCGGTGGGCAACAGGGTCAGATCGAGGGCTGGTCCCAGCCACACCCAGAAATTGGCTCGCTGGTCCGAGTCCTGCCGGACCTGCCTGACTTCGCCAATACGCTCAAGGGCCTCAAGGTCTCGTTGAGTGGTCTTGAGGATGTGGTTCTCCAGCCCCAACGCGGCACAAAGACGCTTGTGAATGACGGGCGTCGGCTGGGCTTCCTTGTAATCGGCCAGAATCTTGCGCAGGCAATCACGGCGATCATACAACTCTGATTTATTTTCCACGGTCATCCTGTTGCGGACACGATCTGTCCCTATCTGGTGTTTTGATGCTCTGGCTGGCAAGCAAACCCGCTCAATGGCGCCAGCACACGGGAATATCCATGAATCGTCAAGCCTGTGCTGCAACGCCCCCCACGCAATCGCTGCAGGAAAAGATCGTCGAACTGGCCGTCGGCGGCATACCCGCCATCTGCCTCAAACAGGCCCTGGACCAGGACTTTCCTTTTCTGGACCAGGCGCAGTACCACGCGGCGCTGCTGGGCCTGCAGGAACTCGGCCAACTGGTCGGTGAAGTCCAGGAAGGCGAATGGTGTTTCAAGACCCTCGACGACACCGCCCCTGACTATCAACCCCTGGAATACAGTCCCGAATTTGCCGAGCAGATGATTGCCGCTTCCTGCGGGGAGTTCGTCGAAATCGACGTCGATGAATTTCTCGCCCTGCTGGACGCCATGATCGCCGAGGCTCGAAGCGCCGGCCCTGACTCTTCCCACTGAACGCCCAGCCGTGCTTTGCATTGCCCAGGACGTGTGCCGACATCAGTGGACCTGAAGCCCTGTTGCGCGAAGGTTTGAAACGCTGCTGTTCTGATTAATAGCGAAATGGCATTACCTACATTCGGCAGGTACAGTCGTCACCTGCGGAAAAAATCAATTCATTCAAGGATGTACGAAGTGAAGAAGTCGTCTTATCTGGCTCTCCCAGTGGTGCAACAATTCGTGACCTGGCTGAGCGACAACCTCGACAGCGAGACCTTCGCCCACAGCTACATCAATCGTCGCAGTGGTGCCTGGCAATGCAAGAGCCTGTATGACGCCTACGTCCAGTACCACTGGCGTCATCGCGGCGGCCATACCTTCGCCCACAGCGCAGCGACCCTGACATCCCTCGGCAAAGCGCTGCATGCCGCACTCACCTCGCCCGCCGACGATCAGGCTGCCCGTAGCGCGGCCACCGACGTCATGATCTGGGGCGGCGTGGTCGCCGGGAACGTGCGCTGGCTCAACGCCAACCCGAAGCTCGCCTCGGACCTGCTGGCCGTGCAGGCGGCGATCAATGCGCAAGACACGGCCGACGCCGTCCTGACCGATCGCCAGCTTCGCTTCAACGCGGGAATGACCAAAGTCTATTCGCTGCTCTGCGAGGGGTTCGTCATCTACGACAGCCGCGTCGCTGCCACGCTGGGCTGGGCCGTCAGAAAATTCTGCGAAGCCCGGCAGTTGGCCGCTGTACCAGCCGAACTGGGTTTCCCTTGGGCACCGGCCAAATCCACGCCCAACCACCCTGCGCCGAAAGACCGCAATCCGTCTTCTGGTGCGCTGACCTTTCCGAAGCTCAGCTCCGGGCCGCTTCACGCCCAGTGGAATCTCAAGGCCAGCTGGATACTGCAAACTGCACTGCTCACACCCGCAGGCCAGGCCAGCCAGTTCACCAGCGACCCGTCTCTTGCGACGCCCGCCTTGCGACTGCGAGCGCTGGAAGCCGCATTGTTCATGATCGGCTATGACCTGAACCAGCACACGGCGAGTGCCTCGACGCAAGCTGCGGCAGCAATCGACGCCTGGATCGAATGCCAGACGCTGGCTCGCCGCAACCCGTTTCGTTATCGCTTCACTCCAACCGGCCTGGAGGTGGAAAAGGGTCCACGCTTCACCATCAAAGAGATGAATGAAACCCTCGACGTCCTGTGGAAACACTTCAACGCCGGCCCGTTCCCCCTGGCCAATAGCGTCACAGGTGTGCCAAGCGGCACGGTCCCCATGGGCATGGGCACGGCGTATTACCGCGTCACCGGAAAAAGCGCCGCGTTCACCAGCAAACTGGCAGCAGCCCTTGAGGACCTCAACGTCATCCTTCCCGTGCCACCGTCCCGTGGCTCGGGACTGCACTGGGTTCTGAACCTGGAAATGCTGCAACTCGACAGCCCATCCAGCCCGGCAGATGTCACGGCTGTGTTCGAGGAACTGGAGGCGGATCTGGCGGAGAGTTGATATGGCTTACGGCCTGCCGGCTTCAACCAGACGCACCGAGCGGCCTTCCAGATACGCCTTCGGAGCCAGCCCGGTTTCCTCGCGAAAACACTTGTAGAACGTCGACAGCGAGCGAAACCCTGCGGCGTGGGCCAGATCGTCGACTTTCGTTGCGCTTGCGCCGTTTTCCAGTTGACCCAGCAAGTGGCGCAAGCGCAGCTGGTTGATGTGCTGGTAGAAGCTGCAGCCCAGTACCTGATTGAGAAAGAAGGAGATCTGATTGCGCGTGTAGCCGGTGGCGGCGGCCACCTGTGCCATGTCCAGGTCGGGGTTCAGGTAAGGCTGTCGGGTCTGGAAATATTGCAGCAGGTCGCCGGCCAGGACGCTCAACTGGCGCGCAGACAACCCCAGGCGGCTGGAGGCCACACGCGAGGCAGATTGTGGCGCCGCGCCGTTGTGCTGCCCCACCAGCAGCGAATGCTCGTTGACCCGCACCACTCGCCCATCCCGCACGGTCAAGGCCTCGCACGCCTGGAACGACACCAGCCCCCGGGTGCCGCGCAACGTTACCTGGTACTGCAGGAAGGCCGTGTCGCCGTCCACGCGCAGGCGATCGACGTAGTGCTGGGTTTCATCGCCCTGCCCCGGCATGCTGGACAGCAGGTATTCACGCAACTCGTGGGGCGCGATGCGGCGGCCCTGGAAGAAATCGTTGTACTCGACCTGCGGATCGAGCAGCGTCAGCAGCGTGTCGATGTCCCGACGCTGCCAGGCCTGGTGATAACGCAGGATCAGCGCGTGGGTATCGGCGCTGGCCGGGTCCTGCCGAAACGGCTGCGGGTCCAGGGAAGTCCGGGGTTTCTGACATTCATCAGGCTTGCTCATCGTCCCGCCATCTCTCCTGTTTTCCGCGCGTGCCCGCACATAACCGTCTGGAGTTTTACGCCGCTGTGCTCGCGTTAACCTTGGGCCATCACCGTCCGACTTACCGCCGGAGCTTTCCATGAACGCGCCCAAGTTGCACGCTTCGCTGGCCAATGCCCAACCCAGACCTTACTGGATTGACAGCGTTTCACAACCCCCGCCCTGCCCCGCCATAACCGGCGCTGCGCACTTCGATCTGGTGGTGGTTGGCGGTGGGTTCACTGGCCTGTGGACTGCCCTGCTGGCTCGTCAGCGCTGGCCGGCGCGCAGTATCGCGGTGATCGAAGCGCGACGTTGCGGCTCCGAAGCCAGCGGGCGCAATGGTGGATTCTGTGCGCCAAGCATTTCCCACGGCGTCGGCAACGCCTTCAAGCGCTGGCCAGCGGAGGCCGAGCGGCTTATTCGTCTTGGCCGGCAGAACCTCGACGAGATGGCCGATGACATCCGTCGCCTGGGCATGCAGGTCGAGTTCGAACGGGAGGGCAAACTCAACCTGGCCAGCCAACCCTGGCAAATCGAAGGGTTGCGCTCAATGCAACGCAACTACGCAGGCCTGGGCATCGAATGTGAGTGGCTTGAAGCAGACGCCCTCAGCCAACGCCTCGACTCCCCCGTTTACCGGGCGGGTCTGTTCGAACCCAACTACGCGCAGCTCAACCCGGTCAGGATGGTGACAGAGCTTCGCCGCGTCTGCCTTGAGCAAGGGGTGCTGTTGTTCGAAAACAGCCCTGTGCTTGAATTGCGCCCCGAACACGACGGCCTGTTGATCCGCACCGCAGAGGCCCAGGCTCGCGCGGGTAAAGTGGCACTGGCGACCAACATCGCCCCGCCATTGCTGGGTCAACTGTCTTCGAGCGTGATCCCGGTTTACGACTACGCGCTGGTCACCGAGCCCTTGAGCGATGCGCAACTGCACGCGATTGGCTGGCGGGGGCGTTATGGTATCGCCGACGCCGGCAACCAGTTTCACTACCTGCGCAAGACGGCAGACAACCGGATTCTCTGGGGTGGCTTTGATGCGGTTTACCACTTCGGCGGCCGCCGGGATGAACACCTGACGCAGCGCCCCGAGAGTTTCAATCGCCTGGCGCTGCAATTTCGCCAGGCCTTCCCGGCCTTGCAGGGCGTCTCGTTCAGCCATGCCTGGGGCGGCATCATCGACACCTCGGCCCGTACCACGCTGTTCACCGGCTGCGAGCACCAGGACCGCGTCGCCTATGCCTTGGGCTTTACCGGCCAGGGCGTATCGGCGAGTCGTTTTGCGGCGCAGAACATGCTCGATTTGCTGTCCGGTGAGCGCACCGAACGCACCGAGCTGGCGATGACCTCCACGCCACCCTTTCGCTTTCCCCCGGAGCCGCTGCGCTACGTCGGCGTGAAGATGGCGCAGCGCTCACTGGCTCGCGAAGACCGCGACGGCCATCGCAACCTGCTGCTCAAGAGCTTCGACGCCTTGGGCATCGGTTTCGATTCTTGACCAATAACCCACTACGGCACCTGTGCTGCACCCACACCGCATCGACCGACCTGAAGCGGCCTGATTGTATGGGTTCGGATACAAAACTGTACTCACATGACATGTGAAATAAATGTCAAAAGATTGTTAACGACACATCTAGTTATCATTCTCATTTTCATTCAGAATCGCGCAAATCTTTCCTTCTTCAGGTGTTTTGATCGTGAATCCTCGTTTTCCCGCCAGTTTCCTCTTCGCCGGTGCCGTCAGCGTTTTGCCGTTGGCACAAGCCGCCGATGACCTGACGCTTCCCGCAACGGAGATCCAGGACGTTGCCGCTCAGGACGACGCGCAGAGTGTGGGATACGTAGGGAAACCAGCCACCAGCACCACCAAGATGGGGTTGAGCAACAAGGAAACGCCGCAGGCGATCACCACCATCACCCGCGCGCAGATGAACGATTACAAGACCAACAGCGTCAAGGACGCCCTGCGCTCGGCGCCCTCGGTGACCGTTGAGCAGAGCGAAAGCGACCGCACTGAATTCACTTCCCGCGGCTTTGAAATCAACAGCTTCGAGTTCGATGGCATGAACATGCCGTTCACCCAGACCATCCTCAACGGTGACCTGGACATGGCCGAATACGAGCAGATCGACATCCTGCACGGCGCCAACGGATTGATGAGCGGAACGGGCAACCCGTCGGCCACGGTCAACTTCGTGCGCAAGCGTCCGACCAGGGAGTTCCAGGCGCAGATCGACACCAGCGTCGGCTCGTGGGACAGCCGTCGCATCGATGTCGATGTCTCAGGTCCCCTGACCGAAACCGGCAACGTGCGCGGCCGCTTCATCTACGCCCATGACAAGGGCAACTCGTGGATGGACCGCTACAGCCACGAGAAAAACGTCGCGGCCGGCCTGCTGGCATTCGACCTGTCCGATGCCGATACCCTGACCGTAGGTTTCTCGCAGCACAACAGCGATTCCAACGGCAGCACCTGGGGCAACCTGCCGCTGGTGGACACCAGTAACAACCCAATCCATTACTCAAGCCGCAGCTCCAACGTCGGCCAGCCATGGAGCTACTGGAATATCCATACCCAGCGTGTGTTTGCCGAACTCAAGCATGATTTCGGCAACGGCTGGAATGCCACGCTGACCGGCACCGGCATCACCGAATACCAGAACTCCAGCATGCTCTACGTCGCCAGCGTCACCGATGACGATGCGCTGGCGTTCGCGGCGCAGACCTCCGGCCGCTCCCACCAGTTGATCGGCGAGGCGAAAGTCTCCGGCCCGTTCAGCCTCTTCGGGCGTGATCACGAGCTGACCTTCGGCGCCACCTACGGCCGCACGCACCAGAAAGCGCGCGAGTACGATGCCGCCGAGACGGGCTATTACCACACCTCGTTCGCCAGCATCCTGGCGGGCACAGAAACGCCGCCGCAATTCCTCTTTACCAGCGACATCAATACCCAGAACATCGTTGACCGGCAGAAGAGCCTGTTCGCCGGCGCCCGCTTCAGCCTCGCCGACGACCTGCACTGGATCGCCGGCGCACGCATGCTCAGCACCGACGGCAGCGGCGAAAGCTACGGCGTCGACCACGCCCAGCGCGAGCACGGCAAGGTCACGCCGTACACCGGCCTGGTGTATGACCTGAACCAGGACTGGACGCTCTACACCAGTTGGACGCAGATCTACAATCCGCAGTTCGGCACAGTCGGCGTGGACGGCAAGGTGCTCGACCCACTCGAAGGCAAGAGTCTGGAAGCGGGCGTCAAGGGCACCATGTTTGACCAGCGCCTGAACCTCACCGCAGCAGTGTTCAAGACCGAGCAGAGCAACGTGGCGTCGTCCGACTTCATTCAGGTCGGCTCGCAATTCCGCTACTTCACCGGCGACTACAAGAGCCACGGCATCGAGCTCGAAGCCTCGGGCGAAGCGCTGCCAGGCCTGGACCTGCTGGCGGGCTACACCTACGTGCACATCGAGAACGACGACGGTGACAAGACCCGCCGCTACGTCCCGACCCACAGCTTCCACGGCATGGCGACCTACCGCCTGCCCGGCATGCCGCAGGCCCGCGTCGGAACCCGCGTCAGTTGGCAGAGCGGTATCCAGAACGACAACATCAGCGTGATCCGCCAGAACGCCTATGCGCTGGTTGACCTGATGGCGAGCTACGACATCGACCGCAACTGGAGCACAGCGCTGAACCTCAATAACGTCACCGACCGCAAATACCTGACGTCGCTGTACAGCGGCACGGCGAGCAACTACGGCGCGCCGCGTAACGTCACGGCGTCGGTGACCTGGAAGTACTGATTCGGGCCTTTATCCACGAGCCTCCGTTCTGGGGGCTTGTAGTCTTTTTCGGTGGTCACCCGCTTTGAACGTTTGCTGAATCATTCCGAGCCGGGTTGTGCAACCCGGGCATCACGTTCGCCACTGGCGTCCAGGGCGCTGGCGACCAGGCCGCTGCGCAGGCATCGGTTGATGAAACCTTGAACGTAACCGGCGGCCGTCTTCCTGCCTTTTGGAACAGCCATGGCCTGGCGGATTTCGGTGAAGTTGTCGTTCAGCACCCTGACGCCTGATATTGTTCTGGCGAAGCGTTCCAGCGGCTGGCGAACACCGGCTGCGGCATCCAGGCCAAGGTCCAGAAAGGTGTGAACGGCGCTGGCCGAAGTCGGCGCTCGAACCAGCTCGGCATTGTTCAGCGTGCGGGACAGGAACAGATCGTATGCAGCGCCCTTCCCCACAGCGATTCGGCAACCCAACGCATCCAGAGCTGCGGCGCGGTGGAATGGGCTCTCGTTTTTTACCAGGTAGGTGCCGTCAATGCAGAGGTAGGGACTTGAAAAGGCGATTTTTTCAGCCCTGACTGGTTCAATGGCGAGGAATGCGAGATCCCAGGCCTGCTCTTCGAGCGTAGCGAAGACTTTGCCGGCGGCATCATACGCCGTCATGCACAGGTCAATGTCGAGCTCATGCGCGAGCGCTGTTGCCAACGCCACCGACACGCCCGAAAGCGCTCCAGTGCTTTCGTCACGCTGTGCCAGCACCGGATTACCGAGATTGATTGCAACCCGCAGCTCTCCATACGGAGCGATGTCCTTTCGTACGGCAGCAAGATCAAATTCCACAGCGAATCGCTCCTTTGCAATTTCAGGTCTTGAAAATCATGCACACCGGGCTGCCGGTCTCGATGACCTGACCACTGGAAGTGAGCGCACCCGAGTGCGGGTTAACGTTGAAGCTCAGTATGGTGTCGTCCTCTTCGTTGGCGACAAACAGACGCGTGCCGTCTGGGGTCAGGCTCATGAAACGCGGCTTGCGGCCTTGCGACGACGCATGACCCGTGACGGTCAGTGCTCCATCAGCCTTGATCGCGAGGCTCGTCACGCTGTCATGGCCGCGGTTCGACACGTAGAGGTATTTCCCGGACGGCGCCATCACTATCGCCGCGGCGCGACTGTCGCCGGTGAATTCCGATGGCAGCGTCGAAACGATCTCCCTGGCCGTGAGCGAACCGTGCTCTGAGTCATAAGCGTAGGCTGTGACGCTGCTGTCGAGTTCGTTCACCACATAGGCGTGTTTGCCCGTTGGTGTGAACACCACATGACGCGGGCCTGAACCTTCCCGAGCCTTGACCATACTGACCTGGCTGACACCGTACTGCCCGTTGGTCTGCTGCACGCGATAGACGAAGACGCTATCCAGACCTTTGTCGGGGATGACCAGGAATCGTCCGGACGGGTCGAACGGAATCATGTGTGGATGGGAGCTGCCTTGCTCCACTTTATGCGGACCTGGCTCTCCGGGCAGCGACTCAAGGTGGGCAAGCTCGCCGAGGCTGCCACCCTCCTGAATCGGCAAGACGGCGAAGCTGCCAGTTGCGTAGTTGGCGACGGCCAGGAACCTGCCCGCAGGATCGACGCTGAGATGAACGGGATTCCTGCCCCGGGTGCCTACCGTATTGAGACGGGTCAACTCACCGGTCTTCCCATCAATGGCGAATGAGCTTACCTCGCTGAGATCACCGTGGACGCAGTACAGATGGGACTGCGAGTGATCGAAGGTCAAGAACGACGGGTTCACCAGATCACTGAGCGTCTGAACCAATGTGCACGCACCCGTTTGCGGTGCATAACGGTACACAGTGATCCCTGCGCCACGGGCGTTTCGCTCCCGGGTCGTGCGTGATCCAACGTAAGCGAAGCGAGGAGTCTGCGAAGATATGTCATGGTTCATTTTGCATTCATCACCGGTTCAAGCAGCATGTGCCGCGGGGTCGATGGGCTCATGCCGGGCGCCCCCAGCATGAGCACAGGCTGAATCAGAGGACTTCAGGAATTAGCACCCAGCCTTCCATCAACCGCCGGGCGCTGCGGCTCATCACGGCCTTGTCCACCGCCCAGGCGCCATCTTCCAGCACAGTTTTTGCGCCTACGGCGACGCTGCCTGCGGTATGCCCCATCCGAACCTGACGCTCCCCGATATCGCCAACGATACGGTTCACCAGCGTCCCATCCAGCGCGGCCGCAACGGCAACCGCGACTGCTCCGGTTCCGGTAATTGCGTGGTGCAGCTTGCCCATCGACAATATGCGGGCGATGACGTCGATGTCGCCCGGCTCAACGAACTTGCCGCCCGCAGCCTGATAGGCCTGAGGCCTGGCCACAAAGCACAGCTTGGGCGTGTGAGGGCGCAGGCGCGTTGCCTCGTCGGCACTGGCGGCCAGACCCATGGCAACGGTGCAGTGTGCGCGGATCGTTTCGCAGCGGGCGAGCAGTTCAGAGTCGCCGTTGACTTGCTCCTGGGTTTCAGTGCCCTTGAGCCCTACCCTTTCTGCGTCAATGAAGATGGTAGGGTTGCCAGCGTTCAACAAGGTGACGGGCATATTGCCAACGCCCGGAATGTCCAGTTCGTCAATGGCGTTGCCGGTCGGCAGGATGCTGCCGTCCGAGCCGCCAGGTTTGAGAAACTCCAGCACGACTTCCGCAGCGGGGAACGCCACGCCGTCGAGCACGAAGTCACCTTCCTCCTGCACCTCGCCGTTGCGCATCGGTACGTGGGCAATGATGCGCTTCTGGATATTGGCCTGCCAGATCCGCACGACGGCGATGCCATCGCGAGGCGCATCTACCAGACATTCAGAGATGGCGTATGGGCCGACTGCCGAGCTCAGATTGCCACAGTTGCCCGACCAGTCGATCACTGGGGTCTCGATGGCCGGAGCCCCGAACAGGTAATCAACGTCGCAATCCTCACGGCTCGATTTGCCGATAACCACGACCTTGCTGGTACTGGAGGTCGCACCGCCCATTCCGTCGATCTGCTTGCCGTAGACATCCGGACTGCCGATCACCCGGAGCAGGATGGCATCACGCTCTTGGCCTGCAGGCGGCAGATCCTTGTCGAGAAAGAACACGCCCTTGCTGGAGCCGCCACGCATGTACACGGCTGGAATACGTCTTTGAGTCATTTGTTATCTCCTGTGACAAATCAGCGCCGCGTCACTGGGCGGATGCGTTCTTCATGCTTTCGATCAGCAACTGCGGCAACAGACCACCGCTGCGGAAGTAGCGAACATCCTCGAAGGTATCCAGACGACTCACGACAGTGACGCGCTCGGTTTCGCCGTTTTCGCGCTCGATGACCAGAGTGACCCTGGCGCCTGGCTGGAAGTCATCGGTGATGCCCTCCACGCTGAAGGTTTCGCGCCCATTCAGACCCAGGCTTTGACGCGAAACACCCTGCTCGAACTGCAGCGGGAGAATGCCGAGACCCGCCAGGTTGGTACGGTGGATACGCTCGAAGCTCTCAGCCACTACCACGCGCACACCCAGCAGGCGTGGACCTTTGGCTGCCCAGTCGCGGGAGGAACCGCTGCCGTACTCTTTGCCGGCGACAACGATCAGGGACTGTTTGCGATCCGCGTAGATTTCGGCAGCCTGGAAGATCGTGGTGACTTCTTTCTCCGGCATCAGCAGCGTCCAAGGGCCTTCGCGACCGTCTTCGAGGAGCTCGTTCTTCAGGCGCGGGCTGGCAAACGTGGCGCGCTGCGCTGCCTCGTGGTTGCCACGACGTGTGCCGTAGGAATTGAAGTCAGGCGCGGCGATGCCGTGGGATTGCAAATACTGCCCCGCATCACTTTCGGGGAGAATCGCACCCGATGGAGAAATGTGGTCGGTGGTGATGTTGTCCGACAGCATGGCGAGAACGCGCATGTTGCTCAGGTCTTTGCGCGTATCGGTGGCCGTTACCGCATCGCTCCAGTAAGGAGGTTTGCGGATATAGGTGCTGTTCGCTTGCCATGGGTACTGGTCGCTGACGCCAGCGCGCAGGTCGCTGGCAATCAGGCCGGCTTCGCGAGGGACGTCTTCATAGGCCTTGTCGAACAGGTCGGCGGTCAGGTTGTCCGCCTCGATTCGAGTCAGTTCTTCATCGCTTGGCCACAGCTCGTGCAGGTAGACAGGAACGCCGTTGTCGTCCAGACCCAGCGCATCTTTTTCCGGATCGATCCGGTAGGTACCGGCGATGGCGTAAGCCACGATCAGCGGCGGCGACATGATGAATACTTCGCGAGCCAACGGGTGAACACGGCCTTCGAAGTTACGATTACCGGACGTCGCCGCCACGGTTTCCAGCTTGCGGGTGCGGATCTCTTCTTCGATCTCAGGGCTGAGCAGCGGGCCGGACATGCCATTGCAGGTGGTGCAGCCGTATCCCACCAGATTGAAACCCAGCGCATCCAGATCATTGTTCAGACCAGAGCGTTCCAGATAGTCGGCCACGACTCTGGACCCCGGTGCGAACGAAGTCTTGACCCATGGCGCGCGCGTGAGGCCACGCCTGCGGGCATTACGCGCTACCAGGCCCGCAGCGATCACACCCCGTGGGTTGGAGGTGTTGGTGCAACTGGTGATAGCAGCCAGCACGACCGAACCATTGTCCAGGCCAGTTGGCAGCTCGGTTGCCGGGGCCCTCTGGCCCAACACGATACGTTGGTGAGGCTGTTTCGGCCCGGCGATTGAACGTGCAACAGTGCCCAGTTCCAGCGTCACGACGCGGTTGTATTCAGCCTCACCCAGGCTGTCATGCCACAAGCCCTGGGCGCGGGCATAGGCTTCAGTCAGGCCGGATATCTGGCCGCCACGCCCGGTCATGCGCAGGTAATGCAGGGTGCGATCGTCAATCGCGAACATCGCGGCAGTCGCGCCGAACTCAGGCGCCATGTTGGACAGGGTGCCACGGTCAGCCAGCGACAACTGCGCAACACCGGGCCCGAAGAACTCCAGAAACGCGCCGATCACACCTGCCTTGCGCAGCAGCTCGGTCAGCGCCAGTGCGATGTCGGTTGCCAGATAGCCCTGAGGCAACGTGCCTTCCAGGCGCACACCCACGATCTCGGGCAGGCGCAGCATCAGGGATTTACCCAGCATCGCAGCCTCCGCCTCGATACCTCCCACCCCCCAACCCAGCACCCCAATGGCGTTGATCATGGTGGTGTGGCTGTCGGTGCCGACCAGCGTATCGGGGAACGCCCACAACTTGCCATCACGCCGTTGAGTACCTACCACAGTGGTCAGGCGTTCCAGGTTGATCTGGTGAAGGATGCCTTTGCCCGAAGGAATGATCGACAGGTTGCTGAACGCCTTGTTGCACCAGTCGAGAAACTGGAAACGTTCAGCGTTGCGTTCGCGCTCGATGGCTTCGTTATCGGCCAGGGCACTGGCATCGCCCCAACGCTCCACGTTGAGCGAGTGATCCACTACCAGATGAGTCGGGGTGACCGGGTTGACCAGCCGTGGGTTGCCACCTTTCTCGGCAACTGCGTCACGCAGCCCCGCGAGATCGACCAGCGCTGGCGTACCGAGCAGGTCCTGCAGGACCACACGGGCCGGGCGGAAAGGAATGTCGAACGCGCTGGATCGGGCGCAGATGACTTTCAGCGCGGCTTCAGGGTCCGCCTCTCCACGCAAGACGTTCTCGGCGAGGATGCGCAAGCTGTAGGGCAGCTTTGCGTAATCACCGCCCAGGTCAGTCACGACCCCGCGGATGTCGCTGACACGGTACTCGATTCCGTTAGCGGAAACGGTTTGACCCTTTGACTCAGGCATTGGCTAATCCTCACAGGCTGTACAAGCAATTTTTTTGTGAGGCGGATATTGCACTTTGTAATGATATAGGTCAATGTTGATTCATCCGGCTCACTCAGCCACTGAGATCGGATGTACCTGAACGATGGGTCGCGACATGCAGCGCCAATGCATCCGACAGGTACTGGAACAACAATAAACATAAGAAAATTGAGGCCTTCCATGACCCAGCTCCCGCGCTCCAACTCCGTTCGTCCTCCCATTCGCACCGAGCCTGTCTCGTCCTGAATCACGCCGGCTGCCTTGCAGACCGTCTGGCTAAAAGGCGCCCTACATATTCACGAAAAAAGGGAGTTCGACCGTGCTGACAATCCTCGGCTTTTCGATGGTCATCTGTTTCATGTACCTGATCATGACCAAGCGCCTCTCGGCGCTGATTGCTCTGATCCTGATCCCCATCCTGTTCGCCCTGATTGGCGGGCACTACGCCGGCCTGGGCGCGATGATGCTCGACGGCGTGAAAACGCTGGCCCCAACTGGGGTCATGCTGACCTTCTCGATCCTGTACTTCGGGATCATGATTGACGCAGGGCTGTTCGACGGCCTGGTGCGCTTCATCTTGAAGCTGGTGAAGGGCGACCCTCTAAAGGTGTTGGTCGGTACCGCCGTGCTGACCATGCTGGTGTCCCTGGACGGCGACAGCTCCACCACCTACATGATCGCGTGCGCGGCGTTCCTGCCGCTTTACCAGCGTCTGGGCATGAGCGTTCTGGGCATGACATGCCTGGTCAACATCGCCAGCGGGATCATGAACATCTCGCCATGGGGTGGTCCCACCGCCCGTGCAGCTGCGGCGCTGCATGTCGATGCGATGGACATCTTCGTGCCGATGATTCCGGGGATGCTGATCGGCGCCGCCTGCCTGGTGTTCACCGCCGTGATCCTGGGACGCAAGGAGCGCGCTCGTCTGGGCATCATCCATCTCGATGATGTTCACAACGGCCCCATGGCGCTGGGCAACGGCTCTGCCGAGGTTTGCGACGGGAATCGCCGGCCACAGATGTTCTGGCCAAACCTGATTCTGACCCTGACCCTGATCACCTGCCTGATCCTGGGCGCCATGCCGATCCAGATACTGTTCATGGTCGGTTTCGCCCTGGCCATCATGCTCAACTACCCGAAGATCGAAGACCAGAAGGCGCGGATTGCAGCCCACGCGGCCAACGTCTTGGCGGTCACTGCCGTGATTTTCGCGGCCGGCATCTTCACCGGGATCCTGTCGGGCACCGGTATGGTGGACTCCATGGCCAAGAGCCTGCTGTACGTGATCCCGCCAGGCTTCGGGCCGTTCCTGGCGGTATTTACCGCGATCGTCAGCCTGCCTTTCACTTTCTTCATGTCCAACGATGCCTTCTACTTCGGGATCCTGCCGGTCATTGCACAAACCGCTGCGCAGTACGGCATTACGCCGCTGGAGATTGCACGTGCGTCAGTGGTGGGCCAGCCTGTTCATCTGTTGAGCCCTCTGGTGCCCTCGCTGTACCTGCTGGTTGCGCTGGCCAAGGTCGATCTGGGAGACCACCAGCGCTTCGCCCTCAAATGGGCCATTCTGGCGAGCTTTGGCTTGCTGCTCGGCGGTCTGCTGTTTGGCGCATTCCCGTTGTATCAGGTGCGCTGAGGCGCCGGCGGTGCGCGAGAAGAAAGCGGCAAAGACCGGAAATGGTCTCTGCCGCTGCATGGCATGACGCGCTAGAATGGCAGCCCTCTGGTTCAGCTCTTTCCGGTTCCCGATCCAATGCCTCTAAGCCCTCTGCAAGCACGCATTGCGCGTGACATCGTCTCTCACGTGCGTCGTGAACGCTTCGCCGTCGGCCATCACCTGGTAGAGTCACAACTGGCCGCGGCGCTCAATGTGTCGCGCACGCCGGTCAAGTTCGCCATGGGGCATCTGGTCGAGAAAGGCATGCTGACCTATGACCGCAACCGTGGCTTCTTCCTGGCTCGCGCCAGCGATGACCTGGGCGACCTGGTATCGGAAGTGATGGAGAAATCCGACGACCCGCTGTACCTCAAGTTCGCCGAACTGCGCCTGAGCAGGCAGCTCCCAGAGCTGTTTACCGAGATCGAGTTCATGCGCCAGTTCGGTGTTTCCAGGGCAGCCCTGCGCGCCGTGCTCTCGCGGATCCAGCAGGAAGGCTGGGTTGAGCAGCGTGCAGGTCAAGGCTGGCGACTGTTGCCCATGATCGATTCGGTCGAGGCCTACGAAGAAAGCTATTCCTTTCGCGCCACTATCGAGCCGTCGGGGATTCTGTCACCCAGCTTCCAGATCGACCGCGAAACCCTGGCAGCTTGCCGTCGGCAGCAAGAGTTCATCGCCAACGGCGGTTATCTGACCATGACGCCTCAGGAGCTTTTCGAGGCCAACTCTCAATTCCATGAGACATTGGCCGCTTGTTCCGGAAACCGTTTCCTGCAGCAGACCGTCCGCCGTCTTGACCAACTGCGACGCCTTGTCGAGTACCGCCAAGCCAGCTCACGTACCCCTCGTAAAGGACAAGCCGAAGAGCACCTCGCGATTCTTGATTGCCTGGAACGAGGCGACCGACTGGCCGCTGCAGACCAGATGCGACGCCATCTGGAACAGGCAAGACGCCACAAAGTCGACCCCGCTCTCTTCGAATAATCCCTGCCCCACTTCTTCTATAGCTGTCACGCGATCTGTCCAGGTCGCGTGCGCTTCCTCCTGGCCGCCGATCTACAACTGATGCCTCAAGTTAGTCGTCGGGTTTATCTGCGTTTCACAAAACACAGATTGACTTATATCGTTACAAAGTTCATTTTTGCATTCACCACAAGAAACGAGCCACCGCATGCGTGTCCGCCTGAACACCCCATGCCTGAAGCCCGGTTACGCACACACCACAATCACAATAATGGTGAATACATGTCATACCGTAGAGGCTGGATAGCCGTCTTCCTGTTCTCCCTGGCCATGATCAACTACATGGATCGCATCGCGCTTTCCATTGCGGCCAAACCCATCGCTGAAGAGTTTCACCTCACATCCGTGGGGATGGGCTACCTGTTCTCTTCCTTTATCTGGAGCTATGCGCTCTTTCTGATTCCGGTCGGCCTGCTGATCGACAAGTACGGGGTCAAACGCGTCGGCGGCCTGGGCATCTTTATCTGGTCCCTGGCGACCGCCCTCACCGGTGCTGCCTCAAGCTTCGCCAGCCTGCTGACCGCGCGCCTGGTCATGGGTGCGGGGGAATCGGTCAGCAACCCGGTGGGCGCCAAGGTCATACGTGAATGGATTCCCGGCACAGAGCGCGGCACCATCACGGCCATCTTCAACAGCGGCTCCTACGCAGGCCCTGCCATCTGCTCGGTGGTTCTGGCTGCACTGGTTGCCGCGTTTGGCTGGCGCATGTCCTTCGTGATCGCCGGCGCTATCGGCTTCGTCTGGCTGGTGGCCTGGTATTTTTTCTACTACAAGCCTGAGCAGGTTAAATGGCTCGCCCAGGGCGAGCGCGAACATATCGTCGCCACACGCGCTACCAGCACCGCCGGTAACGCCACTAATGCCGCTTATGGCCTCAAAAAGCTGCTGAAGACGCCAACCCTCTGGGGCCTGGCCATCGCTCAGGGCTGCAACGTCTACACCCAGTATCTTTTCCTGACCTGGCTGCCTAGCTACCTGCAGGAAGTGCGGCACCTGACCATCGCCAAGAGCGGCCTGTTCACGGCCATTCCCTATGCTGCCGCCGTGGTGTTGTGCATCGTGATCGGCAAGCTCAGTGACCAGTACCTGAAAAACGGCAGCGGCGCTGCGTCGGGCAAACGTCGCAACGTCATCGCGCTGACCATGCTGGTTGCAAGCTGCATCCTGCTGATCCCGTTCGCAGACGACATTGCCATGCTGGTGCTGATTTTTTCTCTGACCCTGGCAGGCATCGCCTCGACCACCTCACTCAACTTCTCGTTGCTCAACGACCTGCTGCCAAGCTCGGGGGACGTGGGTCGCGCCATGGCGTTCGTCGTGGTGGGCGGGAATGTCTTCGGCATGCTCGCGCCGATCGTGACGGGGTACGTCATCACGGCCACTGGAAGCTACAACTGGGCATTCGCCATCGCAGGCGCATTGTTGGTGACCGGAGCTGTCGTGATCCTGAGCATGACCAGGAAACCGATGATCCCCATCGCGCCGGCGGCTGAAAGCAGCATGGTCGCCCGCACGGCCTGAGTCCTTCGAGCTCTCGCTGCGGGCGTCTTCAAGAGCCCCGACGCCGGCAAGCCGGACTGCTACGGATATCTGCGGGGTGTAGGTCTGACCTCAACCCTTCAGGAGCACGCCTGCCTACGACGGCGTACATGAAATCGCCCCGCCGGCAAGTCGTGCTGCTACGGGACGGAGGTGGGCCCTGCTCACTCCCGGCGCCCAGGCGACCGCTCTATTCAGCACCTCTTATCATTTCTACTGATATTTACTATCGAACCGCTCGCCTGCGGACTCGCCGAAACCCGCTCCTATAATCGCCTGCCAATCCCCGCTCCCCTCGCCTGCCTTCAGGCGACATCTCTCCTTGGAACCCAGTCTTATGCCAAGCGCCCGTCACGCCCCGCACACGCCTCCCGAACACAACCAACAGAGCGTCAAACAGCAATGGCTGGCGATTCTCTCTGTCGCCGTGGGTGCCTTTGCCCTGGTCACCAGCGAGTTTCTGCCGGTCGGCGTACTCAATGATGTCGCCAGCGATCTGGGCATCAGCGCAGGCCACGCCGGCCTGATGGTGACCCTGCCCGGCATCATGGCCGCGCTGGCCGCACCGTTGCTCTCGGTGGGCATCGGCGCCATGGACCGTCGCTATCTGCTGATCGGCCTGACGCTGATCATGATCATCGCCAACGCGGTCGTGGCCTATGCCAGCGACTTCAACCTGTTGCTGTTCGGCCGCATTCTGCTGGGCATCAGCATCGGCGGCTTCTGGGCCACGGCCATCGCCCTCAGCGGCAGGTTGGCGCCCAAGGGTGTGGGTGTCGCCCAGGCCACCTCGATCATCATGATCGGCGTCACCCTGGCCACCGTGCTGGGCGTGCCCGTGGGCACCTGGCTCAGCGGCCTGATGGGCTGGCGCATGACGTTCCTGGTCACCGCGCTTGTGGGCGTGCCGGTGCTGCTGGCGCAGATTTTCCTGCTGCCGCGGCTGGATCCGGACAAGGCCATTCGCTTCAGCGACCTGCCTGCGCTATTCATCAACCCGCAGGCCCGGGTCGGGCTGATCGCGGTATTGCTCATCGGCCTGGCGCACTTTGCCGCGTACACCTACGTCGCTCCGTTCTTCAAGCACAGCTCAGGCTTCGATGGGCCGACGATTGGCTCGCTGCTTCTGCTGTACGGCGTGGCCGGGGTCGCGGGCAACATCTTCGCCGGTTTCGCCGCCAACCGCAGCGTGCGCCATACCCTGCTGCTGGTGGCGCTGATGATCGGCGTCAGCACCGCCCTGTTCCCCTACTTCGCCACCGGCATGACCGGCGCTGCCATGCTCATCGCACTCTGGGGCTTCGCCTTCGGCGCCTTCCCGGCCTGCGCCAGCATCTGGATGTTCGTCGTAGCGCCCAAGGATGTCGAACGCGGCATGCCGCTGTTCGTCGCCCTGTTCCAGGTCATCATCGCCCTGGGCTCCTTCTTCGGCGGACAGATCGTCGACCAATCCGGCACCTCGGTGCTGATGAGCCTGGCCACGGCGCTGGTGGGCTGTGGGTTCGTGACGGTGCTGGTGTTGGGGCGCAATGTGAGTAATAGCCTGGCGGCGCAGCCGGGTTGAGACGTTTGCCTGCCGTGCGGTTCACCCCTGAACCGCCACCGCAGGCCGCACACCCAGCTCATCGAGCAGCCACTTCTTGAACACCTCCGCCGCTTCATGCCTCGTCCGCCGTTTCGGGTAGACGAGGTAATGCCCGATGTATTGAATGTCGTGGGTCACGGCCCGCAGCGGCGCGACCAGGGTGCCGTTTTCCAGTTCGCTCTGGGCCAGCAGGGTCGATTCCAGCACCACGCCCATGCCGTTGGTGGCGGCCGAAATGGCCATGATGCTGCGGTCGAAGCGCAGGGCGTAGTGATGGGGCGACATGAGGTGGTTGGCCTCGAACCAGCCCTTCCATTGCAGCATCTGCACGTCGCACTGGATCAGCCGGTGCTCGTATAAATCCTGTGGCGTGCGAATGCTTTTCGCCAACTCCGGGCTGCACAGCGGGGTCAGGTGTTCCACGGCCAGGGGCACTTTTTCGTTGAGGGCTGAGCGCGGTTCGCCGTAGACGATGTCCAGGTCGAAGTCATCGTTTTCGAATTGCGCGTAGTCGGTGCTGGCTGAGAAGCGCAGGTCGATGGCCGGGTAGGCCTGAACGAATCGGTGCAGGCGCGGCATCAGCCATTGCATGCCGAAACTGGGTGCGGTGTGCAGGCGCAACGGCGGTGGTTCGTCGGTCTTGGCGAGGACGAAACCGCGCTGCATTTCTTCCAGCCCGCGCTGCACGTGC
This sequence comes from Pseudomonas sp. NPDC090201, assembly GCF_044746825.1. Classification (NCBI taxonomy): domain Bacteria; kingdom Pseudomonadati; phylum Pseudomonadota; class Gammaproteobacteria; order Pseudomonadales; family Pseudomonadaceae; genus Pseudomonas; species Pseudomonas sp. NPDC090201. The sequence goes on from NZ_JBIVCX010000004.1 coordinate 213,448, forward strand.
TCCATCAACAGGCGACCTTTGGGCGTGAGGTTGATCTCGCGGGTGGTGCGTTCGAACAACTGAATGTCGATGGATTCTTCCAGCTTGCGGATCGAGTGGCTGACCGCGCTTGAGGAAATCCCCAGCTCCTGCGCGGCCTGAATGAACGAGCCAGAGCGGCCCGCCGATTCGAACACCCGCAGTGATGAAAGCGGCACCCGGCGAAGCTGCTGGATTAGTGAATTCTGCTCAGTCATTGCTGTAAAAATGTCTTTTGTAAGGGCTTATTTTCCGATGGTAGCTTGATTACAGGTTGGATGCAGGGTGTTTGATGAATTCAGAACATCAGTTGCCGTGTATCTCTGACCACCGGTTGCCTCTTAATAAAAATAAGCAGGACTTACAGATGACGATGATTTCTCAAGGTGCCGAAGTGGCCATGGAGCCGCTCGCACGTGTGGCCCATCATGCCTGGCGCATTCGCCGTTTCGCCCTGCGCATGGGCGAGGTTCAGGGTCAGGGTTACGTCGGCCAGGCGCTGGGTTGGGCCGATGTGCTGGCCACCGCTTACTGCCATGCCATGAAGGTGCGCCCCAACGATCCTCTTTGGGAAGGCCGCGACCGCTTCCTGCTGTCCCACGGGCACTACGCAATCGCCCTCTACGCCGCGCTGATCGAGGCGCAAATCATTCCCGAAAGCGAACTGGAGACCTACGGCTCCGACGACAGTCGCCTGCCGATGTCCGGCATGGCGAGCTACACGCCGGGGATGGAAATCTCCGGTGGCTCGCTGGGTCAGGGCCTGCCGATTGGCGTGGGCATGGCGCTGGGCCTGCGCATGAAAGGCAACCCGGCGTGGGTGTTCAACTCCATGTCCGATGGCGAGCTGGACGAAGGCTCGACCTGGGAAGCAGCCATGTCCGCAGCGCACCACAAGCTGGGCAACCTGATCGCCCTGGTCGATCTCAATAAACAGCAGGCCGACGGCAACTCCCATGAGGTTCTTGATTTCGAACCGCTGGCCGACAAATGGCAGGCGTTCGGCTGGCATGTGCAGCGTGTCGATGGCAACGACCTGGCGGCGGTCATCGCTGCTTTCGATGAGGCCATGGCGCTCAAGGAAGCCAAGCCTCGCGTCATCCTGTTCGACACCCTGATGGGCAAAGGCGTGGACTTCCTGGAAGTGCGCGAGAAGAACCACTTCATTCGCGTCGAGCCAGATGAATGGCAGGCCGCGATCAAGGTTCTGGATGCCAGCTACCAGTCCCATCTGGAATCGGAGAAACGCTGAGATGGATACGCCAACCATGAACAAACCACGCCTGACTACCTCCGCGATGATCGCCTCCATCGCCAGCGAAGGGCAGCGCACCGAAACCGCCCCGTTCGGCCATGCGCTGGTCGCTGCCGCACAGAAGGATTCGCGCATTGTCGGCATGACCGCCGACCTGTCCAAGTACACCGACCTGCACATCTTTGGCCGCGAATTCCCCGAGCGCCACCTGCAGATGGGCATGGCCGAGCAACTGCTGATGGCCGCTGCGGGCGGCATGGCCAAAGAGGGCCTGATCCCCTTCGCCACCACCTACGCCGTGTTCGCCACCCGCCGCGCCTATGACTTCATCCACCAGGTGATCGCCGAAGAAAACCTCAACGTGAAGATCTGCGCCGCGCTGCCAGGCCTGACCACTGGTTACGGTCCCAGCCACCAGGCCACCGACGATCTGGCGCTGATGCGTGCCGTGCCGGGCCTGACCGTCATCGACCCGTGCGACGCACTGGACACCGCCCAGGCCGTGACCGCCATCGCCGAATACAACGGCCCGGTATACATGCGCCTGCTGCGCGGCAAGGTGCCGATGGTGCTGGACCAGTACGACTATACATTCGAACTGGGCAAGGCCAAGCTGCTGCGCGACGGCAAGGATGTGCTGATTATCTCTAGCGGCATCATGACCATGCGCGCCCTGGAAGTCGCCGAGCTGTTGGGCGATGGCAGCGCAGACGTCGCGGTGCTTCACGTGCCGACCATCAAGCCGCTGGACGAAGCCACCATCATCGAGCAGTGCCGCCGCAGTGGCCGGCTGGTGGTGGTTGCGGAAAACCACAGCACGGTCGGTGGCCTGAGCGAGGCCGTGGCCCTGACGCTGCTCAAGGCGCGGGTCAGCCCGGCATTCCAGCAAATCGCCCTGCCCGATGCCTACCTCGACGCCGGCGCCCTGCCGACCTTGCATGATCGCTATGGCATTTCCACTCAGGTCATGGCGGCGAACATCCGTCAGTGGCTGGCATGAGGAGCGCGAAGATGAACGTTGCATTTATCGGTCTTGGCGCCATCGGCCTGCCCATGGCGCGGCAGATTCTGCAGGCGGGCCACGGCGTGGTCGGCATCGAACTGAGTGAAGCCAACCGCGCCCTGGCGCAGGCCCAGGGCATCGAGTCCAGCGCTGACTGGCGCGCGGCCATCGATGCCGACGTGGTGGTGGTGATGGTCGCCACACCGGCGCAACTGGACGCACTGGTCAGCCAGTGCACCGAGCTCAACCCCGGTCAGCATTGGGTGGTGATGAGCACCGTCGGCCCGTCCTCGGTGCGTGAACAGGCGGTGCGCCTGCTGGAAAAAGGCGTGCAAGTGGTCGACGCCCCGGTCACCGGTGGTGTGGCGCGGGCAAGCACTGGCAGCCTGCTGATTTTCGCCTCGGGCCCCAAAGCCGCCGTCGAACGGGTCGAACCGGTGCTGCGCAGCATGGGCGAAGTGCGTGATGCAGGCGCCGACGTCGGCGACGGCCAGGCGATCAAAGTGGTGAACCAGCACCTCTGCTCGGTGCACCTGGTGGCGGCGGCCGAGGCGTTGAGCCTGGCGCGTTCGCTGGGCCTGGACCCGGCGCGGGTGCTGGATCTGGTGCAAAAAGGCGCCGGAGGTTCGTGGATGCTCTCCGATCGCGGGCCGCGCATGCTCGAAGGCACTGACACCCAGGTCACTAGCATGGTCGATATCTTCGTCAAGGACAGCGGCCTGGTGGCGTCTGCCGCGCAAGGCTGCAATGCGGCGGTGCCGTTGCTCGACATCGCTCACGCCCGCTTCAGTCAGGCGTCTGACGCAGGGCTGGGCAGGCGCGACGACAGCCGGGTCATCGAAACCTGGGAGTAAGCCCGATACAGTTGTAAAGGTCCGTTCCAACACTCAGGGCAGAATCCACACGCTGGACTGCCCGCTACAACAACAATAAAAGTTCGGAGTTTGCCATGAGCACATCCTCGACGGCGTCAGCACAAACAGAAAGCAAGGCGGGGAAAGTTTCCTTCGCCTCCATGGTCGGCTCGGCCGTGGAAAGCTACGACTTCTTCATCTATGGCACCGCTGCCGCAGGCTGGTTTGGCCAGGTGTTCTTCCATACCACAGAGCCCATCGTCGGCATCCTCGCGGCGTTCGCGACCATGGCCGTGGGCTTCTTCATGCGCCCCTTGGGTGGCTACCTGGCCGGGCATTTCGGCGACCGTCTGGGGCGCAAGACCGTGTTGCTCTGGTCGCTGCTGGCCATGGGCGGCGCGACCGTCCTGATCGGGGCGCTGCCTACCTACGCGCAAGCCGGGGTCATCGCACCGATATTGCTGATTCTGCTGCGCATGATTCAGGGCATCGGCTTTGGTGCCGAATGGGGCGGCGCGGTGCTGATGGCCTGCGAACACGCACCGGCCCATCGTCGCGGTTTCTTCGGCGCGGTGCCGCAGATCGGCATTCCCCTGGGTCTGCTGATGGCCAACGGCGCGTTCCTGCTGTCGGCAGCGCTGTTCGAAGGTGACTGGGTCTGGCGCGCGCCGTTCCTGGCCTCGGTGGTAATGGTGGCCGTGGGTATGTGGATTCGGATGAGCGTCAGTGAATCGCCGGAGTTCGAAAAAGCCAAGGCTGAAAACACCCTGGTCAAGCAGCCGGCGTTGCAGGTGATTCGTGAAGACTGGCGCAAGGTGCTGCAGATCGCCGGCCTGCGTCTGGCCGAAACCGGCGGCTACTACCTGGCGACCAGCTTCATGCTGTCCTACGTGGTGCTCTCGGGCATCGCCACCAAGCAGAACGTGCTGTGGGGCACCATGATCGGCTCGGCCATCGGCCTGGGCAGCCACCTGTTTTACGGCGCCCTGAGTGACCGCATCGGGCGCAAGCCGGTGTTCCTGATCGGCTCGCTGTTCACCATCGTGTTCGGCATCCCGATGTTCATGATGATCAACACCGGCATCGTGCCGCTGATCATCGTGGCGGTGGCCATGGCGCTGATCCTCAGCCACGACCCGATCTTCGCCGTGGAAGCCAGCTGGTTCACCGAACAGTTCCCGGCCAACGTGCGCTCTTCCGGGATTTCCCTGGGCTACAACTGCGCATCGCTGGTCGCAGGCACCCTGCCCTTCATTGCCACCGCGTTGTACTCGCAGGTCGGCTGGATGGGCCCGGCGATCCTGTTCAGCCTCTTGGGCGTGGTCTCGACGCTGTGCGCCGTGAAAATGCGCGAAACCGCGCCGGCGGTGGCCAAGGACATGCCGGTGGTAGAGCGTGCGGCTCCCGTAGGGAAGCAGGCGTTGCAGTAGGCAAGCGAAGAAATGCGAGCGAGGCCTGAATCCGGTGGTTCAGGCCTCTTTTTTTTGCCTGGCCGTGACTGGAAACAAAACGCCACCCCACCCTACAATGCTCCGCATCCTCGCCTTGCAGAGAACCCGCAATGCCCGCCTCTCTGATCCGCCCGACCCCTGCACCGCTTTTGGCCCCCGGTGAAACCGTGGTGCTGTTCGACGGTGTCTGCAAGCTGTGCAATGGCTGGGCGAAATTTCTGATCCGGCATGACCGGCATCATCGCGTCCGCCTGGCCAGCGTGCAGTCGGCCGAAGGACAAGCGTTGCTGACGTGGGCAGGGTTGCCAGTGGATGCGTTCGACACCATGGCGGTGATTCGCGGCCGGCATTACTGGGTGCGCTCGGAGGCGTTCTTCGAGGTGGTGGCGCAATTGCCTGCTGCATGGCGGATACTTGGGCTGCTGCGTGTAGTCCCGCGAGCACTTCGAGACTGGGCGTACGATCGCATTGCCCTGAACCGCTATCGGCTGTTCGGCAAACACGACGTCTGCCTGTTGCCGACAGCGGACCATCAGCGGCGCTTTCTCAAGGCTGGATCGTGAATGCCCTGCGCCAGGTTCACTGGCTGGCTCGCGGCAGTCTCGCCTTCATGTTTGCCTACCACGGGCTGGTGCCCAAGCTCATCGCCCTGAGCCCCGGCGAGCAGTTACTGTTGCGGGCTCATGGCCTGGAAGGTGCCGCGTGGTTATCGCAAGCAGCTGGCGCGGCCGAATTGGTTTGGGCTGCAGTGCTGCTGTTCTTGCCCAGGCTCTACTGGCCCTTACCGTTGACCGCACTCATCCTGCTCGGCCTGCTGGTGGACGTGGCGGCGATGCAGCCATCGATGCTGATCGACGCGTTCAACCCGGTCACGCTGAATGTGGCAGGCATGGCGTTGTGTGCCATCGCCTGGATTACGCGGGAATCGGTGGGCGGTGACGTGACATCCGCGCGCCAGTGATACCCTTCACCGTCATTTCCCAAGGCCGTCATATGGATATATCGCCTCGTTTGATCATCCACGAATCCGCGCATTGGCGGGTCAACCATCGCATCAACAGTGCGTTGCCGGGCTATCTGATGCGCGGAAATTTGCGTCTGGCCCCGGTCCCGTAGCAGCACGGCTTGCTGGCGGGGGCGGTTTCAAGACCGCTCTCGCGGGCAAGCCCGGCTGCTACATCGTTACTCGGTGCTTCAGGAATTTGCAGTCGACCCCGATCCCGTAGCAGTCCGGCTTGCCGGCGTGGCTGCCTCAGGATCGCCAACCTAACCTGGAGAATGCAGCGCAGATGACAAGCACCATCGCTGAACGCGAAGAGTTAGCCAGATAACCCAAGGGAAACCATGTTCACATCGCTCATATTGAATGGCCAGATCACCACATCCAGTCACCCCGAACTGGCGGTCCCCTGGTGGAGTTTCACCAAGACAGTCCTGGCCGCCACCGCGCTGACGCTGGTGCGGGACGGGCTGATTGGACTGGACGATCTGCTGCCCGACCAGCCTTTCACACTGCGTCAGTTACTGAGGCATGAAGCGGGCCTGGCGGACTACGGCGAACTGGGCGACTATCACGCCGCTGTCGCCAACGGTGAGCCGGCCTGGTCGGCCAGTGAGATGATGGAGCGCCTGGACGGCAGCCGGCTTCGCTATAGCCCCGGCACCGGTTGGCGCTATTCCAATGTCGGCTACATGCTCGTCGGACGGCTGATTGAGCGGCTGACGGGGCTGACACTTGATGATGCCGTCGCTCAACGGGCGCTGATGCCGCTGGGGATATCGAATGTCCGCTTCGCAAAAACGCCCGCGGATTTGCAACCGGCGCATATGGGATTCTCCACCAACTACGACCCGGGCTGGGTGTTTCATGGCCTGCTGATCGGGCCTGTTTCGCAAGCTGCCCTATTGCTGGATCGACTCTTCACCCATGACCTTCTCCCCGGCGCCCTGCTCCAGCAGATGCAGACGCCCCGAACCTTGGGCGGCCCGATTCCTGGGCGGCCGTGGGTCGCACCGGGTTATGGCCTGGGCCTGATGCACGGGCCGATTGCCAGCGGAATGATATTGTCCGGCCACACAGGCGGCGGGCCTGGGAGCGTCATCGCCGTCAACCGTGCCAGCGAAGGCGGTGCGTCGGCCTGTTGCGCCGTGTTCGAGGTAGGTGGCAGCGAGGGAACAGTGGAATACCGGGTTGCGCAACTGTTGAGTGAAACCCTCCAGCAGGCTCGCTACCCGTAGGAGCGCGCTTGCCCGCGACGGCGTTTCGTCAGCCGGCGAACCCGTTTGCAGACACACCGCGGTCGCGGGCAAGCGCGCTCCTACAACCTATGCCACCCGTCTTTGAAGGCGAACTTCGTTGAATTAATCCGCGACATCCCTCTCTCACCTACATATCGAGCAACCTGTGCAGGCCCCATGACGCCCCTGCCGTCACGTTGGACTTTCGAATGAAGGCGTACGCTCCATGAGTCACATCATCACCCAAGGCTCCAACCTCGACGCACCGACCGACGACGACGCGATCATGTTCGGCTCGTTGAAGGATCGCCTGGACTTCTACCGCAAGGAAATCCAGTACGAAACCACCATGCTCTCCGGCCGCACCAACGCCTATCTGGGTGCCCAGTCGTTCCTGGTCATTGCCTATTCATCGTCGATGGCCAACGTCAATCCCGACTGGGGCAACCTCTTCTCACTGGTGGTTTCGGTACTGCTCTCGGTGCTGGGACTGATCACTTCGCTGCATGCCTGGTCAGGGATCAAGGCGGCGTACGAAATCATCGATCACTGGTACCTCAAGCAGAGTCACCTGTTGGCCAGCCAGCCACGCATGAGCGATGTCTACGACGATTCCCCGCTGTTCGCCAAACGTGAATCCAACGAGGGCGGCTACCGCGAAGCGCTGAAGTTCTCGATGCGCGCGCCCTGGATTTTCTCCACATTGTGGGTAGTGCTGGGCGGGTTTTCCGCGTTCATCCATCTCTTCAGCTTCAAGAGCTAGGCGCCAGGAATCGACCAGCCTGACAGGTCCTCGTTGCCATTGATGTGATAGACCACCGGCTCCTGGGAAAAGAAGCTCTCAAGACCCTGCATGAACAACCGATGGTCTTCGCTCTCTTCAAAACCCGGCGTGTGATCCTCGAGGGAGCGCCAGCGCACGATCAGGTTGAATTGCTCGGGAGTCTCGATCCCCTGCGCCAGCATGTGGCCGCCGTAACCTTCTGCCCGGGTCAGCAGGTGCGCGACCTCGGCAAAGGCATTCCTGAATGCGTCGATACGATCCTTGTGAACAGGGAGCAGCGCGATTTCGTAAATCATGGTGTGCCTCGTCAATGACGTGAACGGGGGGAGTGAAGGCTCAAGGGATCAGCGATGGCTCGACCGCAATCGCAATCTTGCCTCGCAGGCCGTTGTTGGAACTTTCCAGTCGGGCGTGGGCCAGCGCGATGTCGGCCAGCGAGTAGACGGCGCCCACATGTGGCCGCAACTGCCCCCGCTCAACCAGTGCGCTGAGTTCATCGAGCTTGCCGCGGTTCTGTCGGGTAAACACGAAGTGATAGCTCGCGTTCTTGCCCCAGGCCTGAACCAGATTCTGCGGCTGGGCGATGTCCACGATCGACACCACGCGCCCCAGTTGGGCAAGCGCGTCGGGGCTGCGCGACAGGGTGTTGCCGCCGATGGTGTCGAACACCACATCAACCCCACGGCCATCGGTTTTGGCCATGATCACGTCGACGTAATCCTCGTTCTCATAGTCGATGACCCCATCGGCGCCCAGGCCACGCACGAACTCAGCATTTGCCTCGCGCACGGTGGTAAATACCCTGGCGCCCATGGCTTTCGCCAACTGGATCGCCACATGCCCGACCCCGCCCGCGCCGCCGTGGATCAGAACGCTCTCCCCTACCCGCAACGCCGCCCGCACGATCAACGCTTCCCACACCGTGCCGCCCACCAGGCTCAGGCTGGCTGCTTCAAGATGACTGAGCGACGCAGGTTTTCTCGCGACGATGCTCTGGTCAGCCACGTGATACTCGGCGTAACTGCCTGCCCCTTCGAATATCTGCGGGGTGTACCAGACTTCATCGCCTGGAACGAAAGCCGTCACACCCGGCCCGACCGCTTCGACCACGCCCGAAACGTCGTGCCCGGTGATCGCCGGCAGCGGTACCAGGTCAGGGTAGTCGCCGCGTCGCACCTGGTAATCCAGCGGGTTGATGGAGGTGGCATGCACCCGGACCAGCACCTGCCCGGCTTGAGGGACAGGCTTGGGCACGTCGCACAGCTCGAACGAATCAGGCCCGCCAAATGACTTCAGTACCGTCGCTTTCATGGTGAATCCTCGCATCTAGAATAAGGGATATCGAGATATCTCGATATATTGCGCTAAAAAAACTACAGGTCTTTCCCTATGACTTCGGCAAGCGCGCCAATGGTGGCTTCGTTGCGCTTGTAGTAGGTCCACTGACCGATGCGCCGAACCTCGACCAGCCCTGCCCGCTGCAGCGTCGCCAGATAGCCCGACACCGTGGACTGCGACAACCCGATACCTTCCTGAATACTGCTCACGCACACGCCCACCGTGAGAACGTCGCCTTCATCCTGAGGCGGGAAGTTCTTTACGGGATCCTTCAGGCCTTTGAGAATCTGCAGGCGCGTCGGGTTCGAGAGGGCTTTGAATATTTCGACCAGTTCCATGAGCTCAGGATATCGAGATTTACCGATATGTCAATGCGTGCTAAACACACGCAAAAACGCCCGGCAATGAGCCGGGCGCGTTGACACCGGTTTATGCAGCCAGCCCAGATAACGACGCTTTCTTGTAATCGGCTTTCATGGTTTCCATCTGCGCACCCAGCTCATCCAGTTTGGCATTGCCGAGCAGCTTCTTGGCCTGGGGAAACATCTCGGTTTCCTCTTCTTCGATATGGTGCTCCAGCAACTCTTTGACCACCTTCACCCGACCAGAAAACTCTGGCGTTGCCGGGTCTGTATTCTTGAGATCCGGAAGCACGAGCGAGTCAACTGTACGGTGCTCTTCCTTGGCCTCGTAATACATGACGTCCTGCTCTTTGGAACCCGCCTCTTTGAACGCGGGGTAGAGAATCTCTTCCTCCAGCTTGGTGTGAATGGTGATTTCCATCTCTAACTTGGCGAGCAGATCAGTGCGTTTTTTCACACCCCGCTCCGTGGACTCGCTCAACTGAGTCAGGATGGACTTGACGCGTTCGTGGTCGGCTTTGAGAAGGTCGATGGCGTTCATTTCATTTCCTCTGGTATCACGGTTGGCGAACGGGTCTGGATGCCTGTCCTGCCGGTAACTCCAGATAGATTGCAGCGGACGTGCCAGCGAGAGGATGTGAATTTCCTGCTGTGATTCAGCCGGTTACAGAAAGACTTGAATAGCGATATCGGGCGTACTGCACGAATCTGCGCGAACGGATAGTGCAAAAGCGCCGCCATACGTTAGCCGACGTCTCAAAGTGGCATTATCATGGCCCAAGGCAAAAGCTGCCGGACTGTCTCCTCCTACAGCACCTCTCGCAGATACCCCTTGATCATAGCCAGCGGAGCAGTCATGGAGTCCAGCGTCCGGGCGGCGTGAAACCCTGCCGACAGCCGTTGCAGCTCACGCCCGAGTGGCTTTTCAGCGCCGCCCATTGCTTCAAGCGCCATGAGCAGGCACTCGTTGACCTTCTGCTGGATGGCTTCGACATCTCCCCTTTTCAGCAGCAGCTCGAAGACATCGCTCTGGTAGTCGCCCATGACCAGATCGTCACGCAAGATGGGGCTTTGATCTTCAGTTTCATACGCCAGCTTGTGGCAAAAAAGAGCGACTGTTTCCAGTGCCGACTGCATAAATCAGTCCTTACAAAAATCTTTTTTCGGGGTTGAGATGACGCATACGCGCAGGATGCGTCCCCGATTGTATCAGCGCGACCCACGTCTCCCTAGCCCGTGGGCGGGCCTTGGGCGTCCGCTCAGGCATCCAAGGCATAGCGTCGACAGTGCTCCAGATAGCCCTGTTCGTGACTCCCCACCAACTGCACAACGTTCGACCACAGCCATGACGGCGCATCCAGCGTCTGTGAGCGGTTGAGTTGCAGATCCCTGATCCAGGCCGCACGGGTGCTCAAATCCATCTGCCTGGCGTGGGCATGGCCGACGACGCGGGACAGGTAGCCTGCCGCCTGGATCGCTTCCGTCTGGCTGATCTGATCCAGCTCGAGCTTCATGTCCTGGGGAAGCAGCTCGCGAACGAAGAAGCCGTTCTCCATCATGCGAGCGGCAACCATGCGATTCCCCAGACCCGGAGACAAATGTCGCGCACCTTCCACCACCCGCCTGGCGTTATCCCGAGGCATGGAGATGCGTGGCGAACGGGGCGCAGCGGCGGCGACGGCCTGCTTCACGTCCAGCAAGCAGTATTCAAGATCTTCGCCCTCGCCGATCCCGATGAGCACTGCATACCGCAGCAAGCCCAGCGAGCTGCAGCCTTTGACCCAATAGGCACAGTCCAGCATCTCCACGTTGTCGTGGTGGGAGCGGCCTTTCAACGAGGTCACCAGCGCGTGAATGTCATGGGTGGCGCACAGCTCACGCAGCGCTGATCGCTCGGCTCTGGACAGGGGCCAGAAATGCTTGCCAAGGGGGAACGTGGGCTTGGTGTTTTCGATGCGTTCCTGGGCCAGATGCTTCCAGGTTCGCCGAACAGCCGTGCGCATCCCGGCCTTCACTTGAGCGGGCCGTGGAGGCTCTTCCTCGACACTTTCCTCGAACGCCATCTCGTAGCCGCGCATCATTTCTTCAAGCATGCGCGCGGTGGTGACGCCAGGAAGGTCCGAGCCCCTGGCAGCCGTCGCCAAAGACAGGCCGAGCCTCACCAGGTCGTGGGCCGGGTTTCCAATGACCGTCTGGTCCAGATCACGGATGTGAATGTCGATGCCGCCCTTCAGATCGCCCGTAGGGCCAAGATTTCCGGCATGGCAATCGCCGCAGATCCACACTGGCGGGCCGCTGGGCAGACGTCGGCCGGACTGCGTGTGCAACCAGTCGTAGAACTGCACCGTACTGCCCCTGACATAGGCATGGGCAGATCGGGCCATCTTGAGATTTCGAAGTTCGTTGAGGGGTTTCAGGCGTGCGGCGGGGCGAGGTGTTTTCATGTGCGGCCTTAAGTCGGGATTACAGCTACGACTCCCGGCACACGGGAATGTTGCGAAATGTTTCTCCAGTCCGAAAGGGATTTCTTGAACTTAAAGCTGACCAGCAAGTCAGGTTATTCAACATCCCCTTTCTTACCACGGACGTTGCCATGCATACCTACAGCCTGCAGTACCGATTCAACGATGAACCCCGCACCCATTCCATCGAACTGCATGAGCCGGAACTCTCTGTCCACGATGCCGCAATGCACTTGTTGGAACTGCATTTCGGCGATGGCGAAAACAGCCTGATGATGCCCAATGCAGACGCTACGCCAGCGGAGATCTTGCAACAGGCAGAGCGGGTCGGCCTGACAGACATCAAGGTCGTGGCCCAGGCAGGCGGTGCCTAGTTCCCGTTCTGTTGCGAGGTACGGACCATGAATCCTGTCACGCCCGATGGCCGTTACTTCGTCGTCAACGACCGGCTGTGGCGCTGCTCGAACCCTGGGCTTGATGCGCAGACGCGGCAACGCCTGGTGAACGAGTTGATGGACGCCAGGCGAGCGGTGAAGGCCGCCAAGGCTTCAGGTGACCCGGACGAAATGAAGACCGCCCGCGCATCGGTCCAGACTGCCAAAGTGGCACTGGGAGAGCGAGGGCCGGTCTGGTGGGATGACGCAGCGCCAGACCTGAACAGGCACATGGTGAAGAACACGCCGTACGCGCAGTGGTATCAAGGGTTGTAGCGTTACGAGATAGCTGCCTGAAAACGCCAGATTGCCGGACCGGCAGTGATGCTGGAGAATGCGCTGCATCGAAGCGTTGCCTTCCAATACCGCGAAACAGCGGGTCGAAAACTCCGTGGAACGATTGGGCGCTTCGGATGCTCCAATCTGTCTGCGCGTTGTGATTTGGACACCCTCACCTGAAATATCGAAGTATTGGCTTATTGCCGGGTGAGGCCTGCGCGCTCCAGGTCCAGTGTTACCGATTTTCCAGCCACAGGCACTGATTCCCACAATCGGTGCATATTCTCCCGAGAGTTCTACCGTGTTCGAAGATTCTGGCGCGAAACCTTCCATCGACTCAGGTCTGATCGGGGGCATCTACTCCCCTGCCGCTCTGGTAGAGCGGGAGAGAAAAGTTCTCGGCCAGATTGCTGCAGGCATTCCGCTCGCTGACGTCTTGAGTGAGCTGCTACTTGCCGTGGAAGCGCAGAGCACCAACATGATGGCCTCGGTTCTCTTTCTCAGCGAAGACGGGCAGTACATGCTGCACGGGGCCGCGCCGAGTCTGCCGGCGGTGTACAACGAAGCCATCCATGGCATTGCGATCGGAGAAGGGATCGGGTCTTGCGGTACCGCAGCGGCACGCGGCACTCCGGTGTATGTGAATGACATCGCCTGCGATCCGCTCTGGGAAGGTTACGCGGATCTCGCTCTGTGCCACGGCCTGCGCTCCTGCTGGTCGATGCCGATCAAGGCGGCAGATGGGAGCGTGCTTGGCACCTTTGCCGTCTACTACGTTGAACCCCGCGCGCCCACGCTAGGTGATATCGAAGCCATCTCGGTGATTGCTCAAACCGCCGCGCTCGCTATCGAAAGACACCGCTCAGACCAGAGGCTGCGCCGCAGCCAGGAAGCCCTGTGGGAACTCAACACCACCCTTGAGAGCAAGGTCAATGAACGCGCCACGGAGCGTAGCCGGACCTGGTTGCTGAGCCCTGATCTTCTGTCAGTGATCGGCGCTGACGCAAGGATTGAAGCGGCCAACCCCGCCTGGACAATCGTGTTGGGGTGGTCGCCGGAAGAGCTCCAGACGGACCTCTTCTCCCTCGTACACCCGGACGACCTGCCCGCGACGCGAGGCATTCTGTCTGCAGCGGCCAATGGACGTCCCGTCTCACGGTTTCAAAACCGCTACCGGCACCGCGACGGAGGTTATCGCTGGCTGGCGTGGGTCGCGGTGCTGGAAGACGGCAAGATCTATTGCACTGCGCGGGACATCACCGCAGAGCGCGAACAGGCAGCCGCCCTGGCCACGCGCACCAGAGAGCGGGACCGCGCCTGGGGCCTCTCGCAGGAGCTTCTGGTGATCGCCTCCCCCGAAGGCAAGCTGGTGGCGGTCAACGCGCGCTGGAGCGAACAACTGGGATGGTCGGAGCAGGAACTGCTCGGCGCCAATTTCGCCGACTACACCCATCCCGAGGACCTGGTGGCAACCATTGCAGTCTTCCAGGGTATTTTCCACGCCCCGCTCACCGTGCCCTATGAATACCGGCTGCGGCACAAGGACGGATCTTACAAATGGTTCAGCTGGACAGGCACCTTTGAAGACGGCCTTGTCTACGCAGCCGGTCGCCACGTGACGACAGAGCGCGAGCAGGCAGAGGCGTTGCGCCAATCGCAGAAGATGGAGGCGGTAGGTCAATTGACGGGAGGCGTCGCCCACGACTTCAACAACCTGCTGACCGTTATCCGGTCTTCGACCGACCTTCTCATGCGGCCTGCCCTCACGGATGAACGACGGCTCAGGTACGTCACGGCCATCTCGGAAACGGTGGATCGCGCCGCAAGGCTCACCGGACAGTTGCTGGCCTTCGCCCGCAGACAAGCCCTGCAACCCGAAGTGTTCAGTGTCTGCGACAACGTGCGGGCGATCAGCAGCATGATGGGGACGTTGACTGGCTCACGCATCGATACCCTGATCGAGCTTTCTGATTCGCCCTGCTTTGTCGATGCCGACCCCAACCAGTTCGATACCGCGCTGGTGAATATGGTCGCCAATGCACGTGATGCGATGCTGGGAGAAGGCAAACTTTCGATAGCCGTCCGGGCTGTGGAATCGATGCCCTCGGTCAGGCTTCACCCTGCGCTGGAAGGGCCGTTTGTGGCTGTGTCCATCAGCGACACGGGTTCGGGCATTCCGGTCACGCACCTCGAACAGATCTTCGAGCCTTTCTACACCACCAAAGGTGTGGGTGAAGGCACAGGCCTGGGCCTGAGCCAGGTGTTCGGCTTTGCCAAACAGTCTGGCGGCGAAATCGCCGTGGCCAGCGATGTGGGCCATGGCACCACATTCACCCTGTACCTTCCTCGAGTCGCTGCGCAGCACCCCGCCCCGCAACCCCCGGAATCTCCCGTAGCCCTTGAAGAGGGCCATGGCACCTCTGTGCTGGTGGTGGAGGACAACCCTGATGTCGGCACCTTTGCCGTTCAGGCCCTCTCTGAGCTTGGGTATCGGCCAGTCCTCGCTGCCACCGCGCTTGCGGCGCTGGATGAGCTGAAAGCCGGAGCAGACCGGTTTGATGTGGTGTTCTCGGACGTCGTCATGCCGGGCATGAGCGGCATCGAACTGGCCCATGAGCTTCGCGAACACTACCCCGGCCTGCCGGTGGTGCTGACATCCGGCTACAGCCACGTGCTTGCTCAGCACGGGTCAGCCGGCTTCGAGCTTCTGCACAAGCCGTATTCGATCGATCAGCTGTCTCGCGTGTTATTGAAGGCAGCCGCCAAAAGGTAGAGTGCCGGGGTCAGTTCTGATCGGGTTCCTGATCGGGAAGCAGAAAGACTGAACGTTTTGCCATTGCGGCCCATCGGACATTAGGACTCAAGTTGGCGCAAACGCCATCAGATCCTTCAATGATTCGCAGGAGAATGCGTAATGGCGACCGAAAACCAATTCGCGATGCAAAACCCGCTGACCCAATACCCACAACCTGAATTCCCCAGGCAACCCCAGACCCCGCCAGGCACGGTGCATGAAATGCTGCCCGCCGCGGACCATGGCGAAACCAGTTACAAAGGGTTTGGCAGGCTGGCAGGTCGCAAAGCGCTGATCACCGGGGCAGACTCCGGCATAGGCCGCGCGGCCGCTATTGCCTACGCCCGGGAAGGCGCCGACATCGCCCTCAACTACTTGCCGGAAGAAGAAGCTGACGCCCGGGAAGTGGTCGCTCTGATCGAAGCCGAAGGACGCAAGGCGGTGTGCATCCCGGGTGACCTGAAAAGTGAAGCGTTCTGCAAAGAGTTGGTCAGCACAGCATCGGAAGGCCTGGGCGGTCTGGACATCCTGGTCAACGTGGCCGGCAAGCAGATCGCGCAGAAATCCATCGCCGATCTCACCACTGAACAGTTCGATGAAACATTCAAGACCAACGTCTACGCCCTGTTCTGGGTCTGCAAGGCTGCCCTGCCCTTGCTCAAGCCTGGCGCGACCATCATCAATACGGCATCGATTCAGGCCTATCAGCCCTCGGAAACGCTGCTGGACTACGCCCCGACCAAATCAGCCATCGTCGCCTTCACCAAGGCGCTGGCAAAACAGGTCATCAGCCAGGGCATTCGCGTCAATGCGGTAGCGCCCGGCCCGTTCTGGACGCCGTTGCAACCCAGTGGCGGCCAGCCTCAAGAGAAGATTCCCACATTTGGCTCCGAGACGCCTATGGGCCGTCCGGGTCAGCCCGCCGAATGCGCCCCGATCTACGTGCTGCTGGCCAACCAGGAGTCGAGCTACATCACTGGCGAAGTGTTCGGCGTAACCGGCGGTAACCCACTTCCATGAGTGTCCAACGCACCATCTCGCCCCGTGAGAACGGCTACGTACCTCTGGACCAGTACATTGCCCTGGGTGACGGTCGATCCGTCGCCCTGTCGGCAACCGATGGCTCCATTGACTGGTGGTGCGCGCCCAACATGGACTCGCCACCGCTGTTTGACCGGGTGTTGAGTGCCGACAAGGGCGGCTTTTTCAGCCTGACGCCGCGCGAGGCCTTCACCATCGAGCGTGATTATCTGCCCGACAGCAACGTTGCCTGCACGACCTTCACCACGGCTTCAGGAAGTGTGCGTCTGACGGAGTCGCTCAACAGCGGCAATGCCGGGCGCTTGCCCTGGAGTGAATTGGCGCGGCGCCTGGAGGGCGTCGAAGGCGAAGTCGAGTTTGATCTGGTGTTCAAGCCAGGCACCCGTGCCGACACTGCAAGCCCATGGATTCAGGACACTCAGCACGGCAAGGTGTTTCATATCGCCACCTTGATGGTGATGCTGCGCACCAGCCCCGAGATTGAGATCACCGAGTACACCGATCGCCTGGTGAGGGCACGCTTCACGGTCGGTGCCGGGCGGCGGGTGACGCTGGCTCTGCTCGCCTCTGAGGATGAGCCGTTCGCGGTCCCCACTCTGGAGCAGATCGACGCACGGATCGATTTGAGCGACGGCGCCTGGCGCGACTGGACCAAAACGCTGGACTTCACCGGCGCCTACGCCACCGAGGTGCGACGCTCAGCCCTTGCGCTGAAGCTGCTGCTTTACTCGCCAAGCGGGGCTATCGCCGCTGCCGCAACCAGCTCGCTACCGGAAAAAATCGGCTCCGACCGTAATTACGATTACCGCTATGCCTGGGTGCGCGATGCGGCGTACACGATCAAGGCCCTGCTGCGGGTCGGCGCGCTGCAGGAGGCCAAGGCTGCATTCGCCTGGCTCATCGGGGTGATTCGCAAGCACGGGCCACGCATGCATGTGTGTTACACCCTCGACGGTGATCGAGTGGACGACGTTCAGGAAATTCCTCTGTCAGGCTACATGGACAGCCGCCCTGTCGTGATCGGCAACTCGGCGTACGATCAACTGCAACTGAGCCTGTATGGAGACATTCTCGAAACCGCTTCGCTGTTCGTCGCCAAAGGTCATCTGCTCGACGAGGGCACGGCGCAATTGCTGCACAGCCTTGCCGACCAGTGCGCAGATGAATGGCAGACGCCCGACGCAGGCATCTGGGAGTTGCCGGAACAACGCCATTACACCATCTCGAAGATCGGCTGCTGGGTGGCCCTGGACCGCGCAAGCAAACTGGCCGACGCTGGGCAGATTCCCGACGGCAAAGCCCAGCGCTGGGCCAGGGAGCGCGACAGGATTCGCGACTGGATCGACGAGCACTGCTGGTCCGAGCGCAAGCAGTCCTACACCATGTATGCCAATACCGACCGCCTCGATGCGTCCGTGCTGCTGGCTGCGCGGTTTGGATTCGAACGCGTGGACCGGGTCGTCCTCACCCGCGAAGCAGTCGCCCGGGAATTGTCGCGGGGCCCGTTGATCTTTCGCTACACCGGCGCCGAAGGAAAGGAAGGGTGTTTTCTCGCCTGCTCGTTCTGGCTGGTGGAAGCCTACGCGTTGCTGGGCCAGCGAGAACAAGGCCAGCACATACTCGAGGCATTGTTGAAACGGATCACGCCCAGCCATGGCGTGATGGCGGAAATGCTCGACCCCGATTCCAACCTGCCCCTTGGGAATTTCCCCCAGGGGCTCAGCCATTTGACACTGATACACGCAGCCCTGGCGTGCAACGGCGAATGACCTAGACAGCCTCGTCGATTCCCGCCGTTGTCTGGCAAGACTCACGCCGGCGATAAATCGCGAACTCCGTCACTCGCAAACCCTCAGATAAATAGGCTCGGACTAGTCGAAGGTGTGCAGAGTGGAAAACCTGAAGATCGCCACGTTCAACGTCAACGGCATCGGCGCCCGCCTGCCCAATCTGCTGGAGTGGCTGGACCGCGAGCAGCCTGACATCGTCTGTTTGCAGGAGCTCAAGGCACCGGACAAGGCGTTCCCGGCCAGCGACCTCGAAGCCGCAGGCTACGGCGCTGTGCACCTGGGCCAGACCTCGTGGAACGGCGTGGCCATCATGGCCCGTGACTCCGAACCCCTGCTGATCCAGAAGGGCTTGCCAGGCGAGGAGGCGGATACCCAGGCGCGCTACATCGAGGCAGCGGCCCACGGCGTGATTGTCGCCTGCCTGTACCTGCCCAACGGCAACCCCCAGCCCGGGCCAAAATTCGACTACAAGCTGCGCTGGTTCGAACACCTGATCGAGCACGCAAAATCGTTGCACGCCAGTGAACACCCTGTCGTACTGGCCGGGGATTTCAATGTGGTGCCGACGGACGAAGACATCTACAACCCGCGCTCCTGGCTCAAGGACGCCCTGCTCCAACCCGAGAGCCGGGAATGCTACAGCCGCCTGCTGGCTCAAGGCTGGATCGACTCGGTGCGGCACCTGTATCCGGACGAACGCGTCTACACCTTCTGGGATTACTTCCGTCAGCACTGGCAGAAAAACTCCGGCCTGCGCATCGACCACCTCCTGCTCAATCCAGCCCTGGCGCCTCGTCTGCAGGATGCCGGTGTCGACGCCTGGGTGCGCGGCGAAGAGCATCCAAGCGATCACGCGCCGACCTGGATTCGTCTCGGGGCTGCTGAAAACAAGCCTGCGAAGAAGACCCGCAAGAAGAGTGGATCCGTTTGAACTTTGGCAGTCTCGCATCGCTCAACTAGCAAACATCCACGAGTAACCGTCATGCTCCCGCATAGCATTCAAGGTCATGGGTCACCGGCGTTCGTCCTCATGCATTTTCTGGGTGGGTCGCATCGCACCTGGTCGCCAACCCTTCCCTACCTTGACCGCACGCATCTGTGCGTGGCACTGGACACGCCAGGTTTCGGTGATGCGGCACACGTTGAAGGCTACAGCGTGGAAGCGATGGCTGACCATGTGGATCGCTCAATCCGCGAGTTGGGCCTGACCGATTGCGTATTGGTGGGCCACTCCATGACAGGCAAAGTCGCGGTGGTTCTGGCGTCCCGACATCCCGCCTACCTGCGGGGCCTGGTGCTGGTCGCCCCCTCTCCTCCCGGCCCGCAGCCGATGACTGACAGTGAGCGTGACGAACAGCGTGCCTACGATAAAAGCCGGCCTGCCGCCGAGGCCTTCGTGGATGACTCCAGCGCCGTTCGGCTTCCCGATCACCTCAGGGAAATCGCCATCGCCGATGCCGAGCACGTCAACCTGGCCGCGTGGTGCGCCTGGGTTGACCATGGCAGCCGTGAAGACTGGAGCAGACGCCTGGGGACGATGAATTATCCCGTGCTGCTGATCTGCGGCGGGGCCGACCAGCAAGTGCCCGGCCCTGACGAGCAACGCGCAACCACTCTTGAAGCCTTCCCGCACAGTCAGCTGGAAGTCATTCCCGAGGCCGGGCATCTGATGCCGCTGCAAACACCCCAGGCCCTGGCAAAGCTGATGCTTGCCTTCGCCAGGCGCATCGCACCTGGCGATCAATGAACACGCGCCCCTTGGGCACTTGCATGCCGAGCTGTCGGCACCATCAGTAACAACGAGGTGATTATGGATCTGGGAATCAAAGGCCGCGTCGCGCTGATCACGGGTGCGAGCGGAGGGATCGGGCTGGCCACCGCCAGGCAACTGAGCGAAGAAGGCGTGCTGCTGGTGTTGAGTGACATCAAGCAGGACAAGCTGGAAGAGGCCTATGCGGGCTTGAACATCGACGCCCTCTTCGTCGCCGCCGACATGACCCGGCAAGATCAGGTCGAACGCGTCGTCAGCCAGGGCCGGGCGAAGTTCGGCAAGATCGACATCGTGGTCCACACGGCCGGCGTCACGGGCGCCAAGGGCGACCCGCTGGAGTTGTCTGACCAGGACTATCTGGAAGCCTGGAACACTGACTTCTTCTCAGCCGTGCGAGTTGCACGCGCCGCGATCCCTGACATGCGCACCCGCAACTGGGGCCGCTTCGTGTGCATCACCTCGGAAAATGCCACCCAGCCCTATTGGGAAGAAGCGGTCTACAACACCGCCAAGGCATCGCTGGCGGCCTTCATCAAGAATCTGTCGTACAAGGAAGCTGCCCATGGCGTGCTGTGCAACACCGTGGCCCCGGCCTTTATCGAAACACCCATGACTGACGGCATGATGAAAAAGCGGGCCCAGGAAATGGGCGTGTCGTTCGACGAGGCGATCAAAAGCTTCCTCAATGAGGAACGTCCGGGCATTGTGCAGAAGCGCCGTGGCAAGCCGGAAGAAGTCGCGGCGGCCATTGCATTGTTGGTGTCGGACCGCGCCTCGTTCATCAACGGCAGCAACCTGCGGGTCGATGGCGGTTCGGTGCAGGCGTTGCAGAACTGATCAACGCCTCCCAGTTCAATCAACACGCGAACCCGTGACCGACAGGGTCGAACGTCCTGCGACCCCGGGTTCGCTGTGCTCTACTGCCGGGCCCAGCAATCGGTAGTGGTGCATATGAAACCTGCTTTCGTCGCCGCGCCCGTCCATCTGGGCCCGCAGCGCACTTTCCAGATGCCACTCACGTATGCGACGCAAACTCTCGACTTGCCGTTTTGATCGGGTATTGCTGGTCATCAGGCTCTCCTTGCCAGTCACCATGGGGACTTACAGGTAAGGCAGGGCCTCTTGGCAAAGGTTCGGAAAATTTGCCGCCAGATGAGATCGTCCAACAGGTTAGAAGCTGAGTTCGGGTTTCATGGGCTTCTGAGAGCGTTCCTTAAGCCGTAGCTTCTGTTCCACCACGACCACAAACGCGGTCGCCGGATGAAACCATTTCTACTCAAGAGGATGATGAAATGAGCCTACGCACCTATGAACCGCTCACCGCCGACAACGCCGCCCTGGTTCTGGTCGACCATCAGGTGGGACTGATGACCGGCGTTCGTGACTACTCCACTGGCGAGCTGAAGCACAATGTGGTGGCGCTCGCCAAAGCGGCACTGGCGCTGAAGCTGCCAATTGTCGTGACCACCACGGCGCGGGACAGCATGTGGGGGCCGACCTTCCCCGAACTGGTCGAGGCACTGCCCGGCATCGAAATCATCGACCGCTCCTCGGTCAACGCTTACGACGATGAACGCGTGGCCAGCGCCATTGAAGCCACCGGGCGCAGGAAGCTGATCTTCGCTGGCATCTCGCTTGAGGTGTGCGCCGCATTTCCGGCCATGACCGCCGTGTCGCGGGGTTACGATGCCTACGTCGCAGTCGATGCGTCCGGGACATTCAGCGACACCAAGCGCCAGGTCGGCCTGTTGCGCATGATGCAGGCAGGGGTGATTCTGTCGGACTATGCGACCCTGATGGTCGAGATCCTCAAGGACAACGGCAGACCCGAAGCAGGGCCCGTCTATGGCGCGCTGGACATGCCGTGGGCAACCCTGGTCGGGCAGATCGCCTCGGCCTACCGTGGCTGAAAACTCCCGATAACGTCTCTGGAACAACCCGCAATTTACCGGCACACTCTCACCTCAGCGTCCAACCAGACGAACGATGAGGTGACGAGTGCTGGATCTCAACGACTTCTTTTTCTTTGTCCATGTGGCCGACCGGGGCGGCTTCACCGCCGCCGGTCGAACCCTGCAGATTCCCAAATCCACCCTCAGCCACCGCATCCAGCAACTGGAAACCAACCTGGGCGTGCGCCTGCTCAACCGCACCTCTCGCAAATTCGGGATGACGGACGCCGGGGCGGAGTTCTACCAGCACGCCGTGGCCATGCTGCGCGAGGCGGAGCTTGCCGAAAGTACCATCAGGCACCGCCTGACCGAACCCACCGGCACCATTCGTTGCACGGCGGGCAACGCGACGATGCAGTATGCGATGTCGGAAATCATCGCTGACTTCCTCGCTCAATACCCCAAGGTCAACGTCGTGTCCCATGCGGCAGACCGCACCGTGGATATCGTCGGTGAGAACTACGACGTTGCGGTGCGTGCCCATTCCGGCCCATTGCCTGACTCGGATCTGGTGCAGCGCACGCTGGCGCCGGCACCCTGGTTTCTGTTCGGCGGGGCGGCCTATCTGGACGCCAACGGGGAGCCCCGGACCCCTCAGGATCTGCACAAACATCCCGCATTGTTCATGGCCCGGTCGGGCGTGGCCCCGGTATGGCGCCTGCGTCATGCCCATCACGCCAACGAGGAAGTGGTCATCCCCCTGGAACCACGGCTTCAGAGCGACGACATGACCGGTTTGCAGCATGCCGCGATCAGTGGCCTGGGCATTGTGGCGTTGCCGGGTTATGTCTGCCGGGCGGCGGTGCGATCAGGGGCCTTGCGACGGGTGCTGCCTGAATGGCTTGCGGGGGACTCCACCATCACGGCGCTCATTCCGTGCCGGCAGGGGCTGCTGCCGTCGGTGCGCGCCTTCCTCGACCATCTGGCCCGGGAGTTTCCGAAAAAGGTGCTGATGTAGATCGTCCATGAGGCTGGACGTTGAATCCCGAAAACGACGGCTTCTCGGGATCCGGGTTCGCCTCTAGATTGGCCTTCGACACGACGCCAATCAGAGGGCTGCACCATGAATCACATCGCCACGCTTGAACCCGACATGCTCATTGATCAACGACTGGGCGCAGTCGTTTCGGGCGTCACTCACACAATCGGTGAAGGCTTCACAGCGCTGCACTTTTCAGAAGAAATGTTCGCCACGCGCATGGATCCGCTGCTGATGGTGGACCACTTCGTGATGACCGCCCCCACCTTCGCGCCTCATCTGCACGCCGGTATCTCTGCGGTGACCGCGCTGTTCGAAGATTCACAGGGCGATTTTCTGAACCGCGACACCCTGGGTCATAACCTGGCCCTCAAGGCCGGTGATCTTTACTGGCTGGCAGCCGCCAGCGGCGCGGCCCATGAAGAAACCCCAGCGGCCAATGCCCGCGTCCACGCATTGCAACTGTTCGTCAATCTGCCGGCTCATCTCAAGCAGGCACCGGCGCGCACCCTTCACGTCACAGATGAGCAGGTCCCTGTGATTCACGGGCCGGGGCATCGTGTGCGAGTGGTGCTGGGCCGCAGTGGCGAGGCAACAGGCGCCGAAGGCACACCCGAGCCACTGACCCTGCTTGATGGTTTTCTGCAAGCGAACAGCGCCTTCACTCATGTGCTGCCCGAGGGGATGCAGGCCTGGATCTATGCAGTCAGCGGTAACCTGGTCCTTCACTGCCAGACCGAAGAACGCAGTATTGCTGCCGGTCACGCCACCACTGTGAGCGCCGGTTCCCGCATCGAACTGGCGATGAGTGCGGGCGAGGCGTGCCACTTCGTACTGATCGCAGGCAAACCCATCGGCGAGCCCTTCATCAAACGCGGCCCGCTGGTGATGAGCACCGAGGAAGACATCCGTCGAGCCCTCGCCAAGTACGCCAATGGCGGTTTCGGACAGATTCCCGCCTGATTCACGCCTGATCGCAATGCACTCCCGCCGCGCGGCCTCCTGACCGCGTGCAGGGGACCCTTTGCCCTCAACTTCATGCAGGTGACCGAACATGACCCACATCCTTGCCCCGGAACACTTCACCACGCTGCACATTTCGCCTGAAGAGTGTCAGCGTGAATACGCCCTGCGGGAACAGTTCGCGCAGTTCTGGGCGACCACTCCAGGTGAGCCCAGAGCCGTTTATGACGCCTTCATCGGCGCCACGCCGCTGGCGACCGGCACGACTCTGCACGCCATCGATGCCCCAGGCGCGAGTGGCTGGTGGCTGGCTCCCGCCGACGCACTGCCCGGCCAGGTCCTGCTGTACCTGCATGGAGGCGGATACGTTCAAGGAAGCGCAGCGGCCTATCGCGGTTTTGTCAGCCAGATCGCCCGACGGACCCGCACCGCAGCGCTGGTCATCGATTACCCGCTCGCCCCTGAAAACACGTTCCTTCAGGCCACCGACGCCGCACTGGCAGCCTGGCGCTGGCTGATCGATCAGGGCTACTCGCGCATCGCACTGGTGGGAGATTCAGCAGGAGGCGGCCTGGCGCTGTCGACACTGGCCACCCTCTCCCAATCTGCCGAAGCCATTGCGCCACTGGCGGGCGTGGTGTTTTCACCCTGGGTCGATCTGACCTTCAGTGGCAGTTCCATGACCGATCCGAACGTGGAAGACCCGCTGATTGGCCATGAGTATCTGAAGCAATGCGCCCGCCACTACCTGGCCGGAGCCGATCCAGCGGATCCGCGAGCCTCGCCCCTGTTTGCCTCTCTCAAAGGCCTGCCGCCGCTGCTGATCCAGGCCGGATCCGACGAGCGCCTGCTGGATGACTCACGCCAGTTCGCGGCGCGTGCGAGAAGCGCTGGCGTGCAGGTCGACCTGGAAATCTGGGAAGGCATGCATCACGTGTTTCAGCTTGACCTTGCCCATCTGCACAGCAGCGCCAGCGCCCTTGATCGCACCGCCGGCTTTCTGCGCGGCGCCTTCAACGCGGCCTGACCTCATTCATCCATCAGAACAAACGCCCTGAAAACAAGGAGAAAGACCATGGCAACTGAACAGACGCTGAAACAGACATTCGACGTTATCATCGTCGGCGGAGGCTCTGCCGGGGCAGTGCTCGCCAACCGTTTGAGCGCGGACTCGTCACGCAGGATCCTGCTGCTCGAGGCCGGGCACGCCTACGCCCCATCCGAGTACCCGGACGTGCTCGCCAACGCCAATCGCGTCGGCGGTGATCCGGCACACGACTGGGGTTACCACACCTCGGATCATGCGGGGCTGGGGCACGACGTCAACGCGTTGCGCGGCAAGGTGCTAGGGGGCAGTTCGGCGGTGAACGCCGCCGTGGCCATGCGTGCACGTGCCGCAGATTTCGACAACTGGACGCGCAAAGGCATCAAGGGCTGGTCCTTCGATGACGTCTTGCCGGTCTACAAGGCGCTTGAAAACACGCCCAGCGGAGACGACGCCTGGCACGGGCGCTCGGGCCCTTTCCCGATCCGCCAACGCAGCATGGAAGAAAATACCCCGTCGATGCAGGCGTTCACCCTCGCCTCTGAAGCGGCGGGCCTCAAGCGCATCAGCG
The DNA here is from genome assembly GCF_044746825.1 of Pseudomonas sp. NPDC090201. Taxonomy (NCBI): domain Bacteria; kingdom Pseudomonadati; phylum Pseudomonadota; class Gammaproteobacteria; order Pseudomonadales; family Pseudomonadaceae; genus Pseudomonas; species Pseudomonas sp. NPDC090201. The sequence continues at coordinate 238,832 of NZ_JBIVCX010000004.1, forward strand.
ACTTCAACGGCGCCGAGCAAAACGGCGTCTCGCCCTACCCGCTGAACGTGGTGGACGGCCAACGCATCAATACCGGCATGGCCTACCTGACTGACGACATTCGCCGTCGCCCGAACCTGACCATCCTGGGCAATGCAGAAGTGGACCTGGTCACGTTCGAAGGTCAGCAGGCCACCGGCGTACGCCTCATCGATGGCCCGACACTGTCGGCGCGGCGAGTGATCCTCTCGGCAGGCGCATTCGGCAGCCCGGCCATTCTTCTGCGTTCGGGTATCGGCCCAGCGGCCCACCTTGCCGAGCTGGAGATCCCGCTTGTCATCGATGCGCCGGTGGGTGAAACCCTCAAGGAGCATCCCTTCTATTACAACGTGTACGCCCTGAAGCCGGAAACCAACTCGATGACACCGGCTGCCGGCGCGATCATCTGGACGCGCTCAAGCGAGGCGCAAGGCGACGCACTGGATCTGCACATCTCCGGGACACACATCTTCGACCCTGCGCAAAGCCCCACCGGGGGCGCCATCGTGCTGGCGTGCGCCGTCACCTTGCCCAGGTCCGTCGGCTCGGTGCGCCTGGCCAGTCGCGATCCGCGCGTGGCCCCAGTGATCCGCTATAACTTCTTCCAGGACCCCAGCGACCTGCGGCGCATGATGGAGGCCGTCAAGCTGTCCCGACGCATTGGCAGGACAGCGCCCTTCAGCGACACCGTCGCATTCGAAATGACCCCTGGGGCCGAGATTCAGGACGATGAAGCGTTGAAGCAGGCAATCATCGCATCGGTGGACGGTTATGCTCACCCGACTTCCACGGTGCCCATGGGCGCCAGCGATGACCCCGCCGCCGTGGTCGACGAGAACGGCGCCGTGCGGGGAGTCAACGGCCTGCATGTGGTGGATGCGTCGATCATGCCGGAGATCCCTTCGGTCGCGACCAACGTGACCACTATCATGATTGCCGAGGCCATCAGCAGACGGCTTTGACGCCAACTTTTCCTGGGGGGCGGGCCATCGCGAAAGACTCGGATTCGCGGTGGCCGCAAGGCCCTTGTCTAAAGGTCGGGACGCCGTGCCCCTACATCCGGAACGACCGCTGTATCTCACGCGCCAGCAACTCCACTGCCTCATCGTCCCGGGAGGCCGGGTTGCGCATGAACACGATGTCGTGGTCAGGAATGACCGGCAACCCTTCGAGAATCTGCATGCGCTCGGTGACCTTGGCGCGGTCGATCACGCTGATGGCCAACCCCGCTTCCACACAGGCCTTGACCGCCTGATTGGAGTGGCTTTCGAGGACGATCCGCGAGCGGCGACCGGATGCCTTCAGCGATTGGACCATGGCCTCACGGTAAGGGCATTGCAGCGCGTGAACCGCCAGCGGCAAGGGGTCATGCTGCGTCAACGCGGCGCTCGACGGCCCCACCCAGACCGGCGTGGTCGCCATCAGCAGTTGAGTGTCGGGCCCGATATTGCCCTGGGACTGAGCGATGACCGCCGTCTGCAATTTTCCACGCAGGATCAGCTCGCGCAGCGCATGGCTCGGCCCGGTCCTGAGTTCGAGTACCACGTTTGGCCAGGCCGCGCTGAACGTCGGCAGGATATCCCGGATCACGTGGGCCGCGTATTCGTCAGGCACGCCGACCGTGATGCGCCCTGCCAGGTCGGTCCCGTGCAGGTCGGCCAGCGCCTGATCGTGGCTGCGCAACAGTTCGGCGGTCGAAGTCAGCAGGCGCTTGCCCAGCAGCGTCAGCGAAATCGACTGGTTGTCGCGGTTCAGCAGCCGGCCGCCCGCCACCGCCTCCAGGCGCTGAATGTGCACACTGACCGCCGCCGGGCTTTTATGCAGGTGTTCGGCCGCGGCGCTGAATTTGCCGATGCGCACCACCGCATGAAAGGTACGCAGGAGATCGATGTCGAGGATCGCCGTCATGGTTCAATACCTGTGAAGAAGTACTGCATGATATTTTGATTTATTAGACTACGCCTGTTCCGTAGTGTCTGGGAATGAGCCAGCACATTCCGATTCAAGACAATACTCCCACACGCCACAGCAGGCGTCGGACACTGCCGCTGCCCCTTCTTGAGGCAGGGTTGCTGCTGACCTGGAGTTCCGGGTTCATCGGCGCGCGGTTTTCCATCGACTACGCCCCCGCGCTGCTCGTGGTGTTCTGGCGCTGCGTCCTGGTGTGCGTCCTGTTGTTGCCACTCGTTTTCCGGTCACTGCGCCAGACGCCCTTTTCCGTCTTGCTGACCAATGCAGGCATCGGGCTGTTGGCGATGGCGGGGTATCTGACCGGGGTGACGAAGGGCATCGAACTCGGAGTGCCTGCCGGGCTTGCAGCATTGTGTGCAGACTTGCTGCCGCTGGGCATGGCGGTGCTGGCCGCGCTGGCGTTGGGTGAGCGCCTGGGCCGGCAAGTCTGGCTGGGCCTGATCATCGGCCTGCTCGGGGTGCTATGGGTCACGCATAATGCGCTTGTGCTGGGCGATGCTCCGCTGTGGGCCTACGGCTTGCCGGTGGCGGGCATGTTCTCGCTGGCGGTGGCGACACTCTGGCAAAAGCGCGTCCGTTCAGAGCCGATGGGTCTGCTGCCCAATCTCTGGGTCCAGTGTTTTGTCTCAAGCTTTGCATTCGCAGCCATCGAAGGCAGCCAAGGCAGCCTGGCCCCCATCCCCACCGCGGGCTTCGCGCTGAGCGTGCTGTGGACCGTGGCCCTGTCGACCCTCGGAGGGTACGGGCTGTACTGGGTGTGCCTGCGCCGGTCCAGCGCGACCCGCGTCGCCAGCGTGCTCTACCTAAGCCCGCCGATCACCCTGGTCTGGGCCTGGGCGATGTTCGGCGAGCCGCTGTCGTGGCAGATGGCGGCAGGGATGGCCGTCTCCGCCGTGGGGATCTGGCTGGTGATGCGCGCCGAAGCCCGAGGTGCTGTCAGCGCCGGTCAAACCCGATCAGTACCTTGCCCAGATGTTGCGCAGGAGCAAAAAAAGCAAAGGCTTCAGGCGCCTCATCGAACGTGAAGGTCTTGGCGACAACGGTTTGGATGCCGTTCGACTCGATAGCGCGGATCAGGTCCAGAAACATCTCGCGGCTGCCGTTGGCAATGCCCCGGATGGTGACATTCTTGAGGATCAGCGAGACATAGTCGGGGATCGGCGAACGCTGCCCCAGCGTGACTCCAATCACCGCGATACGCCCGTTCACGGCGGCATCTGCATCTGCAAGCGCAGCCGGCACGCGGATCAACGCGGCGGCAGGCAGAACGACCTTTTCAGCGAGCCAGCCGTCGTGAGACACGCCCACATCGTGAGCAAACACGCGGGGGCTGAACTTGCCCTCAAGCCAGCTCGGGAAGTGACCACAGATCACCCGATCCCCCGGCTGCACCTGGCTGACCCCCTCACCGACCGCAACGACCTCACCCACACCTTCCGAAACCGGAATCCGCTCAGGTGCCTGCAGAGCACCGTACAGCCCGCGCAGGATCTGCACATCACGACTGATCAGACTCACCAGGCGAGGCGCGACGATGACTTCACCCGCCCCGGCAACAGGCTCGGGACGCATGATGGCGGTGAGTGAATCCAGGCCCTGCTGGGTACCGATTTGAAACGCTTTCATTACCAGATTCCTTCTAAAGCGGTTATCGCACGCAATAGGGAACCCACAGGGTTTATGGATTGGGATGTAATCGTGGCGGGGGGATCGGGAGGGGGAAATCTGCGGCTATTCGTCGCGTGGGAATTAAGTCTGGGGCGACTGGGGCATGAGCGACTGGCAGTCATCGGCCACTAGCAGCAATTCAAAATTGTCGGAAACCTGCCAGAAGCGGAAGTCTTCAATTGCTTTTTCCGCGCTTATTGCGGGCGATTCGAGGCTCTTTCGTCATTTATTTCTTTTCAAATCTGCGTCACTTACAGTATTGGCAGCAATACCAAGCATAGTTGAGCGGCCACACCTATCCCCTACCTACCGAGGCGCATGAGAAATTGATCAACTTTCTCAAATAGATAGGTATTAGGGTCTTCGCCAGCGTCTTTAGCGACCAACAATTCTTCAACCTCCAGCACTGACAAGGAGAGAATCATTTTACCGCTTTCACGCATCGCGCCCTGAACGACCTTCGTGGCAGATGGCGCGCATCCTTTTGGCGATATCAAAATTGCGACATTTCTAAGCGCGGACGGATATAAATATCGCTCGGTGGTCACGACTTCTTTCTGTGTGATTTCATTAGTATAATTTTTAAACTCAAAAATAACGTATCTACTTTTGACGTCGGTAAGCAATAGGTTCCAAACTTCAGACTTTGGCAAAATTCGGCAAATCAGATCACGCCTATGAAGCTCGTCATCCGTATTAAGCTGTTCATGCCAGCCATGAAGATCAAGCTCGAACAAATATTTTAAAGACTTAATACATGCGGTTTCAAAATCCGATGCATGTTGTTTCCCTGTAGGTACAGATAACAGTGCATCCGCGAGCAACCGACCCGTCCCCTGAATCTGGTTAAAGCTTGACTCTTGGGCCAACTCAATCGCCATTGTAGGCTGACTAGGGGTTGGTGCGGACACCTCAAAAAAAATCTCAAACTCCCTGGATAATTCAGGAAACTCAGAAGCTCTCAGGAATAACTCATCTGCATCCCAGATCTCGATACTGGGGTATGCTTTTACCGCTGTATTCAATGCCGCGCTCAGTGGGCATGATATCACCAACAGTGCGGATTTAGCATCAAGCAAATATTTATTGCGTGACGCTTGTATCATGGCTTTCGCAATAAGCTCAGGGCTAGGCGGAGATAAATAACGGTAATGCTTGATCTCCACAACACCAAGCAAACCCTCTTTTTCATACACAAGATCCGCCTCTTCCGGCCCACCCATTGCTATTGGAATACGAAAATTGGACCGCACATTGGAATACCCAAGCGCTCGTAGCAAATCAGCCACAAGCTGTTCAAATCGCTCTCCTAGAGAGTTTCTATGGTGCACTCTAAACTCCAATCACTCATTAATATTGACGACCAACAATGTGAGGTTCGACTCTTTGGCGGACAGGCCGTAATGCTTGATGATACTACGTCATAAACCGCAAAAATAATAGCTACAAATCGTGCATTAAAATCAGGGCTAGCTCCTGACTCACAGCCCCGCATTGCTCCCGGACTTTAAACCACATTTACCCAAAATTAAAAGATCCAGTGATTAATTTTTTTGACTCATCCAGCACTTACAGCTACTTCATCGCTCCCACCAGCCGAGCCAGATACCGATAAAATGGTCCTTACTTCCCAGATCGATTCAAGTTTCAGTCTTGGGTCGATAGCAGTCATCCGTGAACAGCAGGTGCCGACCCACAACGGACAACAACTACTATGCTTAACTTACCCGTATCCACCCCACCGCGCTCATGGAACGGAAAGTTATAATTTGCTGAAGACACCGACTATATCGCCCCACGAACTGACAGAAAGCGCGTCAAATACCGAGACCATTACCTAGCTGTTTTTCCTCGGTGCCACTCATAGTAATGAGAGCTGGACGCCCAGTTTTCAACGACAAGCCCTTCAATGCTCGCGATCATTTCACCAAGGCGCGGTGTTGCAGTTTTTCCATTGATGGATACTACTCTTCCAGCCTCGACTGATATATACCCGCGCTCATAAAGATCGTCACAGCCTGTTTTACACATTAAGGCAGCAACATTATCGATATCCTTACGTTCAGACTTGTTGCAGGCTGATCGCATCTTAAGGTGGGCAGCTACAAGCATGTCTACGGGAAAAGTGTGGTGACAAATTACGCATTTCCCCGTGAAAGATCCTCTTAGCAGATGGGCTCTTAGGAAGGCTTGCTCCTTCCTCGCCTTAGAAATGCAGTCGCGATCCAAATCCACTTGATCGATTATAGCGGGTAACAGCTCGGCGGGAGTGAGCACCGCACCATCCTCAGTGAAATAGATATTTTTACTAACGATGAGAGATGGAGGATTGGGGATTTCAGGATTTGACATGCGGGCGGCGTAACCAGACCGAACCAAGACTTCAAGTTCATCAATCTCATCGACTCGGATGTAGTCGATCTCAAAACGAGTAGGACTTGCGACGTATTTTCCATCCTTGTGCAGATGAGGGTATAGCGGCTTTCCTTTGTGGTCGCCTATGGAGACTGTTGCTTGGAATTCGCTCATTGCGTAGCAGTCCATTGCCTTGCTAAAGGTAAAATCAGTGTCCTGTGGTACCGACAATGCTATCACCGCTTTTGGGTAAACCACGTATCGCGAGAGGCTGCTTCTGGCCGATATCTGCCTGTTGCCACCGTCAGCTTCGGGTCGAAAGCAGACCCGGCCTTCCGCAACCCCTCCCCACCATCTCCGCTCCAACTCAAATCCAGACATCATTCAACGCAGTCCGCTCACCCCCTTCCTGACCAGTATTGAGCACGCCCCGCGGCTCAATCATCATCACCTTCGCCTCCCCCTCAGCCGCTGTCCTGTGCTCCACGCCACGTGGCACGACATACAGCTCACCGGGCCGCACATACGCGCAGCCCTCTGGTAAATCGATGCGCAGGACGCCTTCGAGCACCAGGAACGCTTCGTCAGTCTCCGGGTGCGAATGCCAGATGAACTCACCTTCGATTCGCACGACCTTGAACTGATAGTCGTTCATTTCCGCGACGACCCTCGGGCTCCACTGCTGGTCGATCATCGAGGCTTTTTGCGCGAGGTTCACGGGCGCGGCAGTGCGTTGCGGGTGTGATACAGACATGGCAGATCCTCTCTGGTTGGAGTCCTCAGCCTACCGAACCCGGGCTCGTCGCTCTTGTACGATCCTGCACCTCAGCTTGCGCGGCAATCACTCAGGGTTCGCCTCACTCCCGGTGGCCAGCAGTACGACGCGCATCGAACAGACGATTGAGTTCGGCCAGGCTGACGGCGCGAAACCGCTCCACCAGCACCGACTCCGCTTCCCGCAAGGCGTCTTCCACCGCCAGGTTGACGACCTGCTCGATCATGCAATCGGGGTTGGCGCGCTCGTTGCCGATGGCGAACAGTGTGGGCTGCCCCACGGCGTTGTAGATGTCCAGTAGCGTGACCTGCTCAAGATCGCAGGTGATGACCCAGCCGCCACCGTGCCCCTTCTCCGAGCGAACGTAGCCTGAATCCCTAAGGCCCGACATGGTTCTGCGAACGACCACCGGGTTGGTTCCCAGCATCGCGGCTATGCGTTCGGAGGTGACTGGCCCACCGTGCCGCGCCATGTGCACCAGGATATGTAGCATTCGCGAAAGACGACTGTCGTTGCGCACCATTTGCTCCTTGACATTTTGCTGCTTGGCAGAAAGCATGCACTCATGATACTTCTAAAGTTACATGAATATCGAGGCCAGGGCCATGCACGAATTTGAGAATCCCGATCACTGGGACGTCGCAGCAAAGCATTATCAGAAAACCGCGCATCCCTTCACCGCGCATTTTGCAGAAGCAGCGCTCGCACGAGTCCCCCTGACGCCGCACAGCCGCGTGCTCGATGTGGCCACCGGCACCGGTGCCCTTGCGTTGGCTGCGGCACGAACCGGCGCACAGGTGCTGGCGACGGACTTTTCCGCCGGCATGGTGGCCTGTGTGAAAAGCGCAGGGCTTGCCAATGTGCAGGCCCAAGTCATGGACGGCCAGGCGCTCGATCTGCCAGACGCAAGCTTCGACGCGACGTTCTCGATCTTCGGTGTGATCATGTTTCCTGACTGGCGCAAGGGGCTGGCCGAGATGAATCGCGTCACGGCCATCGGGGGCCATGGCGTTGTCGCGACGTGGCAAGAGAGGGGTGCGGCGACGTTTCTGCTGTTGGGCAATGTGCGGCGAAAGCTTTTCCCGGATCGCCAGGGCATGGCGATGCCCGAAGCGGTGAAAGCCTTGAGCGACCCACTGGATTTCGCCCGCGAACTGATCGCCGCCGGGTTTCGCGAGCCGGTCATCGAGAGTGTGACGCATGCCTATCAGCTGGAGGTCACGTCGCTCGACAACCCTGACACGCTGTTTGGCATGTCGCCCGACTGGACCAGTCTGACCGACACAGAGAAGGCGGCAGTGGTTGCCGAGGTCAGGGCCATGGCGGGCGACGATCCTGTGCTGCCGATTCCATCTACCGCATTGATCGCGGTGGCGCGGCGGTAAGTATCACTACCTGGCCAAGCGATGCACGCTGGCGGACATCGAGTCCGCCTGCTGTTCATCGGCTTTTGCAGCTTTAACCGGCATTTCCCTTCAATCGACAACCCACCTGCTGTGGATTCCTTCGTTTGTATATTGCTGCCATCGGCACCCTCCCGAAGAATTGATCGTGCAATCAGATCATTCGGACAGGAAGGCCGAAACAACATGAATATGAGGTCAAAGCGGCAATTGGAAAGCTTGCGAAATGTGCGGGACTGGCATCTGAGCATGGCATTGCAAGCGCAGATAGGAGGCAGGATCAGCGAGTTCGAGTTCCACACCCGTTACTACCAATTGCTTAGCCCTGCTGTCGACATTGCTGAAGCAGGGGACGGAGCAAGCAGCGTCATCGCCCCGTCAATAGCGTACGAATACTAACCCGCCATCGCGGGAAGACGGCAGCAAATCAGGCCAGCTTCCCGCACTCGACTCCTTCATGCCAGCCGCTCGAGATAGCTGGGCAATGGAGGCTCAGGCAAAACGGAAAGCACCTTCAAGCGTTGCAGCGTTCTCTCGCAGGCGCGCAGCAGGTGTTCCCTGAGATTGATCGCCGCCGACTCGCCCGTGCCGTAGAGCAACGACTCGAAGACCAGCCTGTGCTCGATCAACATGGCCTCGTCAGTGCTGGTGTTGAGCGCTTCGTGGAGGATCCTGCCGATACTCATCGGAATCTGGCTTTGTCGAATGACGGAAGCCATGCGGCCATTTCTCAGATTCGCAAGGCAGGTGACATGCAAGTCTTGCTCGATCGCTTCGATCTGGGAGCGGCTGACCGACGGGCCAGCCTGCTGGGCAGCGACGATTCTCTCCAGCATCACCTGCAGCTCAGCGCGATCAAGCTGCCCTGCCCCTTGCTTGAGCGCATCCGGCTCCAGCAAGGCGCGCAGCTCGTAATCCTCGGTGACCGCCTGGGCCGTGAGCGGGCCTGCGAGCCATTGGGCGTAGGGCTCTTTTTCAACCAGGCCACGATCCTTCAAGCGCATCAGCGCTTCACGAATCACAGCGCGCCCCACTCCCAACTGGTCAGCGGCTCGCTGCTCGTCCAGGCGATAGTGCCCAAAGACCATGAAGCGGGTGACGCAGCTGGCCAACTCATCGTGGATGCGCTCGCTCAACGCTCGGTTGTCGATCAGTTCGAGCGATGGCTCCAGCCCGAGCAGCGCCCTGGTCACGGTCAGACGCTGAGGCGCGACGCCCTGGTTACCAGGATCGATGAGGTATCCCCTGCCCTCGAAGCGGCGGATCAGTCCTTCTTCGAAGAGCAGCGTCAATGCCTGCCGAACAGGTACCCGGCTGGTGCCGAACAGTTGCGCCAGCGGTGCTTCCACGATGACCAGGCCTGGCGTCGCAAGCCCTCCAAGTATCGCCTCGCGCAGGGCGTTACGAATCATCTCGTATCGCGAAGCGCCACGATCTTCAGAGCTGGTTTCGAGCATGGGTGAAATCCTGGACAGACAAGGCGCAAATTCTCTCACAACGGCGCAGCTCCGTATCACACATCAGATGTCACCCCGCGAAGACCCCAAATGGTGCACGAGGTTACCAAACTGCCCACGAATGGATCTTTTCGTTACACATACATTTATACCCAGTCGCGCCGCTTCTCAACCTTCGCCTGCCTTCAGCCGCATGGCTGAGCATTTCCAGGCAAAACACCCATATCAAGGAGCGACATGGCATGAACTGTGCCTATCAGCAAATGTACCTATTTCGTAAATGTACATTATTGCAGGCAACAACCATGTACTCAGATGCTCTGGCGTTGGCACAGCTGTATGCGACGGGGAAGGCAGATCCCGTGGAAATCGTCGAATCGACGTTTGAACGGGCTGACAAATCTCCCGCGACCTTCATTTCCATGAGCCGCGACCGCGCCCGGCGGGAAGCTCTGGCTTCAAGGGCTCGCTGGCAGGCCGGTGAACCTCTGTCACCGCTGGATGGGGTGCCAGTCGCCTGGAAGGACCTGTTCGACATGTCCGGCTGCATCACCACCGCTGGCGCCAAGGTGCGCAAACATGCGGCTGCCGCCAGTGAAGATGCTGTGCTGGTCGCCATCCTGACTCGGGCCGGCATGGTCAATGTGGGCAAGACCAACCTCAGCGAATTCGCCTACTCGGGGCTCGGTCTGAACCCGCATTTCGGCACCCCGCTACAGGGGGCAGAACCCGGGAACGAACGGGCGCCGGGCGGATCTTCGTCGGGTTCTGCAATCGCTGTCGCAGCAGACATCGTCCCCATCGCCATGGGGACTGATACCGCAGGCTCGATTCGCGTGCCTGCAGCCTTCAATGGCTTGGTCGGCTATCGAAGCAGCCGGCTTCGCTATCCATCCGATGGCGTGTATCCACTGGCACGATCGCTCGACTCACTGGGGCCACTGGCCAAAAGTGTGCGAGACGTGATCTGCATCGACAACCTGCTGGTTGGCAGTTCTGCTGGCTCATTGCGTTCGCCCCTGCCGCTGCGAGGGATACGGCTCAGAGTCGACTCGCAACTGCTTGCAAACCTGCAGCTGGAACCTGCTGTGCGAACCAATCTCGCAGACTCCTTGCTACGGCTGGAGCGGGCCGGCGCCGTCATCGAAGATCGCCCGGTAGTCGCCTTCGCCAAAGCCATGGAGCTCATTGAAACGGTGGGCTGGCCGGGTAGCGCCGAAGCGTTCTGCTTGCACCAGGCATTGCTGGACAGCCCCGACGCCGAGCAGCTCGACCCGCGTGTCCGACGTCGGCTGGAGGCCGCCCGGGACTTCCCTGCCTTCAAGCAGATTCGCCTCTACCAGGCATCGGAGCGGCTGCGTGCCGAACTCGCCGCCGAGCTTGATGGCGCGCTGTTGATCACGCCGACGGTGGCCCACGTAGCGCCCCTCATGGCTGCGCTGCTGCTCGATGACGACCTGTTTGCCAAGACCAATCTCGCCACGCTGCGCCTGACCATGCCAGGCAGCCTGCTCGACATGCCAGGGGTCGCCCTGCCCAACGGCACAGACGCCACAGGCTTGCCTACCAGCCTTCTGCTTTCGGCGCCCAGCGGACAGGACGATTACCTGTTGCGCGCCGCGTTGGCCATCGAGCCGCTGGTACGCGCGGCCTGACCCTTTTCTGCCTGAGGACGAAAGGCCCGGCTTTCGCCCTTGAACCTGTATCGCCCGGGGTATTGGAGGACTGATCCATGGCTAAAGAAATTCTGGTTTCCATTGGTGTCGATGTGGACGCCGTTGCTGGCTGGCTGGGCTCGTACGGCGGCGAAGATTCGCCGGACGATATCTCCCGTGGCCTGTTCGCCGGCGAAGTCGGCGCGCCGCGTTTGCTCAAGCTGTTCGAACGCTACGGCCTGCGCACCACCTGGTTCATTCCGGGGCACTCGGTGGAAACCTTCCCAGAGCAGATGAAAGCCGTGGCCGATGCCGGACACGAGATCGGCATCCACGGCTACAGCCACGAAAACCCCATCGCGATGACACCTGAACAGGAAGAGATCGTCCTGGACAAGTCCATCGAACTGATCACCCAACTGGCCGGCAAACGTCCGACCGGCTACGTCGCGCCCTGGTGGGAATTCAGCAATGTGACCAACGAGCTGCTGCTGAAAAAAGGCATCAAGTACGACCACAGCCTGATGCACAACGACTTCACCCCTTACTACGTACGCGTGAAGGACAGCTGGACCAAGATCGACTACAGCGCCCACCCGGACACCTGGATGAAACCCCTGGTGCGCGGGCAGGAAACCGATCTGGTGGAGATTCCGGCCAACTGGTACCTCGACGACCTGCCGCCAATGATGTTCATCAAGAAGGCACCGAACAGCCACGGGTTCGTGAACCCGCGCGACATCGAGCAAATGTGGCGCGACCAGTTCGACTGGGTCTATCGCGAAATGGACTACGCGGTGTTCCCGATCACCATTCACCCCGACGTCTCCGGCCGCCCGCAAGTGCTGATGATGCTGGAGCGGCTCATCGACCACATGAAAGCCCACGACGGTGTGCGCTTCGTGACCATGGACGAAATTGCCGACGACTTCCTCAAACGTAATCCCCGTCAGCGCTGACCTGACGCCTCCTGCGAGATTGCCCCTATGACCACGCACATCACAACGCCGACACAATCGATGGATTCTGCTGACTGGAAGCCCGTGCAACTGGCGACCAAAGACGTGACCTACGCGACCTGGATCGCATTTTTTGCCTGGGTCTTTGCCGTTTACGATTTCATCCTGTTCGGCACGCTGCTGCCGGTCATGGGCGGGCACTTCAGCTGGAACGAAGCCGAACAGGCTGAAATCGCCACCTGGGTGGCGGCGGGAGGCGCGGTGATCGCCTTTGCCATCGGGCCTGTCGTGGACCGTATCGGTCGCCGTGGCGGCATCATGTTCACCATCGGCGGCGCAGCGTTGTGCTCGGCGCTCACCGCACTGTGCGCCGGCATGGGCAAAGGCGCGCTGATCGGCGTGCGATCGGTGGCAGGCCTTGGGTATGCCGAGGAAGGTGTGAACGCCACGTACCTGACGGAGATCTACGCCGCTTCGACCGATCCGAAACTGATCAAGCGTCGCGGTTTCGTCTACAGCCTGGTGCAAAGCGGCTGGCCGGTGGGCGCGCTCATCGCTGCGGGCCTGACGGCGTTGTTGCTGCCGAGCATCGGTTGGCAGGGCTGCTTCATCTTTGCCGCCGTGCCTGCGTTCATCATCGCGATACTGGCTCGCAAACTGAAGGAGAGCCCGCAATTCCAGGTGCACCAGCGCATCGTGCAGTTGCGCAAAGCCGGTCAGGATGCGCAGGCCCGCGGCCTGGCCCGCGAGTATGGCGTTGACTACGACGACCACGCCAAAGCCGGTGTCGCGGCAGCCTTCCGCGGCGCGGCCCTTCGGCCAACGGTGATCCTGAGCCTGGCGATCCTGCTCAACTGGTCGGCGATCCAGGTATTCAGCGTGCTGGGTACTTCGGTGATCGTGAGTGTCCACGGCCTGTCGTTCGAGAATTCGTTGTGGATTCTGGTGCTGTCCAACCTCGTCGGCTTTATCGGCTACCTGTTCCACGGCTGGCTAGGCGACCGGATTGGCCGACGCAACACGGTCGCGATGGGCTGGATGCTGGGCGGCCTGGCGTTCTTCGCGATGATTCAGGCGCCCAGTGATCTGGTGATCGTGGTCACGCTCTACAGCCTGGGGCTGTTTTTCCTGACAGGCCCTTACTCGGCCATGCTGTTCTTCATGGGCGAAAGCTTCCCTACCAGCATCCGCGCAACGGGTGGCGCCATCGTGCATGCCATGGGGCCGGTCGGTGCCATCCTCGCAGGCCTGGGCATCACCAGCGTGCTGTCCACCGGTGGCCAATGGCACAGCGCTGCCCTGTGGTTCGGTGCACTGCCTTGCTTCCTGTCTGGTGTGGTGATGTTGGCTGCGCGCCACGTCGAACCCTCCAGCGTCAAATGATCGGAGAGACCTTGATGACAACTCATTCACCTGTCGCATTGATTACCGGTGCGGCGAGCGGCATCGGCCAGGCGCTGGCTGTGGCCTACGCCGAGCGCGGGATACGCGTGGTCGGCGGTTACTTCGCAGGCGACGCCCATGACCCGGAGCACACCCGCCACCTGGTCGAAGCGGCCGGCGGACAATGCCTGATGCTGGCAGCCGATGTGACCGACAGCGCCTCACTGGATGCGCTGGCGGCCGCAGCCATCGAACACTTCGGGCGCCTCGACTGCGCGGTGGCCAACGCAGGCTTGCTGCGCCGGGCGCCGCTGCTGGAAATGACCGATGAGCGCTGGAACGAAATGCTCGACGTGGATCTGACCGGCGTGATGCGCACCTTCAGATCCGCCGTGCGGCACATGCAAGGCGGCTCGCTGGTTGCCATTTCCTCCATCGCCGGCGGTGTCTATGGCTGGCAGGATCACGCGCATTACGCCGCCGCCAAAGCCGGCGTGCCGGGCCTGTGCCGCTCACTGGCCGTGGAGCTGGCCGGACGCGGCATTCGCTGCAACGCCGTGATCCCGGGGCTGATCGAAACGCCGCAATCGCTGGATGCCAAGAACTCCCTGGGGCCTGAGGGCCTGGCGCAAGCCGCCCGCGCCATTCCCCTTGGCCGGGTTGGCAAGGCGCGGGAAGTGGCCGACCTGGTGCGCTTTCTGACCAGTGACGAATCCACCTACATCACCGGCCAAAGCATCATCATCGACGGCGGCCTGACCGTCCGCTGGCCTGAATAGGAACCGCTCATGAAAGCTCTACACAATCGTCGCGCCGTGATCACCGGCGCGGCCAGCGGCATCGGCGCCGCCATTGCCCTGGCCTATGCCGAAGCAGGCGCACGCCTGGTCTTGTGCGACCGCGATGCCCAGCGGCTCGCCAACACCGCGCAGCAATGCCGAGCCCTTGATGTCGACGTTGAGGAATGCGTGGCGGATGTCGGTACGGTCGACGGTGCCCGTGCCGGTGTCGATGCCTGCGTTGCCCGTTACGACGGCATCGACATTCTGGTCAACAACGCCGGCATGCTGACCCAGGCCCCTTGTGTCGACCTGACCCAGGCCATGTGGGACGACATGCTGCGCATCGACCTGACCAGCGTGTTCATCGCCAGCCAGCGCGCCCTGCCCCACATGCTCTCGCAGCAGTGGGGGCGCATCATCAACGTGGCTTCGCAACTGGGCATCAAGGGCGGCGCCGAGTTGTGCCATTACGCAGCGGCCAAGGCCGGCGTCATCGGGTTCACCAAGTCGCTGGCGCTGGAAGTGGGCAAACAGAATGTGCTGGTCAACGCAATCGCGCCCGGCCCTATCGAAACCCCGCTGGTCGATGGCATCAGCCAGGCCTGGAAAGAGGCCAAGGCCAAGGAACTGCCCCTGGGCCGCTTCGGCAAAGCCCATGAGGTCGCCCCCATCGCGGTGCTGCTGGCAAGCGAACCGGGCGGCAACCTGTTCGTCGGTCAGACGCTGGGCCCCAACTCCGGCGACGTCATGCCCTGAGGAGAACCACGATGTGCGGCTTGTGCGGTTTGATCGGCGAAGAGAGTCACTGGAGTGATCCTCTGATGGCAACCCTGCCCCGCAGGCGAGAACGTCTGCGCAGGATTCAGGCAATCAACCGGATACTCAAGCCCTTCAGGCTGACGGTATCCGACGTCCAGGGCGCCTCGTATCTTCTGCAGGGAGCGACGGGGCGTCAGGCGCTGGCGAACGGTCTGGAAGAACTGTGGCAACAGGCCGAGCTGTTGATCGGGCGTCCTCTCGATCCGTTCGCCGAAACGATCCTCACAGCCTTGGAGCGCCCCGCATGAGCCTGCCGGTCAGTGTCATCACAGGATTCCTGGGCAGCGGCAAGACCACGCTGCTCAACCGTCTGCTGGCGGGCCAGTCGTTCGGTGATACCGCGCTTCTGATCAATGAGTTTGGCGATATCGGCATCGACCATCTGTTGGTCGAGGAAGTCGCACCCGGCACGGTGCTGCTGCCGGGCGGATGCGTGTGCTGTTCGGTGCAAGGCGATCTCAAACAGGCATTGCTCGACCTTCACGCCCGCCGCGAACGAGGTGAAGTGCCTGCGTTCAAGCGGGTGGTGCTGGAAACCACCGGGCTGGCCAATCCGGCCCCTATTCTCTCAACCCTGCTGCGCGACCCTCAGTTGCGCGGCCGCTTTCACATCGCCCTGCTGATCACGGTGGTGGACGCCGAGCATGCGTCGATGCAACAGCGTCTTCATCCCGAATGGCTGGTCCAGGTCACCGCAGCCGATCGCCTGCTCCTGAGCAAGGTTGATCGGGTAGACGCTCCCGCCATCGAAGAGTTGCAGTCAAGGCTACGCGCACTCAATCCCACCGCCTCCCAGGCGTTCACCCATGAGATCCACGAGGGCGATCAGATGCTACTGGGCGAAGGTGCACGCGGCGCCTCCGCGGCAGATGAAGTGCAAGGCTGGCAGCTTTTTGCCCCGGTCAACCAGCAGCGCCACGGCAATGCAGAGGTGTGCTGCCTGACCTTTGACGCGCCGCTGGACTGGGTCGATTTTGGGGTGTGGTTATCGATGCTGCTAAGATGCCACGGCGATCGGATACTCAGGGTCAAAGGCATTCTCGATGTGATCGACTCACCCCATCCCATCGTCATCCATGGAGTGCAACACACGCTTCATGCGCCACTTCACCTGAGCGCCTGGCCCGCCAGCCACGAACGCTGTTCCCGGCTGGTGTTCATTGTCCGGGACCTGGACACGAATCTGCTTCGCCGTTCTTTCAACGCATTCATTGGCAATACTGGAATCGCTGCATGACCTCTCAGATCAAGCTCAGGGTACTGGGCACCTCGGTGACCTTGCTCGAATGCATTCGCCAGCGTGCCGAAGAGGATCTGGGCATCAGCCTGGAATACCAGATCCATGACATGCAGACCGCGCAGCGCATCGCCGTCATGCACCCCCAGAGCTACGACCTCTACGATCAGTGGTTCCACAACGTCGATTTCGTCTGGCCGGCACGGGCCATCCAGCCCATAGACACCACCCGCATCGCCCTGTGGGATGAGATCAATGACCTGCCCAAGCTCGGTCGCCTGAATCCCGGGGACAGGCTCGCCACCGGCAGCCTGCCGTGTGACAGGCTGTACGTTCAGCACGACAACAGCCTGGGCAGCACACCCACCGAACGCATCAGCATGTTGCCCTTGACCCACAATGCCGACAGTTTCGCCTATCGCCCGGAATACCTGCCCTCAGGCTTGAGCGGCAAGGCCGAGAGCTGGTCGTGGCTGCTGGACCCCGCGTGGGCCGGGCACATCGCCCTGCAGAGCGACGCCGCCATTGGCGCACTGGACGCCGCGCTTGCCGTGCAGGCTGCTGGCCTCGCCACATTCGATAACGTCGGGAATCTGAAGCTGGATGAGATCGACACGCTGGCCCGAGTGCTGATTGCACGCCGGCGCGGCGGCCACTTTGCCGCGTTCTGGTCGGATGACCGGGAAGCCGGAGAGCTCATGCTTGGCCCGGACGTCCACATCCAGAGTCTCTGGTCGCCGACACTGATGCAACTGCACCGCGCAGGCATCGAATACCGTCTGGCCGTACCCAAGGAAGGCTATCGCGCATGGTTCGGCGGGCTGTCCCTGTCCAGATGCGCCGAGGGCAGCGTCAAGGATGCCGCCTATGCCTATCTGAACTGGTGGCTCTCAGGCTGGCCCGGTGCAGTCATGGCGCGCCAGGGCTTCTACCTCTCCAACCCCGCGCGAGTCAGGGAGCACCTGGCAGCCAGCGAGTGGGATTACTGGTACGACGGAAAACCCGCCTGCGAGCACCTGCTGGGCAGCGATGACGCGCCGCTCATCGAGCCAGGCCAATTACGCGAAGGCGGCACCTACGCGCAACGCATGGGCCACATTGCGGTGTGGAACTCGGTGATGGACGAACACAACTACCTGGTGCGCAAATGGGCTGACTTTCTGCGCACGGGGCGTACGGTCTGAATCACCATCACAACCGCCAGCCAGCGCGCAAAGACTTCAAGGCATCAGCACAATCGACCCGACGTGTTTGCGTGCCGCCATGGCCTCATGAGCCAACGCTGCCTCTTCCAGCCGATACCGAGTGAGTTCCAGATGACCCAGGGCCCCTTCGCGGAAGCGCTCGAACAACTCCGAGGCTGCCCTGTCCTGATTCTGCGGGTTGACGTATTGCGGCGTTGACGGCTGGGCGTAGCGAATGCCCCGCGCGGCCAGCAGCGCGGTGTCTGCAGCGACGCTGCCCGAGGCGTTGCCGACGTGGACGAGATCACCGCCGTCGCGCAGTGCGCTGATTGACGCGTCCAGCGTCTGCCGACCGACCAGGTCGTACACCACATCGACGCCCCTCCCGCCGTTCACGGCCTTGATCCGTGCAGCCAGGTCCGGCTCGTCGGAACGCAACACATGATCCAGCCCCCAGCCCTCGACGATTCGGGCTTTGCCGGCTGAGCCGACCGTGGCGATGACGGTGGCGCCCAGGGATTTGGCCCAGCGTGCAAGCAGGCTTCCCACCCCACCGGATGCGCCGTGCACGACAAGGGTTTCGCCGGCTTGAACCCCATGCACCTGCCTGACCAAAGCCCACGCCGTCAGGCCTTTCGACAGAAGCCCTGCGGCCTGTTCGCTGGAGATGTCGTCGGGGAGTTTGATCAGCGCACTGGCATCGATCACCCGCCGGTCCGCGTAGGCGCCGAACGAGAAGAAATAACCGACGCGATCCCCCACTTTCAAATGCTGCACACGCGAGCCGACAGCCTCGACGGTGCCCGCTGCCTCCACGCCCATGCTGAACGGCAGTGGGACCTTGAAGGTGCCGTCCCTGAACATCGTATCGACGAAGTTCACGCCGATGGCTTCGTGGCGTATCACCACCTGCTCACGGGAGGGAGACTCCAGCTCAAAGGTTTCGTGGTGAAGCACTGCGGGTGTGCCTTGCTGGTAAATCCTGATGCGTTGCGTCATGACTGCCTCGGCGATTGAAAACGTGATTGGCGAGAACCCGAATCCCGGAGGTAAGTACTGCCGCACGGATGGAGCGCGGCAGTGCCGATCGGGTCGCTGGATGTAATATCGATCAGGCGCTCTGGCCGCCATCGACGTTGAGCGTGGCGCCGGTGATGTATGACGCCTCGGGGCCTGCCAGGAAGGACACGGCAGCGGCGATGTCATCCGGCTGACCGTAACGCCCCAGTGCTGCCAAACCTGCAAGGAAGGGTGCATGGTCGGCGGTTGCGGGGTTCATCTCGGTGTTGATCGCACCCGGCTGAATGACGTTCACGGTGATGTTGCGCGGGCCCAGGTCGCGGGCCCAGCCACGGGTGTAAGCGGCGACGGCGGCCTTGGTCGCGACGTAATCGGCAGCGCCGGGGAACGGCACGCGGTCGGCGCCGGTCGTGCCTATGGAAATGATGCGTCCACCGTCGTTCATCAGGCCGACTGCAGTGCGCACCGCAGTCACGACACCTCCGACGTTGACCGCTTGCTGACGATCGAATGCCGCGATGTCGGCGTCGGGATCTCCCACGGGGCCGGTGACGAACACGCCAGCGCTGTTGACCAGGATGTCCAGGCGACCGAAGTGCTGATGGACCTGTTTGACCAGCGCGGTCACTTGCGCCGTGTCGCCTTGGTCGGCCTGAAGCGCCAGCGCCTGCACACCATGACGCTCAATCTCGGCGACCACGTTTTGCGCCTGCTCTAGGGATTTTGCATAACTGAACGCGACGTGCGCGCCGTCTGCCGCGAGACGTTTTGCAATGGCGGCACCAATGCCACGCGAGCCGCCGGTTACCAGTGCCACCTTGCCTTTGAGTTGCTGAGTCATCTGTCTGATCTCCACCTGGGGCCAACCGGAATGGGTGGCTTCGTTTCGGTGAGATCAATGTAAGAGATAGCCAATGCGGGATAAATTAGCTAAAAATGACACCACTGTTCCCAAACACGGGCTAATACTTTCGGCCCTGATCTAGATGGATGGGTCATCTCGTGGACTACTTCACGGCAGTCAAAGCCTTTATCCAGGTGGTGGAAGCCGGCAGCTTCGTCAAGGCGGCGCAAACGCTGAACCTTCCACGCAACACCGTCACCAAGCACATCCAGTCGCTGGAAAGTCATCTGCGGGTGAAATTGCTCAACCGCACCACGCGACGCATCTCGCTTACCAACGATGGAACCGCCTATTACGAGCGCATGGTGCGGGTGGTGGATCAGTGGCTGGAGGCCGAGTCGGATCTGGTCAGCGCCCAGGCCCGTCCCCATGGTCGCTTGCGGGTTGACATGGGTTCGACCATGGCGACGATGCTGGTGTTGCCCGCGCTGCCGAATTTCCAGCAACGCTACCCCGAGCTGCGACTGGACATTGGCGTCAGCGACAGGCCGGTGGACCTGCTCGGCGACCGGGTCGATTGCGTCATCCGTGGCGGCACCTTGAGTGATCCTTCGCTGATCGCCAGGCGCCTGGGCAGCCTCACGTCCGTCACCTGCGCGACGCCCGGATACCTTGCTACCCATGGCACGCCATCGCATCCAAAGGATCTGGAAACCAATCATCAGATGGTTCGCTACTTTTTCGCCGGAACCAGTCGGCGCTTGCCCGTGGAGTTCGTCAGAGGGGACGAGCGCATCTCGGTGGACGCCAATTACTTCGTCTCGGTGAACGACTCCAATGCCCTGCTCGCCGCTGCTCTGGCCGGCATGGGCGTGTTGCAGACGCTGATGTTCATGGCCGAACCCCATTTCAAGTCCGGCGCCCTGGTCCGGTTGCTGGAAGACTGGTCACTGGAGCCCAACCCGATCTACATCGTCTACTCCCCCAACCGCCACCTCAGCGCCCGGGTCAGGGTTTTCGTGGAGTGGCTGGTGGAGTTGTTCGAGGCGAAGGGGTTGCGCTGAAGGTTCCGGCAAAAGAGACGGCTAGGCCGTTGGCACCGTCCCGCCATCAATCACGAACTCAGTGCCCGTGACAGATGCCGCCCGAGGTGATGCCAGGAACGCGATCAGTTCGGCCACCTCCAACGGCTTCGCCGGACGGCCCAGCGGGATGCCGCCCAGTGCCTGCATGACGATCTGCTTGCCGCCTTCATAGTCCGTTCCGGCTTGCTGCGCGAGCCGCTCGGCGAGTGCGACCGATGCTTCGGTTTCGACCCAGCCGGGTGAAACCCGGACCACGCGCACACCTTTGGGCGAGACTTCTTTGGACAGGCTCTTGCTGTAGGTCGAGAGCGCGCCCTTGGCTGCGGCGTAGGCGGTGGTCGATTCCGGCAACGGAAGCTGGCTCTGGATGGAGGTCACATGGATCACGACCCCTTCCCCGCGCGCCAACATGCCCGGGAGCAAGGCGCGATCCAGGCGCACCGCCGGCAAGAGGTTCAGGTTGAGCTCGGCTTGCCACTGCTCCTCGTCCAGCGCCGCGAAACCACCGCCGGGTGCCGACGACCCGCCCAGAACATGGATCACAACGTCTACCCCACCCAGTCGCTGTTCAACCTCCCTCACCAGTGCGTGGCAGCCTTCCAGGGTGGAAAGATCCGCCGCTACCAGCAGCGCGCCGGGCAGTTGAACGTCCACCTGCCGGGCTGCAGTCATTACCGTTGCGCCTTCCGCCACCAACAGTTCGACCACCGCCTTGCCGATGCCTTTGGTGCCACCGGTGACGAGGAATCGCTTGCCGTTCAAATCAAGGTTCATTTCGCTGTTTCCTGCATGGATTAAGTCGAAGTGATCTTGCTGCCAGGGTGATAGTTTGTTCAACTGGGACAAAACCTAATGACCCATCCCGAATTTCAGGACAATCCATGTCGCTCGCACGCCTGGGCTTAAGTGAGCTGGACGCGGTACTGGCAGTCGCACGCCGAGGCTCGTTCCGGCGGGCTGCCATCGATCTCAACGTCTCGACCACCGCACTGAGCAGCACCATTGCCCAACTGGAAGCGCGCCTGGAATCGCGGCTGTTCAACCGCACGACCCGCAGCGTGGCCATCACCGAAGCAGGCAGGGTATTTCTGGAGCAGGTAGGCCCTGCCCTGCAGGACTTGCGCGCAGCACTGGATGCCGTACGGTCCCACAATGCCGGGCCCTCGGGCACGTTGCGCATCAATGCCTTCGCCAGCGCTGCCCGCTCGGCGCTGTTGCCCTTGGTGGTGGAGTTCCTGGCGCAGCATCCACAGGTGCACATTGACCTGGTCACCGAAGGCCGGCTGGTGGACATCGTCGCCGACGGCTTCGACTTCGGCGTGCGCTCGGAAAGCCTGGTGCCCAGCGACGTGATCGTCATCCCCCTCGGACCGCCGCAACGCTACGCCGTGGTCGGCTCCCCAGGCTACTTCGAAAAACACGGCACACCGCGAACGCCGTCGGACTTGCTCCAGCATCGATGTATCCGGGTGCGGCTGCCGAACGGGGCGATCTTTCCGTGGTATTTCGAACGCGATTCAGAAGTGACCCGCCTCGATGTGAGCGGGCCCTTGACCCTGGACGAGTCCAGCGTCGTCAAGGCGGTGGTGCGCCAAGGCATCGGCCTTGGCTTTTTCATGGAACAGGACGTTCAAGATGAAGTGGCAGCCGGAGAGTTCGTGCGCATTCTCGATGACTGGACACCACCCAGGGACCGGCTATGCCTGTACTACCCGAACCGCCGCAATCCTTCCGCAGCGGTCAGGGCATTCATCGAGCTGGCCCGGGCCAGCCGGGCCGATCCGGGCGCGCCGGCGTAATTCCGGGCCAGCGCGCCGCCGATCAGTCAGCCGTCACTCAAGCACAGGCCGCATGAAGCTCCTCTCGTAGCTGACGATGAACTTCAATTCCGTCGCCTCCTCCACCAGCCCCACGCATTCAGCATCCTGCGCGGACTGCTGTCGGTAGCGTTCGTAGTCGGCCAAGCTGGCGAAGCTGAACATGCAGTAGGCAATGTTGTTGGCGCCTTCCGCCGGCAGGAAGTAACCGTGATGGTAGCCGCCCAAGCGAGTCACTACCCCGATCCACTGGCGCGAGTAGCGTTCGAAGGCAGCGACCTGATAGGGGTCGATGACGTATTTGACGTGACAGGTAATCATGAGATCAGTCCTTTGATTTTTGAGCGGCGACATTCTACGGGTGCGCGGGGGGCTACTCAAATTTTGAACTACGGAAGGCAAGTACCGCTGACTAGCAGCCGATGCCCCTTCATCAAGCGATGTGGCAAATTGCCAAGTCTTTTCCTCAAGAGCTTTCTTTTGCCAGCACTGTGGGT
This sequence comes from Pseudomonas sp. NPDC090201, assembly GCF_044746825.1. NCBI lineage: Bacteria > Pseudomonadati > Pseudomonadota > Gammaproteobacteria > Pseudomonadales > Pseudomonadaceae > Pseudomonas > Pseudomonas sp. NPDC090201. Next base: position 261,761 of record NZ_JBIVCX010000004.1, read on the forward strand.
ATGCTGACGCATTTTTTAAGTGCAGGGATTAGCGCATGGTGGTCTTCAATCGGGACAGCGACACTTGCTCAGCATCTGGCTCCGATGAGAAATCTGTTCCAGTAAGCGCAGAGACAGTGGTAGCGCTGCTGGGTCAATCTGCAGATCTGGTTAGCGACGCGAATGCCAGGCTCACAGCCAGTGGTGAGCTTTTCAATCTTTTCAGTATTACCCGGATCGAACGGGACGAGGTCAACACCCATTCTGCGATGATCGCAGAGCTGTTGAATCCTCGTGGTCGTCACGGCCAGGGCGAATGCTTTCTAAAGCTTTTCCTGTCGACTATGGGTTTTGAACACCAATGTCCCATAGCTGAAGCCAAGGTCTACAAAGAGCAGGCGTTTGCAGGATATGGTCGTGTTGACATCGTGATTCGCCTGCGGGATCACCTCATTCTGATTGAGAACAAGATTGATGCCCTGGACGGCAAGGAGCAGCTCTGGCGCTACGGTGAAGTTGGCAAAGCGTCGGGGAAGAGTTGGCACTTGTGGTACCTGACCAAGAAGGGCACGAGCGCCCTGGAAACCAGCCACTGCGGCGTGCCGTACCGTCGAATGTCTTATCAGGAGCACATCCTCGACTGGCTTGAGCAGTGCATCAACGCTTCAAGCCAGACACCGGCACTGGTGCACGCATTGATTCAGTACAAGAATCTGGTCCAGAAAATCACAGGACGGACGATGACTCACATCACACGCAACGCATTGGTTGATCTGATTACTCAGCAGGATAACCTGATGGCTGCCGAAGCCATCGCCCAGGCGCTTCCACACGCAAAAGGAAAGGTACTGTACGAATTCTTCATGGCGCTGGAAGCTGCACTGTCGACGCATTGTGAGCCGAAGCCAGCTCCGGCTGATTTTGCCGGGCATGACTACAGCGAGGCAATTTGCAGCCGCTGGTTCATGCCTAAGCCATTGAAACTACAGAACGTAGGTAGATTTTTTGACATTGGCGTCACAGGTGTTCTGCTACGCATCGAAGTTGCGAGCGAGGCCCTGCACTACGGACTCGTAGGCTTTGCCCAAGGCAAGGTGGTCGACAACGATGTACTGAGTGAATTGATGGCCAGATCAAACGGGGAGCTTGTGCGACGTGATTGGAAAGCGTTCAAGTGGTATTCCCACCTCTGCTGGGATAACGTTTCGAGCAACATGAACTGCCTGTCTGATCCGGCAGCACTGGCCTCACGGGTGCTGCACACTATTGCAGTAATCAAGTCGGCAATCCCATGCATGCCCCTTTCGGCGGGAGCACCAGCTAACGATATACACACGCCACAGCCGGCCTGCGAAAACAGCTAGTAGAAGCCGCCGATTTGCGCCAGAAGCGGTCGATCGATTGAATGAGTCTGGGGCGCTTAAGCTGGCGTGTTTGAACGCCCGGAGACGCAAGTGAAAGAGGTGCACCAAGGATGCTGCGTGTGCTGGGCAAGGCGACGTCAATCAACGTGCGCAAAGTGCTCTGGGCCTGCGCTGAAATCGGCCTTGATTTCGAACGAGAGGATTGGGGAGCTGGCTTCAAGTCGACCCATACCCCGGAGTTTCTGGCGCTCAACCCCAACGCGATGGTGCCGGTCATTCAGGATGGCGACTTCACGCTATGGGAGTCGAACGCCATCATTCGCTACCTCGCGTCTGCCTATGGCAAGCCCGGCCTCTACCCTGCCGACCCAAGGAAGCGGGCGAATATCGATCGGTGGATTGACTGGCAGGCGTCCGACCTGAACCGATCCTGGAGCTACGCATTCCTGTCTCTGGTCAGGCACTCGCCGGCCCACCAGAACGCGCAGGCGCTGGCTGAAGGATGCGCGGACTGGTGCAGGCACATGGCGATTCTGAACCAGCAGCTTGAATCGACTGGTGGCTTTGTCGCAGGCGCCGACTTCTCATTGGCAGACATCCCGATTGGCCTCTCGGTCAACCGGTGGTTCGAAACTCCGTTCGAGAAGCCGGATTTTCCAGCAGTCGTTGATTACTACGAGCGGCTCGGCAGCCGGCCGGGATACAGGCTGTACGGGAGAAACGGCACGCCGTGACGGTTTTCCAGCCCACCCTCAATTATGCCGCTTCCCCGATATCGAAGAAGCCGTGGAAATCACCAAATCCGCATAGCGGCGCATGTCGCGCTTTTCGTCCCAGCGTGAACGGGAAACCGCGATGTTGACGGCGCCGATGCCGCGGCCATTGCTGTCTACGACCGCAGCGGCGGTGGAGATGTCGCCGTAGAAGTACTGGTCTTCGACGTGGGCAAAGCGCTCTTCTCGGACACGTTTGATGTGCTCGCAGATTTGCCCGACATCGGTCACGGTGGCCGGTGTGTACTGCTGGAACTGGCTGCGCTGCAGAATATCGTCCACTTCGTCATCCGGGTAGGTCGCCAGCAGCGCCAGGCCCGGCGCGGTGCACCACGCCGGCAGGCGGGTGCCGACGATGACGTTGGCGTTGAACACATGACGGCTGACGATACGCAACACGAAGACAATGTCGGTGTCGTTCATGACCGTAAGGTTGGTGGCCTCTTCGGTTTCACTGCTGAGCTGTTGCAGGTACGGCGCGGCGCGGTTGACCAAATCGCTGGAAACCAGGTACTGGAAGGTGAAGTCCAGCAACTTGGGGGACAGTTCGTATTTCTTGCCCGGGTCCTTGTTGAGGTAGCCCAGGGTCGAGAGGGTATGGGTGAAGCGCTGGGTGGCGCTCAGGTCCATGCCGGTGAGGCTGGCGATGTCGGACAGGGATAACTGGCGCTGGCTGCCGTTGAAGGCCATCAGCACCTTCATGGCTTTCTCCACCGACTGAACATAGAGCGAGGATTCCTTGGGATCACTCGCGGCGGATTTTCGTGGAGCTTTTGGGTTCGCCATAGATACGCAGCATCAATTTGAAAAGCCGATTATCCGCATACTGGGCCACATGTTCTATTGCTATTCACTAAATATTTCACGAATACCTGCCTTGGCCGAAGGATGTGATCGCGGCGGGATCACTTCCTCCGGCCTGCGGGCGATCTAGCCGCGTCGGTCCCAGGCGCCCGCCAGGCTGCGGTCCAGCAGGTGTTTCTTGATCCGCTCGCTGGGGGTCAGCTCGAAACGGTCGATGGCTTTGTAGTAGCGGGGTTGCTGGTAGGTAGCCAGTCGTTCGTCCACCCAGCCTGCCAGGCCGGCCATGTCCGGCAACGCGCCCTCCTCCAATTGCAGGTAGAGCAGGATCTCCTGCTCGCCGACGTCCGAGTTCACGCCAACGGCGGCGCAGGCGCGGACAGACGGGTGCGCGCTGAACACACGCTCCACTTCCCAGGCGGAGACGTTTTCGCCGCGCACCCGCATGCTGTCGGTTTGACGCCCGACGAAAAACAGGTCGCCGTCGGCATCGAAGCGGGCCATGTCGCCGGTGTACAGACGGCCGTTGCGCAGTGCGCTGCTGGTGGCGCGCGGGTTGTCCAGATAGCCAGGCAGAAAGACGCCTTCAACCGGGCTCGACAACACCATCTCGCCCAACGACCCGACAGGGACCGGCTCCCCCTCCGCATCCAGCAGTTCAACGCGCAACCACGGCAGTGCCTTGCCAATCGACCCTGGTTTGTTGGTGGCGTTGAGCGTGGCGAAACTCGAACACTCGGTCATGCCGTAGCACTCGCGCAACGGGCAGTTGAAGCGCTCGGCGATGGCTGCCCAGTTGCCCTGGCTGATGCCCGCGCCCCACAGGGTTCGCAGGCTGTGGGTGGCGGGCCAGCGGCTGCCGTCCTGTTGCATGAGGATGTCGAGGATGCCACCCAGGTAGTGCAATTGCGTGGCCTGCGCCTCGCTGCACTGGTCCCAGAAACGGCTGGCGGAAAAGCGCTGCACCACGCTCAATCGCACGTCGGCCAGAAACGGCAGCAGCAACATTTGCGCCCCGCCGATGTGGCACAACGGCTCCCACAGCAACAGGCGATCACCGTCGCGCACGTCGGCCACTTTCAGCACCGCTTCGCTGGCGATGCGCATCATCCGGTGGGTGAACAGAACGCCTTTCGGCGCGCCGGTGGTGCCCGAGGTGTAGATCAGGCACAGCGGCGCATCGGTGGCGCTGGGGGTCAGCGTCAGGGTTGCCGACGGCCAGGTTTGCGCCGCCTCGTGCAAGGCATCGATGGAGCGATACCGCAGCGAGCCAGCGGCGCCCTTTTGCAACAGCGGTTCGAATTCGGCGTCGCCGACCACCAGGTCAGGCCGGGCATGTTCGAAGGGGTAATCCAGGCCCGGGCCGCGCAGCTTGGTGTTGATCGGAATCCACACCAGCCCTGACAGAATCAGCGCGTAGATCAGCACGATCTGCTCGTCGCTGTTGGTCAGCATCACCGCGACCCGCTGGCCGGGCTCAAGGCCCATGTCGGCCAGCACCGCCTGCAACGAGGCCACCCGCTGCCGCAACGAGGCGGTGGTCAGGGCACGACCCTCGAACGTCAGGCGCACACCTGCGTCGTCCGCCAGCAGGCCTGCGTGAATCAAAGGGGCGGTATCGAGCTGATCACCGGCAATACGATGGGGGAAGAACTCGGCATATGGATGCATCTTCAAAGCCCTTTGCGTTTCGAGATGGAGCGTCGCGATACCCACTGGGCAACCACGGCGAAAAATACGATGAACACCAGCAAGGTGGTCGAGGCCGCCGCCAGCGTCGGCGTCAGCGCGAGCTGGATGCTGTCCCACATCTGCTTGGGCAGCGTGGTGTTGATACCGCCGCTGACGAAGATGGCCACGGTCAGGTCATCGAACGAGGTGATGAACGCCAGCAGGAATGCCGACACCAGGCTGGCCGACATCAAGGGCAAGGTCACGGTGCGCAACCGGGTGAAGGTGCTTGCGCCCAGCATCCGTGCGGCATCGTCCAGGCGCCAGTCATACTGTTTGAATGCCGCCGACAGGGTCACCACCACATAGGGCAGCGCCAGCACCGTATGCCCCAGCACCAGCCCCAGATCCTTGCCGGCCAGGCCAATGCGCGAGAACAGGTACAACAAGCCGAGGGCGATGACGATGCGCGGTACGATCAAGGGCGCGATGAACAGCACGAACAGCCCCTTGCGCCACCCCGCAGACAAGCGGGTGAGCGCCATCGTCGCCCCGAAACCCAGCACCAGGGCGAGCAGCGCCGTCGCAACGCCGACACCGAACGAGCGCATCAGCGCCGCCTGCCACACGGGTGACGTGAAGAACTCCTCAAACCATTTGAAGCTATACATCTTCGGTGGGAACGCAATGAACGGGCTGCTGGTGAAGGCCAGCGGCACCACGACCAGCACCGGAAGAATCAGCAGCATGACCAGTACGATGCTGTAGCCGGTGAGCAGTTTGCTGTCCCCTCCCCGCGCCCGCTCCTTGCCGAACCGTGAACAGAAATGGCCGAGCCAGATCAGCACCTGCAGGCCGCGTCCGGAACGCTTGCCTTCTGGCGCCTCGCCGCCGAGTGAAGACAGCCCGGCGACGCGGTCGTAGATCAGGAACACCACCAGCGAGGACGCCAGCAGCACCACGGAAAGCGCGCCTGCAAAACGCATGTCGAAGAGGTCCAGCACCGAGGAGATGACCAGTTGCGCGACCATCATTTCCCTTGGTGAACCCAGTAACGCCGGCACGATGAAGAAGCCGAGGCTGGTGATGAACACCAGCAACGCAGCGGCGGCAATGCCGGGCGCCGACAGTGGCAGGAAGATACTGAAGAAGCTCATGGCGCGGCTGGCGCCCAGTGTCTGCGCGGCGGGTGCCAAGCGCTGATCGATGCTGCGCATGATCGGCAACAAGGTAATGACCGCCAGTGGCAGCATCGAATGCACCATGCCGATCAACACCCCGGACAGCGCAGGGACCAGCCCCGAGGGGTTGTCGATGACCGAAGCGGCGAGCGTAGTGACCAGGCCCTTGCGCGACAACAGCAGCATCCAGGCGTAGGTCTTGACCAGGTAGCTGGTCCAGAACGGCAGCATGATCCACAGCATCCACCGCTCACGCCCATAGGGCGAGAGGCGCGTCAGCAGGTAGGCGATGGGATAGGCCAGCAGCACCGCCACCAGCGCCGTCATCGCAGAAATCCAGAATGTGATACCCAACACGCGGCCATAGATCGGGGTGGACGCGATGCGCTGGAAATTGCCCAGGCTCAGGTCACCATTGGCGTCCTGAAAGCTGCCCATGAGCATCTCACCCACCGGCAGCAGGAAGAAAAGACACAGGAACAACAGCGCTGGAATGGCCGGCCACAGGCCGCGCCGCAGGTTCATGACCGTGCCTCGGCGGCCAGCAGCGTGGCGCGGTCCGCGTCCCAGGTGATTCCCACCTGATTGCCCACCAGCGGCTTGACCTGACGGGCGCAACGCACGCTGAAACGAGCACCGGACGGCAGGCGAATCAGGGCCCGGGTGTCACTGCCAAGGAATACGCACTCATCCACATAACCCACCAACAAACCCTGAGCAGGGTCGGTCAGGCGCGCAGCTTCAGGCCGGACCAGCACAAAGGCGTCATCGTCCACCGTTTGCGCGACCTCCTGGCCGACGCAACCGCTGAAATCGACCAACCGGCCTTCAACCGCGAACTGCTGACTGTTATCACGACGCACCTTGAGTACGTTGGAGTGGCCGATGAACTCGGCGGCGAAGCGGGTCGCCGGGCGATCGTAAAGCTCCTGGGGCGTGGCCAGTTGTTCGATACGCGCGCGGTTCATCAGGCAGATACGGTCGGACAGGGTCAGCGCTTCTTCCTGATCGTGGGTGACATAAATGAAGGTCGCGCCCAGCTCTTTATGCATGTGGCGGATTTCGAGCTGCATGTGTTCGCGCAGGTTCTTGTCCAGTGCCCCCAGCGGCTCGTCCAGCAGAATCACCGACGGCCGATAGGCAAAACAGCGGGCCAGGGCGATGCGCTGCTGTTGCCCGCCGGACAACTCGTTGGGGTAGCGATGGGCGAAATCCTGCATGCGCACCATGGCCAGCGCGTCATCCACTGCGGTCCTGGTTTCGGCCTTGCCCATACGCCGCATGCGCAATCCATAGGCGACGTTGTCCCAGACGCTCATGTGCGGAAACAGCGCATAGCTCTGGAACACCAGCCCCATCCCGCGATCGCCCGGTGCGGTGTGGGTGGCGTCCTTGCCGTCGATCAAGAGTTGACCGCTGGTGGGCAGCACCAGCCCGGAAATCATCTGCAGCAAGGTGGTCTTGCCGGAGCCGGAAGGCCCCAGCAAGGTCAGGAACTCACCTTCCTTGACCTGGATATTGGTGGGTTGCAACGCCACGAACTGGCCGTATGTTTTGCCCAGACTGCGGGCCTCTAGTTTGACGGTCATGCGGCCACTCCTACGACAAGATCCAGGCGTTGAAACGTTCGGTCACCTGGGTGCGATTCTCTGCCCACCAGCTCGGACTGGGCAGGCGCATGTTCTTCAGGTTTTGCTCGGCAGTCGGCAGGAACGCGGCACGCTCGGGTGGGATCGATTCGAAGGCCTTGCGGTTGGTCGGACCGTAGGCCAGGGTGTCGGTAAAGTCGGCCTGGCGCTTGGCATCGGCACAGAAGCGCACGAACTCCTTGGCCATCTCCGCCCGCGGCGTGCCCTTGGGGATGGCCCAGCCTTCGATGGAATACAGCCCCTGATTCCACACCACCTGAACCGGCGCGCCGTTTTCAATTGCCGCCTGGGCGCGACCGTTCCAGGTCGAGATCATGTCCACTTCCCCGCTCTGGATCGCCTGCATCGCCTGTGCACCGGAGGTCCACCACAGGTCAATGTGCGGCTTGATCTTGTCCAGGCTCTTGAATGCGCGATCCACGTCCAGCGGATACAACTCGTCCAGCCCCACGCCGTCGGCCAAAAGCGCCTGCTCCAGGGTGTCCAACGGGCTGCGGCGCAAGCAGCGGCGTCCGGGGAATTTCTCGACGTTCCAGAAATCGGCCCAGGACTGCGGGCGCTTGCCTTCGTCCAGGGTGTCGGTGCGGAAGGCCAAAACGGTGGAATACACGTCCAGCCCCAGGAAATTCGGGGTGATGGCCTCGGGCATGAGGTCCGGGTAGTCCTTGGCGTCCAGCCCAATAGGTTCAAGGAAACCTTCGGCCTCAAGATAAGGAATGTCGGCCGAGATGGTGAGGATGGTGGCGTCCCACACGTAGTTGCGGGTCTTGACCATGGCCGCGAACTGCGCGACCGGCTGCGACTCACGCGCCACGCTGACGACCTTGATCCCCGTGGCTTTTTCGAAGGGGTCGTAGAACGCCTTGCGGTAGGCGATGGTGTACGGGCCGCCGGGATCGGAGACCACGATGCGCTTGTCCTGGGCGCGGACCACACTCGGGAGGCCCAGCGCCAACGCAAGCGTGGCACCGGCTTTTAGAACCTGACGACGATTTGGGGTAACTGGACTGCTCATGACTGACTCCTACGGCACGAATTGTTCGTTTTTGTAGATGGACGTGGGCAGGGCAAAGGTCAATCAGTTGGTTAGAGAGGTACTTTGCCCCTGTCATCCATGGTGCGGTGAAGCCCGGCGCCGACCCAGTGGCCGGCTGCCGGTCAAGCAGTGGTCACTTCCTGGCGCGCTTGCTGAAAAACTCTTCCATCATGCGTGCAGGCTCGCCCGAGTCGTAGGCTTCTTTCTGCAGACGACGGCCCGCTTCGATGCAGCTCTTGAAACCTTCCTCGCTCATTTCGCGGAAGCGCTGCTTGTCCAGGCGCATGGCAACCGGTGGCTTGGCCGCCAGCTCCTGAGCGATCTGCATGGCTTTCTCGAACACCTGTGCAGCCGGCACCAGATGATGAATCAGGCCAATGCGGTGGCACTCCTCGGCGTCCATCAAACGGCCGGTCAGTACCAGCTCGATGGTGCGCGACATGCCGAGCATGCTGTTCATGATCCAGGGACCGGTCGTGCTCGGGATCCCGGAGTTGATTTCCGGCTGGCCCATGCGCACCTCCGGGTGGCCGACACGGATGTCACCGAGCAGCGCGACCTGGAACGCCGAACCTGCGGCGGTACCGTTGAGCGCAATCACCAGCGGTTTGGAGAGGCCGCGCAGCGTCGCGTAGTAATGCTCCCACTCGCCGACCCACTCCACCGCGCGGTCACCGCTGAAATCGTGGGCCTCGGACAGGTCCTGGCCTGCGGAAAACGCACGGTCCCCTGCCCCGGTCATGATGATGGCCTTGATCGCAGCGTCGGCTTCGTACTGCTTCAAGGCGGTGATGATTTCGTTACGCATCGGCGTGGTCCATGCGTTGAGCACGGCCGGCCTGTTCAGTGTGATAACCGCGACAGCACCTTGTATCTCAAGCAGAATGTCTGACATGTTTATCTCTATGCGATAGTTAATGTCTCAATACAATAATTAACTATCGAAAAATGCGCAACGGTCCGAAATCTTTTGTCGTATTCGGGTCAGGAGGGTCGCTGAGAAGCATGAAAGACGCCGGAAAAGGCGTGAGGGAGGGCTGGAAGCGGACGCTTCAGCGGGCACCTGTCACCTCGATTGAGGGACAGGTGTCACACAGGGTTACTCAACAGTCTCGAGCCTGCCGGCATTGCGCCGGTTCAGTGACTCAGGACTGGCACGAGACAGGTTCTGGCCCCCTCAGGGAAACCAGCACGACCAGGGTCGCCAGCAAGGCGCAGCCCGATCCGGTCATGATGGCCGCCGTGAAGCCTGCGGAACCGGACACCAGACCGCCGATGAAGGCACCGCCGCCAATCGACAGGTTGACCACACACACCAGCAGCGCCTGAACGCCTTCGACGCGGCCGTTGGAGGCATCGAAACACCAGATCTGGGTGGTAATGGGGATCATCCCGAAGGCAAAACCCCAGAACACGATCACCGGCCACAGCAGCAGCGGATCGGCCACGAAGACCATCAGCGAGGTCAGCGACACCAGCATGAGCAGGGTCATGACCAACACCGACGACGGTGCGCCCCGGGCTGCCAGCACCCCGCCGGCCAGATTTCCCACCACCGCCGCCAGGCCAAAGGCGAACAACAGGACACTGAGTGTCGAGCCCGTCACCCCGGCCTGCTCCTGTACGTATGGCGCCAAAAAGGTGTAGGCCGCAAAGTGCCCCACGTAGATGAGCAGCGCAGCGGCGAACCGTCGGCGGATGGCGGCCTCGCCTGCCAGCGCGCGCATCTGCGTCATGCCGGCACTGCGCTCACCGGGCAGCGACGGCAGGAACCAGGCGATCAGCAAACCCACCCCGACGGTGACGGCCCCCGCCAGCAGGAACGCCGAACGCCAGCCGAAGGCTTCGCCGATGAGCGTGCCCGCTGGAATACCCGCCACGGTTCCCAACGACACCCCTGCCAGAATATATGACGTCGCGCTCACCCCTTCCCTGCCTGGGCGCAGGCGAGGGCCGAGCGAGCCGGCAATGGTCCAGAACCCGCCCAACGCAAAGCCCAGCAACACCCGGCCGGCAAGGGTCAGCCAGAATTCACCCGACAGCGCCACGATGAGGTTGGAGGCCAGCAGTATGCTCAGCAGCACCAGCAGGATCCGGCGCCTGTCGACATGACTGAAAAGCGCAATGCATGAAGGCGCCGAGACAGCGGCCAGCACACCAGGCACAGCCATCATCAGGCCTGCGTGATTGACGCTCACCTTCAGTTCACTGGCGATCGAAGGCAGCAGGCCCACGGGAAGAAATTCGGTGGTCACGGTCGCGAAGGAGCCAAGGGCTACGCTTGCGACCGCCCACCATGAAGCGCATTGAGGGGTGTTTGATTCAGAAGCTTTAACGCAATTCACAAAAAATCCGGGTCCTGTGTACAGCACTGACCGATGGGTCAGAGCACGAGACAGAGCACCCTACACGTTTATCAAGTCAGGATGTAACCGTACGGGGCAGGTCAATCCCGCCAGATCTGTATCAATTCGTCACATGTTCCCCACGACTGCCCCCTGAGCGATCCCTCCCTCGCTCGGCACCGGACACCGGCAGGCTCTGGGCAATGGCAAACGCGACCTCCATGAAGGTGAAACCAAGGATCAGAAAACTGGCGCCCTTGGCCACTGCATAGATCTGCCACAGCGCAAACAATCCCCTTGCCAGCACGTCATAGAGTCCCACGAGGCGGCTCGGATGCCGCAGCCGCCACAGCGACCAGACAATCACCACGCTGCCCAGCAAATTGACGAAGAGCATCTCGGAGACGCCCAGCACAGGGACCGGACGGTCCAGCCCCAGGGCCGCGGACAGTGCGGCGAAGCCTTGCAGGCAAAGCGACGCCGACCACGGCGTCATGAAGGCCGCCGTGGCCGCCAGGTCATACCAGGCACTGGCCCGCACGATTTTCAGATTGTGGTTTACGTTCAGCATGCTCATCCCTCACAGTTTGGACCCTCAGGCTAAAGCCTGGAGTAAGGTCCAGAGTCAATGCGAGAAACCATGAAAATGAGAATCGGCGACGTCGCCAGGCGTACCGGCGTGTCCGTGGACTCCTTGCGGTTTTATGAAGACAAAGGCCTGATCAAGCCTCAGCGAACCGCCAATGGCTACCGGCTCTACCCCGAGGAAACACTGCAACTGGTGGGGTACATCAAGTTGGCGCAGCAGTTGGGGTTCTCACTGGCGCAGATCGGTGAAAACCTGCCACTGCTGTGGAATGCTGAAGAAGCATCGAGCGCGCTTCTGCCCGAGTTGTTCGCACAGAAGATTGCAATGCTGGACGAGCGCATTGCACAGATGCAGGCGCTGCGAAATGTGCTGGCCGAGCGGGCGCAGCAGGCGTGTCCGCTGTTGGTGGGTGAGTTGGGGGCGGTGGTGTGAGTGACGGCCCTGCCCTTGTGATGACAAGGCCTTGGGCTGACACACAATCCCTCAAACCCCACCCTGCTCCGCAAGATTGCGATACTGCCCCTTGAAATACAGCAGCGGCTGCTCAGCCGCTGCCTCTTTAAGGCTCAAAGCCTTGACCTCACCAATAACAATCAGGTGATCGCCAGCGGGATACTCAGCGTGGATTTCGCAATCCAGCCAGTGCAGGCTGCCGCCAATGATCGGGTTGCCCAAGGGCGACTGATGCCAGTCGACGCCTTGCCACTTGTCCGTGCCTCGGCGTGCGAACTGATTGGAAATATCGACCTGCTCACCGGAGAGGATATTGACCGCAAACCGGCCGGCCTGGCGAATCCTGGGATAACTGGCCGATTGGGACATGACGCTGAATGACACCAGTGGCGGACTCATCGACACGCTGTAGAACGACTGACAGGTAAAGCCAATCGGCTCGCCGGCGATGTGCGAGGTAACCACGGTGATGCCCGATGCGTAATGCCCGAGCGCTTCGCGAAAGTGCAAGGGCTCGATGGCAGTACCGGTAAGCGACATAACAGATCCTGGATAAAAGTCCGCCACTTCAATAGTGGTTCAGCCTTGGTTTGAAAGTTCTCTGCGCACGATCTCTGCGCCCGCGCTCAATGCTTGCAGCTTGCCGCTGGCAACCCGACGAGGCAGAGGTGCCATGCCGCAGTTGGTGCAAGGGTAGAGCTTGTCGGCGTCAACGAACTGCAGCGCCTTCCTAAGGGTGTTGGCAACTTCCTCAGGGGTTTCAATGGCGTGGTTCGCCACATCGATAGCCCCGACCATCACTTTCTTGCCGCGAATGAGTTCAATCAGATCCATGGGCACGTGAGAGTTGTGGCACTCCAGCGAGACGATGTCGATGCTGGACTTTTGCAGTTTGGGGAAAGCTTCTTCGTATTGGCGCCATTCCGAGCCCAGGGTTTTCTTCCAGTCTGTGTTGGCCTTGATGCCGTATCCGTAGCAAATGTGCACGGCCGTTTCGCATTTGAGTCCTTCAATGGCCCTTTCCAGCGTCGCAACGCCCCAGTCGTTCACTTCGTCGAAGAACACATTGAATGCAGGCTCATCGAACTGGATGATATCGACCCCGGCGGCTTCCAGCTCCCTGGCTTCCTGGTTGAGGATCCTGGCGAATTCCCAGGCCAGCTTTTCACGGCTCTTGTAGTGGGCATCGAACAGGGTATCAATCATCGTCATCGGGCCTGGCAGCGCCCACTTGATTGGCTGGCCGGTCTGTTGACGCAGGAATTTTGCATCTTCGACAAACACCGGCTTGCGACGCGCAACTGCCCCCACCACTGTTGGCACGCTTGCATCGTAGCGGTCGCGAATTCTCACGGTTTCGCGCTTTTCGAAATCCACGCCGTCCAGGTGTTCGATAAACGTCGTGACGAAGTGCTGACGTGTCTGCTCGCCATCACTGACGATATCGATACCCGCCAGTTGCTGTTCCTGCAAAGAAAGACGCAGCGCGTCCTGTTTGCCCTCGACCAATGCGTCGCCTTCCAGTTTCCAGGGTGACCAGAGTGTCTCGGGCTGGGCCAGCCAGGAGGGTTTAGGCAAGCTGCCGGCGGTCGAGGTGGGCAACAGTTTTTTCATGAACGATAACCTTGTTTTAAATGATTCAAAGGGCGCAGCTGACGGACCACTTCTCAAGCACGGCCTGATAGGGTTTGATGAACTGCTCTTCGGCAAACTTGCCTTGCTCGATCGCCAGCCGGCTGCGTTCTTCCCGGTCATAGACAATGCGAGTCAGGGAGTAATCCTGGTGTTTCAAGTTCGGCTGGTAGGATTTCCCCGCAGCCGAGTTGGCGTTGTAGATTTCAGGCCGGTATATCTTCTGGAAGGTGTCCATGGTGCTGATGGTGCCAATCAGCTCCAGACGGGTGTAATCACTCAGCAGATCGCCTGAAAAGTAGAACGCCAAAGGCGCCGCGCTGTTAGGCGGCATGAAGTAGCGCACGGTCAATCCCATCTTCCTGAGATACTCGTCAGTCAACGAATACTCATCCTGCTTGTACTCGAACCCGAGCACCGGATGCTGGTTCTCGGTCCGGTGATAGGTCCTTGAACTGGACACACTCAGGCAGATCACCGGCGGTTTGTCGAAGTGCGCCTTGTAGGCTCTCGAATTGACGAAGCACTTGAACAGCTTGCCGTGCAAGTCGCCAAAGTCTTCCGGCGTGCTGAACCCGACGCGGTTCTTGTTGTGTTCCAGCAGGCGCACACTGAAGTCGTAATCGCGCACGTAAGAAGAGAAGTTGTTTCCGACAATGCCGTTGATGCGCTCATGGGTGTGTTGATCGACAATGGTTGTTTTCAACACCTCGATCAGCGGGATGGCCTGTTCACGGCCTTGGGCATCGAGCGTCATTTCAGCGGAGATAATTTCAAGTTCCACCCGATAGCGATCGCCCGTAGGGTTGTCCCAGTGCGCCAGGGCATTGAAGCGGTTATCGATCATCTTCAGGGTGTTGCGCAGATTCTCCTGCCGGCTCTCCCCACGGGCCAGGTTGGCGAAGTTGGTGGTGATGCGCGTAGTGTCCGAGGGAAAATAATTCTCGTCGAAACAGATGCTCTTGATAGCGAATGCGAAGTCTGTGTTCATCTTGATCTGACACCCTGTGTTCTTTGCGCCAGACCTGAATGTGCTGCTTGTCTTTTCAGGCGTGGCCGACGTTCTGTTTTTTCACCCGGCAGGCTGCACGCCATCTGTGGTGAAGAGCAGTCCGCATGTTAGGGCGCTGGCTGTATGAACAAAAACGAATTGATTTCAATGGAGCATTAGCCAGATTCATGATGATGTACTGGGCTCGGCAGCCATCCATCAACGTCCCGCCGCGAACGGAAGTTAGTTCTGGTAGATTGCCGGGCTTTAGCGAACCGTTTGAGAACAACCACAATGAGAGTGATTCGGAGCAAGGAATTCACCGCCACCCGTGCCTGGGGTGCTGACGACATCGCTAACATGGACGGCACCACCGTGCGCCTGCACTGGACCGATCAGCCCTACAAATGGCATGTGAACGACGGTGAGGAAGTGTTCGCCGTTCTGGACGGCACGGTAGAGATGCACTATCGCGAGTCAGGCATCGAGCGCGTCGTGACCTTGATGACAGGTGATGTGTTTTTCGCAGGGATTGGATGTGAACATGTTGCCCATCCCCGAGGCGAAGCGCGAATTCTGGTCATTGAACGTGAGGGCAGTGTTTGAGTGCCTCGGAAGCACAAAACACAAGTGCCCTCACGTCGTTGATCTCGCGGCAGGGTCCGGGCACCAAGGTGCGCTAGGGTTCCAGTTTCAACAGCGGGACGTCTTTCTTCACGATGTAGGTTGCCAACTCCGAGCCGGTGGTGGTGCCGACGTTAGTTGCAACATGGGGAACCCCGGCCGGAATGTATAACGAGTCACCGGTATGAAGCGTCACGGCGGGTTGACCTTGCAGCTCATATACGAAGGTGCCGCTGATCACATACGCGATCTCTACCCCCGGATGCGAATGCCTGGGGGCCGCGACGCCCGGCTCGAAGTCGACCCGGACTTGAATGGCCTCACGATCCGCGAAGTCCAGGTCCCTCTTCACCAGATCAGTGCGATGAAGGCCGGTTTGCCAGCTCTTTGCGGCCGATGGATTAGGTGGGCTTGC
Source organism: Pseudomonas sp. NPDC090201 (assembly GCF_044746825.1). Classification (NCBI taxonomy): domain Bacteria; kingdom Pseudomonadati; phylum Pseudomonadota; class Gammaproteobacteria; order Pseudomonadales; family Pseudomonadaceae; genus Pseudomonas; species Pseudomonas sp. NPDC090201. The sequence goes on from NZ_JBIVCX010000004.1 coordinate 277,264, forward strand.
CTGCGCACTGGCATCTTGAGCCTGTGATATCCCGGCGAATCCGCAAAGGGCAGTCGCGAGGGCGATGACGAGCCGGGTCTTGCGAGTTAAGTACTGTGACATGGGTCTATTCCAGGAGTGAGCCGTCAGGGTGGCTGTTTCCGCTTGTGCGGTACTCCATTTGAATGACTCATTGTATCTGGCTCATTTCTGGCCGAAGCCTACTTGTATGCAAACGTTGCCCTGACCCTGGGCGATACGTTGTGATACAGAACGGCCTTGATGGCGATGCGCCCCATGCCCGCTCGGCTGGCCGACTTCAGGTCGAAGATCGAAACCAGCAGGGCGAACGGTGCAGAGCCGATGCCGCAGGGCGAACCCCTACCCTTTCAGGCGTGATGTGGGCACCACGGTTTCAACCTTGCCGGTGGTCACGTCATACACCAGCCCGGTGACCATCACATCTGCAGGCAGGTTCGGATTGGCCTTGAGGGCCGCGACATCGATCTCGACCGATTTGTACGGATCGTCGATGGCCAGCGTTGCCAGCTTGCCCTCCTCCACGCCCATGTATCGAGCAAGGAGATGAGGCGCATGATGCAGGCAACCGGTGATCCCGCATTGGGTGTGGTGCAACACCACCAGATTCCAGCCTTCGCCGACGGGGTTGCCGCCGACTTTCGACACCGTGCCGAGAATCGCCATGGTCTGAAACAGCTCGGGGGTCACGCGGCCGCCCACGTTGCGAATGATGGCGGCCTCACCGGCGCCAAGTTTGAAGATATCCATCGGGTCCACCCGAGGATCAACGCAACCGATGATCATGGTTTTCTGCGAAGGGATGATTTTGAGATCTGCCGAGAAACCGTTCTCTGCGTACTCGGCATTGCGTTCGGTCAGGGTATTGATGAAGTCCATGATTGTCTCCGTCATCAGGTTGAGGCTGGGGAAGTCAAGTCAGTCAGGGAAACCGGCTCGAGATGCACGAACCGGTCGAGCCCGTTTCATTTGCCGCTGAGGCTGCAGGCGGGCGAATTCGCCAACGGCGAGCACCGCAGCGTCTCGCTTGCGATGGAGCCAATATCGTCGCTTGGCGGGGCCGCCGGTAGCCGTCGATTTGGTCTAACATCTATCTTGAACCAGCATTAATGAACCTCCGTTCATGGCATCATCGCCCGCTGTGGGGTGCACCTCGCCCGCACGCTGATCGGGCCTGATCGATCACGGGTCGACGCGGATGCACCGGGCTGTGTGGGCTGACGAAATGGACGGAGCACTGGGAAGATGGCGCTGAAAGACATCGTCGCGTTGCGCATCTACACGCGGGTCGCGCGGCTGGGGAGCTTTTCGGCAGCGGCCCGGGAAAGCGGGCTCGCGCAATCCCAGGTCTCGCGAATGATTGCGGAGCTGGAAGCCAGTCTCGGCGCCCGCCTGCTGTCCCGAACCACCCGCGCCGTGACGCCAACCGAAGCAGGTCTGGAATTCCTCATGCGCGTCGAACCCATCCTGGCGGCGGTCGACGATGCCGAAAACAGCGTGCGGGAAACCGGGGAGCTTCGCGGGTTGCTGCGCATCGGCATGCCTGCAACGATGGGGCTGCGGATCGTCATCCCGAGACTCTCGACCTTCACCGAGCAGCACCCATCCCTGCATCTGGAACTGCTGCTTGAAGACCAGTGGCAGGACATGGTCAAGGACGCCGTTGACGTCGGCATCCGCGTCGGGCACTTGCCGGACCTTTCCGGGACGGCCCGGCAGATAGGCCTGATGCGGCGCGTGCTGGTGGCGTCCCCGGGCTATCTGGCCGAGCACGGCACGCCTGAGTGTCCAGCTGACATCCAGAGTCATCGAGTCGTCGGTGGCCCGGCAGGGTCCCAAGTCACCTCCTGGCAACTGGAGCGCAACGGCGAACAATCCTCAGTAAGCCCCAACGCGCAGCTTTCCATCAACAATACGGCCGGGGCACTGACCGCTGCCGTCGGTGGGCTGGGCATTGTGTCCACCACGTCCTGGGCCTGTGCCGCAGACTTGAAAGCCGGAACGCTGGTCCAGGTTCTGCCTGAATGGAAGATGGCCGAACTGCCCGTTCATGCCTATTTCCCGATGGGGCGAACCACCCGCATGTCTGCCCGAGTGTTTGTCGATTTCCTGGCCCGGATGCTGGCCAGCGAGCCATAGCTTCGGCAATCTTGCCGCATCAGAGCGGACAGCTCTGCACTCACCGAGCCCTCCTGGCATCTCGCACAGCTGCGAGCGGGCTGTGTTCGGGCAATAGGATTACAGTTATCATTTGAATTGATTATGCAAATCAAGAACCCGCAATTGCCCGGTTGATATGATAGTAATAATGTTACACCCGGACGCACTCCACAGGGAGCGTTCATTTCATTGCTTGCCGCCACTCAGGGCCTGCCGGTGCCGGTTTCGTGAGCGGGCAGAGCCAGCCTTTCGCTAGCCAATCCATCCGACTTCTGAAGAGAACCTATGAAAACTGTTCATCACCCAAATACCCGCATCCGCCCTCTCGCCGGTGCCGTGGCGATGGCAATGGCTGGCCTGATGGTCCTGAACCTGTCCGGCTGCGACGACGCCAGCGGAAAACCCGCTGATTCAGCGGTTGCTGCTGGCGCCGTGGTGTCCGCCGCGACGGTCGTGCAGAAAGCCGTGGTCGAAACCCAGGAGTTTTCCGGTCGCATGGAGGCCATCGAGCGCGTCGATATTCGTGCCCGGGTCCCGGGTTTCATCACCAGCGTCAACATTACCCCCGGTGCCATCGTCAAGAAGGGCGACGTGCTCTTCGTCATCGATCCGCGCCCTTATCAAGCCGAAGCCGACCGTACCGAAGCCGCCGCGGCTGCCGCACGGGCCAAGGTGGACCTGGCGCGTATCGAGCTGGCCCGCTCTCAGAAGCTGATCGGCGAGAAAGCCATCGCGCAGCGTGAGCTGGACGAAAACCTGTCCAACTTCAAGCAGCTGGAAGCCAGCGCCCGTGCTGCCGCAGCCGAGTCTGACAATGCCAGGCTCAACCTGAGCTATACCCGTGTGACCTCCCCCATCGATGGCCGCGTCGGCAAGGCCGATATCACGCTGGGCAATCTGGTCGACACCAGCGCCGTGCTGACCAAGGTGGTGTCCGACGACAAGATCTACGCCTCCTTCGACGGTGACGAAGACACCTACCTGCGTGTCGGTGCCGCTCACCACGGCGGCAAGGATGTAGACGTCAGGGTTGGCCTGGCCAACGAGCAAGGCTTCCCCCACGAAGGCAAGCTCGAATTCGTCGACAACCAGCTCGACCCGCAAACCGGCGGCGTGCGCATGCGCGCCATATTCAGCAACGCCGACAAGACCCTGGCCCCTGGCCTGTTCGCCCGCGTGCAGTTGCTGGGTGGCACCCATGGCGGCAACGAAACCCAGGCCATCCTGATCAACGAGCGTGCGATCAACACCGATCAGGATCGCAAGTTCGTGTTCGTCGTCGATCCTCAGGGCAAAGCGGAATACCGTCAGGTCACCCTCGGAAACACGGTGGATGGTCTGCGTGTCGTGCGCAGCGGCTTGAAAGCTGGCGAGCAGATCGTGGTCAACGGCCTGGTGCGGGTGATGCCGGGCGCCCCCCTGGCACCGCACATGGTTTCGATGGATTTCAATCCTGATGAACCTGTCGCAGAAACCACCCCCGAAACAGCCTCCAAAACCACACCTGACGCCAAGTCAAAGGGTTGATCGATCATGAATTTCTCGAAATTTTTCATCGACAAGCCCATCTTCGCGGGGGTGCTGTCGATCATCATTTTCGTGGCAGGGCTCATCGCGCTGTTCACGCTCCCTGTCGCCGAGTACCCGGACGTGGTGCCACCCGCCGTGCAGATCCGCGCGCAGTATCCGGGCGCTGACGCCAGGGTCATTGCCGAGACGGTGGCCACGCCGCTGGAACAAGAGGTCAACGGCGTCGACAACATGCTCTACATGTCGTCGCAATCGACGGCCGATGGCAACCTGCTGCTGACCGTGACCTTCAAGATCGGCACCAAGGTTTCGCAAGCCGAGACCGACGTGGAAAACCGCGTGCAACGGGCCTTGCCACACTTGCCCGAAGAGGTGCGCCAGATCGGCGTCACCACCATCAAATCGACGCCCAGCCTGACCATGGTGGTGCACCTGACCTCGCCGGACGGTCGTTACGATGACCAGTACCTGCGCAACTACGCCACGATCAACGTCAAGGACCAGCTCGACCGCATCGCCGGCATCGGCCAGGTGCAGTTGAACGGCTCGGGCGACTACGCCATGCGTATCTGGCTCGACCCGGTGAAGATCGCCGCGCGCAACATGACCACCCTGGATGTCACCGACGCCATTCGCGAGCAGAACGTACAGGTGGCAGGCGGTGCAATCGGGCAGTCGCCGTCCAGAGGCAGCGATTTCCAGTTGTCCGTGAAAACCCAAGGCCGGCTGCAAACCCCTGAAGAGTTTGGCAACATCATCGTGCGCACCGGTGCCGATGGCGCCCTGACCCGCCTGCGTGACGTCGCCCGCATCGAGTTGGGTGCCAACGCCTATAACCTGCGTGCCCGCCTGAACAACCAGCCGGCTGTGGCGCTGGTCGTCTTCGAAGCGCCAAACGCCAACGCGCTGCAGATGTCCAGCGACATTCGCGACCGCATGGAACAGTTGAAGGCTGACTTCCCGCCGGGAATGGAATACAGCATCGTCTACGACACCACCCGCTTCGTGCAGGACTCGATCAATGCGGTGATTCACACCCTGCTCGAAGCCATCGCGCTGGTGGTGCTGGTGGTCATCATCTTCCTGCAAACCTGGCGCGCCTCGCTGATCCCGCTGCTCGCCGTGCCGGTTTCAGTGGTCGGCACTTTTGCCGTGATGCTCGCATTTGGCTTCTCGATCAACACCCTGTCGCTGTTCGGTCTGGTGCTGGCTATCGGTATCGTCGTCGACGACGCCATCGTGGTGGTGGAAAACGTCGAACGGAACATCGCCAGCGGTCTGTCGCCCCGTGAAGCCACGCTACAGGCCATGAAGGAAGTGAGCGGTCCGATCATCGCCATCGCGCTGGTGCTCTGTGCCGTATTCGTGCCGATTGCCTTCGTGCCGGGCCTGTCCGGTGAGTTCTACAAGCAGTTCGCGCTGACCATCGCCATCTCCACCGTGATCTCGGCATTCAGTTCCCTGACTCTGGCGCCGGCATTGTCCGCTGTGTTGCTCAAGGGCCATGACGCGCCGAAAGATGCCCTGACCCGCATCATGGACACGCTGTTCGGCCGGTTCTTCCGGGCCTTCAACCGCTTCTTCGGGCGCTCGTCCGAGCGTTATGAAATGGGCGTCAAAGGCACCCTCAAACGCAAGTCCGGCGCCATCGCCGTCTACCTGATGCTGGCCGCCTGTGCCGGGTTGATGTTCAAACTGGTGCCTGCGGGCTTCGTGCCGCTGCAAGACAAAGGCTACCTGATCGGCATCGCGCAACTGCCGACCGCCTCCTCGCTGGACCGTACCGATGCCGTCATCCAGCGCATGGGCAAGATCGCGACTGCAACGCCCGGCGTCAGCGACGCTGTGCAGTTTCCGGGCCTGTCGGTCAACGACTTCACTGCCTCGTCCAGCGCCGGTATCCAGTTCAGCAACCTGCAGAGCTTCGCTCAACGCAGCTCCAGAGACCTGAGCGCAGGCGCCATCGCCGGTGAATTGAACAAACGCATGACGTCGATCGAAGACTCGTTCATCCTTGTCGTGCCACCGGCTCCAGTGGACGGCCTGGGCACCCTCGGCGGCTTCAAGCTGATGGTGGAAGACCGCGGCAACGTCGGCTACGACGCATTGAACAAAGCGACGCAGGAGCTCCAGGCCCGTGCGCGCAAAGCGCCTGAACTGGCGGGTGTCTTCACCGGCTACCAGATCAACGTGCCACAGATCTACGCCGACATCGATCGTGACAAGGCCAAGCAGTTGAACGTGCCGCTGCAAACGATCTACCAGACGCTGCAAGTCAACCTGGGTTCTGTGTACGTCAACGATTTCAACCGCTTCGGGCGTACCTATCAGGTGCGGGTGCAGGCTGACGAGCAGTTCCGCAACCACGTGGAAGACCTGAAAAAGCTCAAGATCCGCAGCACCAACGGCGACATGATTCCCCTCGCCTCGCTGATGCGCGTGTCCAATACCTACGGCCCGGAACGGGTACAACGCTACAACGCTTATGTGTCGGCAGACCTCAACGGCAGCCCGGCGCCTGGCTATTCGTCCGGCCAGGCACAGGCCGCCATCGAACGCCTGGCCAAAGAAGTGCTGCCAAAAGGCATCACCTACGAGTTCACCGACCTTGCGTATCAGGACATCCTCGCCGGCAACACCATGTTCTACGTGTTCCCGCTCTGTGTGCTGCTGGTGTTCCTGGTACTCGCCGCGCAGTACGAAAGCTGGACCTTGCCACTGGCGGTGATCCTGATCGTGCCGATGTCGATCCTCTGTGCTCTGCTGGGTGTGAAGCTGACCGGCGGCGACAACAACGTCTTCACCCAGATCGCGCTGTTCGTGCTGGTGGGGCTGGCCTCCAAGAACGCGATCCTGATCGTCGAGTTCGCTCGCGAACTGGAGCACCACGGCCGCACGACCGTGCAGGCAGCACTGGAGTCATGCCGCCTGCGCCTGCGTCCGATCCTGATGACCTCGATCGCATTCATCATGGGCGTACTGCCTCTGGTGTTCTCACACGGCCCAGGCTCGGAAATGCGTCATGCGATGGGTGTCGCCGTGTTTGGCGGCATGCTCGGCGTGACCTTCTTCGGACTGTTCCTGACACCCGTTTTCTACGTGTTGATGCGCTCGCTCGCCAAATTCCTGAGCCGCAGCAAAGCCACTAACTCGGCGGTCGTTCCTCACGCTCTTGAAGAGACTCACTAACATGAACGCCAATGTCTTCATCAAACGTACCGGTGCAGTCCTCATTGCCATGGCGCTGGCCGCCTGTGCTGCACCCGATTTCAAACAACCGGAAATCGATGTGCCACAGGCGTTCAAGGAAGCCCCTGATACGCCCGTCACCGCGCCAGATGGCACCCGCTGGCAGGCCGCCAGGGCAGCCGAGGCACAGCCACGCGGTGAATGGTGGCTGGCCTTCAACGACCCGGCGCTCACTGCCCTGATCAATGAAGCAGCCAGGAGCAACAACAACCTGGCAGAAGCCACAGCGCGTCTGAAACAGGCCCGTGCCATTGCCGGCATCGCCGCAGCGGACCGGATACCACAGATCGGTGTCAACGCTGGCGCGCAAAGAAACCGTGAATCCCCCAACAGCCTGCCTGGTGGCAGTGCTGTAGGGGCCCGCACGACCTATCAGGCCAGCCTGACCGCCAGCTACGAAGTTGACCTGTTCGGCCGAGTGTCGTCCAACGTCAACGCCGCCAACTCGGACGCGGCTGCCAGCGAAGCCAGTTACCGCTCGGTGCTGCTGTCGCTGCAAGCGGACGTCGCGCAAACCTATTTCCGCTTGCGCGAAACCGATGCCGAACTGGCAACCCTGAATGAAACCGTGCGCTTGCGCGAACAAACCGTGCAGGTCACTCAGAGCCGGTTCGATCTGGGAGATGTAGGCGAGTTCGACCTGTCGCGGGCCAGGACAGAGCTGTCGACGGCGCGCGCGGAAGCGGTCGCCCTGCAACAGCAGAGAACCACCCATGAGCATGCGCTCGCGGTGCTTCTGGGCAAGCCGGCATCGAATTTCTCGGCCAGCAGCCAACCTCTCGATGACATCGCCTCGCTGCCGCAGATCCCTTCGGGCATGCCGTCGAGCCTGCTGCAGCGCCGCCCGGACATCGTCATCGCGCAGCGTGAGATGGAAGCGGCGAACTCGCGTATCGGCGTTGCCCGTGCCGCGATGTTTCCGGCGCTCAACCTCAACGGCGGGATTGGTGGCGTCGGCACCTCGGTGGCGGACATCTTCAACTGGAGCAGTCGCTCCTGGGTCCTGGGTGCGCTGATGTCGATGCCTATCATCGATGGCGGCCGTAACAAGAACAACGTCAAGCGCAGTGAGGCCGCGCTGGAGGAGTCGGTCGCGACGTACCGTCAGCAGGTACTGGTGGCGTTTGCCGAAGTCGAAGACAACCTGGCGGGCCTGCGCATTCTGGCCGATCAGGCGCAGCAGACCGACGAGGCCGTCGTCTCGGCACGCCGTTCGGCACAACTGGCCCAGATGCTGTATGAAGCCGGTCGCACGGGCTACCTGGATCTACTGGAGGCACAGCGCAACCTCACCACGGTTGAGCGCAGCGCCGTGCAACTGCGCGGCAGTCGGGCCGTCACCACCGTTGCGCTGGTCCGCGCATTGGGGGGTGGATGGGATGGGCAGTCCGAAGTGACGTCTTCGCCGACGCCTGTGGCCAGCCGCTGAAAGCGCGGGTGTGGGCATCACCGAAGCGGCCGAGCCTTGCCTGCGCAAGACCGGCCGTTTTTCAGGCATCCAGCGTCACACGGCTGGCTTCTGGACAGCGTCCTCCACGGCCACCTGATCCTTGCTCAGCAACCCCAGAACCACCGCCGCTGAAAACAGCGTGATGACGGTCAGGATGTGCAGCAGGTACTGGAAGGCCTGGGCATAACCGGCGATCAGCGCTTCATTGGCCAACCCCGGGATGCGGTCGATCGCATGGGCCATGTCGCCGGTGGTGACCCGCTGGGCGGTTTCGGCGATGGCGACAGTGTCCAGGCTTCCCGGCACGCCCTGCAGAATGTCGCTGAGGTGAGTGTGCAGCAACGAGGCCAGGATGGCCGCCACACTGGCCAGTGCAATGCCCTCCCCGGCGACCCGTACGGTGTTGAAAATACCGGCGGCCATGCCGGCACGCTCCTTGGGCACCACGCTGACCGACAGCCCGTCCATCAATCCCCAGGGCAGCCCGGCACCGATGCCGATCAACAACATGGGGCCCACCAGACCGAACCTTGGCTCACCGACGTTATACAAACTCAGCCAGTGCAGGCCCACCGCCGCAATCAGAAATCCCGCGCCTGACAGAATGCCGGGGGACACAAAGCGCGCCAGCGATGCCGCCATCATCGGCACCACCAGCATCGGGGCGGACAGCGCCAGCAACAGCAGGCCGGCGTCGATTTCGCTCAGCCCTTCGACACCGATGAAACGCAGCGGCAGCATCACCACCAGGACGATGTAGCAGTAGCAGGTGCCTATCGGCAGCATCTGCACACCAATGAAACGCGGGTAACGGAACAGGGTCAGGTCGAGCATCGGGCGCTTGACGCGCATTTCGATCATCACGAACAGCGCCAGCAGGACCGCCGAACCGATCAGCAGTCCGGACACCAGTGGGCTGCCCCAGCCGCTCTCCGGTGCCTGGATCACGCCAAAGGTAAACAGCGCCAGCACCCCGGTAAAGGTGACAGTGCCGGGCCAGTCGAGGCCCTGGGCGTTCGGATCACGGGTTTCACGCATGCGCGGCAGGCCGAAGACCATGGAGATGACGCCGATGACGGCGGTGAACACGAAGATCGCGCGCCAGCTGAATGCTTCGATCAGGCCGCCCGCCAGCAGCGGGCCAAATGCCAGACCGATGCCGAACGTGGTGCCCAGCATGCTGTAGGCCCGTGTGCGCGCATGCCCCTCGAATTCCTGGGCAATCGCCGCCGAACCGCTGGCCAGCGCCGCAGCACCGGCTACGCCCTGCACCGCCCGCAGGATATCCAGCCAGAACACCGTCGGTGCCAGGCTCTGGGCAATCGAGGCGGCGGTAAACAGCATCATGCCAAGGGTGAACAGCTTCTTGCGGCCATAGACATCGGCCAGTGCGCCTGCAGCCATCAGCAGGCTGCCGAACGACAGCATGAACGCGTTGGTGATCCAGGTGAGCGCCACCGGGCTGCCCCCCAGTTCACGGCCAATCGCGGGGGTTGCGACAGCCCCACCGGTGAAGCTCAGCGGCAGGACAAGCGCTGACAGGCAGATGGCCGCGAGAATCAGCAACCTGTCGCGAGCAGTTGCCTGGTGGGCAATATTTGTCATGAGGGATATACCTGTTGTGCGAAAAGATGTGTCATTGTTGCTGGCGCAGATTCATCGATAAACGCGCCATCGAGAGACACTTAGTCGCTTCAAGAGAGACAATTATGGAACGTGCCGACACGTCATTTCCCGACATTGCCGCCTTCGTCGCCGTCGCCCAGACTGGCAGCTTCACGCGCGCGGCGGAGAACCTGGCCACCAGCAAATCCAACGTGGGCAAGGCCGTACAGCGCCTTGAGAGCCGGCTCGGCACGCGGATGTTTCAGCGCACCACACGGGCAGTGCGCCTGACCGAGGACGGCGAAACCTACCTGATCGCCGCCCAGGCTGCGCTCGACGGGCTGCGTGATGCAGCCCAGGCGTTGGCGGCACGCAAGGAGGAGCCCACGGGCCGGGTGCGCCTGGATATCCCGTCGGGTTTCCGCCAGTTGTTTCTGCCGAGCATTTCCGACCTGCGTACCCGCTACCCGAAGGTCACTCTGGAGATGTCCATGACCGACCGCATGTCCGATGCGGTCGGTGAAGGCTGGGACATCGTGGTGCGTGCCGGGGAGTTGCCGCTGGACAGCGACATGACCGTGCGCAAGCTGTGCGACATCACCCTGAGCCTGTATGCGGCGCCGGAATACCTGGCGCGTCATGCCCCGGTCGAATCGGCCGCGGACCTGGTCAACCACGAAGCGGTGATCTTTCGCGGCTTTACCGGGCGTCTGCGGCCATGGTCGCTGGTGGAAAATGGCCACGCCCGCGAGTTCTCGCCGACGCCAGCGCTGATCGTGTCCGATGGTCAGGGGGTGATCGATGCGACCGTGCTCGGCCTGGGCATCGCGCAACTCTACGACAAGGTTGCCCAGCCATACGTCGAGTGCGGCAGGCTGGTGCGGGTGCTGCCTGCCGTGGATGCTCCCGGGCCGCCGGTGCATGCCTTGATCCCGCTGGGTCAGCGCATGCCGGCCAAGACCCGGGCGGTGTTGAATTATCTGGCGGACCGGCTGCGCTGAAAAAAACCATGACTGGCGCGGCCCGGCTTGTCAGAGGCGGCTTTGATATGGCCATCGCCGGCAAGCCGGACTGCTACAGCACGGCGGTACGCTTACAGGGTTTTGTGGTCCCAGCCACCGCCGAGGGCGCGAATCAGATTCACCGTCGAGGCCATCTGCAAGCCCTGCAGCTGCACGGCTGCGCGGCGGGCCTGGAGTACGCTGCGTTCAGCGTCGATCACGTCCAGGTAGGTCACCGCACCTTCGTTGTACTGCGAACGCGACAACTGCGCGGCACGGGCCGTGGCATCGACGGCCACGGCCTGGGTGCGGGTCTGTTCCTCGAAAATGCGCAGGTCGGACAACCCGTCCTCGACTTCCTGGAACGCCACCAGCACTTGCTGACGGTAGGTCGCGACATTTTCTTCATACACGGCGCGAGCGTTGGCCAGGTCGCCCTTGCGTTTACCGCCGTCGAAGATCGGCAGGTTCAGCGCGGTGCCCGTCAATGGCCCGAGCAGGAAGGTCCTGCTGCTCCATTTGAACAGGCTGCCCAGGGAATCGGACTCGAACCCTGCAGCACCGGTCAGCGTCAGCGACGGGAAGAACGCCGCCTTGGCCACGCCGATCCGGGCGTTGGCGGCGGCCATCGCGCGTTCGGCGGCGGCGATGTCCGGGCGACGCTCCAGCAGCGATGACGGCAAGCCGGCCGGAATGCGCAAGTTGACCGCAACCAACGGATTCGGCGCGATGGAAAACTGCGCCGGTGCCTTGCCCAGCAGCACCGCCAGGCTGTGCTCGGAGGTTGCCCGCAGGCGCTCGACCGTCATGCTGTCGGAGCGCGCCGTGGCCAGCTCGGCCTGGGCCCGGGCCAGATCCAGTTGGCTGATCTCGCCCAGGTCATATCGCTGTTGCACCAACTTGAGCGCCTGTTCGCGCAGCGCCACCGCATCGGCAAACACCTGGGCTTCAGCGTCGTACTCACGCAGGGCAAAGTAGTGTTGCGCCACGTCGGCCTGCAGCGCCAGCTGCACCGAACGCAGCAACGCTTCGCTCTGTTGCAGGTCGTCCCTGGCCGCTTCCACCGTATTGGCAACCCGCCCGAACATGTCGACCTCGTAGGAGACTCCGGCCTGGGCACGCCACAGCGTTTGCGCGGGCACGTTGGCGTTGTTCGACAGCCCCTGGGATGCGCCGGAAACTTTCTGCCGGGTCGGGCCGATCCCCGCGTCCAGCGTCGGGAACAGACCGGCCCGCGCCGCCACGTTCAGCGCCCTGGCCTCCTTCAGGCGGGCGGCGGCAGCGGCAAGGCTCTGGTTGGCACTGGCGGCCTGGGCCTCCAGATCGTTGAGGGTCGAGTCCTTGAACACTGTCCACCAGTCGCCTCGGGCCATCTCTTCGGACGGCTCGGCGGTCTTCCATGAACCGGCTTCGGCCGCCGACAAGGCCATGGGCGGCTCCTGGAGCTTTTCTTCCTTGTAGGCGGGCGGCATCGAAACGTTCGGCTTCAGGTAAGTGGGAGCCAGTGAACAGCCCGCAGTGGCCAGCACCGCAGTCAGCCATACCGAGCCGAAGAACATCCGGCTCAGAGCAAAGGTTTTCATGTGATTCTCCTTACTTCTCGAGCGCGGCTTGCGGCGCGCGAGTGGTGGAATGGGTGCTGTGGCCAGCGACGAAAGCGGCGTAGTCAGCTGTGTCATGGCTCTCAAGATCCGCCGCCAGGTGCGGGTGCCGGCCGTGCCTGTCGATCAGATGCTCCACGCCCGACAGTTTGCGCAGGAGCACGTAGAACACCGGGGTGAGCAGCAGGCCGAACAGGGTTACGCCGAGCATGCCGAAGAACACCGCAACGCCCATGGCATGGCGCATCTCTGACCCTGCCCCGCTGGAAAACACCAGCGGCACCACGCCCATGATGAAGGCGATGGAGGTCATCAGAATCGGCCGCAGGCGCAGGCGGCTGGCCTCGATGGCGGCCTGCACGATGGTCCGCCCCTGCATTTCCAGTTCGCGGGCGAATTCGACGATCAGGATCGCGTTCTTGGCCGACAGCCCCACCAGCACCATCAAACCAATTTGGGTGAAGATGTTGTTGTCGCCGTTGGTCAGCCACACGCCCACCAGCGCCGACAGGATGCTCATCGGCACGATCAGGATGATCGCCAGGGGCAGCGTCAGGCTTTCATACAGGGCGGCGAGCACCAGGAACACCAGCAGCACGCTGATCGGGAACACCCACAGCGCCGAGTTGCCCGCCAGCACTTGCTGATAGGTCAGGTCGGTCCATTCGTACTTGATGCCACGGGGAAACACCTCTTTGGCAATGCGATCAACCGCCGCCTGGGCCTGCCCGGACGAATAGCCGGGTGCCGGCCCGCCGTTGATGTCGGCAGCGGTGTAGCCGTTGTAGCGCACGACCATCTCGGGTCCGTAGGTGGTGCTGACCTTGACCAGCGACGACAGCGGCACCATCTCGCCCTTGTCGTTGCGGGTCTTCAACAGGCCGATGCTGTCGGCGGTGGCGCGGAATGGCGCATCAGCCTGGGCCCGCACCTGATACACCCGGCCAAAGGCGTTGAAATCGTTGACGTACATCGAGCCCAGGTAAATCTGCAGGGTGTCGAACACGTCGGTCACCGACACGCCCAGTTGCTTGGCCTTGACCCGATCCAGCTCGACATTGAGTTGCGGCATGTTGATCTGGAAGGTCGAGAACGACGGCCCCAGTTCCGGTGCCTTGGCCGCAGCGGCGAGGAAGTCCTGGGTGATCTTGTTGAGCGCCTCATAGCCCAGCGCACCACGGTCCTCGATCATCAGCTTGAACCCGCCCACCGTGCCCAGGCCGGCCACCGGCGGTGGCGGGAAGACGGCGATGGCCGCGTTCTTGATACCGGCGTACTGAGCATTCAACTTCCCGACGATGGCGGCTGCCGACTCTTCCTTCGAGCGGAACTTGGACGGCTCAAGCACCGGGAACACCAGCGCGCTGCTCGGGGAGTTGGCCAGGCTGACCGACAGCCCCGGAAACTGTGGCAAGTCCCTGACGCCGGGGATGGCCATGGCGATGTCGCCCATTTCATGCACCACTTTGTCGGTGCGATCCAGGGTCGCGCCGCTGGGCAACTGCGCGATGGCAACCACGTAGTCCTTGTCCTGCGCCGGCACGAAACCTCCCGGCACGATCTTGCCCATCCACACCGCTCCACCCAGCAGGATGGCGTAGATCACCAGCATCACCAGCTTGCGGTTGACCACACCGCGCACGCCGCTGCCATAGTGCTCAGAGCCGCGATGGAACACGCGGTTGAACGCCCTGAAGAACCGGCCGAACAGCGCGTCCATCACGCGCGTCAGGCGGTCCTTGGGCGCATCGTGGCCCTTGAGCAGGATCGCCGACAGCGCAGGCGACAGGGTCAGGGAGTTGAACGCCGAGATGACTGTGGAAATGGCGATGGTCATCGCGAACTGCTGGTAGAACTGCCCGGTCAGGCCAGACATGAACGCCAGCGGCACGAACACCGCCACCAGAGTCAGTGCAATGGCGATGATCGGTCCGCTGACTTCCTGCATGGCCTTGTAGGTGGCGTCACGCGGCGACAAGCCGTCGGCAATGTTGCGCTCGACGTTCTCCACCACCACGATGGCATCGTCCACCACGATACCGATGGCCAGCACCATGCCGAACAGCGACAGCGCGTTGATGGTGTAGCCAAAGCCCAGCAGCAGCGCGAAGGTGCCGACGATCGACACCGGCACCGCCAGCAACGGAATCAGCGAGGCGCGCCAGGTCTGCAGGAACACGATCACCACCAGCACCACCAGGGCGATGGCTTCGAGCAGGGTCTGGATCACCGCATGGATGCTGTCGCGCACGAACTGCGTCGGATCGTACTTGATGCCGTAATCGACACTCTCGGGCATGTCCTGCTTGATCTCCTCCATGACCTTGCGCACGTCATCGGAAATCTGCAGCGAGTTGGCGTTGGGCTGCTGGAAGATGATCATCTGCACGGCCGGCTTGTTGTTGAGCATCGCCCGCAGGGTGTACTCGGAAGCGGCCATTTCCACTCGCGCGACGTCCGCCAGGCGGGTCACCGCCCCGCCGCTGGTCTTGAGAATGATGTCGCGAAACTCCTGCTCGGTCTTCAAACGCCCCTGGGCGTTGACGCTCAGTTGCAAGGGCACGTCAGTCAGCATCGGCGCGCCGCCGACGATACCCGCCGCGACCTGCACGTTCTGTTCGCGAATGGCTTTCACCACGTCGGTGGCCGTCAGGTTCAGGCGAGCGACTTTCTGCGGATCGAGCCAGATGCGCATCGAGTAATCGCCAGCGCCCCACATCACCACTTCACCGACACCAGGAATACGTGCCAGCCGGTCCTTGACGTTGATCAGCGCGTAGTTGCGCAGGTAAGTCAGGTCGTAACGCTGATCGGGCGACAGGATACTCACGCCCATGGTCAGCGTTGGCGACGACTTGACCGTGGTCACGCCCAGGCGCTGCACGTCTTCGGGCAAGCGTGGCAATGCCTGCGCCACGCGGTTCTGCACGAATTGCTGGGCCTTGTCCGGGTCGGTGCCGAGCTTGAAGGTGACCGTGGTGGTCAGCTTGCCGTCGCTGTTGGCCAGCGATTGCATGTAGAGCATGTCTTCAACGCCGTTGATCTGCTCCTCGATGGGCGAGGCCACGGTTTCGGCGATGACCTTGGGGTTGGCTCCCGGGTACTCGGCGCGCACCACCACCGAAGGCGGTACGACTTCAGGGTACTCGGCGGTCGGCAGCCTGGTCAGGGCGATTAGGCCGGCAAGCAGCACCAGCACCGAGAGCACGCCGGCGAAGATCGGCCGGTCGATAAAGAATTTCGAAATGTTCATGATGAGTTCTCGTTAGGCCGCAGGCTTGGCAGCACGGCCGACGGCGGCCATGTCCACGCTGTTGACGCGAACCGTGTCGTTGGGACGGGCGCGCTGGATGCCGTTGACGACCACGCGGTCACCGGCCTTGAGCCCCGAGGTCACCACGCGCAACCCCTCATGCAGGTTGCCCAGGGTCACTTCGCGGTACTCGACCCGGTCCTGGGCGCCGACCACCAGCACGAATTTCTTCGCCTGATCGGTGCCGATGGCCGAGTCGTCCACCAGCACGGCATCGAAGGGCTTGCCGCCGCCGACCTTGATCCGCGTGTACAAGCCCGGCAGCAGCGCGCCACTGGCGTTGTCGAAGCGGGCACGAACGCGGATGGTGCCGGACTGGGTATCGAGCTGGTTGTCGATGGAATCGACAGCGCCCTTGCGCGAGTAGCCCTCCTCGTCGGCAAGCCCGAGAGACACAGGCGCCGCACTGCCGGACGCCTGATTCAGGTAGCGCAGGTAAGTCTGTTCATCGACATCGAACGAGGCGTAGATCGGCGACACCGACACCAGGGTGGTGAGCAACGGCGAGGTACCGGCCGCCACGATGTTGCCCACCGTCAGTTCGGCACGGGAAACCCGGCCGGCCACCGGTGCTGTGATGCGGGTGTACGACAGATTGACCCGGGCAGCGTCCAGCGCAGCCCTGGCCACCTTGACGTTGGCCACGGCCTCGCGGGATGCATTCTGTTTCTCATCCAAATCTCGCCGGGCAATGGCGTTCTGTTCAACCAGACGCTGGGCACGTGCGGCATCGGTCGCGGTCCAGGCGGCGCGGGATTCGGCGGCGGCAAGTTGCCCGCTCGCCCGATCCACTTCGGCCAGGTAAGGACGCTCGTCCAGCGTGAACAGCAGGTCGCCCTTCTTCACCAGGGCACCATCCTTGAAGTGCACCGCGACGATCGTGCCGGAAACCAGGGGACGGATGTCGACCTTGTCCACCGCTTCGAGCCGACCGGAATAGCCCTGCCACTCACTGATCGTCTTGAAGACCACGGTGGCCACATCCACTTCGGTCTTTGCAGGCATCACGTCCGAGGCCGCATGGGCCGAACTGACAGGCTCAAGGTGATCGCCATACTTCACGACGATACCGGCGGTGCCGGCCACCAAGAGCGCACTCAACACGACGGATAGCCGTTTGGGATTGGCGTTCATTGACTCTCTCCTGCTCATGAATATCACTGAAAAAACACAAACTGCGGGCGCAACAGTGCCGCTCGGCCATACTGAAAATGTCGATCAGCGCATCGTTGTAAGAACGCGGAAGTCAGAGGCCAGCAACCTGGCAGCCCTGTGAGTCCGCTGTCAGTTGCAACATCTAAAACATGATGTGGGCGGACAACGTGTCGATGTATTCATCGGTCATTCCACTGTCAGCCAGTGCGGCGCACAGCTTGTGGACGTAGTCCGCGTTGCTGCCCATGGGGCCTTCTGCCCGGGCAATGCTGCTGGCGATGGCAGCCACGGTTGAATCGCTTTCATAGAGGGGGTGATCGGGCGCTGCGACAAACACCAGAGCGGTCACTTCGCGGCCATCCTCCAGTTCGATCCGGGTCCAGACCGGCTGGTAGGCTCCGGTAGGCATTTCCCGGATCCACAGCAGCAGCAACTCTTCATCCGCCATCGCCTCGGTCAGGCGAAAGGCGATACCTTGAGTCGAGCCACCCGGTTCAAGCGCCAGCATCCGCCCCGGCAGCTCCGCCGTCGCCCGGCCGGCAATCATCCGCAGGCAGAAACTTCGGTGCCACCCGTGGAGCGTCGCGGCCTGCTGTCCCGCAAAGCTCAACA
Source organism: Pseudomonas sp. NPDC090201 (assembly GCF_044746825.1). NCBI lineage: Bacteria > Pseudomonadati > Pseudomonadota > Gammaproteobacteria > Pseudomonadales > Pseudomonadaceae > Pseudomonas > Pseudomonas sp. NPDC090201. The sequence continues at coordinate 294,958 of NZ_JBIVCX010000004.1, forward strand.
GCGGGTTCCAGATCAGCGAGCCGTAGCCGAAGATCCAGAAGTCACCCTGATCGGGACGTCGGCTGAGGGTGTCGTGCATGGACTGTTCGATGCGCTCCAGCGTCCACAGGATGCCCTCGGGTATATGTCCGAAGTTCAGCAAGTAGTCACCAGAAGCAATCATCTGTTTGGTCAGCATCGCCTGAAGAGGGATGCCCTGCGTATGCTCGGACATGATGAACTCCGGACCTGTCGGTGGAACGACGCCGTTGCAGCCGTCGTTTACTGGCCTCCACTATGCCCGGATACGTTGAAGCGATAAGCCAGGGATAAAGCGACGCTCTGTATCCCTGAAAGCGACAAATCCAGCGATTTGGTCACGAGAGTCGCGCAAATGCGTGGCGTAAAAGAGTCTGCGGCGACTTTACTCACTGTCTCCCCAGAGGCTACAGACAGTCTCGAACAGCGGTGTTTATCATTGATTTGGCCGAGAACAGACTGTGCTCACCGACCCGATACCCGGGTTCGAATCCACCCTTCGAGGTAGCACAGCATGAAACTCTACATCGCCAACCAGACCTGTTCCCAAGCGGTTCAAATCATCGCCAACGAGCTTGGCCTGGAACTTGAACTGGTGCACTTCGATGTGTTCGGCAAGAGCACTTCCAACGGCGACGATTTCGCGCAGATCAACCCCCTGCTCTACGTACCGGCGCTGGTGTTGAACAACGACCAGCAAGACATCCTGTCCGAAACCATCGTCGTCACCTCGTATCTGGCTGACCAGCATCCGCAAGCCGGCCTGATTCCTGCCCATGGCACGCTGGAGCGCGTGAAGTTCGATCAGCTGCTGACCTTCATCGCCACCGAAATCGCCCAGAAACACATCCCGCTGATGCGCAAACTGCTGACCGAGGAAGGCACCGCCTGGACCCGCGCCAAGCTCGTCACCGCCTATTCTGCGCTGGATGCGCGCCTGGCCGATGGCCGCGCATTCCTGACAGGCGACACCTTCACCGTGGCCGATGCCTATGTCTTCGGCACCTGGTGGCACACCCGCTCCGGGGCGCAGATCGAACACCTGGGACACCTGATGGCCTACAAGGCACGCATGGACGCTTTGCCGTCAGTGCAAAAAGCCTTGAAAGAGGAAGCCGCGCTCTTCGCTGCGCATTCCGAAGCCATCCCTGCATAACTGCGTGCAACACAAAACGGGGCAGTCAATGACTGCCCCGCTTCTGTGTTGCACTTCAGACATCCCTTGCAAAACACCCCATGGCCGTCAATCCCGATACCCGGGCGCAACCCTGTCCAGCATCCGCAACAATGCGGACCAGGCCAGTTGCATGCCGTCCGGGTCGTTGAGCTGGCCTTCCTGGAGTGGCCGTTGCGGGTCGTTGAATTGCCGCTCGGTGTGCGCGCACACCTCATGGGGCGGCAGCACCAGTTGACCGCTGGCTTGTGCGGCCAACTGGATCTCGCAGGCTTTCTCCAGGTAGTACATGCGCAGGAAAGCCTCGCTGACGTTGCGGCCCACGGTCAGCAGGCCGTGGTTGCGCAGGATCATCGCTGACTTGTCGCCAAGGTCCGCTACCAGACGCTGTTGTTCGCTCAGGTCCAGGGCAATCCCTTCATAATCGTGATAGGCAATGCGCCCGTAGAACTCCATGGAAATCTGATTCACTGGCAGCAAGCCACACTCCAGCGCCGCCACTGCACAACCGGCGCGAGTGTGGGTGTGCAGCACGCATTGGGCGTCGTCCCGTGCGCCATGAATGGCGCTGTGGATCACGAAGCCTGCCGGGTTGACCGGGTAAGGCGTCGGCTCCACCGGGTTGCCCGCCAGGTCGATCCGGACCAGGTTGGACGCGGTGATCTCGTCGAACATCAGTCCGTAGGGGTTGATCAGGAAATGATGCTCCGGCCCCGGCAGGCGCACCGAGATGTGGGTGAAGATCAGGTCAGTCATGCGAAAGTGCGCGATCAGCCGGTAACAGGCGGCCAGTTCTTCACGCAATTGCTGTTCGGTTTTCATCGGTACGGGCTCACAATCCGGAGGGTAAAAGACAGCCGCCGGGCCGCCAGGCGACCCGGCACCCCGCGCTACTACTGGCTGGCCCAGGCGTTGAAGCGCTCTTCCAGCTCTTCGCCGTGGTCAACCCAGAAACCAACATTCATCGACAACGCACCCGCCATGTTCTCCTTGGAGGTGGGCACCCACCTGGCCAGTGCCGGATCCAGCTTCGCCGCCGCCAGGGTGTTGGTGGGGCCGTACGGGATCGCTTCGACATAGCGCACTTGAGCGTCGGGCTGGTTGGCGTAGGCTATCAGACGCTTGGCCTGATCGACGTGCCTGGAGCCCTTGATGATCGCCCAGTAATCCATGCCGTACAGGCTCCCCGGCCAGACCACCGCCAGCGGCGCACCGGCCTGCGCGGCGGCAGCGATGCGGCCGCTGTAGGTGGAGGTCATCACCACATCACCGGAGGTCAGCCACTGCGCAGGCTGAGCGCCGGCTTCCCACCACTGGATGTTCGGCTTGAGCTGGCTGAGCTTGGCGAAGGCCCGGTCCACGCCGGCCGGGGTCGCCAGCACCTTGTAGACATCCTCGACCTTGACGCCGTCGGCCAGCAGGGCGAATTCCAGATTGTACACCGCACGCTTGCGCAGGCCGCGCTTGCCGGGGTACTTCTTCACGTCCCAGAAGTCGGCCCATGAGGTGGGCGCCTGGGCCAGCTTGTTGCGGTCGTAGGCGATGGCCACGCTCCACACCAGGGCTGCCGAACCGCACTCCTCGGCCGCATCGGGAATCAACTGATCGGCATGGCCCAGGGCTTTCCAGTCCAGGCGCTCGTACATGCCTTCGTCGCAGCCGCGCATCAGGTCCGGCCCTTCGATCTGCACCACGTCCCAATCGACATTGCCGGTGTCGACCATGACTTTGATCCGCGCCATCTCGCCGTTGTATTCGCTCTGGATCAGCTTGCTCTTGTCCTGGGCGCTGAAGGGCTGGAACAGCGCCAGGTCCTGGGCTTTCTGCCCCGCCCCGCCATAGCCGACCACCACCATGTCCGATCCGGCCTGGGACACGCCCGAGGCCAGGCACAGCAGGACGGCATGCAGGCAAGTCTTTCGTGCGAAAAATCTCATCGCTGAACCCTCTTTGTTGTTGTTTTGAGGTGCCCCCATGAAATGGGAGTGACTGGAAGCTAGCGTCGGACAATTAAAAAAACAAGTTGATTTTTTACTACAGGTACATTTTTATGAGTAAAAAATAACAACACCGGAGCCTGAACCATGTCGACCGCCTTCCCACACCTGTTCGCGCCGTTGCAGATCCGTGGCAAGCGGTTGAAGAACCGCATCATGTCCACCGGCCACGACACCACCATGCCCACCGACAATCTGGTCAACGACCGGCTGGTGGCCTACCACAAGGCGCGCGCCGAGGGCGGGGTCGGGCTGATCGTGTTGCAGGTGGCCGGGGTGCATGAAAGTGCGCGCTACACGTCCCACGTGCTGATGGCCACTGATGACGCCTGCATCGACGGCTATCGGCGCCTGGCTGAGGTCTGCCACGAACAGGGCACGGTGGTGTTGTCGCAGATCTTCCATCCGGGGCGGGAGATCATGGAGTCCAGCGACGGGCTGCTGGCGGTCGCCTACTCGGCGTCGGCGGTGCCCAACGAGCGGTTCCGGGTGATGCCCCGGGAACTGGACCAGGCCATGATCGACGAGATTGTCGCCGGCTACGCAGCGGCTGCGCGGCGCCTGCATCAGGCCGGCATCGACGGCGTTGAAGTGGTCGCCAGCCATGGTTACCTGCCGGCGCAGTTCATCAACCCGCGGGTGAACCGGCGCACCGACGCCTACAACGGCGACCTTGAACAGCGGCTGCGCTTTGTGCGGGAAGTCATCGCTGCGGTGCGCGCCAGCACCGACGAGCAGTTCATCATCGGCCTGCGCATCAGCGCCGATGAACGGGACAGCGAAGGCCTGAGCGAGGACGAATCGCTCAGTGCGGCGCGCGCCCTGCAAACCAGCGTCGATTACATTCACATCGTCGCCGGCACTTCGGCCTCGCTAGGTGGCGCGGTGCACATCGTGCCGCCGATGGCCATCGAGGCCGCCTACCTGGCCCGTGAAGCCGGCACTTTCAAGGCGCATCTCGACATCCCGCTCTTCGTCACCGGCCGGATCAACCAGCCCCAGGAGGCCGAGCTGATTCTGGCCCGGGGCCAGGCGGACGTGTGCGGCATGACCCGGGCGCTGATCTGCGACCCGCAGATGCCGAACAAAACCGACACCGGTCATGTGGAGGACGTGCGCGCCTGCATCGCCTGCAATCAGGCGTGCATCGGGCATTTTCATCGCGGCCTGCCGATTTCCTGCATCCAGCACCCGGAAACCGGCCGCGAGGAACAGTTCGGCCGTCTGGCACCGGCCAGTGTTCGTCAGCGGGTGATGGTGGTCGGTGGCGGCCCTGCCGGCATGAAAGCCGCCGCCGTCGCCGCAGCGCGAGGGCATCAGGTGACCCTGTATGAAGCCAATGCACAACTGGGCGGCCAGGTCCTGCTCGCGCAATTGCTGCCCCGGCGCAGCGAATTCGGCGGCGCCAGTACCAACCTGCAGCGCGAGATGCAACTGGCCGGCGTCGAGGTCGTGCGCAATACCCGGGTCGATCGTGCGCTGGTCGAGCGAGAGCGACCCGACACGGTGATCGTCGCCACCGGGGCAGAACCCTACTGGCCGGCCTTCGAGCGTGGCGGCGAATTGCAGGTGATCGACGCCTGGCAGGTGCTGCGCGACGAGGTCAAGCCTGGTCGCTCGGTGCTGGTGGTCGACTGGCGCAGCGACTGGATCGGCCCCGGTATCGCCGAGCGTCTGGTGCGCGCCGGGCATCAGGTGCAACTGGCGGTCAACGGCACCCACTGCGGTGAAGCCCTGCCCTTGTATGTGCGTGACCAGATGGCGGGCGAACTGCACAAGCTGGGCATCCCCATCACCCCTTACGCGCGCCTGTATGGGTGCGACGACCATACGGTCTACCTGCAACATACCGCCAGCGGCGAGGCGATGATCTTCGAGGACATCGACACCCTGGTCCTGTGCCAGGGCCATCAGTCCGTGGATACACTGGCCGGGCAGATCCAGGACCTGGCCCGGGTGGTCCGCATCGGCGACTGCCTGGCACCACGTACCGCCGAAGAAGCGATCTATGAGGGGTTGAAGGTCGCCGCCAGCCTGTGACCCTGTTTATACTTCGGCACTTTGCACGGCCGAGCGGAACGCCTGATGACCAGCATCAAATCCAGAACACCCGGTTCCGAGGACGGCAGCGCTGCACCGCAGTTTCTCGGAACCCGGATTCGCGGCCTGCGCAAACGCCGTGGCATGACCCTGGCCGAGCTTGCCGAACAGAGCGAGCTGACCGCCGGCTACATCAGCCAACTGGAACGCAACCTGTCCTACCCCTCGATCCCGGCGCTGTTCAACATTGCCCGCAGCCTGGGCGTGACCATCCAGTGGTTCTTCGCCAGCGAGGCCGTGACCGCCCCCGAAGACGAAGGCTACGTGGTGCGCAAGAACAGCCGCCTGAGCGTGCACTACGAAGACGGCATCGTCGACCAGTTGCTGACCCCGCAACCCAACCGCGAACTGGAAATCCTCCACTCGCGCTTCCCTCCCGGCACCTACAGCCAGACCAGCTACAGCCATGAAGGCGAGGAAGCCGGCTACCTGCTCTCCGGCACCTTCGAGTTGTGGGTGGGAGAGCGGTATTTCCAGCTGAACGAAGGCGACAGTTTCAGCTTCTCAAGCCAGGAACCCCATCGCTACGGCAACCCCGGCGACGTGGACGCCGTGGTGATCTGGGTGATTACGCCGCCGACCTTCTGAGCCGACGGATCCCCGAGCAGCATGGGTTTCTCGAAGCGCAGCGCCTGGGCGTGATCTTCGTAGAAGTCATCGACAGTGGCAAAGCGCTGATAGCCATTGCTCTCGTACAGGCGGATGGCGGCAGGGTTGTCGGCGCGCACTTCCAGACGCAGCCGCGCACAACGTCGCCCAACCGCGCAGTCTTGCGCCTGTTCCAGCAGACGTTGCCCCAGGCCGTGACCTCGGCACTGCGGACTTACGGCAATCGAATACAGACGCGCATGCGGGCTGCCCCTACGAAACAGCACCAGGGCGTAGCCGACGAGAGATTCCTGGACAACGGCGACGATCAGGCTGGCATTGGCCCGGCTGAGCATCCAGCGAAAGTGGCGCGGGCGCAATCGGTCCAGGGTGAAACATGCCTGCTCGAGCGCAACCAGATCATCGACATCGTCGGTCGATGCAAAGCGAAAATCAAAAAGCATGGCAACACCGTAATGTTTGAGTAACGAGACGGGACACACGCAGATGCCCGTGATTTATTGAAGCGGCCTGTTCTTCAATAGAGATCGATTACTCATGTCAGCGGTGCTAGCCAAGGTGCACGAAGTATTGGATAAATCCGAGCGTTCCACAATCACCCCGAGCGAGGAACCTCCCAGTCGCAAGCCGGCGGGCAACCGCTTGCTGATCCTCGTCGAACGCAAGGAAGACTGGGCAGACTACCTGCCCAGCGAAAGCCTGATGCTCGCTCAGGATTACCTTGAGCACAGTGACGAATTCCCTCACCGCACCCAGGTCATCAACCTGTGCCGTCACTACAAATACCTGGGGCAAGGCTACTACTGCTCGTTGCTCGCCGAGGCCCGGGGACACAAGGTTTTTCCGTCGGTGCGCACCATCAGCGAACTGGCGCGCAAAGCGCTGTACGGAGTCGGCCTGGATGACCTCGAGCGCACCCTGGAGCGGGCGCTGGCCAACCACCCTTATGGCCAGACCGAAGCGTTTACCCTCTCGTTGTATTTCGGCAAGGCGTCCATTGCCCCGTTGCAGGAGATCGGTCGCCAGCTCTTTGAAGCCTTCCCCTGCCCCATCCTGCTGGTGGAGTTTCGCCGTGGCGAAACCTGGCAGATCGCCGGAATCAAGGCCGGTGCCCTGCACAGGCTGCGGGACGAACAGCAGCATGCCTTCGCCGATGCCCTCGATGCCTTCAATCGCCGGACCTGGCGGCAACCGGCCTCGAAACGGGTTGCCCGCTACGACCTGGCGATCCTGCACGATCCCCACGAAGCCCTGCCACCGTCCAATCCGCTGGCGTTGCAGCGCTTTGTCGAGACCGGCAGGCAACTGGGTATCGATGTCGAGCTGATCGAGAAAAAAGACTACGCACGCCTCGCCGAATTCGACGCGCTGTTCATCCGCGAAACCACCCGGGTCGACGACCACACCTACCGCTTCGCCAAAAAGGCGGAAAGCGAGGGTTTGGTGGTCATCGATGATCCATCGTCCATTCTTCGCTGCACCAACAAGGTGTACCTGGCCGACCTCTTGAAGCGGCGGGGGCTGGGCATGCCCGCCACCGAAATCCTCTACAAGGACCGGCCTCAGGAGCTGGAACAGGCAGGCCGGCGCCTGGGCTTTCCGCTGGTACTGAAGATTCCGGACGGCTGTTTCTCCCGCGGGGTGATCAAGGTCGCCGATGCCCAGGCGCTGTCGGCTGCGGCGCAAGAGTTGTTCGAGCACTCGGTGCTGTTGCTTGCCCAGGAATATTGCTACACCGAATACGACTGGCGGGTCGGCGTGCTCAACGGTGAGGCGCTGTACGCCTGCCGGTATTTCATGTCCAAGGGGCACTGGCAGATCTACAACCACAAGGCCGTGCCCGGCGAGGTCAACGGGCTGTGCCAGGCCGTGCCGGTGGATCAGGCCCCGGCCGAGGTCATCAAGCTGGCGCTGGACACCGCCCGGCTGATCGGTGACGGCCTGTACGGCGTCGATCTCAAGCAGGCCGGCGACCGCGTGCTGGTCATCGAGGTCAACGACAACCCCAACCTGGATGCAGGCATCGAAGACGCCGTGCTGGGGGATGAGCTGTATCGGCGCGTGTTGCATGCCTTTACCCAGAGACTGGAACTCAAACACCGTGGCCAGGCGCTCTAGCAGATGATCGAAGGTTACGGCATCCAGTCCGGCGCCCTGCAGCAGGCGCCCCAGGACAAGGCAAGTGTGTGGCTGTGCGTTGCACCTGATGCAGCCGAGCAGCGGGTGTTGCAGGGGTCTCTGGGGATCGGTGCCCAGGCGCTTGAGTCTTCGCTGGATCCGGATGAGGTCGCACGGATCGAGATAAAGGCCAATCATCTGTTCCTGATCTGGAAGCGCCCGGAGAGTTTCGATGGCCGGGCGTTCAACGTCTCCTCGTTCGGCGTGGTGCTGAGCGAACAGCGGCTGGTGGTGATCTGCGCCAGCAACTCGCTGTTATCCAGCCTTGCGAGTGAGACGGCGCTCAAGGGCCCGCTGGATGTGCTGATGGCCCTGCTCGCAGAAAGCGTTCATCACTATCTGGGGCACCTGCGGGTGGTCAAACAGGTGGCTCGGGAGATTCAGCAGCAATTCACCCGAACCATGGACAACCAGCAACTGGCGCAGATGTACAACCTGAGCGAAAGCCTCGTGTACTACGTCAACGCGATTCAGAGCAACGGTGCGGTATTGAACCTGCTGCGAAGCCACGGTCAGCGGCACGGTTTCAGTTCGAGCCAGCTCGACGCGCTGAACGATCTGGTCATCGAAAACGAGCAGAGCTACCAGCAGGCGAGGATCCACGCCAAGGTGTTCGCGAACCTGATCGAGTCCCGCGGGAATCTTGCAAACAACGGCATGAACCTGGCGCTGCGCAAGCTCACGTTGATCAACGTCGTGTTCCTGCCGCTGAACCTGATCGCGGGCATCGGCGGGATGTCCGAATTCAGCATGATGACATCGGGCGTGCCCTGGTGGTGGTCATTCCCGGCACTGATTGCCGGCATGACGCTGCTTGGCGCGGCAATGGTCGTCGCGCTGCGCAGGATGGCCTGACGCAGCGCTTCTGGGGTTTTCCAACGTACGTGGATTCAGGGAGTAGACAATGCAAGCTTCAAGTATCGGCTTGTTAATGCTGATAGGGATCGCCGTAGTGGGCAGCCTGATAAGCCTTTTGGACCACCGTTCTCAACTGACGGCCGCCGAGCCCGAAGCTGCGACCAAGGAAGAGCCTGTCCAGCCGGACAGTGCCCTTCCCTGACATCGTCACGGCTACAGTGAGGTGCTAGTCAGGCTCACAGCACCTTCAGCACAATCTTGCCGATGTGATCGCCGTCTTCCATGCGTTGGTGCGCCTTGCTGGCTTCGGCCAGCGGGAACACCCGGTCGATGATCGGCAGGCACTGGCCCTGGCTGAGCAACGGCCAGACATTGGCCTGCACCGCCCGGGCGATTTCGGCTTTTTCTGCGGCGCTACGCGAGCGCATCATCGAACCGGTCACAGAGGCCTGTTTGTCGATCAGCGACAGCAGGTTGAAATCCTTCACCGAGCCGCCGCCCAGGAAGCCGATGATCACCAGCCGGCCACGGCGTGCGAGGGAAGCCACGTTGCCGTCGAAATAGCTGCCGCCCATGATGTCGAGGATGACGTCCACGCCTTTGCCTTGGGTCTTTTCGGCGATGACCTTGGCGAAGTCGGCCTCACGGTAGTTGATCGCCTCGGCCCCCAGGGCGCGAATCTGCTCGCATTTTTCTTCACTGCCCGCGGTCGCGAATGCCTTGATGCCCAGCGCCTTGCACAGCATCAAGGCGGTGGTGCCGATGCCGCTGGTGCCGCCGTGGATCAGCGCGGTGGCGCCTTCGCGGGCCTGGCCCAGCTCGAACAGATTGGCCCACACGGTGAAGAAGGTTTCCGGGATGGCAGCGGCCTGGATCATGTCCACGCCATCGGGAATCGGCAGCACCTGAGTCGCGGGCACAACGCAATATTCCGCGTAGCCACCGCCATTGGTCAGCGCACAGACCTTGTCGCCGAGGTTGAATCCGGATACCGCCGAACCGATCCCGACCACCTCACCCGCCACTTCCAGGCCAGGTACCGGGCTCATGCCGGGCTTCATCGGGTACTTGCCGGCCCGCTGAATCACATCAGGACGGTTGATCCCCGCCGCGTGCACCTTGATCAACACCTCGTGCTGATCGGGCTGGGGAACGTCGGCCTGCTGCAATTGGAGCACCTGCGGCCCACCGGGTTGGGTGATCTGGATGTAGTTCATGCGAGCTGGATGACTCATGGGAATACCTTTTGTGAACAGTGAGTGCAGGCTTTGACATCAGCCCGTTGAAGGCATTCAGCATACTGACTCTGCTGCGTGCAATAATGCAGCGATTCGTCATTATAGCGATGCATAAGTGCATCACCTGGAGCTGATATGAATTGGGACGACGCCAGGTATTTCCTGGCCGTGGCGCGCATCTCGACGTTAAGGGGCGCGGCTCGGGCGCTGAACGTAGACCAGGCCACCGTCGGGCGGCGGATCGTGGCCCTGGAGCGGGCGCTGAAAGCGACGCTATTCCTGCGCACCTCCGACGGCTATGCCCTGACCACGGCAGGAGAAGCCGCGCTGGATGCCGCCGAGAAAATGGAGCAGGCAGGCAACGAACTGCAACGCCGCATCGAAGGACTGGATGAGCGGCCAACGGGCCTGGTGCGCATTGCATCCACCGACTCCCTGGCCGTGGAATTCGTGATTCCGGCGATTGCCCGTCTGCATGAGGTGTACCCGGACGTCAGGGTGGAAATCAAAGCCGGCACCGACATGCTGAACCTGGCCAAACGCGAAGCCGATATCGCCCTGCGCACCATCAAGCCCGACAACCCGGACTTGCTGGTGCGTCGGCTGGTCAGTTGGCCGATCGGGCTGTTCGCCTCACGCCAGTACCTCGACAAGAGAGGCACGCCCAAGCCCGGCAGCGGCTTTGCCGGCCATGACATCGTCGCCTTCCAGGCCCACGTCGATGCCGGCGAGCGCTACAACGTGGCGCAGGAATCCACCCAGAGCGCGCGCCTGGTTGCCAGCGCCAACAGCAGCCTGCTGGTGCGAACGGCGCTGGCAGCGGGACTTGGCCTTGGAGAAATCCCGATCCACATGGGCGAGCGCGACGGGCTGGTACAGGTGTGGCCCCACCAGACCCGCGCGCAGACCTACGACGTTTGGCTGGTGACCCACAAGGACCTGCGCCATACCGCACGGGTCAGCAAGGTGATTGATTACCTGGTGATGGCGTTTGAATCTTCAGCCGGCCTGTCGCAGGTCTGAAAGACTGCACCCGCTGACCATAGAGATTTCAAGCGATCAGCACCCATAATTTCACTCAGGGCGCGGCCAACCATAAGTACCCGTTTGGAGGTTTTTCCATGAGCCATTTTTCCGGCAGGCCAGGTGCGGGGCATCGCGGCTCGGAACGCGGAATCTACACCGACCTGCGCAGGCAGATAGAGGATGGAACTCTGGCAGCCGGTCAGAAGCTGCCGTCGACCCGGGCGCTGGCGGCGGAGCTGTGCGTGTCTCGCACCACGGTAACGGCTGCTTACGAACAATTGGCCGCAGAAGGGTTCGTGCAGACTTCGTCCGGCAAGGCCGCCCGGGTGATGGCCGTGGCGGGTGCATCGTCCAGCGCCGCGAAGGCCAGTTCGACGCTGCCCAGGGAAACGGCGCCCGTGCTGTCCCGATATGCTCAGCGGGTTGCTGCCATGCAGCCGTACCGCATGGCCTACGCCCAGGCACGCATCGACTTCAGGTTTGGCGCGATCGTTTCTGGAGATTTTCCAGCCCTGAGCTGGCAGCGGGCTTACCGCGACGAGTTGATCAAGCGCCAGCCTGGCGGCTATCACAGCGTGCCTGAGGGCGAGACGCGGTTGCGCACCGCGTTACAGGGTTACTTGCGGCGAGCACGAGGCCTGACCTGCGATCCGCAACAGATTCTCGTGGTTCACGGTTCGCAGCAGGGGCTGGACCTGTGCGCCCGCCTGCTGCTCAACCCAGGGGATGCGTTCGTCTTCGAAGACCCCGGCTATCGCATGGCCAGGCAGTGCTTCGAGGCCACGGACGCGACCCCGCTTCCCATTGCCGTAGACACGTCAGGGCTGGATACCCGCTGCCTGCCAGACAGTGATCAGGTGCGATTGGCCTACGTCACGCCCTCCCATCAATTCCCGATGGGTGCGGTGCTTCCCATTACCCGTCGTCTTGAGCTGCTGGCCTGGGCGAGTCGCAATCGCGCCTGGATCATCGAAGACGACTACGGTGGCGAGTTTCGCTATGGCCAGCGCCCCATCGATGCGCTGCAATCCACTGACACGGACGGTCGGGTGATTTACGTCGGCACGTTTTCGAAAGCACTGACACCGCAACTGCGGCTAGGGTATCTGGTGCTTCCCCGCGAGCTGGTGCAGGTGTTCCGCGAGGCCAAGCGTCTGACCGATCGCCACTCGGCGAGCTGGGAACAGAATGTCCTCGCCTCGATGATAGAAAGCGGCGCCTATGAGCGTCATGTTCGCCGGCTGCGACGCGAGAACGAACGACGCAGGAAGGCGCTGCTCGAAGCGGTCGAGGCGCATCTGGGAGGGATCAGCGAGCTGCGCGGCATGGCTGCCGGGCTTCATGGCGTACTGCGCCTGCCGACACTCAGTGCCAGGCACGAGGCCTCGTTGCAGGCCGCCTTGCTTGAACGCGGGGTCGGCGTGTATCCCCTCTCCCCGCTGTTCGCCACACCTGTCTCGCCTGACTGCGAACGCCCCGCCGCACTCATCCTGGGCTATGCAGGGCTGACGCCGGAGCAGATCGAGGAAGGCGTGCGCATCCTCGCAGCGGTGGTTCGCGACCATCTGGCCCAAGGGGATCAGCCAAGGTAGCCGCTGATACCATCCCACAGCAGCTTGAGCGCTGTGACCACCAGCAGCCCATAACAGGCGCGGTACATCTGGCGCTGGTCCAGGCGGGTGTGAAGCCGCCAGCCCAGCCACACGCCACAGGGAACCGCCAGCAGGCAAACGCCGGTCAGGCTCAGCACGTTGCCGGTGGGTCTTGCGAGCAGCAGCCAGGGCCCGGCCTTGAGCAGGTTACCGACGGTGAAGAACATGCTCGTGGTCCCGGCGTAGACCTGCTTGCTCAGCCCAAGCGGCAGCAGGTAAATCGCCAGCGGCGGCCCGCCGGAGTGAGCCACCATCGTCGTGATCCCGGAAGTGATCCCGGCGGCCACCGCCTTGCCCGAAGAGCGCGGCTGCACCTTGACCTCCCCGCCCGCCCTGAACCACAGGCCGACAAACACCAGGGTCACCGCCGCCATCACGATAGCGATGGCCCGATGATCGAGCACGCGAAACAGCAGAAAGCCCACACCGATCCCCAGCACAAGCCCTGGGACCAGACGGAACAGATCCGGCCGCGACCATGTCGAAGGTTTCCAGTAACGCAGGCTGTAGACATCCATGGCGACGAACAGCGGCGCCAGCAGGCCGCCGGCGGTGATCGGGTCCATCACCAGCGAAAGGATCGGAATCCCGACAATCGCAAAGCCACCGCCGAAAGCGCCTTTCATGAAACAGATCAGAAAGACGCCGGCGAACGCGACGATCAGGGTGACGGCAGTCAGTTCCAAAGGGGACTCCTTTCGTTTCAAGGCTGTGGTCGGCGTAATGTCGACTCAGCCCAGCGTTGAAAGAAGTGCCAGTTTTGAAGTTTTGAAATGGACCAGTTGCCGGGTCAGGCTCGAAGGGGATCTCAGTCCCCGGGATCACCAGACCGGAATGATATGCGGCGCCTCGATCCTGGCCTTCAGGCGGTCAACGAACGACTGCGCCTCTGCCATGCTGCGAAATGTCAGCGGGTAATCGTTCAGCATCACCAGCCAGTCAGGACCGCAAACAGCCTTCTCGATCGTGATAACCATGCACAGGTCTCCTCTGAGTCGTTCATCATCCCTCGAAGAAAACCGCACAGCGCAACGAAGGTCGGTATTGGGTTTGGGGCCAGTCAGTATGGCCCCAGTTTGCGCCTGCGCCAGCAACTCACGGTCTGATAGCGCGTTGCTCGTCGGAAAGGCGGCGGCCACCCGTAGCAGCACGGCTTGCCGATGGCGGCGATCTCACGGCCGCCGTCGCGGGCAAGCGCGCTCCTACAGGGATCGGTGGTCACGCCACCTGAAAACAACCCACACCCCGTAGCAGTCCGGCTTGCCGGCGACAGCGATCCTCAAAACGCCGACACCGGCAAGCCGTGCTGCTACAGATGATCTGCACCGCCCTTGTAGGAGCGCGCTTGCCCGCGACGGCGGTGAGTCATTCGACATCAAGGCGTCTGGCCTGGCGCATTCGCGGGCAAGCGCGCTCCTACAGGGGCGGGGCGAGTTCCAACTTTCGCCGTACACCGAGCCCGTAGCAGCACGGCTTGCCGGCGGGAGGGGCGTGTCAGGCAAAACATCCGTCACAGACCTGACGCCGACGCCGACAAGCCGGACTGCTACGGTCTGCATGCGTGGCAATCCCCCCGAATCAACCACGATTCGTGTCCTCTACCCTCACCCCTGCGCTATTGATGCCTTTTTCGTTGTGAATATGCTGGGGCCATCCGCAACCGTGACCCTGCCTTGATAATGAGAAAGAGCGATCTGCCATGAACAGCCCTCGTACCCTCTACCAGAAACATATCGACAGCCACACTGTGTGCACGCTGGACGATCAAGGGCATGTGCTGCTCTACATCGACCGTCAGGTGGCCAACGAGTACACCAGTCCCCAGGCGTTCAGTGGCCTGCGGGAAGCCGGGCGCACGGTGTGGCGGCCATCGGCGACGCTGGCGGTGGTCGATCATGTCAACCCGACCGCGGCCAACCGCGTCGCCCAGATGCCGGACGCCGGCGGCGCGCTGCAGGTGTCGTACTTCGAGGAGAACTGCCGCGACTTCGGCATCGAGTTGTTCGATGTGCTGGACAAGCGCCAGGGCATCGAGCATGTGGTCGCGCCCGAGCAGGGCTTCATCCTTCCGGGCATGGTGGTCGCTGCCGGCGACAGCCACACCACGACGTACGGCGCACTGGGCGCCTTCGGGTTTGGCATTGGCACCTCGGAAATCGAGCACCTGCTGGCCACCCAGACGCTGGTCTACAAACGCCTGAAAACCATGCGCGTCACCGTGACCGGCGAGCTGGGCATGGGTGTCACTTCGAAGGACGTCATCATGGCCCTGATCGAAAAGATCGGTGCCTCCGGTGCCACGGGTTACGCCATCGAGTTCACGGGGCCGGTTATCTGGGCGTTGAGCGTCGAAGCCCGGATGACCATCTGCAACATGGCGGTGGAAGCCGGTGCCCGTGGGGCCTTCATGGCGCCCGACGAGAAGGTCTATGCCTACGTCAAGTCCAGGCCGCGTGCGCCTCAGGGCGAACAGTGGCAAGCGGCTGAAGCGAAGTGGCGTGAGCTGTTCAGCGATGACGGCGCGGTGTTCGACAGCGAAGTCAGTGTCGATGTAAACGCCCTGGAGCCGATGGTGACCTGGGGCACCAGCCCCGACCAGGCGGCCCCTGTGAGCAGCACGGTGCCCGACCCCGCCATGATCGATGACCTGATCCTGCGCCAGGGTATGCAGCGTGCCCTGACCTACATGGGCCTGGAAGCCGGCATGCGCTTGAGTGATGTGCAGATCAGCCATGCCTTCATCGGCTCATGCACCAACGCGCGCATCGAGGATCTGCGCGACGTGGCGCGTGTGGTCAAGGGCAAGAAGGTCGCGCCGACCGTTCGGGCGATGATTGTGCCGGGTTCGACCCTGGTGCGTGACCAGGCGGAAGAAGAAGGACTGGCCAGGATCTTTCTCGACGCAGGGTTCGAGTGGCGTCAGTCCGGCTGCTCCATGTGCCTTGCGATGAACGACGATGTGCTAGCCGCGGGCGACCGCTGCGCATCGAGTACCAACCGAAACTTCGAAGGGCGTCAGGGGGCGGGTGCGCGCACTCACCTGATGAGTCCTGCGATGGTGGCTGCGGCGGCGATCCGTGGCCATCTGACCGACGTTCGCCTGTTTGCCGAGGAGGCTTGAGCCATGCAACCTTTTGATATCGTGACCGGCAAAGCCGCACCCTTTCTCGCATCGAACGTCGACACCGATGTGATCATGCCCAAGCAGTTTCTCAAGGGGATTGATCGCAGCGGCCTGGACAACGGCGTGTTCTTCGATCTGCGCTTCCTGAAATCCGGCGAGCCTGACCCGGCGTTCGTGCTCAACCGCCCTCAGTGGAATGGCGCAAGCTTTCTGGTGACCGGGCCGAACTTCGGCTGTGGTTCCAGCCGTGAGCACGCGGTGTGGGGCCTCAAGCAACTGGGGATCCGCGCGCTGATCGGCACCAGCTTCGCCGGGATTTTCTACGACAACTGCCAACGCAACGGGGTGCTTGCGATTCAGCTGCCTGAGGCAGAGTTGCAGGCCCTGGGTCGCATGGTCAGTGACGGCGCCAGCGCCACGATCAGCGTGGACCTGCCCAACCAGCAGATTCGCCTGAGCGACGGTTCGGTGATCGATTTTGCCATCGATGAATTGCGCAAGCAGTCGCTGCTGCTCGGCCTTGATGCCATCGGCAGCACCTTGCAACGGGAGGCCCAGATTCGTGATTTCGAAACCCGCCACTACGCCGCCAATCCCTGGCTGAGTTGAGGGAGCGCGAGAGCAATGAGCAGGTATTTGCTGCAATAAGAAACGACTTTTTTGCCGCAATGGCATCCAACGTCCAGAGGGCCAGCCGGCCCTCGAACCCGATCACTTCGGCATAGGACTGCAGATGACTTTCTATATCTTCCTCATCGCCTGCTGCGCTGCGGCCAGCACCGGCATCATCTTCAAACCCGGCAGTTGGTACGAATCGCTCCAGAAGCCGTCGTTCACGCCACCCAACTGGCTGTTCCCGCTGGCCTGGACGACCATCTACCTGCTCATCGCCTGGGCCGGGTACCGCCTGACGCTGATACCCGGCAGCCAGACGGTCCTGGCGCTGTGGGCGGCGCAGATCGCGCTGAACACCCTGTGGACACCGGTATTCTTCGGCGCCAACCGCATCGTCGCCAGCATGGTTATTCTCGCCATCCTCTGGCTGGTGGTGGCGGTCATGGTGGTGCTGGCCATCGAACTGGACCTGATCACGGGACTGATCCTGTTCCCGTATCTGGCCTGGCTGACGGTCGCTGCAGCGCTGAACTTCTCGATCATGCGCCATAACCGCTAAAGGGTTTTGAGGGGGATGCATCCTCAAACGCAGCCCCCTCTACCCTCAAAACCGATAATCGAACCCCGCCCCCGCGTACCAGGACCGGCCCGGCGCGGCTTCGTAGTAGCGCGCGTTGCTGTCGCCGACGATGACCGAGCCTACGTATTGCCGATCCAGCAGGTTGTCCAGCCGCAGCAGTTGGTGGAAGGTCCAGTGACCGTAATCCTGCTCGAAACGTGCACGCCAGTTGAACACCGTGTACGCGGGCGCCGCCTTGTCCTGATTGCTGTCCTCGACGTACACCTGGCTGCGGTACTCGGCCTCCAGGCCGGTGCTGATCCCGTCGCGAGGCTTCCACACCAGTTCGCCAAAAAGGCTGTTGAGGGGCACGCCCGGCAGTTGATTGCCCTTTTCGATGAGCTTGCCGCTCTGGGTGAAGTCCTCGTCGTAGGTCGCGTCCGTGCGGGTGTAGGCCAGGGTGGTCTGCCATTGCTCGCTGAGCTGGCTTTCCAGGCTGATCTCGACGCCCCGGCGCAGGGTTTTCCCGGCGTTGGTATAGCTGGTGCGGCCGTCGGCTGAGCTGGCAACGACGATCTCGTCCTCGGTGTGGATTTCGAACACCGCCGCGTTGAGGCGGGTGCCCTCCCCCAGGCGCGCCTTGAGGCCCATTTCGTACTGAGTGCTGGTGGCCGGATCGAGGCCGAAGTTGAAGCTTTCCGCCAGCCCCGGCGCGTAGGCCATCTCGGCCTGGGTCGGGGTTTCGAAGCCTTTGCCGACGCTGACATAGCCATGCAGGTCGGGAGTGAATGCATACATGACCGACAGCGACGGGGTGTTCTGCTGGTATTTCTTCGAACCGCTGCCATCTCCGTTGGCCAGGTAATGATCATCCACATCCATGGTCATGGTGCTGTGGCGCACGCCGGCTTCCATGACCCAGTTGCCCAGCGCCCAATGGGCCTGAACGTAAGGATCGAGGCTGGTGGCGGTGTCCTGTTCGTCGCGGCGCAACTGGCCTTTGACGCCCAGCTGGCTGCCGCTGAAGTTCTGGTAGCCGCGACGATCATCCTGGCTGCGGTCGTAGTCCGCACCCACTGTCACTTTGAAATCTCCGGGCAGCGCGGACACCGGCTGAATCCAGCGCAGGGTGCCACCGTGAAACTCGCGGTCGAAGTCCACCACACCGCCGCCACGCTGGCTGTTGGAGGCCACCGTGCGCGGAATCGACAGGTACTGGATGACGCTGCGTTGCCCGGCGTACAGGTTGAACTGCAAGGTGGCGTCGCCGAAGTAACGCTCGTAGTTCATGCCCAGTTGCTGATGATCGATGCTCTTGCGCGTGTTGTAGGTCTCTGCAACCGAGGCCACCGAACGCGGGTCTTGCTTGTAGGCATCCCAGGTCTGGCCGAGGGGGTCCTGGGTATTGTTCTGCTCCAGGCTGCTGTAGATCAGCGCCAGGTGGGAGTCTTCGTCAGGGTTGAGCGTCAGCTTGCCGAAGGTCTGGTCACGCCGGGCCGCGCTGTGGTCGCGATAGCCATCGGTGTCCATGCGCGAGGCATCCAGCACAAAGCCTGCCGTCTCGTTGCCGCCCTGGGCCGACAGATGATTCTTGTTGAAGCCGTCGCTGCCAAAGGTGGTTTCTGCGCCGACAGTGGCCGGCCCCTGGCCGTCGCGGGTGAACATCTGGATCACGCCGCCGGCATTGCTGCCATAGATGGTCGAGGCCGGGCCGCGCAAGACTTCGATGCGGTCCGCCACATCGAGGTTAAGAGACGCCGCCTGCCCCTGGCCATCGGGGGTGCTGGCCGGGATGCCGTCGCTGAACAGCTTCAAGCCACGGATGCCGAAGGCCGAGCGTGCGCCATATCCCCGCGAGGAAATCTGCAGATCCTGGGCGTAGTTCTGACGGTTCTGCACCACCAGCCCCGGCACCCGTGACAGCACCTCGGACAGGTTCACGCCCAGTTGGCCGTCGGTGCCTTTGGACAGATCTACGGTGTCGATGGAAAACGGCAGCTCGAAACTGGAGGCCGGCGCGTAGCTGCCGGTAACCACGGTGGGCTCGGCGATTTCGACGGCGGCGGTGTCTGCGTAGCCCAGGCTGCTCGTGCCTACGCCCCAGCAAAAGAGGGTCAGGTTGAGGGGGACGCTCAAGCTGGAGCGGGTAAAGCGAGGTGACATCTGAAACTTCCTGTTTTAGCGGGCAGCGCATAGGCGATGATCAAGGGGGGCGCGATTATCCGTGGTCCCGGCGCCGGTTGCACCCCCGCAGACGCATTTCCCGAGGCCTTCCTAAAATGAACTCCCGCAAGTCGCAGCCCCCTAACCAGAAACACCTACAATAACCACCTGAAATCCAACGCTGGTTGCGCTTGTACCCGCAAGCCCCGGCGATGAGAGGTATGCAATGGCTCACGCTTTCCTGAAAGGCCTGGTCGCGATCCTGCTGGCGGGCGCCACGAGCCTGGCGGCTGCGGATGAGCCCGCGATCCGGGTGGTCACCGAAGAGCTTCCCCCGTACAACATGTCAGAGAACGGAAGCGTAACGGGGCTGAGCACGGAGATCGTGCGGACGGTCATGAAAGGCGTGGGGGCCTCTGCGAACATCGAGATCCTGCCCTGGGCACGGGCCTATGACCTGGCGCTGCACACCGAAAACGTGCTGATCTACTCCATCGCCAGGACGGCCGAGCGCGAGCCTCTGTTCAAATGGGTCGGCGCCATTGCACCGACGCGATGGTACCTCTTCAGCCTGTCGGATCGCCCGATCCAGTTGACGACCCTGGACGATGCTCGCCGCTACCACATCGCAACGGTCAACCAGGACGTCGGCGAGCAATACCTGATCGCCCATGGATTCGTAGTGGGCAAGGAGTTGCAGTCCAGCAGCATGTACGAAAACAACTACCGCAAGCTTAAAGTGGATCACGTCGAGCTGTGGATTTCCAACGAGTTGAACGCCATCAACCTGATGCGCAAGAACGGTGACGATCCCGACACCACCATGGTGCGCTCATTGCCCCTGCCTGAACTGTCGAGTGAGAACGGGCTGTACATGGCGTTCAGCCCGGGCACGCCGGACGAAACGGTGAACCGCTTCAAGGCCGAGCTTGAAAGGATCCGGCGCGACGGTACCTATGCAGCCATCCTCGACAAATGGCTCAAGGGTGCCGGGCCTGCGCATTGACTCGGCCCCTGTCGCGCAGCCAGGCCACCGAGTCCTCGGGCGACATCGGTTTGGCGATCAGATAGCCCTGCACCAGCACGCAGCCCAACCTTCTCAAGACTTCAAGTTCTTGCGCGGTTTCCACGCCTTCGCTCACACACTCCAGGCCCATGTCGGCGCTCAGCGCCAGCAGCGACTTGACGATCTTGTAGCTGGCCGGATTGCTCTGAATGTTGGTAATGAATGAGCGGTCGATCTTGAGCTTGGTCAGCGCCAGCCCGTGCAACTGACTGAGGCTGGAATAGCCGGTGCCGAAGTCATCCAGCGAGATGCCGCAGCCCAGGGTGCGAAAGGTCTGGACAGCCCACTGGGCCTGCTCGATGTCCTGAATCACGGCTGTCTCGGTGATCTCGAAATCAATGCGAGCCGGATCGATTCCGCTTTCCTCGATCAGCCTGACGAGGGTGCGCACCGCTTCCCTGGAGCCGCAATCATGGGCCGACAGGTTGAACGCCAGGCGCACATCGTGCGGCCATGCCATCGCCCCGGCCAGGGCCTTCCTGAGCAAGGGCACGGTCAAGCGGTTGATCAGCCCCAGACGTTCAGCGACGGGTATGAATTGACCGGGGGCCACCGGGCCGAGCTGAGGGCTCGTCCAGCGAGCCAAGGCTTCGAACGCCACCGTGTTGCCCGAGCGGATGTCGAGAATCGGCTGGTAGACGACACTGAATTCCTGCGCCACATCGGCCTTGCGCAACCCCTGCTCCGTGCGGATATCGCGGTTCAGGTCCAGGTAGTGGGCCGCCGAAAACTGGCAGATGCTGCCCGGCCCTTCGCGCTTGCTCTGGTACAGCGCGTAGTCGGCGAACTCGTAGGCCTGGGTGGCATCGCTGGCCATGTCCGGGTAGATCACAAAGCCCAACGAGGCACTGATGGACACCTGAATGTCACCGATGCTGAAGGGCTCCTGGAGTAACGTCTGGATGTCATTCCCCAGCGCGGCCAACACGTCCTGTGACGCATCTTTTTTCAGCAGGCCGAACTCGTCGCCGCCCAGACGCGCCATGTGCAGGCCGTCGCTTTCGTAGCCCATCAGGCGCTGCCCCACCTGAAACAGCAGCTTGTCACCGACGCTGTGGCCATAGAGATCGTTGACCGGCTTGAAGCCGTCGAGATCGATGAGGCCTACGGCAAAACGTGACTGCTCCTCGGAGGCACTGGCCAGATGATCGTCCAGCAAAGCGAAAAACTGCCGACGGTTCGGCAGTCCGGTGAGGCTGTCCTGATTGGCCAGCCGTTCATTGTCGGCGCTGAGTTTCTCGGTATGGGCCTGGATGTTCACCAGCCGGGTGAAATCCTTGTAATGGTCTTGAAGCACCCAGATCATTGCGGCAGACACCAGCAGTACGTTGACTGCCATCGCCATGTAAACGTAAGTGCCGGTGGACACGAAAAAGCCGATGAAGGCGATGTTGACCACGGCCGTGGTGATCAGGGCGGCGGAACGCAGGTGCATCATGCAGAAGATGCAGGCGATCACGGTGATCGCCATGTAGAACGCAATGTGCGAACGGGAGTAGGCATCGCCGTAGGGATACAGCGCCAACGCCCAGGCCGTGAAGCCAAACGCCAGGAACACCGCCAGCCGATTGGTGCGGGTGAGCGTCTGCAGGATGGCGTCAGGGTGGGCCGGCACACCGCGCTTGCGCCACCACAGCATGGCCCGCAGGCTACCGACCCCGGTCAGAAGCGCAGGCAGGTACACCGCGAGCCAGCGCGGGGCCAGATGCACGTGGGTGAAGGCCAGGGCGATGGTGTTCACCAGCAGGATGACGTACATCACCGGCAGTTGCCGGGACAGTGCAACGTACTGCGCATTCAGCAGTTTTGCGTTGTCACGGTCCACGGAAAACAGTGCCGTGAACCGCGAGAAAAGGTTGTCTCTCATTGATCGGGAAGTCCCGCAGCGTTCACAACCGTTACCATTTCAACTTTCCACCGGTTCTATCGACGTTGTTCAGGATCATTCCTGTGTACTCGGCTTGCCTGCACATTTCTGAAGACCGTTCGTAAGTAAGGCGCAGACATGATGTTCAACACGTTTTTCAAGGCCGCTGGATGGATGGAAAGATACGAAGTTCGCACTCGAGCGGATTGATTTTTATCCGTTCTTTGCACACAACCAGAAGTCTGTAGGAGCGCGCTTGCCCGCGACGGCGGTGGCTCATCCGACATCGAGGCGTCTGGCCTGACGCATTCGCGGGCAAGCGCGCTCCTACGGGGATCGGGGTGGTCACACCACCTGAGAACACCCCATACCCCGTAGCAGTCCGGCTTGCCGGCGACAGCGATCTTGAAAACGCCGACGCCGGCAAGCCGTGCTGCTACGGATGATCTGCACCGCTCTTGTAGGAGCTTGCCCGCGATGGCGGTGGGTCATTCGACATCGAGGCGTCTGGCCTGGCGCATTCGCGGGCAAGCGCGCTCCTACGGGGATAGGGGTGGTCACGCCGCCTGAGAACAACCCGTATCCCGTAGCAGTCCGGCTTGCCGGCGACGGCGATCTTGAAAACGCCGACGCCGGCAAGCCGTGCTGGGATGATCTACCGGTCTTGTAGGAGCGCGCTTGCCCGCGACGGCGGTGGGTCATTCGACATCGAGGCGTGGGGTCACGCCTCGGAACGTCCCGAATTCAAGGCAGCCTGGATGCACGCGACAAGAGGTTGTTCATCGAACGGCTTGGTCAGATAGCCCGCAGCCCCGAGGCGTTGCGCCGCGAGCCTGGGCGCGGGCTCGGCGGAGGCTGTCATGAAGATCACCGGTATCTGGACGCCCTGCGCGATGAGGTGCTCGCACATGTTCAGGCCACTCATGCCCGGCATCTGTATGTCAGATATCAGGCAATCGGTGACTCCCATGAGTTCAGAGCAGAGGAAGTGTTCGGCGCTGTCGAACAACTGAATGGTGTACCCATACGAACGCAGCAGACTGCCGAGAGAGAGCCGAACATAATCATCATCGTCGACAATCGATATAATCGCAGAAGTGGGCAATTTACGTACCTTGCGTTGATAAGGTACAAGTCAAATGACTTCGCCTGCTCGCACAATACGCCTTCACATTTCCCGCTTAATCATACTTGCGTATAAATCAACGCTTGATCCTCAGGTTCAATGTCTCCGCCATGCGCACCAGCTCGGCGAAGGTCTTGGCTTGCATCTTTCGCATGACACTGGCGCGATGGATTTTCACGGTGATTTCACTCAGGCACACCTCACCTGCGATCTGCTTGTTCATCAATCCCGAAGCTGCCAGCGCCATGATACCCTGCTCCCGCACCGTCAGGCTCTGGTAGCGGCTGCGCAGGCCGGCCAGCCCTTTGTTGACCTCGCGCTGTTCCAGATCCTTGCTCAATGCCAGCGCGACGGCATCCAGCAGGTCCTGCTCGCGAAACGGCTTGGCCAGAAAATCGATCGCGCCGGCTTTCATCGCACGTACCGTCATGGCGATGTCGCCATGCCCGGTCATGAAGACGATTGGCACGGTTTGCTCTTTCCTGACCAGTTCATTCTGGAAATCCAGCCCGCTGACACCTTGAAGCCTCACGTCCAGAACCAGGCAACACGGCGCATCCGGCCGCTTGAAATCAAGAAAATCCGCCACTGACGCGAAGATTTCCACGCGCAGGCCGATGGAACGAAGCAAGCTGCTCAAGGACTCGCGCAGCAGTTGATCGTCATCGACAATGTAGACGATGGAGGCTGGGGTAGTCATTTCGCCAACGGCCTGAAGTGTGCCCACGGTTATCATTCCTTGTTCGTAAAGAGCCTGACGCCCGGAAGTCGCAACGCCCCTGGGTTGTGCGCCGCGAGTGCAGGCCAGTTGTGCAGACATCACCGCTTACCCCCACTCACGCACTGTCTTCTGTCGCCGCGCCAGGCGAATGTACAGGCGACCTACTGTAAAAAGTTACTGCGCAGGTCGATAGGACATAAACCCCTGTATTTCAGCCATTTGTTCAGACACATACATTCGTGATCGCCGTCCGCAGCGTTGAACGAGAGGCCTACCCAAGGCCGGTTTTCACTGTAAAGTGAGCGTGCTGAATATCCTGTGCAAGCGCACTGTGACTGGCCGTCGTATCTGGAAAACCTATGGCAGAACAAATACCGTTGACTCCATTCAAATCGGTTGGGTGCGCTGAGTGTCGGAACCTCGATAACCTGGGTTTCAGCTTCACCATGGCGTTCCAGCCAATCTTCAATGTCAGGACAGGCTTGCCGTACGCCTACGAAGCCCTTGTTCGTGGGCTCAATGGCGAATCCGCTGCCAGCATCTTGGGATTGGTGAATGATCAAAACCGATACCGCTTTGATCAGGCGTGCCGGGTGCGAGCCATTGAGCTCGCGGCGGAACTGGGCCTCCCCGCGATCCCGGACTGCAAGCTCAGCATCAACTTCCTTCCCAATGCCGTGTACAGGGCCGAAACCTGCATTCGTGCAACATTGGAAGCTGCCCGCACGTTTGACTTCCCGGTTGAGCGCCTGATGTTCGAGGTCACCGAAGGGGAGCGAGTCGACGACCCTGATCACCTGAAATCCATCTTTCAGGAGTACGAGCGCCAGGGTTTCACGACCGCAATCGATGATTTTGGATCAGGGTATTCCGGACTCAACTTCCTCGCGATGTTTCAGCCCAACGTTCTCAAGATCGACATGGCGCTGACACGCGGTATTGACCGGGATGGAGTACGGCGCGCCATTGTTGAAGGCATCGTACTGGTATCTGAGCGGCTGGGTATTACCGTCGTGGCCGAAGGCATCGAGACGCTTGAAGAACGAGACACGCTGCTGGCGTTGGGCGTCGATCTCATGCAGGGCTTTCTTTTTGCCAAACCCGCCGTGGGCAAACTGCAGACAATGCCGCAGGCGTTGATCCCTGCATCTCGCCGCACCTGATCCAGGCCTCTGCACGCCCCGGTTCCGCCCTGCCCGTTGGCAAGCCGGCGGGCGCCCCTTTCGCACTCGTCGGCGCGGCCTGTCACTCGGTTGGCGAGTCGATGTCGATGTCAGACGCTCGGTCCGGTGATCTTTTTATTCTGAACCATACAGGGCTGAAGGACTCAGCTTAATGGACGGATGCGACATCAGAATCTCCCATGTTCGCCTGGATACTCCGGGTTCTGATCTCTCCCGCTGGGCGATGGTCCTGGAAGCTGATGCCTCGACATCCTCAAATTTCCCCACCAAAGGAATGATCCATGACGTCCAAACTCTCAATCGCTGCTTTATCCATCACTCTATTCTGCGCGGTTTCAAGCGTTTCCTACGCGGCTGATGAACCTGGCGTGACGCTCAATCGCCCAGGAACCGGGGACAGGGAATACAAAGTGGGCGATCCCGTGCCTGACGAATATCAACGTGAAAGCATGGAAGTCAAAGACTGGAAAAGTCGGCACTTGAAGGCGCCCGCCGAGCACGAGCAATGGGTGCAAATCAACGGCAAATATGCCTTGATCAGTGTGCCGACGGGCACCATCAAGGAAATGGTCAACAAGTGATCGGGAGGCGTTCAGCCATATCGCCACCAAGCTTGGCAGTCGGCGCCGCATTCACGAAAAGCCCGTGCAGGGCACGGGCAACTTCCTGGCTCGAGCGCCACAGGATGCGGTCCTGCCTGGCTTGAATCAAAAGAACGCGTAGGTGTAGTTGAAGATCAGTCGGGTCTGGTTGGTGTCGACAATCGGACTGCCGCCGCCACGGTAGATGCCGTGGCGCAGGGTGGTCCCAAAGCCCTTCAACGGCCCGGACGGCACCACGTAATCGACGCGCATGTCAGTTTCCCACTCGTGGGTGTCAGGGCCGGTGCCATTGGCGGCCCTGGCGTCTTCACCACGCAGGTAGGCCACCGAGGTCTTCAGGCCCGGCACCCCGACGCTGGAGAAATCATAGGCATACTGGGCCATGGTGGTGTTCTCGCCAGCGCGGGAGAAGTTGCCCACCACCGCGTCCGACCAGGAATAGAACGACGCCCCGCCCTCCCCGTCGTTGCGCCCGCGACCATCGACCACGTTGGCCTGGTTAGCCCAGACGAAGCCGCCATCACTGGACACATGCTGGTAGCCCAGACTCAGGCTATGGCCGTACAGAGTGTAGGTGAATGTGGCAATGCCGGTGTCGTTGTCCACCTCGCCCGGATTCTTCGCGTAGCCACCGTTGTTGTTGAAGCGGTAGCCGGCATCGCCGTTGGCACCGTCCGAGCGGCTTCTGAAATAGCGCAGGTCAGTCTTGAAGCTCTGGCTCTCGCTGATCGGCAGGACATGCTGCAGGCCGAAGAAATGCTGGGTGTAGAAGTCTTCAAGGTTGGCGTAGTAGTACTGCAGCGTGAGGTTTTTCGTGGCCTTCCAGTCACCGCCAGCGAAGCGGAATTTGTTGCTGTCACGTGTAGCACCGGCTACCGACAGGCCCGAACTGTTAGTCGAGGCTCGGCCCCGAGCGCTCTCGATCTGGCCACCCGTGAGGGTGAGGTTGTCGATTTCCCTTGAGGTGAACATGAACCCACCGAACGTCTGCGGCAGCAGCCGGCTTTCGTTGGCGATCAGGATCGGCAGGTTCGGCGACAGCGTGTTGCCGTAGCGCAGTTCGGTTTTCGAGAACCGCAGCTTGGCTGTGGCACCCCCGGCACTCCACTCATGGGGCGCCGAACCATCGCTGTCGCTGGGGGTGAAGGTGTTGCTGTCCGGGTGGTGGCCCTTGCCGCCATCCAGGTGGATGCCCACCAGGCCCTGCAGGTCGAGACCGAAGCCCACGGTGCCCTCGGTGAAACCGGACAGGTAATCAACCTTGAACGCCTGCGCCCACTCGCGCTGGTCTTTGCCGCCTTCGTGGTTGTCGACGTTGTAATAATAGTTGCGCGCGTTGACCGTCAACTTGCTGTCTTCGATGAACCCTGCGTGAACCACTTGTGCAACGCCAAGCGCCGCGGTGGTCATCATCAGGCGCGCGGGGAATCTGTTTTTTCTGCTCATTGTCCTGCTCACTCTTGTTGTGTTGCGTGCAGCCGATACCGCCGGAATTATTGTTCGGGTTCTGCGCGATGGGCGCAGTGCCCAACCGGTCAGAGGCTGTGGCGGAGCAAGGCTAGAGCAGGCAGGGAGCGGCAAATAGCGGGGCTGCGGACAAACAGTTTTTACATGATGGGGGGTAATCGACAGCGCAAACAGCAACAAGGCGGACAGCCGATCCCCATTGTTCAGCCTGCGGAAAACTCATTTCGGCGCCGGGGCGTATAAGCAAACGGTCGGTCTGGATAGAGTCCTGCCATCTCGTTTTCCCCTACATCCCGTCATTCGGGACCCCAGGAGTTTCCCATGGCAGACAACGCGCAAGACCATCAGCCCGCCGGCTACATGCCTG
The DNA here is from genome assembly GCF_044746825.1 of Pseudomonas sp. NPDC090201. Classification (NCBI taxonomy): domain Bacteria; kingdom Pseudomonadati; phylum Pseudomonadota; class Gammaproteobacteria; order Pseudomonadales; family Pseudomonadaceae; genus Pseudomonas; species Pseudomonas sp. NPDC090201. The sequence continues at coordinate 322,669 of NZ_JBIVCX010000004.1, forward strand.
ACAAGATATGGCAACCGAAGACCGAGTACGGCGGCCAATTCGCAAGCATCAACCGCCCTGACTCGGGCGCGCGATTCGACCAGCCGCTGCCAGTCGGCAAGCACCCGCTTCAGCTGTATTCCCAAGGCACCCCCAACGGGCAGAAAGTGACGATTCTGCTGGAGGAATTGCTGGCGCTGGGGCACACGGGCGCCGAGTACGATGCCTGGCTGATCGACATCTTCAAGGGCGATCAGTTTGGCAGCGGGTTCGTCGGCATCAACCCGAACTCGAAGATCCCGGCGCTGGTGGACCGTTCGATGAACCCTGCCCTGCCCGTCTTTGAAAGCGGCTCAATCCTCGTCTATCTGGCGGAACGCTTCGGCGAGTTCCTGCCGACAGAGCCACGAGCACGAACGCAGACCTTCAACTGGCTGATGTGGCAGATGGGCACCGCGCCTTTCGTGGGCGGCGGGCTGGGCCACTTCTACGCTTACGCGCCGATCAAGATCGAATACGCCATCGACCGCTACGCCATGGAAACCAAGCGCCAGTTGCACGTGCTGGACACCCATCTGGCAACCCGGGAATACCTGGCGGGCGATCAATACACCATCGCCGACATGGCGGTGTGGCCTTGGCATCCGGGCAGCCTGTTTGGCGTCTACAACACTCACGAGTTCCTCGAAGTCGGGCAGTACAGCCACCTGCTGCGCTGGTATCACGCCATTGCCGCACGCCCCGCCGTGGCCCGGGGCCGCATCGTCAATCGCACGTCCAATGCACCGGGAACCTTCCTGCGCGAGCGTCACGACGCCGCTGATTTCACGCCGTTTTTCAAGTAGCCACTCCGGTGTGGCCGTGATCAGTGCAGGGTGCTGGTGTTCGCGCACAGCTCGGCGATCCAGTCGACGAACACCCGCACCTTGGTCGAGAGGTGACGGTTTTCCGGGTACACGGCGTACAGCGGCAGCGGCTCGTTGGCCCAGTCGTCGAGCACGGTAACCAGACTCCCCTCCCGCACCCAGGGCGCCAGCAGGAAATCCGCCATCTGAATAATACCCAGTCCCGACAGGCCTGCTGCGGTGTAGGCATAGCTGTCGCTCAAGGCGACGGGGCTGGACAGGGCCACCTGCACACGCTCCTCATCCCGGGTGAAGTACCAGTCGAACATCTTGCCGGTGCGCGCGGAGAAGTAATTCACGCAACGGTGCTGCGTCAGATCGTTGGGGTGCAGCGGGCTGCCATGGCGTTCCAGGTAGGCCGGCGAGGCACAGGTGGCGTAGTGCATCGCCCCGACAGGCCGGGCGATCAGGCGCGAATCGGCAAGCTGTCGGCCGCCGCGTATGGCGCAGTCCACGCCCTCTTCGACCAAGTCCACCGGGCGGTCGCTGCACCCCAGTTCCAGTTGAATGTCCGGATAGCGCTCGAAGAAATCCGGCAACGCCGGGACAATCACTTCGCTGGCAAGGCCGGTTGGCACATCGACCCGCAAACGCCCTGAAGGGCTGAGACGGCTTTGCGAGACGGCCTCTTCGGCGTCACGCACCTCGCGCAATATGCGAAGGCAGCGCTCGTGGAACGATGCGCCGTCGGCGGTGACGCTGACGTGGCGTGTCGTACGGTTCAGCAGCTTGACCGACAGCGACGCTTCCAGCGACTGAATGAGAGTGGTAACAGTCGCTTTCGGCAACTTCATGTTTTCCGCCGCGCGGGTGAATCCTCCCGTGTCCACGACCTGGACGAAGACTTCCATTGCCAGCAATTTGTTGATCAAGGTCCTGGCCCCTGGCCGTGGGTGAAAGCCCATCATAAAGGGCGACAGCGCAAAGGGGGTCGATTTTCAGGAGGCTGACCGCGACCCCGTAGCAGCCGGGCTTGCCCGTGGGTGGGCCTCAAGGTCGCCCCGCCGGCAAGCCGTGCTGCTACGGGACGGTGTAATCTGCCAGCATGCAGGCAATGAAAACGGGGAACCTCTCTCACTGGACGTTTTCAGAGCTTTGTTGCGAAGCGAGCGCACGGACCACCACGGCCACTGGAGCAACCCGATGTTTCACCTGATGTTCACCACCCCTTGCCTGTATGTGATCGTGCGGTTCATCTGGCCGATGCCCTGGCCGCTGGCAGCCCGGCTCGCCGGTGCGCTGTTGCTGCTTCTCGCCTCGCAATATCACCTGTATTCCCGGCTCTCGTCCGGCAGCGTGTTCGACCCGGAATTTCCCCGTGCGGTAGTGATTCTCTTCAACTGGGCGTTTGGCGCGATATTGCTCATCGCGGTGCTGCAGATCGTGCTGGACCTGGCCACGCTGTTGACGATGCTGGTTCGCCAGCGCTGGCTGACCATCCCTGCCACTCTGCGTTACGCCGCAGGCGGCGCAGCACTGATTCTGGCCGCCATAGGCGTGCATCAGGCGATGCGCGTGCCGCCGGTGAAGGACATCGAAGTGGCTATCAAGAACCTGCCCCCGCAGTTCGAGGGCTACAAGATGTTGCAACTCACCGACATGCACATCAGCCGGCTGTTCGACGAGCCGTGGGCGCGCGCGGTGGTCAAGCGCTCCAACGCGCTGGGGGTGGACCTGATCGTGGTCACCGGTGACCTGATTGACGGCCCGATCAGCGCCCGTACCCGAGACGTGGCGCCGCTGCACGACCTGTACGCCACCGATGGGGTGTTCGTGATCCCGGGCAACCATGAATACTTCTTCGATAACGAAGCCTGGATGCAGTACTTCGTGTCACTGGGCATGACGCGCCTGAACAACAGCCATGCGCTGATCGAACGGGGCGGCGCGCAGCTGATACTGGCCGGCGTGACGGACCTCAGTGCGCCACGGGCGGGGCTGCCCGGGCCGGACCTCAAACAAGCGCTGACCGGCGCCCCCGTCAACACGCCGATTATCCTGCTCGACCACCAGCCTCGCAACGCCAGGCAATCCGCTCGCCAAGGGGTGGCGTTGCAGCTGTCCGGTCATACCCACGGCGGCATGATCCGTCCCCTCGCCCCGTTCATCGCCCGGGCCAACGAAGGCTTCGTGTCCGGGTTTTATGACGTCGACGGCATGCAGCTCTACGTCAACAACGGCACCGCCCTCTGGCCCGGATTCGCCTTGCGCCTGGGCGTCCCTTCGGAGTTGACGCGGATCACCCTCAAACGAGCCGTGGGCCGGGGCTGAAAAGTCGCAGCCTTCTCACTGCCAGAGATTGACAGCCGCAGGGATCGCTGGCTATAAATAGGGTGTTGTACGACGACAGACGATAAATCGTCCGTTCACCTCTAAAAATAAAAAATGAGTGTCGGTCACCACCATGAATTCGACTTCCTTGCTCATCTCCCCGAATGCCCTGCCCTGGGCCACTCATTTGCTACGTCTGCGTTATGCCATATCGGGTCCTCCCGAGAATCTGATTTCCAGCCCGCCGTACCGCACTTGTTAGACGTCTGACTCCAGAGCTTCGCGCTCCGGAGACGTACACGTGCACTCTCGTAAAACAGGCGAGAGACCATCACCCCTCCAAGAATAAAAGTGATGCCATGAATCCGAACGAATCCACCCATCCGCAAAGCCTCACCCGGGCGGCGACCCGGTCTGTCGGTAAATACCGCTGGACCATCTGCGCGCTGCTGTTTTTTGCCACCACGGTCAACTACCTGGATCGCCAGGTGCTCAGCCTTCTGGCGCCGGATCTGTCCACGCAATTTGGCTGGAGCAACACCGACTACGCCAACATCGCCTCGGTGTTCCAGTTCGTCTATGCCATCGCGATGATTTTCGCCGGGCGCGTGGTCGACAAGATCGGCACCAAGACCGCGTACGTGGTGGCCATCGGCGTCTGGTCCACCGGCGCGGTCATGCATGCGTTCGCGGTGCCGTTGGGCCAAGGGATCGGCGCGATCACCACCGCCTTGGGCTTCGCGGCGATTCCGGTGTCCATTGCAGGTTTCATGCTGTCACGGGCGGTGCTGGCCATCGGTGAGGCGGGTAACTTCCCCATCGCGATCAAGGCCACGGCCGAGTACTTCCCGAAGAAAGAGCGCTCGTTCGCCACCGGGATCTTCAACTCCGGCGCCAACGTCGGCGCGATCGCAGCGCCCATCTGCGTGCCGCTGATCGCAGCGATGTGGGGTTGGGAATCGGCGTTCATCGTGATCGGCCTGCTGGGCTTCGTCTGGCTGGGCTTCTGGGTGGCGATGTACGACAAACCGGATCAGCAGAAGCGTCTGACTGAAGATGAACTGGCCTACATCCGCAGCGACGAGGCCGAGCAGGTCAAGGCCGCTCCGGTGCCGGGCGCGCCTGTCAAGAAAGTCTCGTGGTTCAAGCTCCTGACCTACCGCCAGACCTGGGCCTTTGCCTTCGGCAAGTTCATGACCGACGGCGTGTGGTGGTTCTTCCTGTTCTGGCTGCCGACATACCTGTCTGCGCAATACGGCATGAAAGGCGCGGCCATCGTGATGCCGTTGTTCGTGCTGTACAGCATGACCATGGTCGGCAGCATCGGCGGCGGCTGGTTCCCGAGCTACTTCATGGCCCGCGGCGACAAGCCCTACGACGGCCGCATGAAAGCCATGTTCGTGATCGCCCTGTTCCCGCTGCTGGTGCTGCTGGCGCAACCCCTGGGCTACATCAGCTTCTGGGTGCCGGTGCTGCTGATCGGCATCGGCGCATCGGCACACCAGGCGTGGTCCTGCAACATCTTCACCACGGTTTCCGACATGTTCCCGCAGAAGACCGTCGCCTCTGTGGTCGGCATCGGCGGCATGGCGGGCGGCCTGGGCGGCGTGGTCATGACCAAGATCGGTGGCTGGGTGTTCGACTACTACAAGTCGATCAATGACATCCACACCGGCTACATGATCATGTTCGCGATCTGCGCCCTGGCTTACCTGGTGGCGTGGAGCGTGATGAAGGCCCTGGTGCCGCGCCACAAGGAAATCACCGATCTCTGATCGGCCCTCTACAACCGGATTCTCACGGTCGCCCGTGGATATAGGCGGGGCGCATATCGCCCCGATTACAACAAAAAGGAAATATCGATGACCAGGTCCAGACTGCTGTTGGGTTTTGTATGTTTGTTTTCGGGCTATGTCGCCGCAGCACCGTCTGCGGACGAACAGGATGTCGCCAAGGCTGTCGATAAAATGACCCAGGCGATGCTGCACAAGGACACCAAGGCCCTGGCCGCCCTGACCTCGGACAAGGTCACCTATGGCCATTCCAGCGGCAAGATCCAGAACAAGGATGAATTCATCGCCGACATCGAAACCGGCCGCAGCGGCTTCAAGACGCTGCAGATGCTCAACCAGAAAATCACCATGGACGGCGACGTCGCTCTGGTGCGCAACCACTTCTCCGCCCAGGCGGTGAACAGTGGCGTGGAAGTCCCGACCGAGATCGAGAACTTCCAGATCTGGCAGAAACAGAAAGGCCAGTGGCTGCTGATCGGCCGTCAGGCTTTCAAGTTCTGATCCAGTTGCAGCGGCCTGTCGGCGCGGGTGATCGTTGATCGCCACGCCGGCAGGCCAGGTGCTGGCGATCGATCCAGCATTCATCAGTTCACCCCTGCCCGCCCGATCCCAAGGGCGCGACTCGAACCCCGATAAATCGCTTTGAACCCGACAGATCCCGAGCGTTGTACTAGCCTCAAGATCCTCATGAAGGGAGTCACGCGATGAAAACATCTGTGTTCAACACGCTGCTGTGCTGCACCCTGCTGGTACTGGTCGGTTGCGCCAGTTCCCGGGTCGATCCGAGCCAGTACTCAGGTTTTCTGAAGGACTACAGCCGCCTCAAGCCGGCTGAAAGCGCCACTGGGGCGCCGGTAATGCGCTGGATCGATCCGGACATCAGGCCCGGCCAATACAGCCGGGTGTACATCGAGCCGAGCCAGTTCTATCCCAAGCCCCAGCCCACGGCGGTGATCTCCGCGCAGACGCTGCAATCGATCACCCGCTACTTTGATGCCGCGCTCAAGCGTGAGCTGGGCAAGGATCTGGCACTGGCGCAGGGTCCGGGGCCAGGCACCATCATCGTACGACCGGCGATCACCGCAGTATCGACCCACAACGAAGGCCTGAAACCCTATGAGGTCGTTCCCATCGCGCTGGTGGCGGCGGCTGTGAACACAGCTTCCGGCGGGCGCGACCAGAGCGTCGACATCGCCACCGAAGCGGCGTTTCTGGATGCCGACAGCAACAGAGTGCTGGCCCAGGTGGTGCGCAAGGGTGCGGGCAAGCCGCTGGAAAACGACAAGACCCAACTGACCCTGGACGACGTCAAACCGGTGCTCGACGCCTGGGCCACCGACATGCGCCTGAGCTTCGAAAAACTCAAGGCCGGCAAATAGCGTCGCGGGTTCTGTCGCATACACCGCCCCGCCGGCAAGCCGTGCTGCTACGAATGATCTCCACCGGCCCTGTAGGAGCGCGCTTGCCCGCGATGGCATCCGCAAGATCGCCTACGCCGGCAAGCCGTGCTGCTACGAATGATCTCCGCCGGCCCTGTAGGAGCGCGCTTGCCCGCGATGGCATCCGCAAGATCGCCAACGCCGGCAAGCCGGACTGCTACGAATGATCTCCACCGGCCCTGTAGGAGCGCGCTTGCCCGCGATGGCATCCGCAAGATCGCCAACGCCGGCAAGCCGTGCTGCTACGGATGATCTCCGCCGGCCCTGTAGGAGCGCGCTTGCCCGCGATGGCGTCCGCAAGATCGCCAACGCCGGCAAGCCGGACTGCTACGAATGATCTCCACCGGCCCCGTAGGAGCGCGCTTGCCCGCGATGGCGTCCGCAAGATCGCCAACGCCGGCAAGCCGTGCTGCTACGGGGTTACAGGCCAGCCGCAAACCCCGCGGACGTTTCACCCTGAACCCGCTATTTCAACCAGTTCTTCACCCGCGCCGAGTCTTCACGGCATCCGTGGGCAAACGCGGAGGTCAGCCATTCCCGGCGGCGTTCGTTGGGTTCGGACGACGACATCGCCAACCCGTAGTAGCCCTCGGCGCGGAACTCTTCAAGACTCAGGTTCAAAGGGCGTGCGTTGTCCTGAACCCAGGCGATCGGATCCTCGCCCGGCTGCAGGGCCGGCTTGTGCTTGGGATAGCAATAGGGGAACGTGGTTGGCAGCGGATAGTCCGCCTTATAGGGGTCGTCGCCCTGCACAACCGTCTCGAGAAGGGCCAGACGCTTGTTCAACTCATCGGTTGGCGGGTAGCTGAGGGCGCATTTGGCGTACTCCAGCGCGCCGGCTGTCAAACCCAGCGCCGCCGCCTGACCATACAGTGCGCACACCGCGTCCTTGCTGCCCAACGGTTTTTCGGCAAACAGCAACCTGGCCTTCAAATGAAAGGCAACCGCGTGCCCCGCCGCAGCGGCGTTGTCCAGGTGAGCCTTGAGTTGCTGGTGGCTTTCGGTCATCCGCGTGATGATCGCTTCGGCCTGCTGCTTGTCGCCGCCTTCCTGTTGCGAAAGCGCCATCAGCGCGTCTTTCTCGCCAACCAGATCGTCAAGGGCCTTCAACGCTGCGTGGTATTCACCGGTGGCTTGCGCACTCGGCGCGGCGGGCGCCGCGAAAGCCGACGTCGCGGCAAGGGACACCGCTAACACGGCGAGAGATCGGGGGATCATGCAAAGCTTCCTGTCATGCTGAACCTCAAGGATAGGTGCGGCTGCGCAGGACCGATGCCTGGCCAGGCCACCAGACGGTATCGTCCGCAACCGCAAAATCCTTAGGCCCTCACTGCCCTCAGCGCAGAAATTCCTCCGTGGAAACCACCTTCGCATAGCCAAACCGCAGCGCCGCCATGAACGCCGCATGGACCTGGACCGACGGCACGCTGACGCCGTTGAACTCCAGATCATGGGTCGCGCAGGCATCGTGGATGACGGTGGTCTTGAAGCCGAAATCGTCAGAGGCGCGGGTCACGGCGTCGATGCACATGTGGCTCATGTTACCGATGACAGTCACGTTCTCGATCTCGCGAGCCTGCAGGATCGCCAACAGCCGGGTCTCGCGGTACGGATTCATGAAGTGCTTGAGAATCACCGTTTCGTCAGGCAGCGCCGCAGCCTTGGGATGCAGTTGCGCGCCTTCGCTGCCGGGTACGAAGAACGGCGCATCCGGAGACGGCGTTTCGTGACGGATATGGATGACCAGATCACCCTGCGCTCGCGCGGCGGCGATGATGCGCGCGGCGTTATCGGCCGCCGCCTGGACGTTTGCCAGCTGCCATTTGCCGCCGGGGAAGTAGTCATTCTGGATGTCGACGACGATCAGTGCAGTGTTGCTCATGGGAAACTCCGTGAAAAATGGAGAGCACCGGCACAGCGCCGGTGCCAGGTGTTCAGCGTGCTGCGCGTCTTTCGGGTTGCGCTTCATGCAGGTAACGGGTGAAGGTTTCCGCTGGAGGCGTGACGCCGGACCTGAGCAAGATCAGGCCCACCGCCCCACGGTGATAGGTGCCGTGGGTAATCACGTGCAGCAGGATTTCCTCGCGGGTCATGCTGCCGCGCTTGCCATCGGTGAATGAGAAATCGATCCGCTCCTGCAATTGCTCAGGCGTGAGCGAAGTGGCGTAGTCAATGAACCAGGCATCCGACTCGTCGATCTTCGCGCACAGCTCCCCCAGGTTCGGCGTCTGCGGGGTATTGGCCGCGTCATAGCCGTGACCCGTCCCGCTCAGATGGGCCTTGAAGATCTGATCCACGACCCAGGTGTGGTTCATCGTACGGATGGCCGTCATGCCGTCGGCGTGGCTGGCCTCCAGACCGGATTTGACCAGCCCGGCGAGGATTTCCCGGTTGGATTTGGCCTTGAAGTTGAACAGTTCGGCGAACATTCAGTAGGTACTCTCGGTTTGCCCAAGGGCTGTGTGAGCCGGGTTGTGCGCCAGCGTCGGGTAGTCGGTGTAGCCACGCGCCTGCCCGGACTGCAGCGTGTCCATGTCCAGCGCGTTGAGGGGCGCTCCCAGGCGAAAACGCTCTACCAGGTCAGGGTTGGCTGCAAACAGCCGGGCGAACGAAATCAGGTCCGCGTGGCCGCTCGCCAAGGCCTGGTTGCCTTGGTCGAAGTCGTAGCAGTTGTTGCTGATGACCGGCCCCTTGAAGCGCTTGCGCAGTGCGTGAAAATCCAGCCCCGGCACCTCGCGGCTCGACAGCAGCTCGCCTTCGGTGAGGTGCAGGTACGCAAGCCCGTAGCTGTCCAGTTGCCCGACCAGATAGGCGTACAGCGCTTCAGGATTGCTGTCGTGGATTTCGCCGTAGGTGGACAGCGGCGCGATGCGAACGCCAATCCGCTGCGCGCCCCATACCGGGATCAGCGCCTCGATGATTTCCAGCAGCAGCCGGCAGCGGTTTTCCACGGAACCGCCGTAGCGGTCGGTGCGCTGGTTGGTGCCGTCACGCAGGAACTGATCGAGCAGGAAACCGTTGCCGGCGTGGACTTCAATGCCATCGAAGCCCGCCGCCCTGGCCTTCAGTGCAGCTTGGTGGTACTGCTCGATGATCTGCGCGATCTCGGCGGTTTCCAGCGCACGAGGCTCGGGCACAGCTTGAGGACCTGTGTCGGTATAAACCTCGACGTTGGGACGAATGGCCGAAGGCGCCACCGGCAGTGCCCCATTTTCCTGGAGATCTGGATGCGAGCTTCTGCCGCAGTGCCACAGCTGCATGAAGAACACGCTGCCGCCCTGGTGCACGCGCTGGACGATCTCGCTCCAGGCCAGCATTTGCGCCTGGGAATAAATGCCCGGCGAGTTGCGGTAGCCCTTTCCCTTGCCGGGAAACCTGTACGGACTCGGTGATGATCATTCCCGCGCCGGCACGCTGCCCGTAGTATTCGCCCATCAGCGCAGTGGGCATGTCATCGAAAGTTGCACGGCCGCGGGACATCGGAGACATCACGACACGGTTGCGCAGTTGGTAAGGCCCCACTTTTACGGCATTCAAAAGCGGGCCCTGGCTGCGATCGGAAGATGGCTGCATTTAGGCCTCGAGAGTCAGTTGGGTGCTTACTTGGTTTTGGCGAAATCGAACGGACCTTTGGAGGTCACGAAGAACAGGCATTCGGTTTGCGAAATGCACTTGGTGACGTGAGGCTCACCGCCCTTCTGATACCAGTAGGAACCTGCTGCCAGCGGATGATCGGCTGAGGTAGTGGTGGGTTCGTTGGCCACGACACCGTTGATCACAACGCCGTAATAGCTGTAGCTGTGGGTATGCAGCGGGCTTGCGGTGTTGCCTTCCATCTTGATGAAGTTGCTGTGCGCGCCGGTGGCCGGGTCTCCCCAACCATTGGCGATGGTCAGGCCTTCCTTGTTTTGATAGAAGTGCATCTGGGTCACGGGGACTATGACCGTGGTATCGGCAGCCTCGGCGGCGAACGCTGCAGGCGCGAGAATAGCTGTGGTCAGAAGCGATGCAAGGGCAAGAATTCGGGTAGACATGATGGACCTCGACAGACGAAGGGGATGGCGGTATCCGCCGTTGAATCCAGTATCGATCCCGCCAGAAATGTTGAGAATTCCCGGCTTGGGCAATTGACTGTTTCACCCGGAGAAATCAATCGTCGTTTTCTCAACACACTCTTACGGCACTGCGAATGATTCAGGTCACGAGCGCTTTCGTCTGGCAGTCGCTAGACTTCGCCTTCGGTTTCAACCCAGGGTAAAAGGATCAGGCCATGCTGACCGAACTCAGTAGCTACCTCGACGCGTTCATTGCCACCGCCGACGAGGGCAGTTTTTCGGCGGCTGCCCGGCGGATGGGGCTGACGCCGGCGGCAGTCAGCAAGAGTGTCGGGCAACTGGAGGCGCGGGTCGGCGTGCGGCTGTTCCAGCGCAGCACCCGCAGCCTGGCGTTGACGTCCGATGGCGAACGCCTCTATGCCCAGGTGCGCCTGCCCTGGGGCGAGATCGGCGATGCCCTGACCGACCTGCGCCAGGGCGCGGGCAAGCCGGCGGGCACGCTGAAGGTGTCGTTGGCCTACACGGTCGGTCGCGAGTACTTCGTGCCGATGATGGACGAGTTCGTGCGTCGCTACCCGGACGTGGTGCCCGATCTGCATTTCGATAACCGCCAGGTCGATCTGATCAACGAAGGCTTCGACGTGGCCATCGGCGGCGGCATCGAGTTGACCGACGCCCTGATCGCACGGGAGCTGGCGCGTCTGCGCATCGTGCTGGTGGCCTCCCCGGCCTACCTGAAGGAACATCCGGCGCCCGAGCACCCACAAGAACTGACGCGCCATCGCGGGCTGTTGCGCCGGGTGCTGAGTTCCGGCCGGCTGGCCCCGTGGAAGCTGAAGAATTATGCCGGCGAGGAAGTGGTGGCCAGCGTGCGCCCGGTGATGATCCTGGACGACCCCGAGGCCATGGCTCGTGCAGCCGCGACCGGCATGGGCATCGCCATGCTGCCGATCCCCCATGTATTGCCAATGCTTGAGCGCGGCGAACTGGTGCGGATACTCCCCGACTGGTACGCCGACTCACTGCCGCTGTCGATCTACTACACCAGCCGCAAACTGGTACCCGCCAAGGTCCGGGTGTTCGTGGATTTCATCGTCGAAGGGTTTCGCGCCAGCGGTCACGTGGCCCGCTTCAACAAGTGGTGAATTTACAACCGTTGGTTGATGCTGAACCTGCCATCTGGCGACTACAGGTTTGGCCAGCAGCGGGTTAGCCTGTTGCCCAAATCCAGTCTTACCGGAAGCATCCCATGAAAAAGATCGGCTTTCTCAACTTCGGGCACTGGTCGACGTCCGCCCATTCCCAGGCCCGCTCCGCCGCTGATGTGCTGCTGCAATCGATCGACATGGCCGTCGCGGCTGAAGAACTGGGCGCGGACGGCGCGTTCTTTCGCGTCCACCACTTCGCCCGGCAACTGGCCTCACCCTTCCCGCTGCTGGCGGCGGTAGGCGCGAAAACCCGGCGCATCGAGATCGGCACCGGTGTGATCGACATGCGTTACGAGAACCCGCATTACATGGTCGAAGATGCAAGCGCTGCCGATCTGATCGCAGGCGGTCGCTTGCAACTGGGCATCAGTCGCGGCTCGGGGGAACAGGTCATCGAAGGCTGGCGGCATTTCGGGTATGCGCCCAATGAAGGCGAGACTCACGCCGACATGGCGCGCAGGCATACTGAAGTCTTTTATGAGTTGCTGCGCGGCAAGGGCTCTGCCCAGCCCAACCCACGGCCCATGTTCGCCAACCCACCGGGGCTGCTGCGCCTGGAGCCGCATTCCGAAGGCCTGCGAGACAGGATCTGGTGGGGCTCGGCATCCGACGCAACCGCCGTGTGGGCAGCGCAAATGGGCATGAACCTGCAGACATCCACTCTGAAGGTCGACGAAAGCGGCGAGCCCCTGCACATCCAGCAGGCCGAGCAGATCCGTCTGTATCGACAGGCCTGGAAAGAAGCCGGGCATACCCGCGAGCCGCGCGTGTCGGTGAGCCGCAGCATCTTTGCGATCACCAACGACATGGACCGTATGTACTTTGGCTCAACCGACGAAAGCCAGGACACCATCGGCCTGCTGGACGGACATATCCAGACCGTATTCGGGCGTAATTACGCGGCCGAGCCGGATGTGCTGATCGAGGCGCTGGCCAGGGATGAGGCCATCGCGGCCGCCGACACCCTGCTGCTGACCGTGCCTAACCAGTTGGGGGTGGAATACTGCGCCCACGTGATCGAGTCGATCCTCAAGCATGTCGCGCCTGGGTTGGGATGGCGATAGCGGCCACAGGATCGCCGGTCACAAACCTCGCGTTCCATCCGCGCCATTGTAGGAGCGCGCTTGCCCGCGACGATGTCGGTAGATCCGACACACCTCCGACGCCTGACAGATCCCGTCGCGGGCAAGCGCGCTCCTACAGGTGGGAATCTGAACACCGACCCCGTAGCAGCACGGCTTGCCGGCGAGGGCGTGCGCAAGATCGCTGACGCCGGCAAGCCGGACTGCTACGGGGGATGCCCGCGGGATGTGAATTCGACCCGTGGGGCGCTAACTCTTGCTCTTGTTTTTCTTCTTGTTGAACGCCTTCAACCGCGCACTCGCGTTCTGCACCGCGGCCATTTTCTCCGGGCGCTTCATGCCGCGCCATTTACGGATTTCCTCGCGGCTGCGTCCGCAGCTCACACACATCTCGCTGTTGAGCTGACACAGCGACACACAGGGGTTTTCAATGTCCTTTGCCATGCCTGCCTCCCGCGCGCTGCCGTGAGTTCAGCCGAGCCGCCCAGTCCCCACCGTGCTGGGCATTGCAGCGCTCTTCGGAATCGAATTCGACGTGGGCAGCGATGGTCGAAACACTGATTCCGACATCATCGAACGCCGCCTGAGTCAGGGCCTGCATCCGTTGTTTGTCCTGGCTGGCGAGCGCGGCATTCATGCTCGCATCACTGTCGAACACCCAGGTCACCACCAGGCTGTCCGCCAGGCGCTCGTAATCCACGCGATGGGTGAGCCATTCAAAGCCCGCAATCTCGCTTTTTGCCGTTTCGCAGGCCCAGGTCAGTGCCCTCACCAGTTCGCGCTCGATACCGGCATGTTTCCGTTTCGATGAAGGCATCAGGCGACCCTGTATTCAACGGTAAGGTGGGTCACTTCATGCACTGGCTTGAGCGCGACACGCACGTCTTCGGCCGATTGCAGCGACGAACCCTGGACACTGACGATGGCCGCACGGGCCGAAGGTCCTACTCGCCAGACATGCAAGTCAGTGATCCGCAGCGCCGGGTTGTGCTCCAGCAACTCGCGAATCTCTTCGGCCACGTGCTCATCGGTGCGGTCCAGCAAGACAGAAGCAGTATCGCGCATCAAGGTCCACGCCCAGCGCGCGATGACCACCGCGCCGACGATGCCCATGACTGGATCAAGCCAGACCCAGCTCAGGAACTTGCCCGCCAGCAACGCGACGATGGCCAGCACCGAGGTCACGGCGTCGGCCAGCACGTGCACGTACGCCGACCGGAAATTGTTGTCCTGCTCGTGGCTGTGCTCGTGATGATGTTCATGGGCGTGCTCATGCTCGTGACTGTGTCCATGGCTGTGGCCGTGGCCCAAGAGCAAGGCGCTGACGACGTTCACAGCCAGGCCGACAACGGCAATCAGGGTGGCCGTCCCGAACTGCACCTGGGTGGGCTCGAACAGTCGCAGCACCGATTCGACACCAATCCCCAAGGAAATCAGACCCAGGATCAGCGCCGAGGCAAATCCGCCAAGATCCCCCACCTTGCCGGTGCCGAAGCTGTAGGCGTTATCGGTCGAATGCCTGCGGGCGAAGGCATAGGCAGCGGCGGCAATTCCCAACGCTCCGGCATGGGTCGCCATGTGGAACCCGTCGGCCAGCAGCGCCATGGAGCCGGTGATGTAACCGGCTGCGATCTCGCCCACCATCATCACCACGGTGAGAACCACCACCCACAGCGTGCGGCGGGCGTTTTCATCGTGCCCGGCCCCGAGAAAGTCGTGGCTATGGCTGTAATCGGCTGTGCTCATACCCACCTCACTTGGAGTAACGGCGAATGGCTTCAAGCAGCTCTTCGACGCCTTGTGCCCGTTCCTCATCGGTCAGGCCCGGTTTGGCGACGTGTTCGCGTGCGTGGTCTTCGATGATCTCGTCGAGCAGCCCGTTGATGGCGCCTCGGGTGGCCGCGACCAGATGCAGCGTCTTGGCGCAGTCGGCCTCACCCTCCAGCGCGCGCTCGATGGCCTGGACTTGCCCCGAGATGCGCCGAACGCGCTTGAGCAGATCGTCTCTTCCTGCCTTGGTGTGCGACATAGCATACCCCCCTACCCTATATAGGGCCGCATGATGCACTCAAGGATGGGTTGGCACAAGTGCCACCGAAACACTCCCGCAGCAGCACGGCTTGCCGGCGGGGGCATTCTCAAGATCGCTCCCGCCGGCAAGCCGTGCTGCTACAACTCAGTCGCCGGACCCTCGTGCCGCATCAAGTCACCAACCGATAATCCGCCGGCAACGGCCCGAATACGTCTGTGTAGACCTCGCACAGCCAGTCGATGAACACCCGCACCCGTGGCGACAGATGCCGGTGGTGGGGATACATCGCCGACAGCGTCAGGCCCGGGCTCTGCCAGTCGCTCAGAACCTCCACCAGACGCCCCGCCTGCAGGTCCGCCTCCAGGTGGAAACGCGGCACCTGGATCAGGCCGCAACCCTGTAGCGCGCACACCACGTAGCTTTCGGCATCGTTCACGGCCATCCAGCCACCGAGGTGGAACTCGCGGATCTGGCCCTCGATCAGCAGTTCGAGTGGGTAATCCACCGCCCCGTTGCTGGCGAAGAATCTCACCGCCTGATGCCCGGCCAGATCCTCGGGTGTGCGAGGGGTGCCGGCGCGCGCCAGGTATTCGGGGCTGGCGCAGATTACCTGGGGCATGACCGCCAGGGGCCGGGCGACCAGTGCCGAATCCTTGGGGGCGCCGGCGCGAATCACGCAATCCACGCCCTCGCGCACCAGATCCACCAGGCGGTCGCCGCCACTGACCGTCAGGTCTATACCCGGATAACGCCCGCGAAACTCATTGATCCTCGGCAACACCACCCGTGTGGCGTGGGTGCCATGCATGTCCACCCGCAACACGCCCTGCGGACTGGCCGCCACATGGCGCAATGAAGATTCGGCGTCGTCCAATTCGCTGAGCACGAACACGCATCGCTCGTAGAACGCCTGGCCATCCACCGTGGGCCTGACGTGGCGGGTGGTGCGTTCAAGCAGGCGGATGCCGAGCCTGGCCTCAAGCTCCTTGATCGCGTGGGTCGCCGTTGCCCGGGGGATGCCCAGCACCGCTGCCGCGCGGCTGAATGAGCTGAGCTCGACGATACGGGTGAAGAGTTGCAGTGATTCGAAGCGGTCCATCGATTGTTGTCCGCAGTTGAATTGTGTTGGCAATTTAGCGGGATTTATCCGGCAGGCGCAAACAAGCAGAATCTTTCCCAAGGCAAACGCACCCATTTCAAATCCGGAGAACCTCATGAACGATCAAACGCGCAAGACGGCCATTGTCACCGGTGGCTCCCGTGGCATCGGCAAGGCGATCGCCCTGCGTCTGGCCGCTGACGGCTTTGCGGTGGTCATCAGCTACAGCAGCAACGAAAGCAAGGCCCGGGACACCCTGAGCGCCATTGAAGCTGCCGGCGGCCAGGCCATCGCGATCAAGGGCGATGTCGGCAATGCCCAGGACGTCGCCGCGCTGTTCGAGGGTGCCAAAAGCGCATTTGGCAGAATCGATGTGGTGGTCAACAGCGCCGGGGTCATGAGGATGGCGCCAATCAGCGAAGCCAGCCTCGACGACTTCGACCGGATGATCGCCACCAACCTGCGCGGCGCCTTCCTGGTGCTGGGCCGGGCGGCGGCCGATGTGGAAAGCGGTGGTCGCATCATCGCCCTGACCACCAGCGTGATCGCCAAGTCATTCCCGTCCTACGGCCCTTACATCGCCTCCAAGGCGGGCGTCGAAGGCCTGGTGCACGTACTGGCCAACGAACTGCGCGGGCGGCAAATCACGGTGAATGCCGTGGCACCTGGACCGGTGGGCACCGAGCTGTTTCTGGAAGGCAAGAGCCAGGAGCAGGTCAACCACATCGCCAGCCTCGCCCCGCTTGAGCGCCTGGGCACACCCGAAGACATCGCCGCGGCGGTGGCTTTCCTGGCCGGCCCGGACGGCGGCTGGATCAACTCGCAGGTATTGCGGGCCAATGGTGGGTTTGCCTGAACCGGCCCGGCTCAGGCCGTGACATCGTCAGCCAGCAAGGAAAGCACGAACCGGCGCTCGTTTGCCGTACTGTGATCGACGTCGTCCGGAGCAGGCAGAAACCCGCAGCGGGCCAGGACCTTTTGCGAGCCCAGGTTCTGTTCATAGACGAAGGCCACCAGTTGCTTGAGTTGCCAACGGTTGCGCGCCTCGTGGATCAGGCGTTTCAAGGCAAAGGTGGCGAGCCCCTGCCCGGCCGCTTGCTGATCGATGCGATAACCCACCTCGGCGCAGCCAGCGGCTGCGTCGATGCTTTTGAGATTGGCCCGGCCGATGATGCGCTGGTCGTTGTCGAGGATCACCATGGGGTGCCAGTTTCCTGCGGCAAGCCCGCCGAGGCAGGACGCGATGTGTTCGGCAACGCCCTGCAGCGAGTAGAATTCAGGCGCCCGTGGTTCGATGTGCGATTCGAACCAATGCCGGTTGCGCACTTCGAATTCGAGCAATGCCAGGGCATCGGTGTCATGCAGTTCTCTGACCTTGAATGAATCCATTCACCTGTGTTCCTGATATGAACTGCCGTCATCCGGCACGAATCGCAAGACGCCGACCGTCTCGCTGCGTTTTTCGGAAGTCTGCTCATCGGACGGATGCTGAACGCCGTCACACACCACGACCTCGGCGAAGTCAAACGGGCTGACGCCTTCCAGGCACGCCGCATTGATGCCGAACTGTTCGGGGTTGGAGCGACGCTGGTGGTGGGTGTAGATGCCGCACTTCGAGCAGAAGTAGTGCTTCGCCGTCTTGGTGTGGAACTGGTAGAGCGTCAGTGCCTCGGCGCCTGCGGTGATCTGCAGATCCTGCAACCGCGCACTCACCACCACCGCCCCGCGCATCCGGCACAACGAGCAATCACAGCGGCGGGCGCTGTTCAGGCCGTCGCTGAGGCGCGCATGGAAACGCACCGTGCCGCAATGGCAACGGCCATCGAATTCGTTTTGATCAGCGTTCATGAATCGGGCCTCGTGAAAGGATGCATCGGCCGATCATAGCGGGATTTATGTCGTCCACGCGATCCGTAGCAGCACGGCTTGCCGGCGGGGGCGATCTTGCGGACGCCTTCGCGGGCAAGCGCGCTCCTACAGGGACTGTCGTCTACACGATCCGTAGCAGTCCGGCTTGCCGGCGATAGCGATCTTCTGGACGCCGTCGCGGGCAAGCGCGCTCCTACAGGGTTGCGGACAGACACCCTGTGGGAGTGGGCTTGCCCACGAATGGACCCGACTGCTGCGGTGTAGATTGATTACACCATGTATCAACTCAAGTGCCCCGGCTGCGGTTTATCGGGGTGGTCTTCCTGCCTACCATCGCTCCACCGTTTTTGACAGGAAGTACTTCAATGAAAATCCAATGGTTACGCAGCAGATCGGTACGCGGCGCACTGGCCCTGGCGGCTTGCGCACTGCTGGCAGGCCCCGCGCTGTCTGCAGGGTTGCCCACGGGCACATATGACTCGATTCGCAGTGAAGATGTGCAGTGGCAGAGCTTTCCCGCGTTTCCGGCGGCGGCGAAGCTTGCGGTGATCGTCGGCAATCCGACGCAGCCTGGGCCGTATGTGGTGAGGGTGAAGGTGCCCAACGGGGTGAAACTGATGCCCCACACCCATCCCGAAGACCGGATCTACACGGTTATCTCCGGGGTGTTCTACATCGGCCAGGGCACGACGTTCGACCCTGAAAAACTGGTGGCGTACGGGCCTGGCAGCGTGGTGGTGCTGCCCGCCAATACCCCGCATTTTCATTGGGCAAGATCCGGTGAATACGTGACGCAGGTGTACGGCATCGGGCCATTGGGGATCGAGTATTTGAACCCAAAGGATGATCCTCGCCAGACCCAGTAGCACGCCGGCCGTAGCAGCACGGCTTGAGGGCGGGGGCGATCTTGCGGGCGCCGTCGCGGGCAAGCGCGCTCCTACAGGGATTGTCGTCTACACGATCCGTAGCAGCACGGCTTGCCGGCGGGGCGATCTACAGAACGCCCCCGGCCCGTCACCCCACCACCAACTGCTCCAACACCACTTCCAGCGGATGGCGCAGTTGTTTGTCGGCCATGCGTTTGACCTGGCTGCGGCAGGAATAACCGGTCGCCAAGGCCTCGTGCTCCTTGTCGATCTTGCCAGCCCAGGATTGCTCGAAAATGGTCTTCGACGTCTCCTGATTACGCGCCTCGTGGCCGTAGGTGCCGGACATCCCGCAGCAACCAGTGGCCTCGGTGGAAAGCTTGAGCCCCACCTTCGCGAACACCTTTTCCCACTGCGAGGTGCTGGCCGGGACGTTGGTTTTCTCGGTGCAGTGGGCAAGCAGGCGGAAGCTGCGAGGCGCAGCGTTGGCTTTGTCGGGCAGTGCATCGATCAGCCACTCCTGAGGCAGCAGCACGTTCGGGCTGCCCTCAAGCCCTGGCACTTTCTGGTATTCCTGGCGATAGACCAGGGTCATGGCCGGGTCCAGCCCCACCAGCGGCACGTCGCAATCGGCCAGGGCCTTGAGCTGCGTGGCGTTGCGGATCGCGGCCTTGGCGAACGCTCCCAGAAACCCTTGAACATGCAGCGGCTTGCCGTTGGCACTGTAGGGCGCCATGAACACGCGGTAGCCCAGTTGATGCGCCAACTGAATGAAGGACGCCAGCAGCGGCGTCTCGAAGTACCGGGTGAAGGCGTCCTGCACCAGCACGATACTGCGCGCGCGCTGTTCAGCGGTCAGCTCGCGCAGCGCCGGAACGCTGGCCACACCAACGTTGCAGCGGGTCAGAGTCGATTGCAGGTTGTAGCGATGGATCAACGGGCTGTCGAGCATGCCGACATGGCGCTCCAGCAAGCCGCTGACCCACTTTGAACCCATCACCGCGTTGTACAGACCGGGCGCGTAGGCCATGTACGGGATGGTGAATTCCAGCGAGCCGATCAGGTAGTCCCGCAGCGGACGCTGATAGCGGCCGTGATAAAGCTCAAGGAACCGCGAACGGAATTCGGGCACGTTGACTTTGATCGGGCACTGCCCCGCGCAGGACTTGCACGCCAGGCAACCGGCCATGGCGTCGTAGACTTCATGGGAGAAATCGGCCTGGCCGCTGGCACGGGCCTGGTTGTTGCGCAGCCGCGCCGGCAGGCCCTTGAGCCATGACACCTTGCCCCGCGCCGCTTGCAGCACATCGATGTTGGCCGCGCCTTGCAGACGCAGCCACTCGCGGATCAGCGAGGCGCGGCCCTTGGGCGAATGCTGGCGCTCGCGGGTCGCCTTCCACGACGGGCACATCGCATCGTTGGGGTCGAAGTTGTAGCAGGCGCCGTTGCCGTTGCAGTGCACGGCGCTGCCGAAACTCTGCCAGACGCGCTCGTCGATCTGCCGGTCAAGATCGCCACGCAGGGTGACTTCGTTGACCTTGAGCAAGCCCTGCTCGGCATCCGGCGGGGTGCAGATCTTGCCGGGGTTGAGCTGGTTGTGCGGGTCGAACGCGCCCTTGAGCGATTGCAGCGCAGGGTACAGTTCACCGAAGAACGCCGGCACGTATTCCGAGCGCAGGCCCTTGCCGTGCTCACCCCACAACAAGCCGCCGTAGCGCTGGGTCAGTTCGGCGACGGCATCGGAAATCGGCTTGACCAGCGCGGCCTGGGCCGGGTCTTTCATGTCTAGCGCGGGACGCACGTGCAGCACGCCGGCATCGACGTGGCCGAACATGCCGTAGGCCAGGCCGTAGCCGTCCAGCAGCGCGCGGAACTCGGCAATGTAGTCGGCCAGTTGCTCGGGCGGCACGGCGGTGTCTTCCACGAACGGCTGCGGACGAATCTCGCCTTCGACGTTGCCCAGCAGGCCCACCGACCGCTTGCGCATGGTGTAGACCTTGTTCACCGCCGCCGCACCCTCGGCCAGGGTGTGGCCCAGGCGCTCGACGCCGGTGTCGCTGCGCAGATGCTCGATGAAGGCCGCGACCTTCGCGTTCACTTCATCGACGTCATCGCCACTGAATTCCACCAGGTTGATGCCCAGGGTCGGACGCTCGGCGTCGGCGGGGAAGTATTCGGCGACGCTGTGCCAGACGATGTCTTTCATCGCCAGCATCAGCACCCGCGAATCGACGGTTTCGATCGACAGCGGCTTGTGCGCCATCAGCGCGTTGGCGTCGCGCAGCGCATCCATGAAGCTTGAGTAGCGCACGTTGACCAGCACCGAATAGGTCGGAATCGGCAACACGTTGAGCTTGGCCTCGACCACGTACCCCAGCGAGCCTTCGGCACCGCACAGCACGCTGTTGAGGTTGAAGCGGCCTTGTTCGTCGCGCAGGTGCGCCAGGTCATAGCCGGTCAGGCAGCGGTTGAGCTTGGGGAAGATCTTCTCGATCAATTCACCCTGGGTTTCCTGAATCCCGCGGGCGATGCGATACACCTCGCCGACACGGCCAGGCTGCGCGCACGCCGCCTCAAGCTCAGCATCGGAAATCGGCTGGCTGTGCAGCCGTTCGCCGCCCAGCAGCACACTGTGCAGTTCGAGCACGTGGTCGCGGGTCTTGCCGTAGGTGCAACTGCCCTGCCCGCTGGCGTCGGTGTTGATCATGCCGCCGACGGTGGCGCGGTTGGAGGTCGAGAGCTCCGGCGCGAAGAACAGCCCGTGAGGCTTGAGCGCGGCGTTGAGCTGGTCCTTGACCACACCGGCCTGGACCCGCACCCAGCGTTCCTCGACGTTGATTTCGAGGATGGTATTCATGTGCCGCGACAGATCGACCACGATCCCGTCGGTCAAGGACTGACCGTTGGTGCCGGTGCCGCCGCCGCGCGGGGTCAGCTTGATCTGGCGAAAACGCGGCTCGGCCATCAGCGTGGCGATGCGCGCCACATCCTCGGCATCAAAGGGAAACACGGCCGCCTGGGGCAGGCGCTGGTAGATCGAGTTGTCGGTCGCCAGCACCGTGCGGGTGGCGTAGTCGGCGCTCAGCTGGCCGCGAAAACCGCTGGCGCGCAATGCGTCGAGAAAGTCCGGGTATTGCGCCGCAGGAACGGCGGTAGGCAGTTGGGCGATCATCGTGGGATGGCCTCTTGTCGGTCTGATCACGGAAAAAAGCAAAATACTTGTCGCCGGGGCATTAATCGGTCAGCCTCGGATCGTTATGATGCCAATGATCCTGCAGGCCCGCGCTCGGGACAAACGGATATTCCTGCCGCTATCGATGACTTTTCTGAATGAATTACCGCCATCTCACGCCGTCCATGTCTCTGTTGCTGGCTTTCGAGGCCGCTGCACGCCATGGAAGCTACACCCGCGCCGCTGTCGAGTTGTCCCTGACCCAAAGCGCGGTCAGCCGCCAGGTGCAGGCGCTGGAGCAGCAACTGGGCCTGACCCTGTTTCGCCGCGAAGGCCGCCAGGTGCAGCTCACCGATGTCGGCCGGCTGTATCAAAGAGAGATGAGCGACGCCCTTGGCCGCATTCGCAGCGCCACGCTGCAGGCCATGGCCTATCAGTCCGGCGGCGGTTCCCTGCGTCTGGCCACGCTGCCAACCTTCGGTTCCAAATGGCTGATGCCGCGCCTGCATGATTTCTACAAGCGTCATCCCGGCATGCTGGTGCACATCAACTCGCGAATTGACGCCATCGACTTCGACACCAGCGGCATCGACGCAGCCATCGTGGTGGGCAACGCCGACCTGCCGGGGCTGGTCAGTCACCGCCTGCACGCCGAAGAACTGGTGGTGGTCATCTCCCCACACGCCGCCCTCGCCTATCGACACTGGGCGCCAGAGCAGATCGCCGAACAGATGCTGCTCAACGTCGCCAATAATCCCAACGTCTGGGCCGACTGGTTCAGCCACCATCGCCTGCCTCATCGGCTCATGCGTCTGGGGCCGAGTTTCGAGCTGACGTCACACTTGATCCAGGCGGTCAAAGCCGACATCGGCATCGGCCTGGTGCCGCGCATCCTCGTCACCGATGAGTTGGCCAAGGGCGAGCTGATCAGTCTGGACCTGCCCTTCGCCAGCCAGCGCAGCTATTACCTGGCCTATCCACCCCGCAACGAAGGGCTGCCATCGCTGCAGGCATTTCGTGCCTGGCTGCTGGAACAGATCTGAGCACCCGACGGCGTTCTTCAAGGACAATCCGCTGTCCGCCAAAGCCATCTAACGACAGATACCCAAGCAAATGCAGTCGCGTTTTTTAGTTGCAACATAAACAAGTAACCGGGCGTGCGGACCCATTCAATTGAATGCGACCACGCTAAAGCCCGCCACCTGTGACCTGCCGTCTGTCGGCAAGAAAAACTTTGAAACACCCTGTGAATGCAGGGCTTTTTCGTGGCCCTCATCACAAAACATTCATACTTTACGACTACCCCAGAGGCAGGACCGCTCAAACTCAAGGGCTGCAAACTTATTGAAATCGATAAACTTTTTTATAGCTCAGAAAGTTGCTTGCCAGCTTTCTGACGCCAAGAAATAACTAAATAAAAGTTTAAAATACTAGTGGCCTTTTCAAATTGTTTGTAACTACACTGTGTCAACTCTTGAACACACCCGGTATGTCCACCGATGAAACACACCACTTTACGGATGATGATGGTGCTTCCCCTGTGTCTGGCTGCCACGGCTTTTGCCGATACCGGCGTCAACACCTCCAAGTCCCTTTCCACCCACCGGACCCTGGGTCCGGTCGAAGTTGGCGGGCTTGTAGTCGGGCAGACGGTGACGCAAAACGGGCGTGCCTTTTATGACAGTTTTGCCGCGGCGTGGAATGAAAAGGACGAATCCGGACGCTTCAGTATCTCGGTCGTCGAACGCCCCACCGCACGTCTGGGCAGCCAGATCTTCATCAACTACGGCAACCGCCGGATGACCCAGTTGCAACTGCCCCCTAACCGCAGCCTGATCCCCGCACTGGGCGCAGACGTTGCCGCACAAGTGTTTCAAGCCATTCTGGATTATCAACTGGCGCAATTTTTCGGCGACCGGGACCTGGCCCGCGACGAGCTATGAAGGGAATTATCATGAACCGTCTATCTGTAGTACTCACGAGTCTGATGGCGTTTTCGGCAGTCTCGGTGCAGGCCAGCGAACTGGTCTACGTGCCGGTCAACCCATCGTTTGGCGGCAACCCGTTGAACGGTCCTGTGCTGCTCAACCAGGCGAACGCGCAGAACAGTTTCAAGGAACATTCGTCTTCCTCGGCGTCCTCGGCGAACAGCACGCTGAACCAATTCAACAGCATGTTGCAAAGTGCAATTCTGAGTCGTGTGTCGTCGGCGGTCACCTCAAGCATTGTTGGCACCGACGGAAAACTGACGCCAGGAGTTGTGGAAACTACGGACTTCACGATTTCCATCGTCAACTTGTCGCCGGGGCTTTTGCAAATTACAACAACCGACAAAACCACCGGCCAGACCACGTCGTTTCAGATCAACCAGTAAGTTCGCTCCAACTTAATAACGCTTTCGTTGTAATGCTCACTGTAAGACTTGTTGTGCCAAGTGCAATCAACTCGCAGGGCTCGTTCGCCTGCAACAAACCTAGCTGCCTAAAAACATCGTAAAAAGGAATTAACCATGCAAGCACGTAAATCCCTCCTCGCTCTCGCTGTATTGGCTTCGGTATCGGGCGCTGCCTTCGCTGGCAACGGCACTACCACCACCTACCAGAACGGTTCCGACAACGGCATCGTCGCGGAGCAAAGTGGCGCGATCAACTCCAACCTGAACGTGACCCAGAACGGCAGCAACAACAACGCAGGCACCCCCGCCACCAGCGGCGGTTGGTTCGGTTGGGGCAGCCAGCCTGCCAAACCGATCTACCAGGGTTCGAGCAACAGCAACCTGACCGTGCTGCAAACCAACTCCTACAACACCGCCGCTGCCCGTCAGACTGGCGGCGAGCAAAACCAGGGCACCATTAACCAGACTGGCGCAGCTGGCAACAGCAGCGCCAACCAGCAGTCGGCCACCCTGAACCAGGCTGGCAGCTACAACAACGGCACCATCACCCAGAACGCCAACAAAGGTCGCGATACCGCAGCCACCCTGAAACAGGACGGCACCGGCAACTCCGCCTGGGTGACTCAGGAAAACAACACCAAGTCCACCGCGACCGTCAGCCAGTTCAACAATAACAACCAGGCCTGGGTCACCCAGAAGAACAACGACCAGGCCACTGCCTCTCTGACTCAGCGCGGCAACAACAACGAAGGCACCATCAATCAGAACGACTCGTACAAAGTGACTGCGACCGTTACTCAGGATGGCGGCTACAACAAAGCCTGGGCCACCCAGCAGAGCAACACTCGTGACTCCAGCGCCACCATCAGCCAGAACGGCCAGGGCAACATCGGTAGCGTGACTCAAACCTGGGCCTGGAACTCGAACGCCGAGCTGACTCAGAAAGGTGGCAACAACAACACCGGCACCATCAACCAGAACGATGCCGACTACTCCAGGGCCTACCTGACCCAGACCGGCTCCAACAACGTTGGCACCCTCAACCAGGATCAGGCTGACCACAGCACCATCACCGCCACTCAGAGCGGCAACTACAACAGCATCGTTGCCAACCAGAACGGCCCTCACGGCGGCAACCCTGGTGACAGCAACCTGAAAGCGACCATCATCCAGGACGGCACCAGCAACAAGGTCACCAGCAACCAGTCTGGCAAAGACAACGACGCTTACCTGACTCAGAACTCTGGCGGCTACAACGTCATCGACCTGAATCAGACCACTACCGCTTACAACAGCAAGGCCACTGTGGCCCAGTCCGGCAGCTACCTGACTGCCAACGTCACTCAGACCGGCGGCAGCAACAACACCGTTTCGATCACTCAGCACTAATCCAGGTCGTACCCGCCGGTTCGCCGGCGGGTTTTTTCGGAGCTATACCATGCGCGCCCGCACGCTTTCATTGATGATTATCGCTGCCGCAGTATTGAGTGGCTGTGCCACCTCTCGCCCGGCGGGCACCATTTCTCCGGCGACCATTTCGCCTCCAACGCAATCGACCCGCGACCTGGCCAACCTGCCCCCACCGGCAGGCGTGATCCCCGTGGCGGTGTACGGCATGCGTGACCAGACCGGCCAGTACAAACCTTCGCCGGACAGTTCTTTCTCCACGTCGGTGACTCAGGGCGCAGCGTCGCTTCTGGTCAGCGCGTTGCGCGATTCGCGCTGGTTCAAACCGGTCGAACGCGAAAACCTGCAGGACCTGCTGACCGAGCGCAAGATCGTCCGCGCCCTGGAGCAGCCGCAGGATCAGGCCCAGGGGCAACTGCCACCGCTGCGCCCGGCCAACATGATTGTCGAAGGCGCCATCGTCGCCTACGAAAGCAACGTGCGCACCGGCGGTTTCGGTGTGCGCTACCTGGGTATCGGCCCGTCGGATCTGTATCGCCAGGACCAGGTGACCATCAACCTGCGTGCGGTGGACATCCGCACCGGCGACATCATCCAGAGCGTCACCACCACCAAGACCGTGTTCTCGATCCAGCTCGATTTCGGCGTGTTCAAGTTCGTTTCCCTGCGTCACCTGCTGGAGGTCGAGACCGGCCTCTCGCGCAACGAACCGGTGCAGCAGTGCGTGCGTGAAGCCATCGAGGCCGGCCTGATTCACCTGATCGCCCAGGGCGCGCGGGATGGCAGCTGGAACCTGAAGAACCCGGAAGACCTGAAAAAACCACTGCTGGCCGGCTACCTGAAAGCGTATGACGAGCAAACCATGAGTACGCCCATGACCGCCGCCGAACAAAGCAAACTATCGGGGGAGACCCATGCACAGTAATAAAAGAACTGCGCTGATCGCTCTGACCACGGCGCTGCTGCTGGGCAGCGCCATCAGCCACGCCGCCGACCTGATGCCCGAGGCCCGCTATTCGGGCATTGGCGTGAGCGGCAGCCGTGTGGACGTGAGTCAGATCGGCTCCAACAACCGCTCGCGTATCGACCAGGCCGGCCCCGGCCAGCGCCTGGTGCAGATCCAGAACGGCAATGCGAACACTGCCACGATCAACCAGAGTGGCGCCTACAACGCCGCAGCCGCCCAGCAGACGGGTTACAACAACTCGATCAGTCTGGATCAGGCCGGGCGCTTCAACCAGGCAGCCATTACCCAGGCCGGGACCAACAACCAGGCCAACGTCGTGCAGAGCGGTGCCTATAATCAGGCGTACATCGGCCAGTACGGCCAGGGCAACCAGGCCAACGTCAGCCAGAACGGCTTCGGCGGCACGGTCAATGTCCAGCAGTACGGCAACAACATGAATGCCACCGTGACTCAGAAGTGAAACCCATGATCGATTTGTCGCAACTGGTCGTAGCCATCGACACCCAGCGCCAGGGTGCCGCGGTGCTGATTCGCCCGCACATCGAAAACCCGACGCCGTTGACCTTGCGCTACCGCATGGCGGTCAGCCAGCGCAGTACGGCCGGGACATCGAGCATCAGCCAGTCGGGCGACATCCAGACCGGCGCCACCGCCTCTCTGGTACAACTGAGCATTCCCCCTGAAGCGGCCTGTCACATCCGCCTGGAGCTGTTCCAGGGCAGCGAGCTGGTCAAGACAGTCGAGAAAGACTGCGACAACCCGGCTAACTAATATCCCGCTGCCTGACCAGCCCCTCAAGCGTAAAGCGCGCCTGGGTCAGCACCACATCCCTGACCTGCTCCATTTCCTGTGGGCCAACCTCGGCCCACTTCAGCGCTTCGAGCAACTTGGGTTTCTGCACCCGGAAGGCCAATCCCTGGGAGAACAGCGCCATGGAGTGGATCACCGTGCGCTCGTCTTCCACTGCGTAGCCGGAAAGCCCGGCGATCAGCAACCGAACCACCACACCGATGCGTTTCTTGAAGCGGTCTTCGAAAGCCATCGACGCACTTTCCGGGCACAGACCGGTTTGATGACGGTCCAGAAACGCCCGCCAGGCAGTGGTCTGCGGGCTGTCCTGGATGGTCGAGACCACGGCGCCGAGAATCCCCAGCGAGGCGTCGATCAGCGCCTGGTCCTTGAGTGGCGTCTGCGCCAGGGCCGCCTCCGCCGCTTCGACGCTGTCGCCCATCTTGTGCCACAGCAGCCTGATCAGGTGCTCGACGCACTCCAGGTACACGCCTTCCTTGCCGTCGAAGTAATACTGGATCGCCGGCGCGTTGACCCCGGCCGCAGTGGCGATGTCGCGGGTCGAGGCGCCCTCGTAGCCACGCTCGCCAAAGACCGCCACGGCCGCTTCGACGATGCGCGCGCGGGTCTCTTCGCCGCGTTGATAACCACCCTCGGCGGCAGGTTTGTGTCGTGCCATGTCCAGCTCCCGTTCGGTACCCCGGCAAAATATACCAGTTGACAAAATTTGGCGAAAAAACGAATTTATACCGACTGATATAAATTCGGAGCATCCCGATGTCCGCCGCAACGCCTCCCCCTCCAGCCGTGCCACAGGCTGCGCCTGATGAAACCGTCAACGGCCAGCGCGGCAAAGCGCGGCGCATCCTGCTGGCGCTGGTCACGGTGGCGCTGGCCATCGCGCTGGCGTGGGCGGCCTGGTGGTGGTTGGCCGGACGCTTCATCGAAACCACTGACGACGCCTATCTGCAAGCGGACAGCATCAGCGTCGCGCCGAAGATCAGCGGTTACGTCGGCGAAGTGCTGGTGGCGGACAACCAGACGGTCAAACGCGGCGACGTGCTGGTGCGCCTCGACGTACGCAAATACCAGGCAGTCAGCGATGAAGCCTCGGCCACCATCGCGGCCCGCACAGCGGACCTGGCCAAGGCCCAGGCCGACCTGGTGCAACAGGACTCGGCCATCGCCGAGGCGCGCGCGCAATTGCAAGGTGCCGAGGCCGACGCCCGACATGCCCAGACCGAGGTCGCGCGCTATGCACCGCTGGCCCGCTCCGGCGCCGAGCCTGAAGAGCGTCTGGCGCAACTGAACAACCAGCTTGCCCAGGCCCGCAGCACGGTAGCCGCCAAACAAGCGGCGCTGCGCTCCAGCGAAACCCGCAACGGCACCCTGCAGGCCCAGCTCAAACAGGCCCAGGCGCAACTCGGGGTGGCCAAGGCCAGCGAGGCGCAGAGCCAGCTCGATGTCGATGACGCGGTGATTCGCAGCCCGCTGGATGGCCGCATCGCCGACCGTGGCGTGCGCGTCGGCCAGTACGTGCAGCCCGGCACCCGGCTGCTGACGGTAGTGCCGGTGGACGCCATCTACCTGACCGCCAATTACAAGGAAACCCAGATCGGCGACATGCGCCCCGGCCAGTCGGTCAGCGTGCAGGTCGATGCGCTGCCGGGCCGCGAGCTGCACGGTCACGTCGACAGTCTGGCCCCCGGCACCGGCGCGCAGTTCGCCCTGCTGCCGCCGTCCAATGCCACCGGCAACTTCACCAAGATCGTCCAGCGGGTGCCCGTTCGTATCGCTCTGGATGTGACCGACGACGTGCGTCCGGCGCTGGTTCCGGGGCTGTCGGCCACGGTCACGGTGGACATCCGCTCGACCAAGGCAGACGCCGATCATGGCTGAGGCCCTGGCCGCCGGCAGCAACGCCGGAGTACAGGCCAGCCAGCCGCGTAACGCCTCGCTGACCGACTGGATCGCCGTCGCCGCAGGTTCGCTCGGAGCATTGCTGGCGACCTTGGACATCTCGATCACCAACTCGGCGCTGCCGCAGATCCAGGGCCAAATCGGCGCCACCGGCACCGAGGGTACCTGGATCGCCACCGGCTACCTGATGTCGGAAATCGTCATGATTCCCCTCGCCGCCTGGCTGACGCGGGTCTTCGGCCTGCGCCGGTTCCTGGTGGGCACGGCGCTGATGTTCACCTTCTTCTCGATGTTCTGCGGATTGTCGTCGAGCCTCGGGGCGATGATCGCCGGGCGCATCGGCCAGGGCTTCGCTGGCGGTGCGATGATCCCGACCGCGCAGACCATCGTGCGCACGCGCCTGCCTGCCCATCAGTTGCCCATCGGCACCACGCTGTTCGGCATGACCGCGATTCTCGGGCCGCTGCTGGGGCCGGTGGTCGGTGGCTGGCTGACGGAAAACATCGACTGGCGCTGGTGTTTCTTCCTCAACCTGCCGATCAGCATCGCCCTCATCACCTTGCTGCTCACCGGGTTGCCCTCGGAGAAGATGAACCTGGAACGCTTCATCAAGGCCGACTGGGCAGGCATTGTCGGCCTGGCACTGGGGCTCAGTTCGCTGACCGTGGTGCTTGAGGAAGGCCAGCGCGAACACTGGTTCGATTCGCTGCTGATCATCTGGCTGAGCATCGCGACCCTGGTCGGATTTTTCCTGATCGCTTTGGGCCAACTGCGCTCGCCCACGCCCATCGTGCGCTTGCAACTGGTGCTCAACCGCAGCTTTGGCAGCGTGCTGCTGATCGCCACGGCAGTGGGCGCGGGGCTCTATGGCACGGCGTATCTGGTGCCGCAGTTCCTTGGGATTCTGTCTGGTTACAACGCCGAACAGGCCGGTTCGATCATGCTGCTGTCGGGCATTCCGGCGTTCGCGCTGATGCCGATCCTGCCCAAGATGCTGGGCCGCTACGACCTGCGCTACATGGTCGGCCTGGGTCTGTTGCTGTATTGGGCGAGCTGTTTCGTCGACACCGAGCTGACCTCGCAGAGTGTCGGCCATGACTTCGTGCTGTCGCAGATCCTGCGAGGCTTCGGCCAGATTCTGGTGATGATGCCGCTCAGCCAGTTATCCATGCGCTCGGTGGACGCCCGCGATGCCGGCGACGCCGCCGGGCTCTACAACATGTCGCGCAACCTGGGCGGCACCCTCGGGCTGGCCTTGCTCGGGGTGCTGATGGACCGGCGCAGCCACTTCCATGACGACGTGCTGCGCGAAGGCATCCTTGCCAACAGCCAGCTGGCACAGGACCAGATCGCCAGCCAGAGCGCCAGCTTCCTTGCGCAAACCGGCGATCCGTCCACCGCGCAGATGCAGGCTTTCGCGCAACTGGCCAGCGACATCGCGCAGCAGGCTTCGGTGCTGGCCTACAACGACGCCTTTTATGTGCTGGGGCTGGCGATGCTGGCGTGCCTGCCCCTGATCTTCATCCTGAAAACGCGCCCGGCGCAGGCAGGCCCACGACAATGATTTCCCGTTCGATTCCGCTGTTTCTGGCCGTTGGTCTGTTGTCCGCCTGCACCGTGGGGCCGGACTACCAGGGCGCGCCCGATGTGGCGCCCAAGACCTTGGCGGCCGGGCGCCTGCCCCATGCCGATGATCCTGCCGTGCGCGAGCCCGGGGTCGCCCAGTGGTGGCAGTCATTGGGTGATCCGCTGCTTGATCAACTCGTCACGCAAGCCCTGCACAACAGCCCGGACATCGCCAGTGCCCAGGCCCGCTTGCGCCAGTCCCGCGCCAGCCTCAGCGGCTCGCGCGCCGACGCGATGCCCAAAGTCACGGCCGATGCGGCGATGCTGAAACTGCGCTCTCCCGACACCTCCTTTCTGGGTGACAGTGGCGGTGGCGGCGGTCGCGGGCCCTTGACGCTGTACCTGGCCGGGTTCGATGCCAGCTGGGAAGCCGACCTGTTCGGCGGTACGCGCCGGGCGGTCGAGGCGGCCCAGGCGCAGTCCGAATCGACTGCGGCAAAACTGGCGGACACCCAGGTGCAACTGGCCGCCGAAGTGGTGCAGACCTACGTCGACCTGCGTGATCAGCAAACCCGTCTGGCGCTGGTGGATGCCAGTGTCGACATCGAACAGCAGGCGGTGGACCTGACCCAACAGCGTCGCAGCCGTGGCGTGGCTTCGCAGTTGCAACTGGAGCAGGTGCTGACCCAGGCTGAAAACACTCGCGCCCAGCGTCTGCCGCTGCAGGCGTCGATCGTGCAGGCCATCGACCAACTGGGCCTGCTCTGCGGGCTGGAACCGGGTGAACTGGACGCTCGTCTGTCGTCTACCCAACCCCTGCCCGCCATGCCGCAGAAGGTGCCGTTTGCCGATCCGGCGGCGATCCTCAAGGCCCGTCCCGACATCCGCGCCGCCGAGCGTGTACTTGCGTCGAGCAATGCACATATCGGCGAGAAACAGGCTGACTGGTTTCCCAAACTAAGCCTTACCGAAGACTTGTCATTCTCGGCGGGCGATCCCGGCCATCTGGCGCGCAAGGACAACGGCACCTGGCTGTTGCTGCCGCGCCTGAGCTGGAACATTCTGGATTTTGGCCGAGTGGCGGCGAGTGTCGAAAGCGCGAAAGCCGGTCGCGATGAAGCGTTGGCCCAGTACAAGAGCGTGGTGCTCAGCGCCCTGCGCGACGCCGATGTGGCCCTGGTGCGTTACGGCCACCAGCGGGAAAACGTGGTGCTGCTGCGCAATGTCGAAGCCTCCGCCATCCGCGCCGCCGACCTGACCCGCCAACGCTACCGCGCCGGCACCGCCAGCACCCTGGACTGGCTCGACGCCGAACGCACCCGCTACCAGGCCCAGGAAAGCCGCATCTCAGGCGATGCAGAACTGCTCAAGGATTTCGCCTCCCTGCATAAATCCCTGGGACTGGGCTGGACGTTGTAGAAGCGCTTGCTCGCGATTCGCCGTTTCAGGCGATGGAGATGCATTGGATGTACCACCGCCTTCGCGGGCAAGCGCGCTCCTACGGTTTCGGTCAGAGACACGTTTGCTGCTTCACCTCAACCCTGTAGCAGCACGGCTTGCCGGCGTCGGCGGCACACCACATACACTGTAGGAGCGCGCTTGCCCGCGACCGGGCGTTTCAGCTGACAGAGATGTGTTGAATGAACCGTCCTCATCGCGAGCAAGCTCACTCCTACAGGTTCGTGATGACCACCGGACGCTCGCCTGACACAGGTCCTGTAGGAGTGAGCTTGCTCGCGATTCGCCGTTTCAGGCGATGGAGATGCATTGGATGTACCACCGCCTTCGCGGGCAAGCGCGCTCCTACGGCTTCGGTCTGAGATACGTTTGGTGCTTCACCTCAACCCCGTAGCGGCACGGCTTGCCGGCGTCGGCGGCACAGCGCGTACACTGTAGGTGCGCGCTTGCCCGCGACCGGGCGTTTCAGCTGACAGAGATGTGTTGAATGTACCGTCCTCATCGCGAGCAAGCTCACTCCTACAGGTTCGTCGTGACACCGGACGCTCGCCTGGCACAGGTCCTGTAGGAGTGAGCTTGCTCGCGATTCGCCGTTTCAGGCAATGGAGATGCATTGGATGTACCACCGCCTTCGCGGGCAAGCGCGCTCCTACGGTTTCGGTCAGAGACACGCTTGGTGCTTCACCTCAACCCCGTAGCAGCACGGCTTGCCGGCGTCGGCGGCGCAGCGCGTACACTGTAGGAGCGCGCTTGCCCGCGACCGGGCGTGTCTGGCGATGAAGATGCTCGGCCGAAGTCAGCCCGCCAAACCCGCTGCCTTCGCCCGCGCGGTGTGGAGTTTCTTGTAGCTGTCGACCAGCCGCTGATGCCGATCGAGCCCTTCGAGCTTCATGCTGGTCGGTGTCAGCCCATAGAAACGCACACTGCCATCCACCGAGCCAATCGCCGCATCCATGCGTTCGTCACCAAACATGCGGCGGAAGTTGACCTCGTAGTCGGCCAGTTCCAGGTCGTCGTCCAGTTGCATTTCCAGCACCACGTTCACCGCCTGGTAAAACAGGCCGCGCTCGACGGTGTTGTCGTTGTACTGCAGGAACGCTTCCACCAGGTCCTTGGCCTTTTCATACTTCTGCAAGGCAAGGTAGATCAGCAGACGCAATTCCAGGATCGTCAACTGCCCCCACGGGGTATTGTCGTCGAACTCGATGCCGATCAGCGTGGTGATGTCGGTGTAATCATCCAGCTCGCTGTCTTCCAGCCCCTTGGCCAGCGTGCGCAGGCCGACCTTGCTCAGGTTGTGCAGGTTGAGGATATCGGCGCGAAAGGCCAGGGCCTTGTTGGTGTTGTCCCAGATCAGGTCCTCGACCGGGTAGATCTCCGAATAGTCCGGCACCAGGATCCGGCACGCCGTGGCGCCCAGGTCCTCGTACACGGCCATGTAGACCTCCTTGCCCAAATCTTCGAGGATGCCGAACAGCGTCGCGGCTTCCTCGGCATTGGCCTCTTCGCCTTCGCTGGAGAAGTCCCACTCGACGAAATCGTAATCGGCCTTGGCGCTGAAGAACCGCCACGACACCACACCGCTGGAGTCGATGAAGTGTTCGACGAAGTTGTTCGGCTCGATCACCGCCTGACCTTCGAAGGTCGGCGCCGGCAAATCATTCAACCCCTCGAAACTGCGCCCTTGCAGCAACTCGGTCAGGCTGCGTTCAAGCGCCACTTCAAAACTTGGGTGGGCACCAAACGAGGCAAACACGCCGCCGGTGCGCGGGTTCATCAGGGTGACGCACATGACCGGGAACTCGCCGCCCAGCGACGCATCCTTGACCAGCACCGGGAAGCCCTGCTCTTCCAGCCCCTTGATCCCGGCGAGGATGCCCGGGTACTTGGCGATCACCTCATGCGGCACATCCGGCAGCGCGAGTTCGCCTTCGAGAATCTCGCGTTTGACCGCCCGCTCGAAAATCTCCGACAGGCATTGCACCTGCGCCTCGGCCAGGGTGTTGCCGGCGCTCATGCCGTTGCTCAGAAACAGGTTCTCGATCAGGTTGGACGGGAAGTACACCACTTCGCCATCGGACTGGCGCACGAACGGCAGCGACACGATGCCCCGCGAGGTATTGCCCGAGTTGGTGTCGTACAGGTGCGAGCCGCGCAGTTCACCGTCGCGGTTGTAGATGGCCAGGCAGTGCGGGTCGAGAATCTCTTCGGGCAGCGCATCGCCAGGGCTCGGCTTGAACCAGCGCTCGTTCGGGTAATGCACGAACTCGGCGTTGGCGATGTCTTCGCCCCAGAACTGGTCGTTGTAGAAGAAGTTGCAGTTGATGCGCTCGATGAACTCGCCCAGCGCCGAGGCCAGCGCGCTCTCCTTGGTCGAGCCCTTGCCATTGGTGAAGCACATCGGCGAATGCGCGTCGCGGATATGCAGCGACCAGACATTGGGCACGATGTTGCGCCACGAGGCGATTTCGATCTTCATCCCAAGCTCGGCGAGGATGCCCGACATGTTGGCGATGGTCTGCTCCAGCGGCAGGTCCTTGCCCAGGATGTAAGTGCCTTCGGTGGCGCTCGACGCCGGCATCAGCAACGCCTGGGCGTCGGCGTCCAGATTCTCGACTTCCTCGATCACGAACTCGGGACCGGCCTGCACCACTTTCTTCACGGTGCAGCGGTCGATGGAGCGCAGGATGCCCTGACGGTCCTTTTCCGAGATGTCGGCAGGCAGTTCCACCTGAATCTTGAAGATCTGGCTGTAGCGGTTTTCCGGGTCGACAATGTTGTTCTGCGACAGGCGGATATTGTCCGTCGGGATATTGCGGGTGCTGCAGTACAACTTCACGAAATACGCGGCGCACAAGGCCGACGACGCCAGGAAGTAGTCGAACGGCCCCGGCGCCGAGCCGTCGCCCTTGTAGCGAATGGGCTGGTCGGCGATCACCGTGAAGTCGTCGAACTTGGCCTCAAGCCTTAAGTTGTCGAGAAAGTTGACTTTGATTTCCATGGGCGGCACCACAATAGCGAAAGCGAAATGGCCGCCATTATCCGGGTTTTGCGCGGGAAGTCTCGTGCTTTGAGGCCGGGGTGCCGATCGGTCGCCGGGCCGGGTGGAGAGTCATCTGCAACAGCTTTGAAAACGTGAAGAAACAAAAACCGGGTTTCACGGTGAATTATTTTGCGTCTTTTTGTATCTGAACGGGAATAGCGTGCCACCAAAACAATGGCATCGACAGTTCTGAAACAGAGTGACCGGTATGAAATCAAAGAAAAAAGTCAGCCCCATCGGGTTGCAGGACATCACCATCGTCGACGACGCGAAGATGCGCAAGGCGATCACCGCAGCGGCCCTGGGCAACGCCATGGAGTGGTTCGACTTCGGCGTCTACGGCTTCGTCGCGTATGTACTGGGCAAGGTGTTCTTTCCCGGCGCCGACCCAAGCGTGCAGATGGTGGCGGCACTGGCGACCTTCTCGGTGCCGTTCCTGATCAGGCCGCTGGGCGGGCTGTTCTTCGGTGCCCTGGGCGACAAGTACGGGCGCCAGAAAGTGCTGGCGGCGACCATTATCATCATGTCCCTGAGCACCTTCGCCATCGGCCTGATCCCCTCCTACGCCTCGATTGGCATCTGGGCGCCCATCCTGTTGCTGCTGGCCAAGATGGCCCAGGGCTTCTCGGTGGGCGGCGAGTACACCGGCGCGTCGATCTTCGTCGCCGAGTATGCACCCGACCGCAAGCGCGGCTTTCTCGGGAGTTGGCTGGATTTCGGCTCGATTGCCGGTTTCGTCCTGGGCGCGGGCCTGGTGGTGATGATTTCCACCTTCCTGGGTCAGGAGAAGTTCGAGGAATGGGGCTGGCGCCTGCCGTTCTTCCTCGCCCTGCCCCTGGGGATGCTCGGGCTGTACCTGCGTAACGCACTGGAAGAAACCCCGGCCTTTCAGCAGCACGTGGACAAGCTCGAACAGGGCGACCGCGAAGGCCTGTCCCATGGTCCGAAGGTCTCGTTCAAGGAAGTGGCGACCAAGCATTGGCGCAGCCTGATGACCTGTATCGGCATCGTGGTCGCGACCAACGTGACGTATTACATGCTGCTGACGTACATGCCGAGCTACCTGTCGCACAACCTGCATTACAGCGAAGACCGCGGGGTGCTGATCATCATCGCGATCATGGTCGGCATGCTGTTCGTGCAGCCTTTGATCGGTTTCATCAGCGACAAGATCGGCCGCAAGCCCTTCATCATTGTCGGCAGCGTTGCGCTGTTCATCCTGGCCATTCCGGCGTTCATGCTGATCAACAGCGGCAAGATCGGGGTGATCTTCGCAGGGCTGCTGATTCTGGCAGTGGTGCTGAACTTTTTCATCGGCGTGATGGCGTCTACCCTGCCCGCGATGTTCCCCACGCACATCCGCTACAGCGCCCTGGCCAGCGCGTTCAACGTTTCGGTGCTGATTGCCGGCCTGACGCCCACCCTCGCCGCCTGGCTGGTGGAAAGCACCAACAACCTCTACATGCCGGCGTACTACCTGATGGTGGTCGCGGTGATTGGCCTGGCCACCGGGGTGACGATGAAGGAAACCGCCAACAAGCCGTTGCGCGGCGCAGCACCTGCGGCCTCGGACCTCGAGGAAGCCAAGGAACTGCTGCAGGAACACCACGACAATATCGAACAGAAGATCGAAGACATCGATACCCAGATCGCCGAGCTTGAGGCCAAGCGCAAGGAGCTGGTGCAGCAACACCCTCGCATCGATTGATGCTGAACCGCTGCCGCGCACAGAGGCGCGGCAGCGGGTACATCAGCCTGCCGCCACCACCGTGATTTCCACCAGCAGATCAGGCGCCGCCAGTCGCGATTCAACCGTGGCGCGGGCAGGTGCGTGGCCTTCCGGTGCCCAGGCGTCCCACACCTCGTTCATGCCGGCGAAGTTGGCGGCAATGTCCGACAGCCATACCTGAGCACTGAGAATGCGGGTCTTGTCCAGGCCAGCCTTGGCCAGATAGTTGTCGATCTTCTCCAGCACCTGCGCGGTCTGGCCCTTGATGTCCAGGCTGCGGTCGGTTGCGGTCTGCCCGCCCAGGAACGTGAAGCCGTTGCATTGCACGACGCGGCTCATGCGTTGGTTGGTTTCGATACGGGTGATTTCCAGCATGTGAACTCCTCAATGGTTGGTAATGGGTGCAGCGTGTTGATGAGTGGCCAGCGCGTCGGCACTGGTTGTCCTGGTGAAGCGGTCGATGGCGAAGGCCGCAAGGGAAATGTCCGAGTGCTCGCCGAGAATCTGCTGGGCCAGGCGTCTGCCGGTGCCGGGGCCCATCTGGAATCCGCTGCCGCAGAAACCGAACGAGTAGCTGAGTTTGCTCGCCTTGCGGCTGGCGCCGATCACCGGAAGATCGTCGGCGGTGAAGGCCTCGACCCCGGCCCACACACGGTTGACGCCCAGGTGCTTCAGGTGCGGGAACAGGTCGGTCACGGTGCGCGCGCTGGTGCCCAGACGGGTCATGTCGACCTCGCCATGGCGGGCCGGAAAATCCAGCGCGCCGATCAGCTTGCCGCCGATGACCACGGTGCCGTTGGCGAACTGCTTGAACGACAGCGCACGCCCGGTGGCTCCCAGGGTTGGCGCACAAAAGGGCGCGACCCGATGGGTGACCATCAGCATCAGCCCCTCGGGATGCGCAGGCACCGGCTCGCCCACTTGCGCCGCCAGCTCCTGCGCCCAGGCCCCGGCGGTAATCACCAAGTGCTCGGCGCTGAACACCGCGGCAGGCGTCACGACTTTCCACTGACTGCCGCTTTGTTCGATGTACTGCGCCTTGGTGCCTTCCAGCACCTGCACACCGAGTTTTTCAGCGGCCAGACGAAACGCCGTCACGGTTCTGAAGGGCAGTGCATAGCCGTCATCCTTGACCCAGATGCCGCCCACCACATGACGGGCCACAGTGGGGATGATCTCGAACACCTGCTGCTGGTCGATCAGCACTTCATGATCGAAACCCAGCGCCTGAAGCTGCTGCACCCGGCGTCTGCACTCCTCCAGTTCGGCTGGGTTTTCCGCGAGTTTCAGTTGGCCGCTGGCGACGAAACCGCCGTCGTCGCCCAGCACGCTTCCAAGTTCGTGCCACAGCTCACGGGACGACAGCGCCAACGGGATTTCCGCCGTGTGCCGGCCCAGCGTGCGCACCCCTCCGGCGTTGACACCTGAGGCATGACGGGCGCAGTAATCGGCTTCCAGCACCGTCACCTTGACCCCGCGCAGCGCCAGGTGAAACGCGGTACTGAGGCCATGAATGCCGCCGCCGATCACCAGCACATCGCTTTGCCGAGTGCTCTTACTATTCACCGGCAAGCTCTCCCAGTGTGATCGGCTTGATTGGCGGGCGAATCCGGTAATAGCCGACTTCCGACGCCGATACGCCGCGCGCCTTGGCAATGACTTCAGTGACCGTCAGGCCGCACATGCGCCCCTGGCACGGCCCCATGCCGCAACGTCCGAAGGATTTGGCCTGGTTCGG
Source organism: Pseudomonas sp. NPDC090201 (assembly GCF_044746825.1). NCBI lineage: Bacteria > Pseudomonadati > Pseudomonadota > Gammaproteobacteria > Pseudomonadales > Pseudomonadaceae > Pseudomonas > Pseudomonas sp. NPDC090201. The sequence continues at coordinate 361,451 of NZ_JBIVCX010000004.1, forward strand.
CCCGGTGCAGCCCAGCGCCACGAACTGGCGCAGTTCGCCGGCCGTGACTTCTTCGCAGCGGCACACCATGACCTCGTCGGCGGGGATGCGATTGGCCTCCTTGGGCTGGTACAGCGCATCGAGAAACGGCCGGATGCGCAGGTTCGACTCAAGCCTTGCGCGAAGCGGCTCGGCGCGATAATCGCGCTGGGCGTCACTGAGGGTGCCCAGTTGCCGGGCGATGCCCAATGCGGCCAGCTCGCCTTGCACCGCAGCCGCCTGGGCGCCGCCGATACCGGCGCCATCGCCTGCCACGTAGATGCCGGGCACATCCAGCGCACCCCAGGGGTCGACCTTGGGACTGAAGCACAATTGATCCACGTCCCAGTGATGGCTTGCGCGCAACGACTGGCTGAACTGGATGTTCGGCACCACACCCTGGTGCAGCAACACGCAACGAGTCGCCACCCGCTGAGCCTTGCCGCCGACGGTGAAGACCAGCGCGCGAGCGGCCTCATCGCCTTCAATGGCCAGTTGCTCGGCGCCGGTGTAATGAGCGATGCCGGCGCTGCGCAGGCTGCGCATCAGGTCCAGCCCTTTGCGCAGGTAAGGCCAGGCGCGCAATGCGGCAAACAGGTGCCGCCGCGCACGCCAGTAGTCTTCGGGGCGGGTGGTGTCGACCAGTGCCTTGATCGGCACACCCGCGCGCAGGTATTGCCAGCCCAGCAGGTACAGCAACGGCCCGCAGCCGGTCAGCACCACCGGCTCGCTCGGCGCCAGGCCTGAGCTTTTCAGGAGGATCTGCGCCGCGCCCGCCGTCATCACCCCCGGCAAGGTCCAGCCCGGAATCGGAAAAGGTCGCTCCATGGCGCCGGTGGCCAGCAGCACCGCTCTGGCCTGCAAGGTATGCAGGCGCCCGTCGCGCAGGTAGCTGACCTGATGATCGCGGGTCACTTGCCACACCGCCGCGCCCTTCTCGTACTGGACGCTGGACGCGGCCAGCGCTTGCGCCAACTCGTTGCCATGGGCGTAATCGGGACCAAGCATGTCGCGACGGCCCAGCGGCGCCAAGGTGATGCCCCGGTAAATCTGCCCGCCCGGGCTGCCCTGCTCGTCCAGCAACACCACTTGCAACCCGGAGCGGGCCAGCGCCACGGCGCCCGACATACCGGCGGCACCGGCCCCTACGACCACCACATCGACATTGACCGGATTCATGGCTGCACCTCGAACGTCTCGACATCCACGGGCGCGAACATCAGGTCGCGGGCGCCTTCCTGAGAGCGGATGCGCATGCCGTCGCTGACCTCGATCAGGCAACTCTGGCGATTGGGCACGCCATCGATCTCCACCAGGCATTCAAAGCACACGCCCATCATGCAATAGGGTGCGCGCGGGGATTCGCTGACCGGCGTGGCGCGAAACCGGCCGATCCCGGACATCAGCAATGCTGCTGCGACACTGGTGCCCGCCGGAACATTCAGGGGTTGTTCGTTAAAGGTCAGGCTCACGGTGCGTGTCGACCTGACCTCACTCATGACCGGTTGAAACAGCGGTTCAGTGCGCATGGGAAAACACCTTGTCAGTCAGGAAACGGTCGCCGGTAAACACCCCCAGCTCCTCGGGTTGCTCGCCGCCCATGATCCACGGCGCGATGCGCAGGGCGTGGGCGGCAGCCAGGGTCACGCCGCTGTGGCAGGTGACCACGAACGCCCCCGGATGCCGCGGCGACTGCTGGTAGATCGGAAAACCATCGGGGCTCATGACCCGCAGCGCGCCCCAGGCACGCACCAGCCGCACCTGGCTCAGCAGCGGGAAGGTCGAGACGCCGCGCCGGGCGATTTTCGCCAGCACCTCGGTGGTGGTGCGATCGTCGAACCCCACCTCCTCCATCGAGTCCCCCAGTTGCACGGTGCCCTCGTCGGTCTGCCGCACGTTGATGGTCGGGTAGTCGAGAAACGGCCGGACCCGCTCGCTGACCAGCACCTGCCCGCGGTTGGGCGCCACCGGCGCGTGCAGTCCCACCTGTCGGGCCAGGCCCGGATTGCCAAGCCCCGCCGCCAACACGATGCGTGGCGCGATGAAGCGGCGCTGCCCCGCCGTGACGCAGAACTCGCCCGCCGCGCAATCGATACGATCCACCTGCACCCCACCGATCAGCCGCCCACCACGGGCCTGGGTCGATGCATGCAACGCCCGCAGCAGTTTCAGCGGATTGACGTGGCCGTCCTGGGGCGTGTAACTGGCGCCCACCACCGCCGGGCCGATCAGCGGCAGGCGGGCCTTGAGGTCTGCGGCGTCGAGCATCTGGAACGGGTAGTCGCCCAGCGCATCCTGCAGGGTTTGCAGGCGCGTCTGGCGCTCAAGCATTTCGTCATCGCTGAAGCACATGTGAAAGCCACCCTGCTGCCTGAGCTGCACATCGACGCCGCCATCGGCCAGCAGCATCTCGGCAAACCCCGCCCAGCGCGCCGCAGACGACCGCGTCCAGCGCGAATAGTCCGGCAGGTCGTGGCCCTTGCCCTGCACCCAGACCAGCCCGAAATTGCCCCGCGAGGCGCGGAAGGCATCGTCCCCCTGATCCAGCACCAAGGTGTCCGCCCCGCTGCGCGCCAGGCCATAGGCCACCGCCGTGCCGACCAGGCCGCCACCAATCACGATCACGTCCGCCTGGGTGACGCCGTTTGCATCCTGGCTCATTTGCCTTCTCCGATCAGTACCCGATCCAGCCCGACCAGCCGGTCCAATACCAGCATCAACAGCAGCGTGCCGAGGATCAGCACCGTGGACACTGCGGTGATCAAGGGGTCGATGGTCTGGGAAATCTGGTTGTACATCGCCACTGGCAACGTGGTGGTGCCCGGCGTGGCGACGAAAACGGTCATGGTCAGCTCATCGAAACTCTGGATGAACGCCAGCATCCAGCCACCGATCACACCGGTGCGGATGCGCGGCAACACCACCCGATAAAAGGCCTTCCAGCGGGTGGCGCCCAGCGACAGCGCGGCGTGCTCGATGTCGCGCTCAAGGCCGATGGTCGACGCCAGCGTCAGGCGCAGTGCATAAGGCAGCACTACGATCACGTGGGTCAGGGTCAGGGCCCAGAGCGAGCCGCCGATGTGCGCCAAGGAAAAGAAGCGCAAAAACGCGATGCCCAGCACCACCGACGGAATCATCAGCGGCGACAGCAGAAAGCCGGTCAGCGCGCCACGCCCGGGAAAGTCGTAGCGACTGATCGCCAGTGCCGCGGGAATCGCCAGCAGCGCGGCAATGGTGGCCGACGCCAGGCCCAGCTTGATCGACAGCATGAAGGCGTCGAGCATTTCCTGGTTTTCCAGCAACGCCCGGAACCAGCGCAGCGACAGGCCGTCGGTGGGCAACGAGAGATAGCCCTTGCTGGTGAACGCCATGACCATCACCACCACCAGCGGCGCAACGATGAAGGTGACGAAAGCAGCATGAAACAGCAGCGAGAAAAATCCGTTCTTGTGCATGGTCGTCTACTCGAAGACTTGCTTGAAGCGGCGCTCGGCCAGCTTGCTGCAACCCAGGATGATGACAAGGTTGGCCACCAGCAGAAGCATCGCGATGGCTGCGCCCAGGGGCCAGTTGAGGGTGCCGAGGAACTCGTCATAGGCTGCGGTGGCCACCACTTTCAGGCGCCGTCCGCCGATGATCGCCGGGGTGGCGAAGGCCGAGGCTGCTAGGGCGAACACGATGATCGACCCGGAGAGCACGCCCGGCATGATCTGCGGCAGGATGATCCGGCGAAACACCGTCAGCCTGGAGGCGCCCAGCGACAACCCGGCCCACTCCACTTGCAGGTCCAGGCGCTGCAACGTCGCCCACACCGCAATCACCATGAACGGCACCAGCACGTGGGTCAGGGCGATGATCACGCCGACCTGGGTGAACAGCATCTTCACCGGTTGCTCGGTGATGCCCAGTGCTTGCAGGGCGTCGTTGATCAGGCCGTTATTGCCCAGCAGAATCGCCCAGCCAAGGGTGCGTACCACCACCGAAATCAGCAGCGGACCCAGCACCACCAGCAGGAACAATGAGCGCCAGCGCGGCGCCATTCGCGCGATGATGATGGTCTCGGGAATGCCCAGCAGCACGCACAGCACCGTGACCGCCAGCGCCATGCCGCCGGTGCGCAGGAAGATGTCGTGGAAGTAGCTGTCCTTGAACACCTCCAGGTAATTGCCCAGGCTGTAGGTCGGGATCACGCCTTCGGTGTCACTGAACAGGTTCAGCGACAGCACGGCGGTGAGCATCAGGGGCGCCAGCAGCAGCGCGATGAACACCAGCAGCGCCGGGCCGCTGAGAATCCAGGGCGCGGCGCCGACGTGTTCGGCGTCATACCTGGCCATGGGCGACCTCCCGATCCAGCAGCCGCAGGTCGTCATCGGACCAGTCCAGCCCGACCTCGCTGCCCTCCTCCGGTGGCGGCGTGCCGAGGTTGGGCTGGGTCATGTGCACCAGGCCCAGATGACTTTCCACGGCGATCAGCCACAGATTGCCGAGGAACACCCGCAGGCGGATGCGCCCGCTGACACGGCCACTGCCCGAGGCCGTCAGGCGGATCTTTTCCGGGCGGATGTAGACGTTGACGTCATTGCCCAGCGAGCGGTCCTCGTGGGGTACGTGCAGCAGGGTGTCGTGGACCTGCACATGGCAGCAGCGGGCATTGCGTAGTTGCACGGCGCCGGCAAAGGCGTTGGTCTTGCCCAGGAACGCCGAGGCGAACGGCGAATGGGGCCGTTCGTACGCTTCGAACGGCGTGTCGATCTGCACGATGCGACCCTTGTGCATCACGGCGATGCGGTCGCTCATGGTCATCGCCTCGACCTGGTCGTGGGTCACCAGGATCGTGGTAATGCCCAACTCGCGCTGGATCGAGCGCAGTTCGATGTGCATCTCTTCGCGCAGCTTGGCGTCGAGGTTGGACATGGGCTCGTCGAGCAGCAACAGGTTGGGCCGGATCGCCAGCGCCCGGGCAATCGCCACCCGCTGACGCTGCCCGCCCGAGAGCGCCTTGGGGTAACGCTCCCCCAGCCCGCCCAGGCGTACCAGATCCAGCGCTTCATCGATGCGTTTCTTGCGTTCGGCCTTGGGCACGCCGCGCATCTCCAGGCCAAAACTGATGTTCTGCGCCACGGTCATGTGCGGAAACAGCGCATAGCTCTGAAAGACAATGCCCAGCCCGCGCTGCTCGGGACGGACGTGGGTGATGTCGCGCCCGTCGAGGACGATCCGCCCTTCGGTGGGCTGCACGAAACCGGCGATCGATTGCAGGGTGGTGGTCTTGCCGCAGCCGGAAGGCCCGAGCAGGGCGATGAACTCGCCGTGCCGGACTTCCAGGTTCAAACCGTCAATGGCCTTGAAACTGCCGTAGCTCTTGACGATGCCTTCGAGTGTGAGAAATGCCATTGGCGTGCCACGCAGGCCAGGCCTGCGTCTCCAGGATGGTTTTCGGAAGGATCGGGGATGCCGCTGTCTGCTGACCTGAGATCAGCGCTCTACAGTACGATTCCAGCGGGTGGTCCACTCGCCACGCTGCTGGTTGATCGTGTCCCAGTCGACCTTGATCAGGGCGTTGACCTTCTCGGGGCCGTAAGGCATGCGCGAGGCCACATCGGGCGGCAGCTTCACGGTCTGGTTGACCGGCGCGAAGCCGTTGGCCCGGGCCTGGATCTCCTGGACTTCAGGCGAAAGCACATACTGGATGAACGCCTGGGACAGCTCGGGCTGGGCATTGGGCGTGACGCCGCACGCCGCGATCTGCAAGGCGATGCCGCCTTCCTTGGGGTAGATGAATTTCAGCGGAAAGCCGGTGCCTTGCAGCGCCACGGCGCGGCCGCTGCCGTACACCGCCATGACCACATCGCCGTTCTGCATCATGCCGTCCATTTCCCCGGGCGCGGCCACCCAGGCCAGCACGTTGGGGCCGATTTCATCCTTGAGGGCCTTGAAGCCGGGGTCGATGTTCTTCTCGTCTCCGCCGCGCAGGCGGGCCATTTCGACCAGGGTGTGCAGGCCGTAGGTGTTGGTCACCGGCGGCATGCCGAGCAGCTGTTTGTAGCGCGGGTCGGTGAGGTTCTCCCAGGAGTCCGGGGCTGCCCAGCCACGCTTCTTGAACGCCTCCTCGTTGTAGCCGATGCCGGTGGCGACCACGCCGATGCCGGTCGCTTCGGGGCTCAACCGCGCCAGGGGATAGAGGTCCTTGTACACCGGCGCATCGCTGAGCTTCTCGCACAGGCCAAGCTGCAGCGCCTGGTACATCGGGCCGTCGTCCATCATCGCCACGTTGATCTGCTGCCGGCCTTTCTGGGCCTGCAACTTGGCCAGGGTTTCGGTCGAGTTGCCCGCCACATACACCACCTTGACGTTGTGCTGTTTTTCGAAGGCGGGAATGACCTGGGTCTTGTACATCTGCTCGGTGGATCCACCGACACCGGCGACGTACAAGGTGGGTTCGGCCAACGCCTGCTGGCTCGCAAGGCCCGCGAAGGTCACGGCAAGGGCGAGCGCGGCGCGCTGGAACGGACGAAACGGCGGTGTTGCTGGGGACGAGTTAAGGCTATTCACAGACTATCTCCGAAGTGCATGGGGCAGATCGAACAATGCGTCAGTTGCTTCAACCGAGGCTGAAGCCATGCATGCACGGTGCATGCATATCCGGGGGAATCCATCGCCCGGTGGCGCATCTTCATGTGCGCTATGGGTTGCAATTCGAGTATTGCGACAGGCGTCCCATATGGTCAAATACGGATATCCGGGTTAGTTATTCATATTTGATATGGAAGGTCAGATGAACCTCAGGCAGATCGAAGCGTTTCGAAGCGTCATGCGGCTGGGCTCCATGACCGCAGCAGCCGAGGCGTTGTACACCTCGCAGCCCAACGTCAGCCGCCTGATCGCACAGCTGGAACTGAGCACCGGGCTTAGCCTGTTCAAACGCGCCGGGGTGCGGCTGATCCCGACCCAGGAAGGCCAAGCGTTCTTTCAAGAAGTGGAGCGTGCGTACGTCGGCATGGATTCGCTGAGGCTTTCGGCGAAGAACATTCGCAACCTGGGCACCGGCCGCCTGCGGGTCGCGGCAGTGCCTTCCACCGGCCTGAGCATGATTCCCCGGGCACTGAAGGCCTTTACCGACTCACGCCCGGAACTGACGGTTTCACTGCACGTGAACTCCTCACAGACCGTGGAGCAATGGGTCAAATCGCAATTCTGCGACATTGGCCTGGTGGTCCACCCGGGTGACGTCAGCAGCGAGCAGAGCGAGTTGCTGGCGATGGTGCCTGCGGTCTGCGTACTCCCCGTCTCCCATCCTCTGGCCGAGCGCGAACACATCACCTTCACTGATCTCGAAGGCGAAACCTTCGTTTCCCTGTGCCACGGCGACGGCACCCGCGCACTGGTGGACGGCCTGTTCGAACAGGCGGGTGTGGAACGGGTCATGGCAGTGGAGGCGCAATACAGTGCGATCAACTGCGAGATGGTGGCGCTGGGCATGGGCATCACTCTGGCCCACCCACTGGTGGCCCGCGATTACCAGCATCGGGACATCGTGATCCGGCCATTCAAGCCGGACATCTTGTTTCCCACCTACGTCATCTGGCCGGCGGCCCACGCACGGACCCGGCTGGCTGAAGAGTTTGTAGAAACGCTCAAGGACTTTTACGAAAATGTATTAGGTGTTTCTCGCGAACGTTAACAATCAACTGGGTAAAAGACACATAAACAAAAACGCTGCGATCATCGCAGCGTTTTCATTTAACCGTTCGGACATCAATCAAACCGGACCTCATTATCCGTTCTGACGGCCATAACCCATGGTGGTGTATTCAAGGGTGTGAGTGGCGCCCTGGCTGTCAACGTAGACCATGCTCGACTTGACCAGACCGTCGACTTTCTCTGGATCCTGGGCGGTGGTTACGCTGGAGACCTTGGCTACGTCCAGGCCTTTGTGGCGGTTGTACTGCTCGACCTGGGTCAGCGGACGTGCGCTGTTCGAGGCGGCGGCGTTGTCAGCCAGTTCGTTGGCCGATGCGAAAACGCTGAAAAACGAGAGGGCGGCGAAGGCGACATATTTCATTTTGGATCTCCAGTATCTGAGTAGTCTGCAAGTTGAGCAAAGCGTCTATTCGTTTGCTTCTGGCAGCGATTGTTGCGCGTTATCGTCGCGGCGATAAATATTTGCGGTCGATATGAAACATTGCCCATATCGATATAAACGTGATTATTTCATTCCTGGAAATACAGTATTACTTTAACTAGCGATACAAAAGTTAAACTAACGTTATAGAAATTTCATATGGCCGTAGCAGCACGGCTTGCCGGCGGGAGCGGTGTATCAGTCAATTACAGGTGTCTGACACACCGCTCCCGCCGGCAAGCCGTGCTGCTACGGGGTGGAGTGCGCATGTGACAGGCCGGCTGCAGGCCCCGCCGCTTTCACCGCCGAATCGAATCGGGATGCTCGCCCTCGGCTCGCACCATCAACATGATTGCGTCGCGCTTTTCCAACAGATGGTGCCGCAGGATTTCGCTCAACCGCTTGCCGTCGCGGGCCTGCAGGGCGGTGATCATCTCTTCATGATCGTGCAATGCCCGCTCCCACTTCGGCGCCTGCTGGTTGGACAGGTATCGCAGCGCCTGAATGCGTCGGTTCAGCGACAGGTAGACCTGACGCAGCGCGGTATTGCGCGCGGCGAGGTTGATCATGTCGTGGATGGCGCGGTTGCGCTGGTAGTAGCCGGGCAAGTCGTTCTGGTTCTTGCTCACCACCATGGCGTAATGCAGCGCCTTGATGTCTTCCAGTTCCTGGGGGGTGATGCGCTCGCAGGCCAGCTCCCCGGCGAATGCCTCGATACCGCTCATCAGTTCGAAGGTCTCGCGAATTTCCATCTCCGACATGCGCGAAACACTGGCGCCACGGTTGGGGTTGATGTCGATCAGCCCCTCTACCGCCAGCACTTTGAGCGCTTCACGCAACGGCGTGCGGGAAATCCCAAGGGTTTCGCACAGCTCGCGCTCATTGAGCTTGGTCCCGGGCGGCAGCACGCCTTCGGTGATGAAGCTGCGCAGGTGCTCGACCACGATGTCATGAAGGCGCTGACGCTCGACCTTGAGCGACAGGCGCGGGTCGGGGGTGGCCCCCGACGGCTCGAAATTTTGCATGCAAGATTCCTCTACTGCATCACGAAAAGCTGGCTTCAGGGCGTTTCTTATACTTAAAGCGGGCCATTTGCAGCTGATATTAGCTCAAAGTCGTCCATTGACGTAGCTCAACGAGGTGCTAACGTATTTTGAATTCAAAATACAAAAACAAGAGGAGACACCTATGCTGAAACTCGACTTCCACCCTGCCGGCCGCCACTTCCTGCAAATTCCAGGGCCCAGCCCGGTGCCGGATCGCATCCTGCGCGCCATGAGCTACCCCACCATCGATCACCGCGGCCCCGAGTTCGGCGAGCTGGGTCTGAAGGTTCTTGATGGGATCAAGAAGATCTTCAAGACCCAACACCCGGTCGTGATCTACCCCGCCTCCGGCACCGGCGCCTGGGAAGCGGCGCTGTGCAATACCATGAGCGCGGGCGATGAAGTGCTGATGTTCGAAACCGGCCACTTCGCCACGCTGTGGCAGAAAATGGCGCTGAGCCTTGGCCTCAAGCCGCAGTTCATTGGCAAGCCGGGAATCGAAGGCTGGCGCGGCGGGGTCGATGCGGGGATGGTCGAAGCGCACCTGCGCGCCGACAGCGGCCACCGCATCAAGGGGGTGTGCGTGGTGCACAACGAAACCAGCACCGGCGTGACCTCCGACATCGCCTCGGTGCGCCGGGCCATCGACGCCGCCGGGCACCCGGCGCTGCTGCTGGTCGACACCATCTCGGGCCTCGCCTCGGCGGACTATCGCCATGACGAATGGGGCGTCGATGTCACGGTTTCAGGCTCGCAGAAAGGCCTGATGCTGCCGCCGGGCATCAGCTTCAACGCCCTCTCGCCCAAAGCCCTGCAAGCCAGCAAGAACGCCGGCCTGCCCCGCAGTTTCTGGGCCTGGGAAGAAATCGTCGAGATGAACAAGACCGGCTACTGGCCTTACACCCCCAACACCAACCTGTTGTATGGCCTGTCCGAGGCGCTGGACATGATCCTGGGCGAAGGCCTGGACAACGTGTTCGCCCGCCATAACCGCCTGGCCCACGCCTGCCGCTCGGCGGTCAATGCCTGGGGGCTTGAGATCCAGTGCGCCGACCCTGCCGTGTACAGCCCGGTGCTGACCGGCGTGATGACGCCCGAAGGCATCGATGCCGACCAAGTGCGCAAGCTGATCTACGAGCGCTTCGACATGTCCCTGGGCACCGGCCTTGGCAAGCTCAAAGGGCGCATGTTCCGCATCGGTCACCTGGGCGACTGCAACGATCTGACATTGATGGCTACGCTCACCGGTTGCGAGATGGGCCTGCAGATGGCCGGGGTGAAACTGCAATCGAGTGGCGTGCTGGCCGCCATGGACTACCTGGGAGGCCAATCGGTGCCATTGCGCCGCGACTGATCGCCCTGACGGGCGCTTGCGAGCTTTTCCGCAGCGCCCCCGCAGCACTTTCTCACTATCCCGAATCAACGCGCCGCCATGGCGCGAACAACAAGAAACTGGAGATAGAACATGAAGTCTTTACGTCTGCGCCCCACCACGGTGGTGCTCATCATGCTGTGCGCCATGTACTTCATCACCTACCTGGACCGCGTCAACGTCAGTACGGCGGCGGTCGGATTCGGTAAGGAATTCAACCTGACCAAGACCGAAATCGGCCTGGTCTTCTCTGCTTTTGCCTATCCCTACCTGGTGTTCCAGATCATCGGCGGCTGGGTCAGCGACCGCTTTGGCGCCAAGCGCACGCTGGTGGTGTGCGGGATCATCTGGGCCGGCGCGACGGTGCTGACCGGCCTGGCCGGCGGTTTCGTCTCATTGATCATCGCCCGTTTGCTGCTGGGCCTGGGTGAAGGCGCAACCTTCCCGGCGGCAACCGCGGCGATGTCGCGCTGGGTGCCCAAGGATCAACGCGGCTTCGCCCAAGGCATCACCCACGCCTTCGCCCGCCTGGGCAACGCGCTGGCGCCGGCGGCGATGGTTGCGGTGATGGCGGCCTACGGCTGGCGAGAGTCGTTCTATGTGTGCGCGGGGATCAGTTTTGTCTGGGTGATGCTGTGGATGCTGGTGTTCACCGAACAGCCCAAGGATCACCCGCGCATCTCTCGCCAGGAACTGGACGTGCTGCCGCCGCCCAAGCCCAAGAGCAATATCGCGCTGCCGTGGGGCCGGCTGTTCAAGCGCATGGCACCGGTGACCATCGTGTACTTCTGCTATGGCTGGACGCTCTGGCTGCTGTTGAGCTGGGTGCCGATGTATTTCATGAACATGGGCCTGGACCTGAAGAACACGGCAATCTTCTCCTCGCTGGTGTTTTTTGGCGGTGTGGTGGGCGACACCCTGGGCGGGATCGTCAGCGACCGCATCTACAAGCGCACCGGCGATCTGAACCGCGCCCGCAGCCGCATGGTCGCGATCTGCCTGACCTGCACCCTGGCGGCGCTGGTGCCGCTGATGTTTACCCATGACATGTATGTGTCGCTGGGCTGCCTGGCGGTGGCGTTCTTCTTTTCCGAGATGACGATTGGTCCGATGTGGGCGATCCCGATGGACATCGCACCGGATCATTGCGGCACGGCCAGCGGCATGATGAACACCGGTTCAGCCATGGCGGCGATCATCAGCCCTGTGGCGGCGGGCCTGCTGATCGACAAGTTCGCGAACTGGCAGTTGCCGTTCATGGTGAGCATTGGCTTGCTGGCGATCGGCGTGGTGCTGTCGTTCTGGATGAAACCGCAGAAGCGCTTCGAGTACGGCCAGCCTGCGGCTGCAACGGTTGAGGCGGGAGGGTCTGCGGTGGTCAGCAAGTAGCGGCACAACTTGCCCGCGCCGGCGTCTTCAAGATCGCCATCGCCGGCAAGCCGGACTGCTACGGGGCCAGGGTGATCGCAAATTCCGGGGTGAACCCTAAAACCTGTGGGAGCGGGCTTGCCCGCGAAAGCGATGGGCCATCCACCACCGAAGCGTTAGGTCTGACGCCTTCGCGGGCAAGCCCGCTCCCACAGTTCCGAGCCAGGCGCCGATCACAGGCTCACGTGGTCATTGACCTTCCTTGACCCCATATTCGCGATACACCGGCTTCCAGAAATTCGCCTCGACTGCCTCGCGCAACGCCTCGTCGGACATCTCCTGGGCCACCCCGTCTGCCTGGGCGGCCTTGCCTACGGCAAAGGCGATCTTCTTGCTCACGGCCTGCACATCGCGCAACGGCGGCAACATCTGCCCTGCCCCTGCACTGTCGGCCAGCGCCTGAGCCGAGGCCATCAGCATGCCTTCGGTCACCCGTGTCGCCTTGCTCGCGATGGCGCCCAGGCCGATGCCGGGGAAGATGTAGGAGTTGTTGCACTGGGCAATCGGGAATTTCTTGTCAAACAGCTCGACCGGCAAGAACGGGCTGCCCGTTGCCACCAGTGCCTTGCCCTCGGTCCATTGCAGGATGTCCTTGGGATGCGCTTCGATCTGCGAGGTCGGGTTGGACAGCGGCATGATGATCGGCTGCGCACAGTGCGCGTACATGGTCTCCACGATCTCCTGGGTGAACAGCCCCGACTTGCCCGACACCCCGATCAGCACCGTTGGCTTAAGGTTACTGACCACCTCCTGCAACACCGGCCAGTCCCCGCTGAACTGCCAATGCGCCAATGACTCGGCCGGGTGCGACAGGCGTTCCTGAAAGTCATAGAGCCCGGTCTGTCTGTCCGTCAGCAGCCCCTTGCTGTTGAGCAGATACACTTGCCGACGCGCCTGCGCCTCGCTCACGCCCTCCAGCTGCATGGCCGAGATGATCTGCTCGGCAATGCCGCAACCGGCAGAACCTGCGCCGACGAAGGCGATGGTCTGCTCCGACAGGCGCTGCCCTTTCATCTTGCACGCAGCCAGCAGGGTGCCCACGGTGACCGCCGCCGTGCCCTGGATGTCGTCGTTGAAGCAGCACAACTGATCACGGTACCGCGCCAGCAACGGCATGGCGTTGCTCAGGGCGAAGTCTTCGAATTGCAGGATCACCCCCGGCCAGCGCCGCTTGACCCCATCGACGAACGCCTGGAGAAAACTCTCGTATTCCGCGCCGCGCACTCGCTCATGGCGACGACCAAAATACACAGGGTCCGCCAGCAACGCCGGATTGTTGGTGCCCACATCCAGCACCACCGGCAGCGTATAGGCCGGGCTGATGCCGCCACAGGCGGTGTAGAGCGACAGCTTGCCGATGGGAATGCCCATGCCGCCAACGCCCTGGTCGCCCAGGCCCAGGATGCGTTCGCAGTCACTGACCACGATGACCTTGACGTTGTTCTTGGTGACGTTGCCGAGGATTTCGTCGATGCGCGCCTGGTCGCCGATGCCGATGAACAGGCCACGATGGCTGCGGTAGATCCGGGCGAATTCCTGGCAGGCCTTGCCGACGGTGGGGGTGTAGATGATTGGCAGCATCTCGTCGACATGATCGTCGACGACGCGATAGAACAGGGTTTCGTTGAAGTCCTGCACCGAGCGCAGGAACACATGCTTCTCAAGGTCGGTGCCACAGGCCTTGAACTGCTGGTAGGTGCGCTCGGCCTGTTGTTCGATGGTTTCAACCTGATCGGGCAGCAAGCCGGTCAGGTGCAGGATTTCACGTTCACGGAGGCTGAAGGCCGTGCCCTTGTTGAGCAGCGGCGTGCCCAGCAGAGTCGGGCCCTTGAATCGGGGGTACAGGGGACGGTCGGACGAAGCAGACATCATTACCTCCAGTGCATGTTTTTGTATTTTGAATTCAATATACACCGATGAATCGCAATGCCAAGCTCGGGGCATAAAGCTTCTGGAGATGGGAGTTTAGACACGGACGGCCGTTCGTGGCTGAGCGTTTGCTCGATGGCTGAGCCGGACTAGACTGGCAGTTTCGAGAAACAGGAGACAGCCATGGAAACCGTGAGGGGCGGATGCCTGTGTGGCGATGTGCGGATCACGGCCGTCGGCCGCCCCTGGCGTGTGGGGTTGTGTCACTGCCTGGACTGCCGCAAGCACACCGGCTCGCTGTTCGAGATTTCGGCGATATTCCCGCAAGACGCAGTGACCATCGAAGGCCAGACACGGGACTACGCCGGCCGCCACTTTTGCCCGCGCTGCGGCTCGCCGGTGTTCGGCCGCAACGGCGATGAAGTGGAAGTGAATCTGGGAGCGCTGGACGCTCCCGATCAATTCATCCCCACTTACGAACTCTGGACTGAACGACGCGAAGCCTGGCTGCCGCCCTTTGCCCTGGCCAGGCACTATCGGCACAACCGGGAAGGCAAGGGCCGCACAGAGCCGTGAAACATCAGCGGACACTGGACACCACACAACCCCGTAGCAGTCCGGCTTGCCGGCGTCGGCGATCCCACATTCCGGGTGTAACGAAAACCTGTGGGAGCGGGCTTGCCCGCGAATGCGTCAGGCCTGACGTCACGAGGGTGCTTGACCCACCGCCTTCGTCCGAATGCGGCCCAGACCAAGCCCGCTCCCACAGATCCAGACCAGACGAGGGTCACAGGTTCGCCGGCAAGCCGGACTGCTACGGGGATGTGGAGTAGCCTACTTGACCAGGCGCTTTTCCTTGGACGGCCGGTAGCCGAAATAGGAGCTGTAGCATTTGCTGAAATGGCTGGGCGAGACGAATCCGCAGGCGACCAGCACCTCGACCTGTGACAGTTCGGTGTGCTGCAGCAGGCGCCGGGCCTCGGTGATGCGCAACTCCAGGTAATAGCGTTGCGGCGTGGTGCCCAGTTGCTCTTTGAACAGACGCTCGATCTGCCGTCGCGAGCGCCCGGCGTAGACCGCCAACTGATCCATCTCCAGCGGCTCTTCGAGGTTGGCGTCCATCAGCTTGACCACTTCCTTGAGCGGCGCGCTGACCGAGATATGCCGGCTCGGCTTGATCCGCCGATAGCGCGATTCCTCGAACGACAGGATGTCTTCGATGCCCTCGACCAGTGCCTTGTCGTGCAGCTCCTTGATCCATTCCAGCGCCATGTGAAACGCCCCGGCGGGGCTGGACGCCGTGAGCCGGTCGCGGTCCACGACGAAGGCCTCGCTGGTGACGTGGGTGACCCTGGAGATTTCCGCCAGCGCCGGGCGATGCTCGGGGTGAATCGCGCAGCGGTAGCCCTCAAGCAACCCCGCCTCCCCCAGAAACCAGGCGCCGTTCCACAGGCCTGCCAGGGTGATGCCCAGTTCCGCTGCGGTCACCAGTAGGTTGCTCAGCTCGGTATTGGCCTTCAGTTCCGTGCGATAGCCGCCGCAGATCACCAAGAGGTCCAGGTCCTTGAGCGCAGGGGCATCAAGGCGCGCGTCCGGGCGGATCACCAGTCCCAGGTCGCTGATGACTTCGCCTTCCTGCAAGCCGAAGGTCTTGGAGGAAAACAGCTTGGGACGCAGCAGGTTGGCCGTGACAATGGTGTCCAGCGCCTGGGTGAAGGCTGGCAGTGAAAAGTGTTCCAGCAGCAGAAATCCTGCCCGGGTGTGGGAGCAAGGCTCTTTGCGGCTGTCGTCCAAGTAGCGGAGGTTCTTGCCTTTCATCCCCCCGCTGAACTCTCGTCTTTCGCTCAACGTCTGCCCCGCCCCGTGTTGCCAAACTGCTGTCTGATGCTCTTCACTTATTGTTCTCGTACAACCTGCAATGAAAAATCGCCCCACCCGGATTCGGCGACCTTTCCCTGCTTACGCCAGCTGAAAGCCGTGGGCAAGCGGGTCCCGGTCATCAACGAAAATGGTGTTGTGGCCTGTTACATGGGCCCAGCCGGTGATGCCGGGCTTCATGCCGTCAAAAATACCGACTTTGGCCGCAGACTCAACTTTTCCTTCGTAGACCGTGCCAATCAGGCTCTCGTGGCGGTAAGTATCACCCACCTTCAGGCGCCCCTTGCCGAACAACTGGGCCATGCGCGCCGAGGTGCCGGTGCCGCCGGGCGAGCGGTCGATGGCCTTGTCGCCGTAGAACACCGCGCAGCGGCCATCGGCCTGTTCGCTGAGGGGTCTGTCGCACCAGATGACATGGTGCACGCCGCTGATGGCCGGGTTCTCCGGGTGCACGGGGTGGCTGACATCGGCCAGCGCTGCGCGCAACTTCACGCTCATTGCGACGATGTCGGCACTGGTCTGCCCCTCGAATCCCGGCCAGCTCGCCTGTGGCTCGACCACGGCGTAGAAGTTGCCGCCATAGGCGATGTCCACCGTCAGCGCGCCCACACCGGGCACCTGGACGAGCACATCGGCGCTGTGCAGATAGCTGGCCACATTGAGCAGCTTGACCGACTCGACCTTGTCGCCATTCATGCGGTACTCGACATCGACCCTGCCCGCCGGTGCTTCGATGGCCAGGCGGCCTGGCACCCTGGGTGTTATCAGGCCTTCCTCGATCACCACCGTGGACAGGCCAATGGTGCCCGCGCCGCACATCGGCAGGCAGCCGCTGACCTCGATGAACAGCGCGCCGAAGTCGCAATCCTCGCGCACCGACGGATAGATAATGACGCCGGACATGATGTCGTGGCCCCGTGGCTCGAACATCAGCGCCTTGCGCACCCAGTCATGGTCGCGCACGAAGATATCGCGTCGCTCGGCCATGGACACCGAAGGCAACAGCGGCCCGCCACCTGCAACCACCCGCACCGGGTTGCCGCAGGCATGGGAATCGATACAGAAAAAACTGCGTCTCATAATGTCGTCCTTACACCATCTTGTTTGGAGCGTGACGCTGCAATGCGCCCCGTGACAGCCGGTCCAGCAACAGGGCGATGGCGACAATCGCCAGCCCCGCGCGCAGGCCCAGGCCCATTTCCATACGTGACAGCCCCCGGGTGACTTCAGCCCCAAGGCCGCCCGCCCCCACCAGTCCCGCCAACACCACCATGGCCAGCGACATCAGGATGCATTGGTTCAAGCCCACCAGCAGCGTCGGTGCGGCGGTCGGCAGTTCGATCTTGAACAGAATGTCCCGTGGCGATGCACCGGACGCCTGCCCCAGCTCCAGCAGATCCTTGGGCAGCTGTTTGAAGGCCAGGGTGGTCAGGCGCAGCATCGGCGGGATGCCGTAGACGATGGTGGCGATGATCGCCGGGACGCGGCCCAGGCTGAACAGGATCACGGCCGGAATCAGGTACACCCAAGGCGGCACGGTCTGCATGATGTTGAGGATCGGCGCGAACGCCTCGTCGACGCGCTTGATCCGCGCCGCCAGCACACCCAGCGGAAAGGCGATCATCACCGAAATCAGCACCGCCACGGACACCAGCGCGATGGTTTGCATGGACGCGGTCCACAGCCCCGAGAACAGGCAGAACGCCAACATCAATGCCGCGAACACCGCCACCCGCTTGGTCGCGAAGAAGAAGGCGGCGACGAAGACGATGGCGATCAGCACATAGGGATGGGGCGCCAGCAGTGCGCGCTCCACCACGCCCAACACCGCTTCGACCACCTGGCTGATGAGCACGAACAGCCCGTGAAGGTTGGCGTTGAGCCAGTCCACGGCGGGGGCGAGGATTTCGCCCGGGGAAAAACGGAAATCCGCGACACTCATTGGCTTTCTCCCATACGCGACCGGGCGGCACTCTGGGCCAGGCGGTCGAGGATCATGGTCAGGATGACGATGGCGATGGCGGCGTTGATCGACTTGGCGATATCCAGCGTACGCACCGCGCCGTAGATCGATTCACCCAGGCCGCCGGAGCCGACGATGCCGGCAATCACCACCATGCCGAAGGCCATCATCAGGCTCTGGTTGACCCCGGCCATGATGCTGGGCATGGCGAACGGCAAGCGGATTTTGAAGAACATCTGCAGGGGCGTCACACCGCTGGCTTCGCCCAGCTCGATGAAGTGCCGGGGCGTCATGCGAATGCCCAGCGACGTCAGGCGCAGCGCCGGGGGCAGCGCGACGATGAAGGTCGCCAGCAGCGCGGTGGCCGGGCCGTAGCCGAGCAACGCGATGGCGGGCAGCAGGTAGATGTAGGGCGGCATGGTCTGCACCAGGTCCAGGCACGGGTCGACGATCCGGTCGAACGCCGGGGCCAGCCCCGCCACCACGCCCAGGGGAATCGCCACCACCAGCGCCAGCAGCGTTGCGGTGAGCACCAGCGCCAGGGTGCTGACCGTCTCGGGCCACAGGCCGATCAGCGCGCAGAACACCAGCGCAAGGCCAGCGATGATCGCGAACCGGGCGCCGATGGCGCGCCAGCCGATCAACGCGATGATGAGCGCCAGCACGTAGTACGGCGGCAGCGAAAGGCACCACAAGACACCCTTGTAGACCCCGGACAGCACGGCGTTGGCGGCGTCGAACAGCACCTCGCCGTGATCCGAAAGCCACGACAGCCCGGAATCGATGGCCTCATCGAACTGGCTGGAAAAGTCGGGAGTGTTCATGCCGAAGGCTCCAGTACAGTGGGCGCGCCAGCCGTCGCGAACTCGTTGGGAATGCCCTGCACGCCACGTAGCAGGTCACGGGGGGTGATGATCCCGACCACGTTGCCGTTGTCGACCACCGCCAGGGCATCGCGCTCGGACTTCATGGTCAGGCCGATCAGCTCGTTGATGTCGGCGCCGGGTGTGGTCTTGATCAGCCGCGAGATGTCGCAGGTCGGGTTGGCGGCCTTGAACGGCTCGACCGGGGTCATCACCGAATGCGCCTTGACCAGGTGCAGTCGGGAGATGCCCGCCACAAACTCGGCGACGTAATCGTCCGCCGGGTTGAGCACGATGTCCTCGGCGGTGCCGACCTGGATGATCGCGCCGTCCTTCATGATCGCGATGCGGTCACCGATGCGGATCGCTTCGTCCAGGTCGTGGGTAATGAAGACAGCTGACTTGCCAAGCTCCTTGGTCAGCTGACGGAATTCGTCTTGCAGTTGCCGGCGGATCAGCGGGTCGAGCGCACTGAACGGCTCGTCCATTAGGATCACTTCCGGGTCTGCGGTAATCGCACGGGCCAGGCCGACACGCTGTTGCATGCCGCCGGACAGTTCGCTCGGGTAGCGCTGGGTCCACTCGCTCAGGCCCACCTTGGCGAGTGCGCGCTCGGCCACCTGGTAGCGCTCGGCCTTGCCCACGCCCTGCACTTCCAGGCCGAACGCGGTGTTTTCCAGCACCGTGCGGTTGGGCAGCAAGGCCACGCTCTGGAACACCATGCCGATGTGCCGGGCGCGGACTTCACGCAACTGCGCAGGGTTGAGCGAGGACAAATCCTTGCCCTTGACCATGACCTTGCCGGAACTGGGCGTGATGAGCTTGTTGAGCAGGCGGATCAGCGTGGATTTGCCACTGCCGGAAAGCCCCATGATGCAAAAGATCTCTCCACGGCGAACCTGGAGACTGACGTCCGAGACCCCGACCACGCAGCTGTAGTCCTGCAGAATCTGGCTCTTGGTCAAGCCCTGCTGGACGACAGCGTTCATCGCGGCAGGTGCGCTTTTTCCGAAGATTTTCCAGACGTTCTGGCAATCCACCAGCACTTCGTTTGTGTCTATTTTAGCCGTAGTCATGTTCGTAACCCGTCGAGCCCGTTGTGGCGGGCCTTTCTCATTGATCAAAAGGCGGCAGTGGCAAAGAAACAGCGCGTGCTCAGTTCTTGATGTTTTCCCAACGTTTGAGCAGGTCGGCGTGGCTGTCGGTCCAGTCCTTGACGGCCTGATCCATGGTCTTGCCGTCCTTGACCTGGGTGTTGATCGCGGTGATGTCTGGCAGCGGCACGTAGACGCTCGCCATCAGCTCACGGGCGTGGGGGAAATCAGAGGAAAAGCCCTTGTGACCGATCCAGTAGTAACCCTGAGGTGGCGGAAAAATGCCTTTGGGGTCCTTGAGGAATTTCACGTCGTATTTCTGCACCATCCACGACGGTTCCCAGATGGTCACCGCGATCGGCTCCTTGCGATCGACCGCTGACTTGAGCGCTGCGGTCATGGCCGCGGTACTGCCTTCGACCAGTTGCAGTTTCAGGTCATAGCCCTTGACCGCGTTGGTGGCGTCTTTCATCAGGCCCGAACCTGGCTCGATGCCGATGATCTTGCCGCCGAACTTGTCGGCGTTGGCGTTGAGCTGATCGACCGAATCGATGTCCACGTATTTAGGCACCGCGATGCCCTGATACAGGCCGTGGGAAACCGGAGACAGCTTCTCCAGTTTGTTCTTGTTCTTGTTCCAGTAGTCGGAGGCGGCGTAGTCGGTCTGCGAAGCCAGGACCTGCACGTCACCCTTGCTCAACGCGGCGTAGGCAATGCCCCACTCGGAAAACTCCACCACCTTGACGGTGTAGCCGGAGTCTTCGAGGACTTTCTTGGTGATGCCGGTGATGGGCGTCAGGTCTTCCCAGTTCATGGTGCCGACGGTGATGGTCTTCTCTTCGGCGTGAACCGGCATCGTCATCATGCCCGCGACAGCCACCGCGCAAACGGCTTTCCAGATTTTCTTCATGGCATTCCCCGATCTACGTTGATGAAACTTGAGTGTTGGTTGTTCTGTTCAAACGCGGTGCAGCCTTTACCCTTCCCGCCCTGCGCGCAGTTCCTGCCAACGGATGACCGAGTTGACCCCAAGTCTTGTCAGCAGGCTGGGCGGCAATTTGCTCGGGCCCGAGCCCTGGCTGAAACGCTGCAGGAACACCGAATCGGTACCGGTTGCCAGCTCGGCGGCCATGACCCCGGCCAGGGTGCTCTTGACCGTGCCCAGGCCGTTTTCACAGCAGGCGGCGTAGAGGTTTTCTTCCACTTCGCCGAAGGCTGGCGCACTGTTGCGGCTCAGACACAGGCGCCCCGCCCAACTGAATTCCATGGGCGTGCCCTGCAATTCCGGGAAGCGTGCATGCAGCGACTGCAGCTGTTCGGCCGCCACGCCAGCCACCCGCCTGGACGTGACCGTGATGCTCGGGTCGTAGGTGAACCGGGTGCGGATGACGATGCGCGCCTGACCGTTGGCGGTGATCTTGCGCACCGTGGCGCCCATCGGATCGGCCGGCAGCAAGGCCCAGCGATCGTGGCCGGTCACGGGGCGCTTGAACTGGTCGTGGCTGAAACCTGCGGTCATCGAGGCGTAGGTGAACACGTGCAACAGCCGCCCCTGAAAGTGCCCGAAGTCTTCGATATGGCCGTTCACCGCGAGAATCACCTTGGGAGCGGACACCTGGCCCTTGTGCGACCGGGCAACCCAGCCGCTACCCGCTTTCGCAAGCTCGACGATGGGCGAGCGCTCGTAGAGGCTGATCTTGCTGTCCAGCCCCGCCGCCAGGTCACGGATGTACTGGGCCGGCTGGATCATCACCGCGCCGGGCGTGTACAGGCCGCCGTGGTAGTAGTCGGAGCCGGTGATTTCGCGCATCTGCGCGGCATCGAACAGCTCGTGTTTTTCGCCGATACCGGCCAGTGACCTGGCGTACTTGAGGTTGAGCTTCAGCCCGCGCTCGGTGGCTGCAGCGTTGATCTTCCCGGACGGATCGAAGGTCTGCGCCGACATCCCGTATTCGGCGGCCGCCTGGGCCGCGAAATCGATGGCGAAACGGTTCTGCTCGATCTCCAGCGCCGTGGCCGACTCCCCGCCCACCGAATACTCGCCGCTGGACAGGCTGTGGGGCACATCGATCATGAAGCCCGAGTTGCGCCCCGCAGGCCCCTTGGCGATTTCATGGGCGTCGACCACCACGATGCGGTCCTGTGGACGCAGTTGGGACAGCCTGCGGGCGGCCGACAGACCGGCAAAACCCGCGCCGATGATCAGCCAGTCCGCCGACACGTTCCCATCAAGCATGCGCACCGGGACAGAACGCGTGGAGATCGCCTCCCAGCCTGATACGCCGGTGTCTACCGGAAGGCGCTTGATGGAATGGCCGCTCATTTTACGGTCTCGTCTACAGAGCGATCGGACACATCGATCCAGATGGTCTTGATCTCGGTGTACTGATCGTGGGCGAACACCGACTTGTCCCGGCCGCCGAAGCCCGACTCCTTGTAGCCACCGAACGGCGTGGAAGCGTCACCCTCGCCAAAGCAGTTGACGGTGACGATCCCGGTACGGATTTCCCGGGACAGCTTGATCGCACGGCGCAGGTTGCCGGTGTACACCGAGGCGGCCAGCCCGTAGGCGGTGTCGTTGGCCAGGGCGATGGCTTCGTTGATGGAGTTGAAGGTGGTGACCGACAGCACCGGGCCGAAGATTTCTTCCTGGAACAGGCGGCTGTCGCGGTCCACGCCATCGATCACTGTGGGCTGGATGAACGCGCCATCCTGGGTGTCGCCGCCGTACACGGCTTCAAGCTTGCCGGCGCTGGCGTAGTCCAGGTACGACTTCACTTTCTGGAAATGGTCGCTGCTGACCAGCGCGCCGACGCGGTTTTGCGGGTCCAGCGGATCGCCCATCTTCCATTCGCGGATGTAGGCGCCCATGCGCTTTAGCAATTCGTCTTTTACCGACGCGTGCACCAGCAAGCGCGAGGTGGCGGAGCAGTTTTCGCCCATGTTCCAGAACGCGCCGTTGACCACTTGCTCGGCGACCAGGTCCAGGTCCTCGGCGTCGTCCATCACCACGGCCGGGTTCTTGCCGCCGCACTCGAGCACCACGCGCTTGAGGTTCGAATCGGCTGCGTAATGCAGGAAGCGACGGCCCGTGGCGGTGGAGCCGGTGAAGCTCACCATGTCCACGTCCTTGTGCAGGCCGATGGGCTCACCCACGTCCTTGCCGGTGCCGGTGACAATGTTCAGCACCCCTGCCGGTACACCGGCTTCAAAGGCCAGTTCCGCAACCCGCAGCGTGGTCAGGGTGGTTTGCTCGGCGGGCTTGACGATGACCGAGCAACCGGCGGCCAGCGCCGGGCCGATCTTCCAGGCCAGCATCAGCAGCGGGAAGTTCCACGGCAGCACGCATCCCACGACACCGATGGGCTCGCGCACCACCATGGTCAGCGCACCGTTACCCACCGGGGCGGTGTGGTCATACAGCTTGTCGATGACTTCGGCGTGCCAGCGCAGGGTGTGAATGGTGTCCGGCACGTCGACCAGTTGGCATTCACTGACCGGTTTGCCGCTGTCCAGGCTTTCCAGCACGGCCAGCTCGTGGCGATTACGCTCCAGCAGTTTGGCGAACTTGAGCAACACCGCCTTGCGCTCACCCGGTGGCAGCAGGCGCCAGCGACCGTCGTCGAACGCAGCCTTGGCCTTGCTGACGGCATAGTCCACGTCCTCGCTGTTGCAGGCGGCGATGTCTGTCAGGTGCTCGCCCGTGGCGGGGTTGCTGGTGGCGAAGGTATTGCCGGACATTGCCGGCTTGAATGCGCCGTTGATAAACGCATTGGTCGGATACGAGATGGAAGCGGCGATGGCGGCGTATTCGGCCTTGGTCAGAAGATCACGCATGGCTGGCTCCGGAAGTGATGTGGGCGACGGTGCGTTTGACGTTGGTGATAACGGTCTGCAGGCTAAGTTTGTCGTCGCTGTTGAGCGGGCGAAGTGGCGAGCGCACATCACCGACTTTCAAACCATTGAGTTCGCAACCGAACTTGATGCATTGCACGAACTTGCCACCGTCCAGCGCATTCATCAGCGGCATCATCGCCGACATGATCTGACGGCCCTTATCGAAGTTCTTTTCCAGCACACAGGCTTCATATAGGGCCACGTGTTCTTTAGGCAGGAAGTTCGAACCCGCACAGACCCAACTTCTGGCACCCCAGGCAAAGAACTCGAGTGCCTGATCATCCCAGCCGCAGGACAATGCAATGTGCGGAAATTCACGGGCCAGTAGATGCACACGGCCCATATCACCGGAACTTTCCTTGATGGCTTTAACGTTCTTGGACTTGCCGACCCGCGCCAGGTATTCCTCGTTCATCTGTACGCACATCCGGCCGGGATAGTTGTACAACATGATCGGCAAGTTGGCGGCGCGGTCGATGGTCAACGCATGAATGGCGTTTTCCTGGTCGGTGGGCAGCGCGTACGGCGGGGTCGTGACCAGAATGGCGTCGGCCTTGAGCGCCTTGGCGTCTTCGGCGAACAGCACGGCGTCTTCGGTGCGGATCGCGCCGGTGCCGATAATCAGTTGAACCTGCGTGCCAATGATGTCCTTGGCCCGAGCGGCAAGTTGCAGGCGCTCTTGCGCGGTCTGGGCGTAATACTCGCCGGTGGAGCCGCCAATAATGATGCCGTGCACTTTGGCCTCGATCAGAGACTCCAGCACTTGCGAAAATACATCCCAGTCAATTTCACCCTCAGGTGTATGGGGCGTTACTGCCGGTGTATATATGCCTTCGAATTTCAAGACGCTTCTCCGATTATCAATGGCTGTAACTTTCTGTCAGCATCACGCGCACGGCCGGGCCCTGGCGCAGCAATAAAGTGGCTCTGGTTGCACGGAAAACATGTCCGTCAAATAACAAATCGGGCAATACGCAGGTGCGACGGCGCCCCGGACGCAACCTCAAGTTGCATCAATCGTTCACTCGGTCAGCGGTGCGTATTACATTGTTCTTCCAGACGAATCCTGGTATCAGGCACGTGCTGGAAAAATCCGGATCTTCAGAATAAACAGCATCGGCGCGACGCCTGAATGAAGCTCAGGGACGAATCGATACAGGGCAGAGGTGTAGCAGCAGTTTTTTGCATAGTCAGACCGTATCTATCCCAATTGGCAGTGACGACGGTTTCTTGTTTTAAAGTCATCCGGGGAGGCCCCGCCGACTTTTTTACCGCTTCTCAAGCCCCGGTATGGGCCGGGGTTCATGTGCGGCTTGTGTGAAGATTACGTGTCGTTGGAACCTTGGGACAATCAACTTTTACGCTGGGCAATGCATAAAAAAATGTTATCGATGCAGCTGCGTCGCGGCAGGGAACGGGTAGCCGTCGAACTGACCCAGCAGCCAGTCACGCACCCGACAACAGGCGTCGTCGGCCTCGCGATCCTCGCGGATGGTCAGGTAATGCAGGCTTTCGGTGAGGACCATCTCTTCCGCCATCGGGCGCACCAGCCGCCCCTGCTCGATCAGCGCGGTCACCAGATGATTCCAGCCCAGGGCCACGCCCTGATCGTTCAGCGCCATGCTGACCACCAGGTTGTAGTCGTTGGCGTTGAGCACATGGGGGCTGTCGTGGGCGCGCTCGCCGATATCGATATTGTGATACGCCAGCCACACGCCCCAGTCCACGTGTTCGGCGACCTGGGAGCGGCCATAGGGGCTCAGGTTCAACAGCCCGCCGTCACGCAATCCCTTGAGGGTCGCAAGCTCTGGGTGAGCCTCTTGGTAGGCCGGCGTGCACACCGGGTAGATCACGTCGTGGAACAGCGGGTAGCTGCGATAGCCATCCTGAATCTTCGCCATCTTGGTGATGTAGATGTCCGGGCGCACGCCAGGCTCCATCGACAGGAAGTTCTGGGTGGTGATCAGGTTGAGGTCGATGTCGGGGTTCTGGCTGAACAACGCCGGCAAGCGGGCTGACAGCCACAGAGCGGAAAACGCATGGGAGCAGCACAGCGTCAGCATGCGTTTGCCGGCATTGCGACTGCGGATTCGCTCGGCGGCCTGGGATATATTGACGAAGGACATCTGCGCGGCGTCGAAGAAAATCGCCCCGGCCTCGGTCAGCTCTACCGCGCGCCCTACCCGCTTGAACAGCGCGACACCGAGGTAGGTCTCC
Source organism: Pseudomonas sp. NPDC090201 (assembly GCF_044746825.1). Lineage (NCBI taxonomy): Bacteria > Pseudomonadati > Pseudomonadota > Gammaproteobacteria > Pseudomonadales > Pseudomonadaceae > Pseudomonas > Pseudomonas sp. NPDC090201. Next base: position 387,218 of record NZ_JBIVCX010000004.1, read on the forward strand.
AGCTCGCGAATCTGTCGGCTGATGGCCGCCTGGGTGACGCACAACGCCTCCGCGGCGCGGGTGAAACTCTGATACTTGGCCGCTGCCACGAATGACTTCACCGCTTTGAGCGAAGGCATTTTCAGCAAGGTCATGTCCGGATCGGTGTGCTTGACCATCGTAGGGTTCTGATTTCCGTTTCCAAGCTTGTTGCAGGGGAGCGGGAAAGCTGGCTGCACAGCCCCTTCCCGGCGCACGCCGCAGAGTATCCGAAACTTGCCAGCAGCGACAGCGACCGGCTCAGCCCTTGACGGCGGCCTCGATGGCGGCGATGTCGATTTTGGTCATGCCCATCATCGCGGCGAACGCGCGCCTGGCCACGGCCTTGTCCGGGTGGGCGACTGCCGAGGTGAGTGCCCGGGGCGAAATCTGCCAGTTCAGCCCCCATTTGTCCTTGCACCAGCCACAGGCGCTTTCCTGGCCACCGTTGCCGACGATGGCGTTCCACAGCCGGTCGGTTTCTTCCTGGTCGTCGGTTGCGACCTGAAACGAGAAAGCCTCGGTGTGCGGGAAGATCGGCCCGCCGTTCAGGCCGATGCAGGGAATGCCCATGACCGTGAATTCGACCGTCAGCACATCGTCTTCCTTGCCCATGGGGTAATCGCTGGGGGCGCGGTGAATGGCGGTTACCTTGCTGTCGGGAAAGGTCGCGGCGTAGAACTCGGCGGCTTGCTGGGCATCGCCGTCGAACCAGAGGCAAATGGTGTTTTTCGCGAGCATGGCGGCTCTCCTCGGTTTGGGGAATGGAAAGGAGAGTCTAGTCGCCGCACGGCTTGGGGGCGTTTGCGCCCTCGAAATCGCCCCCGCGGGCAAGCCCGGCTGCTACGGTTCGGGGTTGAACAGGATGTCGCGTACACCCGCAACCCCGTAGCAGCACGGCTTGCCGGCGGGGGCGGCCTTGAGATCGCTGACGCCGGCAAGCCGGACTGCTACGGGGCGGGGTTGAATCGGGATGTCGCGTACACCAGCAATCACGTAGCAGTCCGGCTTGCCGGCGAGGCGGCCTTAGGGCCTGCGCGCAGCCTTCGCGGGCGAGCCCGCTCGCACAGGGTCGGCGTGGGTGGTTCACGGTACGTCTCACGACACACAACCTGTGGGAGTGGGCTTGCCCACGAAGACGTCCGGACGGCTACGGGAGAATGTCAGATCGGCTCGTCCGCCACTTCCACCCGGTCCCGGCCCGTGCGTTTGGCGTGGTACAAGGCGGTGTCGGCCAGGCCGTAGGCGGTGTCGAAGCGGGTGCCTACGGGGTTGGCGCTGACACCGAAGCTCGCGGTGATGCTGCGGTTCACCGGATGAGGGAACACATGCCCGGCAATCGCCTGGCGCATGGCTTCGGCCATCTGCACGCCCTCCTCCAGTTGCCCGCCCGGAATCAGCACCGTGAACTCTTCCCCGCCCACCCGGCCGACCGCCGCCTTGTCGCCAACGATCTTGCGCAGGCAGCCGACGATCCCCTGGATCACCGCATCGCCCGCCGGGTGGCCGAACTCATCGTTCACCTGCTTGAAGTGGTCGATGTCGAGCACGATCATCACCGCCCCCGTGCTCAACAGCGCCTGGGTGGTCATCTCGATGATCGCCCCCCGGTTCAACACACCGGTCAGCGCGTCATGGGTGGCGCGGTACTCAAGTTGGCGGGCCAGGGTCTGCAACTGCATGTTGAGGGCGTTCATTTCGCGCTCGGCCCGGTCGCTGCGACCGATCAGCCGACGAGTCTCGCGCATCAAACGCTCATAATGCGTTGCCAGCTCCGACAGCGACTGCCGGTAGGTCGCGGCATCGGCGTCAGGCTGCGCCAGAACCGAGCGCACATGCTCAAGGGCCTGGGCTTCGCTGGTGAACAGGTCCGGTGCCGGTTCGCTGGATACACCGCGCGATGCGACTGAAGCGGCCATGTGTCTCTCCCTGCTCAAGTGGCGATAGGGCAATCGTTGAAGACAATGGAGGTGAAGTCGGCCTTGAGCTCTTCACCGAATTCGAAAATCGTCTCGTCTTCTTCTTCGTGGTACCAGTTCACCTCGATGGTGTTGCCGGCTTCGGCGGCCTGGTCCAGCGCATCGAAAATGCTGAACAGCATCTTGGTGCTGGAGCTGTTGAAGTACGCCAGTGCGATGTTCGCCGTGATGGTCTGCCCGTCGCGGCTACCCAGGTAATCACGCAACTGCTGCACGACCGGCGAATAGAAAGCCGCGGCATTCTCAGGGTACGACTCGCCTTTCATCGACAGCAGATTCTGGTCGAAACGGAAGTCGATTTCCGGAGAGGTGGCCGTTGCTTCGATGTAGAAGTTGTCCATGGCTAAGCGTCGCTCGTTTCAAATAGTGGCTTTAAGGCAAAAAAGAGTGGTGTCGGGATCGTCTGCGCGAGGGTGGAAATCGAATTCCAGCGGCGCAGAGGCGTCCCGTGCCATCGTCAGGAAACCAAGGCCGGCGCCCTTGCTGTCTTCCGGGGTTTCGGCGCGCAGGCTGGTCTTGTAGGCCTGCTTGATCTCTTCGATCGACATGTTGCGCAGCGGCTCAAGCTTGGCGCGCAGGCGTTCAGTGTCGGCGGTGGCGATCGGGTTGGCACACAGCATCAGGTGGCGTTCGCCATCGGTGCTGATGCACACAGCGCCCTGGCGCAGGCCGGACTCCTCGGTAACCGATGCACTGAGGGCGTCGGACGAGTAATGGATGATGTTCTGCGACAGCTCCACGAACGACGAAAACAGCTTGCGTCGCGTCGGGCCGCTGACCCCGGAAATCTCCAGTTGCAGTTTCACCACCTCAGCCATCGCCGAGATGATGTGATGGGAGAAATAGCCCATGTGATAGAAAATCACGTTGCGCTGTTGGGCCAGATCGAAAAAGGTGCAGTCCTGCTGAGCAGCCGGTGAGTTGAACATCATCATTCCTGAATACGGGCACAGAATAGGGTCAAATCGTCACGGCGGCTCTGTTCGGCCTGCCAGTCTGCCAGCGCGCGTTGCAAGGCCTCGCAGATCGCGGCGGATGGCTGGTGACGGTGTTGCAACAGGGTGTCGAACGCCTTGCGCTTGCCAAAGGCGATACGTTTCGGGCCGCCGATCTGGTCGGTCAGGCCGTCAGTGGTGATGAACATCAGGCTGCCCTGCTGCATCGGCACCGGGGTCACACCCCATTGATAATCGAATTCGCTGGCCACGTAGCCCACGCCCATGCGCTGGCCGGCGATGGTCAGCAGTTGATCGGCGTCAGGGTGCAGCACATGCAGGGCCATGCGCGCGCCGGCGAAATGCAGAATGCGGGTCGAGTTGTCGAACCAGAAGAACGATGCGTCCAGCCCGTCGTCGGACTCCGGCGTGCCGTCCAGGCCGTTGACCTGCCCCAACTGTTCCTTGACGCTGCGGTTGACTGCCGACAGCAACTGGCCGGGGTCACGGGGCCCCAATTGAGCCAGCGCCTGGGTCAGGGACGACGATGCGATCAGGGTCATGAAGGCGCCCGGCACACCATGGCCGGTGCAGTCTGCGATGGCGCCAAACCAGCCATCGGGGTAGGCGCAGAAGTGATAGAAGTCGCCACCCACTACATCACGGGGCTCCCACAACAGCGAGGCGTCGCCCAGGGTCGAGCTCAAGGCATCACGGGACGCACGCAGCATGGCGCGCTGGATGACGCTGGCGTACTCGATGCTCTGCATCATCTGGCGATTTTTCTCGGCCTGCATCGCCGCCACCACCGCCATCAGCTCAAGCCCACTGCCAAGCCCGGCAAAGCGCCCGTTGCGGGTGACGATGAAACCGTCTGCCAGGGCCTTCTCGCCGGACTCGACGGTCTTGAACGTCAGCTCCTCGATGCTCATCTGCGCATCGACGACCAAAGGTTCCTTGTCCATGAAGGCGATGCAGCTTTTCTTGTCGTACAGTTCGCGATGAAACGGCTTGCTCATCTGCGACAGGAAAATGTTGCGATTGATCAGGCCGATGGGGCGGTCGCCCTCGATTACCGCAAGGCATGCCATGTCACGCTGGGCGCTGAAGATTTCCATGACCCGGGTGTTGGTGCTGTCGGAGTCGATAGCAGGCACCTCGTTGCACAAATCGCCGGCACAACGATGATCCCTCGGCAACTTGGGCCGCATGAATGTGAAATGTTCTGCCTGCATGCTCGTACTACCGCGCCAGACGAAAGCGAGCACGTTAACAGGGTGATATTAAAGTGATGTTACAGAACAAAGCTGATAAACCCGATAAAAATCGAACTTCTAGCCCTCGCTCGACACTTGGTGTTAAATACGGCATCCGGGTCGACGACGCTGACCCTTCACACATTCGCGACATCCTCAAGACCAGCAAATGGCGGTGGCCCCATGATTGAAGTGACCGAAGTTTCCATAGCCCGACTGCGCGAAGCGCTGGAGTCCGGCCAGACCACGGCGGTTGAACTGGTGCAGGCCTACCTCGCCCGGATCGACGCCTACGACGGCCCCCAGACCGCCACCGCCCTCAACGCCGTGGTGGTGCGCAACCCAGAGGCGCTCGAGGAAGCCCGGGCCTCGGACGCACGCCGCGCCAGGGGCCAGTTGCTCAGCCCGCTCGACGGCATTCCCTACACCGCCAAGGACAGCTATCTGGTCAAGGGCCTGACCGCCGCTTCCGGCAGCCCGGCCTTCGCCGATCTGGTTGCCCACCGCGACGCCTTCACCATCGAGCGCCTGCGCGCCGCCGGGGCGATCTGCCTGGGCAAGACCAACATGCCGCCCATGGCTAACGGCGGCATGCAGCGCGGTGTCTACGGCCGGGCAGAAAGCCCGTACAACGGTGAATTCCTCACCGCACCCTTTGCCTCCGGCTCCTCCAATGGCGCTGGCACGGCAACGGCTGCAAGCTTTGCCGCGTTCGGCCTGGCCGAGGAAACCTGGTCGAGCGGCCGTGGCCCGGCGTCCAACAACGGCCTGTGCGCCTATACCCCGTCGCGCGGCGTGATCTCCGTGCGCGGCAACTGGCCACTGACGCCGACCATGGACGTGGTCGTGCCGTTCGCGCGGACCATGGCCGACCTGCTGGAAGTGCTCGACGTGATCGTCGCCGAAGACCCGGACACCCGCGGCGACCTCTGGCGCCTGCAACCCTGGGTGCCGATTCCAGCGGTTTCACAGGTGCGCCCCGCTTCCTACACCGAACTGGCTGCGCAACCTGGCGCCCTCACAGGCAAACGCCTGGGCGTGCCGCGCATGTACATCAATGCCGACCTTGAAGCGGGCACCAGCGAAGCACCGGGCATTGGCGGCCCGACCGGGCAACGCATCAACACCCGCGCAAGCGTGATCGGCTTGTGGGAACAGGCCCGCAAGGCGCTGGAAGCCTCTGGCGCAGAAGTGATCGAAGTGGATTTCCCGCTGGTGTCCAATTGCGAAGGCGACCGCCCCGGCGCCCCGACCGTGTTCAACCGCGGCATCGTCTCCAAGGAATTCCTGCACTATGAACTGTGGGACCTGACCGCCTGGGCGTTCGACGATTTCCTGCAGGCCAACGGCGATCCGAAACTCAACCGCCTGGTGGACGTCGACGGCCCGAAAATCTTCCCCCACGACCCCGGCACCCTGCCCAATCGCGAGGGCGACCTGGCCGCCGGCATGGACGAATACGTGCGCATGGCCGAACGCGGCATCACGCCCTGGAACGAAATCGACACCCTGGCCGACGGCCTGCGCGGCCTTGAAAAAACCCGGCGCATGGACCTGGAAGAATGGATGAACCGGCTGGGACTCGATGCCGTGCTGTTCCCCACCGTGGCTGACGTAGCCCCCGCCAATGCCGATATTGATCCGCAATCCGCCGATATCGCCTGGAGCAACGGTGTTTGGGTGGCCAACGGCAACCTCGCCATTCGTCACCTGGGCGTGCCCACGGTCACCGTGCCGATGGGCGTGATGCCTGACATCGGCATGCCAGTGGGCCTGACTTTCGCTGGCCGCGCCTATGACGACTCCAGCCTGCTGCGCCTGGCCTCGGCATTCGAAGCCACCGGCAGCAAGCGCCAGGTGCCGCCGCGCACTCCACCGCTGTCCGCGAAGTAACTGTCCAACCTGGAAGCGGGCATGCACCTAGGTGCTATTGCCCGCTGCCTCTGAGCATGTGACATTCCCCGCACTTCCCCATCGTCATCAAGAACGGACCTGCCTGAAAGAGGACCTGTACATGCTTCTGCACCTGTCGACCTGGCGCGAGATCGAGCAATACCTGACCCGCAGCCGCACCATCGTCGTGCCCATCGGCTCGAACGAGCAACACGGCCCCACCGGACTGCTCGGCACCGACTGGATGTGCCCGCAGATCATCGCCGAAGAAGCGCAAAAGTATGCCGACATCCTGGTCGCGCCGACCTTCAACATCGGCATGGCCCAGCACCACCTGGGTTTTCCCGGCACCATCTCCCTGCGCCCCTCGACCTTCATCGCCGCCATCGGTGACTGGGTACGCTCCCTGGCCGGACATGGCTTCGAAAAGATCCTGTTCCTCAACGGCCACGGCGGCAACATTGCCTCGATTGAAGCGGCATTCTCGGAGCTGTACGCCGAAGCCAGCTTCGCCCGTCGTCCCGCAGGTTTCGCCCTGAAGCTCTGCAACTGGTGGGACCTGGAAGGCGTGACCCGCCTGGCCAACGAGCAATTCCCCACCGGCCACGGCAGTCACGCCACGCCATCGGAAATCGCCGTGACCCAGTGGGCGTATCCGGAGTCGATCAAGTCGGCGCCCTACTCCCCACAAATCGCCCCCACAGGCCCGATCCGCGAAGCGAAGGATTTCCGCGCACGCTTCCCTGACGGCCGCATGGGCTCGGACCCGGCTCTGGCGACCCCGGAAAAAGGTGGTGAACTGGTCCGGCTTGCGGCCCAGGGGCTGGTCAAGGCGCTGGATGCGTTCAGCCGGGAAGAGATGCCGGGCTAGTGTGCCCTGCCCTCTGCAGGCCGGGGCGCTCGACCGTCAGGGATTGAGGCGTTTGAGCGCCTGACGCAGTTCCGAATCGTTGCCACCCAGCGCGCTGGTGGCAATGGCCGCGTTGCGCAGCAGGATCGAGGCGGCGTGCTCGATATGCTCTTTGAGCAATCGATCGGACGGCCCGGACAAGGTCAGCGCCCCCTTCAATTCAAAGCCCATCGCGAATACCGGCACAGACACCGCGCTGGTTTCCGGATCACGCTCGCCAAATGAGCTGGCCCAGAAGCGCTCGCGAACTTCGGCCAGGGCCGGGTCGGCGTTGCGCGAGAACGCCCGAAGAATCTTGCCCGATGCTCCGGCCTGCAGCGGAAAACGCGCGCCTTCAAGCACCGACACCCGCACCGCACGTTTGGGCTCGACGCGAAACAGCACCACTCGGCTGCCATTTTCCTGCACATAGAACGAAGAGGTTTCGCCGCTTTCCTCGGCGATGGATTCCAGCAACGGATGAATCACGTCACGCAAGCGAAATGACGTCTGGTACAGCTGGGACAGGCGCAACGGCTCGGGCCCCACCGAATAGCGACCGTCGCTGAGTCGGCGAACGAAACCGGCTTTTTCCAGTGAAGCGATGAGCCTCAGGATGGTGCTTTTATACAGCCCGGTGCGCCTGGAAATTTCCGCCAGGGTCAGGCAATCCTGCTCGATGTTGAAGGCCGCCAGGATGGCGAATGCACGGTCGACGGCCGCCACACCGCCTTCTGCTTGAGCGGCCTGCTCGGAAGGGTTTTTCTCGGATTCGGTATTCATAGACACTCATTGTCGATTCATCGCTTGCCGGCGACAGCTGCCCCGGGGGCCGTGTTGTCGCCTGCGAGACAATATCAGAGGCGCAGGATACCTTCCGCAAAAAGTACAGGTGCAAAAAACGCGACCCGCCCTCACGCCTCTTTCAGAAAGAACCGCAGCGAGAGCACCATCGCCGCCGCCACGAACATGATGCAACCCATTGCCATCAGGCCCGCAGTGAAAGAGCCGGTGTAGTCCTTGAGGAAGCCCATCAGGTACGGCCCGACAAATCCGCCAAAGGCGCCAATCGAGTTGATCAGCGCAATCCCGCCTGCGGCGGCCTGGCCACGCAGGAATTTGCCCGGCAATGTGTAGAAAATGGTTTTACCGGCAATCGTGCCGATCAGCGCCATCGTGATACCGGCCAGCGCCGGAACCAGCGCGTTCATCTGCAGCGCCAGAATCAGCGCCACGCCCGCCAGCAGCATGGCCAGGGTCAGGTTCAAAATGCCTTTGCCGGTACGGTCGACATGTTTGGCCCAGACCAGCAACGCCACCGTGGCGAAGAAATAAGGAATCGCCGCCACCCAGCCGATCATGCTGACTTCGACGCCATGGGCCTTGAGCATCTGCGGCAACCAGATGCCGATGCCGTAGGAGCCCAAGGTAAAGCTGAAGGTGATCGAACTGAGAATCCACACCCGTGGATCTTTCAAGGCCGCCTTGAAGCCATGACTGTGCTGCCCTTTGCTCTGTTCATCGGCCAGCATGCCGGTCAACACCTGACGCTCGTCGGCGGTGAGCCACTTGGCCTCTGCCGGATGGTTGGTCAGCACCTTCAAGGTAATCAACCCGAGAATACAGGCTGGCACACCCTCGATCAGAAACATCCATTGCCAGCCGGCCAGGCCCAGCATTCCGTGCATCTGCAGCAGCCAGATGGACAGCGGCCCGCCTACCAGAAACGAAATGGGCGTCGCCACGGTGAACCAGGCCAGTACTCGGGTACGGTACTGCGCCGGAAACCACAGGGTCAGGAAGAAGATCACCCCGGGGAAAAAGCCGGCCTCGGCGATACCCAGAATCAACCTCACCACGTAAAAGCTGTAAGGCCCGACGATCATCGCTGTCGCCGCTGCCGCCAGGCCCCAGGTAATCATGATCCGCGCCATCCACAGGCGCGCGCCGAAGCGATACATCGCAAGGTTGCTCGGCACTTCGCACAGGCAATAGCCGAAGAACATGATGCCCGCACCCAGGCCGAACTGGGTGGCGGTCAAACCAAGCTGCTCGGTCATCTGCAGGGCGGCGTAGCCAACGCTGGTACGGTCCAGATAGTTGAAAAAGTAAGCCAGTGCCAACAACGGAATCAGTCGCCAGGCAGCCTTGTGCAGTACGCGGGTCTGCTCGCTGTCGAGTGGTCGCACAGCGCTGGCGTCGTTGCTGTGCGGGGTAGTCGTGACAATCGCCATGACCGCTTTCCTCTGTATTTATTGTTGTAGGACTGACGGCACATGGCCGTCAGCGAATGGAATCTGGCGTCCGTTCCGGGGTGGCTCAGCGAACGATGCCTCGCTCGCGCAACGCGTCGATATCCCCCGACGCATAGCCCATCTGTTCAAGCAACTCGGCAGAGTGGCTGCCCAGCTGTGGCACATTCAGGCGCGTGTCGAACCTGCGGCCATTCATTTCGAACGGCAACATGGGCACCTTGACCGCTTCGCCGTTTTCCAGCGTCAGATGCGCCAGCCCACCGGACTCATTCAGGTGTCGGTCATCGAACAGATCCTGGGGGCGCTGGATCGGAGAAAACGGCAGCCCGGCCTGTTCACACATCGCCATGACTTCCTGTTTACCCAAGGTTGCAAGGCGCGCCCGGACCTGCGGCAGAATCTTGCTTCGGGCCTGGACCCGCTGGGTGTTCTTGGCCAATTGCGGATCGCTCCCCAACTCCTGGAAGCCGAAGCTCTGGCAGAAATTCAACCATTGGCTGTCGCTGACCACCCCCATGAACACCTGCTCGTCGCCCAGGGTGTCGAACACGTCATAGATGGCCCACGCCGACAAGCGACTGGGCATCGGCGCTGCGGGTTTGCCGGTGGTCGCCATTTGCATCATGTGTTGGCCGACCAGGAACGCGGAGTTCTCGAACAACCCGGTCTGCACGAACTGTCCTTGCGCCGTATCCTTGCGTTGCAGCAGTGCGGCCAGGATGGAGATGGCACTGAACATCCCGCCCATCACATCGTTGACCGAGGCGCCGGCCCGCAGCGGACGCCCTTCGGGCCCGGTCATGTAGGCCAGGCCAGTCATCATCTGCACCACTTCGTCCAGTGCCGTGCGTTGCTCATAGGGCCCCGGCAGGAAGCCCTTCATCGAGCTGTAGATGATGTCGGGCTTGATGGCCTTGACCTGCTCGTACCCCAGGCCGAGTTTCTCCATGGCACCCGGACGGAAATTCTCGGTCACCACGTCGGCGCTTTCGATGAGCTTGCGCACCGCCGCCATGCCTTCTTCGGTCTTGATGTCGACGGCGAAGCTTTTCTTGTTGCGGTTATAGGTCATCCAGTAGCCCGCTCCGGAACCGGTCAGGCGTCGGGTGTTGTCGCCCTCGGGCACCGGCTCGACCTTGATCACTTCCGCGCCCAGGTCCGCGAGAACCAGGCCACAGGTGGGGCCCATGACCATGTGCACGAACTCCACGACACGCACGCCGGCCAGCGGCAGTGCCTGGAGCTGTTCATTGAGCAGGGTCATTGCGCACCTCCTGCGTAGTGAAAGTTCTTGCCCACCCCGGCGTCGGGAATGAAGCCGTACAACGGCTCGCCAGGCAGCCCCTCGATCAGCCACTGGCGGGCGGCGACCAGCCGGTCGATATCAACGCCTGTGCGCAGGCCCATGGATTCGAGCAGGTACACCAGATCCTCGGTCACGATATTGCCCGAAGCCCCCGGCGCGTAAGGACAACCCCCGATTCCCCCTTGGGAGGCATCGATGGTGGTGACGCCGACATCCAGCGCCGCCACCACGTTCGCCAGGCCCTGCCCGCGGGTGTTGTGAAAATGCGCACTGCCGGCCTTGGCGCCGATTTCGTTGCGCAGCCGGGTGAACACGCGGCGCACCTGAGCCGGATTGGCGTAGCCGACGGTGTCAGCCAGCCCCACCTCATCGACCCCCAACTCGACCATGGTCAGGGCCATGCGCAGCACATCATCTTCCGGCACTTCGCCCTGGATGGTGCAGCCGAACACCGTGGACAGGCCGGACTCGACTTCAACGTGGGGAAAACGCTCGTTGCGCAGCGCCAGCACTGCGCGCACTTCGTCATACACCTGTTGGTGAGTCTTGCGAATGTTCGCCAGCGAATGCGGCTCACTGACGGAAATGGGCATGGTGATCTTCTGCACGCCCGCATTGAAGGCGGCTTCGGCGCCCTTCAGGTTCGGCACCAGGGCCGTGACGAATACGTCAGGCCGCTGGCGCAGGTGGGCGACCAGCTCGGCGGCATCGGCCATTTGCGGCAGCAGCTTGGGCGATACGAAGGAGCCGACCTCGATTTCCCGCAGGCCGGCATCCGCCAGCGCGGTCAGCCACTTGAGCTTGAGGGCCGTGGGCATCGTTGCACTGACGCTCTGCAATCCGTCTCGGGGACCCACCTCGCTGATGAGGATGTCCAGGTTGTTTTTATGGTTCATCGCCGGTCTCCGGGTGTAGAAATACAGTCGTTCTATCTGACAGAACATCGTTCTAAATAAAGAATGAACCGGTCTTTTGCTCCTGTCAACGACACTGATCGGAAGCCCGGAGGTTAGCGCGGGGCGTGCCTTTATGAATTCTCTCCGGGGAACATTACTCAGACGCGGACGGGTTGACAGGCCGAGAAAATCAGCCGACATTTGTTCTATCAGTAAACACAACGTTCTATTAGACAGAACAATAACAACATAGCGAACAGGCTTCTTCCGCTCCAAGATGGGGAGATTGCCTGTTCGTCCTGTAGGAGCTGATCCTGTGAGTTTGTATGCCCCGCCTCGTGACCTGCCGACGCGCGTGTTCACCACGCTCCCGGACCATCTTTGCAAAGACGGCGACTCGGACTGGGTTCGAGCCAACAAGCCCGGGCAAAAGGTCAAAAGCTTTCTGGAGGGCCCGTCCTTCGATCGGCAGGGCAATCTCTACGTCACCGACATTCCCTACGGCCGCATCCTGCGTATCGATCCCCAGGGCAACTGGACGCTGGTGGCGCAGTACGGTGGCTGGCCCAATGGCCTGAAGATCCATCGCGACGGTCGCATCTTCATCGCCGATTACAAGCTGGGCATCCTCATCCTGAACCCTGACACGGGCCAGGTTTCGCCGTTTCTGACCCATAGCCGCAGCGAAGGCTTCAAAGGCGTCAACGATCTGTTCTTCGACGCTGCAGGCAAGCTCTACTTCACCGACCAGGGCCAGACCGGCCAGCAGGATCCGACCGGCCGGGTGTACGCCTATGACCTGGAAAGGCAAATCCTCACCCGCCTTATCGACAACGGTCCAAGCCCCAACGGCCTGGTCATGGACTTGGCGCAGAATGCGCTGTTCGTGGCGATGACTCGTGGCAATGCAGTCTGGCGCCTGCCGATTCAGCCCGACGGCGGCACCAGCAAGGTAGGCATTTTTACCGCCATGGCCGGTGGTGTCAGCGGTGCCGACGGCATGGCCTTGGACTCTCAGGGCAACCTGTACGTGTGCGATGCCGGCAACGGCTGCGTATGGGTGTTCGATCCGCATGCCGTGCCGCTGTATCGCATTCGCTCCTGCACCCAGGGCCGCACCCTGACCAACCTGGCCTTCGGTGGCGAGGGCAATCGACAGTTGTTCATCACTGACTCCTCGACCGGCTCGATCCTGGTCGCCGACCTTGAACACAGCGGCCAACCGATGTTCTCCCACAGCTAGCAACCTGACCTGCCGAACCCTGTGTGCGCCGCGCACGGGCTTCGCTCGCCTTTGACAAAGCGGGCCACCCGCGCCCGCCCCTTACAAAATCAATAAAAGGGACACCCATGTTGATCTTTCTGAGCTACGCGATGATCGCCTGCTTCATGTACCTGATCATGAGCAAACGCCTTTCGCCGCTGGTCGCGCTGCTCCTGGTGCCCATCGTCTTCGGCTGCCTGGGCGGTTTCGCCACGCAACTGGGCGCGATGATGTACGACGGCGTGAAGATGCTCGCTCCCACGGGCATCATGCTGACGTTCGCGATCCTGTACTTCTGCATGATGACCGACGCGGGCCTGTTCAACCCGTTGATCAAAGTTCTGCTGCGGCTGGTCAAGGGCGATCCACGCAAGATTGTCACGGGCACCGCCGTGCTCGGTCTGTGCGTAGGCCTGGACGGTGACGGCGCGACCACCTACATCATCGCCACGGCAGCTTTCCTGCCCCTCTACCGCCTGACAGGCATCCGGTTGCAGGTCATGGCTACAGTGTTGCTGCTGTCGATCGGGGTGATGAACATCCTGCCCTGGGCCGGACCGTTTTCCCGGGCCGCCAGCGCCATGCACGTGGACATCACCGAGCTGTTTCTGCAGATGGTGCCTATCATGATCGCCGGTGGCGTCTGGGTGATTTTTGCCGCGTGGTGGCTGGGTCGCATGGAATATCGACGCCTGGGTATCGTCAGCGTCAGCGAGCAACAGCTGCTGGAAGGGTATGCACACATTCGCCTGAGCGACCCGAAATTCCTGTTCAACGTCGTGCTGACCCTCGCGCTCATCACCAGCATGATGCTCAACCTGATGCCGCTGCCGATTCTGTTCATGGTCGCATTCGGCCTGGCGTGCCTGATCAATTACCCGACGCTCAAACAACAGAAGGAAGTCATCGGTCGCCATGCCGACAACGTCATGGCCGTGACGTTACTGATCTTCGCCGCAGGCATTTTCGTCGGCATCATGGGCGGCACCGGGATGACCAAGGCGATCTCCGACAACCTCATCACCCTGCTGCCGCAGCAGGCAGGGCACTGCATGTCGGTGATTACCGCATTGCTGAGCATGCCCTTCACCTACGTGCTGACCAACGATGCCTTCTACTTCGGCGTGCTGCCGATCCTGGCGCAGACCGCCGCGCATTACGGCATCGGCCCCAATGAAATGGCCATCGCCTCGCTGATCGGCCAGCCGGTGCACCTGCTCAGCCCACTGGTGGCCTCGACTTATCTTCTGTGTGGCCTGCTGGACATCGACTACGGCGACAACCAGCGGGTGTCACTGAAATGGACCTTCGGCACGGTGCTGGTGATGCTGGCTGCAGCGATCGGCGTCGGCGCAATTACCGTGTTCAATTGAATCGGGGCCGGGGCTATGACAGCGGTCCCGTCACCCGGCCACGCCGTCCAGCTCCGCCAGCAGCCCGGGCGGAATCTCCAACCCGGCAGCGCTTGAGTTCTCACGCAGGTGCGCCACCGATGACGTGCCCGGAATCAGCAGGATGTTGGGTGAGCGTTGCAGCAGCCAGGCCAGTGCCACGCACAGCTGCGACGCGCCCATGCGGCTTGCGACGCTGGCCAGCACCTGGGATTGCAGCGGGGTGAAGCCACCCAGCGGAAAGAACGGCACGTAGGCGATGCCCTGCCTGGCCAGTTCGGCAATCAATGACTCGTCATCGCGATGGGACAGGTTGTAGTGGTTCTGCACGCAGACGACCCTGGCGATACCCTGAGCTTCTTTCAACTGCGCCGATGTCACGTTGCTCAACCCCAGATGGCGGATCAGCCCCTGATGTTGCAACTCCGCCAGCGCAGTGAACGACTCCTCAATGGACTCCTCTCCCGGCGAATGCATGTTGCCCCATGCCCGCAGATTGACCACGTCCAGTACATCCAGCCCCAGGTTGCGCAGGTTGTCATGCACCGCTTGCGTCAATTCGGCCGGGCTGTGGGCCGGATTCCATGAAGCGTCGTCGCCGCGCCGGGCGCCGACCTTGGTGACCAGGGTCAGGTCGTCGGCATAGGGGTGCAGGGCCTGGCGAATCAGGCGATTGGTGACGTGGGGGCCATAGAAATCCGAGGTGTCGATGTGGTTCACGCCCAGGGCCACGGCTTCACGCAGCACCGCGACCGCGGCATCGGGGTCCTTGGGCGGGCCGAACACGCCGGGGCCAGCCAGTTGCATCGCGCCGTAACCCAGACGATTGACGATCCGGTCGCCAATGGAAAACGTACCTGCCTTGCTGGCTTCGCTCATGTCGGTTGCCTCCTGAAAGTGAGTTCGATCACTTTAGACGTTGACCACTGCATTGATAATCAGGTGCAATCGGCACAGGCTGTACGAAAATTCGAACAATGGCATCGGACAATGGCAGCAGACATTCAGGATTTGTTGGCCTTCGTGGCCGTGGTCAAAGCGGGCGGCTTTCGCGAAGGTGCCCGCGCCAGCGGCAAATCGGCTTCCAGCCTGAGTGACGCGCTGCGCCGGCTGGAAGCGAGCCTGGGCGTGCGCCTGCTCAACCGCACCACCCGCAGCGTGGTGCCGACCGAAGCGGGCACGCGCTTGATGGAGCGTATCGTTCCGGCGCTGGGCGAAGTGGAGTCGGCGCTGGACGTGGTCAACGACTTTCGCGACCGCCCCTCCGGCACACTCAAACTCAACGTTCCGGCCAGCGCGGCGCGGCTGGTATTGCCGGGCATCATCACGCCCTTCCTCAAGGCTCATCCCGATATCCGTCTGGAAATCACCGTCGAGGAAAGCTTCGTCGACATGCTCGCCGCAGGCTGCGACGCGGGCATCCGCTACGACGAGCGCCTGGAACAGGACATGATCGCCGTGCCCATCGGGCCGCGGTGGCAGCGCTTCGCCACCGCGGCCGCACCGGGCTACCTTGACGCCCGGGGCCGGCCCGCCCATCCGGTCGAGCTGCTCGAACACGCGTGCCTGCGTGGCAAGTTCGCCAGCGGCAACATGCCGGTCTGGGAATACGAGCGTGACGGCCAGGTGATCCGCGTCGATCCTGCCGGGCCGCTGCTGGTCAACATCGCAGGCGGCGTCGATCTGGCGGTGCAGGCGGCGGTGGACGGACTGGGCGTGGTCCATCTGTTCGAAGACTGGCTGCGCCCGCATCTGGAGAGCGGCGCGCTGGAGCCGATCCTGGAGCCCTGGTGGCAGAATTTCAGCGGGCCGTTTCTGTATTACCCGGGGCGGCGCTATCTGCCATCGCCGCTGCGGGCGTTTGTGGAGTTCATCAAGGCGACAAGCCACCCGTAGGTTCGGCTCGCGTGTGCAGCAGCTCTGCCGAAACATGGGGCTTGTGGTGAACCGACATCCGCTGGGCAATAATGCAGGGCGTTTTCGCCTGTTCGTCCATAAGGAATCACCGTGTCGTCGAGTGCCTCCCCCACTCCCCCGTCCACCGGGCCTTTGCTGGAAACCCGGCACCTGGGCCGCCTTGATCCGGGCGGCGTGGTCGAACTGCTCAAGCCCACGGACTTTGTCCTGACGCCCGGCGCACAAATCGCGATCACCGGCGCATCCGGCTCGGGCAAGAGCGTTTTCCTGCGAGCCCTGGCACTGCTCGACGCACCCGCCACCGGCCAGATGCTGTGGCACGGCAAGCTGATTTCCAGTGAGATGATTCCCCATTACCGCACCTGCGTGTCTTACCTCGCGCAACGCCCGGCGCTGGTCGAGGGATCGGTACTGGACAACCTGCAATTTCCCTACACCCTCAAGAGCCTGCGCCAGCGCCGCTTCAATCTGCCTAAAGCCACTGAACTGCTGGCCCAGGCGGGCAAGGAACCTGCGTTTCTGCAAAAGAACGCGCAGGACCTGTCAGGCGGCGAGTCGCAGATCGTCGCGCTGGTCCGCACCCTGCAACTGGAACCGCAGGTGATGCTGTTCGATGAACCGACCTCGGCGCTGGACCCGCAATCGGCATCCGCCGTCGAGCATCTGGTGCGTCATTGGTTCGATGCGGACACATCACGGGCCTATATCTGGGTGTCTCACGACCCCGCGCAGGCGCGGCGCATGAGCACCCGCCACCTGACGATGGACAAGGGTGTACTGCAACTGGAGCCGCAGCGATGAACTATCAGAACCTCTCCGCTTTCGATCTGTGCATCGCCGCCTCGCTGATCCTGATCAACGGCGGGCTGTCAGTGCTGCTCAAGCTCGATCTGGAACGCAAGCTGCTCTGGGCCTCGGTGCGCACGGTGGTGCAATTGCTGGCCGTCGGTTACCTGCTGGGCTGGGTGTTCGCCAATGCCCGCTGGTACGTGGTGCTGCCGCTGATGTGCCTGATGACGCTGATCGCCGGTGTCTCGGCCGCAGGCCGGGGCAAGCGCACCTACGCCGGGCAACTGGTCGACAGCGTGATGGCGGTGTGGAGCAGTTCGTGGCTGGTCAGCGCCATCGGGCTGTTCGTGATTATCCGCATCCGCCCCTGGTACGAACCGCAATACGCGATTCCGATCCTGGGGATGATCCTGGGCAACACCCTGACGGCAGTGTCGCTGGGCATCGAGCGCATGACCTCGGAACTGACCTCGGGGCGCAACACCATCGAGATGATCCTGGCCCTGGGCGGCACCCGTTGGGAGGCGGCGCAATCGGCGGCCCGGCAGGCGGTGCGGGCCGGGATGATGCCGACCCTGAACCAGATGACCGTGGTCGGCATCGTCAGCCTGCCAGGCATGATGACCGGTCAGGTGCTGGCCGGGGAAAACCCGGTGGACGCCGTGCGCTACCAGATCGTGATCATGTTCCTGATTGCCGCAGGCTCGGCCCTGGGCACCGTGGGCGCGGTCATGCTGACCTTTCGCCGGCTGTTCTCGGCCGATCACCGGTTCATGATCCACAAGCTGGTGGCCCGATGAGCATCAACTTCGACCTCAATGACCTGCAGGCCTTTCGCGCAGTGGTGGAGAACGGCAGCTTCCGCAAGGCAGCCGACGCGATCCGCATCACCCAGCCGGCGCTCAGCCGTCGTATCGAAAAACTCGAATCGGCCCTCAACGTGAAGCTGTTCGAGCGCACCACGCGCAAGGTCAGCCTGACCAGCGTCGGCCTGGCCTTCCTGCCTCAGGTCGAGCGCATGCTCGACGATCTGGACATCGCCCTGATGAGCATCAGCGAAGTGGCGTCCACCCGCCTGGGCAACGTGACCATCGCCTGCGTGCCTTCGGCGGCGTACTACTTCATGCCTCAGGTCATCAGCGCGTTTCACCGTCTGTATCCGAAGATCAGGGTCAGGGTGCTCGACGCCAGCGCCAACGAGGTCAACAGCGCCGTGGCGTCGGGCGATGCGGATTTTGGCGTGAGTTTCAGTGGCACCCTGGCCGCCGAAGTGGATTTCGAACTGTTGCTGCAGGAACGCTACGTCGTCGCCTGCCGCCGGGATCATCCACTGGCGAGCCGCGAACAGGTCAGTTGGGAGGAGATGTACGAGCACGACTACATCAGCCTCGACAAGACCTCGGGCAACCGCCTGGTGCTGGATCAGGCCTTGATGCGCCTGCATCCGAAGAGGCCGAGCATCTGCGAGACACGTCATGTCACGACAATGATCGGCCTGGTGGAAGCGGGTCTGGGGGTGGCGGCGGTGCCGTCGATTGCAATGCCGGCGGCGCCTCACCCGATCCTGGTGAGCGTGCCGCTGATCGAACCCGAAGTGCTGCGCAACGTCGGGCTGATCAAGCGCCGCGGACGTACCCTGACGCCCGCGGCTATCGAACTGGAAAGACTGGTCAGGGACATGCCGATCCGATCAGCGGGGCACTGAGTCCAGCCCCGTGGCCTGAACCACCGGCTGCGCCTTGGGTGATGCCAGGTATTCTAGCAACGCCCTGGCCTGCTGCGGGTGCTCGGCATTGCTCGGAATGCCGGCGGCGAAGCGGGTCACGGACTGGACGTTTTCCGGAAGCTTGCCGACGTAGGTCACGCCCGGCACCGGCAGCAATTCGGAAACCTGCTGCAAGCCCACTTCGTATTCGCCATTGGCAACGACCGAGGCCACTGGAATGCGCTCGATCATCTTGCCCTTGGGTCCGGCCTGATCCTGGATGCCCAGTTTCCTGAACAGCTCTTTCTCGACGTACACCCCGCTGGCGCTGTCGGAATAGGCGACGGACCGGGCCTTGAGCAGCACCTCCTTGAGCTGGGCATCGGTGCCAATGGCAGGCTTGGCCGCGCCCTGCCTGACCACCAGGCCGATCCGCGAGTCGGCCAGCTCCACCCGGGAGGCCGGGTCGACCTTGCCTTGCTTGATCAATTCATCCAGCGCATAACCGACCATGATCACCACATCGGCGTGCTCGCCCCGGGCCAGTCGGTTGGGAATCGCTTCAGGGGCCTTGCCCATCGACGGGCCGAGGATGGTTTGCAAGGTGTCGCCGCTTTCGGCCGCGTATTGCGGGCCGAGTTGTTTATAGGCAGCGGTGAAGCCGCCAGAGGTCATCACCTTGAGTTCCTCGGCCTGAGCCAACGGGCTCAACGCCAGGCAGCCCAGACTCCACGCAGCCAGGTGTTTGAACAGTGCATTCATGACAAATCCTTATTGTTGTGGGTGTTGCGGATCAGACCGCCAATTGCGCGCGGGCCGAAAGATTGCGGTACAGCACCAGGGTTGCGCACAGCGCACAGATGGCAGCGAAGGTCATCCAGTAGGCAGGCGCGGCCTTGTCGCCGGTCAGGTGGATCAGCCAGGTCGAGACTGCCGGGGTGAAACCGCCGAACACTGCAGTTGCCAGGCTATAGGCCAGGGAAAAACCGGCGACACGCACCTCGACCGGCATGATCTCGGTCAGTGCCGGAATCATCGCGCCGTTGTACAGGCCATAGAGGCACGAGAACCACAGCAGCACTTCCAGCATGTGGCTGAAACTCGGCGCCTGGGCCAGGAACGACAGGGCCGGATAAGCGGTGAAAATCGTCAACACGGTCATCGCCGCCAGCAGTGGCTTGCGGCCAAAGCGGTCACTCAAGGCGCCGCCAATCGGCAGCCAGATGAAGTTGGACACCCCCACCAGCAGCGTCACCAGCAAGGCATCGGCGGTGCTCAGGTTGAGCACGGTCTTGCCGAAGGTCGGTGCGTACACGGTAATCAGGTAGAAGGCGGTGGTGGTCATCGCCACCATCAGCATCCCAGCGACCACCACACCCCAGTTCTGCAGCAAGGTGGCGAAGACCTGCTTCATGGTTGGACGATGGGCGCGGGCGGCAAATTCTTCAGTCTCCTGTAGGTTGCGGCGCAGCACGAAGATAAAGGGCACGATCAGGCACCCGACGGCGAACGGAATACGCCATCCCCAATCGGCTACGGCGGCAGGCGCCATCCATTGGTTGAGCGCGTAGCCCAGTGCGGCGGCGACCACGATTGCCACTTGCTGGCTGCCCGATTGCCAACTGGTGTAGAAGCCCTTGCGACCGGGCGTCGCCATTTCCGCCAGATACACCGACACACCGCCCAGCTCGGCGCCCGCCGAGAAGCCTTGCAGCAGGCGGCCCAGCAATACCAGCGCCGGTGCCCACAGGCCGATGCTGGCGTAACCAGGCACCAGCACGATCAGCAAGGTGCCGCTGGCCATGATCGACAAGGTGACGATCAAGCCCTTGCGCCGCCCCACGTCGTCGATGTACGCCCCCAGGATCACCGCGCCCAGCGGACGCATCAGAAAGCCTGCGCCGAACACGGCGAAGGTCATCATCAGCGAGGCAAATTCGCTCGATGCAGGAAAGAAGACGGCTGCGATCTGGGTGGCGTAGAAGCCAAAGAGGAAGAAATCGAATTGTTCGAGAAAGTTGCCCGACGTGACGCGAAAAACGGCACCGGCTTTGGATGAGGCGGACGAAGGCCGCGAATGGGGTGAACCATGCATGAGTGTTCTCCAGCGATCTTGTTGACGTGCCTTGCGGCGCTTTTTATGGGCTGGAGTTTGCTGGACACAATTTGAAACGATAAGTGCTATGTTTTCATCGATTGATGCATGACGCTTATCAATGCACGTAGGAGCGCGCTTGCCCGTGATTGCGATCTGCCTGTGATGAATCTGGTTGCTGACCCACCGCGGTCGCGGGCAAGCGCGCTCCTACAGGGTGGGCGGTAGCCCGATGTAATGCTGGCGTGAACCTCTTCACCGCCCGGCGCGGCTGACAAGACATCGGCATCACCACCTGAGCGGTAGGAGCGCGCTTGCCCGCGATTGCGATCTGCCTGTGATGAATCTGGTTGTTGACACACCGCGGTCGCGGGCAAGCGCGCTCCTACAAACAGTGGTGATGCGGGCGAGACATCGACCGGTCATGAATCAGTCACAAAGCAGTATTATTCTGCCATCACTTTGCGGCAGGAAATTCCAGCAGTGATCCGCCGATCTTTCTCCTCCTTAAGCTTTCTTCAAGTGTTGCTCATGACGCTCTGCGCCGCGACGCTGGTGTTTCTCTGGGCGCTGTATTTCCAGCAGAAAGCCACCTCGCGCCATGAAGCGCTGGCCGCCAAGGCCGCCGAGCACCTGAATCTTGCGACCATCGCCGCAGAAAACCTGCGTCAGTTGGTGGACCGTGCCCAAGCCATCGGCCGGGTCACGCGCGGTGACATGGAGGACCTGGGCCAGCGCCATCGCGGGCTGGTGCGCATGCTCGCCGAGGATCCGGTGTTCAAACGCATGAGCCTGTACGAGAACGACGGCAGCCTGGTGTCCGCCAGCCATCTGGATGAGCCCCATCAACTGCCGGCGCAGTGGCTCGATCAGTTGCAGGCCCACGAGCAGCGCTACGGTTTCAAGGCGCTGCTGCCGGGCCTGTCGCCTGGGCAAAACAACACGCTGATGCCTAACTGGCGGCTGCCGTTTCTGCTGCCGCTGGTGGATTCCGCCACCGGCAGTCGCAACAGTGTGCTGGTGGTGCAACTGGACGTGGGTTACATCGCAGCCTTGTTCGAGCACATCGACCTGGGCCAGAGCGGCATGATGCGCCTGCTCGACGGCGAGGGTCATGAACGCCTGCGCATCAACAACAGCGGCGTGGTGGTGTCTGGCACCCCGCTTGCGCCGGAGCTTGCAAGCGATGGCGAAAACAACGGCGCGCTCACCCAGCAGGCTGGCGATGCCCTGTTCCAGAGCATGTACCTGCGCGTGCCGCAGCGTGGCTTCAGTGTGGTGGTGAGCCAGTCCTTGGATGAAATCCTCGCCTCCTCGCGCCTGACCTATCAGCGCCAGCTGTGGCTGAACCTGTGCATGACGCTGCTGATTCTCGGCAGCCTGGTCTGGACCCTGCGCGTGTTGCGCAAGCGTCAGGAAGCCTTCAACGCATTGGAGCAGGCCCAGCAACTCAACCAAGGGCTGATCGGCCGGCTGGAAGAAGAGCACCGCCGCAGCAGTCACGCCGCCGCCACCGATCATCTGAGCGGCCTGCACAATCGTCGGCAGTTTCTGGAAGTCGCTGCGCGCACCCTGTCGTCCCAGCGCGGCAAACGGCGGCTGATGGCGATTCTGTTCATCGACATGGACCGTTTCAAATCGATCAACGATTCCCTCGGCCACAAGGTCGGCGACATGCTCCTGCAAGCCGTTGCAGGCCGGATCAAACGGATGCTGGAACCCGACGATGAAGCGGCGCGCTTTGGCGGTGACGAATTCGTGGTGCTGCTGGCCGGTGAACGCACTGAAGAACAGATCGATGCCTGGGTCCGCGCGTTGGTGCAGAAACTCTCGGCGATCTACTCGCTCAACGAGCACGAGCTGACCACCAGCCCCAGCGTGGGCGTGAGCATCTGCCCGCGGGACGGCCAGGATGTCGAAGACCTGATCCGCAGCGCCGACGCCGCCATGTATTCGGCCAAGCGCGCAGGCCGTGGGCAGTATCGGTTCTTCGACCCGTCGCTGAACGTTGCCGACGTCGAGGAATTCATTCTTGAACAGGCCTTCGGCAGCGCGTTGCGCGAGCGTCAGTTCGTCCTGCATTACCAGCCGCAGGTCCGCCTGGACACCATGCTGGTGGACGGTTACGAGGCGCTGGTGCGCTGGGAACACCCCGAGTTCGGCCTGCTGTACCCGGACCGCTTCATCTCGCTGGCCGAACGCAGCGGCTTTATCATCGCCCTGGGTTACGAAGTGCTGCGCCTGGCCTGTGAAACCCTGGCTTTGTGGCGTTCCGAAGGGCGGATGCTGCGTCTGGCGGTGAACGTCTCGGCGCTGCAACTGCACCAGGCTGAGTTCAGCGACCGGGTGCTGGCCAAGCTGACGCACCATGGCCTGGCCCCCCATGACATGGAACTGGAAATCACCGAGACCACCCTCCTGGACCAGGAAGGCCGGGCCATCGAGCACCTGCGTCGGCTGCGCGAGGCCGGCATGAACATCAGCCTGGACGACTTCGGCAAGGGTTACGCCGGCTTCGCCCACCTGCAATCGCTGCCGCTGACCAAGCTGAAAATCGACCGCACGCTGATCGCGCCGCTGTCCAACAGCCCGGATGACAGCCCCATCGTCTCCTCCACCATCATCCTGGCCAAGCGCCTGGGGCTGGAAGTGGTGGCCGAGGGCGTGGAAACCCGGGAGCAGGTGGTGTGCCTGAAGCTGGCTGGTTGCGATGTTGCGCAGGGGTATCACTTCAGCCGGCCGCTGTCGGCGGCGCAACTGACCGAATATCCGCCCTTCGCCAACGCGGCGGCGTCCCCTACGACCTACACGGATGTGGCCCAGAAAGTATGCGTGCCGTAAAACGTTTATTCCTGCTGCTGGCAGTCTTGATGTTCAACGCGGTGGTGGCGGCAGAAGGCGTTGACGCCGCCTGCACCCAGCACAGCCTGCGCATCGCCGTGATCCCGAAAAAGAGCATGGAAGAACTGCTCAAGGAGCATCGGTCGCTGACCGAACGGCTGACCCGCGCCACTGGGATTCCAGTGGAAATCGTGCCCTCCTCGTCCTATGAAAGCGTGGTCGATGCCATCGTTTCAGGCGGCGTCGATATCGCCTGGCTGGGGCCTGCGTCCTACGTCATCGCCCACCAGCGTGACCCGCGCATCGAACCCTTCGCCAGCCTGACCATCAGCCACGGCTTCTTCACCCCCGCCGGGCATCACTATCAGGCGCTGTTACTGGTGCGCAGCGAAACCGCCAAAGCCATCCCCGACCTGCGCGGCAAGCGCGTGGCGCTGACCGATCCGGCCAGCACTTCCGGCAGCGTGGTGCCCAACGCCGAGTTCTCGGCACTGCTGGGCGAGCCGCTGGGGCAGTTTTTCGGCTCGATCGTCTATGCGGGCTCCCATGACAAATCCCTGGACGCGCTGCTGGCGCGCAAGGTGGACGCCGCCTTCGTGTCCAGCGTCAGGGCCGACGAGTACCTGACCAACGGCCTGATCTCGCGCGACACCTTCAAGGTGCTGTGGCGCTCGGAGCCGATCTACTACGACCCGTTCGTGTTCAGCGGCACCCTTTGCCCGGCGATCAAGGAACAGGTGCGCAACGCCATGCTCAACGATCAGGCGGGCCTGGCGCAGTTCCTCAAGTCACAGGAAGCGTCCGGGATCGTGCCGGTGGATCACGCCGCCTATGCGCCGCTGCTGGGCAAGATGCAGGCAGCGCCTGCGGCTCAGTAAGCGGCGTCACCTTCACCGAGGGTCGCCAGGTGCAACTGGCGATACGCACTGACCAGTTGCTCCTGGGAAAACGCCAGGTTGCGCCCGCTCGGGTTGGGCAGGATCCACACCCGTGGATGGCCGAATGTCGCCGCCTGGCGCCCCCAGGCCAGGTCCTTGCGACCGGTTAATCCGGCGTACGCCGCCTTGCCCAGAAACGCCACGAAGCGCGGGGCGTAGCGTTCGATCTTGCGCTCGAATCCAGCAGCCGCCAGTTTGAATTCTTGCTGCGACAGTTGGTCGGCACGTGCGGTCGGGCGATCCACCACGGCGGTCAAGCCACAGCGGTATTGCAGGATCCGGTGATCGTCCTCCGGGCGCAGCTCATCGGGGGTGAATCCGGCAAGGTGCAGGGTGCGCCAGAAGCGGTTGCCCCGGCCTGCAAAATGGTGCCCTTGCGCCGCCGCTGTCATGCCGGGATTGATACCGCAGAACAGCACATCGAGCTGCCCGGCGATGATGTCTTGCAGACCTTCAGCCACAGATGACATTGACCGCACTGCGCGCAAGTTCGGTCAGCTCCTCACGCGGCTTGCCAGCCCGGGCGCGGATGGAAATGCTGTGCAGCATGGCCGAAGCCAGCACCGCCAGCGCCGCAGGATCGGCGTCTGCGTTCAGTTCACCAGCCTGGACCGCCGTGCGTAGGCGTGCTTCCAGATCCCGATCGAGCCTGCTCAACCGATCCGCCAGCAACTCGCGAATCTCGGCGTGCTCCACCGCCTCGGCCGTCGCGGTGCCGATGGCGAAGCAACCCCGCGGCTGGCCTTCGCCGGAATAGTAGATCGACAATTGTCCCTCGTAGAAACGCATCAGCGCCTGTTGCAAGGTGAGGTCAGGGCTGGTCAGGGCCAGGTGCATGTCGGCGGCTGCCTGATCCCAGTATTGCTCCAGTGCCTTGAGGTACAGCGCGTGCTTGTCGCCGAACGCCGCATACAGGCTCGGGCGATTCATCCCCGCCGCTGCGGCGATGCTGTCCAGTGACGAGCCCGAGAACCCGGTGCTCCAGAACACCCCGAGGGCTTGGTTCAGCGCGGTTTCAGGGTCGTAGGCGCGAGGTCGGCCGCGGCCTTTGGCACCCTCGATCTTTTTTTGTGCCATGTCGTATAAAAACCCTTGCAGCGGAATGGAAGTGGTCATATTCTTACACCATCGCACAAAAATCAGAAACCAGAAATTTCTGATTCTGCAAAAGAAGTCGCCGGGCTCGATCCGAGTGTCACGGCAGCGAAACAGGTGAGCTGGAGCCACCCTCCACACCCAGGTCTGTTTTCAGTGAGAGAGGCTTGACTGGCCGCAGAACCTGGCCAGTCAGACCCGGCTCAAGTCCTCACAACCCTCAATGACATCAGGGCCTCCAGCCTCGGCTGGAACGTACCCGGCTACCCGGCTAACAGGTGAATTGGATCATGACCAGACAGTTCGACACGACAGCAACCCCCGCCACCGCGCAACCGGGCGCTGCCTCGCCGGCGATGACCCCGGCTGCCCCGGC
This sequence comes from Pseudomonas sp. NPDC090201, assembly GCF_044746825.1. Taxonomy (NCBI): domain Bacteria; kingdom Pseudomonadati; phylum Pseudomonadota; class Gammaproteobacteria; order Pseudomonadales; family Pseudomonadaceae; genus Pseudomonas; species Pseudomonas sp. NPDC090201. The sequence continues at coordinate 413,056 of NZ_JBIVCX010000004.1, forward strand.
GCAGAAACCGTTGAAGGCAAAACTGCGCCCCTGGCTGATGATCGGCGTGCCGCTGATGGCGGCGGTCGTCGGCATTGCCCACTACAGTGCCACGGCGACCATCGTTTCCACCGACAACGCCTACGCCCGGATCGCCAAGACCGCGATCAACGCCCGGGTGTCCGGCCAGGTGGTGGAGATCTCGGTTGAAGACAATCAGTGGGTGCGCAAGGGCCAGATGCTGTACCGCATCAATCCCGAGCCGTTCCAGATCGCGGTGAACCGCGCCGACGCCCAGTTGAGCGTGGCGCGCCTGCGCATCGACAGCCTCAAGGCCAGCTATCGCCAGCAGCAGGCCGAATTGCAGTCGGCGCGGGAACAGGCGGATTTCGACCAGAAAGAGTTCAGCCGCAAGAAAGCTCTGGTCGCTACCGACTTCGTGTCCCGGGCGGTCTTCGAGCGCGCCGAAACTGACCTCAAGGTGTCCCGCCAGCGCGTCGTCTCCATCGAGCAACAGATCGCCAACACCGTCGTGGCCCTGAACGGCGACGCCAACGTCGAGGTCGACAGCCACCCCAGTGTTCGCGAAGCCCGCGCCCAACTCGATGAAGCGAAGCTGTGGCTGTCCTACGCCACGGTCTATGCTCCAGAAGACGGCATCGTGGCCAAGGTCGACGACCTGCAGGTCGGCAACTTCGTCAACAACGGCGCACCGGCCTTCGCCTTGCTGTCGGACAAGCACATCTGGGTGGAAGCCAACTTCCGCGAAACCGAAGTCACCCACATGCGCGTCGGCCAGTCCGCCGACATCAGCATCGATACCTACCCAGGCCAGGTGTTCAAGGCCCACGTGGTCAGCATGAGCCCTGGCGCCGGGTCGGACTTCTCCTTGCTGCCGCCGGAAAACGCCACCGGCAACTGGGTCAAGGTGGTGCAGCGTGTACCGGTACGCCTGGAACTCGATGCTATTGACGCCGAACACCCGCTGTACTCGGGCATCAGCGCCACGGTCAGGGTCGATACCGGGGTCAGCACCGCCTGGTGGACGCCGTTCAAGACCTTCATGAGTGCCAGTCGATGAACGCCGCCACTGCGGCCTGGCCGGCGCTGTCCGGGGCGCGCACGTTGCGCTACGCGGCGCTGCTCGCCACTTACATCCAGTCGATGAACGTCTCGCTGCCCAACGCCGCGCTGCGATTCATCCAGGCTGGCACCTCGATGACCGACGATCAGGCAGGCTGGATCTTCACCTCCTACCTGGCCGCCACGGCCATCAGCATGCCGGTTGCCGGCTGGCTGGCGGCACGCTTTGGCTTGAAGACTGTTTATCAGGCCTCTCTGGTGCTGTTCGTCTTCGGCCTGTGGCTGGCGCCCTGCGCCATCACCCCCGAGCAGTACATGGGCGCGCGGATCGTGCAGGGCATCGCCGCCGGGATCATTGCCCCGCTGTCGATGGGCATTGCCCTGGAAACCTTGCCTGCGGCGGTCCGGCCCAAGTTCGGCGTGACCTACGGCGCCATGGTCTTGCTGGGGATCGTGACCGGCCCCGCCATTGGCGGGCTGGTGGTCGAGTATCACGGCTGGCACGCGCTGTCGTACCTGAGCATGCCGCTGGCCGCGCTGATCGCCCTGGTGGTTGCCTGCTGCCTCGAGAAAAAACCGGCAGGCGCAGCGCCCGCGTTCGACTTCTTCGGCTACGCGACCTTCACCACCGCAGTGATCGCCCTGCAAATCCTGCTCGACCGGGGTGAGCGCATGGAGTGGTTCGAATCGAGGGAAATCTGCATCGAAGCGATGGTGTCGGCACTGGCCTTCTACCTGTTCCTGGCCCACCTCTTTACGGCCAGGACGCACTTTCTCGGCAAGCATCTGTTTCGCGATCGCAACTACGTGCTCTCGACCATCATGTTCTTCGCCTTCGGTTTCGTGTTGTTGCCGACCCTGGCGCTGACCTCGCCGATGCTCGACGAGATTCTCGGCTACCCGCCGATCCTGACCGGCTACATGACCATTCCTCGCGGGGTGGGCCTGGTCGGCGCGTTCCTCTTGGCCAGCCGGCTTCCGGCGTCCATCGACAACCCCCTGGTGATCGTGGTCGGCATGCTGGTCGTGATCTACGCCAATAGCTCGATGCTCGGCTATTCGCCGCTCATGGACTGGACGCCCGTGGCCCTGGCCGGGTTCATCCAGGGCGTGGGCATGGGCATCCTGATGCCGGCCATCAGCAAGATGGCATTCAGCACCCTTGACCCGAAATTTCGCCCGGAAGGCACAGGGTTTTTCAACCTGTCGCGGGTGTACGGCAGCACGCTGGGCATCGCCATCGTGCAGACGTATTTCTACAACAACACCCAAGCGATGCATGTGGCGCTGGCCAGTCATCTGCGGCCTTCCAACGCCACCCTGCATTCGCTGACGGCGTCGACGCCGCTGCAAGGCATCGCGCACCTCAATGAAATGCTCACCGGCCAGGCGGCCTTCATCGCCGTGGTTGACCAGTTCAAGATCCTGATGCTGGCCATGGTGGTGGTACTTCCGCTGGTTGTCTTTCTTCGCAAACCCGGTTCGACCAACTGATTCGCCTGGAGTGTGCCCCATGAACTTCACTACCTTTTTCGCCAACAGACCACCCTTCCACACCCGCTTCGGCGCCCTGTCGCTGTTCATGCTTCTCTCGGCCTGCACCGTCGGCCCCGACTTCGTGCAGCCTGAGCCGAGCACCTCGCAGCACTACGACCAACAGGCCGAAAACAGCCTTGCAAGCAATGCCACCCAGCGCATCGAGCCAGGCAAGGCCGTGACCGGCGACTGGTGGTCGAGCTTCAAGTCGCCAAAACTCGACCAGGTGGTGCGCCGCGCGATAGACGGCAACCTTGAACTGGTGGCGGCCGATGCGACGATTCGCCAGGCTGCCTCGTCGGTGGCCGCCGCAGAAGGCGTGTTGTATCCACAAGTGGATGTTGCCGCCCAGGGTGGCAGGCAGAAGACCCATAACGGGCCGCAGACCTCGGTCGATAATTTCTATGCCATCGGGCCGCGGGTGAGCTTCGATCTGGACGTGTCTGGCGGCAACAAGCGTCAGGTCGAAAAGCAGGCTGCGTTCGCCGAGTTGCAGAAGCATCGCTTCGAGGCCGCCTACCTGACCTTGACCGGCAATGTCGCCAGCCAGGCGATCCTGATCGCGTCCGCCAACGCGCAGATGGCCGCCGTCACCGACCTGCTGGCCAATGACGAAAAGAACCTCAAGCTGGTGCGCATGGCCCAGGCCAGTGGCACCACCACGCAAATCGACGTGTCGCTGGCCGAAACCCGCCTGGCCCAGGACCGTACCCTGCTGCCGCCGCTGGCCCAACAGCGTGATGCGGCGCGCCATGCCATGGCGATTCTGACCGGCAAAGGCCCGGGCGACTGGAGCGCGCCGGAGTTCGCGTTCAGCGAGCTGACCCTGCCGGACAGCGTGCCTGTCAGCCTGCCGTCGGAAACCGCACACAATCGCCCGGACATTCGGCAGGCCGAAGCGCAACTGCACATGGCCAGCGCCGACATCGGTATCGCGACGGCCAACCTGTATCCCCACGTCGAACTGTCGGCGGCGCTGCTGCAGTCGGCCTCAGGCAACGGCGGTGCCGCGCTCTGGGGCCTGGCCGCCGGGCTGACCGCGCCGATCTTCAGCGGCGGCACCCTTGAGGCAGAGCGTCAGGCTGCGGTGGACGGCTACAAGGCCACCCTCGCGGGTTACCAGCAAACGGTCATTACCTCGTTCGGCCAGGTCGCCGACACCTTGCAGGCCATCAACCATGACGCCGAGCAGTTCCAGGCTCAGGACGACGCCCTGCGCTCGGCCCAGACCAGCCTGCGCCTGAATCAACAGGCCTACGCCCAGGGCGAGAGCAGCGTGTTGCAAGTGCTGGAAGCCGAACGCGCCTATGAACAGGCGTTACTGGGGCAGATCCGCGTGAAAACGGCCCAGTACCTGGACACCGTACGCCTGTTCGTGGCACTGGGCGGCAACTCGGTCGGCGTGTTCGACAAGCGCAACGCCAGCCGCTGAGTCAATCCCAACAACGCCACGCCGGCATCGGAACGCCGCCCGGCCGGACTGCTACGGGATGAGCGATAACGACGATCGTCGATCAACGAGGTTTTGTGGGAGCGGGCTTGCCCGCGAAGGCGGTGGGTCAGTCGCCCTCGATGCGTCAGATCTGACGCATTCGCGGGCAAGCCCGCTCCCACAGAGTTGTACTGGCGCATCGGCAGGAACATGCGGGAAGTCAAGCTGACCGCCAACAGATTATCCACGGGTTCGGGGCAGGCTAAGATTCACCGGACATCCCTGATTTCGACGTTCTTCTCACCTTCCAAGGCCAGAACGATGGACACTTTCCAGACCATGCGTTGCTTCATCGCCGTCGCCCAGAGCGGCAGCTTCACAGCGGCAGCGGCGCTGCTCGACACCACCACGACCAACGTTTCCAAAGCCGTCTCAAGCCTTGAAGCGCGTCTGCAAACCCGCTTGATCAACCGCACCACCCGCCGCCTGGCCCTCACTGAAGCAGGCATCCGATACCTGCAACGCTGCGAGCAGATCATCGATCAGTTGCGCGAAGCCGATGAAGAAGCCGGCACCGCCCACGTCAAACCCTCGGGGCGGCTGAAGATCCACAGCATGTCAGCCATCGGCAACCATTACGTGATCAACGCGATTGCCGCCTACCGGGAAATCCACCCGACGGTGATGTTCGACCTGACGCTGACCAACCGCGTCCCCGACTTGCTCGAAGAAGGCTACGACATGTCCATCGTACTGGCCCGGGACCTGCCCGACTCAGGCTTCGTGGCCCAACGCCTGGGCATCACCTACAGCATCCTGTGTGCCTCGCCGGCTTACCTGAGCAAGCGCGGCGTGCCGGGTACGCCTGATGAACTGGGCACCCATGACTGCCTGCGCATCGTCAACACGGTGATGCCGGCTGAATGCTGGTCATTCGATGGGCCGCAGGGCGTGCAGAACGTCAACGTGCCGGTGTCGCCACTGCACCTGAATACCGCAGACGGCATGACCATCGCGATAAAGAACGGAATGGGAATAGGCGTACAACCGATTGCATCGGCCGTGGAGGGATTGAAGGCGGGGACTTTGCTCAGGGTATTGCCGGATTACCATCTGGAAGAGTTGAATCTTTATGCGATCTACCCGTCGAGAAAGTTCGTCGATGCCAAGATAAAGACCTGGGTCGAGTTTCTGAAAAGTTCGATTCCCGATCGGCTGGCAGCCGATGAAAAAGTGGCGGGGTCTGGCAGAAAGCGTTGAGTGAACTGTTTAGTGAGTCGTGGCGGGTATGGAGTGTCGACCCTCCATCGTGCCCACCTGGATCAACCGTTCGAGCAACCGGTACCCATGACCTGATATTCAACGGTGTGACGCTGTCCCTGGGAGTCCTCGTAGGTCATCCGCACCGGCAGCGGGCCGCCGCAGGCATCGGAGATATCGGTCATCTCGATGACTTTCTTGATGTCCAGTCTGGTCTGGTACGTGTAGGTTTCAGCCGCAGGTTTTTCGGCAGTTTCAGCGGTGTGCGCGGAGTCGGCAAATGCCGGTGCGAACATGCCGCCCATGACCATGAACAGGGCAATTTTCGAGAAGCTCATTTCATTCACCTTATCGCTGGAAAGTTGAGACTGAAGTGTCGGTACTTGCGGGAGCGCTACTTCTGACTTGATCTGTTTGCAGCTCCGTTGAGAGCGATACTAGGCAGTTGCGCTGGCCTCAAACAGCAGGCAACTCGACAAAGACTGTTGACGAATTCGCGATAAATCCCACCCGCGGTCGGGTGCTCGATTCGGGGGAAACTGGCGCATAATCCCCTGGCCATTTTTTCCGCACGGAGGATCGCCGACGATGACGCTCGTTCACAAAGCCGCTCAAGTGGGGTTTTCGACTCAGGCCGGGACTTACACCCAGGGCCGCCCGGACTATCCGCAGGAAATCAGCAACTGGCTGACCGACACGCTGGGCATTGACGGGCAATCGGTGGTGGCCGATCTCGGAGCGGGCACCGGCAAGTTCAGCCGCCTGCTGGTGCCACTGGCCCAGGAAGTGATCGGCATCGAGCCTGTGCAGGCGATGCGCCTGGAATTTGCCCAGACGCTGCCCGGCGTCAGGGTTCTGGAAGGCACCGCACAGGACATTCCCCTGGCCGATGGCACGGTGGACGCGGTGCTCTGCGCCCAGGCCTTTCACTGGTTCGCCAACAGCGCAGCCCTGGCGCAGATTCATCGCGTACTCAAACCCGGTGGACGGCTGGGGCTGGTGTGGAACGTGCGCGATGAATCGGTGGACTGGGTCGCCGAGATCACGCGCATCATCACCCCGTATGAAGGCGATACCCCGCGCTTTCACACTGGCGAGTGGCGACGTCCGTTCGACGGGCAACTGTTTTCGCAGCCACAAGTGACCTGCCTGCCGTACAGCCATACGGGGCCTGCCGAGACGGTCATCATGAACCGCTTCCTGTCAGTGAGTTTCATCGCCGCCTTGCCGGACGCCGACAAAGCACTGGTGACCGAGCAACTGCGCGAACTGATCCACACCCACCCGGCCCTGCGAGGCCGCGACAGCATCGACTTCCCGTACCAGACCCAGGCGTATGTGTGCCGAAGAGCGGGTTAACCGATACCTGTGGGAGCGGGCTTGCCCGCGAAGGCAGTGGGTCAGAGATCATCAATGTCAGGACCGACGCCTTCGCGGGCTAGCCCGCTCCCACAGGGATATGGGGCTGCCGATAGCAGCCGCTAAGCCCAGGCCTGAGACCTGACCGGCGCAAAACGCATTGCGTACTCCCGAGGCGTCACGCCCAGCCGCCGGACGAACACCTTGCGCAACACATCGACGCTGCCATAGCCACAGCGCCGTGCCACCTCCTCCACCGAGCGCTCACCCAGCTCGAACGCGCGGCGCGCCGCCTCCAGTCGAACGTCCTCGACGTACTTGGCCGGCGTGGTATTCAGGTCCCGCTGGAACATGCGGATCAAGGTCCTGACACTGGTGGACATGCGGTCGGCCAAAAGCTCGACGGTGATATCCGTCTGCAAATGCTCACCAATCCACAAGCACAATGCCTGGAGCGCCGAATCGGTGGCGTGCTGGGATTGCAGGGTGGCGCTGAACTGCGCCTGGCCGCCCGGACGACGCAGGAACAGCACCAGGTGCCTGGCGATTTGCAGCGCGATGCGGTCGCCCAGGTCCTCGCTCACCAGTGCCAGCGCCAGATCGACACCCGCCGAGATCCCCGCCGAGGTATAGACGTTGCCATCCTTGATCCAGATCGGATCGGCATCCACCAGCACCTTGGGGAAGCGCTCGGCCAGCGCCTGCGCGACGCCCCAGTGGGTGGTTGCGCGGCGCCCGTCCAGCAACCCTGCCCCGGCCAGCGCGAAGGCCGCCACGCAGATCGAACACACACGGCGGATCTGGCCTGCGCGCTGCCCGATCCAGGCCAGCACCTCGGGGTCCAGCACCCTGTCCGGGTCCCAGCCGGTGGCGACGATCAGGGTATCGATGGGCAGGTCATCCAGCCGCTCCTGGGCGAGGGTCTTGTGGGCCATCAGCGCAATGCCGGTGGCGCTTTGCAACTGGACTTCGGCCGAGGCAGAGATGAGCTCAAGGCGATAGGGCTCAGCACCGTCACTTGACCGGTTGGCGACGGCGAACACCTCTGCCGGGCCGATCACATCCAGTGCGTCCACTGGTGGCAGGCCCAGGATCACCACCCTTCTTTGCGGATGGCTCGCGCGGCGCGTGCGGGTTGGCGTGTTCATGGTCGGCTCCGGGGAGGATGGAAAACGCATCTTGTCACTAATCGACTGAAAATAGTCAATTATGACAACGGCAAATCCTTAGATTGGAGACATCTCCTCTCACCGGAACCTTGCCATGAGCACTCTCATCACCCTCGGCGGCCTCAAGGCCCCGGATTCGGAACTGACCCGCAAGGCTGCGTCACTGGTCCAGCGCGTTCACTCACCTGCGTTGCTCAATCACGTTCATCGCACCTGGTGGTTCGCAGATTTTCTCGGCCAGAAACGCGGCTTCAAATACGACCGCGAAGTGGTCTACCTCGCCGCGCTGATGCACGACCTGGGGCTGACCGAGGCGTTTGCCGCCGACCAGCGCTTCGAAGTCGATGGCGCCGACGCCGCCAGCCGCTTCCTGCTCGACAACGGCTATGCCGACGCCAAGGCGCAACTGGTCTGGGACGCCATCGCCCTGCACTCCAGTGCCGGCATTGCCGACCGCAAGCAGGCGGAAATCGCCCTGATTTTCATGGGTGCCCACGTTGACGTCATGGGCCTGTTCATCGACGAAATCACCCCCTCGCTGATCGACGACACCCTGGCCCTGTACCCACGCCTGGGCATGAAGGCAGCGTTCACCCAGGCCGTGGCCGAGGTGGCGCGCAAGAAGCCGCACACAGCCATCGGTACCGGCCTTGGCGACGTCGCTCGCCGGCACATCCACGGCTTCGACTGCCCCAATGTCTGCGACCTGATCGACAACGCCCCCTTCGACAGCTGACCGATTACTCACGGCTCTTCTCGCCCGCTTACTGGAGATTCACTCATGCAGCGCAAATACCTCATCACCGCCGCCACCGGCAAAACCGGTGTCCACACCGTTCGCCACCTGCTCGACGCCGGGCATGCCGTGCGCGCCTTCGTCCATAAGGAAGACGCGCGCAGCGCGGCACTGCGCGAACTGGGTGCGGAAATCTTCGTCGGTGACCTGCTCGAACACGACGATGTCATCCAGGCCATGCAGGGCGTAAACGGCGCCTACCTGTGTTTCCCGGTGAGCCCCGGTTACATCCAGGCCACCGCCTATTTTGCCGACGCTGCACGCCGCGCCGGTGTGGAAGTGGTGATCGAAATGTCGCAAATCTCCGCCCGCGAAGACTCGAAAAGCCATGCCGCCCGCGACCACTGGATCGCCGAGCGGGTGCTGGACTGGTCCGGCGTGCCGACCGTGCACATTCGCCCGACCTTCTTCAGCGAGTGGCTGACCTTCCCGTGGGTGAGCGATCACATCGTCAAGGACAACCGCATCACCCTGCCCTACGGCGCCGGCCGCCACGCGCCGATTGCCGCTGAAGACCAGGCCCGGCTGATTGCCGCCGTGCTGAGCGATCCGCAACCGCACATCGGCAAGACTTACCCGCTGTTCGGGCCGGTGGAAATGGATTACAAGCAGATCGCCGAGGAACTCAGCGCAGTGCTGGGCCGCACCATCACCTATACCCCGTCGACACTTGAGCAGTATCGCGAAAACCTTGAGTCCTATGGCCTGCCGGCGTTCCTGATCCAGCATTTTCTGGAGGTGGCGGTGGATTACCAGAACGGTATCTTTGTCGGGGCCGATGGTGAAGAAAGCCCCATCGAGCGCATCACAGGCAAGGCGCCGCAAACGGTACGAGCATTCGTCGAGGCTAACCGCGAAGTATTCGGGTAACACAGCAAGACACCCGCAGGCCAGCGGCCTGCAGGTGGTGGGGCGGGATCAGAAATCGATGGTGCCGGAGAACTTCACCAGGCGCGGGTCGCCCTGGCTCAGGTAGCCGCCATTGGCCGATGCCCAGTAGTTCTTGTCGGTAATGTTTTCCACGTTCACGCGCAGGGTCAGGTCCGTCTGGTCGACCTTGAACTTGTACCGGGCACCTGCATCGAAGCGGTTCCACGTCGGCAGGCTGAGGTTGTTGGCCTGATCGGCGTACTGGCCACCAGTGCGCAGCATGCGTGCGCTGAGTGCTGCGCCTTCAAGCCCCGGAATGTCCCAGTCGACACTGGCGTTGAGCTGGAAGGTTGGTACGCCGATGGCATGGTTGCCGTCGTTGGTGCCGCCCGCGGTCTTTTTCAGTTCCGACGTCATGCGGGTGCCGCCCGCCATCAGGCGCAGGCCTTCGACAGGCTCGCCGAACACGCTCAGCTCGATGCCTTTGTTGACCTGTTCGCCGTCCCGTACGTACAAGGCGCGGGTGGCGTCGACGTAACCATCGGTAGGTTTTTCGATGCGGAACACGCCCAGGTTGGCACCGAAGGTCTGCATGTCCAGCTTGATGCCGGCTTCCAGCTGCTTGGTGCGGCCCGGCGGGAAAGCTTGCCCCAGGTTGGTGATGTTGGTACCGGACGCCACCGGCCCCTGGGCCAGGCCCTCGATGCGGTTGGCGTAGAGCGAGACAATGTCGGTCGGCTTGTAGACGATGCCGTACACCGGCGTGGTGATGGATTCGTCGTACAGCGAGGTGCGGCTGCCGTCGTTGTTGCCGTATGGCCTGCCTGCGTTGGTGGTGCCCTCGTAGGAATAGTTTTCGACGCGCAACTGCTGGCGGCGCACGCCGTACGTCAACAACAGGCTGTCGTCGAACAGCCCCACAGTGTCGGAAATCGCGAGGCTGCGGTTGCGGGTCTTGCCGGTGACGCCAGGATCACCCATGTCACCGCCGGTGAGCGACACCGCCGTCGGCTTGGGCAAGTTCGGGGTGTTGTAGATGTTGGTGTTCCCCGTGGTCGAGCGGTAGAAGGTGTAGGCGTTTTCCTGCTGGGTCCAGATGGTCGAGGCGCCGATCGCGATCTGGTGGCTGACCGGGCCGGTTTGCAGGTGGCCGTTCAGGCCGGCGGCGAAGGTGGTGTTGTCTTCGTTGTGCGGAATCTCGGAGCCACCGACAGTCGCCAGGCCGCTGTTGCCCACCAGCGTCGGCGTGCCGTAGACGCCGGTTTCCCGAGTGTGCTTGGCGCCACCGGCCAGGTAGGCCGTCCAGCTGTCGGAGAGGTCCCAGTCACCGCGCATCATGCCGAAGGTGTCTTCGGTCTCGGTGTAGGTCCAGTCCTGGCCGTAGTTGTGGCCGGCATGGGGCGCGGTCGGGATCTCTGTAGCCGTGCCCAGTTGCACGGTGTTGCGCAGGCCGTTGATGCGCTGCTTCTGGTAGCCGAAGTCGGTGGACACGCGGAAGTTGTCGCCACGGTAATCCAGACCCGCGACGAACAGCTTGGTGCGCTGGTCTTCGTCATGGATGGCCGTCTCGCCTTCGCGCTGGCTGAGGTTGAGCCGCGCGCCGAAGCGATTGTCTTCACCGAAGCGCTGCCCCAGGTCCAGGTGCTCGCCGATGCGGCCATCGGTGGTGATGTCCTGGGTGTAGCGCCGTGTCGGGGTGTCCCCCGCGCGCTTGGGCTGCAGGTTGACGCCGCCGCCCAGACCGCTGCCGGTGGGGCTGACGCCGTTGATGAAAGCGTTCGGTCCCTTGAACACTTCGACGCGCTCCACGGCATCGGTGGACAGGATCTGGCGCGGCAACACGCCGTACAGGCCGTTGTAGGAAATGTCGTCGCCGCTGAGCGGCAGGCCGCGAATCACGAATACCTGGGACTGGTTGCCGAAGCCGTAGGACTGGCGCACCGATGGGTCGTTGAGCAGTACGTCGCCCACGTCTTCGGCCTGCTAGTCCTCGATCAGCTTGGAGGTGTAGCTGGTCATGGTGAACGGTACGTTCATGTTGTCCTGGTTGCCCAGCACGCCCATCTGCCCGCCACGGGCCACCTGACCGCCGGCGAAGGCTTCGGGCAGCGTGTTGGAGTTGGTCTTGATGGCGTCTGCGTTGACGTCAGTGGCGCCGAGTTCGAGGGTATCGGCGGCGTGAGCGGCAACGCTCAGGGAACAGCAGATTGCGAGCAACGTAGGACGTGACGGGAACATCATGGAGCGAATCACCTGCGCGAACTTAAGGAGGATGATGGCTGCCTCCCTGGCAATGCGACTCATTAGCAGGCGCGGACATTACCAGATGTAATTGCAAATTGTTATCACCTGTTTACAATTTTTTCACATTTTCCGACGTTCGCGAGGGATGCTTGTAAATGTAAGCGCGCGCCGGATTTGGCACCGCCGAGCGCGGGTTTTGGCACTGGCTACCCGCGACCAGGGCCGTAGTGAGCCATCCCGCCGAGCCTGACACCTACCCAGAAAATGCCCGCCCGCCACTTCGCAACCCCATCCCCCATGTGCAGCGCCCTATAGAACACGGCATCGCACTCCGACCGCGACAGGCCACCCGCCTCATACAGCCGGTCATGGAGGATTGCCGGGGCCATGCCATACCCTGTCAGGAGCGCGTAAAGGACGATTGCCACAAGCGCTACAGCCCAGCACAGGGCGCTGATCCATGGCGCACCAGGCACCATGGCACCGACTGCGAGCGCCACAATGGCACCAACTACGCTGACAGTCCGGAGCATCCGAATCGAAGCCAGGTCACTCTGAAACCCAAAGTCGACCGTTAACACACCGTGGATGGGATCGTTGAACACCAGGCTTTCAAGGAGCTGAAATTGCCAGCGGCTGACTTGCCGCACCGCCACCCCAGCCCCAAACCGCCCCACCGCAGGCCACACTACGGCCACCATTTATCGTCGGCGTAGTCCACAGGGATCGGCTCAATTCGCTTGAGGGCATTCCCGGCGAATACGTGCCTTTCCTTGTGGTCGGACACTGCCGAGCCGAAAGCCATCATGGTGTCCAGGCTCATCGGGACAAAGCTGTCATCCGCAGCAATCCACTGGAAGTCGGCAGGCCACGCCGCTCCTGTGATCTTGACCCCCAATGCCTGCATGTATTTGCCCATGATGTTTTCGCGGTCTTGGGCACCAGTCTGATACAGCACGCCCTCAAACAGGACTCCGGCGTCAATGCGGCGATCTCGCTCGATATCCACCAGTTCCGATGTGACCAGCGAAACGGTCGGCGTGGACTCGACGAAAAGCCCATCCTCGGTATACGTCCACCCCACCTGGACGCCAGGCTGGCTGACAAGCACCCAGACTAGCGATGGATGGAAAAGCGTGGTGATGTCTGCCGCCGTGTCGAACAGCTCTGCGACTTTCGAGGCATCGATTCGGGCATATGTTTGCATTAGGTGTACTCCCTGATGACGCAGCAGCCATCGCCGCCTTTGCCGCCTGTGTAAGAGGTGGTCGTTGAGACAGACAGCACGCCACTGCCACCCCCACCGCGCACTCCGGCGTTACCGTTGGTATTCACAACTTGCAGGTCGCCAGCCACCCCTAACTGCGAACGGCCACCGGCACCACCGCAGGAAAGAACGCCGTTAGTCGAGTTGTTTTGGCCATTCGCGCCGTCTTCACCTTGAACACTCGGCAAAACGCCACCAACGGCGGCCCGACCGCCTGAACCACCTGCACCCGTGAAGAACGCAGTATTCCCACCGACGGCACGAGTGCCCCCAGTTCCACCGATAGCGGAAATGAAAGTGCCGAAAGAGGTAGTGCCACCAGTGCCGCCCGTAGATGTGCCCGCGACACCACCTGATCCGATGGTTACGGGGATTCCAGCGCGCATGGCGTCGGTTACGTCCAGAATGGTGTGTGCGTATCCTCCGGCCCCGCCACCCCCTCCAATAGCATTCTGGCCGCTGGTGAGAGCAACAGCACCGGCCCCAGCGCCACCCCCGCCAACGATCTCCACCTCAATCCGCTTGACTTGCGCAACAGGGGTATAGGTTGTGCTGGCATCGATCTGTATGGTCCGGTACAGACGCCCCGAACTGTTGGTAAGAGCGGTCGCCAACGTCGCTGGCGTGACAATTGTCGCTGTATCTGTGCCGGTTGCTACCTGCGCCGCAGTTGCAATTTTTGCCCATCCGAACGCGGTTTCAGTAGCCTGAGTGATCTTCTTTGCGATTGCCTGAGCCACCCGAAGCGCCGTCATTGGCTTGGCGTTGTCGGTGCCTGCCTCGGCCTCAACTTGAGACGCAATCGTTATGGAATAGTCGGTGAGATTCGATGGCTTATCTGTGAGGTTCTTCCATGACCCCAACCACTTGAGAGCCTTGGCAAGCTGGCCGTCGTCCGTCGGGCTCTGGGGAATGCCTGCGACACCGATTGCAGCGAGGATCTCGCGCTGGATCGAGTTCAACCAATCAGCCTTTATAAGCGTTGCCGGAACCCCTGCGGCTGGGGAGCCTTCGGTGAACTCGCCGTTTGGATTTGCCGTTGATGTACTGTCACTGATTTTTTTCATCAGCTTGCTCCGTAACCAAATAAAAGAATCGACTCGGCTGGCTTCAACTGGCTAAGCCGACACTCCAGCGTCTTGTTGCCCCAAGCCGCAAGGGGATCTCCTGCGACAGCCACACCGGCCACCGCAGGTATGACCGTCACCGCAGGTGCGTTTACCCTCCACGTCCAGTTCCAATCGCCTCCATTGAGTGGGTCGCCCGCTCGCGCAATGCCTGCGCGAGCTGGTCTGAAAGTGGTAATGGTGATGTCGTAACCCAGGGCTTTCGCCATGGCGATGAAAAACGGGGCACTCTGGCCCGCGTAACCTTTCCACTTGCTAACGGCGGCGTTTACACGCTGCCCGGTGGACTGGGACACACCGACCAGGCACGGATCTGGGAGAGCCAACACACGCTCCCAATCAGCAAGGCCAGTACCGCTGTCGGGCAGCCTGGCCGAAGCAACTTGGTCAGTTGCCAATGTGGCACCTGCCAGGGCCGCAGCCTCGGCCTCAAGGACTGCGGTCAGCTTCGCGGCATTGAGGCTGTACGCCTCAGGTGGCAGCAATGCGCGAAGCTGGTCGCCGAGGGCGCTCATCACATGAGCCCCAAAGTGATGGTTCCGGGCCGTATCCAGCCGACCAGCACCGGATCATCAGACGCCGCGATGTTGGACGCGGGAGTCAAGACAAGCCGATCCGTGACGCCAGCCAGGTTGTTGACCATGGCCTCGATCTGAGATTTTTTGAGACTGTCTGTTGGCTTCAACGCGCCCAGAAGCGTGTCATAGGCTTTCTGCGCTGCGATCTGCACGTCTGCGAGCAAGTACCCACTGGCCAACTCGACCGAGGCTTGGGAATTCACAACACGCGGCGTCGGCGCGAACACCGCGACATCCGCGATCACACTGCAAACGCTCAGGATGTGCGCCAGGCACGCGGCGATAGTGTCCGCAGTGGGAACACCTGTGCTGCCGGTGATCACCACATCAACAGTGCCACCGCCGCGGCGACCGGGCAGAACCAGAGCGCTGGCCACGCCGTCGACCTCTTCGGCCCATCGCTTGTAGTCATAGTCCGCCCCTCCCGCAGGTGGCTCCTGGATCAATTCCAGGAGCCTGGCGCGGAGTGACTCAACGGTTTCCTCATCTTCGCCACCGACCGTTGCCGAAACGAAGGTTGCACCGGTATCCATCCCTAAGGGTGGGCTGCTAAGCGTCAACGCTCCGATAAGGCCATTGGCAGCCACGCCAGCGGTTTGCGCGAGCACCGTAGCCGTACCCACGCCCAAGCTGTTGAGCGTCGCATTAGCCGCGACCACGAACACAGCACCGCTGGCAACGTGCGTCATGGTTGCCCCCTGCAATAGGGTTGCCCCAACGCCCGCAGTGCCGGTCAGAGCGACAGAGGAACCGGACGCGACCGCACTCTTGAGGAACAGACCGCGCAACGACGCTTCATGAATGACTTCATCATCGTCCGCAGTGTCGGCAAATATCTGGTCATACACCCAAGCGAGCTTCTGATAATAGCCCTCAAGCGCGGACGCAAAAGAGGCCGAGCGGACGTAGTTGTCACTATCTGAAGTTATGTCAGCCTCGGGGTCGACGTTGCGAATGTCGCGCAGGATATTGCTGAGAATGGAATCGTAACTGGGTACTGAAAGCGCCATCAGATAACCCTTACAGGATGCTGAAAAACATGCTCGACGCCTGCGCTGTCGGTCACAGTGACCAGCAGGAGCAGCCAACCGTTGTGCGGCTGTTCGACGTCGACCGAAACTGAGTTGGCTCGCCCATCGTCAACCAGCGGCTGGAGTGCCTCGGCTGCGTATTGCTTGGCGAGTTTGCCGACCCTGGACAGATCCTTGGAACGGCGAAGGAGGTACAAGCGGGAGCCCACAGTGGGATCGGCCCACCAGGAACCAAGCGGCACTGTGAGCCGGAGATAAATGGCGTTAGCCAGCGTTTTGATACGCTTGCCAGTTAAGTCGCCTGATGTTGAGTCTATGCCTGCGTCCATACAGGCATGATGGTGGTAGACCTGACCGGGCGGTCTTTCCAGACCGTTTAATCCAATGCCCGGTCAGATCAGGTGTCACATGGAAATCGTGCCGCTGGAGTTGGGAGAAATGCTGCCTTGCGCGAGTATGTTGCCACTGGCGCCGATGCTGCCGGTGGTCACGATGTTGCCCTTAACCGCCAGACCTTTCTCAATCGTCACCGTGCCGCTCGTTTCTAACAGCGGCGTCTGGAACGATATCTTTGTGGTCGCCTTTACCGTCAGAGTATCTGTCTCGACCTCAATCACCCGACCGCGCTTGAGATGCACCTTATCCCCTTCGTCGGTGTACAACGCGACCTCGCCGTTTTTCAGCGTCAGTCTGTAGCGTCCGTCCTCGCTGGCCACTACGACCGCGTGCTGGCTAGTGCCTCCTACCGGGATGCAAATGTATTCGGCACCTGGTAGCGGCGACGACGTGAATCCGTAGTGCTGGAACAACTCTCCCGACACCGCTTCACCAGCAAGCGCCTGCATTTGCACTCCGATCAACTTTCCCTGAGTTGTAGTGCTGGCCACTGCGCGAAACGCCTGGCGCACGTTTCGGCGGTCGCGGGCCGCCTGCTCGCGCATGATCCGTCCTAATGTCTTCATCACAGCCCCCCTTACTTTCTCAATGAATGCCGCATCCTTGTCGCCTTTTTTGCCCTTGTGTTTCTTGAGCTTCGCACCATCGAGCACCCACATCCTGTCCTCCCGCAGACGAAGCTCGGTGATTGCGCCCTGGCTCCGAGTGAGTCGCAGGGTGCGAGCCATGAGGAAGAAAATGGCGTTCAGCCCATGGGGCTCGCTTCGAATCCATACGCGCTGGCCGGGCGTCCAAACCGCCCCGGTGCTGCAACGATGACCCTTCACAATCACCCTGGCTTCAAAACCTTCTAAGCGGCTATCGGCGAGCAGCTTGCGGGCGCGGGTAGTCGCCATGTCCTGGTTCTCAGTGCTGCTGTCGATCACCACCTTTGGCCGGAAAATCCCCCGTCTGGCCAACGTCTCGTCCTGGATAACCGACCGCAGGTGTGAACGGCTGGTGTCCAGACCATCGTTGTCGTACTGCCCATGCTGGCCCAGCAGCGTGATCTGGCTGTATCGGTTGGCGATAGACCGGCGCACGCCCAGGCGCTCGACGTTGTTCCCCACTCCGTCGCGGTTCAGGATGAGTTCGGCAACCGGCGGGGCCTCATAGTTGGGACCACCCACGACCAATGTGCCGTCAGGGTCAAACCATGGCCAGAGACCATTGGCCTCAGCAGCCTGCAACAGGGCCTCCCAGGCGGACTGGCCCGGCTCAATCTGCACTCGACGGCGGGTCTTGGCGGTATCCGCCTGAATTCTGATCTTGCTGATCCCCAGCGGCTTCACCACCAGGTTGATGATCTCAAGCAACGACGCTTCTTTGACCGACACAAACGGGCACGAACAATCGACCAGAGCAGCAGCGCCGTCGCGGCCATTGACGCGAATCGCAATGCCCTGGCGGTTCACGTCATGCTCAAACTCATCGATCTGGCCGGTCAGCACCCTGTCACGGCCAAGGTTAAGGGTGCACTTTGCCCCCTCGACCAGGACAGAAGGCAGAGTGACGGTGTCTTTAACGTATAGCTCCAGCTCAAAGGCGTCAGATGGGGTGAGCAAATCCGACTCTACCGACCAGCCGTCCCATGTGTCATGGGTAAGCCCGCCAATGGTCAACTTGATAGATTCAGTCTGCATACGCACGAAGCACCTCACCGGGCTGGATGTTGTAGGGAGCGCTCAGATCTGGATTCAGGCGCGCAAGCTCAATGGCCCGCGAGTGGTCGCCGTACCAGCGATGGGCAAGTAGCCGCAGGTTCGCGGCTGATTCGACCGTGCGCTCGACCAGAGGCGGACTCAGGAGGATCACTGCGCGAGCGCGGGCCTGGATCAGTCCGGCGATAGTGCGTAGCGCATCGATCACCGGCAGTGCGGTTTGCACGTCGTACAAGCGCCGGTGCAGAAGGATCGCCGACTCCAGGAGCGACCTGGACAGATTGACCAGCGCCTCCAAGTCGCTGGGACTAAGCGTCTGAGTGTCCGCTTCGTCCTCGATGATCACCGATACAGCCTGCGCGTTCGCCAGCGCCGTCTCGGTGACGATCAGCACCACCAGTGCCAAACTGGCCGCTTCGACAGGGTCAGTTGGCATGCTGTCGGGAATCACCGACGCATCCGGCTCAGTGCCTTGGCGCGCACTGATCAGGAGCGCCGTAGCAGCTCGCGAAGCCTGCGCGGTCAAGCTTTCATTACCGGGCGCCGTTGCCGGAATGCCACTGCGAGACAGCAGCTCACGCGAGGTCGACGGCGTGTGGTTCTGGATGGCCGCCCGGATCTCCGTTGGTGTCCTGGCCAAGTCCAGCAGCGGATCAAACGCAGACAGCGGGTTACTGGTGAACAGACTGACGACCTGAGACACCACGCCCATGATCTGGCTACGCAGTTGCTGCAAGCGCAATCCAATGCCGGGCAGACCCAATGCTTTTTCCAGAAGGCCAGTCCACCCGCCGCCGATCCAACTCTGAATGTCGGCCACCAAGGAATCGACCTTGGCCAGGAGGTCAAAGACTCCGTCCTGCCATGTGGTTTCATCCTCTGCATATCCGGATCTAACCAGTGTCCACACCAGATCCCGATCAAAGAAAGGATTGTCCGGGGTGTCCTCCAGAAATTGCAGATCCACTTCTGCAAAGTCGGGTCGCTCGGCAGTGTGGTGCGCTTTCCACGACTGCGCGACGACAGAGAGGCTGCCATAAATCGGGTGTACCAGCTCACCTGGACCGCTGGTATCCAGAGCATCGAGCAGGGCCTGCAACGAGAACTCATAGTTCGGGCCATTGAAGATGACCCGCATTGCGAACACCCTGGCACCCCGGCCAAGATCCTCAACACAATCACCATCTTTGTAGGGAGTGCCGTGCTGGCTGAGGAAGCGCTGGGCTTCCAAGTTCTCGTCGACAACGTCGAGCGGGACACCTCGAAATGAGGCGTCCAACAAGTTCTCTTTCCAGCTCAATTTCCGCGCCTCACTTGAATGTCGGTTCTGCGCTCAACTTCGGCTTGAACCATTTCAGAGTTAAGCCGCAACTCTAAAACCAGCGGCTTAACAATCAGTGACCTCAACCGCTGTTCTGCCATGTTGTCAGCGCCCTGTTGAAGTGGCCCGATACCCGCCTGAGTCAGACGGTTTGCAGTGTTTTGGGCCCAATTAACGGCACCTGCCGCAGAGTTGCCCGCAGGCGTCAGCCCGGTTTGCTCTAACGCCAAGCGTTGGGCCTGACTGGATAACCAATCGCCTGACGCATCGGGGTTGCTCTTGGCGAGTTCAATGCGATTCTTGTAAAACGAAGTGTTATAGGTCTTCTGCCCGGGAGTTCCCAACTTGGAGTTTTCTGCGGCATGCAACCGACCTTCATCCGTATTCTCTGAAGAGCCGCTGGTGAATGCAGCAACTGCGGCCAAACTTATAACGCCTACCGTTTCGGGAGGAATAGACTTCTTGGTTCCTTTACTGATATCAGGCACTGACGGAGTGATTCCTTCCGCAGGCCAATTAGTAACGAAGACCGAAGTTACGCCCGTTGCTTCTTCCAACACTTTGCCAACAGCAATATTCTTGAGAGTCTCAGGCCCACCCATAAACTTATTGATAAGCGCGCCAGCACCCGCCTTGGCACCGCGACCAGCGTAATAACCGCCAACACCGGCAAGAGCGCCACCCGCCAACATTTGCTCACCTGAAAGATGCAAGTCATCGAGCAAGTAACTGCCGAACTCGGCAAAGCCCTTGTTAAGTGGCTTGGACATACGGTCAATAGCCTCACCCAAAGTGGCTTTCACCCGTGCCCCAGCACCTGTAGCACTTTCCACGTTGTCCTTGAGGTCGCTTTCAAAAATCGGCTTAGCGCCCTGAATGTCTTTTGATTGTTCCTTGAATGTGTCGAGTTTATTACCGCCAAGCATGATCCGCATACCGCGAATGGTGTCTTGGTCCATTCCCTTGAACACCACACCCATAAACTTGCCGCGCTCTTCGTCGGTTTTCATCGCGTCGTATTTGCGTTTCAAATCCGCAAATACCTCTTCGGGGTTCCGAGATGCACCCTTTTTGTCAAAGAACTTCACGCCCGATGCTTTCGTAACTTGGTCACGATAAGTCTTGTTGCTGAATACCCGCAGAGTCGATTCGGCGAGCGTGCCCAGGCGTTCCGGTTGCATCTCGACGGTCGAGAGAGTTTCAGTGAATGCCAAAGCCTGCGCCAACGACATGCCCGCTGCTTGCGCCGCACCACCGATCTTCGGAAACAGGTCGGCCAGGTTCTCCAGCTCGGCGTTGCCTTGCCGCCCAGCTACCGTCATCTTTTGCAGCAGATCCAGCGCGACACCCGCCTTGTTCAGATCAAGGTTAAAGGCGCTGGCACCCGCGACCACAGCTTTACCCAGCACCGCCGAATCTGCGCCAGTGACTGCCGTTGCCTGGCCGATAGCATCGGCAGTCTTCTTGGACGCGCCGTAGTTCACGCCCGATGCGATCAAGGTATTGAAGCCGCTATCAACATCGGTGCGGTCGAGGCCATATTTCTTGGCAATCCGGAAACCCTCGTCTCGCCACTCTTCTCGCTCCTCGTTCGTCATACCAGCGGTCTGCTGGGTTCGGATCAACGAGCGGTCCAGCTTGGCACTGCCGGTAAGCCCCGCACCGACGCCGACGCCGATGCCGAGACCGGCCAGCTTGCCCTGTGCGCTCTGGCTGAACCCCTTCAAGCGGTTGAACTCATCTCGGACGCCACCCGCCAAGCGCTTGAGTAGACGCAAGTTGCTGCCGCCAGTTTGCGCAAGACGCCGCATGCTAGCTTCGGTCTTGTCGACAGACTGGCGGAGCTGGTCCGCGCCTTCTTTAGCGGCCTTGGCCAACTCGGTTTTGGTTTCTCGCGCTGCCTGGCGTCCGGCCTGGCCCATGCTTTTCAGTTCGCCGGTCGACTGGAGCACGCCCTGCCGGAACACGCCCTGGCCTTGTGTTGCGTCGCGCATCGCCTGACGCACGATCTTGTAGCTCGCAGCTCCGGTCTGGGCGGATCTGCTGAGGGCAGCCCCGGTCCTGTTCGCTTCGTCGCCAAGGGCTTTGGCACCGTCCCGAGCGGTCTTTTTTAGACTCTGCTCAATGGCCTGAACCTCGCGGCGACTGTTGCCGGAGTTCGCTTGAATCCGCAGGGCAACCCGTAAATCACTCATTGCTCGACTCCAACACGGTCTTACATAAAGAAGAAAGGCCCGTCTCCGGGCCTTGAATCAGTGAATGGTGGGGGCCGGTTCCGGGGTCTTGACCGGCTCCCAACCCAGCTCGGCACCGCCGCCAGGCTTGAGATTGATGATGAATCGACCATCGCCCTCTGGCAGGAAGCCCAGGCGTTGGGCGGACTCCCGCAGATCCTCCTAAAAGGCTTCCATCGGACACTTGGCCCCGACCACCAACACAGCAGCGCCGCGCCTGGCTCGCACGTTGTTCTCCAGCGTCTGAAGCTCGACCGCAGTCAGCGGTACGGATTGATGCTGATTCATTTCTTCTTTTTCCCCTTGGCAACGTACCGGGACGTGTTCTTCCTGCGCCCCAGGAGAAGATCAATACGGGTATCGATCTCTGACTGGGTCATGTTGCGGATCTCGTCTAGCCGGTAACCGTGCCGGACAAGGGCGTGTTCTATTCGTCGCCAGGCGAGCGTGCTGCCTCGCTCGGCAGCGCGAGCTTTTTTTCCAACGCCTCATCGGCCTCGGCCAGCATCGCCAGATCCACCTCCGCGAGTTGCTCCAGGAGCAGTTCGGTAGTCAGCGATTCCGGGGGAATGTCGCCCAGCGACACCAACTGGCGGCGGTATGCCTCCACCGTGATGAGTTGGAGCGGACCCTGGGGGTGAGCCTGTTGGGCAGCGACCATGTCACCGGCCACGGGAACCCGAAGCGTGAAGGCCTTGTGACGGGTGCCTGCGTACAGCACGCCGATTCGCAGTTGGCCGGAAGTGGTCAAGCCATCCCAAGCTTTGGAAGAACTGGTCATTTCATTACTCCGAAGACGAATATCTGAGGGCGGAAAGGGTCAGGTCGCGAGTGGCCTCGCCTTCAAGCTGGTACTTGCTGCCCAGTTCGATCAGCGAAACACCCGTCCAGCTTTCTTTCTTGCCGCCACCGTCGACCGGTTCGATGGTGATTTTGGCGTCGAGCATGGCTCGCCAGTTCGGCTCGCCGGTTTTGGGGATGGCGACCGAGACACGCAGATCGTGCTCCTCGATGCCTGCGGCGGTGCCGGATGGAACACCAGCGCGGTTCATGGTCTTGACCACAACCCGACCTGTTTTCATGGTGTGATCCAGCGACTTGATTTCGTAATCCGAACCGTTGATGGTCAGGACGATCTGTGAGACGTAGTTATCCGACATGGGATTGGCTCCTTGTTACAACAAGAGGTCGATGCGACCGGCGAACACATGCAGACCGTTCACGACATCGGCTGGAATGGCACCGTTCAGGCGGTTGGCGTCCTGCGTAGAGCGCTCGACGACCAGGCTGTCAGCGTTGGCTGCAACTTCTTCCACGATCTCCAACTGTTCCAACTTCTCCAGCACATCGAGCAGTTCGCTCCGAACTGCGCCTGGCGTCTTGCTCGACAACTTGGCGCGAGGGAAGCGCTGGCGAATGCGGTCGCGGCAAGCCTGGCGCACGTAATACAGAGTTCGGATGGTGGTCAAATCCAGCAACGCGACATCCGTGGCACCGCCTGCGTTCTTGGTGTAGGTGGTGATTGCCCGAACGATCTGCACCAGTTCGCCTGGACCGACTTCGAGCGGAGTGATGCCGTTCTTGAGGCATGCCTCCTGCTCGGTCCGGCCCAGCCGACTGGCGACGGGCGGCACAGCGATACCCGTCAGCGCGAGAGTGTTGAGAGGGCGCGCCGGGTCTTCCTCCGATGCGATCATGGCGGCGTACGCCGCCGCGACCTGGCGAGCGGTGGAGGTGGTGCCGGGCAACAACGCGATGGTGATGGCACCGCTGTTCAGAGTAGCGGCCAGCGTAGTTGCCGCCGACAGGGTCGAAATAACCGCTGCCACGCCGAGGATGGACTGCTGCTCGACCGAATCGGTGTAGGTGTCGATGTGAGTGCGCAATGCCGTCAGCGCGGTTTGGCTGAACCAAGCAGGAACAAGGATGGTGTAGCCGCCCAACGCAGTAGCCGCCAAAGCCCCTGAAATATCCGGCTCGGTGCTGCCGCTGACCGCGACACCGACGCACGACACGGCGCAATAACGGTAGGTGGCTATCACTGCGGCCACCATTTCCTGAGCCACAGCCCCGAACTGGGCAAGGGCCTCAGGCGCACTAAACACTTGAGCGGGGACATTGGGCTGAGCCGTTGCCCCTGCATCCAGTGGGACGATCAGGCAGATACTCTGCGCATTGGTCGGCAAATTGCGGACCGCCAGAGTCGTGTTGAACTCCATGTACACGCCAGGCTTGCGGATGCTGGCCGGAATGGTGTCGAAGCTGATGGTCATTGTTCGCCCTCCTGAGCGGCGTCTTTGGCACTGCCTTTGGTCGAGGACTTGGCCGATTCTTTAACCCGCTTCAGCTCGCCCGAAGCGATGCGGCGCAGGTAGTAAGAGTGCTCTTGAACTGTCACCGGCTCGGCGGGTTCAGGCTTGATGTGCCCCGTTTCTTGCTCGCCGGGGACCGGCATCAGCGGCACGGGGTGTTCTGTCGCGATCACGCGCATTACAAGTTCCTCAATTCGATCTTGTCGGTGACAACGCCTTCCGGGTTGTCCGATGGAACGTGGTAAGTCAGGTCGATACCTTCCAGGAGCGGCATGTCCTCTTCCGGAATGAGCCAGTCCAGTTCGATAGCGAAGCTCTGCCCAAGCACCGACAGGTGGCTTGTCTGAAACTTGCCATTTACCAGGTTGGCGAATTCGGTCGGCGAGACTCTCGCGCCGCCTTCCTTGTGCTGCCATCCAGTCAGGAGGCGCATGCAGGATTCCCAGACCCAGTAACTGCCCGGATCTCTGGCCACCGTGCCGCGTCGGGTTTCACGCTCGCCGCGTACCGATGCACTCGCAATGACCAGTCGGAACACCACAGCCGCCTTGAATCGGCGACTCTGGCCAGCCTTGCTAAACACCACGCGAGGGGTGGTGATCAGCACGCTGGGGGTCAGTTTGAGTATGTCGGCCAGCAAATCTGGATCGCTTAGCTCGCCGCCGTAGCTGTCCAGGTGCAGCCGTGGGAGCTGCTTTTTCAGCTCTGCAAGCCGCGCCTGGATGGCGTCTTCCAGTTCGCCCAGCATTACAGGCGACTCAGCGTGCGACGGCTGAACATCCGGGGCTGCTGAACAATCTCAAGCCCCGATGAGCCCAACTCTGATGCACCACGCTTCTCGTCCTCGTCAGCCAGCCGCTGCAACCGCTTGATGATGTCCAGATAACGCAGACGAATAGCTGACTCGGCATTGGCCTTTTCGCCGTACAGGTGAAAGCGGGTCAGCTCCGGCAGGTCATCCGTGACCCATTCTGGCGCGTCCTCACCAGGCTGGCGGTAGCGGAGGTAATACTGCACCTCGCTCCGAGCACGGGTAGCCGCATCGGCCATCCGTGCCATCGCTGCCACAGCCGACGCCACGTCCATTGCGTCCCAGCCATCCAGTGACTCGCCCTTTGCCGCCGCTTCCAAAAGCTCCGGCTCAATGGGCCGACTGGTGTCAGGCACAGCCAGCGAGGCCATTTCCGAGGCACCAAAGCGATTGACCAGGATCAGCGCGCTAGGCAGCGAGAGATTCATTCGCCGGCTGCCTTCTTGTCCGCATGCGTGCGCTTGCTGCTCGGTTTTTGGGCCTTCACCACACCTGGGTCAGAACCAGGTGCCGGAGAAACTGGCGCAACCGGCGTCGAGTTCTGCGACGCTTCAGGATCGCTGGCAGGGCCGTTGGAAGTTGGATCGCTCTCATCGTCTGGCTTCTCCGCGCTGACCTGCACAGGCTGAAGGTGTTGGCCGATCAGTGCGAGCAGCGCATCCCCTGCGATGCAAATCACACCTTCTGCCGTTGGGTCTGCTGGCAGCAGCGTTCGGGCTTCGGCCACAATCAGAGCCGGTGCGGCGAGTTGCTGGTCCCGTAAAGAGGCCAGCAGCACAGCAGCCACGTCGTACTGATCGTTTGCGATTGCCAGCGAGTGCTCCAGAGCGGCGATAGTCGCGCCCATTTCCTGGATCAGTTCGGTTTGCTGCTCGATGTCTACCTGGAGCGCATCTTCCTGAACGCCTTCCACCACCAGCAGATGCGGATCTGCACGCAGCACAGTCAACTGAACCTCGGAAAGCTCGCCATCGGGATAGAACGTACCCGCCACAAAGTGGACGAGTCCGGCGCGACGAAAGCCGTCGCGCTTGGCTTTAACGACCGTACCCATGGCCGTTAACCCAACCAGCTAGGCGACAGCACTTCCGCAGTGCCTGCCCATTCGTTGCCGTTGTCGGCGTCTTTGACGACCAGCTTGCGAGCAGCGCCTTCCAGACTGGACGGCACGACCAGCAGGCCCGGATTCACGCCCAGCGGTCGACCACCGTCAGCCGCGAACGCCTTCATGGCGGCACGGGCAGCACCGTAGTTTTCGGCGTTGAGCGGCGCTTTCGAGCAGAAGGCGAACTGCCAGAAACCGAAACCGACGTTCACACGGGCATCAACGCCGTAGCGGTACACGTCTTCCATGAACACTTTTTCGTCGTCGACCTTGGTCATGGCCTTGAGGTCGTAGTTGCGACGATTCTGGAAAATGATCGGTTTGACCGCCCGGCTTACATCGAGCAGATACCAGGCTGGGCCGGTGCCATCTTGGTAGTTGCTGATGGATTTCGCGGTTCCTGTTCCGTCAGTGTTCGGAAAAACTGGGTGATCAGTGTCGAAGAAGTTCTGGCCGTCGTAGCAGAGAGTGGACAAACCAGCTTTCAGCAGAGCGAAAACCAGCTCGTCCGGGTGAGTCTTGGCTGCGCGGCCCATCTCTTGGAACAGCGGCTTGTAGACACCGATCTCGTCGTCTTCGATAGCGTCACGCGGAACGCTGACCGAGGACTCGAATTTCTTGTTGGTGATCGTGTAGGCATGGCTGGCCATATCCTTGAGCACACGCTCACCCAGCCATTCACGGAATGTCGGGAACTGCCCCAGCCAGCCGTAAGTGTTACTGGAGCTGGTCGAAGGGACCTCGGTGGCGATGCGCTGCCAGTCGGTCGGTGTGTCAGTGAAGACGCGCTGATATTCACCGCGATAGGCAGTGAACAGCGCGGCGAGCGATTGTGGAGTGATCAGCATGGAGAGAGCTTCCCTTTATGCGCTTATGCGCGGCCTTTGATGAAGTCGGTTTCGCTGATACCCATCAGACGAGTGACTTGCTGTTCTTCGGTGTTCAGTGCGGTGCTGGTGCCGTTTGGCTTGTTCTCGCCTAGGCCGGAAGGATCAGCGACAGCCGGTGCCGCCTTCACGAATTCGCGGAAGCGATCCAGCCCGGCCTGCTCAGTGCAGGATGCACGGTAGAAGTCGGCAGTCGCCGGGGTGATCTTTCCGGCTTTCATAGCCGCATCGATCTCGGCGTCTACCACCGCCTTGTGCTCTTGCTCCTTATGGTTCTTCAGCGCCTGCTCGGCATTGCTTGCGCGGGACACGACCAGTTCGTAGTCAGCACGCGGCACGAACTTGTCCAGGCTCGGCTGCTCGCTGTTACGCGCCGTGGCAGTGGCTTTGAGCTGACTCACAGCCGCAACGGCCTGTTCGTCAGTGGCGGCAGCGTCCAGACCGAGGAGCGCTGCTAATGCAACGGAAATTGCCATGCGGGGTGTCTCCGGGTTTTCGTGGTTGAGTGCGGTAAGAACAAGGTTTGGCTTGTTGGTCAGGCCGACGCTGACCATGCGCAGAACGCGCCGATAGGTGTCGTCGTAGTCGAAGACGGGGGAAACGAAGCGGTATTCGCGGGCTGCGATTTGCTGCCCAGCACGGGGCGTCCAACTGACGTGCCCCCAGAGAGCACCGCTGCGGATCTCCAGGCGGTCGATTCAGCCAGCCGCCGGAGCGGGCTCACCTTGCGGCGCTCCGACTTCGGAGGCGTGCTCCCAGTCGATGACCATGTCGATAGCGCGAGTAGTGAACGCAGTCAGAACGAGCTGCTGAGCGATGTCATCCCATAGCCAGGTGCGGCCATCGCGACCAGTGATGGTCGGACCTGCGGGAATCAGCTCGATCCAGTCAGGCGCCTGGCCGTCGGCTGAAGGCAGCGCGGAAAGGTCGGTGTTCAGTGCGAAAGATGTTTTCATGCCGCCAGTTTGTGCGGCATGAACAGAGAGGTGTTTTTAAGCTCGACGCAAGAATATGCGTCGACGGATAGTGGGAGTTACGAAGATTCGCGGCCATCCTTCTTGGCGATAGCCTGCCGGACCGAATCAGGAAGGCCATGATACATATCGTCAACGCGTGCCGGTAAGGAGATACGATCCTCGACAATCAGATTCACCAGCGGGAAAAGCGCTCCGGCCACGTCTGGGTCGTCTGTATCGATCTGTCCTGGATGGACCGCGTTATTGCCCGTGACTCTTACAATGTCCAGTGCTTGCTGAATTCGTACTGGAAGACCCTTGGTCACCAAGGACCGAATATCTTTATCGATGTTATCCCCACGCTCGCCAAGGTGCTTCATGAGCTTTTGGACTGCTAACCGAAGCAACGCCGCTGCGCCTCGCGGGGATCTAGCTAAGATCTCAGCCGCCTCTAGATAGTCCTCCTGTACATCTTCCGGCATGTCAGGGTTAGGCAACGGAGCGCCGGCTCCAAACGGGTAGACTTGAGACTCATAAATCCAGACGGTGGTCTTCGTGCAGTGCGTGCACTTTGCGATACCTATCCCGCCCATACCGGTGTCTGCAACGCCGTCGTAGCAATAATTTTGTGGTTGGGTAAGGGCGTACCCATAACGATGCTGCTGCGCATAGACCCCACAGTGGGGGCAAGTGAACGCACGACTTTTATCAGACGGCGGAACATAGTTCATCTCGATTCCTTGGTAGATCAGCCTAAGTGGATACAAAACCAGGATCGCAGTCTATCCGGAATAACAGGGATGAATGTCGCCGCCCGCCACAAATCCTCCGGGGTGCTCGCTTCTAAGCCTGCATTTCCCTCGCTCAAGGACATCTAACGCAGGTCTAACGGTGCTCGGAGCCGATTTTCATCCGGATATACCGACCACCCCCGTCTTACACGCTCAAAACGCCGCGTGGGCGGCGGCTGATTTTTACCCCTTCAAATAGCTTCCTACGATCTCCAGGACTTCATTTTCGTCCTCGCTGGACAATCCAAGGTAGGGTCGTGCTGGCATTTCTGAGGTATGGGCACCGTGAGTCACCCATTGCGAAAAGTTGGAATGCCGCTTTTTGACGAAGCGATTGCCGACAACACCGCCTTTCTCTTTGAAGTAGACCTGCTGTGATCGAGCCGCGTGCTCGATCTTGCCGCCGAACTGGTGGATGGCTCCGTAGGGACGATCCGTACCGAAATCGAGTTCGTCGTTGCTGACGTGATGACGCAGGGTGTCCAGCAGCGCGCCGGACTCACGGAGGATCTTGTTCCCCTTCTTCCTTTTAATGGTGCGCGGTGACAACGGTGCCCAGGGCGAGCCATCCGGCCCCACTTGGCGACGGACCCGGCTGTCTACCGATTGGTGCAGATACTCAGCAATATCATTGAGGGGGGTCCGCATAGAGCCCAGCCTCTCTATTAATAGCTCCAGCTCGCGACCGACAACCGTAGTGTCAATCGTCACATCGAGCATTGCACCAGCCATTCACGTCTCCTACTATTAGGGCTCACCCATTGGTCGAGCAGTCCCCGCCGGGACCTCCAAGCCTACGCCCAGGGTGTGAACCCGTGCGGCGGCGCGGGTTTTTTATTGCCCGATTTCCGGGCGTCGATACAGGCGCACACCGAGCCGCAACTGCTCCAGGTAGTCTGGATTACTGGCATCCGGGGCAAATGTCGTGATGCCATCCCAGCCGTCGCTACCGACCTCAAAGACTGCCAGCGCCGGTACAGCTTCGCCTTCCACCTGAAACCGACTGATATAGCGGCGGCGCACTACAGCCTTATTCTGCGCGTACTGCCATTCCAGCCTTACCCACACTTCGTCAGGCTCTTTCAGCGCATCAGCCAGCAACAGCAGCTCGCGAGCGTGCCCACGCTTGCCAACTTTCAGAGCGCCGGTTTTGGCACTGGTGAACAGATCCCGACCGATGACCACGCCGTCCCCGGCCTTGTCTCGGAACACAACCGGCGCGGATTCGGTGGCCCCGAACTCGCCCAGGAAGCGACCGACGTACTCTTGATCCGTCAGGCCAGCAGGCAACAGCCGATCTGCCGCAGCCTGGCGCGGCGCAGGCAATGGCCCTGGCGGGCGTCGATTCGGCAGACCAGCGCCTTGCACCGAGCTGGAACGCGAGCCTGGCTCTGGCAAGGGATCGTAAGCGCGGAGCGGCGGAACGGCAGACGTCCGGCGGGATTGACCAGGTGCATACTCAAAACCGGGATCGATCCCCACCGGCACACGAACACTGCGCGGGCCGTTGGGGCTGTTGACCCCGATGATCTTGGTTTCGTATTCGACCACCGGGGCCGGGCCAACCTTGAGCCCCTGACGCTCCACGTCACGCTCGCTCAACATGAACTTCTTGCACTTACAGCCCCACCCGTTCTGCGGACTGTGTGTCGACCACCAGGTGTCATCGAGCGGCAGCACCGTTCCATTCCATGCCAGGTGTTGCGGCCTGGGGTGTGCGCTGTCACCGTGACGGTACAGACCATAAGGCCGCGCCTTGCGCAGCTCTGGGTCAGCCATCTGGGCTTCGCGCCCTGCGTTGTACGACTGCCGCAGGTTCGTTTCAAAGATAGTTTTCGTGCGCCAGGCGCGACCGCCGTTGTACTCCCAACCGTGTTGGGCAACGATCCTGTCGAAGTCCGTCCGAAACTGCTCCAGCGTGCGGCCTGTGGTAATGGCCTTTTCTACGGCACCGCGCATGTCAGCTAGTAGATCCCGCCTTGTAGCCCCAGCCACGACAAAAGCCCAGTCATGCTCTGCGGCATAGACATCCGTCCAGGCGCGGGTCGGCAGATTGGTTTTGCCCTTGAAGTAATCGATCTGTTCCTGGAACGGCAGCGAGCCGTAAGATACTGACATTTTTGCCCCAGCCTTAAAGGAAGCGCTTGATGAAATCGAAATCTTTCACAGACAGGTTGATGGAAGGGGTTCCTGTTGTGCTTGTACTCCTGGGCGTCGCGGTCGCGGTTTTCGGCATCTGCCAGGCCAATGCGTTACTTGCCACCAAAGCACTAACCGGCACCGAGTTCGTATGGCTCACCGCAACCTATATAGCGACAGGACTGTTTGTCGCAGTCCTTCCCAAAGTGACTGAGCTGAGCATCTGGTCCTTGTCAGTCAAAATCGCCCAAGCAAAAAAAGAGGCGGAGGTGACACTCAAACAACTGGAAGAGGTGCTTGAGCTTTCGTTTCTCCCCGCCATTGCGTCCATTGCTGACTCTCCCGGCACTCCAGTCAATAGCCCGTACGATCCAAGGTTTGCTAAGTTTTTCGTTCTCGTCGATGCAATCGACAAGGCGGGGCTGCGTAATCGTTTCGCTCCAGAACTGACGGCTGCGGCGCGAACGATTGCGGCTGGCCAACTGTGGCGAGTGGGCAATCTAAACCATGCCATCATGGGGCTAACTGCAAAACCAGATGTGCTGCCTACACCGACCGCCGTCAACGCCGAACTTCTAAAGAGCGGTATCGCCCGGGACCATGCGTGGTATATGCCTCCCATAGACGAGGCCGTTGCTATCCAAGCGTCGATTGATGCCCTCGGTGCCTACGCCAAGATCTACGAACACACCCTATAGCCCTCTGAGCACGTCATAGCGACCGGCCAAGTTCGCAGCCGCCATGCCATTCGCCATGGCGTCTGCGAGCTGACTGGCATTCATATTGGGATACGCCTCAATCAGGCGATCCCGAAACTCCTCCAGGCTCGACACCGAGTCCAGTAGTTCGCGGATGGCATTAACCATGTCATCCATCGGCGCCTCCGCAGCGACCTCCAGCGTCTTAACCTGGCTATCCACGATATCCGGCACTGCACCAGGTGCTGCCTGTTCACGGTTCTTCGCGGTGGCTATTACAGGTGTGACTGGCTGACCGAGAATTTCAGCCCCTTCTGCTGGCTCCGGCAGGCCGAACTTGTCGCGAATGACCGACTGTTCAACCCGCATCCCCAGCGGCACAAACGCGGAGATGGCCTTGATCAACAACTCAAGGTTTTCCGGCTTTGGCACGTCAATAACCAGGCGCGGATAGCTCCGACCAGGTGCAAAATTCAAGTCGCAGAAAGGCCGCACAAACATGCGGTTAAGCGTGTTCGACTCTGCCTTGGCGTCGGCGGCCAGCAGATCCAGACGCACTTCGTTATGAACCTTTGCCTGTGCCAGGCTGGCCCCATCATCGGCGCTCATCGTCTGGCCGACGATGGCCTTGGACATCTGCTTGTCCCACCACTCTGCCAAGCCCTTGAAGAAGTCACCCGCCCCGGTAACGTTGGCGGCTTGAGTAAAGTCAATGCGCATCGAATCAGGGATCACGGCAGCGGCATCGCTACCGAGGTTCGCCACTGCCGACATCAAGATGCCGATGTCATCCTTACTGGCGTTTGGTCCGTAGCGACCAACCCGCATGGGAATGCCGAAGATGTCCGCGAAGCCCATCCAGTCCTTCCACGTCCACGCTTTGCACATATAGCCGACTGCCGCCAGACGGGCTAACCCGCCTCGGATTGGCAGGCCGGTGCGCAGGCGCGGGCGATGCACAATGAACTTGTATGGAGCCAGTGGCAGGCCGTTGACAACATCGGCCTCATCGAGCAAGCGCAGATCTTGCCCGGTAGCCCGGTCGAACATGAAAAAGCGCGGATCACGCCACTCGTATCGATCCGGCATCCAAGTCTTACCGCTTCGGTCCCAGATGATCTCTGCCACTGAGTAGCCTTTGCCCAGGGCGTCCGTCAGGTCGGTCTGCAGTTCTCCGAACTCCGGCGCTGCCACGACTTCGCGAAGGACATCGGCCCTGCGGATGTCTTCTGCGTCGTCAGTTGCTGCCTCAATACGCACATTCAAACCCGCCAGCGCGAGTTTGCGCGTGCCCAGCACCGAGGCGTAATGCAAATCCCGCTCTTCCATTTCTTCGGCGAGGGTCAGGTAATCGCGAGCATCACCCTCGGTGGCAGCCTGGAGCAGCGCGGCGAGCCTACCGGGTGTCAGCCCGCCCGCCACGGACGGGTGCCAAACCTGGCGCACGCCGGTCACACGCGGTGCGGCCACTTCCTCAGTAAGCTGGTCATATTCGATGTTGCGACCGTATTGGTCGACGATGGGAGAGCGTGCCATTACCAGATGCCTTTTCCAGAGCGCCAGCCAGCGCCCCGCTTGACCTGTCGGTCATGCTGGGCCGCAGGTTCCACGCGGTGATATTCGAAAATCTCAACGTCTTGGCGACTGGCAAAGTCGGCCAGAACCAGAGCAACCCCGGCGTCACCGTGGCGCTTGTCGCCGCCTTTCTCAGACGTTCGCTTTTCGGGGATACGGGCAACGCCTTTCACGACCCGGAAAGCACGAACGTCGCCGGTTACGTCCTTGTCGGCAGGAATGCCGGTCAGAGTGTCGTCTTCAAGCGCTGCTTTGAGTGGCGGCATGTTGTCGCGATACCACCCCTCCGTCAGCATGACCTGCGCAATGCGGTTGTAACCGAACTCAACGGCGGCAGATTCAGCGATCTGCTGGCCGTTACCCCTGGCATCGTGCGCACCTTTAAGGAAATTTGGCAGTCGCCGGACGATGTAAAACAGGATGAACTCTTGCTGCTTGAACGGCACGTTGCGCATCTCGACCACAAATGGCACTTGCTTGCGCAGGTCCTGTCCCTTGATCAAAGGCCAGATCACCGACAAGTCACCCGAGCGGGCGAAGTCCATGCCATAGAACGACTGAACCGCCGTAGGGATCGCAGCCAGTAGCGGCAGCAGCTCACGCTCACACCACTCCAGCGACTCAGCCAGGCGCAGATGCTCGGCTGTCGTTTCGTAGCCCTGCGGGTACTTGACGCGGATCACCGGCACATCACGACTGGTACGGCTTTCAATCAAAGCGAGCGAGAAATAAGCGCCGCCACCCTGGCTTGGGATGCAGTCAAGCTCCTCGTTCG
The DNA here is from genome assembly GCF_044746825.1 of Pseudomonas sp. NPDC090201. Classification (NCBI taxonomy): domain Bacteria; kingdom Pseudomonadati; phylum Pseudomonadota; class Gammaproteobacteria; order Pseudomonadales; family Pseudomonadaceae; genus Pseudomonas; species Pseudomonas sp. NPDC090201. Next base: position 446,487 of record NZ_JBIVCX010000004.1, read on the forward strand.
CAGCGTCACCATAGAAGTCGTAAACGTCCTGGACCCAAGCGTCACGCTCTGCCTCTACGAAGGGGACACCCTTGCGCAGGCAGACCCGGTTGTAGAGCCCATCGTCAACGGCTTCGCGGAACGTGCAACGAAAGACCTCGCCCTTGCGCTTACCGGCGCGGATCTCTTCGATCAGCTCATTGAAAGCGTTTTCGGTGCCGTCATGTGTGCTGATGACATGCACCTCACCGCCCCAGATCAGCAGGGCAAGCGCTGCTTTCAGCAACTCGGCCAGGTCTTGATGGAACGCGGCTTCGTCGATGACAACCACACCCTGACGACCCCGGAGGTTGCTGGGGCGGCTGGTCAGCGCGACGATACGGTGCCCGCTGGGAAACACAATGGTGAAGGTCTTGATGTGCTTGTCTGGATCTTCATCCGGCCAGATGCCTTCCTCGATCTCACTGGCCGCGTAGTTAAAGGCCCGCGACCACATCGCACACGCCTGGATGTACTCCACCGTCATATCTTGGTTGTAGCCAAGGTAATAGACTGTCTGCCCGCCGGCCTTTTTCTCCGATGCAGCGACCAGCACATTGTCAGCCGCTTCGGCCCACGTCAGGCCAATACGGCGTGACTTTTCCGCGACCTTGAGCGGTGCACGTATGCCAACCCAGTCTTTTTGGTATTCCAAAAGGACTGCGGGTGTATCAGCAACGGCAGCATTCAGCTTTAGAGGATCACTCATTCATCGCTCCGTGATGCTAGGCTCGTGCCATGGTCATTTTCATGTCGAGGTGTTGAATGCTTGATTGGTTTGCGGGCGCGGTGGAAAGCGCAAAAGCGATGAAAGAGATTGGACAGTCGCTGCTGACGATTCGTGACGAGAGCATTATTCGAGAGCGGGTCTATGAGCTGAACAACAACCTCATGGACCTGCAACAGAAGCTGCTTGAGGCTCAGCTCAATCAGATGGAGCTTGTTAGGCGGATTCAGACGCTGGAAGACGAACGCGACCAGGCCAGTCAATCCAAAAATCTCAGATTGCAATACGCCATACACACGTTTCCCACTTCGGCTCATACTTATATTTTGAGCACGGAAGATCCTTCGAAGGCGAAGCAGTTTTTTTGTAGCAAATGCCTCGAAACTGACAACCGCGCGGTCACCCTCCAGGGCCAGGCCCATCTGTGGTGCCCGAACTGCAAAACCACTATCCGTGCCAGACCAGATTAGGGGTCGCCTTACAAGATCATGTAGGGTCATGACGCGACCCCAAGAATCTCACGGCGGATTTCGGCGACGGTTTCAGCATTGAGCCCGCCTTTTTTTGCGATCTTTTCGACCTGGCTCGCGGCGGCCTCGGCTTTGGACTTCACCTCAGCTTTCCATTTCGCCTGGACGACAGACGCTCGGCCCAGCTCGGCCACAGCCTTCGCGACCTTTGGCAAATCCATCTTGCCGCCCTCAGCCATCAGCAGCTTGAAGAGATGTTCCTGGACGAGCCGCATCAGCGCTTCGTTGACCGCGCCTTCGTCATCCGGCGCGGCCTGGACGACCGCCTTCGCCTGTTCGCTGGACATCTTCAACGCGGCCAGCTTGTCTTCGAACTCACTGCCGTAACGATGCAGCGCGCTCTTACCTATGGAGTAGCCTCGCGCCTCCAGTTCGGCGGACAGCGCCTCATAGCCGCCGAAGTTGTTTTCGACCAGCGACTGATCCAGCCAGGCTTTTACCTCGGCCGGGAGGGCCGCGACCTTGCTACGCGGCGGCATTACCAGAACTTCTCTGGTCGAGAGATGCCCGGATGGCAAGCGACGGTGTACTCAGCCACATCCACGCCCAGAGCTGTGAGCCCGACGACCCAAGGGCCACTTGGCGAGGCTTCAACCGTGACCAGCAGGCGGTCTTTCAGATAATCCAGCTCACGGCGCAGCTCCATCGCGGTCAGGTCGTTGTAGACGCTCTGAAGCGTGGATAGCACCAATGCTTCGTGCGGATCGACCGGGCGACTGTTATTTAGGGTGAGCAGGATGTACCAGCGCAACGACTCGCGCCGGACCTTGGCATGATCAATATTCACTGACGAACTCCTTGCAACTGGACGTTTTCAAGCTTCAAGGCCACGGCGTCGAGCTTGGCCTCGATAACGGTTTGATTGCGCACGAAGTCTTCCCGGCGCACGTAGTGGAGCGGCATCTCACCGCGCAGGCGCTCCAAGCCAATCTCGACCTGGCGCACGCGGTCCGAATCTTTGGCGAGGGCTTCAAAGCGCTGGTCCATCACCGCAAAGCGTTGGTCGAGGCGGCGCTCGATGGCTGCGACCAAGAGCTTGAACAGCCCAAAGAACGCGCCCAAGAGCCCGGCCGCTAGGGAAAGCACCTGCCAGAGCGGCAGCTCGATGGTGGTCATCAGCGGCCCATCCGTTCGAAGTCAGATTGGCATGCCACACACAGCTCAACGCCCGGCAGGATCAACCGGCGAGCGTCGGGGATGGCTTCCCCACAGCTCTCGCAATGCGTGGCCGATGCGCCCGTGTGATGGGCCTGTACAGCCCGTTGCGCCGCCAGAGCCTGTTCGCGAAAGGCGTCTTCCGCTTCGGTGGCAATATCAGTTACGTCCATTGTTTGTGTTCCATTCGATCAGGGTGTTGAGCTGGGCGCGGCAGGAGGCATAACGCTCGGCGTTGCGCACATGGTTGGTGAGCAGGTCGGCACGGGTGATGCCTACGATCAGGTCGTCAGCGGCTCCGGCTCCGGCGCCGGGCGCATCAGCTCCGCTGGTGGCTGTGCCGGTGGCAGGCACTGAGACTGCGGCGGTGGAGCCACCGAGGGCGCTGTTCCACACGCGGACAAAGCCAGTAGTGAAGTCAGCAGGAGGCAGCGGCTCAAGCTGCTCGCCCAGGGTGCGGCGATAGAGAGTCGTGACACGTTGAATTTCCTTGTTGAGCTTGTCGGTGACGTTGCGCAGTTCGGTGTTTTTGGCACCGAGTTGCTCCGCCAATTGGTTGCCCCGCGCATGCTCGGCCAGCAGCCGGTCTGTCTCGGCTTTGAGCCGGGCGGCGGCATTCTCGGCAGCGGTGCGCTTTTCGGATTCGTGGGAGGCGTCTTTCTCGGCCAGAGCCTTATCGCCCAGTGCTTTCGCGGCGGCGAAACCATCTCGGTAGCCGTCGCTGTGATTCAGAGCCAGACCGACCGCAACGATGGCGATGACCGCGAGCCACCCCAGCAAAGGTTTGAAAGCGCTCATGAACACACCCCCTGGCCCCAGCCAGCGGCGATGTATTCGGCTTCGTAGGTCTTGAGGATCAGGCGGGGATAGCCCCGGTTTTCACGGAGTGCGGCGAGTGAGCGGCCCGCATTGAACCGCTCAACAGATCCGAACCAGGCCAGCGGATCGGCGCCCTTTGCCGATGCCAGCCTGCGGTCACGGATCAGCCAACCGAGCCCGCCGTTATAGGAGGAAAGAACCATCGCGAATTGCTCGCAGGCATCGCGGGCAGTGATGCGATCCGCCAGCCAGCGGTCATAGCTGACCAGCGCCATCAGCGACCAGGTAGGGTTGTATGGCTCAACGTTGCCCAAGGTGTCCGGGAACACTTGAGCGAGCCAAGTCGCGGTCGAGGGCATCACCTGGCCCAAGCCTTGCGCACCTACGGGGGATTTGGCACTGAACTGCCAGCGCGATTCTTGGTGGACCTGTGCAGCGAACACTGCCACCGGCCCGTCAACGCCCCATTCGGCCTGAACGATGCGAGTCAATTCGCGGCGGTACTGATCAGCCCCAACCGGCACAGCAGCGTACGCGGTGCGTGGAGGACCACTGAACAGCAGCGCAGTGGGAACCAGGAGCAACCAGAGATAAGCGTGTCTGGAAAATCTGATCATGGTCACAGCCCCAGCGTCAGGCCGAGAATGCAGGCCAGAACCACAATGGCCCGGCGCAAACCCGCCCACGGCTGGTGAGTCATACGGAGCTTGTCGGGGCGTGCGTATGGAAACAGCGCACGGTCGATGCGATAGCCCAGTACCGCACCGCCTGTGACCAAGACGACTTTATAGAGCACGACGGCGATCTTGGTCGGGGCGATCAGGTACAGAGCGACCAGCAGGCATACGGTGATCAAAGTCCAATCTGTTAGGCGCGGCGCATGGCGGCCGCGACTGCGCAGACGATTGCGAAAGTTGCTCATGGACGAACTTCCTTGGTTGGTTTGAGGGTTGAGCGAATGTCCGCAAGAGAGCGAGCGGCCACGACGGGATTGCCCCGTACGCTGGCCGGTGCGCTGTAGCGCCCCAATTGGGGAGAAGTGGATTTCGAATGGTTCGCACCGCGCTGGCTGGCTTGCAGCGCAACTTGGCGTTTGTGCGCGGCAAGCCGCGAGATGACGTAGGTGCGCCAGTCTTCCGGGCAGTCTTCGATCAGCTTCTTACGCGCGATCTCGCAGCGTTCTGCAATAACGCTTTCTGCGTAGGCCGCTGATTTGGGCTCGTACTCAAACATGATCGAATCAGCCAGGAGATTTGGACCTGGCTAGATTCGCCTGCTATCGGATGCGGTTGTATTTCCAGTGGTTAAAAGCAAAAGCCCCGCAGAGTGCGGGGCTTGAGGGGGGTAGATCAGTGCAGGCGCGGCGGTGTGTTTTCGTATCCAAACAAGTCGGGCTCTTGCCGTCGATGCAGCTCGCGCTGGCGGGCAATGATGTCATAGATCGCCTGACTGGATAGGTCGAACTTGCGTCCCAGCTCATCAGGGCGAGTGTTCTTTTCTCGCCACTCGCGAAAGATTTCCATATCCCGCACCGCTCGACGTAACACGTTGCCACGCGGGATGTAGACCACCGCACCGCCCATGGTTTCGCAGATCGCATACACAACAGCACGGGCAATCGCCGGAACTTGATCAGGCTTGTCGGGCAGAACTTCCCGTAGCTTGCTCTCGGCGATACCCGCCATTTCCGTCAACGTTCCTTCCCACCGGGCCAGCAATATAGCGTCATTCATGTGGGCCAGAACCTTGCCCGGCTCCAACTTATCCAACTCTCCGCTATCGAACAGTTCACCATTACTCATTGCCGCCTCCCATGCCGTTTTGCGTCATATGCCAAAGCTGCAACAACGCCCCGAAGCTGTTCAGGGTTGAGCCAGTCCACCTTCTCAACCTTGTGTAGTTTGATCGCAAGGGCGTCCGCATATTCCCAAGTTCGATTCGCCTCAGCTAAAAACGCGCCAATCTTGCCGACCAGCTTCGCTCGATCTTGTACTGGCTGTGGCTTTGCCCGGCCTTGTTTGGGCTTCCACCCCAAGCGCTCCAGTTCGCGCAACACCTTTGCAGCCTCAAGCGGGCTCAAATCTTTGGCAGATGACTTGCCTGTAACTCGCGAGAGCAACGCCCGGTAAGTATCGTCATCAAGCGCGAGGTCTTTCTTGGCTATATGGATCTTGCTGAGCTGCTGATTCCGATTGTTCACGTTGCCTCCAGTGCCAAAGGCGACGCGCTGTTAACTCCGTGACTGAGGCGAACATCGGATGCGGCCAGAAAGCCATGCATTGAATCAGTAAGGCTGCGCACACCGAACTTACGGCGCGAGGTAGCGTTTCTGTCGAGTGGCTTGTGGCCAGTAACCAACTCGGGATAATGGTGAGCCAGGTATTGCTCAACGGCCAATGAAACATCCGCGTTCGCGAACGTCATTACTTGCTGATAGACCGCACTCACCCACGCTTCGCAAAACACATCCGCTCGCCGTACCTTGGTTGCCGTTTTGCAGCGATGAAGTTTGTTCGTGATGAAGTCTCGTCGCGCCTGGCGCACCTGGCGAAGTAACACGGTCATCGTGTAGCCCGCCACTTCTGCCATCTCGCCGATGAAGTTCCAACGGCCTATGCCACTGGTAAAGATCACCTTGCAAGCATATGCCTTGGCGACTGTGTTTGAGAGTTGCGCCTCCCACTTTGGCGGCGAGACTTTCGAGCCACTGGCGGCGGTACATTCCTCAACATCGGCCATATCCACGTCAGATTGACCGATGCCGTATTGTTTCATCAGCGCGTGCGCCTGGCGCATCGCCGCTGCTGCCTCATTAGGATTCGCACTCGTCGCTAAGCGGAGGCATTTCTTGATCTTGTCCAACGCTTTCTTACGGTCCATACATGCCCCTGTTCTCCTTTGGCTGCTCATCAGTGCCGGGCAACCACGCCCGGCAGACCGCCCCGGTTTCCCGAGGCGGTTTCGCTTTTAGTGGATGGTCGGCTTGGTCTGATACAGCTCGCGGGTGGCTTCGCAGACTTCACATTTGCAACCAGGGGTTGCGGAGTTGACTGGCAGAGCGATGCGGTCCAGCAATTTCGCGCCGTTGATCATCGCGTCTACGACGCGGCCTGCGGGGCTGCTGTGCAAGTTGCACTGGTTATCGATGCTGATTGAAACAACGCCTGATGTGTCGTCTACGGTGATGTTGAACTTAGCCATTCGGACTGCTCTCTCGATTCTTTGATGTTGTGGTGTTGATGTGGTTGGGGTCAGTGCAGGGTTGTCGGTGGAACGTCGCCGACAAAGATGCTGGCGATATCCAGCGGGATCGGCGCGTATTGATCCGACTCCCCGATGCGCTCATAGACCCTGATGTAGCTCTTCGAACCCACCACTTGCACAGCCTCACCAATCGCAGTCATTGCGCGCTGCCAGCGTTCGTCCTGGATCTCCAGACGACGGAGGCTAAGCACACGCCCGGTGCTGATCTCACCGGCCTTGTCCGTGCGAAACGCTTCATTGACCAGCACGCGGACTTCGCTGCGTGCGTCCTGGGTCCACTCAGCAGCACACTCGTCGATCAGAACTCGGGCAGCTTGCAGGCGCTCATCAAACTTGATGGAGTCCTGGACGGCGTGGACGATCTTGAATTGCCCGTCAAACGAGAACAGGGTGATGTTCCCTTTCTTGCCACCGATGGTTGCCTTGTACTGCTCGGCAGACATCTCTACGAATGCCTTGATATCGCCGAACGCTGCGACTTTGAACTTTGCCAACGAGCTGGAGACCACCTTGGCCTGCTCCACCAGCTCGCTCACCAATTGGTCGCGAGCCAGATCAATTGGCTTGATCAGAACTTCCGGAACCAGGTGACCTTTTGCGTCCTTACGAAAACCTTCTGGAATGTTGTTCATTGATGCTGTTCCATGTTCATTGGTTTGTTGGCCCTGTCTTGCAGCTCCGCAAGCGCTGCCATGGCCTGTCTCTTTGTTTCTTCGATCTGATTGTCCGTTTTGAGCGCGGCGTCTGGATTAGCGCGGCGTTTCATACCCGCCGTGATCTGATCAAGAGCTTTATTCCCTGTACGGATCTGTTCTTCTGTTCGTTTGTGCTTGATTTGACGTTGCTCAACTGGCTGGACCGGTAACTCCCTCAGCAACAACGCCGGGGGCGGCCACCGCTCGCAGGTTGCAAACAACGTCTCAAACGCTTTGCGGATGCGCACCGAGTCTTGTTCCTCCTTCCACTCGCGTCCCTTCGTCATTGCGATCAGCCAGATCTCAGCCGTCTTGACCATCGCGTCTGCCGCTGGAGAACCATCGAGGCGCAGGGCGAGCAACCCGGAAACCCCCGCCGCGATTTCACGTTTCAGCCAGGCCTCATGCATTTGCCCAGCCCTCCAGCGCATCGATCGCCGCAGTGGTCTGACTTGGCTTCAACTGACGCGATGGCAACGTGCGAACTTCTGGTGCCAAAACCATCGCTCCACCAGTTGCGGCTGGCTGGTACTGGGTCATGACCTGGTACAACCAGCCGTGCCCCTTCAACGGAGTGGTGAGCCTGCCGGATTCGCGGGCGGTCAACGCTTGATCGATAGCCCACAACCAGCACTCAGGCGGCGCCTCAAACACATGACCGCCGCGCTCGATACGCTGCGCCTGAACATCTGGCAGCAGCTCGCCGAGCAACTTCGCGACGCGATCCAGCGTCAGTTCGCGAGCCTCGGGACGGAACAGCCCGAGGTAACGCACTAAGGCATTTCCGAGAGGGCCGGACATCTTGAAAGCAATCCCCAGCGCCTCGCGGGCTCCGTCATGCGCAATGAGCGCATCGAGCGACAGCGTGGTCCCGCAGTTCGGGCAACGAGTGCGCATTAATGCACCCCCACGCAACGTACCTGGAACGAGCCGCCACAAGCCGAAGCGATGGGCGCTGGATGGTTCCGAAACCAGGTGATCTGCGCATCTGACCATTCCCCGTCCTGGCCACCGGGTGGCATCAGGCGGTCATATGCCTCAAGCATTTCACTGAACCGCTCAGCGACCTCCCGTGTTCCAAAGGAGCGCACAGGCGTACCATCCGCCGCTTCCACCACCCAAAGCTCTGGCGCGATTCCAGTCACGCAACTGGTTGCAAAATCGGCCGTTTCTGAACTGAACGAAATTCCCGTGGTCGCATCTACCGGTAAATTGCGTCCGCGTTGTTGAATCGACGAAAGAACGTGATCCAGTCGGTTCGCCTCAAACCCGGCAGAGCGATAAGAAGTCGCGAAGCCGACACACTTGCCCGCGAAGTGCAGTTGGATCAGGCCGGAGCCTCTTACATGGATCTGAATTGCAGGCTTAGTGGACAGTTGCATAGCCATCACCTCCGCAGTTCGGGTTGTTGGGGCATTGCTGGCAAGCGCGCCAGTGCTGCATCGCCATTGGGTTGTGAGTGGGGGCCGGGCGCTGGTGAAAGCTCTGGCATTGCTCGACAGTCAACGTTTCGCTAACTGCCACGCACTCAATCCGCCCAAGCACCTCCATCACACGACGTTCAACACCAGCAGTGCTCGGGCTATCGTATTTGTTGACCAGGACCAGACTCACTGCCGTACGGCTCATTCCGATCCGCTTACCAGCCTTGCTCCGATTCGTTGCCGCTGCCTCAGCGGCGAGCAGGCGAACAAAGAGTGGCGGCTCAGCTCCCCACCCTGAGATATCAACGGGCTTTCTCATTGCAGTCCTCCCGACTCACCCGGCGCGGCCAGTTCGAGCTGCGTGCGCTGGATCAGATCCGACGAAGGTGAGAATGCCCCTCTCGCCTCACTCATTTGAGCGAGCCACTCTTTCAAAAGGTCACGACTGCGGAGTAGAGCGATTCCTGGCTCAACTACGCTGCGGTCTGCGCCGACTGAGCCAGTGGTTTTCACATACACCAGCTTGTTGAGGTTTGGGTCGTAGACCTGAAGCGAGTCCAACTTCCGAATTTCTGGTGGGCGCGGCCCCGTGTCCTTTGCAGAGACAAGGCTGTAAACCTCACGCAAGTAAGCACCGCTGTTTTGCTCCGACTTGGTCAGATATCCAGCCTCGGCGAGCGCATTTAGGTACTGCCTAACTTTGTTGGCAGTAAGCGACACGGTCCCCACAGAAGCAGCGCTCTGTATGTCCTGGACTGTGATGTATCCGCCCAGGATTCGGATAGCTCGCCAGATGTTTTCCGTAGCAAGGTGATCGTAGGTACGTTTGCCCTTACTGTTCAAACGCGGATGCTCCACTCCCTCATCCTTTGCCAGCTTGAACTGGCGGCTCTTGCTGTCGTTAACAGCAACCTCCTCAACTACCCCAGCCTTAGTAAGAGCAGACAAGTAAACGCTGATGTCTCTGGGCATCTGTCCGGTGCGGCGTGCCAGGTCATTTACGCAAAAGCCCGGCGCCAGAACTCGGATTGCCTCCCAGATTTTTTGCCGAGGCTCTTTCCCCCCGGAAGCGATCAGGTGCGGTGTACGACCAGCCATTACATGGCCCTCCGAATCGGTGCTTCGCCGGTGTACCAACCTTTATTAGCCCAAGCCTTCAAGGTCACTCGCTTGATCATCATGGCCGCAGCTTCTGACTGAACCTTGTAGAGGTTGACTGCAATCCGGCGCAGACATCCTTTAGTCGCGGTGTTCAGATCAGAGAGAAGATCATCGTCAAATTCGACGCTTGGATAGTTGTCGTGTGCAAGCTGACGGACATCATCTAAGGTCGCCGGCTGAGCAGGAACCCATTCAAGGACCCGATTGTGCAGACGCTCCAGCCGCTGGAGAGAGGCTGGCACTCGTTCCTCACCGATCAGAACGATGGTGCCCTCGCTAGCGTTATAGATATCCGTCAGAACGTTCGCAGCGGCCTTATCCAGTAGGTACTGGACGTCGTCCACAATCAAAGGACGCCGTGAGGCAGACAACTGGACAGCAATTTGGTCAACCATCTCCGAAAGCGTGCGCCCAGGTAACAGGCTCATCTCGCGGAGGATGGCAGTAAGAAACGCCTTTTTGCTCCAAGTGTCGCGACACTCGGTGTAATAGCAGCGATGTTGATTCGCTGCGAAAGCAGCCGCTGCGCTCTTTCCATAACCGCTGGGGCCATACATCGCCACCAATCCTGGGAGACCAATTGGGCGGGCCATAGCGCGACTCATCGCACCCGACAACAGGCCAACATTTGTCAACGGAACAATCTTGGTTACACTCACTGTGCTTCTCTCCTATGGTCTGGCGTGTTGGCGCACGCCGACTGCTTTAAAACGTGGGCTTCTCAACCCGCGTGTTGAAATACCTTCTGCATCGCCACGAAGTCCGGATGAGCGGGATAGCGTTCCCACCAAACGGCTTCGTCGGCGTTCAACTCTTCCCCTGAACTACGTCGCTCATTCAGTCGAACCCACAAGCGGTAACGGGCTACGTCGTCACCTGGCACTTCGAATATTGGCCGCTCCTGATCAAGCGACCTTGCGTAGTCTCTCGCTGCCTCCAATGCCTCTGGCGCAAGGTTTGCTGAAGCCGCAGTCGTGGGGGCGATCATTTCCACTCGGTGACCGGTCAGCGTCTCCAGCTTGTCTACAGCCCGTTTGAACTGGCCTTGCTGCCTCTTTTCCCGTGCCATTTCGAGCATGGTGGGAGGCATGTAGTCAGTGCTGTTCCCATCCAGCTTCGCGGTACCAATCAGCGCACCGTCTAACGTGTAAGCCCAGACCTGGCTAGCATCTCTAACGTCGTAGGCAAGGCGTATTTCCTGATCATGAAAGACCGTTAGATCAGCAGAGAAATACGTGTTTCCTGCCCAGGCGATCTCGCCGCGACGCGACTTTCTGATCACCTGAGGTCGCATCAAGGAATCAACCAGTGAATTCGGCGCAACAATGGGTTCCCACCCTTCAGATACCGCGTCCTGCCAAGCTTCATTCGGAGTCATGTGCCTGGACACACCGGTTTCGGGGTCGCGAAACTTGGGCAAAGCTCGATGCGGAGTGCCGTTATAAGCAGCGATCTCAAAGTCGACTCCCGAGATGAACTCGCTAAAGGTCGGCAGAACACGGCTTTTCCCAGTCTCCCGAAGTTCCTTGCGGCCTATCCGATGCATCCGAGTCCCAGCATGCTTGTCCATGTCGGCACCGATATAACTCGTCAGTTTCTTCGCTGCTCGCACCCAAATGGTTTGGTGCCCACGTTCCGAAAGGCCTCGCGCTTGGCTGTTGTATGGGAGGGAATGGGTCATCGTGCCGCCCAACCGGTCCACTACTTCGCGAACCGTATCGTTTGCAAAGCCAGAACCGTTATCGACATAAAAAATCCCAAACATGCACTGCCTAACCGCATCCCGCAGAGCATCAAGAACGCCAATAGTCGACTCCGATTCACCGACCGAAACACCCACGACTTTGCGGGTTGCCACATCAAGAACTGTCGTGATCTCAGGACGGTAAGGCTTGCCAGTCAGAGGATTGATTACCTCAGCGTCAAACTTGTGCCCATCAGCCGTGTAAACGTCGCCTGGGAACAGATTTTTTGTAGACCTGCGCCTGAATGGCTGAAGTGCTTTCAGTTCCTGCGGGCTCATTCGTCCTGCGTTCAGCGCGTCTGGCGACAACTTTTTCAGAAAGCGCTTCACGGCGTGGATACTTGGCGTATTCCCGCTATAGCTGCTGGCAAACTCCATATAGCTGGCTACGATGCTTGGCTTGGTTGGCCGCTGGTAGCACCGAAGAAACTCTTTAGCCCATTCAGGAACCGCGAGGCTTGGTCGCTGCCTCAGCGGTGCCAACCCGCGCTCTCCCTCGGTTTTGTAAGCAGCGATCCAACGCTTTAGCGTCCGCTCGGAAAGGGCTCGATCTCCTGTTTTGCGGTGATTCGCAAGCTCAACGCGCTCCATCAGGTAAGGACTCAATGCGCAGTCACGTGCCTGTTTGACCAATATGTCTATCGCACGCCCCTGAGAAACGGCTACGGACATTCGCTCGATCTCGCGGACGAAACAAAGACGCGCAACCATGACGGCTTTTTGGGTGTCGTTGAGGCGATCTGTGGCTTTAGCACCTTGCGGCTCCGCTACGGCTGGCACGCTTGGTTCTGGCTCGCGAGGTTCCTCAGCTACCAGGCGCGCAAGCAGTGCTGTCTGAGTCTCAACGGGCAACTGACTAAATGGGTACTCGACGGCTTTGCTACCCAAGCGCCGCTGTCCTTCCCAGCCCATCCGCTCAGCGAATTTACGGATTCCAGGCACTGTTCCCGGAATGCCTGGCAGGCCTGCCAGTTCTTGGAGCGTATAGAGGCTACGCATCTCGATTATCCTGCTTGGTTTTACTGTGACCAACCGGACTACATCCGGTATGCTTTCGATATACCGAATTCGTTTCTGCTCGATTCGGGCGCTGGCGGATCGGTGATCCGTCAGCGTTCCACCGCTCGGGCCACAGTTGCTCAGGTTTCAAGTCCAAAGCGTCGGCAATCGCACGTTCGACCCTTGGATAGGGGCGTTGCTTAGCATTTCGGATCGCTCGCTCGTTCAGATCGTGATCTCTTGCAAGATCGGCAAAGCAGGTGCCGCGCACACGGAGCTGGAATTTGATCCACTCCCACCGGCTTTCCAGATCAAGTGGTATGTCGAAGGTTTTCATTTAATAACCATCATTTCGGGTGGTTTTTTTCGGCTTTCTAACGGCCGGTTTAGGACAATATATCCCGTATACGGGAACCGGTAAACCGAATTCGGGAGTTTTTATTCCCGTTTTTGCGATGTAATGAACTTTATTCGGATAAATCCCTTTGAAATCAGGCAGTTACGGAGAAAAAAATCACGCCCCTCGTGGAGAGGATGCGGTTTCTTTTCCGAATTCGGGAATAGAAACCCGCATAGCCGAGGTCGCTAGCCTTTTCGATTCCCGAAAACAGGCTGCGGAGGCTGCGAAGGTGGCAATGTCCTCCCTGATGCGCTGGATCTCAGGCGAAGGAATGCCCGCGTTCAACTCGCTAGCGCTCTTGGCTTCGGCTAAAGGGGTATCGCTCGACTGGATTGCATCGGGTAAGGGGCAGATGTTCGCTGGGGGCGAGCCTGAGCAGCCCTCGGAGGACGTGTATGCATACGTGCCTCTGTATGACGCCAAGATCAGCCAAGGCCACGGGGCGTGGACGGAAGGGGCTCGGGTGCTGACAATGCTCGCCTTCACCCGATACAGCCTCAGAAAGAAAGGGCTTACACCGGCCAACCTGGCTGCGGTGCGCGTAGATGGCGACTCGAACGAGCCGATCATGAAAGATGGGGATACGGTGATGGTGGATCTGTCGCGCAACCATATCCAGGGTGACGGCTTCTATGTGATCCGGCTCGATGACCTGCTCTACGCCAAGCGTCTACAGCGTCAGTTGGATGGCGGGGTTACGGTAATCAGCGCCAATTCGGCGTACCAACCCATTCACGTTCCTGGCAAGCATTTGGAGAGATTGCACATTGTCGGGCGCGTGGTTTGGTCGGGTGGATGGATGATCTAAATCTCCAGTGCCAAAAAGCCCGCACATTGCGGGCTTTTTTTGTGTCTTCACGTTTTTGCACAGCGCGCTTGCTTTGGCACCGTTTTTTTACGCAACCCCCCGGTTTTCCCGGCTCGGCTCGTTTCTTCCTGTTTCTTCCCACCTGTTTCTTTTAGTGCCAATCAGATAACCCCCTCACAGTAAAGCCTGATCCAGAGGCTTCGGACGGCTCACGAAGGCTTGGTGATGACTGACTCGTGGCGTTCCATCAACTCCACCACCCAGTCGATGAACACCCGCAACTTGAGGCTGATGTGGCGGTTGGGCGGGTACGCCAGGAACATCGGCATCACATCCAGTTGCCAGTCCTCGAAGAGCCGCACCAGTTCGCCGCGCTCAAGGGCCTCGGTCGCCATGTACCTGGGCAGCCAGAGCACGCCCATGCCGGCTATGCCCGCAGTGATGTAGGCGTTGCCGTCGTCGACCGTCAGCACCGGGCGGCCCTGCACCTGCAGGGTTTCGTCGTCGCGCTGCATGGCCATCGGGAACAGCTTGCCGGTGCGTGCCCAGCGGTAGCCGACGATGCGGTGATGGGAGTTTTCCAGATCACGGGGATGCGCCGGCGTTCCAGCCCTTTGCAGGTAATCCGGCGAGGCGTAGACACCCAGTTGCAGGTCGCCGATGCGGCGGGCCATCAGCGATTGGTCGGTCAGTTCACCACCGCGCACCACGCAATCGACGTTCTCCCCGATCAGGTCGACCCGGCGATCGCTCACGCCCAGATCGATCTGGATATCGGGATAGCGGGCGTGAAAATCCGGCAGCGCGGGGATCAGGATGGTTCGCGCAAACGGGCTGGGCACGTCCACCCGCAGGCGCCCACGCGGCACGACGGAGGCGCTGGAGAGGCTGGTTTCGGCGTCGTCGACATCTGCCAGCACCCGCACTGCACGCTCGTAATAGGCCGCGCCGTCGGCGGTGACGTTGACCTTGCGCGTGGTGCGGTTGAGCAGCCTGACCCGCAGGCGCGCTTCCAGTTGCTGGATCAACTGGGTGACGCTGGTCTTGCTCATGTGCAGCGTGGTCGCGGCCTTGGTGAAGCTGCCGGTTTCAACCACCCGGACGAAGGCCTGCATCGCGTCGAAACGGTCCATGACGACTCCGAAATTGAAGGGGATTGTTTGCCAATGATTGTTTGGAAAACGCAAACAGTGCTGAACACAGTTGCTCGTTTATCCGCCCGGCGCAAGCCCTTTAGAGTGGCTCCATCGTTTTTATTCGATCCCTTGATGGAGGCTTCACATGACTGTTCGCGACGTTGTTTTCCCGCCTGGCCGCCAGGCGCTTTACGAACGCAATCGCTATTCGCCGGCGATCAGATCCAATGGGCTGTTGTTCGTTTCCGGGCAGGTCGGCAGCCGTGAGGATGGCTCGCCGGAGCCCGAACTCAAGGCTCAGGTACGCCGGGCGTTCAGCAATCTGAATGCGATTCTCCACGAGGCGGGTTGTACCTTTGACGATGTTATCGATGTGACGGTGTTCATGGTCGATCCACAGGTGCGGTTTGAGGAGATCTGGGGCGTGCTGCAGGAGTTCTGGGGCCAGGCGCCCTACCCGACGGTGACGGCTGTGGGGGTGACCTGGTTGTATGGGTATGATTTCGAGATCAAGGTGATTGCGAAATTGCCGGAAAGAGCCGCAGCCTGACCGCGACACGCGGGAGGTAAGAAGACACAAACCCCGTAGCAGCACGGCTTGCCGGCGGGAGCGTCCTTGAGATCGCCGACGCCGGCAAGCCGGACTGCTACGGATGAATCTGCGCCGGTCTTGTAGAAGCGCGCTTGCCCGCGACGACGATGTGTCAGACACAAATAGTGGGCAGACACATCGCGGTCGCGGGCAAGCGCGCTTCTACGGTTTTGTGAACGCCGAAAAACATGGAACCCTGCATGCCTATGGTCTTGCGCGATACACCAGGCTCGGCGCCTGCCCCGGTACGTCGTCCAGGGTGTCGATGCGTTGCATGCCGACTTTCTCCAGCACGCGGATCGAGGCTTGGTGGGCGGGTCGGACCACGGCATAGATCTCGGGCACTTGAAGTTCGATGAAGCCGTATTCAAGCGCCGCCTGGCTCAGTTCGGTTGCAAAGCCCTGCCCCCAAGCCTGCACCGCGAAGCGGTAACCCAGGTTCAGCCGCTCGACCTTCAGGTACTTGCGCGCGTCGATGCCGCCAAAACCGATCACCTCAAGGGGCGACTCGCGGGTGGCGATTGCCCATTGCCCGTATCCTTTGCTCTGCCAGTGCGCCAGCCAGCCATCGAGCAGCGACTGCGCCTGTTCGATGCGCGTGAGCGGTCCTGACGGGTTGAAGCGGTTGGTCGCCGGATCGCCGTAGATCGCGAACAGGCTGGCCAGATCGTCCTGAGTCGGCGCTCGCAAGGTCAATCGCTCGGTGGTTCTGGGCATTGCTGTCTCCCTCAGGCGTGCATGCCTCGCACTGTATAGCGGGTGCGGTCGAGTCGTCAGCATTTGCCGTGACGAAAGCAACTCGCATATGATATCGAATCTCATTTACCGTCATCTGTGTACCCGCCTCTATGGCCTCGCCCAATTCCGCACAACTCACCGCCCTCTATGAGCAGCAGCATCGCTGGCTGCGAAGTTGGCTGTTCCGTCAGTTGGACTGCTCGCAGCGCGCTGCCGACCTGATGCAGGACACCTTCATGCGCCTGCTGCTGACAGAGGACGTGCTGGAAGTCCGCGAGCCTCGGCCGTTCCTGGCCAAGGTCGCGCGAAGTGTGCTGTCCAATCACTACCGTCGGGCGCGGCTGGAGAAGGCGTATCTGCAAGCGCTGCAAGACGAACCGCAAGCGCTGGTGCCGGACCTGGCCACGCAACTGATCCTGTTCGAAACCCTGGTGCAACTGGACGAAGCCCTGTCGCTGCTGGACGTTCCAGTTCGCCAGGCGTTTCTCTGGTCGCAACTGGACGGCCTGAGCCACGGTGAAATCGCCGAGCGTCTGGACATCTCGATTGCCACGGTCAAGCGGCACATCGTCAAGGCTGGGGCCCGTTGCCTGATGATTGCCTCGCCTGCATCGGCCTGCTCAGAGCCAGTCTGGTCATGACCCAGGAAACGCTGCCCCTGGAGGTGTGCGAAAAAGCCATGGAGTGGTGGCTGGAGATTCATTCCCTTGACGTCGATCCACGAACATTGGCGGCGTTCCACCGTTGGCGCAATGAAACCCGTCTTCACGACATCGCCTGGCAACGGGCTGAGGCATTGGCCGGGCAGATGCAGGCGTTCCGTCAGGCCGGTGACTCAGGGCTGGCCAAGCGCGCCTTGCTGGCGCCCAGCCACTCAGGCATCAGCCGACGTCGGGCGATCAAGAGTCTGGGGCTGCTACTGGCCGCCGGCGCCACGGCCTGGACGGCGCGAGACACGAGCCTGGCCCAGCGCTTTACTGCGGACTACAGCACCGGTGTCGGCGAACAGCGCAAAGTGGCCTTAAGCAGTGAAATCGAGCTTGCCCTCAACACCCGCACCGCCATCGACGTGCAGCAGCGCAACAACCAGTGGCAGATAGACCTGCTGCGCGGCGAAGTACTGATCGACACCCGTGCCACCGCCGGGCTGCTGATGCGCGCAGCCGGCATCGAGGCGAAAGCGGCATCCGCGCAGTTCAGCACCCGGCTGTTCGACAACGGCAGTACATTGCTGTCGGTCTACAAAGGGTCGCTGCAGGTCAGCACAGGCCTGGGCCGGGACACCACCCTGCTCGATCAGGGACAGCAGGCACGCTTCTCCCCCCATGCACTGCTTGAGCGCCACCCGCTTGAACAAGCTTCGGCGCCATGGACCGAGGGCATGATCGTCGCCCACGGCCAGCCGCTGGAAGCGTTTCTGCAAGACCTGGCGCGTTATCGCTACGGCCACCTGAGTTGCGACCCGACCCTGGCCCGATTGCGCGTCTGGGGTACCTACCCATTGGCCGACAGCGATCAGGTCATCGACGCGGTGGCCGACACCCTCAAGCTTGAGGTACAGCGATTTACCCGGCTGTGGGTGAAGCTGCGCCGCCCCGAACGCACCGCCTAGAAAATAAAGTGCGCCCGCGATGAGCCGTTTCGAAATCTGGCGAGACTCATAGGCCAGACATCAGCATTCGAAAGGAAACGGCAACCCATGCACTCGCGCCACACTTCATCGCTTCTGGCTCCCTCCTCCCTCTCGGCAATCAGCGGCATCGCTCAGGTCTGTGCGGCGATGGCAACCATTACCCTGCCGGGCTGGGCGCTGGCCGAAGACAGCAGCATCAGCCACTACGACATTCCGGCAGCGCCGCTGGCCAGCGCGCTCAATCAGTTCGGCCAGCAGGCGCGGCTGTTGCTGTCGTTTCCGGAGGACGTGGTCGCAGGCCGCATGAGCCACCCGGTCAAGGGTGACTACAGCGCCGAAAGCGCCCTGCAGTTACTGCTGCAAGGCAGCCAGATCGTCGCGGTGCGCCTGCCCGATGGACGCTACAGCTTCCAGCGCGCTGCCGATTCGTCGGCCATGCAACTGCAAGCCACGTCCATCTCCGGCATGGCGCTGGGACTGACCACCGAAGGCACGGGCTCCTACACCACTGGCGCGACGACCACCGCCACCAAACTGCCGCTGACCCTGCGCGAAACGCCGCAATCGGTGACCGTCGTGACTCGCCAGCAAATCGATGACCACGGCGCCCAGGACATCGGCGACGTGTTGCGCAACACCCCCGGCATCTCTCGCCAGGCCTACGACAGCGAGCGCATGGAATATTCGGCGCGGGGGTTTGCCATCACCAACTACCAGTACGACGGCGTCAACACCATCTATGACGGGGTGTACGACGAAGGCACCACCCACGTGGACATGGCGACCATCGACCGCGTGGAGGTCATCAAGGGCGCCACCGGCCTGATGACCGGTTCGGGCGATCCCTCGGCCACGGTCAACCTGGTGCGCAAGAAACCCACCCGCGACTTCAAGGCTTCGGTGAGCGGCAGCGTCGGTTCCTGGGATGCCTATCGCACCGAGGCCGATGTATCCGGATCGCTCAACGACAGCGGCAGCGTGCGCGGCCGAGTCGTCGGTGCCTACCAGGACCGCCACTCCTATCAGGACCACTACTCGCAGAAGAAAGACCTGTTCTACGGTGTCCTCGAAGCCGACCTGACGCCCGACACCACCCTCACCTTTGGCATCGATCAACAAAGCGTGACGCCGCGTGGCTCGACCTGGACCGGCAACCCGGTGTACTACGCCGACGGCACGCGCACAAATTTCTCCCGCAGCTTCAACCCCGGCGCCGACTGGAGCCGTCGCGACTTCGACTCGCTGGCCTACTTCGCCAACCTTGAACAGGCGCTGGCCAACGACTGGAAACTCAAGCTCAGCCTGGACCAGAAAACCACCGACCACGACACGCGCCTGGCCTCGGCCAGCGGCGGCAACCCGGACCCGCTCACCGGCGAAGGGATGTTCCTGTACTGGGGGCGATGGGAGGGTCATCGGGTGCAGAACACCGCCGACATCAACGTCTCGGGCCCCTTCACCTTGGGCGGTCGCGAGCATGAACTGGTTGCCGGGGTCATGGCCTCGCACTCTCGCCAGACCGGCGCCACCTTCGACACCTCGGCCTTCAGCGAAGTCCCGGGCAGCATCTTCAACTGGGACGGCCACCTGGCCGAACAGGACTTCCCCAAGAACGGCAAGTACGAACGCACCCAGAGCCAGAACGGTGTGTACCTGGCCACGCGCCTGCGCCCGACCGACGATCTGTCGCTGATCCTGGGCGGGCGTTTGAGCACCTTCAAATACAACGAGGATTACCGCTACTACCCCGGCAGCGGCATCGACGACACCCACGCCAGCTACAAGGAACACGGGGTGTTCACGCCCTACGCCGGGGTGGTGTATGACCTGGACGACACCTACTCGGTGTACGCCAGCTACACCTCGATCTACCAGCCGCAGGTCTACAAGGATGCCAACGGCTCGACCCTGGCGCCGATGGAAGGCAACGCCTATGAAACCGGGATCAAGGCGGCGTACCTGGATGGCCGGGTCAACGCCAGCCTTGCGCTGTTCCGCATCGAACAGGACAACGTCGCCGAATCCATCGGCACCAACCCGCTGACCAACGAAGGCATCTACAAGGCCATCGACGGCGCGACCACCAAGGGCGTGGAACTGGAGCTGGCCGGGGAAATTCTCGAAGGCTGGAATATGTCGGCGGGCTACACCTACGCCCGCACCCGCGACGCCGACGATCAGCGCATCTTCGGCTACCCGCTGACCACCACCAAACCGGAACACGTGGCGCGGGTCTTCACCAGCTATCGCCTGCCCGGCGCGATGGACAAAGTCACGGTCGGCGGCGGGATCAGCTGGCAGAGCGGCTTCTACGGTCAGATCTACAGCAACGCCGCAGGCGACTACACCCGCATCAGGCAAGGCGGCTACAGCCTGGTCGATCTGATGAGCCGCTACCAGTACAACGAGCACCTGAGCTTCACGGTCAACGCCAACAACGTGCTGGACAAGCGCTACCTCAGCGGCCTGGGGAATTTCGACACCAGCTACTACGGCGAGCCGCGCAACCTGATGCTGACCAGCCGCTGGGATTTCTGATCCGGCAACAATTCACTCTGTAGCAGTCCGGCCGGGCGGGGGGGGGGGGGGGGGGGGGGGGGGGGGGGGGGGGTGGGCGGGGGGGGGGGCGGGGGGGGGCGGGGGCGGCGCGGGGGGGGTGTGGGGGGGGTGTGGTGTGGAGGGTTGTGTG
>NZ_JBIVCX010000004.1:467028-491063 GCF_044746825.1 Pseudomonas sp. NPDC090201
TGTTGTTGTTTTTTTTTGTTTGTTCGCCCCGGCACTGGTTTGTGGGCGGCGGCCCCCCCCCCCCCCCCCCCCCCCCCCCCCGCCCCCCCCCCCCCCCCCCCCCCCCCCCCCCCCCCCCCCCCCGGCCGGACTGCTACGGAACGCGTTGACCATTGAGCTCTTCGCTTCAAACCGCCAGCAACCGCTCACGCAGCTTGGCGATTTCGTCGCGGGTCTGCGCGGCGGCTTCGAACTCCAGATCGCGGGCCAGTTGGTACATCTTCTCTTCCATCTGACGGATGCGCTTGTTGATCTCGCTCGGCGAGCGCAGCTCGGCCTCGTACTTGGCGCTTTCCTCGGCGGCCTTGGCCATGCCCTTGCGCTTCTTGCTGCGCGAACCGGGCACGGTGGCGCCTTCCATGATGTCGGTGATGTCCTTGACCACGCCCTTGGGGGTGATGCCGTTTGCCAGGTTGAAGGCAATCTGCTTGTCGCGACGGCGCTCGGTCTCGCCAATCGCCCGTTCCATGGAGCCGGTCATGCTGTCGGCGTAGAGAATCGCCCGGCCATTGAGGTTACGCGCGGCGCGGCCGATGGTCTGGATCAGCGAGCGTTCGGAACGCAGGAAGCCTTCCTTGTCGGCGTCCAGAATCGCCACCAGCGAGACTTCCGGCATATCCAGGCCTTCACGCAGCAGGTTGATCCCCACCAGCACATCGAAGGTGCCAAGGCGCAGGTCGCGAATGATCTCGACCCGCTCCACGGTGTCGATGTCCGAGTGCAGGTAACGCACGCGCACGCCGTGGTCGGCCAGGTAGTCAGTGAGGTCTTCGGACATGCGCTTGGTCAGGGTGGTGACCAGCACCCGCTCTTCCAGATCGACACGTTTCTTGATCTCCGAGAGCAAGTCATCGACCTGGGTCAGCGCCGGGCGGATTTCGATCTGCGGGTCGACCAGGCCGGTCGGGCGCACCACCTGCTCCACCACCCTGCCCGCGTGCTCGCCTTCATAGGGGCCGGGCGTAGCGGAGACGAAAATGGTCTGCGGGCTGACGCTTTCCCATTCATCGAAACGCATCGGCCGGTTGTCCAGCGCCGAGGGCAGGCGGAAGCCATATTCGACCAGGGTTTCCTTGCGCGAGCGGTCGCCTTTGTACATGGCGCCGACCTGCGGCACGCTGACGTGGGATTCGTCGATCACCAGCAGCGCGTCCGGCGGCAGGTAGTCGTAGAGGGTCGGTGGCGGCGCGCCGGCCGGGCGACCGGACAGGTAGCGCGAGTAGTTCTCGATGCCGTTGCAGTAGCCCAGCTCCAGAATCATCTCCAGGTCGAACCGGGTGCGCTGCTCAAGGCGCTGGGCTTCCACCAGCTTGTTGGCACCGCGCAGGTATTCCAGACGCTCTTGCAGCTCGACCTTGATCCCTTCCATGGCATCGAGCAGCGTTTCCCGGGGGGTCACGTAGTGGCTCTTGGGGTAGAAGGTGAAGCGCGGCAGCTTGCGGATGACCTCGCCGGTGAGCGGGTCGAACGCCGACAGGCTTTCCACTTCATCGTCGAACAGCTCGATGCGGATGGCTTCCAGGTCCGATTCGGCCGGGAAGATGTCGATCACATCGCCCCGCACGCGGAAGGTGGCACGGGCGAAGTCCATGTCGTTGCGGGTGTACTGCAAGTCAGCCAGGCGGCGCAGCAAGGCGCGCTGGTCGAGTTTGTCGCCCCGGTCCACGTGCAGGACCATGCGCAGATAGGTTTCCGGGCTGCCCAGACCGTAGATGCACGACACCGTGGTGACGATGATCGCGTCCTTGCGCTCCAGCAGCGCCTTGGTCGCCGACAGGCGCATCTGTTCGATGTGGTCGTTGATCGAGGCATCCTTCTCGATGAAGGTGTCCGAAGACGGCACATAGGCTTCGGGCTGGTAGTAGTCGTAGTAGGAGACGAAGTATTCGACCGCGTTGTTGGGGAAGAACGCCTTGAACTCGCCATACAACTGCGCGGCCAGGGTCTTGTTCGGCGCCAGCACCAGGGTCGGGCGCTGCACCTGCTGGATCACGTTGGCGATGCTGAAGGTCTTGCCCGAGCCGGTCACGCCGAGCAGGGTCTGGTGCGACAGACCGGCCTCGATCCCTTCGACCATCTGCCGGATCGCTTCGGGCTGGTCGCCAGCCGGCGCAAAACGGGTAACGAGCTGAAACTCGGACATAGCAGACCCCTGTGTTCGCCTGTGCCGGGTGAAATGCCCGGCGGGCGCGAAATGAGCGCGGACGACTGATCCCGTCAAAGGAAAAGACGCACGTATAGAGAAGTAATGGGACTACAAATGGAGTCCATAACGCCAGCTTTCAAGCCGCTCTTGAGTGATTAGTCCCCAAGACATGACTAATGGTCGAAATAAATCGGAAAAACCCGGAAAAAACCTGCCCGCGCCTGTCGCCCCCGCCCACGATGCTCTCTATACTGACTCCCCGTTTGTGCACCGCTCTAGTGCATTCGGCCGGAGCGATGCAACCCATTCACTCCCTATTCAGAGCCGCCGCAAAAATGAGCCTGTTTTCCGCTGTCGAAATGGCACCACGCGATCCTATCCTGGGCCTCAACGAAGCATTCAACGCCGATACCCGTACCACCAAGGTCAACCTGGGTGTAGGCGTTTACAGCAACGAAGAAGGGAAAATCCCGCTGCTGCGTGCCGTTGCCGAAGCAGAGGAAATTCGTGTCGCTCAACACGTGCCCCGTGGCTACCTGCCAATCGACGGCATCGCCGCCTATGACAAGGCCGTGCAAACCCTGCTGTTCGGTGCCGAGTCGCCACTGCTGGCCTCGGGCCGCGTGATGACCGTGCAGGCCGTTGGCGGCACTGGCGCCCTGAAGATCGGCGCTGACTTCCTCAAGCAACTGTCGCCCAACGCCGTCGTGGCCATCAGCGACCCGAGCTGGGAAAACCACCGCGCCCTGTTCGAAACCGCGGGCTTCCCAGTGCAGAACTACCGCTACTACGACGCCGCCACCCATGACGTGAACCGCGTCGGCATGCTCGAAGACCTGCAAAACCTGCCGTCCGGCTCCATCGTCGTGCTACACGCCTGCTGCCACAACCCGACCGGCGTGGACCTGACGATCGAAGACTGGAAAAAAGTCCTCGAAGTCCTGAAAGCCAAAGGTCACGTGCCGTTCCTGGACATGGCCTACCAGGGCTTTGGCGACGGCATCGACGAAGACGCCGCCGCCGTGCGCCTGTTCGCCGATTCGGGCCTGACCTTCTTCGCCTCCAGCTCCTTCTCCAAGTCGTTCTCGCTGTACGGCGAGCGTGTCGGTGCGCTGTCCATCGTCACCGACTCGAAAGAAGAAACCGCGCGTGTGCTGTCCCAGGTCAAGCGCGTGATCCGCACCAACTACTCCAACCCGCCGACCCACGGTGCCACCATCGTCGCCGCCGTGCTGAACAGCCCGCAGCTGCGTCAGAAGTGGGAAGACGAACTGGCCGAAATGCGTGTTCGGATCAAGGGCATGCGTGAAGAGATGACCAACCGCCTGGCCAACAACGCAGCCGGTCAGGACTTCAGCTTCGTCGCTCGCCAGCGCGGCATGTTCTCCTACTCGGGCCTGACCACCGAACAGGTCCACCGCCTGCGCAACGAGTTCGGCATCTACGCACTGGACACCGGCCGCATCTGCGTGGCTGCGTTGAACAAGAGCAATATCGACGCAGTGACCAAGGCGATCCTGGCGGTTATCTAAGCGACAGCCGCAAGCGACAGAAGGGGAAGCAGACGCGGGTCTGCTTCCCCTTTTTCATTCCCGTAGCAGCACGGCTTGCCGGCGGGGGCGATCTTGAGGGCGCCGTCGCGGGCAAGCGCGCTCCTACAGGGTTTAACCGTAGCAGTCCGGCTTGCCGGCGTCGGCGATCTCAGGGGCGCCATCGCGGGCAAGCGCGCTCCTACAGGGTTCGGGTCAGCGATGGTCGTAGCGACCACCGGGATGATTCACTGCGCCTTCTTGCGATACGCCATCGAATCATCGATCCGCTTGAGAATGTAGTCCCCTGCCGCCACCGCCGGGTAAAGGCTGCTGGTCGGTTCGATCCCCAAATCGCAAGGGTCGACAACGGCGCTATAGGTCGGATCGTAGAACGTCGCGATGGAATAGCGCTCATGCCCTGACTTGTTGATGACCCGGTGCAAAGTCGAACGAAAACGGTCGTTGGACCAGCGCGCCAGCAGATCACCCACGTTTACCACCAGGCTGCCCTCGATGGGCGTGGCGTCGATCCAACTGTTGTTGCCCAGTTCGCGCACCTGCAAACCGCCGCTGTTGTCCTGATACAGCAAGGTAATGCAGCCATAGTCGGTGTGCGGCGCAACGCCGAACTGGTCGGCCTCGGCCATCGGTGGATGCGGCGGGTAATAAACCATCTGCGTGCGTTGCAGGCGCTTGCCGTATTTGGGCGCGAAGAAATCCGGCGCGATCCCCAGCCCCACCGCCACCGCCTTCAACAGATCGGCCCCCGCCAGCCCGATTTCCTCGTAGTAGGCATCCAGCGCCATGCGCAATTCGGGCATGAAATCCGGCCACTGGTTCGGCCCGCGCAGCGCTTCCCCGGCGAGCACGCAGGGGTCATCTTCGGGCAACTCAAGCCCCATGCTGAAGAATTCCTTGAAGTCCGGCTTGGTGGCCTCGTACATCAAAGCTCCGCCCAGCGCATGCCAGCCGCGATGACGCTTGTTGACTGCGACCTTGCGCTTGGTTTCGGCCGGGTAGGCAAAGAAGGTCTTGGCCGCCGCCATGGCGTTGTCGATCACCGACTGCGGCACGCCGTGATTGATGATGTAGAAAAAACTGATTTCGCTGCAGGCCTTGCGAATGGCCTCCCCGGCGCGCTCGATGGCAGCCTGGTCGCCCTGGCGGACACCCGCCATGTCGATCAGCGGGAGGTTGGCGGTGGCAGTCATACGGGCTCCTCATGGGATGGATGGCGGCAGCTGTATAGACAGGGGCAAGCATTTAGTGTGCCGCCGCAGACCCCGCGTTGCTGTAGGAGCGCGCTTGCCCGCGACCACGGTACATCTGCAATACATCCGTGGTCTGACACTCCGCCGTCGCGGGCAAGCGCGCTCCTACGGTTTGCGTTGTCATCCGGTTTCCACACGCCCCAGCAGCGGGCACAGGGACCCCATTCGGTGCAACTTTTGGTGACATCACAGCAGAGCGCCGCGCAAGTCCTGCGCGGCAGAGCGCCATCTGTCCCTATGCCATGAACTGGCCTGCATCTTGCCTTGGCTGTCTATACAGCTTGCCCAGGGATTTTCATGCGCCGCTATCACTCAGGTACCGACTTCGCTCGCGCCCACAGCATCGCCGAACTGGCCCACATGGCCCGCCGACGCCTGCCGCATTTCGCCTGGGAATACCTGGAAGGCGGCGCCGAAGAAGAACTGACCTTGAAGCGAAATCGCCAGGCCTTTGCCGAGGTCAGCCTGCTGCCCAGAACATTGGTGCCCTGGCAGACACCCGACACGCGCCGTACCCTGCTGGGCCGTGCCCAGACGCTGCCGATGGCCATCGCCCCGACCGGCTACAACGGCATGCTCCATCGCGATGCCGACATTCACCTGGCACGGGCTGCCACCGAACGCGGCCTGCCCTTCACCCTGAGCACGGTGGCCACCAGCTCGCTGGAACAGCTCGCCGCAGCCGTGCCTGACGTCAACCTGTGGTTCCAGCTCTACAGCATGAGCGACCCCAAGGTGCAGGAAGACCTGATCCAGCGTGCCGAAAACGTCGGCTGCCAGACCTTGCTGCTGACCAGCGATGCCGTGTTGCTGGGCAATCGTGAATGGGACAAGCGCAACTTCGCCCGCCCTCGGCAATTGAGCCTGCGCAACAAGCTCGACGTGCTGCGCCATCCGCGCTGGATCAAACAGGCGCTGTGGCCCCAGGGCATGCCCAGCATGGCCAATCTGGATCGCTACCTGCCGGCCGACCAGCGCAATGCCGCAGGCGCCGCGCACTTCATTGGCGAGAAGATGGAAAAGCAGCTGAACTGGGAATTTCTCGCGCGCTTGCGTGACCGCTGGCCGCATCGCCTGCTGCTCAAGGGCGTGATGCACCCCGACGACGCCGAGCAGGCCGTGAACCTGGGGCTGGACGGCATCGTGGTCACCAACCATGGCGGCCGCCAACTGGACGGCGTGCCTGCAAGCCTGGATTGCCTGCCCGCCATCGCTGCGGTGGTCAAAGGCCGCCTGAGCATCCTGCTCGACAGCGGCATCCGGCGCGGCACCGACATTCTCAAGGCCTGTGCCCTCGGCGCGGACGCCGTGCTGCTGGGCCGGGCGACCTTGTACGGGGTGGCGGTCGGCGGACAGGCCGGCGCGGGCCATGCGCTGGACCTGCTCGCCCACGAACTGCGCCTGGCCCTGACCCTGCTCGGCCAGCCGGACCTGAATCAACTGCGCGCCAGGCCCAGCGCCTGCGCCACTTTTACCGTGAGTTGACCCCATGAGCGACGTGCAACAGACCATCGACCAGTTACGCGAAGCCCTCGGCGAGGCCCAGGTGCTGACCGGCGAGGCGATCAACCCGCGCCACTTCAGCGACTGGACGCGCCACGCCCCCGCCTGCCCTGCGGCGCTGATCCTGCCCAAGGACACGGGGCAAGTCTCCACCGCGCTGCGCATCTGCAACGCTGCCGGGCAAGCCGTGGTGCCACAAGGCGGCATGACGGGGCTGGCGGGCGGCGCCGTTCCACGGGCCACTGACTTTGCCCTGTCGCTGGAGCGCCTGCGCGGCATCGAGGAAATCGACCCGGCCGCTGCCACTGTCACGGTCAAGGCCGGCACCACGCTGCAGGACATCCAGCAGGCCGTAGCCGACGCCGGCTACCTGTTCGCGCTGGACCTGGGCGCCCGCGGTTCCTGCCAGATCGGCGGCAATATCGCGACCAACGCAGGCGGCAACGCGGTGATCCGCTACGGCATGACCCGCGACCTGGTGCTGGGCCTTGAGGTGGTGCTGGCCGACGGACGCGTGCTGAACCTGATGAACAAGATGATCAAGAACAACTGCGGGTATGACCTCAAACAGAACTTCATCGGCAGCGAAGGCACCCTGGGCGTCATCACCCGCGCGGTACTGAAAATCGCCCCGCAGCCCGGCCAGACCACCACCCTGCTCTGCGCCCTGCCCGACTACACAAGCGCCGTCGCCCTGTTGCGGCGCATCCAGCGTAGCGCCGGGACGCCCCAGGCCTACGAGTTGATGTGGCAGGATTTCTTTCGCATGGGCGTGTCGTGGCTGGAAAACCCGGTCGCGCCGATGCCCGATCACCATCCGCTGTATGTGCTGCTCGAATCCTCGGCGACCAGCAACGTGCTGGAGCAGACACTTGAGGCGGCCATCGAGGCTGGCGAAGTGGTCGACGCGATACTCGCCACTTCCCACACCCAGGCGCGCAGCCTGTGGAAGATCCGCGAGGCCACCGGCGAATTCCCGGTGCGCATCGCCCCGCTGAACTTCGACATCAGCCTGCCCATCGGCCAGATCGGCGAGTTTGCCGACCTCTGTCGCCAGCGCCTGGACCTGCGCTGGCCGGGCAACCACAGCGTGTATTTCGGCCACATCGGGGACAGTAACCTGCACCTGACCGTGGACTGCAACAGCCTGCCGCAGCCTGCGCCGGTCCTCGAAATCGAAGAACTGGTGTACCGCGCGGTGGGTGAACTGGGCGGCGCGGTGTCCGCCGAACATGGTATCGGCCTGCTCAAGCGCGAGTTCCTGCACCACTCGGTCAGTGACGAAGCGCTGGATGCGATGGCCGAGCTCAAACGCTGTTTCGACCCCAACAACATCCTCAACCCCGGAAAAATATTCGGCTGAATGCCGAAGAAGGAGCGCGCACCATGCAACTCGATTTTCCATTCAGCAGTACGTTGAAAAGCCTGAGCATCGCGGTCGCACTGGCCTGGTTGCCCATGGCGGCGCACGCCGACCAACTGGCCGATGTGAAGAAGGCCGGTGAGCTGGTGGTCGGCACCGAAATGCAGTTCGCCCCCTTCGATTACCTCGAAGCGGGCAAGCAGCAGGGCCTGAACTCGGAGCTGTTCGCCGAGCTTGGCAAGGAGCTGGGGGTCAAGATCAAGTTCCTCGACCTGCCATGGCCGAGCGTATTGCCGGGCCTTGAGGCGAAGAAATTCGACGTGGTGGCAGGCCCCATCATCGTCACCAAGGCGCGCAAGGAGCGTTACCACTTCGTTTCGCCGATTGCCGAAGCCACCGTCGCGTTGATGGTCGGTGCCAAGGACGACAGCATCAAGAAACCCGAAGACATCGCTGGCAAGACCGTGGGCGCAGGCAAGGGCTCGGCGCAACTCGAAGAGCTGAAGACCTTCGCCGCGACCTTGCCGCAGAAGGTGACCATTCGCGAATACGTCGACAACAACCAGGCCTACGCGGACCTCGCGGCCAAGCGCATCGTCGCGGTGGCCAACTCGCTGCCGAACATCTCCTTCGTCGCGTCGCAGAAGGCCAATCTGTACAAGGTGGTGCAACCGCCGTTCGGCAAGAAATCCTACTTCGCCTACCTGGGCCGCAAGGATGCCGACGCCGACAGCCTGATCGCCGCCCTCGACGCCGCCATGACGAAGATGCACGACGACGGCCGCCTGGCCGCCCTGCAGAAGAAATGGCTGGGCGCAGAAATGGACGTGCCCAAGGGTGATTTCGAACCGACGTGGTGAGTCGGCGCAAATATCGGCAACACCTCCTGTAGGAGCGCGCTTGCCCGCGACGACGGTGTGTCAGGCGACATAGTAATTCCAGACACACCGCAATCGTCCGGATACGGCCCAGACCAAGCGCGCTCCTACAGGTCCGGTAACATTGGAGTCACACCGTGTTCGATTGGCCCTTGCTACAGCAAAATGCCCCGCTCCTGCTCGACGCCCTGTGGGTGACGTTGCAGGTTTCCATCGCAGCCCTGGCAATCGGCTTTGTCATCGGCGTGATCGTCGGCAGCCTGCGCCTGTCACCGGTGCCATTGCTGCGCCGGCTGGGTGGCGCCTACATTTTCGTGTTCCGCGGCATTCCGCTGCTGGTGCAGTTGCTGTTCATCTATTACTTCCTGCCGCGCATCGGCCTGCCCAATGTCTCGCCCACCGTGGCGGCGGTCATCGGCCTGTCGCTGGCGGCCGGTGCCTACATTGCCGAGATCATGCGTGGCGGCTTCATGGCCATCCCTGGCGGGCAACTGGAAGCAGCGGGCCTGCTGGGCCTGAGCGCCATGCAGATGCTCTTGCGCATCCGCGTGCCCCAGGCCGTGCGCCTGACCCTGCCCTCGCTGGTCAATGAAATGATCCTGCTGATCAAGGCCTCCTCGCTGGTCTCGGTGGTCGGCCTGGCGGACCTGACTCGCACCGCGCAGAACCTCGCCGCCAGCGACTACATGTTCGTCCAGGACTACCTGATGCTGGCCGGCTTCTACTGCCTCATCAACATCCCGCTGGCGTACTGCGGCAGCCTGCTTGAACGTCGATTGAAGGAGCGCGGCGCATGATCTTCGATCCGACCATCATCACCGATCACCTGGGCGACATCGGCTCGGGATTCCTCGTCACCCTCGGCACCTGGAGCAGCGGCGTGGTGCTGGGCATGGCCCTGGGGATGCTGATCGCCGTCGCCCAGGTGTTCGGCAACAGCCTGGTGCGCGCACCGTTGCGGGTGTTCATCGAACTGATCCGCAGCACGCCGTTTCTGGTCCAACTGTTCCTGATCTACTACGGCGGGCCGTCCTTCGGCCTGAGCCTGGACCCAGTCCCTGCGGGGATACTGGGCCTTGGGGTGTACGGCAGCGTGTATTTCGCCGAGATCTTCCGTTCCGGCTTCGAGTCCGTCGCCCGTGGCCAGCTGGAAGCGGCCGATTGCCTGGGCATCACCCGCCTGCAATGCATCTGGCGCATCCAGGTGCCGCAGATGCTGGTGATCATTCTCCCGGCGCTGGTCAACATGATCACCGTGCTGTGCAAGGAAACCGCCGTGCTGTCGATCATCACCATTCCGGAACTGACGATGGTGCTGACCGGCATCGGCTCGGAAACCTTCGCCTTCGTCGAAACCCTGCTGATGCTGTGCATCGGCTACCTGATTCTGGTGGAACTGTGCTCGCGGCTGGGCATGCTCCTGGAAACCCGCGTCGGCCGCTTCATGAACAGGCAAGCACGATGAACAGTTTTCTGATCCCTGGTGGCGGTGCGAGCGCCGAGCCACGTAAGCAAGCCAGCGAGCAACAAGGTGACAGCATGAAGACTTCTGCAACCGCGCCCGGCGAGCAGCCCACCATTCTCACGCTGAGCAAGGTCGGCAAGAGCTTCGGCCAGTTGCGGGTGCTCAAGGGTATCGACCTTGAGGTGCGCCGCTCGGAAGTGGTGTGCCTGATCGGGCCTTCGGGTTCGGGCAAGAGCACACTGCTGCGCAGCATGGCGTTTCTGGAGGAATACGACGAAGGCCAGATTCACATCGAAGGCAAGTTGCTCGGCTGGCAGGAAACCGACCGGGGCCGCAAGCGCGCGCCACAGTCACAGATCAACCAGGTGCGGCGCAACGTCGGCATGGTCTTCCAACAGTTCAACCTGTGGCCGCACATGACTGCGCTGGGCAATGTGTGTGAGGCGTTGCGTCAGGTACGCAAGCTGCCGGCGGACGAAGCGCGCAAGCGTGGCATGGCGATGCTGGAGAAAGTCGGCTTGGCGCACAAGGCCGACAGCTACCCGGCGCAGTTGTCGGGCGGGCAACAGCAGCGCGTGGCGATTGCCCGGGCGCTGGCGATGGAGCCGCACATCATGCTGTTCGACGAGCCCACCTCAGCGCTGGACCCGGAGCTGGTGGGCGAGGTGCTGCAGGTGATGAAGACCCTCGCCAAGGAAGGCATGACCATGGTCGTGGTCACCCACGAAATGGGCTTTGCCGCCCAGGTGGCCGACTCGGTGATTTTCCTCGACCAGGGCGAAGTGGTCACCCGCGGCACACCCCGGGACATCTTCCACAACGCCACCCAGCCGCGCCTGCAGCAGTTCCTGCAGAACTACCTGGATCGCAATGCGTTCTGGCAGGACGGTGGTAAGTGATTGCCGGCAACCCACTGTAGGAGCGCGCTTGCCCGCGATTGCGGTGTGTCATTCAAGTATCCGTATCTGACACACCGCAATCGCGGGCAAGCGCGCTCCTACAGGGACGCATAAACCTGGGAGGTTGTGATGGACAAGCCGGCACCACAGGCTCTGTATCGCCAGGCCAAGGATTTCGTCCATGGCAAACTCGCCTCGGGCGAATGGAAACCCGGTGACCTGATCCCATCGGAGAACCGTCTGGTGCTGGAGCTGGGCATGTCGCGCATGACGGTCAACCGCGCCTTGCGCGAGCTCAGCGAGGAAGGCCGGCTGGTGCGGGTGTCCGGGGTCGGCACCTTCGTGGCGCAGACCAAGCCGCAGTCGAACCTGTTGCAGATCACCAACATCGCCGACGAGATTCTGGCCCGCGGTCACCGTTATTGCTGCCAGGTGCTGCACCTGGGCCGGGAAGCGGCGTCGATGCCCATTGCCGCCGCCCTCTCGCTGACCACCGGCGCCTCGGTGTTTCACCTGCTGTGCGTGCATTACGAGGAAGATGTCGCGGTGCAACTGGAAGATCGTTATGTAAACCCGCAAACGGCGCCGGACTTTCTGCAACAACCCTTTGGTGACCAGGTGCAGTCGGCGCGCTATCTGTTGCAGATCATCGAGCCGGACGAAATGGAGCACATCGTCGAGGCTGGCCACCCCAGCGCCGACGAGGCCCGGCACCTGCAGATCGACGCCAGCGAGCCGTGCCTGGTCCTGATGCGCCGCACCTGGCACAAGGACCGGGTGGTGACCTTCGTGCGGTTGGTCCACCCTTCTTCGCGCTACCGTCTGGGTAGCCGGTTGCCGGTGACCGGTGCCTGGCGCAACGCCTGACCGATCGGCGGATTGATCGAACCCCTGCGCCGCCCTGCCCTCGATATCAACAAGACCCGTTCAACAGGGCTTGCGAGGAGAGGTATATGAACGACCAGAGCACCGAACGTAACGACCCGGGCATCGATCCGGAGAAGACCAACGGGGAAACAACCGAAGATAACAGCTACACCCCGGACTTCGAGCCCGAGGAACACGAGTCGCCGGACACCACCAAGGAAGAGAACCAGACGGGTGAGACGGACCGGGATATCGATACGGCCGGGGGTTGATTGCCGGGATCAATATTGTAGGAGCGCGCTTGCCCGCGACGGCGGTGTGTCTGGTGGCATCGTAATTTCTGACACACCGCGGTCGCGGGCAAGCGCTCCTACAGGAGGCGGCCACCATCGGGGCTAAACATCGTGGATTTGTCCATTGCATAGCTGCCTAACCAATAGGCACCATAGCGCTTTCGCCTGCCTTGGCAGCCTTGTCTGCCGCGATGCCCGGAGCGTTGTCGATAATGGTCCAGTCCACCACCCAGCTGCCTGGTCAGCCGGCTACCCAGAACCCTCCCCCGATCAATGACAAGCTCACCTCCCGCGAATTTCGCGGCATGGTGGCGATTCTCTTGTCCATCGCCCTGGCCACCCTCGACACGGCCATCGCCAATACCGCCCTGCCCGCCATTGCCGCAGACCTGAAAGCCTCCCCCGCTGCGTCGGTGTGGATCATCAACGCCTACCAGCTCGCCGCCGTCGCCACGCTCTTGCCCTTCGCGGCGCTGGGCGGGGTGCTGGGCCAGCGCAAGGTCTACCTCGGCGGGCTGATGCTGTTCGTGCTGTCGTCGGCGCTGTGCACCTTCTCCTGGTCCCTGGAAACCCTGACCATCGCCCGCGTGCTGCAAGGCCTGGGCGCCAGCGCGATCATGAGCGTCAACGCCGGACTGATCAGTTCCATCTTCCCCCCTGAGCGCCTGGGCCGTGGTTTGGGCATGAACGCGCTGGTAGTCGGCACATCGTTCTCCATCGGCCCGACCATCGCCTCGCTGGTGCTGTCGGTCGCCAGTTGGCCGTGGCTGTTCGCGATCAACCTGCCCATCGGCGTGTTCGCCCTAGTGTTCGCCTGGAACTCGTTGCCGGTGGTCAAGCCCGGCAGCCTGACCTTCGACCGCGTCACCGCGCTGCTCAACGTCCTGACCTTTGGCGCGCTGATCTTTGCCCTAAGCCAGGCCGCGCAACTGGGCTCGCTGGCCAGCGTGCTGATTGCCCTGGCGGTGTTCCTGGTGTGCGGCGCGGCAATGATCAAACGCGAGACAGGGCACCCGGCGCCGATGTTTCCACTGGACCTGCTCAAGCGGCCAATGTTTGCGTTGTCGGCACTGACGGCTTTCTGCTCCTTCGCGACCCAGGGCCTGGCGTTTGTCTCGTTGCCGTTCTTTTTCGAGGCGACACTGGGCCGCGACCCGGTGCAGACCGGCTTTCTGATGACGCCCTGGTCGGTCGTGGTGGCGATGATCGCGCCGTTCGCCGGACGCATGTCCGACCGTTATCAACCGGGGCTGCTGGGCGGCATAGGGCTGGCCTTGCTGTGCTGCGGGATGATTTCCCTGGCGACCATGCCCGCCGACGCCAGCGTGGTGGCCATCGCCGCGCGGATGGTCCTGTGCGGCATCGGCTTTGGCTTCTTCCAGGCGCCGAACCAGAAAGCCCTGATGACCAGCGCCCCGAGGTCACGTTCCAGTGGCGCCAGCGGCACCATCGCCACGGCGCGCCTGATCGGCCAGGCCACAGGGGCGGCGCTGGTGGCCTTGAGCTTCGGGATTTCCAGCGAACACGGCCCGGTGCTGGCGTTGAGCATCGGCGCCGGGTTTGCGGCGGTGGGCAGCGTTGCCAGCGGATTGCGCCTG
This sequence comes from Pseudomonas sp. NPDC090201, assembly GCF_044746825.1. Lineage (NCBI taxonomy): Bacteria > Pseudomonadati > Pseudomonadota > Gammaproteobacteria > Pseudomonadales > Pseudomonadaceae > Pseudomonas > Pseudomonas sp. NPDC090201. Next base: position 480,883 of record NZ_JBIVCX010000004.1, read on the forward strand.
GTCACCCGCAACGCGGTCTAAACGCCACGGCAGGATCAGGCAAGCATCGCGTAGAACTGATCCATCGCCCGCCACGTCAATGTTTCTAACATGGGGGTCTTACAGCCACGGCATCACGTTTGACGAGGTACATCACATGAGCGATACCAAAACCCTGTTCATCACCGGCGTCAGCACAGGCTTCGGCAGGGCCCTGGCGCAACAGGCGCTGGCCGCCGGGCACAAGGTCATCGGCACCTTGCGCAACCCTCAGGCGCTGGCGGACTTCGAAGCCCAGGCACCGGGGCGCGCCCATGGCGTACTGCTGGACGTGACCGAATTCTCGGCCATCGACAGCGTCATCAATGACGTCGACACCGCCTATGGCCCGGTGGACGTGCTGGTCAACAACGCCGGTTACGGCCATGAGGGGATTCTGGAAGAGTCGTCGCTGGACGATCTTCGCCAGCAGTTCGATGTGAACGTGTATGGCGCGGTGGCGATGATCAAGGCGTTCGCGCCGTTGTTCCGCCAGCGCCGCAGCGGCCACATCATCAATATCACCTCCATGGGCGGCTTCATTACCATGCCGGGGATTTCCTATTACCACGGCAGCAAGTTCGCTCTGGAGGGGATTTCCGAATCGCTGGGCAAGGAGCTCAAGCCGTTCAATGTCTTCGTCACGGCGGTGGCGCCGGGTGGATTTCGCACCGACTGGGCGGGCCGTTCAATGCAACGGGCGCCCCGGCAGATCGCCGATTACGATGAGAGCTTCGATCCGGTCCGCAAGGCCCGCGAGGAACGCAGCGGCAAACAGCCGGGCGACCCGGTCAAGGCCGCCGACGCGATGCTCAAGCTGATCGCCAGCGACAACCCACCCGCCCACCTGCTGCTGGGCAGCGATGCGCTGAAACTGGTGCGGGACAAACTGGCGCAGCTTGAAGCCGAGATCACGGCGTGGGAAGCGGTGACGCGGTCTACCGATATCTGATGGTATCCCTGCCCTGTAGGAGCGCGCTTGCCCGCGACAGCGGTGTGTCATTAGCTCCTGCATCGTCTGATGCACCGCCGTCGCGGGCAAGCGCGCTCCTACAGGTTGGGGGGGCAGATTTGATGAAAAAAAGCGGCGTCATGCATTGCGCGTGACGCCGCTTCTGCTTTTATGGCTTGGGCAAAGTCGCGCGCAGTTCGGCGACCTGGCTGGCTTTCACCGCAGGCGCCTGGTTGCCCCAGTTGCTGCGGATGAAGGTCAGCAGTTGCGCCACTTCTTCATCGGACATGCGCCAGGCAAAGCCCGGCATGCCCAGTTCCGACGGCGCCGTTGCCGTAGCCGGCAGTTTGCTGCCAGTCAGCACCAGACGAATCATCGACACCGGATCCTGCGACAGCACTGACGAGTTGCCGGCGATCTTCGGGAATACCCGCTGATAGCCCTGGCCGTCGGTGCGATGGCAGGCTGCGCAGTTGTCGACGTACAGCTCGGCGCCGCGACCGCTCTCCTGCCCTGCCTGCAACGCCTTGGCGGTGGCCGGATCGGCCTTGAAGCTCGACACCGAATGGGCGCTCGGCGGCAGGCTCTTCAGGTAGGCCGCCACGGCGTGCAGGTCGGCGTCGTTCAGGTGCTGGGTGCTGTGCACCACCACATCGCCCATGGCCCCACCCAGTACCGCGTGGGTTTCGCTGCGGGCGCTGCGCAGGGTCGCGACGATGTCATCGGCGCTCCAGTTGCCCAGGCCGTCTGCCGGGTTGGCGCGCAGGTTCACCGCCAGCCAGCCATCGATCACCGGGCCGCCGGCCAGGTACTCGCTGCGCGACTCATCCAGCGCCTTTTCCTGCAAGGTCAGTGCACGCGGCGTGTGGCAACTGCCGCAATGCCCCAGGCCCTGCACCAGATAGGCGCCGCGAGCGATCTGCGGGTCCTGGTAACGCGCCGCATCGAACGCCACCGCTTGCGGCGCCGGTGCGAACACCTTGCGCCAGATCGCCAGCGGCCAGCGCATCGACAACGGCCAGGGCACGTCGTTGGCGCGATTGTCGGCTTTCACCGGCTCCACGCCCTGCATGAAGTACGCATACAACGCGCGCACGTCATCGTCGCTGGCGCGGGCATAGGACGGGAACGGCATGGCCGGGTACAGGCTGTCGCCGTTGGCCGCGATGCCGTGACGCAGCGCGCGGTCGAACTCGTCCAGCGAGTACTTGCCAATGCCGGTGTCCTTGTCCGGCGTGATGTTGGTGCTGTACAGCGTGCCCACCGGCGAGGCGATCGGCAGGCCACCGGCGAACGGCTGCCCGCCCTTGCTGGTGTGGCAGGCGGTGCAGTCACCGGCGTCGGCCAGGTAGCGGCCCTTGTCGATCAACGCCTGGTCGATGCTCGCCGAGGCACTCAACGCAGGCGTTGAAGTGGGCCACAGGGCGAACGTGAACAGCGCCACGAACACCAGCACGCCCAGTGCGATAAGGCTCAAGAGAAACTTTTTCATCGTTGTTTCTCCTTATGCCTGAACCAGCGGGCCGGGGTTTTTCAGGTACTGCTCGCGAATGGCCTTGGCAGACCAGTACGCCAGCGCACCCACCATACCGGTCGGGTTATAGCCGTTGTTCTGCGGGAAGGCGTTGGCGCCGATGGCGAACACGTTATGCACGTCCCACGATTGCAGGTAGCGGTTGAGCGCCGAGGTCTTCGGATCGCTGCCCATGATCGCGCCACCGCAGGTGTGAGTGCTCTGGTACTTGGTGATGTTGTAGTGCTCGCCCGGCTTCTTGGCGTCGCCGGACATGGCGGTCGGGTTGAGGATCTTCGACATCTCCATGGCCTTGCCCACCAGGAACTGCGACGCCTTGACCTCGTTGTCGTGCCAGTCGAAGGTCATGCGCAACAGCGGCCTGCCGAAACCGTCCTTGTAGGTCGGGTCCAGGCTCAGGTAATGCTGCTTGTAGGACATGCACGCGCCCTGCACCTCGAAATAGAACGAGTGGCGGAACGCATCGCTGGCCGCCTGTTTCCAGGCCGTGCCCCAGTTCGGCGTGCCCGGCGGCACGTTGATTCCGCGCACCGGCCCGGCACCCGGCTGACGTGCCCAGATGATGCCGCCGCCGACGAAACCGGCCTTGGCATTGTCCAACTGGTTGCCGTTGAGGTTGTCCATGGTGGTGCCGGCGCCGCCGATCCCGATGAACTGGTTGGCCTGCACGTCCTTGTTGAAGAACAGCACCACGCGGTTGAGGTTCTGGTAGGAATAGTTGCGCCCCACCGTGCCTTCGCCGGTCTGCGGGTCATAGGGTTTGCCGATGCCCGACAGCAGCATCAGGTGCACGTTGTACAGCGAGAACGCGCACAGCAGCACCAGGTCGGCCTGCTGCTCGACTTCCCGGCCCTGGGCGTCGAGGTAGGTCACGCCGGTGGCCTTCTTGCCGTCGCTGTCCAGATTGACCTTGAGCACTTGCGCGTGGGTGCGCAGCTCGAAGTTCTTGCGCTGGCGCAGCACCGGCAGAATGCTGATGTTGGGGCTGGCCTTGGAGTAGTTCAGGCAGCCGTAGTCGCTGCAGAAACCGCAGGCGTTACACGGGCCCATCTGGCAGCCGTAGGGGTTGACGTAAGGTCCCGAGGCGTTTGAAGCGGGAATCGGGTACGGATCCCAGCCCATCTCGCGGGCGCCCTTGTAGAACATCTCCGCGCCCAGGTAATTGGGGTTGGGCCCCAGCGGGAATTCACGGGAACGCGAGCCTTCGAACGGGTTGCCGCCGGCCTGTTTCACGCCCTGGATCACCCCGGCCTTGCCCGAGGTGCCGCAGACATATTCGAAGTGATCGAAATGCGGTTCCAGGTCCTCATAGCTGACCGGGAAGTCCTGGATGCTCATGTCGCTGGGGATGAATTTCGCGCCATAGCGCTGCTCGACATTGCTGCGCAGCTTGAAGTCTTCCGGCAGTGCGCGGAAGTGGCAGCCCGACCAGTGACTGCCCGCCCCGCCCACACCGGTGCCCGGCTTGAACGATCCCATCTGGCGATATGGCACGGCGGTGCCGTTGAGGCCGTGACGGGCGGTGACGGTTTCCTGGGACAGGCTTTGCAGGTAGCGACGATGCACCGAACCTTCCAGTTCGTCGACCACCTTGGGGTAGGCGAAATCCGGCTGGGTGTCGCGGTCGGCGCCGCGTTCCAGCACCACCACGTGCAGGCCGGCGTCGGTCAGTTCCTTGGCCAGGATCGCGCCTGTCCAGCCCATGCCGACGATGACGGCGTCCACTTTAGGTTTTGCAGTTGCCATGTTCAGCCCCTCCGTCCGGCCAGATCGACTGGCGGCAATGGATACGGCTTGTCGCGCACCGTGACCCAGTCCATGTAATCGGCGCGCATGCCCGGATAGCCGATCATCTTCCACGCGCCCATGTTCTTGTTGCCACCGTGGGACGGATCGGCGAAGTAGCCGTTGCGCACCTCGTTGAGCAGATTGGTGAAGAACAACTTCGACGAGATGTCCTGCAGCGCAAGCTTGCCGCTCTCGGCGGCCTTGAGCAGTTCTTCCTGCTGCGGATGGGACAGCTCGGCGAAGACCTTGCCGGAGAAGGTGCTCTTGCAGCTCTCGTCCATGGCCTTGATGCCAATGCGCAGGGTTTCGCGCAGGTTCAGGCGGCCCTGGTAACCGAACTCGGGCGCGGCCTCCAGAAACGGGCCTTGCATGTACCAGATACCGCCGTTGGCGTAGGGCGTCTGCATGTGGCGGTCGAGAAACTCCGGCACGCCAAGCTCGACGGCACCGGGGCCGACGTGATCCGACGGGATCAACCGGTCACAGGCGGCGATCAGAAAGGCCCACTCCTGCGGGGTGAAGAAGGTCGGCTTGTAGTCGCCGGGCACTGCCGGGGCTACCGGTTGCGCGGCCTGGGCGGCGTCGCTTGCCGGCGTCTGCGCGAAGGAGGTGCCGGGAAGGCCGGCACTGGCCAGGGTTACCACGGGGATAAGGGTCAACGACTTGCGCAGGAAATCGCGCCGCGCCGGTGACGTGTCGTCATCGAACATCGGGTTTTACTCCTCGGACTGAACACGGGTGTGCTGCGTTTTTCTTGTGGGGTGTTACGGCCTCTTGTCGTGGCTCTCGTTATGCATCGCCCGTACGCGAAGGCTTGCACAGCCTTCGTGCCGGGAGATTCGATTGCCAGCTAATCATTAGATAGCTAAGCAATCGGGCGTTACTAAACCAGCTATTGCCGCCCTCGGCTACGAGCAGGGACGGGTTAAACGATTCATCAAATCTTGAACTGCCCTACCAGCGCGCTGAGGTTGTTACCCAGTGCCGAAACGTCGCGCATGGTGCGGGCGCTCTGCTCGGTTTCCTCGGCGAGGTTTTCCACGGCGCCGGCGATCTGGTGCACGCTGCGGTTGATCTCCTCGGCGACCGAGGTCTGCTCTTCGGCGGCACTGGCGATCTGCGCGTTCATGGCATTGATGGTGCCTATCAGGCCCGAGATGGAATCCAGCGAGACGCCGACTTCGTTGGTCTGCTGGTTGGCGCCCTCGCCCGCTTCGGTGGAACGGCGCATGGCCGCGACCGAGGCATGGGTGCCTGTTTCAAGGCGGGTGATCATGCCCTGGATTTCCTGGGTGCTCTGCTGGGTACGGCTGGCCAGCGCGCGAACCTCGTCGGCGACCACGGCAAAACCACGCCCGGCTTCCCCGGCCCGTGCCGCCTCGATGGCCGCGTTGAGCGCCAGCAGGTTGGTCTGCTCGGCAATCGAACGAATCACGTCGAGCACCGAGACGATGGAGCGCACGTCCTGTTGCAGGTTGTCCAGGCTGGTGCCGCTCAAGCGGATGTCATCGACCAGCGAACTCATGCCGGTGATGCTGGTGCCCACCACCTTGCGTGCGGCCTGGCCTTGCTGGTCGGTTTCGCTGGCGGCTTCGGCGGCACGCTGGGCGCTGAGGGCCACTTCCTGGGCCGCGGCGGACATCTCGTGAATCGCTGTCGCCACCTGGTCGGTTTCCTCGCGCTGACGCTGCATGGCCACCTCGGAACGCTGGGTCTGCTGCGTCGCCTGGTCCACCAGGCCTGCAAGATCCGTGGTCATCTGCGCTATCTGCCGGACCATGGCGTGGATCTTGTCGACGAACAGGTTGAACGACACGGCCAGATCACCCAACTCGTCGCGGCTGGTCACCACCAGACGGTGGGTCAGGTCGCCGTCGCCGGCGGCGATGTCATCCAGGTTGGTCTTGAGAATACGCAGCGGACGCACGATACCGTTGGCAGTCCAGACACCGGCAGCAGCGGTCACCAGCAGCAGGATCAGGGTCACCACGAACACGCTGGCCAGAATGCTGCGGGTACGGCTGGTCACCGCTTGCTGTTCCAGCACCATGGCGGCGTCGATGTCGTCCATGTTGATCGCGCTGCCCAGCACCATGTCCCACTTGTCCAGGAACACGGTGTAACCCAGCTTGGGCACCTGCACCGCTTCGTCACCCGGCTTGGGCGCCGCGTAGTCGATGTAATGCTTGGCGTTCTTGGCGACCTCGACGAAGGTCTGGTAGTGATACGAGCCATCGGGATCGCGGGTGTCCCAGAAGCTCTTGCCGACACCGGCCGGACTGTCGCCCCGGAAGATGCGCACGCCCTTGGTGTCGTAGCCAAAGAAGTAACCGTCCTCGCCGTACTTCATCGGCTTGAGCAGTTCCAGCGCCTTGTCCCTCGCGGCCATGTCGCCTTTGGCGGAAGCGTCGTGCAGCGGCTTGATGGTGGTCAGCGCGACATCGACATAGTTTTTCAGCACCTGGCGGTTGCGTTCCACCAGTTGCTCACGGGTTTCCTTCATTTCCTGATTGGCACTGTTTTGCAACATCCATGCGGCCACGCCACTGAGAATCAGGGCGAACAGCAACGCGGGAACGATGGCAAGACAGAGCAGCTTGCTTTTGACGGTCAGCTTCATGAGACGAATCACCTCCTGGTCGTGTGGTTATCCCCTATCGGCCGGTGATCGTACATCTTGAAATAAATTGATGGCAAATTGACGCCAATCAGTTGGCAGATTTAATCAGCGCGCACTCAAGCCGGCGTTCACGGGCGGGCAGCGGGCAGTTCTCGCAGTACTCGAGTCCCCCTACCAGATAGCGCACGCAACACACCCGACGCTGTCGCTTGAGGCCATGTTGTCCGATCACTTTGACGTAGCGCACCGGCTGATACAGCGGGTTGCGCGTGCCGTCAGGCTGGGTCGGCGCGGCCAGCAGTTCGTGGCCGTGGCCCAGGTCGGCGTGGGGAACGCCAGCGGCAAGCACGCCCAGCAACCACTCGAAGTAATTGCCGGCATTGCTCCACAGCACTTTGGGCGAGACGCGCACATGCCCGGCGACGCCGTCGATGAAGGGACGCAAATGGCCTTCGAGGAGTTCTTCGAAACGCTGGAAGGGATCCGTGGGTGTCGACGCCCAGCGTTGGCCGGCGTCAGGCAATTTGAAGGCCTGGGGCATGCCCTGCTCGTCCAGCACCAGTTGCAGCCGTTCCAGGTGCAATGGCAGCCGATGACCGAGAACCAGCGAAGCGGCCACCACGGGCGGAATCAGCTTGATGAAATAGTACTTGGTCCAGATCGATGCCAGACCGCGTCGGTCACCCTCGGCGTAATGCGCGCCAAAGCGGTCGAGCACCTGATCGAAAATTTCGGGGTCGAGCAAAGTGCGCAGGGGAATGCCCTCGCGCGGGTCGTCGTTCAGTACCAGCACATCGCGGTAATGGGCGAACTCGGCAATGAACAACGGCGCCAGGGCGGGGATCATCGCGCTGGCGCCGTTTGTGTGGTTCGACCTTTAATGAGGCTGACGCCGCGCCAGCACCAGCAACCCCTGCTCCAGCGCCGGGAACAGGCTGTTGTTGAAGTTGTTCCAGCGCAGTTCCAGGATGGTGTCGTCGGGGGCGATGGGCGTGTCGAGGACGTCGAAGATCACCTCGCCCGAATCGATGCCGTTATCGACGTAATGGAACGAGGCGCCGGTCATGTCCACCACCGGGATGTCCACGGTTTCGCGGGTCTTCCAGTCGATCACCTTCTTGCCACTGGCGCCGTACAGCGCGTCGAGGGTGGCGTAGGCGCCGCGACGCTCGTAGGGCGATTCCAGGCGGGTGATGCCCGGATGGATGTTGACGATACGCCGATGGAAATCCGCACCCGGACGGACCAATTCATCGAGGATCACCAGCAGGCCATCGAGCACCACGACCTCCGCTTCGAGGGCATGCAGCCGCTCGCCCAGACGACGCTCGAAATCCGACTTGCCCGCCGGACGGCCCGTATCGCCCAGAGGCAGGGCACGGTAGGTGGATGGCACGTTTTCCAGCAGGTCATTGACCAGGCGCCCCTGCACCTTGAGCCCGGCAGGATAGAACCAGTGCTCGCCCTGCCCCGGCGCGAAGCCGTATTCCCTGATGTTTTCCCGGTCGCGGGGCGATTGCGGGTTGTCGTCGCAGATCACCGCTTCCAGGGAGTAGTAATCCCCCAGCGGCGTGTCGTTGAGCGCCTGCACCAGGAACTCCAGGGGCGACTTCATGTAGCGTTTCTCGCCGTGGTAGTCGACATACTGACCGGCCTTGTCGGCCGCCCCGTTGCGCAACGACCAGACGTACACAAGCTTGGTTTTTTGCATGGATTTCGAACTCATGGAGTGTTGTGCAGCGTGTGACCGTTGACGCCTTCGGCCATGGCGACCACCACTTTGCGCTCGCCGCTGAAGGGCTTGCGCGAGTGGGCGACGAGCATGTTGTCGAGCATCAACACATCGCCGGTCTGCCAGGGGAACACCACCTCGCATTGCGCGAGCACGCCGCGAATCTGCGCCAGGGCGTCGTCTTCCAGCGGGCTGCCGTCGCCGTAGTAGACGTTACGCGGCAGGCCCTCCTCGCCCACGGTTTCCAGCAGGATTTCCTGCATTTCCGGATCGAGGTTGGAGAGGTGGAACAGGTGCGCCTGATTGAACCAGACCCAGTCTCTGGTGCGTGGATGTTGCGCCACGCCCTGGACCTGCTCGCGGGTGCGCAGGTCGCCGTCCTCGGTCCACTCGTACTGGATGCCGCGCTTGCGGCAGTAGGCTTCGACCTCGCTGCGTTGCTCGGTGTTGAACACCTGCTCCCAGGTCAGGTCCAGGCCGTTGCCGTAGTTGCGCACGTACATCAGGCGCTTCTCTTCGAAGCGTTTGCGCAGCGCCGGGTCGATGCGGCGGAACACTTCTCGGCTGTCGGCAATCGGCGTCTCGCCGCCACTGGCTGCGGCCTTGGCGCAGTAGAACCAGATGCGCATCGGCCATTCGGTGGTGTAGGCCTGTTCGTTGTGCAGCGGGATCGAGCGGTGCGCGGGGTATTCGGTGGAGGTGTAGACGCCCTTGCCACCGACCTTGCTGCGCGGGGTGGAGCCGAACTCGTAGTTGAGCAACGGGTGGCCGAAGGCTGCAGCGAAACGCTGGAAGCCTTCGACGCCTTCGCTGTCGAAACCGCTGAACAGGATGGCACCGTCGCGTTCGAGCATCCGCTCGACCACGCCGCGCAGGGACTGGAATTGCGCCGCCAGCGATGCACCCGCCTGGGCTGGGTAGACGCGCAGCGGAAAGCCGGTTTCGAGGTGGAGCTGGTGTGGCGTGAGCATGCTCATGTTCATGGGCAGGTCGCTCCGCAGGCAAATGGGTTTGTCTGATTCAGGCCATGGCCTTGCGCAGGCTCAGCGGGCGCATGTCGGTCCAGGTGGTTTCGATGTAGTTGAGGCAGGTCTGTTTGTCGCCTTCGACGCCAACGCTTTTCCAGCCTTCGGGGATGGCCTTGTAGTCAGGCCAGATGGAGTATTGTTCTTCGTGATTGATCACGACCCGGAACTGGGTGTTTTCGCCGTCAAAGCTCATATGCAAAACCTCTTCAGATGGAAATCGCCTGCGTGCAGGAGGCGTTATCTAGAAGACGATTGAGGGGGCGGGATGATTAGTGGTTCTTTCAAAAAATCGGCGGAAATCCCGCTGGTTATGATCGTTCCCACGCTCCGCGTGGGAATGCGTTGTCTGACGCTCCGCGTCTTCTTGCAACGCTGAGGTCGGGTGTATATCCGTTTTCGCGGGGGTTTTTAGCTTAGGGTTTCGCCCCTTACGGGCGACCTACTTTCTTCCGGGAAAGTAGGCAAACCATTTGCTCCTGGCTAGGGTCCTTCGGACTTCCCTCGACTCC
>NZ_JBIVCX010000005.1:0-28480 GCF_044746825.1 Pseudomonas sp. NPDC090201
TGCATGTGTTAGGCCTGCCGCCAGCGTTCAATCTGAGCCATGATCAAACTCTTCAGTTCAATACTGCAATCGGGTTTTGAGAAAACCCTATAAACTTGGCTCAGCAATCGTTGGTTAAACCATGATTTCTCGTGGAGTAACTTGCGATGCTGATAATCTGTTGACTTCAGTCTTACAGCGCAAGCACCCACACGAATTGCTTGATTCAGTTGTTAAAGAGCGGTTGGTTAAGATCTTTCGTCTCAACCGAGGCGCGCATTCTACAGCAGCGTCTCATCTTGTCAAGCGGTTATTTTCAGAAATTTTCAAAATTTCTTGATCAACTTCAACCACTTGCGCTTCGTTCGACTTAGCGTCTCACGTCAGCGGGAGGCGAATTCTACAGCGTTACAACCTGCTGTCAACCACCTTTTTCACCGCTGCCGATTCAGTGACCTGAACCGAAGCACTTCCTCGCTATCCTGAACGTCTAACTCGTTGATTATCAAGGAGTTTTCCGTTCCGACTGCGCCGGAAGTGGGGCGAATTATAGAGATCTCCCGAGGCGCGTCAAGCACTTATTTCAAAATCATTCAGAAACCAGCGTTACGCGCCCGAATGCCTTCTTGCCGGCCTGGCATACATGGGTAGCGCCGACCTTGAAGACAAAGCCGCGATCAACCACTTCACCATCTATACGCACGCCACCGGACGCCAGCAGATCGCGAGCGATCGCCGAGTTCTTCACCAGGCCTGCCTTATTAAGGACGGCAGCGATCGGCATGTCTTCAGCAGCAGACACGGAAATCTCCGGCAGATCCTCGGGCAGCTCGCCATCCTTCATACGGTTGCCCGCAGAACGGTGCGCCGAAGCCGCAGCCTCTTCACCATGGAAACGTGCAACGATTTCCTCGGCCAGCTTGATCTTGATGTCACGCGGGTTCGCACCGGCCTCGCAATCGGCCTTGAAGCCTTCGATCTCTTCCATGGAGCGGAAGCTCAGCAGCTCGAAGTAACGCCACATCAACGCATCCGGAATCGAGACCAGCTTGCTGTACATGATGCCCGGTGCTTCCTGGATACCAACGTAGTTGCCCAGGGACTTGGACATCTTCTTCACGCCATCCAGACCTTCGAGCAGCGGCATGGTCAAAACGCACTGCGCTTCCTGACCGTACGCACGCTGAAGCTCGCGCCCCATCAGCAGGTTGAACTTCTGGTCCGTGCCGCCCAGCTCGACATCCGCGCGCAATGCGACAGAGTCGTAGCCCTGCACCAGCGGATAGAGGAATTCATGGATGGCGATCGACTGGTTCGACTTGTAGCGCTTGTCGAAGTCATCGCGCTCGAGCATACGAGCGACGGTGTACTGGGAAGACAGGCGAATGAAATCCGCAGGACTCATCTGGTCCATCCAGGTGGAGTTGAACGCCACCTCGGTTTTCGCCGGGTCCAGGATCTTGAAGACCTGAGCCTTGTAGGTTTCGGCGTAGTCGAGCACCTGCTCACGGGTCAGCGGCGGGCGCGTGGCGCTCTTGCCGCTCGGATCACCGATCATGCCGGTGAAGTCACCGATCAGGAAGATGACCTGATGCCCCAGCTCCTGGAACTGGCGCAGCTTATTAATAAGCACCGTGTGGCCCAGGTGCAGATCAGGAGCCGTAGGGTCGAAACCGGCCTTGATGCGCAGTGGCTGACCACGCTTGAGTTTGGCGACCAGTTCGGACTCCACCAGGAGTTCGTCCGCGCCACGCTTGATCAGCGCCAACTGCTCTTCAACCGACTTCATAAATCGCCCCGTAAGCCTTATTCCAAAGGGAAACAACGATACAAGATCACCGCCCAAATACAAAGTCTGCCCACAGCAAGGCGACGAATCAGGGAACGATCCGCACGCGGACTTGCCTCAAGCAGGATTTGGTTATATTTTATACAGTTATTTCATCTTCATCATGTCATTCATCTTTTCCATTTCATCTTTTTTCAAAGTCAAAATTACTTATGAACGACACTCCGCCTAAAGCGCCCCCGCTTTATCCGAAGAGCCATCTGCTAGCTGCAAGCGGTATCGCGGCCCTGCTGAGCCTGGCGCTTCTGGTTTTTCCATCGAGCGATGTCGAAGCCAAGAAAACCAACATCGCGCTCGAGCTGGACACGCCATCCGATCAGCTCAAGCAACAACAAGACGCTCAAGACCAGGCGAAAGCCACAGAAGACACCACAACTTCCCCATTCGCACAGATCGACGACAGCACCGACGAGCCTGAAGACACCGCTCAGGCCCCGGCTCTTGCGCCTGCTCCGGCCAAGCCTGCCGCCGAGGCCGTCGCCGCAGCCAAAAGTCCGAACCACAGGGAAATCGTGGTCTCCAAGGGTGACACCCTCTCTACCCTGTTCGAGAAGGTGGGCCTGCCACCCGCCGCTGTGCATGAAGTCATCGCCAGCGACAAACAGGCCAAGCAGTTCAGCCAGCTGAAAAACGGCCAGGTGCTGCAATTCGAACTGACTCCCGACGGCAACCTGAAACAGCTGCACAGCAAGCTCAACGACCTGGAATCCATCAGCCTTTCCAGGACCGAAAAGGGCTACCTGTTTACCCGTGACGTCAGCAAGCCCAACGTTCGCACCGCCTACGTGCACGGCATCATCAGCAACTCGCTGTCGCAATCAGGCCAGCGCGCAGGCCTGAGCCACAGCATGACCATGGACATGGCCAACATCTTTGGCTACGACGTCGACTTCGCCCAGGACATCCGCAAGGGTGACGAATTCGACGTGATCTATGAGCAGAAAGTGGTCAACGGCAAGACCGTCGGCACCGGCAACATCCTGTCCGCGCGGTTCACCAACCGTGGCAAGACCTACACCGCCGTGCGTTACACCAACAAGCAGGGCAACACCAACTACTACACCGCCGACGGCAACAGCATGCGCAAGGCATTCATCCGCACCCCGGTTGAATTCGCCCGCATCAGCTCGATGTTCTCCATGGGCCGCAAACACCCGATCCTGAACAAGATCCGCGCTCACAAGGGCATCGACTACGCAGCGCCGCGCGGCACGCCGATCAAGGCCACCGGTGACGGCAAGGTGATCCTGGCCGGCCGTCGTGGCGGCTACGGCAACACCGTCATCATCCAGCACGGCGAGACTTACCGTACGCTCTACGGTCATATGCAGGGCTTTGCCAAAGGCATTCAGAATGGCTCCAGCGTCAAGCAAGGCCAAGTCATCGGCTATATTGGTACGACCGGCCTTTCGACAGGCCCGCATGTGCATTACGAGTTCCAGGTTAATGGCGTTCACGTAGACCCACTGGGTCAGAAGCTGCCGATGGCAGACCCGATCGCCAAGTCCGAAAAACAGCGGTTCATGCAGGAGAGCCAACCTCTGATGGCTCGCATGGACCAGGAAAAGGCCACCATGCTGGCCTCGAGTAAGCGCTGACCCATGACTTTATATGTAGGTGTAATGTCCGGAAGCAGTCTGGATGGACTCGACTTCGCGCTGATTGAACAGGATGAGCGGCCACGCCTGGTCACCACCCACTACATCCCTATGCCTGATGACCTGCGCGCCGAGCTGCTGGGCCTGTGCGCCAGCGGTCCGGACGAGATCGCCCGGGTCGGCATCGCCGAGCAGAAATGGGTACGCCTTGCGGCCCAGGGCGTACTCGCGCTGCTGGACAAGCAGAACGTGTCCGCAGGCGAGATTCGCGCCATCGGCAGCCACGGCCAGACGGTTCGCCATGAACCCGCCCGCGGCTTCACCCTGCAGATCGGCAACCCTGCCCTGCTTGCCGAACTGACCGGCATTACCGTCGTCAGCGACTTCCGCAAGCGTGACATCGCCGCCGGTGGCCAGGGTGCCCCGCTGGTGCCGGCGTTTCACGAAGCGCTGTTCGATGACAACAAGGACTATCGCGCAGTGCTGAACGTCGGTGGTTTCAGCAACCTGAGCCTGATCGAGATCGACAAACCGGTTTCCGGTTTCGATTCCGGCCCCGGCAACGTGCTGCTCGATGCCTGGATCCAGGCCCAGCGCGGCCTGAGCTATGACAAGGACGGCGCCTGGGGCGAGAGTGGCACGGTCAACCCGGACCTGCTCAAGTCCATGCTCAGCGACCAGTTCTTCCAGACCAAGGGACCGAAAAGCACCGGGCGTGAAGTCTTCAACCTGGGCTGGGTTCAGCACCACATGTTCCAGTTGCCGACCCTGAAACCCGAAGATGTTCAGGCGACGCTGCTGGAAGTGACAGCCTTGAGCATTACCGAGTCCTTGCAGTCGGCCCAGGCCCAGACCAAGGAACTGCTGGTGTGCGGCGGCGGCGCCCATAACAAGGCGCTGATGGCTCGGCTGGCGGCGTTGCTGCCCAACACCAAGGTGTCCAGCACTGCCGATTTCGGTGTGGACCCGGACTGGGTCGAGGCCATGGCCTTTGCCTGGCTGGCCCATTGCGCACTGGAAAGCGTGCCGGCCAACCGCCCGAGCGTCACCGGGGCCAAAGGCTTGCGAGTACTGGGCGCCATCTACCCGGCGTAACCATTGCCCGCAAACGAAAACGCCGTGCATCTGCACGGCGTTTTGCGTTCTACAGCCTGTGAATCAGATCGAGAACGAGGAACCGCAGCCGCAGGTGGTTGCGGCGTTAGGGTTCTTGATCACGAAGCGGGAGCCTTCCAGCCCCTCCTGATAGTCTACTTCTGCGCCAGCCAGGTACTGGAAGCTCATTGGATCGACCACCAGGCTTACGCCCTCGCGCTCGACGATGGTGTCATCGTCTGCAACGTCTTCATCGAAAGTGAAGCCATACTGGAAGCCCGAACAGCCACCGCCCGTTACGAATACACGCAACTTGAGGCGATCATTGCCCTCTTCGTCGACCAGGGTTTTCACCTTGTGCGCTGCACC
Source organism: Pseudomonas sp. NPDC090201 (assembly GCF_044746825.1). Lineage (NCBI taxonomy): Bacteria > Pseudomonadati > Pseudomonadota > Gammaproteobacteria > Pseudomonadales > Pseudomonadaceae > Pseudomonas > Pseudomonas sp. NPDC090201. The sequence continues at coordinate 4,891 of NZ_JBIVCX010000005.1, forward strand.
CTGGGTGAATTCCAGAGCCACCGGAGTGAAGGATTCGACGCTCATGCTCAATATCTCCCGGCGTTAAGCCGTCATAATGCGTAATGGGCGCATTATCCGCTTCTCCCAGAAAATTGGTCAACTATTTGAAGAGCACCGGCAAGCTGCAAGCGACAGGCCGCAAGCAGGAGCCTGTCCGCTTGCGGCCTTGAGATAGCCGTTAAGGCAGAAGCGCTGCGTGGGACAGTCCCATGCGTTCGTCCAGCTCGAACATGATGTTCATGTTCTGGACCGCCTGGCCCGATGCGCCTTTGACCAGGTTGTCGATGACCGACAGCACCACGACCAGATCACCGCCCTGTGGGCGATGGACCGCGATGCGGCAGACGTTGGCGCCGCGCACGCTGCGGGTTTCCGGGTGGCTGCCGGCAGGCATCACATCGACGAACGGCTCGTTGGCGTAACGTTTTTCAAACAGTGCCTGCAGGTCCACCGACTTGTCGACGACGGTCGAGTACAGGGTTGCATGAATGCCGCGAATCATCGGCGTCAGGTGTGGTACGAACGTCAGGCCGATATCGCCACCGGCTGCACGACGCAGGCCCTGGCTGATTTCCGGCAGGTGACGGTGACCTTTGACGGCATAGGCCTTGAAGCTCTCGCTGGTTTCGGCATACAGCGAACCCACGCTGGCACCACGACCGGCGCCGCTGATGCCGGACTTGCAGTCGGCGATCAGGCGGGTCGGATCCGCCAGCCCCGCCTCCAGCAATGGCAGGAAGCCTAGTTGAGTGGCAGTCGGGTAGCATCCCGGTACCGCGATCAGGCGCGCGCCCTTGATCTGTTCGCGGTTGACTTCCGGCAGTCCGTAGACAGCCTCGCCCAGCAACTCAGGTGCGCCGTGGGGCTGGTTGTACCACTTGGCCCATTCATCGGCATCCTGCAGACGGAAGTCAGCCGACAGGTCGATGACCTTGGTGCCCGCTGCCAGCAGTTCGCCCGCCAGCGCGTGTGCAACGCCGTGGGGAGTGGCAAAAAACACCACGTCGCACGCGCCCAGGACTTTCACATCCGGTACGCTGAAGGCCAGACCGTCGTAATGGCCGCGCAGGTTCGGATACATGTCGGCCACTGGCAGACCTGCTTCGGAGCGCGAGGTGATCGCCACCACTTGCGCTTGCGGATGCTGTGCCAGAAGACGCAGCAATTCGACGCCGGTGTAACCCGTGCCACCGACGATACCGACCTTGACCATAACCTGCCCTCAACGAAACCACTGGAAAGCCGCTGATAATAGGAGGCCAGGGCCTTGGGGACAACCGTGAACGTGACGTACGGGCCTGCCAGCCACTACTATTTGCGCCACCGTGATCCTGGAAAAAAACCAAAATGCTCTATCTGTGGATAAAAGCACTGCACATTGTTTCAATCGTATGCTGGTTCGCTGGCCTTTTTTACCTCCCTCGCCTTTTCGTCTATCACGCCATGAGCACCGATGACGTCAGCCGCGAGCGCTTCTGCACGATGGAGCGAAAGCTCTACCGCGCAATCATGGGGCCGGCGATGATCGCCACACTGGTGTTCGGCATCTGGCTGATTACACTGACCCCGGGATTCCTGCAGCAAGGCTGGATGCACGCCAAGCTGACCCTGGTGGTGTTGCTGATCGGCTACCACCATATGTGCGGCGCGCAGGTCAAACGTTTCGCCCGTGGCGAGCAGGGCCGCAGCCATGTGTTCTATCGCTGGTTCAATGAAGTCCCGGTTCTGATCCTGTTGGCCATCGTCATTCTGGTCGTGGTCAAACCGTTCTGATCCCACGTTTGTCAGTGATGCATTCAACCCAAGACAAGGAAGCCGTGCATGGCCGAGCAGTTCAAGATCGTATTCGAAGGGCAGTTGCGAACGGGTGTGGACCTTGAAACTGCGCGCCTGAACCTGGCGCAGTTGTTCAAAAGCGATGTGTCGGGCATCGACCGGTTGTTCACCGGCAAGCCTGTTACCGTCAAGAAGGGCCTGACCCGGGATGACGCCCAGCGCTATCTCAAGGCGCTGAACGACGCAGGCGTAGAGGCACGCATCGAGTCCGAACAACCGGTGTCGTGGACACTTGAGGAAATCGAGGAGCCTGCCCCGGCCAGACCGGCGTTCGAGCCAGCCCCGTCGCCTTACGCCCCGCCCCGGGCAGCGGTCACCCAGAACTGGCCGGCAGAGGGTGAGTTGAAGGTGTTCACCGTGCAGGGGCGCATCGGCCGGCTGCGCTATCTGGCGTGGACCATGGTCCTGACCTTCGTCGCCATGCTGGCGGCAGCCCTGTGTTTCGGCGTGCTGAGCCTGTCGCTGGTCGCCGGCGGCTTGCTGGGTGCGGTACTGGTGCTGGCCTTCATCGTCGTGAGCATCATGATGGGCGCACAGCGTCTGCATGATGCCGGCTGGTCGGCCTGGCTGCTCTTGCTCAATCTGGTCCCCTTCGTTGGCAGCTTCTTTCCGATCCTGATGTGTGTCGTGCCCGGCAATGCAGGCCCCAACCGCTACGGCGCCCCACCGCCGAAGAACACCGGCGCTGTGAAAGTCCTCGCCACCCTGTGGCTGTTGTTCCTGGCCCTGATGTTCGTGGCAGGCCTGACCGGCGGGCTGCAGAAGGTCAAAAGCAAGGTAGAAGCCACGACGGACGAATACGAACAGACCCTGCCCTACGACGATGATGACGCTGCACAACCAACCGTGCCGGTAGACCCTGCAGACGCAGGCGACTCTTCCGACAACGAAGAAGATCAATAACTGACTGGCAGCAAGGACGCTGTCTCACCACTTGCAACACCTCATGGGAGACCTGCATGACCCGTTACGCCCTGGTCACCGGAGCATCCAGCGGTATCGGCCTTGCGATGGCCGAAGCGCTGGCTCGCCGTGGCCGCAATCTGATTCTGGTTTCTCGCCATAGGGACATGCTGGAGAGCATTGCCATCGAGTTCACTCAGCGCTTCGGCGTTGAGGTGCTGTTTCGCGCCTGCGATCTGGGCGAACCCCTGCGGCTCTCGGGCTTTCTGCTGGAACTGGAAGAGGGCGAGCGCCAGATCGATCTGCTGGTCAATTGCGCAGGCATCGGCAACAGCGGCCCGTTTCTGGCCCAGGAGTGGGCACAGGAACAGGACCTGCTGGACCTCAACGTGCTGGCCCTGACCCGCCTGTGCCACACGGTGGGTAACCTGATGGCGGTGCAAGGCGGCGGCCAGATCCTCAACGTTGCGTCGATCATGGGGTTCCAGCCGGGCCCGTGGATGAGCACCTACGCCGCCAGCAAAGCCTATGTGCTGCACTTTTCCGAAGGCCTTCGCGAGGAACTGAAGAAAACCGGCGTGAGAATCTCGGTGCTGTGCCCGGGCCCCACGCGCACGTCGTTCTTCCGCACCGCTCAGTTGAATGCCGACAAGTTCACCAGCGACAAGACCATGAGCGCCGAAGAGATCGCGCTGTATACCGTGCGTGCCCTGGACAAGAATCGCGCGATCATCGTGCCGGGCCTGCGTAATCGCCTCATGATCCGGATGCCACGTCTGGCCGGGCGCTGGATGACGCGCAAGATTTGGGGCTCGATGCTCAAGTCGCGCACTTCGGCCTGATACCCCGCGTTGCAAGAAACGGCTGGGCGTGTTCGCGCGCGCTCAGTACACTCGCCCCACTGCCCCTGAAACGGAGAAACAAGGCTGTGACTACTCTGTTCACCAAGATCATCAACCGGGAAATCCCGGCAAAGATCATCTACGAAGACGATCAAGTGCTGGCGTTTCACGACATCGCCCCGCAGGCGCCGATCCATTTTCTGGTCATACCGAAGAAACCGATCGCCACGCTTAACGACGTGACCGAAGAAGACAAGGGCCTGCTGGGTCACATCCTCTTCACCGCCCAGCGCCTGGCCAAGGAGCAGGGCTGCGAGGACGGCTTTCGCGTTGTGATGAACACCAACGAGAAAGGCGGGCAGACCGTCTATCACATTCACATGCACGTGCTGGGCAAGCGTCAGATGACCTGGCCGCCGGGCTGAGTCGGGCCCTACACCGGTTTTACCGATCCGCCGGGCGTCTATTGCGCGCCTGGGCGGGTTGACGCAGCACAAGCCTCGTCACAATGATTGAGGTAGACTGGCCGCCGTGGATTTATCCGGAGGTGCCCATGGCTACCGAACGTCACTACTCCCCTATCGATCGTTTTCTGTTGCAGGCCGACGCTGCGATGAAAACGCTGCTGCCTGCCAGCGCGCATTCCCATCGCCCCTCGCCCGCCATCGTCCAGCCTGACACCAAGCTGAGCGAAACCGACACCCGACACGTCGCGGGCCTCATGCGCATCAACCATACCGGTGAAGTCTGTGCCCAGGCGCTGTATCAGGGCCAGGCGCTGACCGCCAAGCTGCCTCATGTGCGCAAGGCGATGGAACATGCCGCCGAAGAAGAGATCGACCACCTGGTGTGGTGCGAGCAGCGCATCCGCCAACTGGGCAGCCACACCAGTGTGCTCAACCCGCTGTTCTATGGCATGTCGTTCGGGATCGGCGCTGTTGCCGGGCTGATCAGCGACAAGGTGAGCCTGGGTTTTGTGGCGGCGACTGAAGATCAGGTCTGCAAGCACCTGAACGAGCATCTGGAGCAACTGCCGGTGGAGGACGAGAAGTCCCGCGCGATTCTTGAGCAGATGCGCACCGACGAAGAGCAACATGCCGAAGGCGCCATTCAGGCTGGCGGTTTCCGCTTCCCGGCACCGGTGAAGTTCGGCATGAGCATGCTGGCCAAGGTGATGACCAAAAGCACCTACCGTATCTGACGCCGACCTGTAGCAGTCCGGCTTGCCGGCGACGGCGTACTCAAGATCGCTGACGCCGGCAAGCCGGACTGCTACGGGGTTTTGTGTCGATCAACCCAGCTCGATGATTTCGTAGTCGTGGGTGATTTCCACGCCCGCGTTACCCAGCATGATCGACGCCGAGCAGTACTTCTCGGCGGACAGTTCGATGGCGCGCTTGACCTGGGTTTCCTTCAGGCCACGGCCCTTGACCACGAAATGCAGGTGGATCTTGGTGAACACCTTCGGGTCTTCAGTGGCGCGCTCGCCTTCCAGGAAGGCTTCGCAGCTCTCGACCGGCTGGCGGGCTTTCTTCAGGATGCTGACCACGTCGAAGTTGCTGCAACCGCCCAGGCCGATCAGCACCATTTCCATTGGGCGCACGCCCAGGTTGCGACCGCCGCTCTCGGGCGGGCCGTCCATCACGACCACATGGCCGCTGCCCGACTCGCCGAGGAACATGGCCTCACCCGCCCACTGAATACGCGCTTTCATCCCCAGGACTCCGTACTTGAAATAAGAATGCTTGAAAAAAGGCGGCCAGCTTAGCACAGGGCAGAGATGTCACTGAGTGAGTCGGGAGATGCCGATTAGCGACACAAAAGTAGGAATTTTCGGAAAAATGGCGATTTGCCCCTCACTCGGGGCGATAAATCGGAAATACTGCCGATACCTATAAGAATGCCTCAGGGCGCAGTTTTTTACGGGATACAACCATGGTTGTCATGACCCCTCCGAACAAAGCCAAACTGGTCGACAAGCTCCTTCCCTACGCCCAGCGCAGACGTTGCCCGGCCAAGAGCAACATCATTTGCGCCGGCGAGGAATCCGAGTCTCTGTACCTGATTATCAAGGGCTCGGTGACGATCCTGATCGAGGACAGCGACGGCCGCGAAATGATCGTCGCGTACCTCAATGCGGGCGACTTCTTCGGCGAACTGGGTCTGTTCCATCCCCAGAGCACCGGCTCGCCGCGCAGCGCCTGGGTCCGCGCCAAGACCGAGTGCGAAGTCGCCGAAATCAGCTATGCAAAATTCCGCGAGCTGAGCCAGCACGATCCTGAACTGATGTACGCAATGGGCGGCCAGATGGCCGAGCGTCTGCGCAACACCACGCGCAAGGTCGGTGACCTGGCGTTTCTCGATGTCACAGGCCGGGTGGCGCGCAGCCTGCTGGACCTGTGCAAGCAGCCGGACGCGATGACTCACCCCGATGGCATGCAGATCAAGATCACCCGCCAGGAAATCGGGCGGATTGTGGGCTGCTCACGGGAAATGGTTGGGCGCGTGCTCAAGTCGCTGGAAGAGCAGAAGCTGGTTCACGTGCGCGGCAAGACCATGGTGGTCTTCGGCACCCGCTGAATTCCGTTACAGCTGAGCGAACACCTGGGCGTAGCGCTCGGCCAGGCGGTTCAGGAAATCCGGCGCGGCGAACAATTCGTGAAGGGCGATGTGGCTGTCGGCGTTGCAACGCTGTTCCAGCTCGCACATCTGGTTGAAGCGGTTGACGGCGTCGACCATCTCCACACGTTCGTTATCCAGCAGCATCGCACCGTGGGCCAGCACCACCGGCCGCTGTCCGCCCTGGCTCTGGCGCCAGCGCTGGGCGGTCCCGACCATCTTGCGACCATCGAGATTGACGTTGAAGCGCCCATCGCAGAACGCGCCCGGAACCTCCCCCAGAGACGCCGCGCCACCCAGCTCGCCCAACACATCGAGCATGGGCTGACACAGGCGCATGTAGGCGTTCTCGATGCGGTCGCGATCAGGGTCGGATTTGGGCTGGACGTAGACCAGCGCGACATTCACGGTGGCAGGGGACTGGGGAACCGGTTCGCCGCCGCTTTCACGCAGCAGTACCGGCCAGCCGATATCGGACAGGGTTTCGCTGGCTTCGCTGAAGCCTGGCAGGCGACTGAGCCTGCGCGGCATCACCAGTGCGTGATCGTTGGGGCGCCAGAACAGCACGCCGTAATCGGCATCCCCGGCACAGACAGAAGCCAGCAAGTCCTGCTCGGCCGCAAGGCCGGCTTCAACGCAGATGTCGATGACTTGTGTGTGCATAGCGACTCCAGGAATTCCTGACTGTGACCCTGTGGGAGCGAGCTTGCTCGCGATTGCGCCAGTTCAGACGCCTTCTCGGTATCTGGATAATTGCATTCGCGAGCAAGCTCGCTCCCACAGGAGATTCACCGACGACATCAATCCAGCGTACTGCCCTTGATTGCCGCGCCCTTCTCAGGGAAGAACAGGCGCTGCAGTTCCACGCCCGGTTTTTCAGCGCGCATGAAGGCTTCGCCCACCAGGAAGGAATACACCTCGTTGATTTCCATCAACTCGACGTCGGCGCGGTTGAGAATCCCGCTCTCGGTGATGACCAGGCGATCACGGGGGATGCGCGGCAGCAGGTCCAGCGTGGTTTCAAGGCTGACATCGAAGGTGTGCAGGTTGCGGTTGTTGATGCCGACCAGCGGGGTATCGAGGGTCTTGAGCGCCCGCTCCAGCTCATCGCCATCGTGCACTTCAACCAGAATGTCCAGGCCAACGCCTTTGGCGACCGATGCCAGCTCGGCCATTTTCACGTCGTCCAGTGCCGACACGATCAGCAAGATGCAGTCGGCGCCCAGCGCGCGTGCTTCAACCACCTGATACGGGTCGATCATGAAATCCTTGCGGATGACCGGCAGCGCACAGGCGCCACGGGCTTCTTTCAGGTACGCATCGGCGCCCTGGAAGAAATCGATGTCGGTCAGCACCGACAGGCAGGTCGCACCGCCCGCCTCGTAGCTCTTGGCGATCTCGGCCGGCTGGAAGTTCTCGCGAATCACGCCCTTGCTCGGCGAAGCCTTCTTGATTTCGGCGATGACCGCAGGCTGCTTGCGCTTGGCCTGCTCGATCAGTGCCTGGGCGAAGCCGCGTGGCGCATCGGCGGTGCTGACCAGCGTTTCCAGCTCCGACAGGCTGACGCTGGCACGGCGCGCCGCGACTTCCTCGGCCTTGCGGGCAAGAATCTTTTCCAGAACCGTCGGCACACTCATCCTTCATTCTCCTGTTTGAATACTGCGGTGAAGGCGCCCAGCTCCTCGAGCTTTTCACGCGCCAGGCCCGTATGCAGCGCATCGTGGGCCAGCTCCACACCTTCTTTCAACGATGACGCAAGATCGGCGGCATAGAGCGCGGCGCCGGCGTTGAGCACGATCATTTCGGCGGCTTTCTGACCGTTTTCGGTCTTGCGGCGGCCCAGGGCATCACGAATCAGTTCCAGCGACTGCGCCGGGCTGTCCACCACCAGGCCAAACAGGCTCTGGCTCTTCATGCCCAGGTCTTCGGGCTGCACCCAGTATTCGGTGACTTCGCCGTTCTTTAGTTCAGCGACAAAAGTCGGCGCGGCCAGGCTGAATTCGTCCAGGCCGTCCTGGGAATGCACCACCAGCACGTGTTTGCTGCCCAGACGCAACAATACTTCCGCCAGCGGGCGGCACAGCGCCTGATTGAACACACCGACCACCTGATGCTTGACCCCAGCCGGGTTGGTCAGCGGGCCGAGCATGTTGAACAGGGTGCGCAGTCCCAGCTCCTTGCGTGGGCCGGCGGCGTGTTTCATCGCGCCGTGATGAGTCTGGGCGAACATGAAACCGATGCCGACGCTGTCGATGCAGCGCGCCACCTGGACTGGCGTCAGGTTCAGGTAGACCCCGGCGGCTTCCAGCAGATCGGCGCTGCCGCTCTTGCCCGACACTGCGCGGTTACCGTGCTTGGCCACCGTGCAGCCGGCGGCGGCGATCACGAAGGATGCGGCGGTCGACACGTTGAAGATGTTTGCCCCGTCACCGCCCGTGCCGACGATGTCGACGACGCGCTCCAGAGATTGAAGCTGGACCTGATCGGCCAGCTCGCGCATGACCGACACCGCACCGACGATTTCGTCGATGGTCTCGCTCTTCATGCGCATGCCCATCAGGAATGCGCCGATCTGCGCCTGAGTGCATTGTCCGGTCATGATTTCGCGCATGACGTCGCGCATTTCGTCGGTGGTCAGGTCCAGTTGATTCACAACCCGGGCCAGCGCCGTTTTGATATCCATTGCCATATCGAAGTGTCCTTAACCCTGACGAGTGCCGCCGGTCTGCTTGAGGAAGTTGGCGAACAGCTCGTGCCCCTGCTCGGAGAGAATCGACTCAGGGTGGAACTGCACCCCTTCGACGTTCAATGTCTTGTGGCGCAGGCCCATGATCTCATCGACGGAGCCGTCTTCGAGCTGGGTCCAGGCGGTCACTTCCAGACAGTCTGGCAAGGTCTCACGCTTGACCACCAAAGAGTGGTAACGGGTTACGGTCAGCGGGTGTTTCAGGCCTTCGAAGACGCCCTGGTCTTCGTGGATCAGATCGCTGGTCTTGCCGTGCATGACCTGGCGTGCGCGCACCACATCGCCGCCAAAGGCCTGGCCGATGGACTGGTGGCCCAGGCACACACCCAGCACCGGCAGCTTGCCTGCGAAGTGTTTGATGACGTCGATGGAGACGCCCGCCTCGTTCGGCGTGCACGGGCCCGGCGAGACCACGATGCGCTCGGGGTTCAAAGCTTCGATTTCGGCAACGGTCATTTCGTCGTTGCGGATCACTTTAACGTCGGCGCCCAGTTCGCCCAGGTACTGCACGACGTTATAGGTAAAGGAGTCGTAGTTATCGATCATCAGCAGCATGGTGTGCTTAACCTCTTGAAATCACTGACCTTAATCAACCTCTCGAAAGTCGCACCCGCATTTGTGGCCACTGCGCTACGCAGGACGGGCGGCATGAACTTCGTGTCTGAGGCAGGGTGTTGCAGCGCCGGGCAGGCCGGCAAGGGGAAAGAGTCAGGCGCGCCAACGCCAGCGGGCGTGGGCCTTGATAACGCGCATCAAGAGTTTGCTGACAATTGTCACGGGAGGGTCTCATCTATACGTTCCGGGACATTAGCGTACCGAACCTGGCGAAGCAACCGCATTCTACGATAGAAAAACCTCACTTGATCTACTCAGAACGGCGAGGATTGCGCGGATCAGCATCCAGCGGCGCTGGCAGCAGGCGCGAAGTTCGCTCCCGCAAGCGAGGCGCGACAAAATCCAGGAAGGCCCGCAACTTGAGCGGCAGCGGCGTTTGCCCCTTGTGCACCAGACTGACGGGCAAGGGTGCGGACTCGAAGGGCTCAAGGACGATGTTCAGCTTTTCATCACTCACCGCTTGCGCGACCTGGTAAGACAGCACGCGAATCAGCCCCACGCCCAGTACGGCGGCATCGATGGCGGCTTCTGCGGTATTGACCGTCAGCCGTGAATGAACAGCCACCGAGCGCTCTGACTTTCCGCCGCCGAACACCCAGGCGCGTTTGGATTCCAGCACTTCAAAGGTAATGCAGTCGTGCCCGGCCAGATCCTCCGGCGTGGCCGGCATGCCCCGTTGCGCAAGGTACTCAGGGCTTGCACACACCACTCGGCGCACCTTGCCCACTTGCGTGGCCATCAGCGAGCTGTCTGGCAACTCACCAATCCGCACCGCGATATCGCCGTGCTCCTCCATCAGGTGCACCACACGATCAGTGAGCATCAGGCTCACGCTGATCTGCGGGTACTGCGCGAGAAATTCTGCCACCACCGGCACCACGTGCAAGCGTCCGAACACCACGGGGGCGGTGACCACCAGTTCGCCCTTGGGCGCGGCGTATTCGCCGGTCGCGGCGCGCTCGGCCTCGCCGATGTCCTCAAGTATCCGCTGGCAGGCCGCCATGTAGGAGGCCCCGGCCTCGGTCAATGAAAGCTGGCGGGTGGTCCGATGCAACAGGCGCGTGTTGAGGTGCGATTCCAGCTCCGCGACCTTGCGGCTGACCGTCGCCAGCGGCATGCCCAACCGGCGCGCGGCAGCCGAGAGGCTTCCCGCCTGGGCAACCGTGACGAAGATGGACATGGCGTCCAGGCGATTCATCGCGACTCTCTCAAATTCTGGAAGGATGATTCCCGATCTTAGGGAATTCTCTTTATAAATGCGACTGCGTAGGGTTGATCTCAATGACCGGTACGCAGCATTGGGCTGCACATGCCGGGCGCCAGCCAACCTGAAGGAGGATGCGATGAGCAGCCTGCCCACTACACCCCACAGCGCACCTGACAGTGCCCCCGCCACCGCGTCCCGCGGCAAGATCGTCATGATGGCGATCATCGCGGGCGCCGTGATTACCAACCTTTACTGCGTGCAGCCAATACTGCCGTTGATTGGCGCGAGCCTTCAGATCGACCAGACCACTGTCGACATCGTCGCCGGTGCCGCCCTGCTCGGCTTCGCCTTTGGCCTGGCGATGCTGCTGCCCTTGGGGGATCGCTTCGACAGGCGCACCCTGGTGCTGGGGCAAATCATCGTCGCCATCGTCTTCGCACTGGCCGCCGCCGCATCGCCCAGCGTCTGGACACTGATAGCGGCGTCCTTCGGCCTGGGCGTGGTCGCCTGCGTTCCGCAGCAACTGGTGCCGTTCGCCGCCGTCATGTCACGATCCAGCGAGCGCGGGCGTTCGGTAGGCACGGTAGTCAGCGGCATCATGGTCGGCATCCTGCTGGGTCGCACACTGTCCGGCCTGATCGGGGAAGTCTATGGCTGGCGCGCGGTGTACGTCGTCGAAGCGGCGTTCATGGTGCCGGTGTTCATCGTTGCCGCCTCGCTGCTGCCTCGTGGCGTACCGACCACTCAACTGTCCTACGGCAAATTGCTGGCTTCGCTGTGGCCGCTGATGCGCGACAACAAGCCGATTCGCGATTCGATGGTGGTTCAGGCACTGCTGTGGGCGTGCTTCAACGCGTTCTGGGTCAACCTTGCCGCGCTGCTGAGTGAAGGCCCGCTGCATCTGGGCAGTGCCTGGGCCGGGGGCTTCGGGATCATCGGTGCCGCCGGCGCCCTTGCCGCATCGGCCGCAGGGCGCGCGTCTGATCGCTTCGGAACCCGGGCAGTGATTGCTGCCAGCATCGGCATCGTGACCCTGTCGTATCTGCTGCTCACAGGCGCCGAGTCTTCGCTGATCTTCCTGGTGCTCGGGGTCATCGTGCTGGATATCGGCGTGCAGGCGGGGCTTGTCTCCAACCAGACTCGCGCTTTCGCCGTGGACCCAAAGGCCCAGGGGCGCATCAACAGCCTGTACATGACCGGCACCTTTTTCGTGGGCGCGCTGGGCACGGTGATCAGCGGCTGGCTCATGGCCCGTTTCGGATGGCAGGGCGTCGTCACCTTTGGCATCGGGTTGGGAGTGCTGGCCGGGATCTACCACTGGATGGGAGCCTCAAGCGCCGCTGCAAAGCAGCCGACCCCGAGCGCCTGAAGGAAGGCGCTGAACCCGAACTCAGACACAGACCACAACATATATCGCCGTTTCGCTTCCTCTTGATTCCCGTTCTGGGAACTACAGTGTCCACCGTTCTGGTGGGCACTCTTTTTATCTGTTTGCGCCAGAGGGCACTTGATTAGGTTGCTAACTTTCACCCCGGTGAAAATCAACAACCGGGTGAAGACGCGCAGGGACTTATCGGATATATTTCCGGCCGCTTTGATAATGGCCGGCAAATAAAGAGTCAATAAAAACCATGTCCCGTAAAAAATACCTGGCGGCGTTCGCCTTCGTGTTGATCGCTGCAACTTCTGCCGCTTACAGCCTGCATCAACGCCCTGTATACAAAGAGCGGCTCCACCTGTGTTTGCCGCCGACGCCTGCAATGTCAAATATCCAGCGGCAGGAACCTACCAGCAGCATCATGGTTAGCGATCGGATGCTGCCGCTGGCGCATTCGTCCTCTGAGATGCAGGTGACTGAAATCGCCCCCACGCCGGCCTCTGACACCCTGACGGTGTTCTACTCGGGCGATGGCGGCTGGCGTGATCTGGACAAGGAAATATCCGAGATCATGGGCGGTGCAGGTTATCCCGTCATCGGTGTAGATACGTTGCGTTATTACTGGAAGTATCGTTCCCCCGAAGAAAGTGCGGCCGATCTTACTGCCCTGATGGATAACTATCGGCAGCGCTGGGGTATCAAACATTTCGTATTGGCCGGTTATTCTTTTGGCGCCGATGTATTGCCCGCCATTTATAATCGTCTGCAGGAAAAAGACAAGAACGCCGTCAGCAGCATTCTGTTATTAGCCTTCGCCCGAAAAGGCAGTTTTGAAATTCATCTGGATGGCTGGATCAAAGACAATAACAATGGCATCGAAACAGGATCCGAAATGGCCAAACTCCCGGCCAGCAAGGTGCTGTGCGTGTATGGCGTGAAAGAAAAGAAGAAAAGCGGCTGCACCGACACCACGATCGTGGGTGAGGTTATGCAACTACCGGGCAAGCATCACTTCGACCGCGACTACAACTCCCTGACACTGAAGTTGCTCGAAGCGATCAAGCACAGAAACACCACCGCTGTGCTTTGACAGATCGAGCGACGGCCTGCGGCGCTGGTGGACGAGCGCCCGGTTTAACATCCGGAAAGTGCAATCTGTGATAGCCATTAGCCTTTACCTCATTGATCTCGTCCAGTCTGTGACATAGCGCCTGCCGGGTGATACATGACATGGCGCTATGTGTCGTAACTGCTACCTTCTCGTTCAGCACTAAAAAACAAGAAGGGACTTCTCAATGTTCAAAGCCACCCGGCACTGGCCATTTGCGGCCTGCCTGCTGTCACTCGCTTGCTCCTCGGCAATGGCCGCCTCCTCCCCCTATTCGACGATGATCGTGTTCGGTGACAGCCTGGCCGACGCCGGGCAGTTTCCCGATGCAGGCGGACCTCCGGGTTCCACGCTGCGCTTCACCAACCGCGTAGGTCCGACCTTTCAGAATGGCAGTGGCGAGGTCTTCGCCCTCAACTCCTCGACATTGCTGGGCGGTTTGCTTGGGGTCGCACCCGGCGACCTGCAAGCCTCGACCTCCCCGGTGCGCGCCGCCCAAGGCCTGGCCGACGGCAATAACTGGGCGGTCGGCGGGGACCGGACGGACCAGATCCTCGCCGCGATCACCACACAATCCCAGGTGGCCAACACCGACACCACGACCGGCGTGACCACGGTTTTCCGTAGCAGGCCAGGGTATCTGGTGGAAAACAACTTCCGCGCCGATCCGAACGCCCTTTACTACCTTACCGGTGGTGGCAATGACTTCCTGCAAGGCCGCGTGCTCAGCCCGGGCCAGGCGGCAAGCGCCGCCAACAACCTTGCCGATAGCGCGCAAGTGCTGTCACAGGCAGGGGCGCGTTACATCATGGTCTGGCTGCTGCCTGACATTGGCCAGACCCCCGCGGTGTTCGGCACACCGTTGCAGGTGCCATCGACGCTGCTCAGCGGGGTGTTCAACCAGCAACTGGTCAGCCGCTTGGGGCAGATCAACGCAGAGGTCATCCCACTCAACGTGCCCGGCCTGGTTCGCGAGGTGCTTCAGGAGCCGGCGCGTTATGGTCTGGCGGCTGATCAGAATCTGGTGGGCACCTGTTTCAGCGGCGACAGCTGCACGGCGAACAGCGTCTATGGGATCAATGGCCTCACGCCCGACCCGACCAGACTGCTGTTCAACGATGGCGTGCATCCCACCGTTGCGGGCCAGCGTCTTATCGCCGATTACGGTTACTCGATTCTCTCGGCGCCGTGGGAAATCACCCTGCTTCCGGAAATGGCCAACGGCACCTTGCGCGCGCAGCAGGATGAATTGCGCAGCCAGTGGCTGGCTGACTGGGGCAACTGGCAACAGGTCGGTGAATGGCGAGGTATTGTCGCCGGTGGCGGTCAGAAGCTGGACTTCGACGCGCAAAGCAATTCCGCAAGCGGCGACGGACATGGCTACAACCTGACGGTCGGTGGCAGCTACCGCTTTGCCGAAGACTGGCGCGCCGGGCTGGTGGCGGGCGCCTATCGGCAGACGCTGGAGGCCGGTCCCAGGGATTCGGACTACAAACTCAACAGTTACATCGCCACCGCTTTCGTGCAGTTTCAGGCAAATCATTGGTGGGCTGACCTGGCCGCCTCTGGCGGGAAACTGGACTACGACGACCTCAAGCGCAAATTCGCCCTGGGCGTGAGTGAAGGTGCGGAAAAAGGCGACACCGATGGCAACCTCTGGGCGCTCAGCGGACGGTTGGGTTATGACCTCGCGCAGCAGAGCAGCCGCTGGCATGTCTCGCCTTTCGTAAGTGCTGACTATTCCCGCGTCGAGGTCGATGGCTATTCGGAAAACAGCAACCGATCCACGACGCTGAACTACGACGACCAGACCCGCCGGTCAAAGCGTCTGGGTGCGGGGTTGCAGGGCAAATTCGATATCACGCCGCAGACCCAGGTGTTCGGCGAGGTGGCCCATGAGCGCGAGTTCGACACCGATCAGCAGGACGTGACCATCGCCCTGAACAGCGTGCCGGGGGTGGATTTCAATCTGCAGGGGTATGAACCGCAGCGCAGCCTGAATCGGGCGAGCGTGGGGGTGAGCCAGAAACTGGCCCTGGACCTGACGTTGAGGGCCGGTTACAACTGGCGCAAGAATGATGACGTGACGCAGCAAGGGGTGAATGTGGCTGTGAGTCTGGATTTTTGATCCTGAAGGCTGACACAGCGGTCGCGGGCAAGCGCGCTCCTACAGTCCGGCGATGATCTTGTAGGAGCGCGCTTGCCCGCGATGGCGGCCAGCCTGCACCACATGCATGGCTGACACACCGCAGTCGCGGGCAAGCGCGCTCCTACAGAGGAGATGGGGTCAGGCTTGGGGCTCTTGCTCCGCCAGCGCCACCGCGCGGAACATTGCGCGGCGTTTGTTCAGGGTTTCTTCCCACTCCAGGGCCGGCACCGAGTCGGCAACGATGCCGCCGCCGGCCTGAACGTGCAGTTCGCCGTTCTTGATGACCGCCGTGCGAATGGCAATGGCCGTGTCCATGTTGCCGTTCCACGCCAGATAGCCCACCGCGCCGCCGTAGACGCCACGTTTGACCGGCTCCAGCTCGTCGATGATCTCCATCGCACGAATCTTCGGTGCGCCCGACAAGGTGCCCGCCGGCAGGATCGCCCGCAGCGCGTCCATTGCCGTCAGCCCGCTTTTCAGCTGGCCGGTGACGTTGGAAACGATGTGCATCACGTTGGAATAACGTTCGATGACCATTTTCTCGGTCAGCTTCACCGAACCAATTTCCGAAACGCGGCCAGTGTCGTTGCGCCCCAGGTCGATCAGCATCAGGTGCTCGGCTATTTCCTTGTCGTCGGACAGCAGATCGACTTCCAGCGCGTGGTCCGCTTCTTCGGTCGCGCCACGCGGGCGGGTGCCGGCAATCGGGCGCACGGTAATCAGGTTGTCCTCGACGCGCACCAGCACTTCGGGCGAGCTGCCGACGACATGGAAGTCGCCGAAGTTGAAGAAGTACATGTACGGCGTCGGGTTGAAGCAACGCAGCGCGCGGTACAGATCGATTGGCGCAGCTTTGAAGTCGATGGACATGCGCTGCGACGGCACCACCTGCATGCAGTCGCCCGCCAGGATGTATTCCTTGATGGTGTCGACGGCTTTTTCGTAGTCGCCCTGGGTGAAGCTCGAACGGAACACCGGGTCAGCCGCTTGCGGACGAGTCAGGTCCAGGCCGCGGCGCGGAGTGATCGGCTGGCGCAGCTTCTCCATCAGTTGCTCCAGACGCGCCAGGCCGCTTTCGTAGGCTTCGGGCTGCGCAGGATCGACCAGCACGATGGCGTGCATCTTGCCCGCCAGGTTGTCGAAGACCACGACCGCGTCGGAGACCATCAGCAGGATGTCCGGCACGCCCAGCGGGTCCGGGTTCGGGCATGCACCCAGACGCGGCTCCACATAACGCACGCAGTCATAGCCGAAGTAACCCACCAGCCCGCCATTGAAGCGCGGCAGGCCAGGAATGGTCGGGACGTTGTAGCGCGCCTTGAAGGTTTCCACAAACTCCAGCGGATCTTCGGCTTCCAGGCGTTCGATCTCAGTGCCGTCCTGGGTCACGCTGATGGTGTGCCCGTGCACGCGCATCACGGTGCGGCATGGCAGGCCGATGATCGAGTAACGCCCCCACTTCTCGCCGCCTTGCACCGACTCCAGCAGGTAGGAGTTCGGCTGGTCGGCCAGCTTGAGGTAGATCGACAGCGGCGTGTCGAAGTCGGCCAGGGTTTCGTAGGCAAGCGGAATGCGGTTGTAGCCTTCAGCGGCCAAACGCAGGAATTCTTCGCGGGTCATGATGAGCAGCCTCGTGGTCTGAGGTAAAACGGTCAGGTGTGCAAACGCGCCGCGCAAGCGGCCAGAGTCAAGTCAGGCGCGCCAACGCCAGCGGGCCAGGGCCTTGATGACTTTCATCCAGAGTTTGCGGGTGACCACCACGATGGATTCTCTAAAGGAGGGAGATTGAACGTCGGGCAACGTTATCTCAGCCCCAAGATCTAAGCAACCCGGAATCAGCTTGCGCAAATCGTCGATCACCAGCGCAGGCGATTCCTCGGCGATCGGGCGGCCGTGGTTGTAGCCGTAGCTCAACGCGACACAGGCCACGCCAGCGGCTTTGGCGGCGAGCACGTCATTGCGCGAATCACCCACGAACAGCGATTGCGAGCCTGGCGCACCGGCCATTTTCATCACGAAAAACAGCGCAGCCGGGTCGGGCTTCTGCTGGGGCAGCGTGTCACCGCCGACGATCCAGCGGAAGAACCGGCCCAGTTTCATCTCATCCAGCAGCGGCGCGACGAAGCGCTCCGGCTTGTTGGTGATCAGGGCCATTTCCACGCCCTGCTTCTGCAGCCATTTCAGGGTTTCACGCACGCCGGGGTAGACCACGGTCAGCGAGTGATTGTCGCTGTAGGCTTCCATGAAGATGGCCAGCGCCTGTTCGGTCGAAGCTTCATCGACCGAGGAGTGATCCATGTCGTTGGCCAGCGCGCGGCGCACCAGCACCCGCACGCCGTTGCCGATCCAGTTGCGCACCCGCTCGATACCGGCGGGTTCACGCCCCAGTTCGATCAGCGTCTTGTCCACGGCAGCAGCCAGATCCGGCACCGAGTCGATCAGCGTGCCATCCAGATCGAACATGATGAGTTTCGGCAGACGACCCGGAAACAGCTGCTCGAAGCCGCTCATCAGCGGGACAACGCCAGTTCTGCACGCATTTTTTCAATGACCTCTTTGTAGTCGGGCGCATTGAAGATAGCTGAACCTGCCACGAAGGTATCGGCACCAGCGGCGGCGATTTCGCGGATGTTGTTGACGTTGACCCCGCCGTCGATTTCCAGGCGGATGTCACGACCCGACGCATCGATCAACGCCCGCGCTTCGCGCAGTTTGTTGAGGGTGCCGGGGATGAATTTCTGGCCGCCGAAGCCTGGGTTGACGCTCATGAGCAGGATCATGTCGACCTTGTCCATGACGTATTCGAGCAGGTTCAGCGGGGTCGCCGGGTTGAACACCAGGCCCGACTTGCAACCGCCCTCGCGGATCAGTTGCAGGGAGCGGTCGATGTGCTGGGTCGCTTCCGGGTGAAAGGTGATGTAGGTCGCGCCAGCTTCGACGAAGTCGCCGATGATGCGATCGACCGGGCTGACCATCAGGTGCACATCGATGGGCGCGGTGATGCCGTACTTGCGCAGCGCCGAACAGACCATCGGACCGATGGTCAGGTTGGGCACGTAATGATTGTCCATGACGTCGAAGTGAACGATGTCGGCGCCAGCGGCCAGGACATTGTCGACTTCCTGGCCCAGACGGGCGAAATCGGCGGACAGAATCGACGGAGCAATAGCGAAGGGCTGCATGACGCACCTTTGTTGAGCGAAATCACGGTGGCGCGCATTGTACTCCAAGAGGCTGGAACGTGGCTTGTGTGGTGGATGAATGCGACGACACCCCAATACTCTGCGGGACCCGCAGCGACCGGCTGCGGGCAAGTGCATCAATCATGCGAACGACATCTTGTAGGAGCGCGCTTGCCCGCGAAAGCGTCGTGTCAGGCACCCTTTTAATGTCTGACACATCGCCATCGCGGGCAAGCGCGCTCCTACAGGTACCGGTCAGGTCACTCCACCACTGCGGTGCGCAATTTCTCGCTGCGTCCGCGCAGCCATTCCAGCACCAGCAACAGCACCACCGAGAAACCCACCAGCAAGGTGGCTGCCGCGGCGATGGTGGGGCTCAGGTTTTCGCGGATGCCGCTGAACATCTGCCGCGGCAGGGTCGCCTGCTCGGGGCCTGCGAGGAACAGGGTCACTACCACTTCATCGAACGAGGTGGCAAAGGCGAACAGCGCACCGGAAATCACACCCGGCGCAATCAGCGGTAGCGTCACGCGGCGGAAGGTGGTCACCGGTGAAGCGCCAAGGCTCGCCGCCGCACGCACCAGGTTGTAGTTGAACCCCTGCAGCGTGGCCGACACAGTGATGATCACGAACGGCACACCCAGCACTGCGTGCACCAGGATCAGCGAGGTGTAGCTGTTGCCCAGGCCCAACGGAGCGAAGAACAGGTAGCTGGCCACACCAATGATGACAACCGGCACCACCATCGGCGAGATCACCAACGCCATCACCAGCGACTTGCCGGGGAAGTTGCTGCGCGTCAGGCCAATCGCTGCAAGCGTGCCGAAGCCCATGGCCAGCACAGTGGCGGCCGGGGCGACGATCAGGCTGTTCTTCAGCGAGCGCATCCACTCGGCCGAGTTGAAGAAGTCCTGATACCAGTGCAGCGAGAAGCCCTGCAGCGGATAGACCAGGAAGCTGCCGGAGTTGAACGACAGCGGCACGATAACCAGTACCGGCAGCACCAGGAACAACAGAATCAGCCCGCACAGGATGCGCAGCGTGTAGTGCCAGACGCGCTCGACGGGCGAGGAATAAGGACTCAGCATGTTTCTCTCCTCAGCTCAGGCGCAGGCGGCTGGCGCCGACCAGCCAGCTATAGATCAGGTAAAGCACCACAGTCGCCAGCAACAGCAGGCCGCCCAGTGCCGTCGCCATGCCCCAGTTGATGCTGGTGTTGGTGTAGAACGCCACGAAGTAGCTGACCATCTGATCGTTCGGGCTGCCCAGCAGCGCCGGAGTGATGTAGTAGCCGATGGCAAGGATGAACACCAGCAGGCAGCCCGCACCGATCCCGGCGTAGGTCTGCGGGAAGTACACCCGCCAGAAGCTGGCGAAGGGGTTGCAGCCCAGGGAAATCGCGGCACGCATGTAGGTCGGCGAGATGCCTTTCATCACGCTGTAGATCGGCAGGATCATGAACGGCAGCATGATGTGGACCATCGAGATGTACACGCCGACCCGGTTGAATACCAGCTCCAGCGGCTTGTCGATAATGCCCATCGCCATCAGCGCGCCGTTGATCAGGCCACCCGATTGCAGCAATACGATCCACGCGGCGACCCGCACCAGGATCGAGGTCCAGAACGGCAACAGCACGAGAATCATCAACAGGTTGCTCTGCCGTGCAGGCAGGTTCGCCAGCAGGTACGCCAGTGGGTAGGCCAGCAGCAGGCAGATCACGGTGATGACCAGGCCCATCCAGAAGGTGCGGGCGAAGACGTCGATGTAGATCGCCTGGTCCGGGGTCGCGGGCGCCACTTCACCGAGGTCATCGATGCGGTGGTCGACAGCGGCCAGCAGGTAATAGGGGGTGAAGCTTGAGGTGTTGCGACGCACAGCCTGCCAGTACGCAGGATCGCCCCAACGTTCATCGATGGCTTCCATGGCGTCTTTATAGGAAGCAGGTTCTTCCTTGAAAGGCAGCGCGCGGGCAGTTTTCGCAAGCAGGCTGCGGTAGCCGGCCAGCTCCTGGTTCAGGCGCTTGGACAGATCGCCCAGGGTCTGGTTTTTGCGGGCGTCGGCCAGGTCCTGGCTTGCGGCCTTGTACACCGCTTCAGGGGGCAGGCCCTTGCCGTCCCACTTGGACACTTCGACAACCGTGAGCGGCATGCCGCCAACCACTTCAGGGTTGCTCACACTTTTGTAGAGCAGCGCCGCAATTGGCACCAGGAATACCAGCAGCAGGAAAATCGCCAATGGCGCGATCAACGCCTGAGCCTTCCAGCGGTTGACGCGCTCGGCACGGGCCAGGCGTTGCTTCAAGGTCGGGCTGGCGCCTTCAGTCAGGGGCACGGCGGTGGCCATAGCGAACTCCGAAAATCTTTGAACGAGGGGTGCGTCCCCTGCCCTGCCGCGTAGGCAGGACAAGGGATAGAGCCGGGTAAATCAGCTTACTTGGCAGCCCAGGAGTTGAAACGCTGCTCCAGGTTTTCGCCGTTGTCGGTCCAGAAGCTCACGCTCAACTGCACCTGATCCTTGATGTTCTCAGGGGTGGTCGGCATGTTTTTCTGGTTGTCGGCGGTCAGCAGGCTGACAGCCTGGGAGTTGGCCGGGCCGTAGGCGATGTTCTCGGAGTAGGTCTTCTGCTGTTCAGGCTTGAGGGTGTAGGCCAGGAATTTCTTGGCTTCCTCGACGTTCTTCGCGCCCTTCGGAATCGCCCACGAGTCGAAGTCATAGACGCCGCCGGTCCAGACGATTTTCAGGTTGCTTTCTTTCTGCACGGCGGCGATACGGCCGTTGTAGGCCGAGCTCATCACGACGTCACCCGATTGCAGGAATTGCGGCGGCTGGGCACCGGCTTCCCACCACTGGATGTTCGGCTTGAGTTCGTCGAGTTTCTTGAAGGCGCGGTCCTGGCCGTCTTTGCTGGCGAGCACTTTGTAGACGTCTTTCGGCGCGACGCCGTCAGCCATCAGAGCGAATTCCAGGGTGTACTTGGCGCCTTTGCGCAGGCCACGTTTGCCCGGGAATTTCTTGGTGTCCCAGAAGTCGACCCAGCTGGTCGGTGCGGTTTTCAGTTTGTCGGCGTTGTAGGCAAGTACCGTGGACCACACGAAGAAGCCCACGCCGCAGGTCTGGATGGCGCCCGGCACGTAGTCTTCTTTCTTGCCCAGGATGGCCGGGTCGATCTCTTCGAACATGTCTTCGTCGCAGCCGCGAGCCAGTTCCGGGGATTCGACTTCCACCAGATCGTAGGTCACGCTCTTGGTGTCGACCATGGCTTTGACCTTGGCCATCTCACCGTTGTATTCGCCGGCAATGATCTTGCCGCTGCCTGTCTTTTCCCATGGGGCGTAGAAGGCTTTTTCCTGCGCTGCCTTGTTCGCACCACCGAAGGAAATGACAGTCAGATCGGCGGCCATGGCTTGCGCCGCGCACATCATGCCGACCGATAAGGCGGTGAGCTTCAATGTCTTGAGCATTTGTTTTTCTCTCCACGAACGATTTGTATAAGCGTTGGGGGCGATGGGTTCGCCTCTGGGTGCTTCTCTTGCGACTACAGCGTTTGAATCAATGCGCTTCCTGCAAAGGGTCCAGCGCGCGGGCGTGCTCGACCTGCCATCCAATGGGCACAACGTCGCCAACGCTCAAGGCCGGGTCCAGCTCGGCGATGGGTTGCTTGACGAAGAAATCGGTTTTGCCAGCCACTTCCAGGCGCACCCGCACGTGGTCGCCCAGGTAGATGAACTCGGCCACGCGACCGGAGAAACGGTTCACGCAACTCTCGCTGCGGCCGTTGAGGTTCACTCGCTCAGGGCGAATCGACAGGGTGACCGGGCTGCCCGGCGCACCGACGTTCACCGCCAGCGCCTCGACTTTTTCGCCACGGGTCAGGGCCACCTGGCAACGGTCGCCGGTCTGGCTGAGCAAGGTGCCGTTGATGCGGTTGTTCTCGCCGATGAAGTTGGCGACGAAGGTGTTCTTTGGCTCTTCGTACAGGGTACGTGGCGGGGCGATCTGCTGGATTTCGCCCTGATGGAAGACGGCCACGCGGTCCGACATGGTCAGCGCTTCGCCCTGGTCGTGGGTCACGTAGACGACGGTGACGCCCAGGCGCTGGTGCAGGTGCTTGATCTCCATCTGCATGTGTTCACGCAGTTGTTTGTCCAGCGCGCCGAGGGGTTCGTCCATCAGCACCAGTTGCGGTTCGAACACCAGCGCGCGGGCCAGGGCCACACGTTGCTGCTGGCCGCCAGACATCTGCGCCGGGTAACGATGGGAAAGCGCGCCGAGTTGCACCATGTCCAGCGCCTTCTTCACTTTCTCGGCGACGTCGGTCTTGCTCATGCCACGCACCGACAGCGGGAACGCCAGGTTCTCGGCGACCGTCATGTGCGGGAACAGGGCGTAGTTCTGGAACACCATGCCGATGTCGCGCTTGTGCGGCGGCACGTTGTTGATCGAACGGCCGGCCAGCAGGATCTCGCCCGCGGTCGGGGTTTCGAAACCTGCGAGCATCATCAGGCTTGTGGTCTTGCCGGAACCCGAAGGCCCGAGCAGGGTGAGGAATTCGCCTTTGCGAATGTCCAGGTTGAGGTCTTTGACGATCAGAACTTCGCCGTCGTAGCTCTTCTGCACACCACGAAAGCTGACCAGAACATCACTCGCCCCAGCGCTAGAATCGACGTTGCTCATTACCCACACCCTTGTTTAATCAAACTTGGGAACAAGCCTAGATCAGCCTGAAAACCGCGCAAATCGGGGGGTAGGAGAGATTCGCCTAGGCGCGGTGGAAGACCTGGGGTAGGGATTGCCCTACACGGATGGCGGGGATAGGTATGTGGTCAAAGAGATGATTTTTGCCTGCTCCGGCCTCGGGGGGGGGGGGGGGGGGGGGGGCGGCGGGGGGGGGGGGGGGGGTGGGGGGGGGGGGGCCGTCCGCGACCCCAGCCCCCGACTCCGCGGCCCCCGCCACAACGACGACGCCCACCCACACCCCCAC